>CAZDWS010000019.1:0-8074 GCA_964509295.1 uncultured Geobacteraceae bacterium | reverse complement strand
GAAAGAAGATTTCAAGCATTTCCGGCCAGCTTCCGAGGTTCTTCCGCAATTGTTCAGCAAAGAAGTAGCCGACGAGATGCTTGCCAAAAAGCCGGGCCGCAAGCTAGGCAGTGGAGTTAAGGAGTCACAAACCGTACGCTTTGACCGTGACGTTCTCGCCGCTTTCAAGGCCACGGGGAAGGGCTGGCAGACCCGTATGAATGAAGCACTGCGTGCATATTTAAAAGAGCATCCAATAACACACGCTTGATTCCTCTCCTTTTACCCGCAAAAACGTGGTGGAGCGCAGTGGCGGCACGGGTTTAGCACTGTATCTTTAGCATGTACTCCGACTGTGATCCGATCTCTTCAAAAACTCCTTCTCCATGTGGAAGGCTGAAATCTGTGTCATGAGTCCATGACGGATTAGTATTTAAATATTTAGTCTGTGCACATTAAGCCAACATTGCCGTTTTCCAGTATTTTTACTGGTAAAATCATGCAAAGCAGCTTGTCCAATATCATATAAAGCATTTATTAAAAAGATATATTTGGTGGGACCAAGGGATGGCAAATAAAATAATCCAGTAATTAGAAGGTGTCGCTCTGATGACCAGAAACAGGCAGTTAGAGCTGGTCGGGACTATTGAATGGCGCCTGAAACTTGACCAAATTGATCCTGTACTGTATGATGCCTGCACTAAAGTTCTTAAATCCGATATTTACCAGGTGTTTACGGAGTATGAATGGGTTTGAATCTGCTGCAGAAAACTTTCCGGTTGGCGTTTTGTCTGGTTCTTGTGTCCCTGGCTGCTGCAGTCCAGGCAGAACCGTTACAGCCAGTGCCGAAGGTTTTGGTGGATGATCATATTGTCACATCCCTGGAAGAATTGCTGGATAGCGATAGCCAGTTTGAGGCCGCCGAGGCGGTTGCAACTTACTATGCCAAGCGTTTTGAAGGTCGAAGGACCAGTTCCGGCCAGCGTTATCATCCGGATAAAATGACTGCTGCCCATTATACGCTGCCCATGGGAACTGTAGTCAGGGTTGTTAATCCTAAAACAAAACAGGAAGTGCAGGTGACGATCAACGACCGCTGCGCACCCAAGAAATTCAATTTTATCGATTTGTCCAAGGCTGCGGCCAAGAAAATAGGTCTGTGGGGCAAGGGTAAAATCAAGGTTGTCATTATTCCACTGGAAGAAGAACCGGATGATGCAGAGGCGCCGGCGTAAATTAATTTGATCCGTGCAAAAAAAATATAAATAATTTTAAGGCCGTTTACCGTGAGGTTACGGCCTTTTTGTTTGATGGGTGTCCTATGGTCCATTAGTTTGTTTTTGAAATTTGGCTGTAATGGCATAGCTCATGCTATTTCAATGACAGGGAGGAAAATAACATGGGCAAAACAATACTGATTTGTGATGACGAGCCTCTCGTCAGGATGGCACTTAAGTCGCTGCTGATGGACATTGGCTTTGATGAAATTTTCGAGTGCGGTGACGGTAAAAGGGCCGTAGAAACGGCGTTGGCAAGTTTTCCTGATATGGTGATTATGGATGTGGCCATGCCGGAAATGGATGGCATTACAGCCGCCACCGAGATCCGTAAAAAGCTCAAGATCCCGATCATGCTGCTGACAAACTGTTATGATGGTCAGACCGCAAAACGGGCAGCTGAATGCGGAATTGCCGCTTTTTTAACCAAACCGCTCAGGGCGCAGGATCTTCTGCCGGCAATGGAAATCGCTCTTGCCCATTCGGAGCAGGTTGATTCCCTCAAGGAAAAAATTGACGATCTGCAGGAGATTATCGACAACCGCAAGATAATTGAAAAGGCTAAAGGGATGCTGATGGAGAAAGACAGGCTTTCAGAGGCGGATGCTTATCGGCACATGCAGAAAATGGCGATGGATAAGCGCAAGTCGCTGCGCCAGATTGCAGATGGAATATTAAAGGCAGATTAAGGTTGAGGTTAAGGTTGAGGAAGTTCTGAACCTCAGCCTTAACCTTCTTTTCCCAGAGGGCTGGCCATTACCAACCGGTCTGACAGCTGTTCAATCTCAACCAGAACCTTACGATCCAGTTTTTTGATCCACCTTTGCGGGATGCTTTCCATGCCGTAATAGGCTCCGGCCAGCATGCCGCAGATAGCGCCGGTTGTATCGGCATCAGCCCCTTGATTAACCACCCCTACGACACATTCTTCAAAAGTCCGGCCTTTGAAAAACCAATGAAAAACCGTCTGAAATGTATCTACCACATAACTGGTTGCCAGTCCTCTGTAAGGTTCGAAATTATAGGTCGGGAAACGGGCAACCAGTCCGTTTACCTCGCGGCGAATCTGTTGCTTTTCGGCGCTGCAGATTGCCATGTGCAGCATTTTTCCCAGGCAGAGGCAGGCCGCATCCGATACAGGGTTGTTGTGAGTAATATGGGCCTGTTCGATTGCATACTTTTTGAGCAGGGTTTCGTCGGGTAGGGAAAATAGCGCCACCGGAAGCATGCGCATGGCCGCCCCGTTTCCCGCATCCCATTCGTTCGGTTTTGTTTCCAGTGAGCCGTTTAGGATGTAATTCCTGATACCCTTGCGACAGGTATCACCGCAATCTACCGGGCGTGATTTGAGCCAAGCTGCAAAATTCTGGGCGATTCCGTCCAGTGACCAGCCTTGCGCCTTAACAATCGCCCTGGCGATGCAGAGTGCCATTTCCGTGTCATCTGTTATCTGTCCCGGTTTCAGCCGCAACCAGCCACCACCGATAATGTCCTTGAATTCACCGTACTGGGCTTTGATCTCTGTCGTTGTCATGAACTCAAGTGTGGCACCCAACGCGTCGCCAATGGCCATACCGATGAAGGCGGCCCGGGCTCGCTCACGAATTTCAGCAAGATTATGGCTATCGTACATGGCAGTCCTTTCATTACGGTGATAGTTTTTTTATGCAATTGTTAATCCATCTCAAAAAATCAAGGTATGGACAAAAGATTGCAGTTCAAAACAGGGTTTTTGCTTAAAATTAAGGCATGTTGTCTGCTTTTGACAAAAAGTGATGGTTGGTAGTCGTGGTTAAAAATAGGGCAGTCACAAAATAAATATGCAAAAACAGCATGTTGTGGATGTTTTGCTGTAAATGAATAAACTGGCACGGTCTATGCCTTATCTAGTTTCATTAGTCATAAAAAACATGCAGATAATAGTTTCACAACGAGGCAACGGAGCCCGTGGGGGAAAACCCCATGGGCTTTTTTCATCTGAAAGGAGTTTAAAATGGGAACCGGATGCGACAAGAAAGACAGAATTCAGCAGGGGCACCCCTGTTTTGGCGGCAACCACCACAAGAATGGCCGGATGCATCTGGCTGTTGCTCCAGCCTGTAACATCAAGTGCGGATACTGTACTCGCAAGCATGATTGTGCCAATGAATCACGCCCTGGTGTGACCAGCAGACTGGAAACCCCGCAAGAGGCGATTCAGAAGGTGCGCGATGTCATGGCCAGCCCGGTTATCGGCGAGATGATCAAGGTTGTGGGTATAGCCGGTCCTGGCGACCCTTTGGCCAATAAACAGACTTTCGAAACGTTTGAGCTGATCAAGCAGGAATTCCCGCATCTGATGCTCTGTCTGAGCACCAACGGTCTGCTGCTTCCAGAATTCATCGACAAGCTTGTTGATCTGGGACTGCACAGCCTGACAGTGACGATTAATGCCATGGACCCTGAAGTTGGAGCAAAAATATACAAGCACATCGTATACCACGGCAAACATTATACCGGCGTGGAAGCGGCAGAAATACTGATCAAAAACCAGTTTGAAGGATTAAAACGTGCCGGTGAGCTGGGAATGACCATCAAGGTTAATACTGTTCTGGTTCCGGGCGTCAACGAAGAGCAGATCCCGTTGATCGCCAAGCGGGTCAAAGAGCTGGGCGCTTTTGTAATGAACATTATGCCACTGATTCCACAGGCAGATTTTGAAGGCGTGGAACCACCCACTGCAGAAAAGCTGGCTGAAGTCAGAAAGGCCAACGAAGGCATCATTGGCCAGTTTGCCCATTGCAAACAGTGTCGTGCAGATGCCATCGGCCTGATCGGACAGGATGTTACAGTAGGCAATGCAGGCTGTGGTTTGCCAGGCACGCCGGCCAACGGCTAATACCAATTTGATTTAAAATTGGAATAGGAATGAACATGCTGATTGATCACTTTTATAAGTCCGATACGGGCAGTTTTCTTGAGCTGGCAGCAGTTGAAAAGTGGGTTTCTGATCCGTGGGAGCTGGATTATCTACTGGATGTCTTTTCGGCTGGCTGCTTTTGTTCTAGGGACGATAATGGTGAGGCGATCGGCTTTGTTACTTCAACTATTCACAATAACAGCGGCTGGATTGGAAATCTGGTAGTTGATGCGGAGTGTCGCGGCAACGGAATTGGAAAAGCCTTGTTTTTAAAGGCGATGTTGGCTTTGCGGGAAGAGGGTGCCGGGACAATATGGCTGACCGCCTCGACATCAGGTAAACCGCTTTATGCCAAGTATGGCTTTCGAACGGTTGATAAAATTAACAGGTGGATTGGTGAAGGCAGGGCTAACTACAGCACAATAATCGGAAACGGGCTTACTGCTGTGAACGGTGCTCTGGATAAACTGGGTTGGGGAGATGAACGCTACCCGCTACTGCATACGGTCAGCAGACGCGGTTTTGTAAAGGCTGAAGCAGAGGCCTTTGCTGTCCTTCAGCCCTATGGAAAAATATTGCAGCTCGGGCCCTGGGCAGCTCTGGAAACTGATTCTGCAGTTCGCATCTTTAATGCCGTAATGGAGATGGTTCCTGAAGGTGTAAAGGTTTTCTGCGATGTGCCTGCCGGAAACTGTTCCGCAGGAGAACAGCTTGAGTCCTATGGGTTCACGATTCAGGGAAGCAATGAGTTGATGTATAGCGGTGTCATGCCGGATTATCGCCCGAAGCATATATTCGGACTAGCAACAATGGGAAGTTGCGGCTGATTTCATTCTTGTCTTAAAACAGGAAAACAGTCGCGGAGGTTGTTATGAATACAAAAAATTCAGTTATCATAGACGATACAACCCTGCGTGATGGTGAACAGACCGCCGGTGTGGTTTTCAGCAAACGTGACAAGATCACTATTGCCCGTATGCTGGATTCAATCGGAGTGCACGAAATCGAGTGCGGTATTCCGGCCATGGGCAAGGAAGAGCGGGATGGAATCAAAGCTCTGGTTGACCTGGGGCTGAATGCCCGCTTGATCGCCTGGAACCGGGCCCTGGTGCCTGATATTCAAAAAAGCATTGATTGCGGAGTTAAGGCGGTGGACATATCGCTTTCCGTATCAGATATCATGATTGAGAATAAGATTCGTAAAACCCGCGAATGGGTTAAGGAACAGCTGAAAGTGGCGCTGGGTTTTGCCAAGGAAAACGGCCTGTATGTGTTGGTGGGCGGTGAAGATGGTACAAGGGCCGACCTGGGTTTTCTGGCGGAACTGATGGAAATCACCTTGTCCATGGGTGGTGATCGTTTCCGTTTCTGCGACACCCTGGGCATTATGGATCCGTTCAGCATGTTTGAAAAAGTTGCAGCGCTGCGGGAGGCCGTTCCAGGTCTGCCGATTGAGGTGCATACTCATAATGACTTTGGCATGGCGACCGCCAATACGATCGCAGGGATTCAGGCCGGTGCCATCTCAGCCAATACCACCGTCAACGGGCTAGGCGAAAGGGCTGGTAATGCGGCCCTGGAAGAAGTTGTCATGGGGCTGAAACATGCCAGCGGCATTGAGACCGGCATTGATACCCACCGTTTCCGTGAGCTGTCCCTGTTTGTTTCCAAGGCTTCCCATCGCACCCTGCCGGCCTGGAAAGCTGTGGTCGGGGAGAATGTCTTTGCCCATGAATCCGGTCTGCATACGGATGGAGTTATCAAGGATCCGAAAAATTATGAAGGATTTGATCCGGCTGAAGTGGGTCTGACCCGTCAGATCGTAGTGGGAAAACATTCCGGCAGCAGCGGTTTGATCGAGCGCTACCGTGATATGGGGATATCCATCAGCCGTACGGAGGCGATGCATCTGATGGACAAGGTTCGCAAGATTGCCCAGCAGACACGCAGGCCGCTTAACAATAATCAGCTGATCAAGATTTATGCAGGCAAGGGTATTTAACAGTAGATACGGCATTATGCCAGGGAGGTTTTATGGAAAAGTCACAGAATACATACCAGATAATGACGATTGAAACAGCAGCCGAAGTACTGCATACAACAATTCCCAAAATACTGATGATGATTAAAAGTGGTGCTTTGAAGGGTGAATTGGTGGATGGAGTATGGGAGATAGATGTGGAGTCGATTAGCAGCTGCCCATCCCCCCAGAGTGTGCCCCATGCCAAGGGCGGTTGTGGCAGTTGCGGCAGCGGTTGCGGGTCATAGAATAAAAGCTCAACGAGGTGCTATCATGAAAATCAAACTCAAACCATCCGATCTGCAATTCAAATATCCTCGTGACATAGAAAATCGCAGTCTGCCCAAATTTACAGGCAAGCCGGATAAAACTCCCTTTGACCGGGACGATCTTTTTGAGGTTTTACCCATGTTCGGTGCGGTAATGGATGAACTGGGCACCACAGATGGTTTTGTTCTGCACCAGATTGAGGAAACGCTCAACCGGATGCCCTGGTTTATTGAAACCCGCGAAGAGGTCTTTGATTTTCTGGTTGAATGTATGAGGGAGACAATAAGGTGATTTTGGCGGTATTGCCAATAAGCCAGAATCTGTGAATCAGAAATAAAAAACTTTTATGTAAAAAAGGCGCCCGCATGGACGCCTTTTTTTATTGACGGGTGGATATATTTTCCATTCTTTTTTGCGGATGCTAATCGGCACAGACAGGGGCAAAAGAACTCCGGGGGCAGGCTCCGGAATCAGGCTGTTCGGGGCGATAAACGTATTTGTAACCGCCTGGCCCTGCAATGCGGAACCGCTATAAAGTCATCCAGGCCACATATAAAATCGGGCAGCTGATTGTGTGTATTGCAATTTGCCAATAAAATTTGTATTATTCAGCAATTTTAATCATGGCCTTGGAAAATGCAAACTCAGTCAGGTGTTAAATACACCGTTTCCGGACAGAAACTACCTGTCTGTTGGAGGAGATGGAGTGGATGAGGTCTCTAAAAACTGCCGTTCTTTGAATTGCTGTAAAAAGGAAATGGATTGTTGCAACGGGAAACAGGGTTGCCGGGGAGTCGGCGAAGATAAAATTCATGCGGATCACCCGGTCGGGTGCATATACCCCGAAACGAATTGTGATTGCATGGAAACGGGGAACCGGTCATGGCCGCTTAAGATCTATGTCTTGAGCCGGTTTAATATTGTCCGGAATGGGAAAACGATTGAGTTTTCCGGAAAGGTCCAGCAAAAGCCGCTGGCCATGCTTAAGGTTCTGATCGCCCTTGGCGGCCGCAACATTAGGGTTGGTCGGATAATAGATCTGGTCTGGCCTGAAATGGAAAGCGAGACATCACACCAATCCTTTAAAATTACGCTTTACCGTTTGAGACGGCTGCTCAGCCACGATCAGGTTATTCAATTTCGGGATGGGTGTTTGAGTATTGATCAGAATTTTTGCTGGGTTGATATCTGGGAGTTTGAGCGCATGGTCGTTCGAATTGATGCGCTCCGATTCGCCAATGACAGAGATTTGGCTCCGGAAGAAATGGGGCGGCTTACAGCCAGGGCTCTCTCACTGTATAGCGGTAACTTTCTGGTGGATAGTGGGCTACCCTGGGCGCTCTCCACCCGTGAACGCCTAAGGAGCAAGTTTGTTCGTCTTGTTGTGAATTCAGGCTGCTATTGGGAACAGTCAGGAGCCTGGTACAAGGCAGCCGAATGTTATCAGAAAGGTCTGGAAATTGATGATCTGGTTGAAGAGTTCTATCAGCGTCTGCTGGCCTGCTATCGCCATCTTGGAAAACGCGGCGAGGCGCTGATTCTCTATAATCACTGCAGATCGGTGCTGGCCATGCTGTTAACAGGCATGCAAAAATGACCCACTTTTAGTATAAATCGGCGTCCAAAATT
>CAZDWS010000018.1:0-34604 GCA_964509295.1 uncultured Geobacteraceae bacterium | reverse complement strand
ACCTCCTGTGATTTCTTTTAACACATTTGGTGTCCTTTTTTTCCAGCTTATATCAGCTGTTAGTGATCGAGTCGACCACAGTTTCGGCTGACGTGCTTGTTATAAGCTTTGTTAAGCGACTATCGGCATCGTAGTTATAGGTGGTGTAGGTGCCATTTGGATTGGTAAGCTTGGTTCTTCTGTCGAGAACATTATAGGTGAATGCGTAAACATTGCTATTGTCAGTTAGTTTGATAAGACGATTTTTTGCATCATAGGCATAGGTGGTTATTCTGCCATCCGGTGCAGTTATTTTTGTACGGTTGCTGTTGGCATTGTATGCATAGCTGATTTTTCTGCCGGTGTTGTCGACTATGCGCTTGAGTTTGTTGTTGGCGTTGTAGCCGAGGGTGTAATTGATATTGTCGTTGGCAGCGGTAATTATGTTGCCTAAAGCATCATAGGTGAATGTGTCGCTTGTTCCATCCTGATAGGTTCTGGACACGAGGCGACCGTTGGCATCGTAACTATAGGTGGTGCTTCTAGCGTTGCCGTCTGTCTTGCTGATTATTTTCCCATTCGGATTATAGTCATAGCTGATGATATTGCCTCTGGGATCGATCTCTTTTACCATGTTGCCAACAAGGTCATATTCGTAGCGGGTAGTATTGTTATTGGCATCGGTCACGGATACCAGCTTATCGTTGCCACTACCGCCACAACTGCCGCAGCCACTGCCGCTATAAGCCATGGTGGTGACATTACCCAGAGCATCGGTTATGGTTAAGGGCTGGTTTTTGTAGTTATAGGTATAAGAGGTGGTTTTACCGTTCCTGTCGGTTGCAGTCAGCCTGTTGCCCATATTGTCATAGGTGTACTGTGTTATGTGGCCAAGCGGGTCGATAGTTTTAATCAAACGGTTCATTACATCATATTCGTATGTGGTGGTTTTGCCTGCCGGGTTGGTTTCGGTAAGCAGGTTACCCAGCACGTCGTGTGTAAAACTAGTTATCTTGCCTTTCTGGTCGGTGATGGAACTTACATTGTTGTATGAGTCATAGGCAAATGTGATCGTCTTATTGCGTGGGTCGGTTGTTGTGAGCAGGTTGCCTTTTGTGTCATATGTGTAGGTAGTAATGAAACCTTTGGAATCTACTGTTTGCAGCAAGTTCCCTTTGCCATCATATATGTTGGTGGTGGTACGTTCGCTAGAAGCTGCTAGGGTGTTAAGCTCGTCAGCATTGTTTAATGCAAAAGACAGTACCGGAGGAGGAATCGCTGCAGCGGATTCGCTTCTTGTAAGTACCTGACCGAGGTTGTTGTAGGTGTAATTAATTTTGTGGCCAAGTGGGTCGGTGATGGATGTCATGTTGTTATCGGAATCATAGGTGTATCTGGTTGTATCGTAATATGGGGTGGTACTGGTCAGTAAATTGCCTTTGTCGTCATATGACTGTGTGGCTGTATTGCCTAATTGGTCAGATGTTTCAGTAGGGGCGTTCAAGACAGAGTCGTATGTACGCGTCCAAGTGCTACCGTCTTTCTCTGTGACGATGGTGCTTGTTTCGGTATAGTAATGAATAGTTTTTATTTTGCCTTCGTGGTCTGTATTGCTGATATTTTTACCATAAACATCATATTTATTAATGCTCTGATAACCTGAAGGATTTGTCTTTTTTACCATCATGCCATTAGAGTCATAGGTATATTGCCAGCTAGTACCAACTGGGTTGGTAACACTTGTGAGAAGGTTACCGGTGTATCCAAATGTGGTTATTCTACCTGCAGGATCAACAATGTTGCTGATCCTGCCGCCACTTGAATTGATATTAATATTACGACCGGTTGAATCGTTTATGGTTGTAAGATCTGATCCTGAATATATGAGCGTGGTTATGTTGCCGTTTGTATCAATGCTAGAAGTCAGCTGGCCGCTGCCGTTAAATGTTTGGATGTGACCGCTTTTAAAGGTGCGGGTGTAACTGTTGTCGGTATTTTTAATTATAGAGCTTGTTTCACTGCTGTTCGATACAGGTAAATAGACACTTCCTGACAGAACAAACTTCAAAATATCTCCGTCATCGAGTTTAAGGGTAATGACGTTGGATACTTCTTTAAGACTTATATTAAAACTGTGGGTCCATCCTTTGCCAAGAGGTGTATCAAGAGTTTCCAGGCTGTTGTAAGAGAGTTCTAAAGCAAGACTTGCCGGCTTATCAACAACAGCCTGGTTGTGATAGTAATTTCCGCTTTTCAGGTTGGCACTTGAGCCCATTGAGGTTGAGTTGCATGGGTTTTTGCCCTTATCTTTAGGATCTGTAGCAGGAGGAGTAAAAACAGGGGGAACGGTGGAAGCCCCAAGCGTAAAAGAATATGGAATGAATTTTACAACACCGTCTGACATAGCAGGCACTAACGATAGCGGACCATTGTTTTTAGTTAGCGGTATTTCAATTCTGATTCTATTTGTGGAAGCATCAATTTCATATGGAGCAAAGCTATTAATACTGAATTTGGTCAAATCATAAGATGGGGATGGTGATGATGACGCAATAAACTCTATCTCTCCGTAAATGAAAAGACTATTTGTATCTAGTGTGTTGTCTGAAATATTAATATTAATTTCAGAGCTGCTTGATGACTCATCTAATTGTCTTCCTTCTTCTGGTATATCACAATTTCCACAAGCTTCTATTGCGTCAGCAAGACTAGTATTGAATAAACTTTCTGCAAGTGTAGTTGCTTTATCATAGACCGCCCTGCCTGCATAAAACCCCTTTGTCTCACTGCTTGGACAATATGGTTGGGGATTATGAAAATGCTCGACCACACTGGAGTTCTTGTCTTCAACATTATATAAACAGTTTCCGTACATTGTTTCGGTAAAATCTCTTAAGCTGGTTTCGGAACAATTTGTATAATTAAGTAATAAATAGTCATTTATTGATGGGCCAAAAGCAAAATCTTTTTCAACTGAACTAATGACACCATTAAATAGTGAAATCCTTGAACTGTTAATGTTTGCAAGATCACTTATCGTTAAAATATCTGTCACTGTAGATTTACTTTTATATTTACTTGTTCCTGACGCTATCGTTGCAGAACCTGCGAGAGCATGCGAAATTGGTATTATCAACCATGTCAATAATGCCATGACAAATATGCAACATATTGAAAGACCATTTTTTCTGAACATATTTTCTCCCGATGCCATAAATAAAACGGCAAAGTATGTTATTTATTATTACGTTATAAATTTAGATGGAAGCCTAGATATTATTTGAATAGCAAATAAATCAAAAAGCCTACCCCAAAAAAGGTAGGCTTCCATGACCAGACAAACAACATCCGTCACTTCGACAGCCCCTCTACCCAGTTCATTCTGGGTGGTAGCTTTGTGCCACACGGTTACCCGTGCTTTACCCTTTCGGCGACTTACTTCTATTTGGTTTTACTCGGACACATCTAATATAAGCAGGCAATAATTATATAAATCTCTATATTGCATAGAATTAATTGTCAATTACTTTTTAAATAATAATTATTTTAATAATCACACAAGAGACTTCATTTACTTGCTAGTTAATATTGTTATTGACTCGGGTCTTCAAATCTAAGCTGGAGGCTGTTTGGAAGATAAACGGGAATAATATTTTTAGATCAGTTGCAGATAAAGTGATCCCGACACGGATGATTGCGATCCCGAATTTATAATTGCGATCTAATTTGCAAATAGAGTGAACCAGAGACACTGGATAGAATCAAATAAAGTGAGCCGAAAATTGCGATAATTGCGATTCGGAGGGATTATGAGTGCGAGCCGCTACATGTAGTAGGTATTTTAGAAATTACATGAAAAAAACCTCCTTGTGTGCGTTGGGTGTGCGCACCTCCGGGAGGTTTTGAATAATTTAGCTAAGTATTTGAAATAATTAGCTAAATTTTTTTAAACTGGAGCCGCTGATCGGAATTGAACCGACGACCTGCTCATTACGAGTGAGCTGCTCTACCCCTGAGCCACAACGGCAACAATCGTGAAATCTAAAATTTGAATCAGCTCTTTGAAGCGGTCAACTCTGAACTTGAACAGCATAAGACGAGTTCCATCTGTTTCCAGTTGAATTCGTGTTTTGTCTGTTTCCGGTTGAACGGATAGTAACGCAGGCATTGGGCTACTACAGCATTTCCAGCCTGCTTGCAGGTGCGACGGCAGGATGTGCAGAGTTTGTTGGATGAACTGCTTTTTGATTTATCTTTATTCATAAGTAGTCTGTAAGAGCATTAAAGCCTCCGGTTTGTTCGCCGGAGGCTTTAATGCTGGATTTCTAGCCTACGAACTTGACCCAGCCAAATTCGTCTTTGATGAGGCCAGTCTGGATTCCTGTCAAAGTGTCATAAAGTTTTTGTGTCAACTCACCAACAGCACCGTTACCGATCTGGAAAACTTCGTCCTTGTAGCAGAGTGTTCCTACCGGTGTGATGACAGCAGCGGTACCACTGCCGAATGCTTCGGTCAGTTTGCCACTCTTTATGTCTGCTGTCAGTTCGTGAATGTCCAGTTGTCGCTCTTCAAATTCATAACCCATGCTTTTTGCCAGGGTTTTAACCGAGTCTCTGGTTATGCCGGACAGGATTGAACCGGTCAGCTCGGCAGTAACTATTTTTTTGCCATAGGCAAAAAACATGTTCATAGAGCCGACTTCCTCAACATACCGCTTGTGGCAGGCATCCAGCCAGAGTACCTGTTCGTAGCCTTTTTTCTTGGCTTCCATGGCGGCCTTGATTGAGCTGGCATAGTTGCCGCCGGTTTTGGCTTCGCCTGTACCGCCAGGTACGGCACGCACAAAATGATCTTCAACCAGGATGCTGATCGGGTTGAAACCGGCTGAATAGTAGGCCCCAACCGGTGAAAGGATGACAAAGAAGTAGAAGTGATTGGCAGGTCTGACACCCAGGCCCGGTTCTACGGCAATCATGGCCGGGCGGATATACAATGAAGTGCCTGGCGCGCTTGGGATCCAGTCTTTCTCAAGAGCGACTATCTTCTCAATTCCGTCAAGAAACAGTTCCACCGGCAGTTCCGGCATGGACATGCGCTCGGCAGACCGGTTAAAGCGTTGGGCATTCATTTCCGGTCTGAACAGCGCAATTCTGCCGTCAGCCAGTTTATAAGCCTTTAAACCCTCGAAGATTTCCTGGGCGTAATGCAGGACCATGCAGGAGGGATCAAGCATGAAAGGAGCATACTGTTCGATGCGACCATTGTGCCAGCCTTCTTCAGGCTTCCATTCAATGACCAGCATGCGGTCGGTAAAAAGTTTGCCAAAACCGAGCTGGTTTTCATCGGCAACTTTTTGCTTCATTTTTTCGGTGTTCAGGGGGAAGATTTTGATGTTCATTGATAGGGGCCTCCAGACGCTATACAACTTTCAAAACTATACGTAAAATGCGGTTGTTCATCAAGTAAAAATAACTTTTTTCATAATACTCTGGAGGCAGGTTGCCTAATCTGCTATAAAAATTGTCTTGTCCGTAAGGTTTTTTTATTCTCAAATGGTAAAACACAGGTGCCCGAAACTAATGTTTGTCAGACTGATTTCAAAAATAGCCAGCAGTTTCAATCGATTAACTCTGCGGCATCTTGAGTGGATCTTTCGGGTTGCCACAAAGTCACCTGTGAAGGTTTTTGCAACTTCGCTACTGTTACTTGTCGTGTCTGGAATTATTATTGCCAGAACAAATTTTGAGGCGGATATTTTCCGGATCTTTCCTAAAAACCTGCCTGCACTTCAACTGTTGCTTGAATCTCTTGAATGGACCGGCGGGAGCAAGGATGCATATTTCCTGCTGGAAGGCGATAAGGATCAGCTTCCGGTTGAAGCGGAAAAGCTGGTTAATAGACTGCAAAAAATGCAGTTGGATGGTCAACCGGCTTTTTCCAGAGTGACATGGCGTGTATACGATGAGTCCGAGGGTCAGCTTTTTACCGACTTTATCGCTTATGCTGTGGCCCGTCCACAACTGTTTGTTTCTCCTCAGGATGGTGCTGCATTATCGGCAAAACTATCCGGATCGGCACCGGTTTCCTCAGTCGAGAGAATGAAAACCGACCTTTCCGGACAGATAGGCGGCACTACAACAGCCCTTGTTACTGCAGACCCGCTTTATATCAGAGAATTGATTTTACCGCGTCTGAAAGCGGCCAGCCAGTCGCTTGATCTTGACGCCAATTCTCCCTATTTTCTTTCTCGAAATGGTCGGGTAATGATCATTATTGCCGAACCTGGCCGTCCGGTCCAGGATATTGACTTTGCACGCAGGCTGGTGGTTGGCATCAATGAGGCCCGTAAAGGATTAACTGTTTCTGTCAGTTGTGCCGGAGCCCATATGAGTGCGGTTCTTGATGAGGCAGAAATGAAGTCCAATATTATTTCCTGCATTCTCTCTTCACTGGTGGTGGTACTGCTGATTTTTTACTGGGTTTACAGGCGCCTGTTGCCCACAATTCTCCTGCCTCTGATAATTGTTGTTGGTGTCGCCTGCGCCCTGGCTGTTGCATCCCTGCTGCTTCCATCGGTCCATATTATTTCATTCGCATTTATGGCACTGATCATCGGTCTGGGCACTGACTACTCCGTTCATCTGTATGATCGCTATCATTGCGAACGGGCAGAAGGTAAAGATGTTCAAGAAGCGCTTCATCTGGCAGTGGTTGATACCGGTCATGGTCTTTTTACCGCTGCAACCACAACAGCCTTTCCCTTCATAGCTTTGATGGTTTCAGATGTCAGGGCGCTTTATGAATTGGGTCTGCTGGTAGGATTGGGGGTAATATTTTCACTGTATGCAACCCTGTTTTTTCTGCCACCTCTGCTGATATATATGGAAAAACGATTTCCCGCTCCATTTCTGCCCATACCTGCTGTGGGTATGGGCTGGATCTGGCGTTTGGTTAAGGGGTATCCCCAAAAAGTAATTATTGGCACAGCTGTGCTTTTTCTTTGCGGTTTGGTTGCTGCATTCTGGATTACTTTCGATGGTGAATTGAAAAATCTGCAGCCGAAACATTCCGAGGCTTTTATGGCTCAGGAAAAGATTGAGAAACACCTGAGTCTGGCGCCGAAACAGTTGCTGATCGCAGTGGATGGCAGCGAACTGGACGGTCTGATGAAGCGTATGGGCACCATCAGCCGTTTGGCAGAACGTTACAGATCTGACGGCCACATCAGGGGGTGGTCGTCTTTAGGGCAGGTTATAAATGATCATTCGGAACAACAGTCTATTATCAAGTATTTGAGTTCTAGTGACCTGAAAAGATCTGAGTCTGCCTTGAAGTCGGCGTTGGAGAAGTCCGGTTTCGAAGTTGCTCCTTTTATGCCCTTTATCTCGGCAATGTCTCATTTTAACAGTGGTGAAACGGTTGCCGAGGCTGAAGGGATAGCCCAGCTGGCTGCATCGCCTTTGAGAGGTGTGGTCAATCGCCACCTGATCAAGGATGCCAACGGTTATCATGCCTTGATATACCTGCATTATCAGGATGAAGAGTTTTCGCTGCCAACTTTTTTAGCTGAACTTTCCAGGGTTGTGCCGACCGCCCGTGTTACCGGTGTCGACCTGGTCAGCAGTCAGTTGGCCGGTTCCGTTGCCAGCAGTTTCATGTGGAGTTTTCTGTTGGGCGGACTGTTGGTACTGTTTCTGGTTGTAACGCATTTTAAATCCGGAATGGGGATGTTTTACGCACTGTTTCCCGTTGCCGGCGGTGCTGTCCTGATGGTTGGCAGTATGGCCGTTTCCGGAATGGGAATCAATTTCATGAATGCCATGGTGCTGGTAACCATCGTTGGCATGGGTAGCGATTATGGCCTCCATATCGCTCACCGGATTAATTCTGCCTGTGATGCTGATAGCGAAGAACGATTTGTTCAGGCCGGGCGGGCGGTTGCTATCTCTGCCCTGACTACGGTAGCCGGTTTCGGTTCTCTGGCTTTTGCTGACTATCCGGCCCTGGCTTCCATCGGTTGGGCCACCAACCTTGGTATAGGATTTACGGCCCTGTTTGCTTTGGTAACTTTGCCGGCTGTAATTCTGCAAATGCGAAAAAACGACCGAAATACGGCTTGACGCAACTTCTTTATGCTGAATTACCCATGAAAAGGAAACGCCCCCGGGAAATTATTTCGGGGGCGTTTTTCTGTAACAGTGGAATCAGATCAGCGGCCTGGTGGCGGCGGTGTATAACCGTTATTGTCCCACAGGCGGTTATGGGGGCGCCGGTCCGGGTTGCTGCAGTCGACCACGCCCAGACGGCAGAGTGTGGAGCGCCACTCATATTTTATATAGGCGGTATTTACGGCCCGTTTTTCAGGTTCAAACTCCACAATGTAGGTTGGTGAGTATTCACTGCGCCCATAACCGGTCCCGGCACTTTCCATTGTTTTCTCTGCTCTGGCGGACTTTTTTGCCTTCTGTTCAGCCAATGGAGCCTGGGACGGTGCAGGGGCGGCCGGCCCGGACCTGTCAGCAGCATTGCTGTCAAAACTGCTTCCCCTCTGCCTCTGCGGCGGTTCAGGTCTGCGCACTTCAGGATAGGCCGCAACTGCAATGACACCCATTGCGCTGCCATCTCCGAATGCTGCCGCGTAAGAGTCCGGCACATCGGTGAAATAGAATCTGTTGATCCGTTCCTGATCGCTGCGCCATCCGGCAAACTCGCCGGAACCGTATGGTTCCAGAATATACATCCGCTCGCTGTTTTTAAGCCAGGACTTGCCGCCACTGATGATATTGCGCCCATCCACTGCGATCACAACACCCACACGCCGGTTAAGACGGTTTTTGACCTCAATTTCATACTGTTCGCCTTTGACCGCTTCCGCATAAACCTTACTCATGCCCTGCCTGATTTTAACCGGATAGGTCGGTAAAACGCGTCCGTTATCCGTAACAATCCGTACTTCGATCGACTCATTGAATGTTTTTGCCCAGACCCCTGATGCGCTCAGCAGCGCTGCCATAATTACTGCCAGAATTGTTTTCATGTTTTTTCCCTCCCGGAATTTTGTCTTTAATTCTTAGACAGCGGGGAAAAGGAAAAGTTCCTGAAAAAAATATTTTTTTTGGAATAAAAAAAAGAGCCCCGTTCCGGCACGGAAAACGGGGCATTGCATATGGGGAAGGATCTGCTTTTGAATTGTTCAGTTTTGGCTTAGCACCATGTCATCAACTGTCTGGTGGGAACCTGGATCCAGCCCTTCTTTTCTGGAGAAGCTTGTTAAACAGACAGTCAGTACAATTGCTAAAAACAGCAGCAGGCTGATGATACCTATTACACCCGCCCAGCCGAAGTTTGACCAGAATATTCCTCCGACCGTACCGGTGATGCTTCCGCCCAGATAGTAGAAAAACAGGTACAGTGAAGAGGCTTGGGCCCTGGCTGTTTTTACCCTGGCGCCGACCCAGCTGGACGCGGTTGTGTGTGAAGCAAAAAAGCCGATTGTGAAAACAGCTATGCCGAGGATGATTACTATCAGGTTGCTGAAGAGTGTTATTAATGCCCCCATAACCATGATAAGCAGCGAGTACAACAGGATCAGTCCCCGTTCGTGTCGCTGGGCCAGACGTCCGGCAATGGCGGAGCTGAAAGATCCCAGCAGGTAGACCAGAAAAATCCAGCTGATCAGGGTTTGGCTAAGGTAGTATGGATCAGCCAGCAGTCTGAAGGTGATATAGTTGAACAGTGTGACAAAGCCGCCCATGAGCAGAAAGACGATTGCATACAGGTAGAGTAGTCCACGGTTTTTCAGGTTTTGTATGAGAGAAGTATACAGGTAGCCCGAATGGAATGGTCTTGTTTGGAAATTGGACGAAGGCGGGAGCGTCCTGGCAAAGTAGAAACTGGTCAGTAGACAGATTATTCCAATAATACCCAATGCGGTTCGCCATGAATAATAGTCAGTAACTACTGCAGTAAAAATCCTGCCAGTCATTCCGCCCACTGCATTGCCGGCAATGTAGAGCCCCATGGCCGAGCCGAGGGCCGAAGTATCCATTTCCTCGCTCAGATAGGCCATGACCACAGCCGGAAGTCCGGCCAGCGCCACACCCTGCAAAAGCCGCAAAATAATCAGTGTAAAGTAGGTTTCGCTTAAAGCGGTCAGGATGGCTATGGCAGAAGTCATGAACATGGCTACGGTCATGATCCGTTTTCTGCCCCAGGTTTCGGACAGGGTCCCGGCAAGCAGCATGGAAACAGCCATGGTACAGGTCGCCATTGATAAAGGCAGGCTGCCTAAAGCAGCAGAGACAGCAAATTCATGGGAGAAAACCGGAAGCAGTGGCTGAACATCATACAGCGTTACAAAAGTAACAAAACCGGCTGCAAAAAAGGCCAGGTTGATCTGCATGAATTTTTTTGTACCGCGGTAGACTGCGCTCATTTGAATCCCGATTTTGCAAAAATTCAGATATTTACCAGCTACGATAGCATTTGCCAAAATATAAATAAAATATATAATCAGTATCATTTCTATAATCAATTAATATCAAAAGGCGATGATATGGATATTCGACAACTGCGCTATTTTATGGAAATTGCCCGTCAGAATAATTTTACCAAAGCAGCCAATCTGCTTCATATCGCTCAGCCGGCCGTCAGTGTGTCTATTAAAAAACTGGAGGAAGAACTCGATCTGACTCTTTTTAATCGACAGGAAAAGAAAATTTCCTTAACTGCAGAAGGGGAAATTTTTCTGGAGCACGTCAAACGCATTCTGGATGAGGTCAAGTCGGCGGAGATGGAGATGGGGGCACTGAAAGGCCTTGATCGCGGCGAGGTCAGGCTTGGAATTCCTCCCATGATGGGCGCCTATTTTTTTCCCAAAATAATCAGCGGATTCATGGAAAAACATCCCGGTCTGCATTTGTCCGTATATGGAGAAGGCTCCTGGAAAATCCAGAGCATGCTCAGCAGCAGTGAGCTTGATATGGGGGTGATTGTGGGAAGTGATTATCCTGATGATCTGGAGGTTCACCGGTTTATGCGTGAAGAGGTTGTGGTCTGTGTAAACAGTGAACATCCTCTGGCACAACGCAGTTCCATAAGTTATCAGGATTTTGCCAAACAGGATCTGGCTTTTTACAAGGAAGGCTATTATCTGCGGGAGCTTATTTTTGATATTTTTAAAAAGAAGGGAATCGTACCGAATGTGCTGGTGGAAACGAACCTGTTTTCACTGGTCGCCGCTCTTGTGCTGAACGGCAAGGGTGTTTCGGTCTGCCTCAGGATGGTGACGGATCAAAATGCCGGAATGAAGGCCATTTCCTTTGAGCCACCGCTATACATGGATCTGATGATCGCCTGGAAACAGCAGGCTTATCTGTCCCGTGCCAACCGGGCCTTTGTTGAATACCTGCTGGAACAGACCAGAAGTAGTCAGGTGGAAGTAAAATAATGTGGCAATAATTTCAGTCTAGACCACCGAGGTTTCCAAAACCTCGGAGGTCTAGAAAATATTATTTCGAATAAGAAGTCAAAACAGCTGAGTCAATTGGCTGCAATGTCGAATTACCAGAGGATATCGACCACCACCGCTTCAACCGATTTAGCCACAGCCGGTCGCTCAACAATCCTGGCCTGTTTTTCCAGTTGTGCTAAGAGTTCCTCCAATTTTGCCGCAGGGATCCGGGCCGTCAGTTGACGGTCTGCACTGGCTGCTGCAGTCGGCAATACTGTTCCGCCGACACGGAAGACCGCCAGACGGACAGTTTGGGTCGATAAGGTTTCAAGCCCCATGATCAGGCTGATGCGTATTCTTGGCTCGCCAATGGCCGGGGATGGTGCAGAACCGTAGCTGTCGGAACCGGGTGCTGAAGATTCCAATACCTGGTTTTCACGGGCCGGAGCAGTCTTTTTCTTTTTTGAAGCACTCGATTCCAACCGGTCATGCGTGCTGATCCGATTGGGATCCTGCACAGTTATTTTGTCAGTTGCGGTTGGTTTAGGAGCAGCAGTTGGATTGTCATCCTGTTTTTTCTCAGTAGACTTTGTGAGAGATTCTGTCTTTGGTGCCTCAATTTTCTGTGCCGGAACTGGTTCAGTCGTTTCTATTACATTAGGCGGAGCTGAAGGAGGTGGAGCAGGTTGTTTCTGCTGCAGTTGCGGGACAGCTTTTTTCAGGTCAGAGTCTGAATCCAGAGTCAAATAATACCCGGTTACCGATATTATCAACAGAGTCAGAATCTCCAGTGGCAGTTTTATGTGAAGTGGGAAAAAGAGTCGTTGCAGCCATCCATTTTTGATAACCGGCTGTTCCACAATATTGGCCATGATGCGTGACGTCAGCCAGGTCGGTGATTCTACGACAGGAGTATTTTTGATTATCCGAAGGGTTGTTTTCAAGTCAGCCAGTTCTGCCCGGCAGGATGGACAGGAAGACAGGTGTTCATCAACCCAGGCCCGTTCCGCAGAAGGGAGGTCCCCGCCGCAATAGGCCGAAAGCATTTTTTTGATTTCTTCATGAGTCCGCATGGAAACCTCGATCATTTTGCTTTGTGTCGAAAACTACCGATTCAATAAACCTGCAGCCAGCTAAACCATTCCCAGCGCATTTCTTACACAATCCCTGACACCTTCACGCGCCCGGAAAAGACGTGATTTAACAGTTCCGTCCTTTATGCCGAGAGCGCCGCTGACCTCTTCATAAGACATTTCCTGCATATCTCTCAAGACCAGAACCTCCCGGAATTCGGGTGGCAGGGTCCGGATACAATTCTCCATAAATCGGCGCAACTCTTCCTCTTCCATAAGTTCCAGTGCTGTTGGAGTTTTACTGACGGCATCACGTTTGGTTGAGCCTTCTTTGCCTGGGATTTCCGAATCCAGCGAATACGAATCTCTGCTGCTGTTTGATGACATCTGCTGCAGCCTGTTACGCGACAGGTTGATTACAATGGAGGTCAGCCAGGTGGAAAAAAGCGCTTCCCCTCTGAAGTCAGCGATCTTTCGCCAGGCAGATAAAAATGCATCCTGGGTAATGTCGCAGGCGTCATCATAATTACCGGTAATCCTGAACGCGATATTCAACATTCTGTTCTGGTATCTGTTGACCAGCTGCTCAAATGCTGAAGTGTCGCCTCTCTTGCAGGCATTGACCAGTTTTGAATCGTCTGTAGTTTTGGTTTTTTTTATGTCTGCTATCATTTAGACATTTCACCGGACTGAATGTTCCCATTTTATTTGTGGAAAGCAGAAACCTGTTTAATGAAAACGACGATAACATATTAGATTTGAATTAAAAGTCAATCTTAATATGTAGTAAGCCATTTGTTTTTATACAAAAAAACGGTCAAAGCCACATTTTCCAAGAAACAGCTGAATTGAAGTATTTGATTGCCTGTGTGGAAAGTGGTGATATGATTATCAACATTCTCACAGAGTCGTGCAGGAGGTGGTTGTTATGGAGCGGTTGCTTTATATTGAAGCATCACCCCGTAAAGAACGTTCTGATTCAATCCGTGTTGCCAATGAATTTCTGGATGAATACTGGAGAACCCATCCCAAGGATCACGTGGAAATCTTTAATCTCTGGCGTGAAGAGTTGCCTTCTTTTGATGGAGACGTGATCAATGCCAAATACCGCATCCTCAGTGGCGAAGCCCGTTCCACTCCGGAAAGGGCCGCCTGGGTGCCGGTGGAGCAGTTGATAAATCATTTTACCGGTTTTGACAAATACCTGTTTTCACTTCCCATGTGGAATTTCGGCATTCCCTATATCTTGAAACATTACATTGATTTACTTGTCCAGCCTGGTCACACCTTCAGCTATTCACCGGAAGATGGCTATAAAGGGCTTGTTGTCGGCAAGCCTGCTGCTATTATCTACGCCCGTGGCGGCTCATATGTGCCCTCAACACCTTTTGAATCCCTGGATCACCAGAAAATATATATGGAGACCATTCTTTCTTTTATCGGTTTTACTGATCTGCATTCAATTATTGTAGAACCGACGCTCAAGCTTGATCGTGATGAACGCGCAAAGATGCTGGAGGAAAAGAAATCGGAAGCGAGGGCATTGGCAGCGGTTTTTTAGTTTTAAAAATTATATATGACTTTTGCAAACAGGCCGTCTCCTGATCAGGAAACGGCCTGTTTAAATTGAATCTGGTTTAAAGTGCTTTGCAGGAATCAGTTTACAACATTGGTCGGTGTGCCTTTCTCAAATGCCGCAATGTTGTCTGCCGTCAGCTGGATCAGGCGTTGACGGGATTCAAGGCGTCTCCAGCCGATATGGGGTGTCATAATAACATTATCCATTGAGAACAGAGGGTTGTCCAGTTCAGGTGGCTCCTGTTCCTGTACGTCAAGCGCCGCGCCGGCAATTCTACCGTTTTGAAGAGCCTCGATCAGATCGACTTCTTTAATGATCGGTCCACGGGCTGTGTTGACGATGTAGGCGGTCGGCTTCATCATTGCCAGTGTGTCTTTGTTGATCAGATGTTTTGTTGAAGCTGTCAAAGGACAGTGAATGGTAATAAAGTCACTCTTGGCAAGTAATTCTTCCAGGGGAACGTAGCTTACGTCCGGATTGTCGACCGGCTGCGGGAACATATCGAAAATCAGAATCTTCATCCCCAGTACCAGGGCGATTTTCATGGTGTGGCGTCCGATGGCACCGCCCCCGATAATACCGAGCGTTTTACCCTGTACTTCAAAATGCGGAACTTGCAGAGATTTGGTAAAGTTGTCGAAGTTTTTACGCTGCAGCATATTTTGCTGCTGGATCATAGAACAACTGAGATTGAGTATCTGTGTTATGGCCATTGTGGCAACCGCTTCTGTGCTATAGGTGGGGACATTGCAAACAGCAATATTTTTTGCGCGGGCAGCAACAATATCGATATTGTTGTAACCGGTTCCGGCTTCGCAGATTACTTTTACTGACGAAGGAAACTGGTCGATCAGCTCTTTGCCAACCGGCAGCTCTTTGGTAATTACTACTTCCTGGCCCTGAACACGCTGGATTATTTCTTCATCTGTGCTGGAATCGTACTTTGTGAATGTGGTCAATTGAGACAGTGGTGAGAATTCGAGTTTGTTGTCAAAATCCAGTTTAGCCGAGTTCAGAAATACGGTCTTGTACATTATTCCTCCGGTGTGTTGTGATATTGAACCACTGTTGAGGGAATGTACTCATATAACCAATACAAGTAAAATAGATTGTTGTCATGTTTGATATGAGAAATTTAGATGGGTGGCTATTCCAGGTTTATGCAGTTGGAGATTCAGGCCAGGGTTGAATGGAACTGAACTACTTTAAGGTTTTCAAGGTAGTGTAAAACCCCTTGGGTGAAGCTTCAAAAACAATCACACGGCATTTCAGCCGTTTTTCCAGCTCTTTCAGAGACAGGTCGTCCAGAAACATCCCTTCTCCTTCTTTTAACATGACATCCGGAACCAACAATGCTTTGCCAATGTCATTACCATCCAGAGCAGCAATTATGTCCTTGCCACTGACCAGGCCGCTGACAGTTACACTGCTGCCGAACAGACGGTTTTCAACTGCAGCTGTAACGATATGGACACCGGTCTTTTCAGCCAGTTTATCCACAAATTCAGTGACAAAACCAAAGGCAGATACACCTGTTATAACTGTTACCTTGAAGTTGTCCATGTGCCTGGCTGACCGCAGTGTACGTTCGGCCTCGCGCATGAAAAGCGGAACCATGCCCACACCGTTTTCGATCTGGGGGAAATCACCATATTCCCTGATGGCCGGGAAGGGGAGTCCGGCTTTCAGGTAGAATTCATCGGCCAGAAACAGAAACGGTTCTCCAAGCTGTTTTTTTAAAGCCTTTGCTCTTGGTTCCCATGTTGAAATGAACTCTTTGGCATATTCACTGTCAACAGCTTTCAGTTGGGGCAAATGCTGGCGGTGGCTGGTCAGGCCGAGCGGAACAATGGCCAGTGATTGAACTGATGGATAGAGGCTTGCCAGGTCAGTTACGGTCCTTTCCAGCTCTATGCCGTCATTCAGCCCCGGGCAGAGAACCACCTGGGTGTGCATGGCAATCCGTACGGCGGCCAGTTTCTGCAGTTGATCCATGATCGGTGGAATTTTAGAGCGCCCCAGCAGTTGTTCACGCAGATCCGGATTTGTTGCGTGAACGGAGATGTAGAGCGGTGATAGTCGCTGTTTGGTAATACGTGACAGTTCTGCCGGTTTAAGGTTTGCCAGGGTAACATAGTTGCCATTTAAAAAAGAGAGCCTGTAGTCCTCATCTTTTACATAGAGCGGCTTACGAAGTCCCTTGGGGAGTTGATGGACAAAACAGAATAGGCAATTGTTGCTGCAGCGGGCAGGTTTTGGCGCATCAAAAAACAGCCCCAGCGGTTCATCCTGGTCCCGGTCAATTTCAAGTTCCCATAGTTCACCATCAGCTTTGACAACTTCCAGCAATAGTTCTTCATCTGCTGAAGAAAAAAAACTGTAGTCAATAATGTCGCGCAGCAAGTTGCCGTTAATGGACAGGAGTCTGTCACCAGGTTCAATTCCCAATTCATCTGCAATCGAACCGGTTATTACGTTTTCTACCTGAAGTCCTTTCATCATGCACCCCGGTAGAAATCTGAATTGCGGTAATATGCAGCCAGAGAGCGCAGGAAAACCTGTAATACAGCCGTTACAGGTACGGCCAGCAGCATTCCCATCAGGCCGAAAATCTGGCCTCCGATCAGCAGGGCAACAATAGTAACCAGAGGATGCAGCCCAACCGTATTACCGACTATTTTAGGGGTGATAATCATCCCTTCGATTAGCTGCACAATACAGAACCAGCCCAAACAGAGCAGGGGGTGCAAAAGGTCGTGGAACTTCAATGTGGCCATTATTACTGACAGGATAATGCCGATGATAGTGCCAACGTAAGGAATGATGAAGGTAATGCCGGCCAGTGTACCGATGGCAATGGCCAGGTCAATGCCGATGAAGTACAGACCGATACTGTACAGTATGGCGAGAATTGCGCAGACGGAAAGTTGACCGCGAACGAAACCGGACAGCACGGTATCCACTTCTGCAAGTTTTTGACTGTAGGTGGCCCGGAACCGATCCGGTATAAAAGATTCCAGAAACCGCTTTAGTTGTGGCATATCTGCCAGCAGGTAAAATAGATAAACCGGAATGATCGTATATCCCAGAATGGCCAGGATTACGCCCAAGGTGGACGAAAAGGCCTGCTGCAGGAAACGCAGCAGTGGCTTGACCATATCCGGGGCCGCATTGCGAGCCTGCACAAGCATGTCTGCCATACGCAGTGAAAGTTTTTCCGGAGTTTCAATGCCTAAATACGATTTAACCATTGGCGGTGTGATGTCGTAGAGACGTTGTGCATAGGCAGGCAGGTTGAGCTGGATGTTGGAAAGTTCACCGCTGATTGATATTGTCAGAAAAGCGGTAAAACCTGAAAAAGCGAGCAATGCTGTTGTAAAGACGATCAATATACTGAGTATTCTGTTGAGACGTCGTCTTTCCAGGTAATTTACTGCCGGATTAAAAATGTAGGCCAATGCAAAGGCAATAAACAGCTGTAAAAATACTGATGCGGAATGATAAAGCAGGGCCACGCTTAGGGAAATTAGTGCCAGTGCGATTGCCAGCAGGATTTTAGTGTTTTTATGCATTGGGAGTGGAGGTGTTTAAAGCCTTCGAAATCTGAGGGATTCCGAAGGCTGCGATAAGGCAATTATTGATGAAGTCTGAATGAGCTGTCTGCCGAAGTGATGTTTGCAATGGCATGCTTGTATATCAGGATGTCGCAAGTTGCGTCCAGCAGTACGGAAAAGTTGTCAAACGACTTGATGAAACCCTCCATTTTGTCGCCGGACATTAATGTCACTTTTACACGGACATGTTCTCTACGGGACTGATTAAGATACTGATCCTGAATGTTAAATGGTGATTTTGCCATGGATATTCCCCTCTAATATTTATAAAATTCAATTGTAAGTGCAGAAATACTATCAAAATTTTGAGGATATTCAAGCCATATTATCTCATTATCTGCATTAAACCATGTCATTTGTCTTTTTGCATAATGCCTGGTATTTCTTTTGATCAACCGGATGGCTTCTTCAAGGCTGTACTGGCCGCTTAGAAAGCCGACCGCCTCTTTGTATCCGATGGACCGCATGCTTTTTAGATCAGGTGAATAACCCCCGGCAAGCAGATTTTTCACTTCATCAAGTAACCCATCAGCCAGCATCTTGTCAACACGTACTTCAATCCGGTCATAAAGTTGCTGTCGATCTGTCCGGATGCCGATCCGCAAAGCGTGATAACGTTGTTGGTTAAAGCCGTGCTGATGTTGATAACAGGAAAGAGGAATTCCTGTCATTCTGTATACTTCGAGAGCGCGGACAATCCGTACCATATTGTTCGGGTGGATCTGGGCAGCCATTTCAGGGTCAATCTCTTTAAGCTTGTCCCACATTGCTTTGTAGCCCAGTGTGTCGGCCTCCTGCTGCAGTTGAGCCCGGATCTCGACGGTGCCGCTGGGGGAATCCACCAGTCCGTGAAGCAGGGCTCTAATGTATAATCCAGTGCCACCAACAACAATTACTCGCTTTCCGCGTGCAATGATTTTACGAATTGCCTTGTCGGCAGCGTCTATAAAATCGGCAGCGGAAAACAGCTGATCCGGATCAACTATGTCGATCAGGTGGTGCGAAATACCCTGCTGCTGATGCGGTGCTGTTTTGGCTGTGCCGATATCCATTCCGCGGTAGATCTGCATGGAGTCGGCATTGACAATTTCAGCATCCAGTTGTTTGGCCAGTTGAATGGCCAGATCACTTTTGCCGGAGGCGGTCGGACCGCAGACGATAATGATTTTGGTTAGTGTTCCAGCTGTCATGTGCGTTTGAAAATCTTTTCCAGTTCAGATAGATGAATCGTATGGGAGACCGGCCTTCCATGAGGGCAGCTGGCGGCAAAATCCGTATCATCCATACTGCGCAGCAGTTCGGTGATCTGTCTCTGTTCAAGCCGGTGTGGACCGCGTACCACACTGTGACAGGCGATGCGTGATAACAGGGCCTCTTGTATGTCCCGAAAGGCATTGCTGGCGCCAATCTGGGAAAGGTCCGCCAAAACGTCCCTAAGTAGGCTTGTTGTATCTTTCTCCATGGCCATACGTGGGATGGAACTGATAATAATAGTGTTGCCGCCGAATGGTTCCAGTTCCATCCCTATCTGCGAGAGCTCTTTACTGAAGCGTATAGCGGTGGCAGCATCAGAAAAAGACAGTTCAACCGTTTCCGGGAAAAGCAGTCGCTGGGATTCCACACCGCCCGCTTCGAACTGGCTTTTGAGGCGTTGATAGGCGACCCGTTCACTGGCGGCATGTTGATCAATAACGATCAGTTCGCTGCCGGTCTGACATAGAATATATTCACTGTGAAACTGACCGATGATGGTCAGGGAGGAAAAATAGCCCTGTTGCTCACTCGTGACCGGTTCCGGCTTGAATTGTACAGCAGGTTCGCTGACACGGGGCTGTTCTACCGGCATGCTGTTTCTGTAACTCTGATGTTCATTCCGGTTTACGGGAAGTGAAAGACTTGCCTGAGCTGCGGAGGCGATTCGCTCCAGATAAGCCTTGCTGACAGCTGCCGGTTCCTGCTTTGTTAATACAGGGCGGTGTGAGAGCCATGGGGAGTTGCGCAATACGCTTTCCAGAGCTGCCTGGATAGAGTCATGTACAATTGTTTGGCGACGGAAACGGACTTCATGTTTTGTGGGATGGACATTGACGTCAACCTCACCGGAAGAAAGTTCGATAAACAGAGCTACAACCGGGTAGCGTCCCCGATCGATTACCCCTCGATAGGCCTGCATGATTGCATGCTGCACGACCTTATCCCGCACGAAGCGTCCATTGATATAGGTAAAGATGCTGGAACTGCTGGAGCGTACGGTCATGGGGGCGGACAGGAATCCGCTGATTTTGATATTA
Organism: uncultured Geobacteraceae bacterium; assembly: GCA_964509295.1. Lineage (GTDB taxonomy): Bacteria > Desulfobacterota > Desulfuromonadia > Geobacterales > Pseudopelobacteraceae > JBGSQR01. Next base: position 14,615 of record CAZDWS010000018.1, on the reverse strand, counting down.
TCACCGGTAAAATCAACCTGATGAAGATTGGAGGAGGCATCTTTACCCAGCGCCTGAACCATACGGCGCATCAGGTCGCCACGTTGTACCCTTAGTAACTCTCGTCCATCACTGATACACGTGAAAGCAACATCGGGCCGGGAAACAGCCATGCGGGCCACCGTATCCGCCACATGGCCGGTTTCAGTCTCGGCACTGCGCATGAATTTTAGGCGTGCCGGTGTATTGAAAAACAGCTGCTCCACGGTGATGACAGTGCCGGGGGCCATACCGCAGGCTTTTACATCCCGGACCCGCCCGCCTTCAACAGTTATTTCCGTACCTTCTGTGCTGTCTGCCTCGCGGCTGGCCAGTCGGAAGCGTGAAACAGAGGCAATGGAAGGCAGCGCCTCTCCCCTGAAACCCAGGGTGCTGATCTCTTCCAGGTCGCTGTCTGTTTTGATCTTACTGGTGGCATGACGTTCCAGGGAAAGCAGGGCATCCTCCCTGGACATGCCATGGCCGTTGTCCGTTATTTTGATCAATCTTCTGCCGCCAGCGGCAATCTCAACGGATATATCACTGGCACCTGCATCAAGTGAGTTCTCAATCAGTTCCTTGATTACGGACGCAGGTCTTTCAACAACTTCGCCGGCAGCAATCTTGTTGGTGATTATTTCAGGCAGTATGGTTATACGTTGAGCCACAAAGTACCCTTTGCTGAATAAAGAAAAGGAGCGGTGTTATCCCGCTCCTTAAAACAATTGGTTGTAGGAGTATGTTATCTGTTTTGAATCAGTGACGGGCTATTTGTTGGCGCCCTTTGAATCACCGAAAAGGCTGCTGAAGTCATCGGTCACTTTGGTCGGCTCGCCATTGGTAGTCGTTGCAGGCGGTTCATCCCAGGAAAAGTCGCTCAGGTCAAACTCACCATTCTTGGGTTGTGTTTCGGCAGGTGCAGCAGTTGCAGATTGGTGCTGTGGGGTTGATTCAAGCAGAGAATCAAAGTCCATATTATCAGTCAATGACTTTACCGGAGTGTCAAACATATTGGAGCTGAGCGGTACTTCAGGTTTTGCACCAAAGTCTTCATCATTAAAATCAAAAGGATCCTTGTTGAGGCCGATAGGGTTCTGTTTGCTGTCTGGTAAGTCAAAAGAAAAAACATCGCTTGATGAATCTGTTGTCGCAGCTTCTTCACTAGCTGACTGGGATACAGTTTTCATGATTTCGGCCATACTTTGTCTGGCATGCAGCGGCAGAACAATAGCCTGCAGACCGATTTTTTCTTTGTAACTGGCCAGATCGTTGGAACACTTTGTACAAATGTCATTGTATTCAAAGCTGTTGTATCCGCATTTTGGACATTTCATCTTTGGCTCCTTGTGTCAGTTAGTATCCCAAATATACTGCAAGATTGATGTGATGGCAAGGGCTGCTGTTTCTGTTCTGAGAATTCTTTCACCAAGGGATACGGGCAGGAAGCCGTGGCGTGAAAAATGTCTCACTTCAAGCGGATCAAAGCCACCTTCCGGGCCGATGGAAATTATAACAGAAGCGGGGGAGGTTACTGTTGATAAAACGCTTTTCAGATGTTGTTTGCGTTCGCCTTCCCAGAGCAGCAGGCGCAGTTCGTGGTTGGTTGCATCTGCCGCCTCTACGGCAGTTGGAAACCATGACACGGTCGGGATGTCTCTTCTGCCGCACTGTCGGGAAGCTTCTGAAGTAATGCGATTCCATCTGTCCAGCTTGCCGCTGAGCTGCTCTTCACGGATTTTTGCCACAGATCTGCGTCCGCCGAACAGCCAGAATTCGTTTGCTCCTAATTCTGTTCCCTTTTGCAGTATGAAATCGGTTTTTTCGCCCTTGGGAAGCGCCTGGCAAATAGTCAGGCGAGGCCGGTTTGATGGTGAATCCGGTGCCGCAAGTGTGGCGGTGATTTTAATAACCACCCAGTCCCTGTCCACCTGGTCGATTATACCGGTATGTTCGTTGCCCCGTTCATCCACCAGAGTAATGGATGTTCCTGTGCCAAGACGCAGCACTCTGACAATGTGGTTGAAAAGGTCTCCGTCAAAAGATGCAAAGCCGTTGCGAATGCTGCGGGCGTTTATCATGAAGCGGCGGTTACTCACTTTTCGTCACCTTTTGAATATAGTATTGCCACCCATTCACCATCACTGCAGGTTTCAATGAACTTAACCGGATGCCGGGCAAACCCGTTGCGGACAAACTCTTCCTTTTCGGCAAGAATGCCGGAAAGGACAAGTTTACCGCCAGCGGCCAGTCGGTTGATTATCTGCGGGGCAAGTCTTACAAGCTCTTCAGCCAATATATTGGCCAGAATGATATCAAAGTCAGCGGCTATGGATTCAAGCGGGGTTGTACTGCATTCCACTTTATCGGCCAGTTGGTTTATTGCCAGATTTTCTTTGGCCACTTCAACGGCTAGAGGGTCTATGTCAACGGCATGAACAGGGCCAGCACCAAGTTTTACAGCGGCCATGGCAAGAATGCCTGACCCGGTTCCCAGGTCAAGAACCGATGCAATTTTACCGGTCGGCAGTTCGTCCATGATTTTTTCCAGCAACTCCAGGCAGAGCCTGGTTGTTTCATGTCCGCCGGTACCGAAAGCCATACCCGGATCCAGATGCAGAACAATATCGTCCGGCTGTTGATTCGCTTCTTCCCAGCTTGGGACAATCAGAAGTCTTTTGCCGACTCTCAGCGGTTTGAAGTTTACCTTCCAGCTGTTGCTCCAGTCTTCACTGCGAACCTGGGAAAGAACAGGCTTGGAGAAAACCAGGCCGGGGTGTTCATAAGCCAGCTGTTGGAGGAAATTACTGATGTCAGCCAGGTGTTCATTGATGCCGTCTTCAGAATTGAAATATGCTTTTATGGAAACAATCGGTGAATGGACAATTTCCGAGTGCGAAAAGGCGTCCACATCAATATTTTCCATGCAAACGCCGCTGCCGGACAGTTCGGTCAGGTAAGCTGCCAGAATCTCGGAATAATCCACTGGTATGTCACAGGCTATCTCAAGCCATTTATCACTCATGTAATATCGCCTTAATACTGAAATTAAAGAGTTTTTTAGCATAAACTGCTTTGAAGTTCGGTACGTTAGCAGAACATTTTCATGAAGGCAACAAAAAGATCATGAAAACCCTTGACAAATAGTACAACTTTAATTAGAAATATAACAGTACGCTAATATGGTTGTCAATTATTTGGAATATCATGAAAGTTATCTATGTAATTTCAGATGCTACCGGTGAGACGGCTGAAAGAACTATCAGGGCAGCGCTTTCCCAGTTTGGACGCGAAGAAGTCCGGGTTCAGCGACTCTGCCAGATTCACAATGAGGCCGATGCACATCAGGCCATGTCCACTGCTATCCGCGAACCGGGTATGGTCGCCTACACGTTGGTTGATCCTCATCTGTCTGAACTGGTCGGCAGGTTGGCAGAGGAAAACGGGCTGTTTGCCGTTGACCTGCTTGGTGGTCTGATTTTTAGTCTTTCCCAGTTTCTTGATGCCACATCTCTCAAGACGCCCGGGCTGCTGCATGTTATTGATACGGATTATTTCAAACGTATGGAGGCGGTTAACTATACTGTCAGTAATGATGATGGCCAGGAAATGCGCTACCTGCACAAGGCCGATCTGGTTCTTGTCGGTGCCTCCCGTTCGTCAAAAACTCCGCTTGCCATGTATCTGGCCCATAAGGGCTATAAAGTAGCAAATATTCCGTTGGTTAAAGGGATTGAGCCGCCGGTGGAACTGTTTCAGGTTAATCAGGAGAGGGTTGTGGGACTGCTGATTGACCCAAAGCGGTTGGTTGAGATCCGCACCTCCAGACTGATTAATATGCGTCAGAGCCCCCGTGGCAGCTACGCTGACTATGAAATGGTCGAAGACGAAATTAATTTTTGTAAACGGCTTTACAGAAGGCATCCGGAATGGATAGTAATTGATGTAACAAATAAATCGGTTGAAGAATCCGCAGCTGAAATTCTCAGACGCTTGGATAATCGTTAAACTGTGGTATTTAATCTACTAAGAGGGCGGAACGAAAGGAGACAAAAATGAAAATTCTTGTAATTGAAGATGAAAAGAAGGTTGCCAACTTTGTCAAGCGTGGTTTGGAAGAGGATGGTTATGCAGTTACAACTGTCCATGATGGTGCTGAAGGCCTCAAGCAGGCTCAAGCGGGTGATTTTAGTCTGATTGTACTTGACTGGTCGCTGCCTAAAAAGGATGGTTTGGCTGTTGTCAAGGAGTTGCGCGGTTCAGGTAAGCATATTCCTGTATTGATGCTGACCGCCAGAGGCGCTACTGAAGACATCGTTTCCGGTCTGGATGCCGGTGCCGATGACTATCTGACCAAACCGTTTGCTTTTGCTGAATTGATTGCCCGCGTCCGTGCCCTGGTACGTCGCAGCGAATTGGATCGTGGTGCCGAGATCGTTTTTGCTGATCTCCGTCTGGACCCTGTTTCGCACAAGGTCTGGCGTGGCGGTAACGAGATCGACCTGACCGCCAAGGAATACGGCCTGATGGAATATCTGGTCCGTAATCCCAACACCGTATTGTCACGTGCCATGATCGCCGAACATGTTTGGGATTATGCCTTTGACAGCTTTACCAACATCATTGATGTTTATGTCAACTATCTGCGCAAGAAAATTGACAAGGATTATTCCGTTAAACTGATTCATACAGTTCGTGGCCAGGGCTACATTCTGCGTGAAGGTTAAAGTATAGTTACAATTTGTCCGGCCGGATTGATTTTTTCCGGCACAATGATTATATTAGCCATACAACATGATGAGGGGTGCTATTGTTATTTCAGCGATACACCCCTTGTCTGTTAAATTATCATTGTGCTCAGGAGGTCGGAAACATGTCAAAGTTGTTGTTGTCGTCATTACGTCTTTTTGTTGCAGGGCTGATAATTGCTTTTGCAATGCCTTTTGCCTCACACGCCAAGCAGGTTGGTCCGGATTTTGTTGAACTCTCCAAAAAACTCACCCCGACAGTCGTTAATATTCGTACAGTAAAAAACATAAAACCTAAAGTCCGTGCGCAAAGACCACAGATGCAGAGCCCTTTTGATGACCTGTTCAACGAGTTTTTCGGTCGTTACAATGATCAGGGGCGTCAGCAGAGACCGCGTCGGGAGCAGGGGCTTGGCACCGGGTTTATCGTCAGTGCCGACGGTTACATAATTACCAATAATCATGTGGTCAACGGTGCTGATGAAGTCATGGTAAAGCTGGCTGACGGACGTGAAATGAAAGGTGAGATCAAAGGTAAGGATGAGAAAATTGATATCGCGCTGATCAAAGTAACTGACAAGGACCCATTGCCGTTTGCTGTGATGGGTGATAGCGATGTCTTGCAGGTCGGTGAATGGGTCATGGCAATCGGCAATCCTTTCGGGCTCTCCCATACCGTAACTGCAGGGATTGTAAGCGCAAAAGGGCGTGTCATCGGCAGTGGCCCGTATGATGATTTTATCCAGACAGATGCCAGCATTAATCCGGGTAACTCGGGTGGCCCGCTTTTCAGTTCAACCGGTAAAGTAATCGGAATTAACACAGCCATAATCGCCGGAGGCGGTGGCGGTATCGGTTTTGCCATTCCGGTTAATCTGGCTAAAGATGTAGTTGCACAGTTAAGGGATAATGGCAAGGTTACCAGGGGTTATTTGGGGATCCGCTTCCAACAGTTGACTAAAGATCTGGCAAAGTCGTTCGGACTTGAATCGGAAAACGGTGCGCTGATTGCAAATGTGGAAAAGGATACTCCTGCTGATAAGGCCGGCTTGAAGCCGGGTGATGTCATACTCAGATACGACGGCAAAGTTATCAAGGACGGTACGGAATTGCCGCGTTATGTCGCTGCGACTCCGATTGACAAGAAGGTCAAACTGCAGGTATTTCGTGAGGGCAAGAAGCAGGATGTTGATGTGGTTGTTTCCAGGATGAAGGATGGAGATCCTGCTGCCGCTTCGGCGGTTGATAGCGAAATTGCAAAGGTCGGCTTCGGTGTTCAGGAACTGACCAAGGATCTTGCAAATCGCCTTGGTATCAAGGAAAGCAAAGGGCTGGTTGTGGTTGATGTGAAACAGGGATCGTCTGCTGAAGCAGCAGGGATTTCTCCCGGAGATATCATTGTGGAGATTAATGGTCAACGGCCTGATAATCTGGAGAAGTTCAACGCCGCAACAGCCGGCTTAAAGAGCGGTGACGTGGTTCGTCTGCTGCTCAGACGACCAGATGGTGTGATAATGTATCTGACCATTAAGATGGATTAGTTGACCCGATGGGGCGGTTTTTTGTAACCGCCCCAAGTTATTCAGGACAGGACAGGAAAGATTTTTGACCAGACAGCCATGAGAATCAAGGCCGATATGGTCCAGATGAGCGTTGAAAGAATCAGAGTGTTTAAAAGTGAGAAGTGCGGGCTTAGCAGGTACACAGCCAGCAGGTAGTTAGCATAGGGTATCAGCGACCATAAGCCGAATAATGCCGTGGCACGCAGGTCTGCCGTGGTTCTTTCCGTTCCGACTATCCAGTGGGCAATCAGGGCAAATGTGGGGAAGAGCGGTACAAGGCCGGCCAGGAAAAAATTTTTGGATTTTGACAAAACCGCAATCAGCAGTACCGCCAGTGCGCCAAGCATGCTTTTCAGAAAAAGCGAGGTCATATAAGCCTCATCTGCAGGTTATGAGTTAACTGAATTAAAGCTGTCCTGAAATATATCCCCAGTTTTTCAAAATGGCCACCCTTAAAATTTTCCCCAACCCCCTATGTTTTCTTGCTTAGTTCTGCTATTATCAAAAACTTAAAAAAAATCGAAAGGAAACACGCAAAATATATGGGAGTTTATGCCAATACAGTCAGTATCACACAATATACCATAACCGGAGATCTGCCTAAGAGTGATGAATTTCAGTGGTATTCGGAAAAGCTTGCCGTAAAGGCCTTCCAGTCTATCGAAAGCTCCTCCGAGGAAAATTCCGAAGGGTGGACCCAGGTTGATCACCCTGATGATGCCAGCTTTGAAGTGCCGTCCGCCTTTTGGCGCGACAACTACCTGCTGTTTTCTCTGCGCCGCGACCAGCGCAAGATCCCTGCTGCCGTACTCAAATCTCACACAGCCAGGGAAGAGGGTGCCTTTCTTTCCATGCATCCGAACCTGCGTCGTACGCCAAAGAATAAGCGAAATGAGATCAAGGAACAGGTTCAGTTGCGTCTGATGAGCCGCTGTCTGCCTGTGCCGTCAACAGTTGATGTAGTCTGGGATCAGAAAAAGGGACAGCTGACCCTGTTCAGTCTTGGCAGCAAGGTGATCGAGCGCTTCGAGGATAATTTTCGCAAAACGTTTGAAGGTTTGCATCCGCTGGCGATTCATCCCTTCGCCCGGGCGCGCATGTTGCTGGAAGGGCAGGAACTGGATAAGCTGGAACAGGCCAATCAGGCCAATTCCGATTCAGTGCTGGCACTGATTCGTGATAATCAGTGGCTGGGTTGGGATTTTCTGCTCTGGCTGCTGCAACGAGGTGTAAACGGAGAAGGTGAATTCGGCATCTGTCGTCCCGGACATTTTACCAGCGGTGAGCGTTTTTCGGCCTGGATTGATGACCGGATCCAATTGCAGGGGGGCGGTGAGGAAGGGGGCATCCAGAAGGTCTCTGTTTCCGGCTCTCAGGATAGTTATACCGAAGCGATTTCGGCCATTAAAGGCGGCAAGAAAATCACCAGTGCCACTATCTGCATGGAAAAAGATGAAAACCTCTGGAAGCTGACGCTGAAGGGTGAAACATTCGGTTTTGCCTCGTTCAAAAGCCCCCAGGTGCGCATTGAACGTGACAATACGGTAGAAGAGATGAGTGAACGCGAAGCCGCTTTTTATGAGCGCATGTATCTGCTGGAGCAGGGAATACAGCTTTTCGACAGTCTGTTTACGGCGTTCCTGAAGGAGCGCCTCAGTGACTCCTGGACAGCGCGTCTGGTGACGATTCAGGAATGGCTTGATGGTGGGAAATAGGAGTTTAAAGTGAAATTTATCGATGAAGTAACCATGTTCGCATCATCAGGACATGGCGGTCCGGGATGCGTTGCCTTCCGGCGGGAAAAGTTTATTGAGTTCGGCGGTCCTAACGGCGGCGACGGCGGCAAGGGGGGCGATGTTGTTTTTGTTGCTGTCACCGGCCTGTCAACACTGCTGGAACTGCGGCACCGTCCGCACCAGAAAGCCGAAAAAGGTCATAACGGCCAGGGTAGAAATAAGCATGGTGCCGGTGGTGAAGACCTGGTAATCAAGGTGCCGATCGGAACCGTAATCAAGGATGCGGAGACTGGTGAAGTCTTGGCAGATCTGACCGAAGCAGACCAGCGGGTGATCCTGCTCAAAGGCGGTCGCGGCGGGCAGGGTAACGCCCGTTTTGCCTCGGCCACCCATAAAACACCACGCTTTGCCCAGCCGGGTGAAGATGGCGAAGAACGTAAACTGCGGCTGGAATTGAAGCTGATGGCCGATGTCGGCCTGCTTGGTCTGCCCAATGCGGGAAAGTCCTCGCTGATCAGCAAAATATCATCCGCCAGACCCAAGATTGCCGACTACCCGTTTACCACAATGGTGCCCAACCTGGGTGTCGTACCATATAAGAACTACCGTTCCTTTGTCATGGCCGATATCCCCGGAATCATCGAAGGTGCCCATGAAGGGGCCGGTCTGGGTCACCGCTTCCTGAAACATCTGGAGCGCTCCGGAATATTGCTGCATCTGGTTGATATCTCCTGGATACCGGACCGCGATCCAAAGGCTGAATTTACTGCTGTCTGCCGCGAACTGGCCCTGTTCAGTCCCGAACTGGCTGCCAAAGAACAGGTTGTGGTTATTACCAAGACAGATCTTCCCAAAACCATGGAGCATCTGGATGAAATGAAATCCTGGTTTGAAGGGCAGGGAATCAAAGTCTTTGCTATCTCGTCTGCAACCGGCGATGGCATTGAAACACTGCTTGATGAAATTGCACGTAGGCTTTGGGGACGGGTCGAAGAAGAGTGGTGAGACCGGTTTGTGGTTCAAGGTTCGTAGTTCCCAGTCCCTTGTTCCGCTTGCGGGCCGTAGCCCTTCAGCGGCGAAGGACCGAATTTAATAAGAGGAAAAGATGCGTAAGGACATTTTGAAAAATGTAAAGCGTGTTGTGATAAAGATCGGCAGCAGGGTTCTGACTGACGATAATGGCGCGCTTGACCTGGCTGTAATTGAAAGGCTTTGCACTGATATAGCCGCGCTCCGTCAACAGGGGCTGCAGGTGGTGCTGGTTTCATCCGGCGCCATAGCTGCAGGTCGCAGCGAGCTGGGATTGACTGAAAAGCCGAAAACCATACCTCATAAACAGGCCGCAGCAGCCATCGGGCAGACCCGTCTGATGCGGGCCTATGAGAATGCCATGTCCGGTCACGGTCTCAAAGTCGCTCAAGTTCTTCTGACCAGCGAAGATCTGGCCAGCCGTCAACGTTTTCTGAACGCAAGGGCCACGCTGGATGCACTGCTCGGCTTCGGCGTCATGCCTATTATCAACGAAAATGACACGGTTGTGGTTGAAGAAATCAAGTTTGGCGATAATGATAACCTGTCGGCTCTGGTAACCAATGTGTCCGAGTCAGAGCTGCTAATTATACTGACCGACATAGACGGGTATTTCAGCGCCGATCCGCGTACCAATCCGGATGCCAGGTTGATATCGGTCATACATGGTATCACACGGGAAGTAGAGAAAGCTGCCGGAGGGTCCGCCTCAACCGTCGGCACCGGTGGCATGGCCACCAAGGTGGCCGCTGCCAAGACCGCTGGTAAAAACGGTGTGCCGACCATTATTGTTCCAGGCAAAAAGGAAGGTATCATATCTGCTGTAATGCGCGGTGAAGATGTGGGAACACTTTTCCTACCCAGCGTGGAAGGTGTCAATCGCCGCAAACACTGGATCGCCTTTACGCTCAAACCGGCTGGCCGAATTGTCGTAGACGACGGGGCCAGAGACGTCTTGCAGAACAGATGTAAAAGCCTGCTCCCTTCAGGTGTTCAGAAGGTTGAAGGGCGCTTTGAGCGCGGGGCCTGTATCCGTATCTGCGGGGCGGATGATCAGGAATTTGCGCGGGGCCTGTCGGACTATTCCAGTATTGATATTGCCAAACTGGCCGGCAGGAAGAGCAGTGAGATAGAAGATGTGCTTGGATACCATTATTCGGACGTAATTGTTCATCGCGATAACCTGGTGATCCTGTAGCGGAAATGTAGTCTTTATCAGTGCAGGGATAGTTATTGGAAAATTAAAATAGATGACATTTGTTTTTATTTGTTGACAAGACGGAATCCGTGGACTATAAATAGGATTCAATTTGACGCGGGGTGGAGCAGTCTGGTAGCTCGTCGGGCTCATAACCCGAAGGTCATAGGTTCAAATCCTATCCCCGCAACCAAACAATCACAACCACTTAGAACTAACCTTCTAAGTGGTTTTTTTGTGTCCTGTCGGGACTTTTGTCGTGACTTGTTCGTATAACACCTGTCAGTACTAGGCTTAGTCAAGCAACAACGTATCTAATAATTAGACGTGTTCGAATGGTGACAAAATGTTACCGGTTGAAAAAAGTAAGACGGTGACAAATTTTCACCGTCTTAAAATGCCCACAGCAGAGTACCTTGGCAAGTCGTGTTGCTGTCCTGCTGTTTTGTCGTTACGATTTAAAGCCCTCTTGTTGATCCTTCTGGATCGGCAATAGGGCTTTTTTTTGTTGATTTCTGAGTCATAAGTTCAGGCTTTAATTGTTGTGACTGTATTGCGTAAAAAAATGTTACAAATCTAATTAGCTCTTGTTGGCGTCTTCTGTCTACAACTGGTTTTATTTGTTGAAAATTATCTGAAATAGCAATATGTTGACAATATTTAACAGAATAATTGTGTGTAATAAAATGTTACGCTTGTTCTGCTTCAATACCATTGCTTTTAGCTACTGTCGACATCAGATTTAATACGATTATCAAGCCATTTCAATAAAGATATCAATTAAATTTGCTTTAATTATATATGAATCTTTCATGCAGTATTCATGGGCAATAGACATCCAATATGACATTTAGTTTACGTTTAGGTGTTGATTGGTTTTGCTGCAACAAAATATATAAACAGGGGGGTATCATGAGCAAAGGTATTTTGAGGATGAGTTTAATTGTAGTTGTTTGTCTGACCATTTGTAACCTCACAGGTTGTGCTTCAATTGTTTCAAGCAGCAAATCCAATGTACCAATCATTACACAGCCAGATGAAGCAACTTGCGAAATTACTGAATTAAGTAGTGGCAACATGATTTCAAAAACTAAAACACCTCATACTGCCGCATTGGATGCTTCAGCCGGTTTTTTCCAGAGTGCATCATACAAAATCAAGCTTTCCAAAGAAGGTTACATACCGTATGAAACTCAAATAGATGCGAGTATTAATGGATGGTATTTCGGTAATATTGCATTTGGAGGGTTGTTAGGGATTTTAATTGTTGATCCCGCAACTGGTGCAATGTGGAAAATTTATAATGATAATATCAATGTCAAACTTTATAAAGACTCAAAAGAAGGCCGCATAAGTATGGCAACTGAGAAATTCAGTGGTGTAGATGCATATACTAAAAAGGATTATGAACAGGCAATTCAGGACACAACCAAGGGTATTACAATATATCCTGAATTTTATGAAGGTTACTGTGTGCGTGGTGCTTCATATGCTTCCAAAGGTGAAATAGATAAGGCACTCTCAGATATTAATAAAGCAATAGATCTAAAGCCTGAACTGCCAAATGCTTATAAAGAGCGTGGCGATATTTACCAGAAGCAGGGTGATTCAATTAAGGCAATAGAACAATTTAACAAAGCAATATCAATAAAACCAGACTACGCTGACGCATTGTTTAGTCGAGGGAATTATTATCAGAGCATAAACAATAAAGAACTGGCTAAAGCTGATATTTCATTGGCATGTAAAAATGGCTCAACAAGAGCCTGTAATTTTCAGTTTTAATTTTTGCCCACTGGCATCTGAATGTTAAGTAGATGAATCGTAAGTATTTAAAATGATTTTATGATGTCAGATTAAATTAATGCCTCGAAGAGGATTGTTGGAATTGCTCTATGGAGAAGGAATGTTCGAAATAATTTTACGTAGATGGCAAAAACTATTTGTGCCCTCTTGTTGATCCCTTACTGGGCCGGCAATAGGGCTTTTTTGTTGATTTTTTTGTCATGAAAACAGGTTTATCTTCATTTGTGACTATATGACGTTAAAAAATGTTACAGCTAGCGTTAGCTCTTACTGGCGTCTTATGTCTACAACTACTTTTATTTGTTGATAAATATTTAAAACAGCAATATGTTGAAAAATATTTAACTGAGCAATTATGTGTAACGAAATTTAACGTTTCATTACCCTAACTGCTCAATAATGTACGGCAAGGATTAAGTATGGAATTAGCAGAAAAACTTGAACTTCATTACTTCCTTGAAAAAGATTCACATTCAATGGATGCCCTTGTAAGAAACAAGTGTGAAGCTGAAGCCTTGGCTATGTTTAAAGAGATAGCTGCTATTCTTGGCATCCAAGTAATTCTGGAGTCAGTTGCACACCAGGAAGGCGGACTAAAAGAAACTTGGCAGTTTATTGGGAAGAATAAGGACCAACTCACTCTGTTATTAGCTATTGTAGTTCTTGTTTTCTCAAGATTTCCCGCATCAAATCCAGATCAAGATAAGCTAACGAAAGAACTAACCAAGCTAAGTATCGAGGAAAAAGTGCTTAGCATTGAAAAACTAAAGAGGGAATCAAAAGCTGGTGAGGTTCATAAGGACTCTATTGAATCTGCATCAGCTGCTATTGACGCAAACCTAAAGGTTGCCGTAAGAAAATCCAATTTTTATAAATATCTTGTTTGTTATAAGAAAGTAACAGGAGTGGGATTTACTCCCTTGAGCAAGGATTCAGTACCCGTTGACAAAGAAAAATATATAGACCGCCCTGATTTCAACAAGTTTATTATGCTTACGGACAAACTCCCTTTAGTGGTTATTGAAGATGCCAAAATTGAGATTGTGTCACCAGTACTGAGAGAAGGTAATTATCAATGGAAGGGTATTTATAAAAGTGTTCCAATCAACTTTGCCATGCTTGATGAGGAATTCAAAATTTCTGTTTTACGAGAAGAAATTAGCTTTCAACATGGCAGCGGCATTGAGTGTGTGCTGAATATCCATAGAAAATTTGATGAAGTCGGGGACATTGTAATAACTGGCTACTCTGTTGCTACTGTCATCAAAAAGACTGATGGTGGCAGCGAATTTGAAACTAATCAAGGTAAACGACACTTAGACCGTCAAAAAGTAATTAAAAGCCAAATGAGTTTATTTCAGACATCGAACAAATAGATATCCAAATTTATGCTGCATCTAGCACATTTAAGGACGTAGTTGGTTTGTTCACTAATGCCAGAGTTGGTAGACAAATATACAACGTTCCTGTGATGACCCCTGATTAGTATGGGATCATAATTAATGTTTATTGGAGTGTTGGGCTAAAATCTAATTTGGAGGGCTATAAAATGGCAAACACAAAAAGGCAGGTTTTTTTACAGTTTTCATTACAAACCGGATGTAGTGCGTGCGTCACAGGTCCGCCAGATTGGTACGATCGAAGGGAACAAATCAGCCTCCGACAATGACTGGGAGAAAATTACAACTGGAAGTGACGCGGCTACAAAAGATATAGCTATAAAGAAATGGATTGCAGACCAAATGGAGGGACGGACATGCACTGTTGTCCTCGTAGGGCAAAACACTGCAAATAGAAAATGGATAAACCACGAGATAGTAAAATCATGGGACGATGGTTTGGGAGTAGTTGGTATTTATATACACGGTTTAAAGAATTTTGAAGGTGAGATATCGACAAAAGGAGAAAACCCTTTTGATTACATAACCCACGGTGAGACCAAGAAGAAACTTTCTTCAATAGTGAAGTGCTACAACCCAACCGGTAGCAATAGTAAAGAACGATATGCATGGATAGAGCAACACTTGGCTAATGCTATTGAAGAGGCTATCAAAATCCGGAAAGCGAATTAATGCATAGACTATCCGACGTAAATCCCGCGTTATATGTTCTGCTAATGAGTTAGGAGCTTCACGATGGATATCCCGCGTAACCACTCGAGCCCACTTAATGGTGTTCGTATTTGGCTTTCCGGCGCCGTTCCGCCAGAGGCTAACGAACTACAACAAACTGCAATTCTAGCATTTGTAGAGCAATTCGCAGAAACGGTATTCCGAGCGGGTGGACATATTCTTCATGGCAGTCACCCGAGTTTAACCGCTACTTTGCTGGGTGTGGCAAAAAAATATCGAATAAATGGTGGACGTAAAGATTGTCTGACTTTAGCAGTTTCTAAGTTATGGTCGAAAGATACGAACATTGTCCCTGTGCAGGTTTGGCGGGAAACCTGTATGGTTTATGAGACACCTGTGAAGTAGGCTGTCAATAGTGGACACCATAAATATGGTTATGCTGCCATTTT
>CAZDWS010000017.1:0-46563 GCA_964509295.1 uncultured Geobacteraceae bacterium | reverse complement strand
AAACCGCCGAGTGTAACAGCTCCGTGAGTTCGAATCTCACCTCTTCCGCCATAATTATCACAAGCGGTCAGCCTAAAAAGCTGGCCGCTTTTTTTATTTCCGGAGAGGAACTGATTATTGACAAATTGTTAAGTTTATTGACTTTAAGTGCTCATATGCCTAAAATTTTCTATTGTTATATATTCAAAACACAAACCGCTCTTAACCAGGATAAATTTCCGCATGGGCAGACCAATTGCAGGCACATATAAGAAGCTTCTGCTTTATTCCGTTTTTGCCATCGTTATCCTGGCAATGCTTCTTCCTCCAGTTTTTAAGAAATTCATCAACACTCCCCATGCCGCAGCACTGATATCACAGATTCTTTCCAGCTCACTAAACCAGACCGTTGCCCTGAATAGTATTTCCATTTCAGATGACACTCTGCAACTGAACGGCTTATCCATTGCCAACCCGGATGGTTTTCCACAATCAAAACTGTTGGAGATTGATTCAATTGCCATAAAGGCTGCCTGGCTCAAGCTGATGTCGAACAAACGAATTATTAAAAAAGTAGAAGCAATGGGAGTCAGGGTTGACCTGAATCGCGACACATCCGGCATCTGGAACTTCACCAAGCTGCAGCAGCGTTTTACATTATCAAAGCCCTCTTCCGCTGAGCTGCTGATCAGCAGTCTCTCAATTAGAAACGGCACCATCCGGATCAACGGACAGCAAATCAAGCAGTTGGACCTTAACATTTCAAACCTGGCAACCAAAGGTTCTGAAAAAACTGAAGTAGACCTTAAATTTGACGACCCCGGTAACAACCATTATGTGCTTTCAGGAAATACACGTCTGGGCAAAACCCCTGAACTTGACATGTCGTTAACCTCTCCGCTGATCTCCCTGAAAAGCCTTGCTGAAACATTGAAACCGGGCAGCAGGTATATGCCTGACAATGGCAGGGCAAGTCTTAAACTTACGGCAAAGCTTGAAAATGGCTTATTCCAATCAAAAGGAGAGATCCCGGTCAGCCTGATAGCCAGACACGGAAAGCAACTGGATGGTCGAATATCACTTGCCGTCGACTATGACCTGCAAAATGATCTATTCCTGATTGAATATGCCTCCGCACAGGTTAAAGATCTGTTTGCTATCCACCTTTCCGGAAGGGTGAAAGAACTGAAAAAAGCTCAAGAGTTCATGGTTGATGTCAAAACGGATGATATTGATCTCGCCAAACTTGCCCGATTTATTCCGGAACTGGACAGCAGAAAAATCACTGTCAGCGGCAAACTGGCTAAAAGTTCTCTGCACTTGGCAGGCAACGCAGCAAAAGGAGTCACGGAAGCCAGGGGTAATCTGGATTTTAGGCATGGGTTACTGTCCAGGGACAAACAGCTTTTTTTTAATAACCTGTCGGTTTCTGCGGAAGCATCTCTGGCAGGAGGAAACCTGGCTGTATCCGGAAAAGCAACGCAACCCCAATCGGCAGAGGGAACAGTTCTTGAGAGCCTGAATGTGCCCTTTGTAATTACGACAGGTAAGCTGTTCAAAGACACCAGGATTGTATTACCGGCCCTGGCTGCCAAAGTTAGCGGCACATCCGTTTCCGGCAAAGCTGATTATTTCAATGAAACGATCCTGCTAAAAAACCTCAATCTGACAAAAAAGGACTTATCAATAAAACTTGGCCACCTAGCCGCAAAATTACCCGCTAAAAAAGTCTCTGCCGCAACAGTCCGTTATCCGGTCACTGCAGATATTTCCGACTGTACCCTTAAAGCAAGTGAGGCACAGCTAGATAATGTCAGCGGTAAAATCAGGCTTACCTATGCTTACAAACCGGATTCAAAGTGGCTGGAGGGAACAACATCAATCAAGGCAGAAAAAATCTCCTGGGGCGGCAATGAGTTTGGCACCGCCAGCTTTGACAGTCTGTTTTCGGAAGCAGGCGGCAAGGCGGATTTTACTGCGACACTTTTGGGCGGTTCAGCCCGTGGCACTGCCATGTTCAACCCTTTTACCCCGGCTGATAAAGCAACATTTTCAATCAATTTGCAGGGGATCCGGTTGTCTGAGACCAGCAAGTTAACTGCAAAAACTGGAGACACTTCATTTTCAAGTGGAACTCTGGATGCTACGGGCAAGGGCAGCTATTCTTTATCCGGCGGCCTCTTGGCCCATCTTGTTGCGACCGGCAAGAATATGACCGTAACCGGCAAAGCGGGCAAAACAATACTCTCTGGTGGCGGGATAGAAATTGATAGCCAAATTTCCGGCAATAAACTGGTACTCCACAGAACTCAATTTTCCGTTGGTAAAAACATCGCCGCTAAAGTCAACGGTTCAATAGATAATGTTTTTATGCCGGAACGTCTCGGAAGACTGGCTTTTTCCGTCCCCAGGACCGCTGTAGCCGACATTGCAGATTCATTTATTAATTCTCTTCCCAGACAGCTTCAGGAAGCAACTATGGATGGTTTCGCAGCCGCTGAAGGTGTCATCAGCCTGAACCGGGGTAGCGTTCTTGTTGATGGCGTTGTCTCACTGGCAAATATCACTGTTGATGAACCAAGCAGTAAAATCAAAATTGCCGCTATCAGCGGAAAACTGCCTTTATCACTTGACCTTACGGGCAAAACAAAAATCAATCTTCCGCCATCCTTAAACTTTAGCCGCCAGAACTATGACAACCTGTTTAAGCAGCTTCGGCAACAGCCAGACAAAGCAGAAACCATAAACATCGGCAACAGCTCTTTTGGAGGTATCAGCATTGATTCGGTCAGACTGCTTTTACAGGCAGACGGAGGGGTAATAAAAATTATTTCTCTGGACTCTTCACTCTATGGTGGGACAATATTAGGAAAAGGTTTTCTGACAATCCGGGATGGCCTGGTTTATCGCGGGGACATGCTTATCAACAATCTCAGCCTTGTCCAGATTTGCAAAGCATTTCCTGCCATTACCGGCTATTTGTCCGGGAAGGCGGACGGAATAATCAGCGTTCGCGCAAATGGCAACAAACCAGCTGATCTAGCAGGATTTACCGAATTCTGGGCAAGGGAAACAGATGACGAGAAAATGCTTGTCAGTAAAGAATTTCTCCAGAAGCTTTCCGGAAAGAAACTGAGCGGCTTCTTTTTCAGCTCTGACAGGGCATTTGATCACGCCGTAATCAAGGCCGCATTGGAAAACGGCTTTCTGACTTTTGACAGCCTTGACATTTCACATACAAATTTATTTGGAGTAAAAGACCTGAGTGTAACTATTGCCACAAGCCAGAACCGGATTGCCATAGATCACTTGCTAAATTCCATTAAAGAGGCGACAGTACGCGGCAAGGAAGCTACTGGTGAAGCTGCAAAAGAAGGCCAGCCCGCCGCCCCACCGGCAGCCGAATTCAAGTGGGACGAATAATTAAACAAAAAACGGGAGGACAGAATGAAACTACTGAAATGGTTATTAGCTGGAGGCTGCGGACTGCTGGTGTCCTGCGCCATCATCACCGTAAACGTCTATTTTCCAGAAAAAGCGGTTAAGGATGCCTATAAATCACTGGACGAAATGCTCTTGAAAAATGACGGACAAAATCTGCCCGGCAAGCTGAAACAGCCTGCTGTTGAGCAAAAACCAGGGCCCCAAAGCAACCTGCGTAATATTTTGCCCGAATTATCCCTCACCGCAACCGCCCATGCGGCTGAAAGCGGTGATGACCTTGCCATAGAACTGGGCAGCATCCCGGAAGTCACAAGCGCCTATGCAGAAATGAACACAAGGCAGGCCGCCCTGAATGCCCTTTTTGCCAGTGGCACTGTCGGACTGACAAGCCAAGGCTTGGTGACAGTACGGGACAAGGCAAAAATGACAGCACAGAGCGATGCCTTAATAAGCGCTGAAAACAGGAATCGCAAGACTATTATCGGAAACATGGCAAAAGTCATACTGAAAATGACCAAGCAGGAAGCAACAAAAGCCGCACTTGACCAAACCATGGGCAAAGCCGCAGCCACCTATGCTGAAACACGTCGTGAAGCGGCAAAGACCGGCTGGTGGATACAGCTGCAAAACGGCAAATGGGTGCAGAAGTAATTCCAGGTTACGTTTAAGCTGACATGTTGAAACCTCCGAGGTTTACTAACCTCGGAGGACTTGTCCGGGTTAAGTCTACTCCAGACACATTTATTTATAGAAGGGACACAACAATGGATGAGGTAAAAGACTACAGCAATATGGTCTGCAGCTGTGGTGAGATGCACAAAGGACATATCTGCTGGCTTACCAACATGGGTATGCTTAACGAAGTACAGCATTTAACCAGCAATCCTACTGTGAAATGTCTGAAATGCGGTGCCAGGGCGAATCTGCCGCACAATCTCTGCTTTCCTGAACAACCGGCAGACTAGTTCCTTAAAACCCGCCCGAAAACAGAACAGAAATAACCTTTCTAAAAAAACAATCTCATTCCAGTTCATCAAGAAGTTTAAATGCCTCCAGGGTGTCTTCCGGGAGAAGATATCTCGGCACACGGCCGCTTCCCTGGGAGACGTAGATCATATGTCTGGCGCATTTAAGATAGTTACCATCACAGAACTCTTCCTCCAGATACTGCAATGTACAAGGTTTGCTTTGCATTAAGCTGTTAAAAAAACAGGCTGATTGAAAACTGCACTTTGCCATGACATCATCTCCACAAATAAATTTGTAAAAAGCATCAGATGTGAAAATTTTAAATCACAATCCGCCCTCGTCAAGCAATTTTCTTAATAAAGGGTAATTTTTTCGTATTTCAAGCTCAAATCATGACTACCCTTATAACTCTCTGGAAATTATGCTCTTATCAATCAAAGCAAAATATGATACTCAAAGGTCTTGAATACATTAAATACCGGCCTTGGTCTCACAAGGAGACGTTGTGTTTGTCAAACAGCCCGATCAACTTAAATTCGGCACCAGAACCTTTTTTGTGTTCAGTGTTCTAGTCGCTTCCGGCTTTTGCAGCAACTATTTTGCACCTCAACTTTTTACCGGATATAATCATTTCTTTGGTAGCGTGCCAGTACTTCTGATCGTTCTCCTGTTTGGCATACCCTGGGGGCTGCTGGCGGCGGCAATAATTTCTTCATGTACCATTTTCCTGCTTGGCCATCCCTTTGCACTTTTATGGTTTTGCGCAGAACCGCTTTTCGTCGGCTGGCTGTTTTTCAGGGGGAAGACGCGCAACATAATACTTTATGATGCCCTTTACTGGCCATTAATTGGTGCGCCTCTTGTTTTTCTGGTTTCCACCTATCTGCTAAAAACAGCGCCAAATATCACAGCAATAACACTGCTGCTATACTGGACCACAGGTATAATCAATGCTGTTATTGCCAGCCTGCTGATCACTTATGTTCCGTTCCAGCGTTTTATAGACAATTCTACTGAGCAACAATCCGCACCAATTCACCAGCTGATTTTCAATTTGATGATGGCGACAGCCCTGTCACCTACTATTGTCATCATAGCATCAAACAGCAATACGGCTGCATCACTCAACCTCGCAGGTAAATTGGCAGATACCCTGTATCAGTCACCTTTTCTGGAAAACTTTTGTAATACCCTGATGGCGCTGCTTGGCCTCAACATGCTGGCACTGGCCGCCTCACTGTATACATCACGCAGACTGGCTGCGCCGCTGCGTCAACTGACCCGGATTACGACCGATCTTCCTGACCAGTTGATGAAAGGCAAGTCAACTCCCTGGCCGGAAAGCATGGTCAAAGAGATTGATCAGCTCAGTTACAATTTCAGAATCATGGCTACGGCACTTAGCTATAAATTCCAGGAAATCACCTATTACAGTGAAACCCTAGAAACGCGAGTGAAGGAGAGAACCAGAGAACTGACAAAAACCAACGCCCAACTTCGTAAGGAGATTGAGAAACACCGATCAACCGAGAATCACCGTAATCAGCTGCTTTTTGAACTGCAGAACAAAAACAAGGAACTGGAAGGGATTGTATATGTTGCCTCCCATGACCTGCGTTCGCCACTGGTTAATGTACAGGGTTTCAGCCAAAAGCTTGCTACCAGCTGTGAAGAGCTGAACAAGCTTGTTTCTTTCCTGAAAATAAGCCCGGAACACAATAAGCTGCTGAATAAAATCCTGCACGTCAACATGCCAAAATATATCGGCTTCATAACCGGCAGTGTAGACAAAATGGACCTGCTCCTGAAGGGGTTGCTGCGCCTTTCCAGATTGGGAAGGGCGTCACTCTGCATTGACAGGCTTGACATGAACTCAATTATGAAGAATATAGTCTCTTCAATGACTTTTCAGATTGATTCCATTGCTGCACAAATTAATATTGAAGAACTTGGCCCTTGCATGTCGGATGCAGGTCAGGTCACTCAGATTTTCAGTAATCTGCTTGACAATACAATCAAATTCTATTCACCACAACGCCCACTGGTGGTGAATATTTTCAGTGAAGAATTCGATGAAGGAATCCGCTATTGTGTAGAGGACAACGGCATCGGCATAGCAAAGGTACACAGGGAAAAGATCTGGGAGATTTTTCACCGGCTAGACCCTGATGGCGTGCCGGGCGAGGGGATGGGGCTGACTCTGACGCGGCAGATTGTTTCAAGACTGGGTGGGTCAATCTGGGTCGAGTCAGAATTGGATGTGGGCAGCCGTTTTTATGTAGTACTTCCCAAAACACTACCAGCTGAATAAAATCAGATAACCATAAGCAACAAAGGGCATGAAATGAAAACCAGACCAGTTAACGAATTAACAATCCTGATTGCCGAGGATGATGACGGACATGCGGAACTGATTATTGAGAACCTGCGTGACGCCGGAATCAATAACCAGATTGTTCGCTTTCGTAATGGGCAGGAAGCGCTGGACTTTTTTTTCAATGGGTCACAATCGGGTGGCACAGTTACTGGCCGGATACATGGCCAGGCTTATATGCTCCTGCTGGACATCCGCATGCCAAAAGTCGACGGAGTAGAAGTCCTGAGGCAGATCAAAGCCGATCCGGAACTCAAAAAAATGCCGGTACTAATGCTGACCACAACGGACGATCCTCGTGAAATCGAGAAGTGTTATTCGTTAGGTTGCAGCTGCTACATAACCAAGCCTCTGGATTATAAACAGTTTTCGGAAACTCTGACGCGTTTGGGACTGTTTCTGCTTGTAGTTCAGATACCTCAGCTTGACTCAGAGTAGTTATGGTAAAAACAATTTATTTATGGCAAAGTAATGAAAATATTTACACAAAGCGGAGGTTTTTTTAATGTGCGGAATTGTTGGCTATATCGGTGATCAGGAAGCCACACCAATAATACTTGAAGGACTTAGAAAACTTGAATACAGGGGTTACGATTCAGCAGGCATTGCCACACTGGTTGACGGCAAGGTCGGAATTCGCAGAAGCGAAGGCAAACTGAAAAACCTGGAAAAACTCTTGAATGAATGCCCTCTGAGCGGATCGATCGGTATCGGCCACACCCGTTGGGCTACACACGGCCGGCCCTCGGAAATAAATGCCCACCCGCACAAGGCGGGGTCAATCATAGTAGTCCACAACGGCATCATTGAAAACTATCTGCCGTTGCGCGTGCAACTGAAGAGCGCCGGCCACACCTTCAGCAGTGAAACAGACACAGAAGTAATTTCACACCTGATTGATGAAACACTGAAAACCGAACCTGACTTTGAAAAAGCGGTAGTCCTGTCGTTGGCCCAACTGCGCGGCGCCTATGCTATCTGCGTACTGAACGAACTGGCTCCCGACACTCTGATAGCGGCAAAACTCGGTTCCCCCATGGTAGTTGGACTGGGTGATAAAGAGTTTTTCATCGCTTCCGACATCCCTGCCATTCTTGCCCATACCCGTGAAATGGTTTTCATGGAAGATGGCGAAATGGTTGTCTGCCGTGACGGCAAAGCTTCATTTTCAACCATTGGTGGTATAGCATTGGAGAAAAAGGCCCGCCATATCGACTGGTCGCCCCTGATGGCGGAAAAAGGCGGCTACAAACATTTCATGTTGAAAGAGATCCACGAGCAACCCCGTGCAGTGCGCGACACAATTGCAGGCCGTTTGCAGGAGGCCGAAGGTGATGTTTACCTTGAGGATCTAAACTTTAATGACCAGCAACTGTCTTCGATCAAGAGGATTGTGATTATCGCCTGCGGCACCTCCTGGCACGCCGCCCTGGTTGGCAAATTCTATATCGAAGAGCATTGCCGCATTCCGGTAGAGGTGGATATCGCCTCCGAGTTCCGCTACCGCAATCCGGTTATCGACCAGCAGACCCTGGCGATTGTCATCTCCCAATCCGGTGAGACAGCCGACACATTGGCCGCCCTGCGCGAAGCAAAATCACGCGGCGCCATGAACATGGCCATCTGCAATGTGGTTGACTCCTCCATCGCCAGAGAATCAGCCGGTGTGATCTATACCCATGCCGGACCGGAAATCGGGGTTGCATCAACCAAGGCATTCGTAACCCAACTAACCGCACTCTACCTGTTCACGATCCGTCTGGGCCGTTCTACCGGAAAAATTGATGCAGCAGAAGGTCTGAGGATGATCCTGGCTCTCAAAAAGGTCCCGGCCCTGTTGGAAGAAGTACTCAAACTGAATGACGTCACTGAAAAAATCGCCAAGAAGTATATGAATGCCCGCGACTTCCTCTATCTAGGGCGTGGCAAAAACTTCCCCATCGCCCTGGAAGGTGCTCTCAAGTTGAAAGAGATTTCCTATATCCACGCCGAAGGCTACCCGGCCGGTGAGATGAAACACGGCCCCATAGCCCTGATTGATGAAAACGTACCGGTAGTCATGCTGGTGCCACGCAACAGTGCCTACGAAAAGACTCTCTCCAACATGGAAGAGGTCATTGCCCGCAGCGGTCGCGCCATAGCAATCTGCACCGAAGGTGATGACGAAATCCGCGGCCGCGCCGAGGATTTTATCGAGGTGCCGACGCTGGATGAGGATCTTGATCCATTGCTGCTTTCAGTTCCGCTGCAACTGTTGTCCTACCATATCTCTGTACTTAAGGGGACCGATGTGGATCAGCCGAGAAATCTGGCCAAATCGGTGACTGTTGAATAAGAAACAAACTTAATATCTACAAAAAAAGGGGCCATTGCGGCCCCTTTTTTTATTCCATGATGTTGCGATACTTTATGCACAGGCCTTACGCACAGCTGCAACCAGCTGCCGCACATCCGCCTCGCTGGTCTGCCAGGAACACATGAAGCGTGCCCCGCCGTTTCCGATAAAGGAATAAAAGCGCCAACCGGCTTCTCTTAGAGCAATAACAGCTTTTTCCGGCATTTCTACAAATACTGAGTTGGCCTGACAGGGATACATTATCGAAACGCCGTCAATAGCAGTCAATCCCTGTTCAAGCAGCCTGGCGTGGTGATTGGCCTGTCCGGCCAGCCGCAACCATGTTCCATTTTCAAGGATGCCGCTCCAGGGTGCTGACAAAAATCGCATCTTGGAGGCAAGCTGTCCTGCCTGCTTGCAGCGGTATTCAAACTCTTCCGCCAGCTCCCTATTAAAGAACACCACCGCCTCACCAATTGCCATACCGTTTTTTGCACCGCCAAAGCAGAGCACATCAACCCCCACCTTCCAGGTAATTTCAGACGGATGAACATTCAGGGCAGCAACAGCATTGGAAAAACGAGCTCCATCCATGTGCAGCTTGAGTCCGTACCGTTTTGCCAGGCTGCTGGCCGCTGAAATTTCTTCGGGAGTATAGAGTGTTCCAAGCTCCGTAGCTTGGGTAATACTCAGGACACGGGGTTTGGGATAATGAATATCAGTACGTTTGGTAATTGTCCGCTCAACGGCTTCCAGATCCAGTTTTCCATTGCTGCCCGGAACAATCAGCAGCTTGGTACCGTTGGAGAAAAACTCCGGGGCCCCGCACTCATCGGTTTCAATATGTGCGATTTCATGGCAGACGACACTATGGTAGGAGCGACAAAGCGATGCCAGCACAAGCGAATTTGCTGCTGTACCGTTGAAAACAAAGAACACCTGGCAGTCCGTATCAAACAGTTCACGAATAGACTGACAGGCTTTTTCGGTCCAGGGATCATCCCCGTATGACTGGGAAAAACCCTGATTAGCCTGTTCCATCGCCTGCCAGGCTTCGGGACAGATGCCCGCATAGTTGTCGCTGGCAAACTGGTTGAAAATTGTTTCCGTTTTGACCGATTCATTATTGCCCATTTTTACCCCACCCACTTTATTATTAAAGAAACGACTTCACCACACATCAAGCTGCACTATAATATTTTTAGGAATAATTGCAAACAGGAGTATACATTTGTGAGACTAATCAACAGCCCGTACTTCTACTCCCCAGTATTCAAGCTCTCCGACAACAAGATTCAGCAGGTTGTCCAGCTGAGCTGCAACGGTCGATGTCAGTTCCGTATCCAGTTCAATACATTCCGGCTGAATACCGATCAGCACCATCTCGGCCGGCAACTGCCCTTCCATCAGATGTGATACCGCCAGCAGGTCTTTCAACCCCATCTGGTGCGGTGAAACCTTGGTCTCCAAAGCTATGGGAATCTCCTCACCTACCAGCCTGATGCAAGTGCCGGGACTTTTTCCGGTCTCCAACGCATCAACAACGATCAGTTTCTGTATCCCTTCCAAACGTGGCAGAATATCAAGCCCCAGTGTGCCACCATCCATGACGTCAACATAAGCCGGCAGCCTGTATTCTTTTGCCAGTCGCTGTACTACTTTCACGCCAACTCCGTCATCACACATAACCGTATTCCCGATCCCCAGGACCAGAATGGTTTTTGACTTTTCCAGATTTTGAATCATATAAGCTCCTTGATCGCACATTCCCATAAAAAAAGGCGCGTTTTGCGCGCCTTCTTTGTATCATTTTATTTCAAGTATTAATCTTCCTTTTTCACAGTAAACCTGAAACCGCTGAACATACTTGAAACTTCGCTGCCCTGTTCCTTGATATCCATCAGCCAGACACTGTAAAAATGATTGATCACGAATCCCCACACAAACCACATGCATAAATGATGGAACAATCTTAAATTCTGATTATCGAAAAGCAGGTACATGAAGCCAAGGGTTTTGTGCATTATGCCCGTCGGTGCATGCATGGCATACAGGGAAAAACCGGTCAATATCAATAGAATATATAGGCAAAACAACAGGGTATATGCCGTTGCCGCCAGTGGATTATGGCCGATAGTCGGCGGGACCTCTTTATCAATCAGCAGATAATAACGCAGCATTCTAATGGTATTTTTGCGCCCCTTTGCAGTGGCCATTGGAAAAAATGCCTGCCAACTTGAATATTCATTTCCCACTAGCGACCAGATTATCCTGCTCAGCAGACTGGTTGCAAACAGGTAACCTGCAACAAAGTGAACGAATCTGACCCAGCCCATCACATATGCCGAGGCCGAATCACCAATGGAAAACGGGTGGCCTATAAAAAGTCCGGTAACAGAAAGAGTCACAATACTGGTGGCGATCAGCCAATGACACCAGCGTACCGGCAATTCCCATACATATCGTTTAAATTTGCATTGTTCGCTCATAGTTGGCATCCTTTTTAGTAAGTTAGAAATCATTTTCTGCTTTTTTGTGCAGAAAATGATTTTGTTAACGCACTTATCCTGTTTATCAGGGCTAGGAAACCTTGACCTTGACCACTTCATTGCCATTCACGTCCATAACATGAACCGCACAGGCAAGACACGGATCAAAGGAATGAATGGTACGCAGAATTTCCAGCGGCTTGTTAGGATCAGCTACCGGAGTACCGATCAGTGAAGCTTCATATGGTCCGCGCTGCCCTTTGGCATCTCGCGGCGAAGCATTCCAGGTTGATGGAACAACGGCCTGGTAATTCAGAATTTTCTGATCCTTGATTTTGATCCAGTGCCCCAGGGCTCCACGAGGGGCCTCATGCCACCCGTAACCGCTGGCTTCTGCCGGCCAACTGCTCGGATCCCATTTTTCTCCATTGTGAATCCGATAGTCACCCTTGCCGATATTGGCGATCAGTTCATCCAGATACTTGGGTGTCTGTTGAGCCAGCAGCAGACAGTCAATTCCACGGGCTGCGGTTCTTCCAAGCGTAGAGAACAATGCGGCCGGACCGACGCCAAGCTTTTTCAGCACCATGTCAACGGCTGCTTTTGTTTCCTTGTGCCCGGAACCATAGGCAACCAGCAGCCTGGCCAATGGCCCGACCTCCATGGTTTTCTCATCATACCTTGGCGACTTGACCCAACTGTATTTCTTGTCCGTATCCAGATTTGCATAGGGAGGTTTGGGACCGGTGTATTTGGCCTCCGACTCGCCATCCCACGGATGCAGCCCCTTCCCTGCTCCACCTGTATACTCGTACCAGGAATGATCCACATATTCGGCAATTTTTTTCTGATCAACCGGATATACTTTTGTCAGATCATTCTTAAGGATGATGCCGGCGGGAAACCAGAGATTGCCGTTGGCATCCGGCATATCACCGTAACAGAGGTAATTGCCGTCACCGCCGCCGATTGCAGCCCAATCCTTGTAAAAGGAGGCAATTGCCAGAAGATCCGGGATATAGACCTTTTCAACAAAATCCTGTGCCTTCTTCAGCAGACGTTTGATCTCAATCAGCTTGTCGGCATTTAAGGCGTTCTGGGAGTCAGGATCAATGGGGATCGACATACCGCCGACCAGAAAGGTCTGTGGGTGCGGATTCTTGCTGCCCAGAATTGCATGAATCTTGATTACATCCTTCTGCCAGTCCAGGGCCTCCAGGTAATGGGCGGTTGCCATTAGATTCGCCTCTGGCGGAAGCTTGTAGGCGGGATGCCCCCAATAGGCATTTGCAAAAGGCCCCAACCTGCCGGATGCAACAAATGTTTTGACCTTATCCTGAACACCTTTGAAATATGTGGCGGAATTATTCGGCCAGTCAGACAGTGACGCTGCCAAAGCGGCAGTTTTGACCGGATCGGCCTTGAGTCCTGACACCACGTCAACCCAGTCAAGGGCGTGCAGATGATAGAAATGGATCACATGGTCCTGAACATTCTGTATGCCCATGATAATATTTCTAATCAGCTGGGCATTGGGAGGAATCTTGATTTTAAGGGCATCCTCAACGGCACGGATCGAGGCTATGGAGTGTACGGTTGTACAGACACCGCAGATCCGCTGCACCCAGTACCAGGCGTCTCGCGGATCACGGCCTTTGAGTATTTTCTCGATCCCGCGATACATGGTGCTGGCGCTCCAGGCGTCCGTAATCTTGCCGCCATTGACTTCTGCTTCTATGCGGAGATGTCCTTCTATCCTTGTAATGGGGTCAACAACAATCTTAGCCATTGTCTATGCCTCCTTATTTATCGTCTGAGTGATTATCTTTGTCTTCGCTGTCCGGTTTCTTCCGCATGGCATTCAAAGCCCCGTGAACAGCAAAAGCCGCTGCTACACCACCTACCATACCCAAACCGATCTTGTCGGCCGTACTCTCAATTCCGAAGCCGGGCACATTTGGAAGACGTTTGTACATGGGTGACATGGTATCCCAGAAATTAGGCTCCGAGCAGCCGACACAACCATGGCCGGCCGCAACGGGCCAGCTGGTTTTCTCGTTATAACGCTGGGTCGGACAATTGTGGAACGTAGCCGGACCTTTACAGCCCATTTTGTAGAGACAGAAACCCTTGCGATGACCTTCATCGCCCCATTTTTCCACATACTGGCCGGCATCAAAATGAGGACGTCGCTCGCAATTATTATGAATCAGTTTTCCATAGGCAAACAACGGTCGTCCCAGCGCATCCATGGCCGGTATTTTGCCAAAGACCAGATAATGCACAATGGTCGCCGTAAGATTGTCTGCATTAACCGGGCAACCTGGCAGATTGATGACCGTAATACCAGGAACAGCCTCCTTGACGCCTACCGCACCGGTAGGATTGGGCGAGGCCGCAGCGATACCTCCATAGGTGGCACAAGTCCCGACAGCAATTGTGGCAGCCGCGCCGCCACAAACTTTTTTAGCTATGGACATGCTTGTTTTACCGCCTATGCAGCAGTACACACCATCATCCTTGGTTGAAATGGATCCTTCCACGAGGCAAAGATATTTGCCTTTGAACTCTGTGATTGTTTTTTCCAGTGCTTCTTCCGCCTGATGCCCGGCAGCCGCCATAATGGTTTCGTGATAATCCAGCGACAAAATATCCAGCACAATCTCGGCTACCGTTGGATTGGCAGAACGCAGCAATGCCTCGGTATCACCGGTACAATCCTGAAAGTTCAGCCAGACAACAGGAGGCCGCTTAGCCTGTTCCAAAGCCTCGGCAACCTTGGGTGCAAAAGAGACCGGAAGCGCCAATGCCGCTGTAACCGCAGAGCAGAATTTAAGAAAATCGCGTCTGGATACACCACGGGCTTTTAGTAGATCACTTACTGAATAGGAATGCTTTTCCAGACCATCTTTTTTACCAAACTTTTGCGAACCCATCTTCGACCTCCCCTTTAGCTGGAGTGATTAGATTCCACCTGACTGAAATAAAAATTAGTATGTACTTGAATCACAAATAAAACAACGTTATGCCAATATGTACGAACATATTATTAGCTGCATACATTTGTCAAGAAGTTTAATCGCGGAACAAAACTGACTATATATTCATTATTTAGTAAAGATAGCACCGTTTGCTGAATATGCAACTTGGCCAATTAACTAAATATTCAATATTGGAGCAAATAAATTCTGAAATTGAGTTATTATTATGTTGGACTAAATTTTAAAACGGCGGGAAAAAGGGGTTTTGAAATGCGTCAATCCAGAAAACTATCGATTATAGCCATCGGAACTATTGCAATACTTATTGCAGCATGCAAGCCACAAAATGAAAAAATCACCAAAACATCAGCAGCAAGCAATTCAGTAAAATCATTAAAAACAGATATAAATAGAGGAGAACAACTTTACAAACAGTACTGCGCAAGCTGCCATCCCGATGGAGGCAATGTCAGTGACCCCAAAAACAATCTGTTCAAATCCACATTGAAGGCCAAACGACTTACCAAACCTGAGGACA
This sequence comes from uncultured Geobacteraceae bacterium, assembly GCA_964509295.1. Classification (GTDB taxonomy): domain Bacteria; phylum Desulfobacterota; class Desulfuromonadia; order Geobacterales; family Pseudopelobacteraceae; genus JBGSQR01. The sequence goes on along the minus strand of CAZDWS010000017.1, from coordinate 31,454 downwards.
TCGTCAAAATCATGAGAAAGCCTGTTTCACGAATGATCAGCTTTGATGCTTCAACCATTTCCGATGAGGACGCGCGTGCTATTGCAGTGTATGTGCTGGAAGCATTCTAAAGCAGATACGAGTTTAGGCGGGAACCGTTAGCACAAAATGAATAAAAAAAGGCCACATCTTTCGATGCGGCCTTTTTTGTACCATGAAAAAGAGATTACTTCTTTACAGGAGCGGCAGGAGCAGCAGGCTTGGCTGCTTCAACTTTAGGAGCTTCTTCTTTTTTCATTTCTTTTTTAGCTTTCTTTGCTTTTTTAGCTTTTTTTACTGGCTTAGCAGCTTCTTTTTTCTCTGCAGCAGGAGCAGCTACTTCAGCTTTTGCAGGAGCAGCAGCAGGTTTTGCAGCATCAGCTGCGAATGCTACAGCGGCGAAAGAAACGGCTACGAGAGTTGCGATGATGCTGGATACGATTTTTTTCATTTGTTGTACCTCCGAAATTTAATTGCTTATGTTTTAACTTATTGCAGACGACGTGCCAACTCCCCACAACCGCCTAAAACCAGCCTTTACGGAATTCAAGCTTACAAACAGATTACCTGGATACCTCACCACGTCTTATAAATACCGCAAATAAGGTAAACAAACGAAAAAATATCAGATGGTTGACGGGTAGTATCAAAATCTTGAATATGCTATGCTCCATGCCTGCTAAAATAAGAACAATTGAAGAGGTAACTTGTGGCACTAATCACCCTGCGTAACATAACCCTGGCCTTTGGCGGTCCTCCGCTTTTCGAAGGTATCAACCTGCAGATAGAACCTGGGGACCGGCTCTGCCTGTTAGGTAGAAACGGAACCGGAAAATCCACGCTCATGAAACTGATCAGTGGTGAATTGCCCCCTGAACAGGGTGAAATATCCAGACAACAGGGACTAAAAGTAGCACTGGTTTCGCAAGAGTCACCGGAAGGCCTGACAGGAACGGTTTTTGATGTTGTTGCTTCCGGCATGGGCAATGCTGCCGACCTGCTGGCTGAATATCATCATGTGGCACACCAGATGGCAACGAACGGAGACGAACAGTTGCTCGCCCGCCTGGAGTCCCTGCAAAAAGAGTTGGAAGATACGGGTGGCTGGCACCTGCATCAGGAAGTTGAACGTGTGTTGTCGCGCCTGGATCTGGATGCAGAAAAAGAATTTTCAACCCTTTCCGGCGGTACCAAACGCAGGGCTCTGCTGGCCAGGGCGCTGATAGCATCCCCTGATATACTTCTACTGGATGAACCAACAAACCACCTTGACATAGAGACGATTATCTGGCTGGAAGACTTTTTGATCAAACAGGTCAAAACCGTCTTATTTGTGACTCACGACCGCGCTTTTGCCAGAAAAATGGCCAACCGGGTCGCTGAACTTGATCGGGGCCGCATCTATTCCTTCGCATGCGGTTACGATACATTTGTTGAACGCCGTGAAGAGCTGCTTGCCGCCGAGATAACCCGTCAGGCGCTGTTTGACAAGAAACTGGCCCAGGAAGAAGCATGGATCAGACAGGGGATCAAAGCTCGTCGCACCAGAAACGAGGGGCGAGTCAGAGCGCTGAAAAAACTTCGCGAAGAACGTGTGCAGCGTCGTGAACGCCAGGGCACGGCAAAGATCCAGATGCAGGAGGCCGAAAGATCAGGGAGGTTGGTCGTTGAAACCGCTGGAGTCAGCTTTGGATTTGATGGCAAACAGGTTATCCGAAATCTTTCCACCACAATTATGCGTGGCGATCGTGTCGGCATTATCGGGCCCAACGGCTCCGGCAAGACCACCTTGCTGCGCCTGCTGCTGGGATCCCTGCAACCGGACAGCGGAGAAGTAAAACTCGGTACACGGCTGGAAATCACCTATTTTGACCAGATGCGTGAACAGCTGGATGTCACCAAAAGCGTGCTTGAAAATGTGGGCGAAGGGAACGATACGCTTGTCATCAACGGCGTCAGCCGCCACATCATAGGCTATCTGCAGGATTTCCTTTTCAGCCCGGAACGCGCCCGCAGTCCGGTCAGCATACTGTCCGGCGGTGAACGCAACCGCCTGTTGCTTGCCAAGCTTTTTACAAAAGCCTCCAATGTACTGGTAATGGATGAGCCGACAAACGACCTGGATGCGGAAACACTAGACCTGCTGGAAGATCTGCTGGCAGAATATTCCGGCACCCTGTTGCTTGTGAGTCATGATCGGGAGTTTCTCAACAATGTTGTAACCAGCACGCTGGCCGTTGGCAATGATGGTCAGGTGCGCGAATATGTGGGGGGCTATGACGACTGGCTGCGACAGACAGCGCTGGAATCGTTGCCGATCGCCGCAACAGTAAAAGTTCCACAGGACAAGACCAGACGACAGGCGGAACGACCGCGCAAACTCAGCTTCAAAGAGGAACGTGAGCTGGAGGCCATGCCGGACAGGATTGCGGCCCTGGAGGAAGAGCAGGAAATTCTGCATACGAAACTGTCAGATCCGGCTTTTTACAAAAACGCCGGTAACGAAATTGTTGCAATCAATTCCAGGCTTGAAGATATTGAACGGGAACTGCTGGAAGTGTACAACCGGTGGGAAGAGCTGGAAGCGCTAAAATAATTTATTCCAGTAAACAAAAAAGCCCGCATCATGCGGGCTTTTAAAACTACTTTCCAAAACAATCTCTATTTTTTCAGCCATTTTTCATCCATAAGCTTGATGATTCCGTCACTTACATCCTGCGCATCCACACCATTTGCCAGATACAGCAATTCGCGCTTCACAACAACCAGCGACAGATTATTGGCCTTGCCATATTCTACAGAAGCCTGTTCGATAGCCTCGTATAACGATTTGCTCAACCCCTCCTGCAAAACCTGAAACTCTTTTTCTGCATTCGCACCAAACTTTTGAAATGCTTCAACCTTTTTCTGAAAATCCTTTGCCTTAGCCTCACGCTGGGCCGGAGTTAAGCTGGCAATGGTTGCCTCGATAGCGGCCTTCTGTTTGTCGAGTTGCTTACGTTTGGCCTGCACCTGCGTCTGAAGTTTTTCCTGCTTTGCCTTGGCCTGAGCCTGCGACGCCTTGCCCAGGCTGGACTCTGAACTGATTTTTGCCATATCGGCATAACCGAGTTTCACCACCGATTGAACTTTGGAAGTTTCCACCGGCTTAACTGGCGAAACTGCAACAACAGGAGCTATTGGCTGCAGTTGAATTGACGTTTTTGGAGCTTCAGAACCTTTTGCCGGCTCTTCGGCAAAGACAAAAAGCGGAACTGCAAAAAGAGACAAAGCAATAGCCAGTATCAATATTTTTTTCATCTTAGAATCCTTATGGCAGGCAATACCTGCAGTGTTTTTTTTAAGTTACAGCTTGTCATAATGGCCCTTTTGAATGAAAAAAACAAATAATTTATAAAACTAAACGTACCAGTTCGTTGTAATACAAATAAACAGCTTGACTTTAGTAAGCCGTTTTTTTTATGCTGTAGAACATTCTTAAAGGCAGGGAAGAGGAGTAGTAGTCTTTAAGTGCTTTATTCCGATTCCAAATCAAAGATAAAACCAAGGCGGCGAGGATTGAGGCGACGAAGGCGTACAGGTAAGTACGTTGAGGAGCCGAATACGAGCCAACGAAGGTAGTGCTTGGATTTGAAATTGGAATTACAGAGAGCCGGTGGGTGGTGAGAACCGGTAGGCACAACTGATGAACTCGCCTTGGAGCCACTGCGGTGAACTTAGCAATAACTAGCCGAAGTCGTTCGTCCGCGTAAAGGACGTCAATGAGGTTTGCCGGAAGACCTGGCAGACGAATTAGGGTGGTACCGTGAAAGCATTCAATGCCTTCGCCCCTGTTTGGGGTGGAGGCATTTTTATTTTCAGCACCTGAATTATTAATTTTTTCAGGTAAAATTTACCAGTGACAGTTTAAGTGAAAGGAGTCATGCATGACCGACAATAATGACCAGAGAATCATCAGGATCTTCGACACAACGCTCAGGGATGGCGAACAGGCCCCCGGCAACAGCATGAACATAGAAGAAAAACTTCGTATAGCCAGACAGCTTCAAAAACTTAACGTGGATATTATCGAAGCAGGCTTTCCCATAGCCTCCGACGGTGACTTTGAAGCGGTTAAAAAGATAGCCCAGTCCATAAAAGGACCTCAGATAGCCGGTCTTTGCCGTTCAAATGATAAGGATATCGACCGCGCCTGGGAAGCGTTAAAATATGCCGGTGAAAAAGGGCGCATTCACACCTTCATAGCCACATCCGATATTCACATGAAATACAAACTGCGCATGGAACCGGGCAAAGTTATGGAAGCGGCCATAAAAGCTGTCAAGCGCGCCTGTTCATATACACCGAATGTGGAGTTTTCCTGTGAAGATGCGACTCGTACCAGACTGCCGTTCATGGCTGAAATGGTTGAGGCCGTCATTGATGCCGGCGCAACCACCGTTAATATTCCTGATACAGTTGGCTATACAATTCCGAATGAGTACTACAATATCATCAAGTATTTGATGGACAATGTCAGAAACATCAATAAAGCTATTATCTCTGTGCACTGCCACAACGATCTTGGGCTTGCCGTAGCCAACTCAATTGCAGCTGTCCAGGCCGGTGCCGGTCAAGTGGAATGTACCATCAACGGCATTGGTGAAAGGGCCGGCAACTGTTCTCTGGAGGAATTTGTCATGGCGCTGCGAACCCGTCGTGACATCATGCCCTTTTCAACCGATATCGCAACCGAGCAGATCACACATTCCAGCCGTCTGCTTTCAACAGTTACAGGAATTATGGTACAACCCAACAAGGCGATTGTCGGAGCAAATGCCTTTGCCCACGAATCGGGCATCCACCAGCATGGTATGATGATGGACAAGTCAACATATGAAATCATGACACCTGAGTCGGTCGGTCTTTCCGCCAGCGCATTAGTGCTGGGAAAACACTCCGGTCGACATGCCTTTAAAAAGCGCCTGGAAGAACTTGGACATGAATTGAGCGAAGAATTGCTGCAGCGGGCATTTGATAAATTCAAGGCTCTGGCAGATCTTAAAAAAGAGGTTTTCGACGAAGACCTGGATGCCATTATTGCTGAAGAAGCGCGCGAGGAAGAAAAGTATAAGCTTGACCACATCACTGTCACTTGTGGTTCCTTTGCAGTTGCCACAGCAACAGTCCAGCTGGAAATCGATGGCAAACCGGTGCGCACAGCCGAGCTGGGCGATGGCCCGGTAGACGCCACACTTAAGGCGATTAAAAAACTGACCAAGACCAAGGCCAAACTGGAACAATATAATGTTGGCTCAATTACCGGCGGCACCGATGCCCAGGGTGAAGTAACTGTCAGGGTCTCGGAGGGTCATCATACCGTGGTAGGCAAAGGCTCTTCAACCGACATAATTGAGGCATCAGCCAAGGCATATATTCATGCTCTGAACCGTCTTACCAACAGACAGAAAAGGTTAAATGACGCAATTTGACCTTTTGAAGATCAGAACAGGATTCAAATGCCATTGACGTAAGATCAACAGAGATGGTAAAGTCATCAAGTTGCAACTACCTGTTTAAAAGGAGAATTATTATGAAAGAAGAAGTATTGAGGGTACTTGCCCAGGTACGTCCTGCCCTGCAGGCTGATGGCGGCGATGTGGAGCTGGTCGAGGTAACCGAGGACGGCATCGTCAAGGTCAGACTGAAAGGCGCCTGCGGTTCCTGCCCCATGTCCACCATGACCCTCAAGATGGGAATCGAAAGAGCCATGAAAGAGCAGATCCCGGGCGTCAAAGAAGTAACCCAGGTCCCCTGATCTTTTTCCCATATTTAATAGAAAGCCCCGTTGGAGAATCCAGCGGGGTTTTCTGTTTTTAGAGTTGGCTGCCGCCACAAAAAATATATTAATTTGACTTCGCCTGAAGTTGCGATAAAAATTAATATATTAATTATTCACAACTTTCTCAGGAGGCTTACATGAAAAGTGTAAAGGCGGAAAAACCGGTTAAAAACAAAACAACAAAACCGGCTGTAATAACTCCTACACCCAAACCGGTTAAGGAAGTTAAATCAGTTCAGCTGGCACAGTCCGCTGAATTGGATCAACTCATCCTTGAAAACATTACCCTGATGACACAGCAACTGAAAACCTTAACCGAAACAGTTGATTCACATCTGCTGAAAACAGCCAGTATCGCCAACCATGTTGTTGCCCTGGAGGCGATCCTGGCAGAAGTAATCTCCATGACCGGAGTGGATCTGGTCAATGTCAACAGCAGAATCCGGTCCAGGGTTGCAAGCGCAACCGGCATCCCGGGCTCAGCAGATCTGGCAATTGATGTGGCCGCCTATATTGCAACACCTAAACCTCGCATATAAGTTAAGGTTGAGGTTAAGGCTTAGAAAAACTTGACCTCAACCAGTTTCACCTCAGCGCCAACTCCATTTCCTCCAATTTTTTAACCCTGTCCCGCAGGTCAGCGGCCTTCTCAAACTCCAGATTTTTTGCTGCCGACAGCATTTCCTTACGCAGTTTTTTAACCTGCCTGGGAATATCCTTGGGAGCAATGTCGTAATCCTCAGCGGACTCTCCAACGGTAGATGCCGGAGTGTAGTAATCCTTTTCCTCCACCGACCCGAGAATATTGTACATACTCTTTTTGATTGTCTCTGGCGTAATACCATGTTCTTCATTCCAGGCCAGCTGCCTGATTCTACGCCTTAAAGTCTCATCTATGCAGGCCTGCATGGATCTGGTTATATTGTCACCATACATCAGCACCCTGCCATTGACATTCCTGGCGGCCCTGCCGCAGGTCTGAATCAAAGAACGGGCCGACCGCAGGAATCCTTCCTTATCTGCATCAAGTATGGCTACCAGAGAAACCTCCGGCAGGTCCAACCCTTCGCGCAGAAGGTTAATACCGACCAGCACATCAAATTCCCCCATGCGCAGATCACGCAAAATCTGCATTCGCTCAATGGTGACAATGTCAGAGTGCAGATATCTGACCCTGATGCCCAATTCGCGATAATAATTGGTCAACTCCTCAGCCATACGCTTTGTCAGAGTCGTTACCAGTACCCTTTCGCCACTGGCCACGGTTGCACGTACTTCGTGCAGCAGATCGTCGACCTGGCCGCTGGCCGGGCGTACGGTAATTTCCGGATCAATCAATCCGGTCGGACGAATAACCTGCTCGACAAAAACGCCACCGCTCTTTTCCATTTCGTAATCAGCCGGAGTAGCAGAAACATATACCGCCTGCTTAATCCGTTCTTCAAATTCAGTGAAGTTCAATGGGCGATTATCAAGCGCAGCAGGCAGGCGAAAACCGTAAGTCGTCAGTGTTTCTTTACGACTGCGGTCACCACGATACATGCCCCCGACCTGGGGGATACTAATATGTGATTCATCCACAAACAGTACAAAATCATCCGGAAAATAATCGATAAGCGTATATGGAGGTTCACCCGGCTTGCGACCGTCAAAGTAACGTGAATAGTTCTCAATCCCCTGACAGAACCCCATCTCCTCGATCATCTCAATATCGAAAAAAGTACGCTGTTCAATGCGTTGGGCCTCCAGCAACATATTCTGGGAACGAAACCACCTGATACGTTCCTCCAGATCCAGCCTGATCTGTTCAACCGCCTGTTTCTGTGTTTCCTTGTTAGAGACATAATGCGAAGCCGGATAGATGGAACACTTTGTTATGCGCTGCAATATTGTGCCGCGCAGTGGGTCAATTTCACTGATATTCTCTATCTCATCTCCGAAGAACTCGACCCGCAACGCCTTGTCATTGTCATAGGCCGGGAAAACCTCGACCACATCTCCACGCACTCTAAAAGTACCGCGATGAAAATCCGTATCGTTACGCTCATATTGGATTTCGACCAGTTTTTTCAACAGAGTATCGCGACCGTACTCCTCGCCCTGGCGAAAAAAGATATGCAGGCTGGCATAGGCTTCCGGCGAACCAATGCCGTAAATACAGGAGACTGACGCTACAATAATCACATCACTGCGCGTCAGCAGGCTGCGGGTAGCGGAATGACGCATCTTGTCGATCTCGTCATTGATAGCGGAATCCTTTTCAATAAAGGTGTCGCTAGTGGGTATATATGCTTCCGGCTGGTAATAGTCGTAGTAAGAAACAAAAAACTCCACCGCATTTTCAGGGAAGAGTTCTTTCATCTCACCGTACAACTGAGCGGCCAGAGTCTTATTGGGAGCCAGAATCAGCGCCGGGCGTCCGGTACGGGCAATCACATTTGCCACTGTAAAGGTTTTACCCGAGCCGGTCACTCCTAAAAGAGTCTGGTGTTTGTCACCCCGTTCAACACCGGCGACCAGCTCTTCAATAGCCAGAGGCTGGTCACCGCGCGGCGTGTATTCTGTTGTCAGTTTGAATATGGACAAGTCAGTATCCAATAAAATTAAACACGAACTGCTTCAAGAGCCTTTTGTATACGTCGAACCGTCTCTTCTTTACCTAAAGTAACAACAATCTCGCCAATACCGGGTGCCTGCATTACACCGGAGAGAGCCAGACGGATCGGTTGTCCGACCTGCGGCATTTTCCAGCCATTTTCCGTACACAAATCCTTGAAGATGGCATCAAATTCCGGTGCTGTTGCTGCTGTCGCTGCGGCCAGTTTCTCGGCAGCAGCCCCATAAACAGCCTGTAGATGTGCCTTTTCAAACTTTGCCATTCCGGCTTCATCATAGGACTCTGGAGCCTTGTAATAAAACATAGCTCCATCAGCCATCTCCAGCATTGTCCGGGCTCGTTCCTGTAAGGTTTTGACAACTTCGACCAGTAACGGCCCTCCAGCTGCAGGATCAACACCACGTTCAGCCATAAACGGAACCAGCAGTTCAGCCAGCCGCTGCGGGTCTCCATTTTTGATGTAATGAGCATTCAGCCAAAGCAGTTTGTCCGTATTGAATACACTGGCAGAGCGCCCCACATTGCCGATATCAAACTTGGCAATCATCTCGTCTCTGCTGAAAATTTCATCATCACCGTTACTCCACCCCAAGCGCACAAGATAGTTCATGAGCGCTTCTGGCAGAAACCCCATATCACGGTAGGCAATTACACTCGTGGCACCGTGCCGTTTAGAGAGACGGGTTTTGTCATCACCCAGAATCATCGGCACATGGGCGAACTGCGGCACAGGAAAACCGAATGCCTCATAGAGCTGAACCTGCCTTGGAGTGTTATTGACATGGTCATCACCGCGAATAACGGTTGTGATCCGCATAATGGCATCATCAATAACAACGCAGAAATTATAAGTCGGAGTACCGTCCGTACGTTGAATTATCAGATCATCCAGTTCATCATTCGGAAAGGTGATCGTCCCCTTGATCAGGTCGTCAAAAGAGGTCACCCCACCCTGAGGTGCGCGAAAACGCACTACATATGGTGCATCTTCAGGTTGATCAATACGTTCCCGACAGGTGCCGTCGTACTTGGGCTTGCGCCCTTCCTTCATAGCCAGTTCCCGCTTGGCATCCAATATTTCAGAAGAACAGTAACACTTATAGGCTTTGCCGCTATCCAGCAGTTTCTGCACATGTTCCTTATAGAGCGGGAAACAGTCGGACTGATAAAACGGCCCTTCATCCCAGTCAAGTCCCAGCCACTCCATACCTTGCAGAATAGCGTCCACGGACTCCTGTGTTGAACGTTCCACATCCGTATCCTCGATGCGCAGAATGAATGTGCCTCCCTGTTTTCTGGCCAGCAACCAATTGAACAGTGCGGTACGGGCGCCTCCAACATGAAGATAACCTGTAGGACTTGGTGCAAAACGAACTCTTATATCGGACATGACAAAACTCCCTATTATTGCCTGAACGGCGTCCAGTTTAGTGGTTATGACTATAGCATCGCAATTAAAACCGCAAAAGTATTTTCTGCCCAAAACGACTTATAACCCTTGTCTAACAGTCTTAATTATAGTAAACAACAAGATTATAGAACGTCATTTTAATTTACAGCAGCACGCTAAACTGTGTCGGTGTAAAAATCAGACTGCCATTTAGCAAATACATCCTGCAAACCAACCTTAATTGAACATTTTGTTTAGCTTAAAAACGACTTGAAACAATTTCATTTTATGAATCGCTTTCTGGGGGAAACATGGGAAACTTGAAAATCGGAGTCCGATTATGGATTGGCTTTTCGTCTGTTGTTGTTCTGATTATTTGTGTCGCACTATTTGCTTACACACAGCTTAAAGATATCAAGGAGCAGACAGATGCACTCGCTAAGGGTAACTTTGTAAAAGCCCAGGCAAGTACAGACGCCCTTGAAGCCATGCAGAACGTATACCGTAGCATTCTTATTTGCGTTATTGCAGACGACCCGGCCGAAAAAAAGAAAGAGCTGGAATACATAGAAAAACAACGGGCACGCTACCGGGAATCACTCAAGTTACTGGAAACTCTTGAGACGAATGACGAAGGCAAGGCTATTCTTGAGACCATGAAACTATCAGCAAAAAATGCTGCTGTGGCCAATAATAAAGCCCTGGAACTGGCTCTTGCAGGTAAGCAGACAGAGGCTGAAAAAGTTATCAGAAGTGAATCTATTGCCCTCATGCAGCCAATTTTGGATAGTTTCAGCAAAATGGGTGATTTTCAGAAAAAACGCGTCGACTTTCGATACAGTGAGGCGGTTTCCCATTACAAATCGGCATTAACCGGTCTTGCCGTCGGCTGCACAATTGCCGTACTTATTGCCATTACCTGTGCAGTTCTGATTACCAGAAGCATTACCCGTCCAATTGCCGCTATCAAGGAAATCATGCGTGATATCGCCGAGGGTGAAGGCGACCTGACCAAGAACATGAACTTGACTACCACCGATGAAATCGGCGAGATGGCCAAATGGTTTGATGTCTTTATGGATAAAATTCAGGCAGATATGACTGTAATAACCGAAACGACCCATCAGGTCGCTTCCGCAGCGGTTCAATTGCACAAAACTGCCGAGCAGATAGCCACCGGCTCGGAAGAAGTTGCCGCTCAGGCCGGCACTGTAGCCACAGCAGGCGAAGAGATGTCCGCCACTTCAGGCGACATTGCCCAGAACTGCAGCATGGCTGCCGAAGGCTCCCGCCAGGCAAGCTCTGCCGCTGTTTCCGGTTCCAGGGTGGTCGATGAAACCATCGCAGTCATGAACCGTATTGCCGAAAGAGTTAAAGATACCGCCAAATCAGTTGAGAGTCTGGGCAGCCGCTCCGAACAGATCGGTGAGATTGTCGGTACCATTCAGGACATCGCCGACCAGACCAACCTGCTGGCGCTCAATGCCGCCATTGAGGCAGCCCGGGCCGGTGAACAGGGGCGTGGTTTTGCAGTCGTAGCCGATGAGGTCAGGGCCCTTGCAGAACGCACAACAAGAGCAACCAAGGAAATCAGTGAGATGATCAAAATAATCCAGAATGAAACCAAGAGTGCGGTTGTGGCAATGGAGATGGGCGTTGGAGAGGTCGTCAAGGGAAGCGAAAAGGCTGCGGAGTCAGGTAAAGCTCTGGAAAGCATACTTGAGCAAATCAACGAAGTAACCATGCAAATCAATCAGGTTGCCACAGCGGCTGAAGAGCAGACCGCCACTACTTCCGAAATAAGCAGCAATATGCACCAGATTACAGAGGTGGTTGCAAAAACATCTCAAGGCGCCCATGATTCGGCCAATGCCGCCAATCAACTGTCAGAACTGGCCGGAGATCTGAGCAGAATAGTCAACCAGTTCAAGGTATAACAATATTAATGCAGACAAAATCAAGCCGGGGTGCCCAATTTGGGGTGCCCCGGCTTTCTCTTACTCCAGACGACACCCCTGCCAACTCCCGCGCCTGACAACTTCATTAATGACCGCATACCACATCTGATTATTTTTCAGCCCCCAACGAGGGGCAACACTGATTTCCAGAGGTGCGGAACCATATAGTCGCTGAACCGCAATCCTTGACGGCAGTCTTTCCAGAAAGTCAGCAACGGTATTTATATATTCCGTAAGACTGATCGGGACAAACTCTCCACGACGATACATTTCCGCCAGTTCCGTACCTTCAACCGCATGCAGCTGATGTAACTTAAGAGCATTGATCGGCAGCGAGGCCATCAGATCAGCTGTCTGCAGAAACTGTTCAACATTTTCATTGGGAAAGCCATGGATCAGATGGGCACAGATATCAAACCCCCTCCCCGCCGCACGCTGTACCGTTTTGACAAAGTCATCCAGAGTATGTCCACGGTTGATACGATTCAGAATATCATCATCCATGGACTGCAACCCCAGTTCCAGGCAGACATAATGTGTTTTGGCAATTTCTGTCAGCAACTCCAGAGCCTGATCCGAAAGCGAGTCCGGTCTGGTCCCGACTGAAATGCCGAGTACATCAGGATGATGCAAGGCACGATAATACAGGTCGCGCAACAGGTCTACCGAAGCATAGGTATTAGTATATTTCTGGAAATAGACAAGAAACTTTTCAGATTTCAAGCGCTGGCGATGATACGCCATACCAGCTTCCATCTGCTCTTCCAGAGGAATGACCGCCACAGTTTCTTTTGGTGAGAAAGAAACATTGTTGCAGTAAATGCAGCCGCCGGTTCCTTTACTGCCGTCTCGATTCGGACAGGTAAAACCGGCATCAACATTAACTTTGCTGACCCGACATCCGAATCTTCGACGGAGATAGTGACCATAGGAGTTTATTCGCAATTGCGGGTGAATGTTTACATCAGGTATTTGTGGCATGCTCTTCAATCGTTTTTAACAGGGATACGGTTTCATTTTTCGGGTCAGCAGTGCCAATTATGGCAGAAATCAGTGCTATGCCTGCGGCTCCGCTTGACAATACTTCGTCCACATTGGCTGGCTTGACTCCACCCAATGCAAATACAGGGATCGATAAAGTCTGACAAACATCCTTGAGGGCAGAAATACCTAAAGGCGCACCATAAGACAACTTGGATGCTGTCTGATAAACCGGGCCAAAGGTTACAAAGTCTGCACCGTCTGCTTCTGCCCTGCGGGCCTCAGCAGTACTGTGGGAAGAATAGCCTATCAGCAGATTTGGCCCTGCCAGCTTTCGAGCCTCAACCACGGGAATGCTTCCCACACCTAGATGAACACCATCTGCTCCGACAGCCATGGCAATGTCAATGCGGTCATTAATAAACAGTTTTGCGCCATACTCACATGTCAGCTCACACAGCTCCAAAGCCAGCCGATACATTTCACAACTGCCAAGATCTTTTTCCCTCAGTTGCACAGCCCTTATACCACCATCAAGTGCCGCTCGAACCACATCAATCAGCGGCCTTCCCTGTGTCTGACAGCGGTCTGTAATCAGATAAAGAGAAAAATCCACACCGGAGCGACCTTTGCAGAGAGTACTTATCAACCGATCAGACCATCCAGAGGACTGGAGGCATTGGCATAAAGCTTTCTGGGGATGCGTCCGGCCTTGTAGGAAAGACGACCGGCAATAACAGCCAGCTTCATAGCTTCGGCCATGGCAATCGGGTCCTGGGCGCCAGCAATGGCGGTATTCATAAGAACTCCGGCACATCCCAGTTCCATTGCGATTGCTGCATCAGAGGCAGATCCCACACCGGCATCCACAATAACCGGAACTTTGATGTTTTCCAGAATAATGCGGATATTATAAGGATTTCGGATTCCCAAACCGCTACCGATTGGCGCACCTAGCGGCATCACAGCGGCACAGCCCATATCCTCAAGCTTGCGGCAAAGTATTACATCATCACTGCAGTAGGGGAGAACTGTAAAACCTTCCTTAACCAGAACCTTGGCCGCCTTAAGCAGTTCCTCATTATCCGGGAAAAGGGTTTTTTCATCTCCAAGCACTTCCAGTTTGACAAAGTCGGAGAGACCTGCTTCGCGCGCCAGACGACAGGTGCGAATGGCATCGTCCGCGGTATAACAACCGGCGGTATTAGGCAGCAGGGTATATTTTTTCAGGTCAATATGATCCAGTAGCGACTCCTTGCTGCGGTCGGAAATATTCACTCGACGCACGGCAACGGTTATGATTTCAGCTCCTGAAACTTCAATCGCCTTAACCATCTGGTTAAAGTCGGCATACTTGCCGGTGCCAACCATTAATCTTGAGTTAAATTCACGCCCGGCAATTATCAATTTATCATTCTGGTTGGACATATCGTTTGTCTCCTGATCAAGCTAAAGTCTGAAATTATTGTCTGATGTCTTGGTCTATCACCCGCCGCCAACGAACTGAACAATCTCCACCCTGTCTCCTGGGGAAAGTTGATGAATATTGTACTGCGCTTTAGGCACTATATCCAGGTTGACTTCTACCGCCACCCTTTCCAGACCGATCTCAAGCTTTTCCAGCAATACGGCAATTGTGCAGCTGTCAACGACATCAAGTGCATCTCCATTAACAACAATCTGCATAACACCCCCAATAAATACAAAAAGCCGCAGAAGCGGCCTGTTAAAATAATAAGTGCGCTTCCCTACGCCGGCATTACCCGGATCAGGTACTAAGGGTCGCGGCCATCGCCGCTCTCAGTCGGAACTCCCCCAGCGTTATGTAACAAATTAATTTATTGGCACCTGACTGTCAATGATTTAATCCGATATTTGAATGACTTATATTCAACACCATATCCGCTATACACTGTTGCAGGCCAATTTTCATAACCCTGCCACTGCCGGGTCTCCCCCTACCCTAAAATTAATTCTCTGCATATTCAGGTTAAAACCTTAAGTTTTACCACTGCATACACTCACTTCTGATGAGCAGAAGTGTTGACACCCGCACCTACTGGCGTTATAGTCCATTAACTTAATAGCAACACATTGAATTAAGTACCTTAACAAATCCAGCAATATCAATATTTACGAGGTTTCCCTATGAAAATCAGTTGCCCAAACTGTAACGCCAGCGGGAACATTCCTGAACATGCCATACCACAAGAAGGCCGCTTTCTTAACTGTCCGAAATGCAACCACGGTTTTACAGTATCCAAGCCGAAGCCAACTGCCGAAACCTATGAGGTGGATGTCTGTCCAGCCTGTAACTTCAGCACATTTGGAGATGACCGTTTCAGCACCTGCCCTAAATGCGGTGTTGTTGTAAAAGCTTTTGTAGAAAGACAACGCCAGGAAAAACAGAAAATTAAAGAACAGGAACTGCTCAGCCCCAAAAGTTCACGGAATGAAGAACCGCTTGAGGCACCACAGGAGACAGTTTCTCCTGTCTCTGAGCTCATTGACAATATGCACCCGGTAAACCTTATTGGCTGGGGATGTGCCCTGGCTGCAATTATTCTCCTTGGAATAGGAATTATGAACCTGGTAGACTATAATCCCGCAGAAATACAGAAACAGCTTTCATACCAGAAAGATGAACAGGTTTCCGGCTGGTATGTTTTCAGTCGATATGGCCTGATGCCCTGGCTTAAAACCATTTATGGCCTGGCCCTGCTGGCTACCACTGTTTTTTTCCTGCAACGCCGCGCTCCAGCTTTAAAAATACTTTCTATACTTCTGCGAACACTTTTTGTGTTTGTACCGCTGTATCTTATTATCTGCTTTATCGCCTGGATCCTCCAGCCGATTCCTCACACCATCTCCGGCTACTTTATTGAAATTTTAAACATGGTCATAATGTCAGCGCTATTTTGCGTCCCCTTATTTTTGACCGATAATTTCCTTAAAGACAAAAGAGTCATTTCGGTCGTCAAATTACCGTTTCAATCTTAGAACCTACCCTGGTCCAACAAAAGGTTGTTCATCTTCTACCTGCGTTGATAAAATTTTTGCGTTAAAAATTATTTACCCTTGATTGACCTAAGTATTAAAAGTAGTGACGGCTTTTTTTCGGCTTCAAAAAACGGCTAAGCAGTAGCTTTGCGAGCCCAACGGAAGGGCAACATGGATTCTTTTCCAATAGCCTTAGTATTGGCGTTACTATTCATAACCGGCCTGCTGGCAGGCCTGATAGACTCGATTGCGGGTGGCGGCGGCCTTATCACCCTACCAGTCCTGCTGGGCATTGGTCTGCCGCCGCAGTTGGCACTTGGTACCAACAAACTTCAGAGCAGCTTTGGTTCCGGCAGTGCCATGTTGACTTTTATCCGATCCGGCAAAGTAAAATTAAGCGACTGCTATAACGGTATAATTTTCACAGCAATCGGTGCCGCCTGCGGCGCAATCGCCATCCAAATGCTTGATCCATCTTTTTTGCGGCAGATCATTCCCTGGCTGTTGGTAGCAATCGTAATCTACACACTAATGACCCCTCGTTTGGGTTTTGATGACATCCACCCCCGCATGCAGCAAGGCCCTTTTTTCTTATTTGCCGGGTTTGCTCTTGGTTTTTATGACGGTTTTTTTGGGCCTGGGACCGGGTCTTTCTGGGTTATGCTGCTGATATTCGCTCTTGGCTTCAATATGACAAAAGCAACGGCCTATACCAAGGTTATGAATTTTACCAGCAATATTGCTTCGCTGATCTTTTTCATTGCCGGCGGTTCAGTTCTCTGGAGAGAGGGTCTGGTAATGGGAGCAGGGCAATTTATTGGTGGCCGGATAGGTGCGCATATTGTTGTATCAAAAGGGACTCGATTTATCAGGCCACTTTTCATTTTCATGGTGCTGGCCATAACCGCCCGCCTGCTCTGGCAGAACTTTAACACCACCCCCTGACATCAACCCAGAAACGAGGAGATTTACCTGTGACATCAATCAAGGAAGAACTCAGCCTTTCCATAGACGAGGCCGAATGGAGCTGGCTGCATGCTCACCTGGAGCGAGGCGGGCTAATTCTGGTATCCGACAGCATTGAACTGTCAGAAGCGGCAATCATGATCGCCAATGACAATACCGAAATCATCAGCGAGTGGGTCAACACAGGCAAAATCGGGAAACCCACCATTTCCCAGGTTGATCACTGGAATAATGAAAAACAAAAAAAATTCTCCATGTTGATTGTCAGCCCTTTTGTTCTTATCCAGGAAAAACTGCCAACAATCCACTAACTCTCTGAACACAAAAACAAATAATGTGAGCTCTCACGGGCAATCTGATTTTTTATGTCACGACATATAACGGAGCAAACTGGATGATCCGTTTAAAAAGCGTTAAAACAAGACTAAGCATTGCTGTTTCTCTACTGATTATTGTTTTAATCGGTATTGTTTCTTATTTGACGTTATCCCACTTCGGAGCTTCCACCAAAAAACTGATTGAGCAGCAACAATTTTCAACAGTTTTTTTGCTAGCGAATGAAATTGACGATAAACTTTCAAACGCACTCAATCAATTGGTTGCTCTCTCCCAAAAGTTTCCTCCGGAAAACATTCAAAATGCCATTAAGGCAAACAACTTTCTGGAAACTCACAACGAAAACAAAACCGTCTTTAATAACGGTATTTTTTTGTTCAACAAAAGCGGCATCATGGTTGCAGAAACACAAATACCGGCCAGAACCGGCCAGGATTACAGTTACAGAGAATACCTGAAATCCACCCTTAAACTTCGTAAACCATATATTGGCGATCCATACTTTTCAACACAGCTACATAAACATCCGGCGGTCATGCTTACCGTCCCCATATTCAACCATGATGGCCAAATAGAAGGCATTCTGGCTGGCAGTATCGACCTGCTTTCAGACAATGTGTTAGGTCGCATTATCAACATGAAAAATGGAGAAAGTGGTTTCTTTTTCCTGACAACCAAAGACCGCAACATAATACTTCACCCCGACAAAAACAGAATTTTAAGCAGAGACATCCCAGAAGGTGCAAATAAATCCTTGGATAAAGCTGTCATGGGCTTTGAAGGGACCGAAGAAACCATTACTTCGACAGGCATTCAGGCGTTGTCTGCATATAAATCACTCAAATCAAAGGATTGGCTGGTAGGCGCAATTTACCCTGTCAAAGAGGCCTTTGCACCATTTTATCAAGCAAGAACGACACTGCTACTTACCCTGGCAATAATCACTATATTTGTTACCGCCATCATCTGGTCCCTGATGAATATACTAACCAAACCCTTCCTGGATTTCACCAGACACGTTGAGTCAATTTCCACCAAAACTGGTAATGACAGGCTTATCACTATAGAGTCAACCGATGAAATCGCCAGACTTGCTGCAGCATTTAACAAGATGGTCACAGATCTTGACCATCAGCAAGCAGAACTTCTATCAAGCAGGGAGCACCTGTCCGTCACGCTAAGGTCAATTGCGGATGGTGTTATTGTTACGGATATCAACAGCAATCTGATTTTAATGAATAGAGTCGCCGAAACTCTTACCGGGTGGACACAGGAAGAGGTCCTGGGATCACCACTGAACAGCTTTTTCGCCATATATGATGAAAAAACCAGGCGACCTATCACTCATACAGTTGACCAGGTCTTGATGAGTGGCGCAATTACAACCAAGCCGGTTTATTCAATTCTGGTATCAAGAGACGGGATTGAATATTTAACTGCAGACAGTTTTGCACCTATTCACAACTCCAGCAATGTTGTAATAGGAGCGGTCCTCGTTTTTCAAGACATCACTGAAAAAAGACGCTTGCAGGATGAACATATCCGAACTGACAAACTGGAATCAATCGGTGTTTTGGCCGGTGGTATTGCCCATGATTTTAACAATCTTCTGACATCCATACTAGGCAACATTTCTCTGGCAAAAATGATGATAAAAAGCAGCCCTGAACAACTTCATGAGCGATTGGCATCTGCCGAATTTGCATCTCTGCGCGCCAGAGACCTGACAAAACGTCTACTAACTTTTTCACAGGGCGGAGCACCTATCCGTAAGACGATCTGTTTTTCTGAACTGCTGAAAAGCTATGCAGGTTTAGCTTTAAGTGGTTCAAATGCAATTTATGATCTACACATCCAGGACAACTTATGGCCCATAGATGCCGACTTTGGACAGATGGGACAGGTTATCAGCAACCTGCTCATAAATGCAGACCAGTCAATGCCTGATGGTGGCAGAATTTCCATAGAATGCAGCAACCTTGAATTATTTCACGAAGCCCAGCAACCACTTCTGCCTGGCAAATATCTGATTTTAAGAATTTCTGATGAGGGCCAGGGAATTCCAGAAGAACATCTCAATAAAATCTTTGAGCCCTACTTCACACAAAAAAAAGATGGTCGAGGTCTGGGACTCGCGACGGTCTATTCCATTGTTCAAAATCATAATGGTCACATAACTGTCGATTCAGAATTTGGTGCAGGTACTGTTTTCACAGTTTATTTGCCTGCTTCAGATAATTTACCGGCCATTGCTACCGCTGACAATACCGATACACTGCAGGGTACAGGAAATATTCTGATAATGGATGATGAGGAATCAGTCAGACAAATTGCGGGCAAAATTCTTTGCCATATCGGCTTTTCGGTCGATTATGCAAAAGATGGAGATGAAACCGTCAGTATGTTCAACCATGCACTTCGCAACGGGAAAACTTATGATCTGGTGATAATGGATCTGACCATTCCAGGCGGGATGGGTGGCAGGGAAACAATCTCCAGATTAAAAGGCATTTATCCAAAAGTCAGAGCACTGGTATCAAGCGGCTACTCCAGTGATCCGATTCTATCTGACTATATTAACAATGGATTTCTTGGAGTTGTTCTTAAACCTTATAAAGTTGAAGAACTGTGTATGGCTGTTATCGACACTTTGAAGATCAAGGTGTAAAAAACCAGAAAGGCCCTTTCCGCACAATCAGAAAGGGCCTTTCTATTTAGATACTAGCTGTTGAGACTACTTGTCTTCACAGGTGAAGTTTGCCTCAATTCGACGATTTTGTGCTTTGCCTGCTTTAGTTTTGTTGCTGGCTACAGGTTTTGTAAAACCATAGCCTTTGGCAGCAATGCGACCTGCATCAACACCGAACTTATCAACCAGATACTTTTTAACGCTGTCTGCACGGCGCTGGGACAACTTATCGTTAAGCGCCTTGCTGCCCACGTTGTCTGTGTGTCCTGATATTTCACCTTTGGCTTTAGGGAATTCAGCCAGAAAATCTCCCAAAGTCTTTAGTTCTGCATCATATTTAGGCTTGATTTCAGCTTTGTTTGTATCAAATTCTATAGCAATGACAGCAGGTTTACTGCAGAATCGTTCAGCTGCAGCAGAAGCCTTTGGCTGTACCGCTTCAATAACTACTGGTGGTGCAGGAGGTGCTGGCATTGAAACACCAATCATTGCTGTACTGCTCGTTGAACCGCCATCTCCGATACAGGTTAATGCATAGGAAGTATTATCAGCAGGTGTAATACTCATGGCACCTTGTGGTGCAACAGCACCGATACCAGGCTGGATATCGCAACTGGAAGCATTTTGGGAACTCCAGTTCAATGTTGCTGGCTGTCCCTTAAGTATGGATGTTGGAACTACATTTAAACTGCTTGTGGGGGCAACAGGTGCTGGTTTTTCAACGGCCTTCGGTACTTCAACAACCGGGACTGGCGCAGGTGCAGGCTCAACAGGCTTCATGGCAGGTTTTACTCCGCCAAACGGGATGTAGGCTCCCAGGGTATACTCGGCTTCATTATACTTTCCCCCGCTTACCTGGTAAAAAATATGACGAACATCAGCTCTGAGGGCGAAATTATCATTTAAAAAATATTTTGCACCCAGACCATAATCAATGGCACCATGAGTTTTCTTAAAAATGCCTGCTTTGTCAGTATTGAATCCTGCATAACCTGCGGCGATATACGGTACAAATTTGTTGTCAGGCATGAAGTGATAGAGCAACTCTCCGCCATAGCGGTAAAAGTTCACACTATCCGCTTTAGGTACATAGTCAAACAAACCCTCAATACCAATTGCTTTGGTGAAGTTATATCCTAATCTGCCACCAACCACTGGCTTTGTATTAAAGCCGGATTTATTGGTATTTTCTGAAGTATACCCTCCAACAACCGGGCTGATTGAGAATGCACCTTCCTGGTTTCCTGCTGATGAAACGGCAGCTACTGCCAAAAGTGAGGCGGTTAAACATAATGTAAGTTTTCTATTCATCTTTTTTCTCCTTTGCAATGTTTTATTTTCTAACCTTATTCTTATACCACAATATTTATTTATAGCAAACACGAATCAGACCAAAACAGTCTCGTTGCTTTTGAATAAATTATTAATTGGAACGGCCCAAGACAAATCTTTTTTACCATCATGCACAAGTGTTATCGCACTTGCTTTTTATAGTTTCGTTGCAGTACTATTTCAGACAACTTATCCATCTTCAGGAGGATTAAATGTCTTTCCCTCAATTCAGAGCTCGCAGAGTCCGCGGTAATGAGTCATTTCGCAAAATGACAAGTGAGACCTCTCTCTCCGTTAATGACCTGATCTACCCAATGTTTTCAGCATTTGGTACCGATATAAAAAAAGAGATCTCGTCCATGCCCGGTATCTTTCAACAATCCATAGAGAATATAGTTGCTGAAGCAAAAGAGGTTTATCAATTGGGGATTCCGGCTGTTTTACTTTTCGGCATACCTGAAACCAAAGATGCAGTAGGCAGTGATGCATATAACGATCAGGGAATTATTCAGGAAACCATCAGGGCTATTAAATCAAATGTGCCAGGCCTAATGGTTATTACCGATGTGTGTTTATGTGAATATACTGATCACGGACATTGCGGATTAATTGTAGACGGGGATGTGGACAATGACTCAACACTGGAACTGCTTGCCAGAGAGGCGCTTTCGCATGTAAAGGCAGGGGCAGATATGGTTGCACCATCTGACATGATGGACGGACGTGTGGCGGCCATACGTGCGGCGCTAGATCAAAACGGCTACAAAACCACTCCGATTATGAGTTATGCAGTTAAATATGCTTCCGGTTATTATGGACCATTCCGTGAGGCTGCTGAATCAACTCCACAGTTCGGGGACCGTCGCAGCTACCAGATGGACCCGGCAAATCGTCTGGAAGCACTTCGAGAAGCTTCGTCCGACATAGAAGAAGGGGCAGACATCATAATGGTTAAACCCGGTCTGCCTTATCTGGATATAGTCAGAGACCTGAGAAATGAATTTAACCTGCCGCTGGCGGTTTATAATGTTTCTGGAGAATACAGCATGGTTAAAGCTGCGGCTGCCAATGGATGGATCGACGAGAAGAGGGTCGTATTAGAAACGCTGCTCGGCTTCAAACGTGCAGGTGCCGACATTATTATTTCATATCACGCAAAAGATGTTGCCCGCTGGTTAACAGGTCAGGCCTAAAATTATCGCTCGTTTTAGGTTAAGACTCAATTTATTGTCTTAACCTAAAACGGCTAAACAGGATAAGTATGTTTACGGAATAGAATTCAGCAACCAAACGCAGAAAGCAGTTTTTACTTACCAAAACGTAAACTGGGTTTAAATTACTCGGTTTAAATTACTCTCCTGACTTTTCGGCCATTTCACGCTTATGTTTTCTGATGCTTCCCTCATTCTGACCTGCTAAAGCCTCAGGACTTTTTTGTGGAAGAGCTGGCAAGGTAGGCATGGCAATTCCGGTTTTCTTTTTTTCCTGTTGTACTGCTGTAGCTTTTGTATCAGCAGTTACTGCTGCAGGTTTAGCTACGGCTTTTTTACTGGATTTAGCTGAATATTTCTTTTTAACAAATGTCTTCTGCAAATTCACTTCTGAGTTATTAAAATCAGCCAGAGTATCCCTGTTAACCAGTACATGAACCTTGCCTTCAGATCGCCATACTTTCTGAGCTTTTATTACGCCACCGTCCTTCAAATAAACAAGCTTGGCTGCAAATGAAGGTGTGGTAAAGACACATAGCAATGCTGCGGCAATCAGTAACTGTTTCATGACATCCTCCTGTCTCGTCTTTAGCTCCTCAGATTAATTGCGTATGGATCCACTCGGCAAATATTTAGGTAAATTCCCACGAATTTCAACAACCGGGCCATCCTCCAACTCATCCAGACTCCCATCATCTTCACCATACTCTTCTTCACCAACCGCCCACTCATAAAGCTTTTGCGAATCAATCAACACCGGTTTTTTAGGCGTATCAAATACTCGCAGCTGCATCTCTTCGTCAAAAAGTCCAATACAACCATGTGATGCAGGTCTCCCCGGCAGGTCACGGGCATGTATCCAGTATGAAACATTATCTTCGCCAATGTGGAAACGCAAAGCATTATCCATAGGATACTGTTCTTCGTCATTTGCAGTCTTATAAAGTGACGAGGTATGAGTCAAGTGTCGAGCATCAATTCTGAAATTCCCAATTGGAGTTTCAGTCCCTTCCTTCCCTGTTGCTGCAGGAGCGGAAAAGACAAGTTTACCCCTTTCATATGACCCCAACCACTGCTCAGTAATATCAACCAGGACAAACTTCTGATATTTAAGTGCTGGTTCATATTTTTTAGGTAAAGGGCAATAATCTTTAGCAGATTGCAGATTATCAGGAACTTTAATTGTCATGCCAGGATAAACGTGACGACGATCAATACGGTTAAACCTTGCAATCCATATCCAGTCCGCACCAAAAAGAGATTCAAGTGTTTCATCCGGTTTGATAAAGTGGGCATGCCATTTAATATCTTTTAGGCTCGGATATTCTACACGGGACAGGTCTTCCATTGACTTGTCGTGTTGTGTAGCTGACGGTTCTCCAGTACTAGTCGGGGTTCTCAATACGGTCAGACTAACAAACAAAACCGTTAAAACAAAAACAAGTGCGATCCTTTGAAACAGTCGCATTTGGAGGATAAACATATACAGTCCTTCACCTTTTTAAATCATTAAAAATTTTAAGCTTTTATTTGCTGATGATCAAGTTGAAATATTGATCGCAAGCGTTATTTAATATTGCTTGTTTTGGGCTTATTAATGCTGATAGTCTCTATAATTAAAAAACCGGAGATTCTCCGGTTCATAATTTACAACAGCAATTTGAATCATATACAAAAAATTATAGCCCGGCAAAAACAAGATCAGATTCAAATATTTGTGCTGCTGCCAACTCCACAGTAACCTCATCACCAGGCTTAACCGCCAAAACATCTGAAGCAACCAAAGTAAGTATGATCTTATCACCAAGGTGCTGGCCAGGGTCTGGCTCGAAGGAGTTAAGATTCATTACCTTACTTCTATTAGTAGACTTATTTAATATTTTCACCCGTTTTACGGATCCTGTCTTAAACGCAGAAAAAAGCTTTTGCAATAAGTCCTTACTTACAGCAACCTCCTCCTTCATTTGATCCAATTGAACCTTAAAAGCAGGTTTCATTGTTTCGACAACAAGAATCACACCCTTACCATCACGGCGAAGCTCACGACTCACAGCTGCAGCTGTTTGTGACACGTCAGGTTTTGAAACAGGTATAGTTGCTTTTACAGGTTGCTCTTTAACAACTTGAATAGCTTTTTCAAGTTTTTTCTGAGCAACACTCAATGACATATTCAGGAGCTGAACATTTAGTTTTTGCTCACAAAGCAAAAGAAGATAACTGCTTTGCATAGGACGCACAATAATTCTACCTTCAGTGAATCTCAGATCAAATGAAACAACTCCACCTGTTGCCTCATTAACACCAACAACACTATCAGCAATTATTCCTGATGCTTCCTGTAGCAACATTTCATCGTACATGGGAGGCAGTGCCTGTCCCAGCAATTTCCCATCTTCGTCACAGACGAAACAACCGGCTATTCCCTGAATTTTATTAATTTGCTGTAAAACAACCTCCATATACAATCCCTCCATATTTTGGATAGATAATTTCAGGCAAATAAAAATTCATCATAACACATCAAAAAGACATTTGACTTCTTGGCGGGATATTCACATAAAAATTGGTTTTATGCAATAAAATTGACAGGTTTTATGACACGATCAAAGGGTCCTGCCACATGCCAGTAACTTGATTGATAATTCAGAGAAGACTATTCAGTCATTTTCAGCAGTAAACTGTCGCACAGCAATTTCTTCTTCAGTTACCTTGACCCTGCCAGGCATTTTAGTTTCCAAAAAAGCCAGCAACTCATCACTTGGCTTGATGTAATTTCGGCTATTTTCAGGCTTTCCTTTTTTTCCGGTTTCAGTATAGGCCATTGTCCAGACTGTTCTGGCATCCAACGCTGAATGCAGACGATTGGTGTGCCTGAATTTTAACAGTCCAACTAACTTAGCTTTATATCGATAAATTCCTAAAATGTCTGTGAGAGGTACAGAGAATATTTTAGTGCCCATAAATAAACTTTTTTTAGTAATTTTGAAGTATTTATCGTCAACTTCATAAAAATACTTTCCAGCAGCTCGTTCTGCCAATACAGACAGGAAAAGGACATAAACAAACATATCCATCGGCTTAACTACGCCATACTTCACCCAGGCATATACAGACAATAGTGTCATAACCAGAAAGTAGGCAATAGGTACACCCAGGACAATTGCATTTTTTTTGTCAACCTGGGAGTGCTCTATCATGCTGTTAATAATAACCTCCAAATGTAAACCAACTAAAAGATAAAAAAAGAGCCGACGGATTGCTCCGCCGGCTCGTGTTAAATTTAATTATATTCCGAGAATACTGAAGAATACGATACAAACACAAGCGCCTACCACTGACATGGCAAGACCCCACATCAGCAGCTTGCGGAATAGTTTGGCCTTATCTTCATGCTCACCGGCACAAGCGATACAGAGCGCACCCAGTGTTGAAAGAGGTGATGTATCAACAAGGTGAGCTCCAACGTTGATTGAAGAAATCAGTGCAACTGGGTCTCCACCACCGATTTCCTTGATCAAACCAGGTACCATCGGCAGAAACATCGGCATAACAACACCTGATGAACTTGAGTAAGCCGAGATAATACCGGTAATCAAACCAAGCCAGCCGTTTACGGTAAAAGGAGTCGAAATAGCACCGATCATTTTGACCATGGCGTTCAGACCACCGGATTTATCCATAACTTCAATCAGAACAGTGACACCGCAAACCATCAGAATAACAGCCCACGGCATTACTTTAACCGCTTTTTTACTGTCGCCTGCGCCAGTCAACATCATAACGCCAGACAGAATAAAAGCAATGGTACCAACATTAGTAAGCATGTTGGACAGCCATAGATTAGCCTTAAAGAACGGCTTTAGAGGAGCCAGACCAGGAAGTACAATCAGGATGATAAGAAGAGCAACCATTGCTAGAGTAATAAGTTGACTCTTGTCAAATGGTTCTGGTTTTGGAGCAATTTCATTGATATCAATATTCTGTGAACCATGGTGCTTCATCCAGGCATAGCCGCCCATCACAAAGAAACCACCAATATTGACAATACCCTGAGCAATTTCAGAGTTGAAATGAATCTTCCAGCCTAAACCATTTAGTGAATCAGCAGCAATTCCAAGGCCAGGTGCCATCTTCGCAATAATTCCATTGGAAATAATGCCTGTCGGAGCAAAAGGCGAAAAAGCAGCACCGTTAGAAGCACCAACAACAATCAGAGTCATCAAAAAGGCAGGCATGCCTACACGCGTAGCTATTGCCATGGCAACCGGAGCCATCAAAGCTGTACCAGCAATGTTACCAGGACCTATTGTGGTAATAAAAGTGGTAAGGAGAAACACGATTAACGGCATGAAAGCAACGTTTCCGCCTGTAACTCGTACCGAATAAGCGGTTAGCTTTTCCATCGTCCCGTTAGTCTGGGCCATACCAAACATGAACGTAACACCGACCAGAATCATAAACAGACCTGTCGGGAAATAGTTTAATACCTTGCCACCACTTACTCCACCCCAGACACCAGAAACAATAATTGCAAAACCAATTGCCAGAATACCGACGTTGAGATCATCATCAATACAACTGATAATAACAACAATAAGCAGTGCTACGATCGACATGATTGCCACTAAAGAAATATCCATTTTCGATCCTCCCCATAGTTTAGACTATCCTCGTTAATAGGGCGCTATAGTTCACGCCAATCACATTAATAACTAAAAGGTTAAACACATACTTAAAATATCTTTATTCTAGTCGTCGTCCTCCTCAGCCGGTGCCGGGAATGTTTTGTGGAGCAAATGTGTCGCCGCGATAAAAATTCCGATTACGAAAAACATGACAGGTAGTGCAATACACATCATGGTTATTGCTTTGTTTAATGCTGATACATCCATAGCTGATCCCCCCTTATTTAGTTAATGCCGGAATAATGGCTAGAACAAGTCCACCCGCGACGACCGATGCGATCTGACCGGCTACGTTAACACCAATTGCATGTTGAATGATGAAGTTAGTCGGATCTTCCTTGAGAGCCATTTTAGCAATAACGCGGCCTGACATTGGAAATGCGGATATTCCGCAAGCCCCGATCATCGGATTCATTTTCTTTGAACTGAACATATTCAACAGTTTGGCAAAGAACACTCCACCAACAGTATCGAATACAAATGCAACAGCTCCAAGTGCCATGATCAACATAACATCAAACGTCAAGAAACGCTCAGCGGTCATTGTGCCGCCAATGGTGATGCCTAGCAGCAGAGTTACCAGATTAGCCAGTTCATTTTCTGCACAACGGGAAAGGTTATCAACAACGCCGGCAACTTTAAGAATGTTACCAAACATCAAGCTGCCAATCAAAGCGACAGAAATCGGAGCTACCATACCAGCAATCAGAACAATCATGACAGGAAACAGGAACTTGGTTGTTGTTGAAACCGGCACCGAACCTTCATAACCCATTTTAATCTTACGCTCAGCCTGTGTTGTACACATTCTGATAACCGGGGGCTGTATAACAGGTACCAGCGACATGTAACAGTAGGCTGCAACCGACAGAGGTCCGAGCAATTCGACAGCGTAGCGGCTGGCAACATAAATTGTTGTCGGACCGTCAGCAGCGCCAATGATGCCAATGGAAGCAGAGTGTTCGAAACTGAATCCGACCATTGTAGCAAAAATGGCTGTCATAAAAATACCGAACTGTGCTGCGGCAGCAAACAACATAACCTTGGGATTTTGAATCAGGGGGGTAAAATCACACATTGCCCCAATTGCGATAAAGATCAGAACGGGGAAAAGTTCGTTGGCGATACCGGCCTTATAAAGAACGATCAGAAAGCCTTCCTCACCAACCGCCTGGGATACCGCTGACGAATGCGGAATATTGGCAAGTATTGCTCCAAAGCCGATTGGTAAAAGCAAGGCAGGCTCGTAGTCTTTTTTAACAGCCAGAAAGATAAGCAGTGCGCCAATCAGCCACATTACACCGTGTTTCCAGCTAAAGCCCAGAAATCCCATCAAGATTTCATTGAGCCATGGGTACTGCATAATCAAAGCATCCATTTTCCATCCTCCATTGCAATAAATTTTGAAAACGCTTACACGACAGAAGCCTCCCAGTAAAAAGGCCTTGTACGGCTTAGCATACCGTACAAGGCCGAATAGTCAACTAGCCGATCACCATCATGATCTGGCCGGGTTTAACATTTTGGCCGGATTCCACATTTACGGACTTGACAACGCCGTCGCAAGGAGAACCGATTTCATTCTGCATTTTCATAGCTTCAAGGATCATCAGGACGTCGCCTGCTTTAACTGAAGCGCCTTCTTTTACATTGATCTGAGCAACCTTACCAGGCATAGGAGCTGTCAGAGGGGTGTCGCCTGCTGCAACAGCTGCAGGAGCAGGAGCTGCTGCCGGAGCAGCTGCAGGGGCCGGTGCAGCAACAGGAGCTGCTGCCACTGGAGCAGGAGCGGCTGCAACTGGGGCAGCAACAGGAGCAGGGGCAGCCGAGACCACGCCGTCTTCCTGAACTTCAACATTGTACGCAGTACCATTTACACTTACTTTAAACTTTCTCATTCGATACATCCTCCTTTTGATTTTTCATTAAAACATTTGACGTCCATCCATAATTTTTTGACGGCCGGAAGCAGACCA
Source organism: uncultured Geobacteraceae bacterium (assembly GCA_964509295.1). GTDB lineage: Bacteria > Desulfobacterota > Desulfuromonadia > Geobacterales > Pseudopelobacteraceae > JBGSQR01. The sequence goes on along the minus strand of CAZDWS010000017.1, from coordinate 2,474 downwards.
TGCATTACTGGTACGCTTAAAGCTGACAGCTCTGCAGCCGCCACCTTTTGAATGTAAAATTACTGCAGCGATAGCAGCAGCGAGCTCAGCTCCACCACCATCATCCATTACCAATCCGATACTGGCACAAATGGCAGCAACGATTTCCGGTGGCAACTCATCTGCAGCGACGGGTGCAACAACTGCAGGTTGAACTACTGCAGGAGCTGCTGCTACCGGTTTTGGTTTTGGTGCTGGAGTTTCGGCTTTCTTGCTACCGAATAATGAATCAAGCAAACCCATATTCATTTCCCCTTTCTATAAAGCCATTACAGCGGAATATTGCCGTGTTTTTTAGCTGGTCTGGTTTCGCGCTTGGTAGCCAGCATATTGAGAGCGGTAATAATACGTGGTCTGGTTTCACAAGGGTCAATAACCTGATCAACAAAGCCACGTTCCGCTGCTTTATACGGGGTCGCAAAATCTTCAACATATTTAGCTGTTTTAGCAGCTGATTCCGGGTCGCCGCGGAAAATAATATTGGCAGCACCAGCAGGACCCATAACTGCGATTTCTGCACTAGGCCAAGCCATAACCTGATCGGCGCCAAGATCTTGAGAACACATAGCCAGATAAGAACCACCGTATGCTTTACGGGTAATAACAGTGATTTTAGGAACTGTTGCTTCAGAATATGCATAAAGCATTTTAGCGCCGTGACGAATAATTCCGCCGTACTCCTGATCAGTACCTGGCAGGAAGCCTGGAACATCAACTAAGTTGAGTAGTGGAATATTGAAACAGTCGCAGAAACGAATAAAACGTGCTGATTTATCAGATGCATTTACATCAAGACAACCGGCCATTACTTTTGGCTGATTGGCAATAATGCCGACTGTCTGACCGTCAAAACGTGAGAATCCGGTAATGATGTTCATTGCATAATATGGCTGAACTTCATAAAACTCACCACAGTCAGCTATCGATTTTATAATAGTCTTCATGTCGTATGGCATGTTTGGATTATCAGGCATCAAAGTATTAAGTGATGCATCCTGACGATTTGGATCATCACCTTGATCCAGGATAGGTGCTTCTTCCATATTATTACTTGGCAACAAACCAAGCAGGTAACGGACCTGTGCGATACAATCCGCATCATTTTCCGCTGCAAAGTGAGCAACTCCAGACGTACTGTTATGCGTCATCGCACCACCAAGAGCTTCCGCAGTAACCTCTTCGGCAGTAACAGACTTAATAACCTGTGGTCCGGTAATGAACATCTGGCTGGTGTTTTTGACCATGAAGATAAAATCTGTTAGTGCTGGGGAATACACAGCACCACCGGCGCATGGTCCCATAATAACAGATATCTGAGGTACGACACCAGATGCAAGCGTGTTCAGATAGAAGATTTTACCATAACCGGCAAGTGCATCAACCGCTTCCTGGATACGAGCACCGCCGGAATCATTGATTCCAATCAAAGGAGCCCCAACCTTCATTGACAGTTGCTGAACTTTGACAATTTTGGCAGCATGCATCTCACCCAATGAACCACCAATAACAGTGAAATCTTGAGCAAATACATATACCAAACGCCCTTCTACTGTACCATAGCCGGTAACGACACCTTCACCGGGAGCCTCTTCTTTCTCCATACCGAAGTTAACACAACGATGTGTAACAAAGCGGTCCAGCTCAGTAAAAGAGCCGGCATCCAGCAATGCTGCAATACGCTCACGTGCAGTCATTTTACCAGAGGCATGCTGCTTTTCGATCCTTTTTGGACCTCCTCCGGCCATGACTTTTTCACTCCGTGTTTGGAGATCCTTGATTCTTTCAATTGTTGTCGCCAAGTACCCCACCTCCTGATTATATTGTACTTCTTGAAAAACAAAGTTTTTCATATCGTTGTGTATCAATACGAGGTTATATGACCATAATATATGACACTAAAACGACTTTGGAACCTATCACGTCATATAAGTTTACGTCAACTTTTTTTTGGCCATGAATTCATGATTTACGGGTATTTACATTCATACTGAAGGCAATTGGATTTACCAATTATTTTAAGCATCTGAGAGATTAATTATCATAAACCTGACATTTTTCACCTAATTTACTTATATAATTTGAAATGTCGTATTCATTGGCGTGATAATCGACTTTGTTTCTTAAACAACTTCAACATAAATAAATCATGAAAATATTTAATTGGTACAATAACCCCTCAAAAACTCAATTTGTAATTTGGTAAGACCGATTATACTTGCAACCGTAATCAGTTTATTTTCATTGTTTTTATGATTTAATTTTAAGTAGTTTGTTTCCAAGTAACATACTTGGAAAAACAATGTCTAGCATGAGCGTTCCTTGTATTCATAGATCCGCACTCAATACTTCACTGATTATTTATACAAAGTACTAGAAACGCAAAGAGCCCCATCATTCGTTATGAATGATGGGGCTCTTTATTTTTTATTCCCGGC
>CAZDWS010000016.1:0-57951 GCA_964509295.1 uncultured Geobacteraceae bacterium | reverse complement strand
ACTGCAAACATGAGATAGATTACTCGCCTGGTATTAATACAGTTTTTTTTCATCTTTATTTCCTTTGAATAATGAATTTGAAAACTGACAAAATCACCACAAACCATATTGACTATTGCAAATTCACATCAGCTCACAAAGTTGGACTTGAACATTCAACCACTCACACTCATGCAATTTTCGCAGTAAACGGAGCATATCTAAATATGCCTCTGAATCGTTTTACGGATTAAATAAGATAAATAAACAGCGTTGTCAAGTAAAAATAATGCATATTCATCTTAAGGGCGATGTGATTAACACGCAGGGAGATAAGGGCTATATGTAAAAAATCTTTCCATGGATCGGAAAGCACTAGTTTTGCAACAATGGGAGTATTATTTGACCGTGGGAATCGGGAGTACGCTGCGGCGATTAAGAACGGAAAATGGACTAACGCAGAAAAAGTGGATTATGAGAAGGATTAATAATTGATGGGATAAAGTCGAAGATGCATAAGGCAGACACTTTGATATGCAGCTGCAATAAGTAAAATGTGTAGGTTTGACACTGCTGTTCCCTCTGCTGTTCCCTTACATCTTCTGATTCGGCAGAGGATGAAAGAAAAGCGGTTGAATCGGATTGCATTGATTTCATTCCCAAGCCACTGATTCCTGCGCGTATCATTGCCAGGGTTAAAAGGGCCCTGAGATTTGCCAAATGCATGAAGGAATTTGAAATTCCCTACTAAAATATTTACGTATGTTTTGCTTTTAAATCCTTAGACCAGGTGGGTTCCAATGCCTATAGACTTTCCTGCCAATCGAGTTCGGTCGTTATTGTAATCCCTGGTGTCAATGACCTGTATACCGGGCATTTGGGAGCGTGAATATCATACGCCCGCAAGACTTTTTCTTTAAATTCGCCTGTGGTGGAGATGTGATACAGGACATGGATTCTTTTGATAATAAGAACATTATCGCTCTCCAGTTCGATTTCCCCTGTGACATCTGCAGTAAGACCCCGTTCCCCTAGAATTACTCTTCTTCCAGCCAGGGCACCCCCGAACGTTCCAATCAGACAGCCGCCGGTGGCAGCAACTATATAATCAAGTGTGGCTGCATGTGGTTCAAATGTATCCGGTTCAAGCTTGTAATGTTCTGCGATTTCATTGTGTACACCGAAAAGGACCGGATCATTTTCTATCGGAAGAAAGGCCCTGTTGTTTGGTACAACGAGATGCTCGATTCTTACTTTTGAGGTGTATGCAACTGACATAATGATTCTCCTTTTATTGAATAGTTAGTAATTTACTGGCTCAGGGCTAGGGCAGCTGCAACTTCAAAAATATCAGCAGTTGTGAAGGGAAAAGGCCCAGAGCAATGATCAGTAGGGAGGAAAGACCCAGAACTGCTGTTTCGTGGATGCTGATGCTCTCACGTTTGTGCTCATTGCACCGTTGCAGGTACAGGGCTGTCACAACTCGCAGGTAAAAATAGACCGATACTGCGGCGGTCAGGATGCCGAAGATTGCCAGGGCGATTTCACCGGAGCGGATGGCTGATGCGAAAATCAGAAACTTGCCGGTGAAGCCGATGGTGGGCGGGATGCCTGCCAGTGAAAACAGCGCCAGGGCCAATACGCTACCGGCAATCGGATGGGTGAATCCCCGGCCATTGTAAGAGTCCAGTTTTGCACCGCATCCGTTTCGTTCAAGAATACTGATGGCGCCGAAGGCTGCCAGGCTCATGATTGCGTAGGCGATCGCATAGAAGGCCGCTGCCTGAAATCCGTCTCCCTCGCTGCTGATCAGTGCTACAACAATGTATCCCATCTGGGCGATGGAGGAGTAGGCAAGCATTCTCCGGACGCAGTTCTGTCGCAAAGCCGCCAGGTTTCCAAGGAGCATGGAGAACAGTGACAGTCCCAAAAGAGGAATACGCAACAAGTGCAGGTTAACAGCCTGGGGCAGCAGCAACAGGAACAGCAGGACTGACGCTGCCTTTGATCCTCCGGAAAGAAAGGCAACCACAGGTGAGGGGGCGGCCTCATAGATATCCGGAGTCCAGAGGTGGGCCGGTACTAGCGACAATTTGAAGGCGATGCCGATCAGCAGGCAGCCCCAACCGGCTATGGCAATCGGATTGGGCGTTTCATTGGCCAGGCTTAACTGCACTGCATCCATGATATCCAGAGTTCCGGCGAGACAGTAGATCAGGGCGATGCCGAAGGCCAGGAAGGCCGCGCTGAGCGCCCCCATCAGCAGGTACTTGAGTCCGGCCTCACCGGATGTTTCCCGGTTAAGATCAATGGCAACCAGGATGTAGAAACCGAAGGTCATGGCTTCAAGGCCCAGAAAGAGGGTCAGCAGGTTTGTTGATGAGGCCAGGGCGACCATGCCGAAGGTGGTGAACAGTATGGTGGCCGGGTACTCTTCCCCTGTTATTTCGCGATGTCTGTTATAGCTGTCGGAAAGGACCAGTACAGCAGCGGCCATGAAAGAGAAACCGGCGGTAAACAGCCGGGCCAGTCCGCTTGCGGAAAGCCCCAGTGTCGGAGCGAGCAGCTCGGGTGGTGTCTGCAGAGACCAGAGCCCGGCAGCGAACGTTGTGGTGATCGCTATGACGATGCTGGCGGTATGATTACGGGTTATGGCCCCGATCAGCAGGGTCAAGAGTGCCCCGATGGCCAGTAGCAGCAAGGGCAGGGCTATCCACATGTCTGCAACCGTCACGGAGTTCCTCCTGTCAGGATACTTACCGGCACTGCCAGCATATCCAGCAGCGGTGCAGGATGCAGACCTATATAGATAACCCCCACCGCCAAAACCGACAGGAGTCCGAACTCCCGGATGGTCAAATCAGTCATCTGTAATGGTTGACGTTCTTCCTGAAACAGCAGTTCCTGCAAGAGGCGCACGGTATAGATCAACGACAGGATCAAACCGAGGAAAGCCAGGATGGTTGCAATTGGTGCAACCTTGTAGGAACCGGACAGAATCAGGAATTCTCCCACAAAGTTGTTAAGACCGGGCAGACCGGCGGAGGCCATGGCAAATAGCATGAAAAAGCCGGAGAGGAGAGGGACTTTGCCCCATAATCCTCCGTAGGCACGGATCTCCATGGTGTGGGCCCGTGAGGACAGCATACCGACCAGGGCGAAGAGAGCCGAAGTAGTCACGCCGTGGCTGACCATCTGCAGGATGGATCCGGTCAGTGCTATTGGGGTCCAGGCTGCTATTCCCAGGGCGACAAATCCCATGTGCCCAACACTGGAATAGGCGATCATGCGTTTCATGTCGGTTTGGGCAAAGGCGATCCAGGCCGAGTAGATAGTGCCGGCAACAGCCATGGTGATCAGCAGCGGCGTCAGTGTCTGGGCCGCTTCTGGAAAAAGCGGATAACCAAAGCGAATCAGGCCGTAAGCGCCGGTTTTCAGCAGTAGGCCGGCCAGATCGACGCTGCCTGCTGTGGGGGCATCGGTATGGGCATCGGGCAGCCAGGTGTGAAACGGCACCAGCGGGAATTTGATCGCAAAGCCAAGCAGAAAGGCGGCATAAAGACATAGCCCGATTGTAGGGTCAAGCTTAGTGCCGATCAGAGCGGACAGGCTGAAAGTGTAGATGCCGCTCTGGTCGCCGTGCATCAGGTAAATGCCGATGATTGCCAGCAGCATCAGCAGCGAACCGGCCAGTGTGTAGATAAAGAATTTGGTTGCCGAATAGATGTTGCGACCATGTCCCCAGATGCCGATCAGGAAGAACATCGGAACCAGCATCACCTCCCAGAAGAGGTAGAACAGGAACAGATCGAGGGAGAGGAATACGCCCATGATGCTGCTCTGCATAACCAGCAGCAACATGTAGTGCAGTGCAATGCGCTCGGTGACCGAGCGCCAGGAGACCAGCATGGCGATAATGCTCAGCAGGGCGGTCATGATGACCATCAGCAGACTTATGCCGTCCATTCCCAGAGTGAAACGTGCGCCCAGGCTCTCGATCCAGGAAAAGTCCTCAAACAGGAAAAATCCGGCAGGCGCTCCAGCGGGAGGAGGAGCACCGGAGGCGCTCCAGGTCCAGCAGGCAATAGCCAGTTCCAGGAACCCAATAGCAAGGGCAATCCACCTGGCCGCTGCCTCTCGCCTGATGAACGGAGACAGGCACAGGGCGCCAACCAGGGGGAGAAAAATCAGGATTGTCAGTACGGGAGGTGTCATCATAGGAATAACCACGTAAACCAGGCGATCATTATTGCAGCACCACCTGCCAGGCTCAGCATGTAGGCCGATACCATGCCGCTGCCCCATTTGCCCAAAAGTTGCCCGCTGCGACCGAGCAGGCTCGAAAAGCGGTCCAGAGAGTTATCAAGCATCCCTTCATCGACACGTTCCCAGAGGAAAACTGACAAACGTTTGAAAAGTCGAATAAAGAGGAAATCATACAGGTTGTCCAGATACCATCCGGCTTGCAAAAATGCATTCAGCGGGGAGGGGGGCAATTTTGACCGGTCAATGCACAATTCACGGTGTGCAGTGCCATAGTAAAACCATGCTATCCCAATGCCAGCTAAAACTACAATTACGGCAACACCCTGCAGAGCCAGTTCAGTCATATGGGAAATGGTTCCGCTGTGCAGGTTTAATGGGGCTAAAAAGGTGTCAAACAGCCCATGGCCCAGGTATGCAGGGATATTGAACAGCCCGCCGCACAGGCCGAGCAGTGCCAATGGTATCAGGACAGTTTTCATGATGCCCGGAATCCGTATGGTAGAGACATGACCGGATTCTTCCGCTGGTTGAGCCGGGTGTGGACGGTCTCCGAATACCAGGAACAGCATTCGGAAGGTATAGATTGTAGTCAACAGGACTGTAATCAGACCAATGATGTAGAGGGAACCGTAAAGCATGCCGCCTTTTTGCCAGACAGCGGTCAGGATGCTGTCCTTGCTGAAAAAACCACCGGTTGGCGGCAGTCCGGCCAGACAAAAGGCTCCAGCAAGAAAAGGCCAGAAGGTAGCCGGCATAGTCCGACGCAGTCCACCCATGTGGAAGATGTCCTGCTGATGATGCAGGGCGGTGATAATACAACCGGCCCCCAGGAACAGCAGGGCTTTAAAGAAAGCGTGGATGACCAGATGGAAGGTGGCGGCAGTAATTGCCCCGCAGCCGACAGCCAGCATCATCAAGCCGATCTGGCTGATGGTGGAGTAAGCCAGTATTCTTTTCAGGTCACGCTCTGCCAGAGCGCAGCTTGCTCCGTAGAAGGCGGTGAAGGATCCTGTTACGGCGATGGCGGTGACTACTACAGTTGATACTTCGATCAACGGGAACATACGCATCAGCAGGTAGACCCCGGCAGTAACCATTGTTGCGGCGTGGATCTGCGCAGAAACCGGTGTGGGGCCGGCCATGGCGTCAGGCAGCCAGATCATCAGCGGTGCCTGGGCCGATTTTCCCATAGCCCCCAGTAGCAGAAGAAGGCCGATTGGGGTAATTACCGCCAGTGGGGCCAGATGTCCGATCTCATTGATTCTGTTAATGGAAAGTGTGTTGAATAACTGGAACATCCAGACCATTGCGATGCCCAGGCCGATGTCTCCGATGCGGGTGACTATGAAAGCCTTACGTCCGGCCGTGGCATTACGGGCGTCTGTGTACCAGAAACCGATCAGGGCGTATGAACAGAAGCCGACCCCCTCCCATCCCAGGTAGAGCAGTGGCAGATTCTCGGCCAGCACCAGCACCAGCATGGCACCCACAAACAGATTGAGCAGAGCAAAGTAACGGACATGGCACGGGTCGTCTTTCATATAACCGATGGAATAGAGATGGATCAGACCGCAGACAAAGGTGATCATCAGGCAGAGCGAGAGCGAAAGCGGGTCGAGATAGAGGCTGATCGGCGCCTTGAGATCGAAGTCAGACAGCCAGGATGAAATCTCGACTGTTACCGGCCCGGAATATGTGCCGGCTGCAAACAGTGTGGCAATGAAACTCCCCCAAATCACGGCGCAAGCCGTGATTTCAACCACCGGGCGGGGAAGCTTGCGTCCCAGCAGGGTGTTGAAAATCCCTCCCAGTAAGGGGAGCAGGATTATGAGTTCAAGGGCTGTTTTCATTGATCCTTCAGTTTGTTAAACTCATCCACATTGACTGTTTTCTTCCGCCTGTGCAGGTAGATCACCATCGCCAATGCCAGAGAAACCTCGGCCGATGTCATGGCCATGATCATCAGTGCGAAGACCTGTCCATCTGCTTGCCCCCAATGATTTGCGCCCGCCACGAAAACCAGCATGGCGGCGTTCAGCATGATTTCTATGCCGATCAGCAGCATGATTACATTGGAACGCCAGACCAGCACACAGATCAGGCCCAGCGAAAACATGATCGCAGCCAATATCAGCATATGCATGAGCGGCACAATCATGGTTTGCGCCTCCTGCCAAGATACAACGCTCCGACCACCGCAAAGAGCAGCTGCATGGAGATGATCTCGATGGCCACGCCGTACTTGCCGAAGAGGATCACAGCAAATTCCTTTACACTGACCACGTGGGTAGTGGCCGGTGAAGCAACGGAGCGGCCGGAAATCAGCACTGTCAGCGAAATCAGGATAACACCCGCCAGCAGCAGGGCTGGCAGGCAATGCATGAAAGAAGGACGTTTGGCACCCTCCGGCTCACCCAAATCCAGCATCATGATTACGAACATGAACAGCACCATGACCGCGCCGGCATAAATGATGACCTCGAACATTGCAATTAAAGGTGCTGCCAGTAGATAAAATACGACCGCCAGGGCAAAGAAGGAGGTCACCAGATACATGATGGCATGCACCGGGTGTTTCTCCGTAATGGCGAAGATCGTGGCAATGACGATTACGGCTGCCAGTATGTAGAAGAGGGTTTGTTCCATCAGGGTAATAAACTCCTGGTATCCACCGGTTTATTCTCCTCAGCTCCCTCGCCGCGAGTCTGTGTTACGCCAATACCGGCGTGACGGTAAAAATTGTATTCAGGCGATTTACCGCAGCCGTTGATCAGCAGATCTTCTTTCTCGTAAACCAGATTCATGATGTCACGATTGCATATTTCATAATCCGGCGTCATCTGGATCGCCATGGTCGGGCAGGCTTCGGCACAGAGACCGCAGAAGATGCAGCGGGAGAAGTTGATGCGGAACCAGGCGGCATAACGTCGTCCCTGTCCGGTTTCAGCGGCCTGCATGGAAATGCAGTCCACCGGACAGGCGGCTGAACAGAGATAACAGGCTACGCAGCGCTCTCCGCCATCCGGGTCGCGGGTCAGTACGATCCGTGCCCGGAAACGGGGAGATGGTACGCGTTTTTCCTCCGGGTACTGGATCGTGACAGGTCGCCGGAAAATATGCTTCCAGGTCGTCCACATGCCGGTCAGGATGGCTTTTATGTCTTGAAATATGGTCATATCTTCCTGAATACATAGTTCCCTCTCCCTATGGGAGAGGGCTAGGGTGAGGGAGAAGAAGTTGGTTTGAAATCAGAAATCCCCCTCATCCGGCCTTCGGCCACCTTCTCCCATAGGGAGAAGGATTGAATAGTAAGTCTGTTGTTTTAACCCCGCAAAACCAGCCACCAACCGGTAGCCACGATGTTCAGCAGCGCCAGCGGTGTCAGTATCTTCCAGCCGAACTGCATCAACTGGTCATAGCGCAATCTTGGCAGGGTGCCTCGAATCCAGATGAACAGAAAGGCAAAACCCAGCACCTTGATGAAGAACCAGATCACTGGCGGGAGGAACGGGCCGTGCCAACCACCCAGAAAGAAGGTGGCTGCCAAACCTCCCAATACAATGATGTTGATATATTCGCCTACAAAAAACAGACCGAAACGCATGCCGGAATATTCGCTGTGAAAACCGGCCACCAGCTCTCCCTCGGCTTCGGGGAGATCAAAGGGAACCCGCTTGCATTCGGCAGCAATGCTGATCAAAAAGATCATGAACGCCAGTGGCTGGTAAACAATGAACCAGCAACTTTCCTGTGCTTTGACTATGTCGGAAAGCTGGAACGACCGGGCCAGCATCACCACCGGTACCAGAGACAACCCCATGGAAATCTCGTAGGAGATCAACTGGGCCAGACCTCTAATACTTCCCAGCAGTGCATATTTTGAATTGGATGCCCAGCCTCCCAAGGCCACGCCGTAAACCGCGATGGAGGAGAAGGCAATAAAAAACAAAAGCCCGACGTTCAGATCAGATACCTGCATATTAAACTGGCGTCCAAACAGGGTCATTGGTGCGCCGAATGGTATCACGGCAAAAATCATGATGGCAGGAATCGCTGCCATGGCCGGTGCCAGATAGAACAGCCATTTGTCAGCTCCGGCAGGCTTGAAGTCTTCTTTGGTGAGCATCTTGATCAGGTCGGCCAACGGCTGCAGCAGGCCAAAGGGGCCGACACGGTTGGGGCCTTTGCGGTCCTGAATCCAGGCCAACAGCTTGCGCTCGGCAAATACCAGATAGGCAGCCAGTGTCAGGATCACCATGAAAACCAGTGCGATTTTGGTGATGGAGAGTGCTATTTCAATCACATCAGGTGTCAAGTATGCTTACTCCCTGGCCTTCCGCATTAATCTCCCGCAGACGCTTCCATCGTCCGGTAAACGGTTCGACGATGTGTTTGCCTTCCAACCGCTCGATGATTTCTGCTACAACTTTCCAGGCCGGCCGCAGATCCCCGCCCGGTGCTATGGACGAATGCTGTCGTGGAGGATGTCCCGATGGATCGAGGCCTTTGATCGGTAGCCCCGGATTCATCACCTTTTTGAAGCGCTGGGCGCGCCCCTCGTTGTTGATGTACGTGCCGTCCATCTCCACCCAGGCGGTTGCAGGCAATACGATTTGGGCGGCTTTTATGCAATCTGTCTCGCACCAGTCAATTGCCGCCACAAATGGAATCCCTGTCAGCAGTTCAGCCGGTATATCGGCCTCCACGGCGATGATGCCTTTAACTTTACCATCCGCGATGGCTTTGGAAAGTGTTGTCGTTTCATATTCTTTGGAAAGAAGAGCCGCACCGAAGGCATTAGGGCCATTGAGCAGGCAGGCAAGTTTTGTCCTGTCAGGCAGGTCTGTAATTTCCTTGCAGTCGGTGCCGCAGATGATGACCGGATTTTTGGCGTCTACAAGAGCAATTTCGTCCAATGATTCAACTATGGTCCACTCAAAAGGGAGTGTTTTTAGCGCCTCTGAATCTGTATCAATCAGATAAACCTTGGCACCATTACGCCAAGCCTGCCTGACAGCCAGAGCCATCATCGGTCCATCTTCCAGCAGATTGCAGTTGAAGATGACGATCAGGTCAGCTAGCTGAACATCGGCCATGGAAGCGGTTGATGTAACTTTGAGTTGCGACATGGCTGTCATGGTCTGATCAGCTTGATGTTGATCGACAAAATAGCAGAGTGAACCTGCAGCCATACTTTCTGCCAATATGGGGAGCAAAACGGCGGCCTCCATGGACAACCGGGATGAACCGACAATGGCCATGCTGGCTGGACCATATAGTTCTTCAAATTCGTTGACCCTCAACAGCAGGTCATCCAGCGCCTCACTCCAGTCAACCTTTCGTCCGTCTACCAGCGGAGATCTTGGGCGGTCGGGATCATTGACTACTGCGTTTGAAAATCTGCCTTTATCGCAGATAAACCAGCCATTGATCTCGTCATTTCTGCGGGCGATGGTTTTCAGAAGTTCTCGGTAACGTGCAGCCGGGACCGTATTGCAGCCGAGCGAACAATGGGGGCAGACCGAGGGGGCCATGTCGTAATCCCAGTAGCGGGCGCGGAAACGGGCGGTTTTGTCGGTAAAGACACCTGTTGGGCAGATGTCCACCAGATTACCGGAGAAGGGTGATTCCAGAGGGCCATGGGAGAACCGTCCAAAATAGACCCGGCCGGCGCTGCCCATGACGCCGAAATCCGTACCACCGGCAAACTCCTGGTAAAAACGTGCGCAGCGGTAACATTGGATGCAGCGGTTCATCTCATGTTCTATCTGCGGCCCCAGATACTGATTGACATGGGTACGCTTTTTGCCGTCGTAGCGACGAATACCGTGGCCTCCGGCAATGGTGTAGTCCTGAAGCTGACATTCTCCTCCTTCATCACAGATCGGGCAGTCATGGGGATGGTTGATCATCAGCCATTCAATCACCTGTTTCCGCATGGCCAGTGCATCTGCATCGGTAGTCGAAACAACCATGCCGTCCTGAGCCGGCAACATGCAGGACATCTGGATGCCTTTGACCGGACCATCCAGCAGCTTCACCGCACAGACCCGGCAGGCACCGGCCTTGCCCAGTGCCGGGTGCCAGCAAAAATGCGGGATAGTGATCCCCACAAGCTTGGCCGCCTCAAGTACGGTAACCCCGTCGGCTACCTCAACTGTTATGTCGTCGATGATCAGTTTCGGCATTATATCTTCCTGAAAGGGCATCTGCCCTTAGCAATATGTTCCCTTATCTCATCCATGAAATGTCTCAAAAGTCCATCCACCGGACCCATGGCTCCGGGTGCCAGTGCGCAAAATGCGGAGTTCAGCAGCTTGACATGATCTCGCAGAATTGAGATATGCTCCTCGCTGCCCAGACCGGCTTCGATTCTCTCCAATATGTGGACCACATAGGGCAACCCTTCGCGGCAGGGGGTGCACCAGCCGCAGGACTCGCGGGCATAGAAGCGCACCAGATTCAGAGTGACCGCCACCATGCAGGTGTGCTGGTCGAATACAACTATACCGCCGGTTCCGAGCCTTGATCCAGCCTTAGCCACTGTGTCGAAGTCCATCGGTACACCCAGGTGGTCGGTAGTAAAATAGGGTGTGGATGCGCCACCGGGCAGGCAGGCTTTAAAGCGGCTGTCCGAACGCATGCCCCCGCACGGTCCTTCGATGATTTCTCCCAGAGGTATACCCAGCGGCAGTTCGAAACAGGCTGTATTGGCGACATGGCCGCTGACGCAGAACAGTTTCATGCCTGCTGCCTCCGGTATGCGTGCCAGCCCTTTGAACCACTCTGGACCATTGGCGATGATGGACGGGATATTGGCCAGACTCTCCACATTGTTGACGACCGTCGGACCACCCCAGAGACCTTTTATGGCAGGGAAGGGTGGTTTAGCACGCGGATTGGCACGCTTCCCTTCCAGTGCGTTCATCAGTGCCGTCTCTTCACCGCAGATGTAACGACCGGCTGAAACATGCACGTCAATATGGCAGGAGAACCCGCTTCCAAGTATATTTTCTCCCAGCAGCCACGCTTGCTGACATTCGGAAACGGCGCGTCGCAGATTTCCAGCTGCCTGCTCGTACCCCCGCCGGATAAAGATAAAGGCGTGACGCACCCCGATGGCATAAGATGCCAGGACTATTCCCTCAACAAGTGAGTAGGGATTGGATTCCAGTAGTATGCGATCCTTGTAGGTGCCCGGCTCCATCTCATCGCAGTTGCAGATCAGCCAGCGCGGTCCGGGCAGGTCTCGGGGTACAAAGGACCACTTCTTGCCCGTCGGGAAACCGGCCCCGCCGCGACCGCGCATGCCGGAGTCGATCACGGTCTGCTGCACCTGGTCGGGCGACATTTCGCGGAGCGCTTTTGTCAGGGCTGAAAAGCCGCCTTCGGCACGGTATTCGTCGAAGGTTACGCAGCGTCCGGGCTTGTTATGTCGGAAGAGTGGTTGTTCCATAGATTCTTTCAATAATTACGCTAAATATCTCTGATTTTACGCTAAATTCCTTCTCCCTCTGGGAGAAGGTGGCCGAAGGCCGGATGAGGGAATAAAATTGCAGAAAATCCAACACTGCTTCCCTCACCCTAGCCCTCTCCCAGAGGGAGAGGGGACTAAAATGTTCCTATGGTTGAATTTTAAATATAATCAACTTTAGTTTGTCTCCGTGGCCAAAAGCATTTCCAAAACCGCAACAGACTTCTCCAAAGTCAACCTACCATAAATCCCCTCTCCAACCATCATGGTCGGCGCTTCACCACAATTCCCCAGGCAGCAACAGGGGAGCAGCGTAAACATCCCGTCGCCGGTGGTCTCTCCCACAGCAATACCCAGGTGGGTGGAAAGCTGCTGCAGCAGGGTTTCGCCACCCATGGCCCAACAGGAAATGGAATCGCAGACGTGTATGACCTGTTTTCCGACTGGTCGGCGGTAAATCATCTCGTAAAAGGTGGCCAGCTCTTCAACCTGCAAGGGCGACAGGTCGAGAATCTGCGCCGCTTCCGTCACCGCTTCGTCGGTCAGCCAGCCGTAGTGGCTCTGCAGCTCCTTCATCACATCCACGGCTGCTTCCCGTGGGGTAATGCCATTTGCGACGCGCTGTTCAAGCGCTGTTTTTAGTTGCTTTGGAATCATTTTTTCACCTGTCCAGGTCTGCCAGCACAAAATCGATTGAGCCGATTATGGCCAGGAAATCAGCCAACAACCAACCTTTGCACAATTGGGGCAGGGCCTGGATGTGCGGGAAGCTGGGGGTTTTGATCCGCATCCGGTAGGGGATGCTCAGTCCGTCGGAAACCACAAAGTAGCCGTTTTCACCTTTGGGCGCTTCAATGGCGCTGTAGTTCTCTCCGCGCGGCGGTGCCATGCCGCGGGTGGAGTTGACGAAATGGTGGATCAATGATTCGATGTTCTGCAGGGCGTCCGGTTTTTGAGGCAGCACATAGCGATAGTCATCGGTGATCCAGCGACCGTCCGGCATGTCGCCCAGGCACTGGCTTACGATGCGCAGCGACTGCCGGATCTCTTCCATTCTGACCAGGTAGCGTGCCCAGCAGTCTCCACTCTCGGCGGTCACAATCTCGAAATCAAACCGGTCATAACCTCCATAGGGTATCTTCTTGCGCAGATCCCAGGCCAGACCGCAGGCCCGCAGGTTAGGACCGCTCAAGCCCCATTCCATGGCTTTTTCCAGGGATATTGCGCCGACTCCTTTGAGGCGGGCGGTGAAGATGGGATTATTTTTCAGCAGGTCATCATATTCTTTCAACCTTGCAGGCATCCAGTCCAACAGATGCCGCACCGGAGCTTCCCATTCATCAGGCAGGTCTTCACTGACTCCGCCGATGCGGAACCATGCAGGATGCATGCGGCCGCCGGTGATCATTTCCACAATGTCGAAAATCTTTTCCCGGTCGGTGAAAGTATAGAAGACCGGCGTCATAGCCCCCAGGTCGGCGGCAAAGGTGCCGAACCAGACCAGATGGCTGGCGACGCGGAATAGCTCGGACAGCATGACCCGGATGACGATGGCCCGTTCCGGGACGGTGATGTTGCAGAGTTTTTCAACGCTGGTCACATAGGCCAGGTTGTTCTGGACCCCAGCCAGGTAATCGATCCGGTCGGTGTAGGGGATGAACTGGTTCCAGTGTTGGCGTTCGCCGATCTTTTCCGCACCGCGATGGTGGTAGCCGATGTCCGTATCCATATCCACGATCTCCTCGCCATGCAGTTTGAGCATGAAGCGGATGATTCCGTGGGTGCCGGGGTGTTGCGGCCCCAGGTTGATGATCATGGTTTCTTCGTCGATCCGGTCGAAGAAGTCGGAGGCGGGCAGGGACTGATGGCGTCGTGCATCCTCGGTTGTGTAGGGAGCCATCTCCGTGGCCCGGAAGGGGTGCTCCTTGCGCAGTGGATGACCTTCCCAATCCGACGGCATCAGGATGCGGCGCAGGTTAGGGTGCCCGTTGAAGCGAAGGCCATACATGTCGAAGACCTCACGCTCGTACCAGTTGGCAGACGGAAAGACGGAAGTTACACTGGGCAGTTCCGGATATTGGCCGGTCAGGTCGGTCTTGATGCGGATATGACCCGGCGTGTCGAAGCAGAGCAGGTGGTAGTTGAGGGTGAAGTCGGGATATTTATCCCTTTCGCGGCGGCACGATTCGTCCACGGCGGCCATATCCTCCAGCCTCTTGAAGGGGTTGCTCCGGCGGTTCTTCAGCAATGCCAGCACCTCCGGTACCAGTTCGACCGGGGCGCGGTAGGTCAGCATGTCAGTGGCGGCATTGTCGACAGAGACACGTCCTGCAAAGGCGGACTCAAGTTCACCCCCCAGGCCGAAGTCCGGATAGGCGTGACGGACTGCCGGAGGCCGCCAGATATCGTCGGAACGAGGCATAAACATGTTCGGGTGCTGTACCGATGAGCCGCGTGCCGGTATCCCTGCCATGCCCGGTCCGCGGGTGTCCCGTGATTTTGTGATCCCGTCCACCAGAACCGGCGCAGTTGTTCCTTGCGTACCACCGACCATGTGCAGTACCGGGCGGGCCGGGCGTTCTTCGCTGCGGATCTTTTCCTGCAGCAGCATTAATCCCTGCAAAAAGGCCTCCGGGCGGGGAGGGCAGCCGGGGACATACACATCCACCGGCAGGATCTGGTTGACCCCCTGCACCACGCTGTAGACATCGTACATGCCGCCCGAATTGGCACAGCTGCCCATGGAAATTACCCAGCGTGGTTCGGCCATCTGTTCGTAGAGGCGCAGGATGGAAGGGGCCATCTTCTTGAAGACCGTTCCGGCAATCACCATCAAGTCGGCTTCGCGTGGTGTTCCGCGTAGAACCTCGGCGCCGAAGCGGGAAATGTCGTGGCGAGAGGTAAAAGAGGTCATCATCTCGACAAAACAGCAGGACAGCCCGAAGAACATCGGCCAGAGCGAATTGGCCCGCCCCCAGTTGATCATGTCATCCAGGCGTGTCAGCAGGACATTGTCGGGGATTTCATTCTTCATCAATACCCCTTCGTATCCGGGATGGGCCCCATTCCAGCCCGTTTTTCAGCCAGATCCAGACCAGTCCCAGCAGCAGTGCCACAATGAAGAAGGTGATATGAATCAGCCCGCCCAGGCCGATCTGCTCCCAGGCTACGGCCCAGGTAAAGATGAAAGCGGTTTCCACGTCGAAGACGATGAAGAAGATGGCGACCAGATAAAAAGGAACGTGAAGAGGGCTACGGGCAGAGCCGGTCGGTATGATACCTGATTCGTAGGGCATATCTTTGTTGTGGTTGGTGGTTTTAGCACCAAGCCACCAGGCGGCGATCAGCAGGACGCCGATCAGCAAGACAGTCGCAATGGTATATAAGACAAGAGAATAGGATTCGGACAGTGTTTGCATGTAAACCCTTCTATATATCAGTAAGCCGATGAAATCATTTATGGCCGGATACGTCAAGCTCATTAATTTTACCATCGTTTTGCGGGCTTGCAAGGACGGGGCGAGTGATCGGGTGTTGATTTGAATTGATTTATTGATAAGCTTCAAGTTGAATTATTGATATTGTCATGTATTATTTTATCCAAAGGTTTAAAGCGAATCCAATGTTCAAGGAGTATCACAACTAAAAAAACAGGAGGAGACAGGCAGCCTCCTCTAAGACAAGGAGAAAGGCCATGATTAAAGCGATTCCAGATGGTTATCACACTTTAACACCGACATTTGTTTTCAAGGATGCACGCAAGGCCATAGAATTTTACAAAAAAGCATTTGGGGCGGTTGAGTTGTTCGCCATGCCGGGACCGGACGGCAAAGGAGTGGTACACGCCGAACTGCGGATCGGTAACTCCTCAATCATGATGGGCGAGGAATGCCCTGATTATCCCTGCAAGAGCGCTGAAACCCTTGGCGGCTCTCCAATCAGTTTTTACGTTTATCTTGAAAATGTTGACGTTGCTTTCGAGAAGGCCGTTAAAGCGGGAGCTAAAGTCACGATGCCTGTTCAGGAAATGTTTTGGGGCGACCGCAACGGTACGGTTCTGGATCCATTTGGTTACAGTTGGACTCTTGCCACCCATACCAGGGATCTGACTCCACAGGAAATTCAGGAAGGAGCTAAGGCAGCATTTGCAGCAATGGCAAAGAAGTAAATTACTGTTCATTTTTCCGGATTAATCATATTCCCCGGCCATTTGTAATGTGGCCGGGGAATATGATGTCGGAAGCCATTTAAGCTGCTGCTGAATCCGATGCCTCAAATGCATCCCGTCTGCAGCGTATCGTTGATGTAAAAGCAATGGCAGGTTATGTTAGCAGTTCTTCTTCAAAAATTTTGACCGGAGTACAGACATCGGTGACGGAAGCTGCCATTGCTCCGCAGATACCGCATTTCACAGTTGGAGAAAACGAAAGACTTTCTACTTCAGGGAGTGCTGTCGGATTTTGTCGTCCGCACATGTGGTGGTGATGGTTTTTAATGTCACAGCAGGTTTTAAGGTCTTCCATAATGGTTCTCCTCTAAGTTTTTTTTACCTCAGATTTATGAATACAGACATCGTCATACTTTAGACTTGCTGGCGTTTTGTTTTTTTTGTCCGGAGCTGCTCAGTCCACGTGGACCTTGTATCCCAGTTCTTCAACGAGGCAGTAAATGCCATCACAAGCAGATGGATGGGATATGGAAGCCGTTACAGTTTTAGTCTCAGGATCAAAAGACACATCTAGTACTCCATCAGCGTCACGCAATTTATCGACAATAATCTTTTCACATGGTTCGCACTTAAGCTCGGATACTTTGAATTTAATTGTTTGCATATCAATTGCTCCTTATAATTGGGTTCGGCTGCTACTAATGATCTACATCTTCTTGATAGAGCTGTTCCCAGTGGATACAGGACACCGGACACGCATCAATAGCATCGTTCTGGATTTCATCCTCGGTGGCTGCCGTTGAATCATAGCATTCAGCCCTATTGTCATCATTCATTCTAAATACTTTTGGCAAGTTTCCCACACAGATACCGCAACCGATACAAAGATCCTGATCTACAATAGCTGTTTTTGACATTCTAATTCTCCTTTGACAGTCGTTTGTCGAATACTATTTTAGGTCGAGTTGAGGCAGCTTCAGCCACATTCGACTCTAGTGTATCTGTTCAACCAGATAGTTTTGTCCTCCCATTTGCTTGATCTGGTCAAGTTGAGCTTCAAGTTCGTCGATATGTTGCTCCTCTTCTTTGAGTATGGATTCAAAAAGTTCCCGAGAGCCGTTGTCTCCAATTTCCACTGCCACTTTTATGCTTTCGTTGTAACCTTTGATGGCATTTTCTTCTGCGTGCCAATCGCTATCGTGCATTTTTGGTACTTCACTCCCAATATGAATTTTATTCAAGTTGCTTACAATTGGTCTGCCATCCAGAAAGAGAATTCTGGCGATCAGTTTTTCGGCATGCTTCATTTCCTCGATAGCCCGCTTTTCAATTTGTTTATGCAGTCGTTCATATCCCCAGTTGTCACACATTTCCGAATGGACCATATACTGGTTTATGGCGGTCAGTTCTTCTGCCAGGCGCAAATTTAGATGCTCAATAATTTTCTCGTTTCCTTTCATTATATCCTCCGATGGTCTTGGCTAACTATACCCTTGAGATAGTTCATTAAAGATGGGATTAGCAACAGAATGCGAGCGAATAACAAGGAAAGTGGCTCGGAAACTAAAGCGCCTGCGCCTTTAAAGTGGATCTTTCCCGTATCCTTCAACATCCCAATTGTAATAAACAGCGAGAGAGTACAGCAAATCTGTTTTTTACTCTCTCGCTGCCTATAATTATTTCAGATGCTGTTTCTTAACGCTTCAATAAAATATTAAGTGTGTCTTCAACCTCTTTTAATTTATTCTTTAGTATTTTGAGTTCTTCAAGTGTGTAAACTTTAGTACCCTTTTCAATCTCAGTCTGAAGGGCTTTCATTTTCTGTTGAATGCTCAGGACTTCATTTTGACAATCCTTTGAAATTAGTAAACATTGATCTTTTTGGTCTTGATTCATACTTTGTTCATCAGCATGTGCAAAGCTGAGGCCCATGCAAACCAATGCAAAAACGAAATATATGAACAGATTTTTCATATGACACCTCCATAGTAAATTAGGCTCTGACGCCTTCCTGCTAATCTTTAATATTGGTCTTTAGGTACACGCTGAATTAAGCACGTAATCAGCTTTTTATTTGTATCAACTATACGATATCTGACAATGTTGACTATTCGGTGGATGTCCGATTTTTATATAGGTGTTTTAGGTAAAATTCGCTCAGTATTTCATGTAAAAAAGGCTCAGTAAATGTAGTAAATTCATTGTAATTTTTAGTAGAAATGGCTGTGCCAGACAGGTGATGGATGTGAGTAAATGCAGGGCAGCTTCATTTTGGGGATGCCCTGCATTTCAAGTGTCAGATCCGAATAGTGTGGATACATAAGAAATACCTGGTTTCATTATAGCAGCGTCATGCTCACCACCTTAACCCAACCCTCCTTGCCATATGGAAAGACAAACTTTCATTATCATTTGTCATCTATTTTATGATGCAATAAAATCATATAATCTAAGAGACACACTTGGAGGTTAATCATGCCACCGCTGCAAATATATCAATTGAAGATCGCGCTGAATGACATTGAACCGCCAATCTGGCGTAGAATCCAAATACCAAATACAAGTACGTTTTGGGATCTTCACAGCTACATACAGGATGCTTTTGGATGGACCAACAACCACATGCATAAATTTACCTGTATTGATGCTCAAACGGATAAAACAGTTGTATTTGGCGTTCCTTTCGAACCGGAGCATGAAGATGATGCGCATATTCTACCCGGATGGGAAAGAAGGATTAATCTCTTTATCGAAGGCAAGACAGGCAGGATAGAATACACCTATGACTTGGGGGACAACTGGAGTCACTCTATAGTACTTGAAGAAATACTGACCCCTGTAAAAGGTTTCAAATATCCCTTCTGTGTGGATGGAGAAAGGGCATGTCCCCCTGAAGATTGTGGTGGTCCATATGGATATATCGGGTTGTTGGAGACAATATTTGATCCGGTGGATCCTGACCACAAGGATATGGTGGCATGGGTGGACTCAATGAAAGGATGTACCTTTGATCCAGAACAGTTCTATGCGGCACAGGTGAGATTTGTCAGTCCCTCCAGGAGATTCAGGGAGATTTTCGGGTAAAAGGTAGCTGCACAAGAGGATGTTGTTTCGCACTGTGTTCATTAGAGTCAACCGCAGGGAGTCGCAATCCTGAGGTTTTGTAATGCGGAGCAAGCCCTCTTGTTGATCCTTCCTGGATCGGCAAGAGGGCTTTTATTGTTGATTCCTGGGCATAAGTTCAGGCTTTCATCGTTGTGACTGTGTAGTGTAAAAAAATGTTACAACTCTAATTAGCTCTTGTTGGCGTCTTCTGTCTACAACTGGCTTTATTAGTTGAAAATTATCTTAAATAGCAATATGTTGACAATATTTAACAGAGTAATTATGTATAATAAAATGTTACGCTTGTTCTGCTTCAATACCATTAGCTTTTAGCTACTGCCGACATCAGATTTAATACGTTTATCAAGCCATTTCAATAAAGATATCAATTTCGGTCAATTACTATTGGGCAAGCACAGCTCTAACTTTTGCAGCTAACGCGGGAAGGGAAAACGGTTTTTGGATAAAGTGCACATCATCGGCCAGCACACCCTGGTTGGCAATCACATCGGCAGTATATCCTGACATGAAGAGATGTTTCATGTCAGGATGGGTTTTTAAAAGTTTTTTTGACAGCTCTCTTCCGTTCATTCCTGGCATGATCACGTCCGTCATCAGCAGGTTTATGTCTCCGGCATGCTCCAGGGCCAAACGGATGGCATCTCCCGGGTTTCCTGCCTTCAGTACCGTATACCCCTGCTTGCTCAGCATGATAGTGGTCATTTTCAGGATGGCCGGTTCGTCCTCCACCAAAAGTATGGTTTCGTGTCCTTTCGGTATGGATGCGGCAACATTATCAGCCTGGTTTGGCATTTTGTTGCTCTCAATGCGCGGTAGATAGATCGAAAAGGTCGTACCATGGCCAGGTTCGCTATAAACATTGATAAAGCCGTTGTTCTGTTTAACGATGCCAAATACGGTGGCCAGCCCCAGGCCGGTTCCGACGCCCAGATCCTTGGTTGTGTAGAACGGTTCAAAGATGTGGGAAATGGTGTCTTTGTCCATCCCGCTGCCGTCGTCACAGACAATCAGACGCACATATTCCCCGGGTAATGTGTCCGGATTTTCATTGCAGTAAATGGTGTCAATGGTGCTGTTCTCTGTTGCTATGGTGATCATGCCAGTGCTCTTGATGGCATCCCGGGAATTTACGCATAGATTTGCCAGGATCTGGTCTATCTGGCTGGGATCCGCCTTTATCACCCACAGTTCCGGTGCCGGCTGCCAGGTAAGATGAATGTCCTCGCCGATCAGCCGTTGCAGCATTTTCAGCATGGCGGATACGGTATCGTTCAGGTTCAATGTCTGAGGTGCGATGGTCTGCTTGCGGGCAAAGGCCAGCAGTTGACGTGTCAGGTTGGCGGAACGATCAGCCGCATTGCGGATCTCAATCATGTCTTCATGCAAAGGATCAGTATCATCAATGGTCATCAGTGCCAGTTCGGCATGGCCGAGGATGACGCCGAGCATATTGTTGAAATCATGGGCGACACCGCCAGCCAGCCTACCAACCAGTTCCATCTTCTGGGCCTGCAGGAGTTGAGTTTCCAGTTTGTCTTTCTCCGCCTCGGCCCGTTTCAGTTCGGTGATATCCGAAACCATGACAAAGAAACCCCTGGTCCTGCCTTCAACAGTGTCAGGAACATAATGGGCCCATGTATAGCCGATTTCCCCGCCGGGTTTTACCAGCGCCCTTTCAAAATGCTGCGCTTCTCCCTGTAAGGTTTTGCGAATATAGGGCTCATTCCTGCTAAACAATTCTTCTCCCATCATCTCCTGTATGGTTATACCCAGCATCTCTTCCGGAGTCCTGCCGAACCACTCCTGATAGGCATGATTGGCAAAACTGCAGCGGAGCTCGTCTGACCAGTAAGCGACCATGCCCGGAAGCTGGTCGGTCAGCATTCGCAGGAAACGCTCACTGGCAATCAACTTCTCCTCGGCCTGCTTGCGCAGCATGGCTTCACCGATATTTTCGGCGATTTCCTCCAGTTCTTCTATGCCTTCCAGGGTGAAGCGCCCTTTTCTGCGGTCATTCAATTGAAAGAGTCCTACAATCCGACCCTTGGCCCGGATCGGAACCAGGGCGATTGATGCATACCCCTGGTGTATGCATTCATTGCGAGGATTGGTTCTGGCGTCCTCATCAGCAGGTACATGAAGAAACGGGAAGGAATCATTGGTCCAGGCGCTGCCGTTTTTGGTAAACAGCGGACTTGACATATCTGTTTTGCCGCTGACCACCAGGCCGCAGGTACATTCCAGGCAGATATTGCCTTCTTCGTTGCGGCAAATTCCGCCATCCTGTGCCCTGGACAGCAGCGAATTTTCTGTTTTCAGAAAATCCTGACTGAACCCGTCTTGGCAGAAATAGGGGAAGTCCTCTCCATCCTGCAGTCGAATGCCCACCGCATCCATAGCGGTTACGGATTTCACAATATCAACAATCCGCTGGATGGCCTGCTGCTGGTTTCCCGAGTCATTCAGTGCCAGCAGGATCTCCTGCCCCATGTTGCGGTATGATTCAGATCTTTTACGTTCGGTGATGTCGTGGACTATGGAGAAGAGCAGGGTGTTGTTATCCTGCTGAATGGGAGTCGAGTGGGATTCCACCGTGCGGATTTCTCCGCTTGCAATTCTATGCGGGAAAATCAAAACCCTTTTTTCATCTGCTAGAACTTTTTGACGTTCTATTGCAATGGTTTCCGGGGAAAGGGTGTTCAGATCGCTGATCTTCATCTTGAGCAGGGTTTCTCTGGTATAACCGTAAAAATCTTCAGCAGCCAGATTGGCATCCACCAGCGCACCGGACTCAGGCTCGATCAGCAACATAACGGCACTATGCGAACGGAACATATTTTTGAAACGTTCTTCGCTTTCCCGCAGGGCCTTTTCGGATTGCCTGCGCTCGATCAGGCGCTTTCGGAGCAGATAACCGTAGGCCAGCAGGAAAAGAATCAAAATAGCCGTAAGGTAGGGCAACATGTCTCTCAAAGTGGGTTTTTTAACTTCGTAAACACCGAACCACTTTTGATAGATGGCGTCATAATTGCCATCAGCCTTGGTTATGGCAAGTCCCTCGTTGATAGTGGCCAGCAGTTTTGAATCGCCTTTATGAGCGCCAAATGAGAATTTCTGGGAATAGCCGGCCGGTTTCTCCAGAGGAATGATATTTTTTATATCCAGATCTTTCAATGTTTGCATGCCAGCAAGCTTGCCGAGGAGCATGGCGTCATATTTGCCGGAGCTAAGCAGTCTGAGGCCATCCCTGGAGGTATCTACCAGTACGAGCTGTTTCTGCCACCCCTTTGAAAGAGCATATTCATGGGCCAAGTCGGATTTAAATACCAGGATGGACTTGTCTGTCAGATCCTCTTCCGAACGGATGCGTTTTTCGCCTTTGCGCACAAAGATTGCGCCGTTGACAATAGCATGGGGGACGCTGAAATCTGTATACTGGTGTCTTTCATCTGATTGGGCAATGTTGATCAGCACATCAATCTTGCCGTCTTTGAACTCCTGGAGAACCTGCGCCCATGGCCTTACGCGCAGTGAATACTTCAGCCCCGTTTCCCTGGCGACTTCCTTCCAGAGATCAACGCTGAATCCGGCCGCTGTTTCATCTGTCCGGCCAATTGCAAAGGGGGGAAAGTCCTGCTCACTGCCGACTATCAGTGATTTTTGCGTATGCCCGGTGGCCAGCGCCATAACCGGGCTTGTCAGAAGATACAGAATCAGCAGCAGTCGTATAATCATTTCACTACCTCAAAGGGAGCCGGTCTGCGAGGAATTTACAACCGCCGGATTGAAAACAGTTCAGGCAGGAGGGAGACGTTCTGTCTAAAGTGTCGAACTAATAAAACATCACCACAGAAGCCTCCTTGTTAAAATGTTCATGATAAAAAAATATCATAGTTATTGTGAACTACAATCCGTAATAAGCCGTTGTTGTCCAAGAGAACCAGAGACAAACCAGTGAGATGGAGTTGACTGGCTGAACTAATGATAAGGCGTTACGCAGATGCGATCAAAATCTGTTTTTACAGCCTATTTGGCGGTTTTGCCAGGCAGGACGTCATCTTTCAACTCATCCAGATTAATAGCTGCAACAGTCCTGATATTATCTCTGTTAGTTAATTTTATTTCCAATGGTTCAGTCGGCTCAACCGCTTCAAGCAGCTCGCTCCGCAGGATCTCCTCTTCATGAATGTTGTTATCAAGGAGATCCTGTGCTTTTGCATTTCTTCTCCGGTCGGATGCATATGCAATACTTCCAATCAGTAGTACGGCTAAACCAAATGATAATGCTGGTATAAGTTTTTTGTTCATTGTTATCTAATGACCCCTTTAAATTTTGAATCGGTTTATAAAATTACTGATGTTTACCAATTTAGTCATGTTTGAGAAAGCGTGTCAATTATTAATATACTGGCGCTGCAGGCTCGTTTATTTTTCATTCAGCGGCAGGCCCGGTTCCGTAAGGTGCTGCGGACGCATGGCTTCCTCGAATTCCTTTTCCGGCATTAAACCTCTCTCCAGAACAATTTCACGAATCGAGCGTCCAGTGATTACGGATTCCTTGGCGACTTCAGCTGCGGCATTATAGCCGATGGATGGTGCCAGAACCGTCACCAGCCCAAGTGAGTTTTCAAGATACTGCAGGCAGCGTCCCTGGTTGGCAGTAATACCAGCCACACATGATTCACTGAATTTGACTACACAGTTTTTAAGTATTTCCAGAGCAAAGGTCAGATTGTATGAGATCAGAGGCATCATTACGTTCAGTTCCAGCTGCCCTGCTTGTGTTGCCATCATAATGGTGTGGTCGCATCCCATTACCTGAAAACAGACCATGTTGGTCATTTCTGCCATGGAGGGGTTAATCTTGCCCGGCATGATGGATGAGCCCGGCTGTACCGGCGGCAGGCGGATCTCATCCAGGCCTGTGCGCGGACCTGATGCCAGCAGACGCAAGTCATTGGCAATGCGCCCCAGGTTTACTGCTGTGCGGCGCAGACCTGAAGATAGTGTCAGGAACGGGTCCATGTTCTGCATGGCTTCAAACAGGTTTTCGCTTGCGGTTACCGGGAAGCCGGTTGCAACTGCAATGTTTTCGATAATTGCCTTAATATAGGCCGGTTCCGCATTCAGGCCGGTTCCCACAGCTGTACCGCCGATGCCCAGTTCCAGTAAGGCTGGGATACAGGACTCCAGTCCTTCACGGTTTTTACGTATTGCAGCTGCGTAGGCACCGAACTCCTGCCCCAGTCGAATCGGAACCGCATCCTGCAAATGGGTGCGACCGGATTTGAGAACATGATCAAACTCTTTGGCTTTAGCCACCAATGTGATTTCCAGCTGTTCAAGCGCCTCCAGTAAAGGATCGAGCATTTCCAGCGCAGCCAGTCGGATCGCCGTGGGGATGACATCATTGGTGGATTGGGCCATGTTTACATGGTCATTGGGGTGCAGAATCGAGAAGTCGCCGCGTGAATGGCCCAGCAGCTCCAGAGCCCGGTTTGCCAGCACCTCGTTGATGTTCATATTGTGGGAGGTGCCTGCGCCAGCCTGAAAAGGGTCCACAACAAAATGTTCCTTAAACCTGCCTGTAAGTGCTTCGTCTGCCGCAGATACAATTGCCTCGCCGATTTTTGCTTCAAGTCTGCCGGTAGACATATTGGCTTTTGCAGCACATTTTTTGATAATAATGACTGACCAGACAAAAGCCGCATGTGGGCGTAGTCCCGAGATGGGGAAGTTCAGCACCGCCCGGGCCGTTTGCGCTCCGTAATAGGATTCAGCAGGAATCTCCATATTTCCCAGTGTGTCTTTTTCAATTCGTGTGGTCATATTCTCCTCACATGCTAATTGAGTGTAGTTGGTTGATTCATTCATGATAGATTGATTTTACTCTTCAGTGGCCAAAAGGCAACCGGCAGTTTGGATATAATCAGGGAGGTCAATAGAAAAAAGAACTAACACCGTATCACTTTGTATGTTTAAGATGCTGTATGAATAAATTTATGATAAATAGTCCAAAAAGGAACCAGTTATGAATATTTCTGAACTTTTCACAAATCCCGGAGTAGGAGTTATGTCCACATCTTCATCGGACGGCAAAGTAAACAGTGCAATCTATGGGCGACCGCATATCATTGATGAAGCTACACTTGTATGGGGCATGACCGATAGGCGCACCTATCAGAATCTTACGCGCAATCGTCACGCAGCTTATCTCTTTAAAACCAATGGGCCCGGTTTCACCGGTGTGCGTTTATTGCTTGAACTGATAAAAACCGAGGAGGAAGGTGAGTTGCTGGAAACTATTAAAGCAAACACCGATCAGATCGTTGGAGCCGGAGCTGGAAGTGCGGTCAAGCATGCTGCCTGGTTTCGAATTACCGAGGTCAGAGATCTAATATAGGTAGAATTTTTATCAGTTTAGCATTGAGAAGCTGTAGATTGATATAGCCACAGGTCTCTTGAAAAACTTTCAAAGAATTGGCTGTTTACTGATAGATTTGTAAAATATCTGTTTTGATCTGCATGTGTGAGGCTGTTTATTATGAATACATCAGTTGCAGCGATAGTAAGCAGTGCAGAAACACCCAGGGTTATTTCCCCGTTACGTCTGCTGGCAAGAATTCTTGTGGTACTTTTTGTTGCTGAAGCAATAATAATGTTCACATTACCTCTGTTTTTTAATACCGAGATTGATCCAGTAGCTAATTTTGCTGACTCTGTCATGCTGATAATTATCAGCGCACCTTTTCTCTGGTTTTTGATTGCCCGGCCATTACATACCACCGCCAAGGAAATCGAACGTCTTAATAAAAACATTGCTGCAAGGGCTTTAGAGCTTGAAACGCAAAATGTTGAATTACAGGAGACATATCATAATCTCAAGGTCGAAACCGCTGCACGTCATCAGGCGATGGAAGAACTGCGTGAAAAGGAACAACTGCTGATCCAGCAAAGCCGTATGGCTGCCATGGGAGAAATGCTGGGCAATATTGCTCACCAGTGGCGTCAACCCCTGAATGTACTAGGCGTAAAGGTACAGGAACTGGGTTTGTCTTTAAGGTATGGTGATCTTTCCAAGGAACTTGTTGATGCAAATATTGCCAAGTCCATGGAAATTCTCCAGCATATGTCGCAAACCATAACGGTATTCCAGGATTTTACGACACCTGATAAGGAAAAAAATTTATTCAGGGTAGAACAGGTTATTCGAAATACGCTTCAACTGGTAGAGGAAAGTCTGAAAAAAGCCGGGATTACACTCAGTTTTTATTCATTTGGCGACCCACAGATTAATGGATATCCGAATGAATTCAGCCAAGTGCTGATGAGTATTATTATGAACTCCAAGGATGCTTTCGTTGAGCAGCGAACTGACCAACCAATTATAACTGTGTTGTCATTTACTGAAAATGGTAAAGCGGTGGTGACCATTACGGATAATGCTGGCGGTATCAAAGAGGAAATCAAGGATAAAATTTTTGATCCTTATTTTACCACCAAGGATCTTGGCAAGGGGACCGGTATCGGTCTGTTCTTGTCAAAAACTATCATTGAGAAAAATGTGGGCGGGCGTTTAGATTTTCGTAATGTTGCGGGTGGTTCAGAATTCAGGATAGAGGTGTAATATGGCTGCCAAACCTTCTCCTGGCGCCTTTTCGGTGTTGCTCGTGGAAGATGATAGTATTGTCTGTTTTTCAATCAGCCGCATCATTGCAAGGGAGTTTCCTGATTCCACTGTATATGCGGCAGAAAACGGGAAAGACGGGCTGGAACTGTTTAAGAAACACACTACTGACATTGTCATCACTGACATTAATATGCCTTTGATGGACGGTATAGAGATGGCCGGTGAAATTAAAGCTATCAAGAACAACACGAGATTTATCGTGGTTTCTGGTTACTGCGATAAGGAATATCTTAATAAATTAAGTGAAATTGGCTTTGTTGATTATATCGTAAAGCCAGTGGACTTTAACAAACTCTTTGCTGCTATAGAAAAGTGCCGTGAAGAGCTGGTTAAATAAATACTGATTGTTTTTGAGTTAAAGTAAGGGTTTTTTTAAGTAATTGCCTTTACTGTGGAGAAAAAATCTGATTTTTCAGTTATTCTACTCTCCCTTCTCATTCCAGATCGGATTGTTCTTATCCTCAGCATGTAGCTTTTTCGTCTCTTCCGGGTCCACATGCCAAAAGGACTTGTCAATGGCTGCTTCTCCGTAGTTCTGCTTTTTGTCGTGTTTAAACGGACACCACCATATTTCAACTATTTTTACCAGATAGACCGCATAGCTGAATAGAGCCACGCTCAACGGACAGTAATGTTTGCAGTTGAAAATCCAGAAAAATTTATAGTGTGCCAGGTTGAATCTGGAAATGTTTATGGTTGGTTGATCCTGGTTTGAATAGCGATGTGAAACCCATGCAGGTACAAATTCCCAGTATGATTTGATATTCATGCCACCGACATATTTAAGATGGGTTCTGATCAGTATGACGCCTAAAACCACAAAAGGAATGGTTGTCAGGATCGGTAGATAAATCAGCGGGACACCAAGAATGACTTTCCAGAACGGTTGTTTTTCATAATTACTGCCGATTAGTACACGATCCATTTATGCCCCTTTAATAAAGGTATTTTTTAATAATTATAACGCTTCAGTATGGTTTGTCCAATGCGAGAATAATTCCTACCATATATTCTCTCCTTCGCAGATAATTAATGCGGTTTGTATAAAATCCTAAGATGATTAATCAGAAACAATTCGCACGTTTTGACAGGTGGTGCTATAATAATTGCCGGATTTTTAGAAATGTACTTACAAAGCTGGAGGAAAAGATGAAAAAAATCTATTTTGCTTTGATTGCCGTGTCACTTTTGTTCTGCACTGTGACAACTGCCACGGCACAGATAAGTATCGGTATTGGCCTGCCTAATGTGAGTATCGGTATCAATCTGCCGCTGTATCCAGAACTGGTCCGGGTACCAGGATACCCTGTCTACTATGCCCCACGCCTGAACGCCAACTATTTCTTTTATGATGGTATGTACTGGGTTTATCAGGATGACAACTGGTATGCCAGTTCCTGGTATAATGGGCCCTGGAGTGTTGTAGGGCCGGAAGTTGTTCCATTATACATCCTGCGGGTGCCTGTACGTTATTATCGCCAGCCGCCGGTTTATTTCAGAGGTTGGCATCGTCATGAACCTCCTCGCTGGGGACAACACTGGGGACCAGGATGGGAGCGTCATCGCAGGGGGTGGGACAAGTGGAAGCGCGAGTCTGCTCCACGCCCGGCGCCGCTGCCCGTTTACCAGCGGAAATATGCCGGAGAGCGTTATCCCCGTGTTGAACAGCAACATGTTATTCATAATCAACAGTACCGCCACCAACCTCGAGACAAGAATGTTCGTCAGTACTACAACAGACAGGCAGAACATAGATCACCGGGAAATATTCAGCCAAGAAGAGAAGATGCTGCTCCGGCTGGAAATCAGAGACGACCGGAGTCTCCACGTACAAATCCGCAACCGATTGGCGATAATGTGCGCAAACCTGTATCGTCTCAACCTTCAGATCATCAGCGCGGCCCGGTAATGCACGATCAAAGGCCGCAACAGGCTCCGGCAGCGCGTGAACAGCAGCCCAGGATCAAAGAACAAGGTGCAAGGCAACCTGAAAGGCAATTTGAAAGACAGCCTGAAAGAGGTGACTCCAGGGATTCTGGTCGTGGGCATGGTCAGGGGCAGAGAAACGATGATGAACGTGGCCAGGGACGTGGCGGCAGGTAAATAGTAAATTACAATTTATGAAGTGATAGAACCCGATTTGTGTTGATACATTTCGGGTTCTTTTTTGCCTATTTCGAATCAGATTGATGTGAAATTGAAAGAATATCTCCCCAAACTGTGAAAAAGATTGCAAACAGGATTGGTCCGAGGATCAGGCCCAGGATGCCAAAGGCATAAAGCCCGCAGATGGCACCAAGGACAATGGCCGGGATCGGAATATTACTTTTTACCCCTATGGCCAGTGCACGTATGGCATTATCGGCAAGTCCAACCAAAAGTACACACCAGGCTGCCAGGAGTATGGCTTTGAGATAGGCACCGTGAATTGCAACAAGGGCAGCAAGCGGTATCCAGATCAGTCCGGTTCCAACAACCGGTACGAGTGCGGAAATAGCTGTTAGTGCACCAAAAAACAGCGGGGCAGGGGCGCCGGCTGCATAATAGCCTATCCCGGCAGTTACGCCCTGTACAAGGCAGGTGAAAATGGTGCCGACAGTAACAATCGTGGTTGTCGAGCAGATCTCTGAATAATAATGCAGGGCCTTATCCCGATTGTTTGAAAATCGGTGGATAGCTGCAAAAATTATTCTTTCCCCGTCCCGGTAAATAAAAAACAGCAGGAATAGTGCAATTGCAATGGTGAAAAGTAGCTCTCCAAAGTTTTTTGCAGTATTCGTTGCCAGCTCAAGCAGAAATTTTGAGGCACCCGCAGACAGCTTTGCACCGAGAGCAGAGAGATCAATACCCAGTCTCTCTCCCAGCTTGATAATCTCTTTTGCAAACGGGAAATGGCTGAGGGTGTCGGCACCATTTGTTGCAAATGAATGGGCCAGTTTTTCCCCCTCTGTGTACCAGTCGGCTGCATTTTGCACGATCATCAGGATTAAGGCTGCAACAGGCAGAATCAGACAGAAGGTTATCAGTAATACCATTAATGCTGCATTGCGGTTAGGGTGACCAGGGAATTTTAGAGCTATCCGGTTGTGCTGATGAAGGGTTGAAATTCCGATAATTAACGCCCAGGCAAAAGGTTTGGCAACCGGGGCGGCCAGCAGTGCAAACAGCCAGACCACTATCAGTGTGGCCAGTGCCGCCAGAAAACTCAAATATGTTTTTTTATCCATCAATGTCACCCTTTTGAAGCTGTTCTACAATTTATGGGTTGTTTTTTTTACCTGCGCTGTGGATTCCCAGCATGAAACGATGCGGACCTGGAATGCCAGTTGGTATAAAAGCTACTTTGTCTCCCGGTTTAACTATTTTTTCCAGATCATAAACCAGGTGATTGACAAAAACCCCCTCAATCTTGTTCAGAGGAAGTCCCAGATCCAGGGCAATCTTCTCGGCTTTGCACCCTTCTGGTGGTAGTGTTATATCTACGGTAGATTCAAGGCCACGCTCTTTTCTGATAGTATGAAGACAGCCGAACATCCGCAATGTATTTGTTGCTTGCTGAACCATTGGGTTACCTGATTCCAGTGATCATTATTTCAAAAACCGTTGTTCTATAAAATCAGTTATCTCAATTGTATTATTCAGATTCAGGATTGGGACGTCGAAATCCAGCGGTTCATCACTGGCAATGGCAACCAGTGTTGAATCGAAATTGTCGCCCCGACAGAGTAGAGTTTCACTGCGTTCTTTTCTGTGTAGTTCTATCTTGGGTAGCGAACTCATCTTGAACCCTTCGGTTAGTACTATATCCATATCTGAAAAATAGGTTGGTATTAGTTCTTCCAGGGGTGGCGAAGATTCATGTTTTTTGATCAGAGCCAGTTTCTCGGGTGATGTTATTAGCATGGTATCCGCTCCCGCAGTAGTAAGGCGATGCGAGTCCTTACCGGGATGATCGATGTTGAAACTGTGGGCATCATGCTTTATTGCACCAACTTTGTAACCTCTCCGCTTCAGTTCAGCAATGACCTTCTCCAGTAATGTTGTTTTACCTGTGTTTGACTTTGCAACAAAGGCGACTACTTTGATATCCATATTTTTCTCCGTATATGTTTTTCCGGTTTTAACGGGGGAGTGAACGTTACTCCGCCACCAGATCTATATTGTTCATCAGCAGTAGATCAACTTCGCTGCCTGCTGGAACCAGCGTAGCTTCCAGGGGGAGTATTGCCAGACCGTCGGCCGTGACCATGGTTCTAAGGATGCCGGTCTGCTGTTCACCGGCGCTGGAGGCCAGATAGTGCCCATCTTTCTTTTTGATACGGACCCTGATAAAATTTGCCTTGCCTGCTTTTTTTGAGGCATCTTCCTGCAGAATCCCTTTAACAAATGTTCGAATGGTATTTTTGTGTCCCATCATCCGCAGTAGGGCGGGTTTTACAAACAGTTCGAAGGTTACCATTGTGGAAACCGGGTTGCCAGGCAGGGAGAATACCGGTCGATGGTTTTTCATTCCAAAGGCTGTCGGCCCTCCTGGTTTGATATCAACCTTCCAGAATAGTTGCTTGACGCCCAGTTCCGCCAGCACCTCCCGGACAAAATCACGATCGCCAGCCGAGACACCAGCCGAGGTGATCAAAGCATCGCACTTCAGGCCTTCTATCATCTTTTGTCGATGGCTCTCTATGTTGTCCAGTGCAATACCGAGCAGAACCGGTTCTGCACCGGATTCCCTGACCGAAGCAGCCAGAGATAAAGCATTTGAGTTGATAATCTGACCAGGAGAAGGTGTTTCACCCAGTTCGATCAGTTCATCTCCGGTAGATAAAATAGCTACCCGTGCCTTTCTGAATACCGGAATATAAGCCTTGCCCAGTGAGGCGAACATATTAATTTCAGCTGGCCGGATAACTGTGCCGGCGGTGATGACGGTGGAACCGATGGCAATATCTTCCCCTCGGAAACGGATATGCTGGCGGGTATTCACTTTTGCCCTGATTGTAACTGTATTATTTGCCTGTTCGGTCTCCTCAACCGGCACCACTGCGGTACAACCGGGCGGCACCGGGGCACCGGTCATGATCGTAATGGCACATCCGGATTCTACATTGTTACATATTACTCCACCGGCCGGAATATAGCCCGTAACTTTGAGGTCTTTAGGGATTGTTGTGCAATCTGAAGCCAAAACAGCAAAACCGTCCATGGCGGAGTTGTCGCACAGCGGCAGATCCCAGGGTGCGATGATGTCTTCAGACAAAACCCTGCCAAGGGCCTCCAGAAGTGGTACTTTCTCTGATCCAAGCAGAGAGATATTTTGCAGGATTATGCTTCGCGCATTTTCAAAATTGGGCACCGGGAGTTCTCCTTGTCTACAAAAGTGCTTGATTGATCGCTTGAAGTGCTGTTTACCAGCTTGCCATCAAGAAGGCCGATTAGTTCACAGGGCATACGTTCGTGTTGGAGAGGGTCATGGGAAGACATGACTACCGTTGTTCCATTACCTGGCAAGGCGGAAATGATATTTTCCAATACGCAGGCACTTTCTTTATCCACATTGGCCAGCGGCTCATCCAGGAGCAGTAATTCTGGACGGATGACCAACGCCCTTGCCATGGCGACACGCTGTGCTTCGCCGCCGGATAGTTGGCCGATTTTTCGATTGCCAAAGCCTGATAACCGGACAAGTTCAAGCGAGTTATTTACAGCTTGTTTGGCCTCAGCACCACGGATGCCACGGACCGACAGGCCGAAGGTGACGTTATCAAAAACAGTACCCTGAAAGAGGTAGGGCGACTGGTGCAGCAAGGTAACTTTTTTGCGTAGACTATTCAGCAGGCTACTACTCCAGTTGATCCGCTCATATCCCCAAAACACCTCTCCCTGTTCAGGTCTGGTCAGCAAAGCCAGAATGCTGAGCAGTGTACTTTTTCCTGAACCGTTGGGACCGGCCAGGAGGTGAAGTCGGCCAACTTTGATTGTTAGTTCTTCCAGGCTCAGAGCTACAGCTTTTCCGTACCTTTTTTCTATGGATGTCAGCTTAATCAGAGTGTTTGTCATTCTAAAACCTCTGCTGAAGGGTGTTGAGAAACAAATTAATGATCAGGGCGATTCCCATCAGGACTATACCCAGGGCTAATCCAAAAGCGAATTCGCCTTTGCCGGTTTCCATTGCAATAGCGGTTGTCATTGTTCGGGTATAACCACGGATATTGCCGCCCAGTATCATGGCAACACCCACTTCAGCGATAACCCTGCCCAGTCCGGCTATGACTGCTGCCATGATGCCAAAGCGTACTTCGCAGGCCAGTTTGATCATGCTCTGTAAAGGTCCTGCACCTAGCGTCATCGCGGTGGGAATGATGCACGGATTTGCGCCTGTGACAGCACTGACGGTATTATGAGAGATGATAGGGATTGCCAGTAGTGTCTGGCCGATGATCATGGCCTGAGGCGTAAAGAGCAGCCCCAGTTCACCCATTGGCCCCTGTCTGCTCAGAACACCATACACTCCCAGCCCTACTACCACTGTCGGTAAAGCCATCAGGGTATTGAGCAACGTGACGATACCACGTTTGCCCGGAAACTGATATGCACCTACTGCAACTCCGGCCGGTATGCCGATGATGGATGCAAAGAGAGTTGACCAGAGAGAAACCGTAACCGAGACTGATATTGCGCTAACAACGTCAGGATCGTTGGCGGTGATCAGTTCAAAAGCAGAGCGAAACGATTCGGTGAAAAAATCCATTGAAACTCCGTGGTTGAAGACTGTTGATTGACCTGACCTGATCCCTGCCACTATTTTCTGTAAATGAAAAAGAC
Source organism: uncultured Geobacteraceae bacterium (assembly GCA_964509295.1). GTDB lineage: Bacteria > Desulfobacterota > Desulfuromonadia > Geobacterales > Pseudopelobacteraceae > JBGSQR01. Next base: position 24,426 of record CAZDWS010000016.1, on the reverse strand, counting down.
CGATTCTCCGTGGGCCTTGTAGCCGGCAATAATATTCAGTCCTTCAGGTCCGGTTACGTATTCTATGAAACGCAAGGCCAGATCATGCTTAACATGTGGATGTTTTTTGGGATTAACAGCCATGATACCGTATGGATTAAAGAGACCTTTCTCCCCCTGAAAGAGGATTTTTAGATCGGTCTTCTGCTTTTTGAAGGAGTTGTATGTGCCTCGGTCCGTAAGCGTGTATCCGTGGCGTTCGGTGGCCATAGTTATTACTGGTCCCATACCCTGGCCAGCTTCAATGTACCATCTGCCTTTGGGTGAGATACCTGCCGCCTGCCACAGTTCTTTCTCCTTGGTATGTGTACCGGATTTGTCACTACGGGAAATGAAGTTAGATTCTTTGGCAGCTATCATTTGTAGCGCTTTGGCGGCGCTATCTGCTTTGGCTATGCCTGCAGGGTCATTCAGAGGGCCGATGATCACGAAGTCGTTGTACATGACATCTCGACGATTAACTCCAAAACCATCGGCCATGAATTTGTCCTCCAGTTTTCTGGAGTGTACGAATACCAGATCCACATCTCCGGCTTCACCGAGTTTGAGCGCCTGGCCGGTTCCAACTGCAATGACATCCACTCTGCAGTTATTCTTCTTCTCAAAAGGAGGCAAGAGGACTTTAAGGAGTCCCGAGTCCTGGGTGGAAGTGGTTGTGGACATCTTCAGGCGCTCCTCAGCCATTGCTGAAGACCAGAGGGTTGTTAAAACGACAAAAACCACTGTTATTAATAGAGTTTTTTTCATGTTGTCCTCTTGTTAGTTGGTTTGGATTCCACTAGACGGCCTAATCAAATATTTCCTCTTTTTTCACGGTGACCATTTTTTTCAGGCGGCTGATTCCTTCCTGGCAGGCTTCAAAGGCATTGCTGCTGTTTGGAGAGGTTGCTGCAACCAGTGAAATGATCTCTCCCACCGAGAGGCAACCGGTGCGACGAATAATCAACAGATCCTCAAGCTGCCATTTACAGATCAGTTCTTGTGTGATCATCTCCATTTCGGCAGTCATGTCACCGTTTTGCTTATAGTTGATGCAGGATGTGCGGCGATCTATGTCTGCATTTTTCTTCACTATTGCATAGTGGAAAACAGCAGAGCCCGAGGTTGCTGTGCAGATGAGTTCATAAGCTGAAGCTGGATTGATCGGCTTTTTTGTGACTATAACCATGTGAAACTCTCCGTATTGGAATAAAAAAAGGCCACTTTTCCAAATGGAAATGGGCCTTTAAATCTGGGACAAGTCCTCAGATTATAAAAGGATCTCCTTTCCAAAAGGGAGGCGACGCCGTTTCCGGCAGGACCCGTTGGCCTTGTACCATGAGGAAAATCCTTTTAGGCACTGTGGCTCGGAGATAAACACTCTGTTTTCGATACTAATATCGTATTGAAAAGCTTAAAGCCAGTACAAATGTCTGATTGAAATTATGGTTTAACCTGGGCATCATAGGCGATTTCATGGATTTCCATTTCCAGAAGATCAATAGATAGCTTTCGGTTACGTAACAAACCGCCCTTACCGAGTATTATTTTACAGACTTCAGCTACTTGCAGGCTTGCCACTACTGCCGGGGTAAATGAAGGGTTCCCCAACTGCTGTTCAATACCACTTCCCTGCACCCAGTTGCTATAGATGCTCTGTACTGTTGTGTCGCCAGGAAACTGGGTGGCGACATGACCATACCATCCGGCTATTGCCCCGTGTACTAAAGGGATGTCCAGTTCGGTACAGGTGTCTGCCAGGGCCAGTCTAGTCTGTATGCAGTCCAGTGCATCAACCACCACCTGACAGTTTAGCAGCAATCCTTTGCCGTTCTCAGGTGTATAGGCTGACTGGATTGGAATCAGTGTTATGGCAGGGTTGATTTCAGAGACACGCGACGCAGCAGCTGTGACCTTTGCCTGTCCAATTGTAGCAGGCGTTGATAGGATTTGACGGTTAAGGTTGTGCTCTTCAAAAACATCAGGATCTATTGCGATGATGGTTCCCACCCCCAGACGGGCCATCTCCTCAATGACAAAACCACCCAGTCCGCCGCACCCGATGACTGATATCCGGCTGCGAAATAGTTGCAGCTGATCCGAAATGGACAACATGTTGCGGTTGCGATAGTAACGGGCCGGTAAAATACCGTTGTTCAAGGCCAGTTCTTCAATTGCAGAGCAACTCAGTCCAAAAAAAATAGCAGCCTTGTTCTGTACAGACCAGGGTAAGAGGTTATTGGTTGAGTGCTCTTTGATGTGTTTTAGAACATTTTTCGTATCAGCCTCCGCCAATCAGTGGGAATAATGCCAGTGTATCGCCGTCATGCAGAAGTTGATCAAGTGGTGCATGGCGGCCGTTAATCATGACAACGCCAATTTCCTTTTCAGTCAGTCCCAGGCTCAGTATGATCATTCGGCAGCTACTTTCTGGTTGGTGCTCCTGTTCCTCTATCTTAAATCTGCCGTTTCTGAATGTGGCAAACAGTTTAACGACTATCTTCATGGAACAGCTTCCTCCCGCTTATACAAATTTCAAATCAAAGTGCTACTTCGTTAGCTCGTATTCGGCTCCTCAACTTACTGCCTTGTACGCAATCGTCGTTTCAATCCTCTCTTTGATTTGGAATCGGAATCAGGTTCCAAAAAACCCGGTGGGACAATTGCCGCACCGGGTAATCTGTTTCTGATGGTCTAGAAATTCCAGAACTCGTCAATTTCAGCGTCGCTGAAATCCCAGACAGCATTGTGTGGTGGAACCGGATCAGAGCTGAAAAACTCCGGGAGACGGTCGTGACTATTGTTGAACCCAGCATTGATATTGAATTGCCGCTCAGTTTTCAGGATGTACTTGCCGAGATTGGTTACATCATCTCCAGTCAGTGCGATGCCAAAACGGGCGTTAATCATGTCGATGAGTGCCGGCAGGCACTCTGGGATGTCCAGGGCAGGGAAGGCAACAAAAATACACATGCCAGTGGAATCGACTGCAGCGGTGGCAATCTGCAGGTTGCGGGACAGCTCGACCTGACCTTCTTTTTTTAGTGGGTTTACATGGCCGCCGACATTGAGGATGTTAGTGGCAATTGTATACCCGGCTGTGTGATCGGCCCCCATGGGGCTTGTTGCATATGTGATACCGATTCCCTTGACAGAGCGTGGGTCATAGGCCGGGATTCCCTGGCTTTTTACCACCGGAACACGTGTGACACCATAGGCCCTGCCGACGCTTACAGCACCGCCGCCCAGGATTCTACCCAGCGGAGTGCCTTTTCCGATTTCTTCTTTCAGCATGTGCAGCAGGCCTTTGCTGTCGCCAAAAGGAAGTATGCCAGCTTCCATGGCCACACCGAACATGACAGCGGTTTCGATGGAGTCTATGCCGATATCATCCATGAGACTATCGGCCTGGGCGATATCATCAAGGTTGTCGATGCAGCAGTCTGCCCCAAGTCCCCAGATGGTCTCATACTCAAAACCAGAGGTCAGATATTTACCCTCTTTGTCCGGGTAGACCTGTGAGCATTGGATGATACATCCGGCATGGCAGCCATGTTTAGGTTTGCCGCCACGGGCAACTATAGTGTCATGCATGGTTTCGCCGCTGATATTGTCATGGCCATCAAACTGGCCGTAGGTAAAGTTGCGGGTCGGCAAGCCACCGGCCTCATTCAGGATGTTAATCAGCACATCGGTACCGTAGGTTGGTAAACCCTGGCCGCTCACCGGGTGATCTAGCAGGGCTTTGGCAAAGGTGCGGGCAGCAACCTTAAATTTTTCAGGATCTGCGATGGTCAGGCCTGGTGCATCCGTTTCGTCGATAGATATAAATTTAATTTTTTTTGCACCCATAACCGCACCCAAGCCGCCTCGACCATGGCTACGAAGTTTACTGTCAGGATCCTTGACAGAAATGTTGGCTGCAGTCATTTTCATTTCACCGGCAACACCAATAGTAAGCAGGCCGGTTTTCTTTCCGATCCTTTTTTCTAATGCATCGATAACTTCAAAGTTTCCTTTACCGATTAGCTCGGTTTCTGTCTGTATTACCGCTCCATCTTTATTAATGTGGATACTGAACCATTTGTCTTCTTTAGGTAGTCCTTCAATGATAAGGGCTTTGATGCCCAGTTTAGCCAGCATCTGTGCCGCAGTGCCGCCAGCATTGCTTTCTTTTATTGTGCCTGTTAGGGGGCTCTTGGCCCCTGCTGAGAGGCGGCCAGAGTTGGCGGCAGGTGTGCCTGTCAGCAGGCCGGGAGCAAAAACCAACTTGTTATTAACGCCAAGCGGGTGACAGGCTGCAGGTACTTCTGCAGATACAATAGTGGAGGTAAGCCCTCGTCCACCTAATCCGGCCCAGGCAGATGGTACAGCTTCAATTTTTGAACTTAGTTCGGTCATGTTTACACGTATAATCTTATCCATGTTGTTTACTCCCGATCAAATGTATTGTTTCTTCAGAATCTGCTTATTAAGATAATATATTGAGTCGTGAAATTGTCAATATTATTGGCTGCGTTAGCACTTAATTTCCAGTTGTGACCTGTTTAGAATATGGAATATTTGAGTTATGATTGTAACTGGATTTTTATCGGTTATACTAAGATCCATAGTTTATGTCTGAAGTTTGAGTGATTGAATTTTAAAGATGTTAAAGTAAGGATATTTATATGTCAGAAAATACAGCTATAAGTTCAGTGGAATCTGAAATGTTGGCGACTAATCCCGCTGAAATAGTAGAAAATACAGAAAAACAGGATGTTAAATCTGTAGCGGAGCAGGCGGAACCGCTATCAACGAAAAAAACTGCTCCCACTCAACCGGAAAAAACAACAAAGTCTGCTGTGCTTGAACCAGTAACCTCAAAACAAGTTGCAGCTGATGAACCTGGTTTGCCTGATTCCGGTATGATGGCTAAGCTGAAACAGATGATTCCGTATGCACATTATATGCTGATCGGCTTGTTGTTTCTTGGGCTGATCTTTGCTTTTGTTAAATTGTCCTCGTCAGGAGAGAGAATATCTGCTCTTGAAAAGTCTATCACTGATATTAAAGATGATTTCACCAGGCGGGAGGCTGAGCAGAATCTAAAGTTTTCCGAGGCGTTGAATGAAAAACACCTTTCTGATACAGAAAATAGGAAAAAGAGCGTTGTCAATGAAACGCTTAACAAGTTGCGGGACGGATTGCCGGAAAGACGTCTGATTCGTAAGCAGGGCGGCGATTGGTATGCTATGGGTAAGCATGAAGAGTCGGTAGGAAACCAGGAGGTTATAGAAATTTTGAATAATGCCTATGCCGCAGCAAAGTCTGCTGAAAGAACTGGACAGGTTGTTCCGCCGCATACGGGTAATGCTATTATAGTGCTTAAGCCGGATGGTAAGGGTGGGACTATTGTAAAAACTGCATATGATTATATCGTTGGTGGTAAGTGATCATTTCAGTCCGCATGAGGACTTTTGGTTTTTACTGAAATCAAGTTTTGAAAATCATCTCTTACCTTTTTCTGTTTAAAATTATTTTCCATTTGTGCTATTTTAAACTATGCCTTTTACAATCAAATCAAGAAAACCGATAGAAACGCCGTTGGAGGCTGAATACAAGAAACAGATCGCATGGCATGTTCGCGACAGCGATCCTTCTGCCCCCAAGTCCCCACCCACACAATTAAGATCCTTTTCTTTGGTTGAAGATGTGGTTACATTGTCTGCTGAAATCCCTGAAAATTCAGCTGATCAGACAGAGATTGAGTCTGATCAGCCTGCAAATGACGTTGCGCCAGTTTCAAAAAGTTCCGAACCGGTTACTCCTGTTGAGAAGAACCACCTTGGCATCTTCTCTGTACGCGTCTGATAATCAATTTTCTTTTTCTGCTAATCTGCTCAATACCCTGCTTATCTTTATTTATTGATTATTTCCTTCTGAAAATCACATTATGATTTTATCGCTGGTCTGAAATTTATAAATACTACTATCTATTTTTACGATAAAAGTGCAATATGACATATTAACTTTTATTGAAAATCAGTTTACTTCTTCTATTTTAACCCTCGGCCACCTCCCCTTCAATAGTCTGCAACTGCTTGTAAATACATTGCTTTACAATTTTAACTGCGAAGATTTGTCTGGATGAATGTCATAGATTTAAATCCGTTTTAAGAGGAGAATTCATGGTTATCAAACGAGGAATTGTAGTGAACCATGCCGGAGCACTGGAATGGGGCGCTGGCAAAATATTGGAAGTTACCGCACTTAAGGCTACTATTCAGTTTAGTGACGGGGTTATCAGAAAAATTGCTTCTTCACATTTTACAACCCTTCAGGCAGCTGATGTGTCTTCATATGTTCCGCTTCTGGACAAAATGCCTGCTGATAAAGCCAAGGCGGCACCAAGAAAGCCGAGAAAATTAAAACAGCCAACCGCTTAAGGTCTACACTTAGATTTTGATTGTTTAGACTTTATAAAATGAGAACTTGACAAATAATTGTAGTTCTAATAGGTTTTTAACGATTAAAGGGGAGTAGCTATCAGTAAATTATATTGCTGATCCCATGTCCGTCACCACAGTCGCAAGACTCGGGCTGGGAATGATTTTTATCACATGCAAGACCTTTATCCGGTGTATATTCGTGCCAGGGTAAAGGTCTTTTTGTTTTTGATCTGAGCAGATTCGTAAATTTCTAAAAACAAGCTACAATTACACAGTATGGATATTAAATGTGTAATGGATAAATTTTAGGTCTGATTAACTTCTGAAAAGGAAGGGTAAATGATGGAATGGATAACTGACCCACAGATTTGGATGGCTTTGGTGACATTGACCGCTTTGGAAATTGTTCTCGGGATTGATAACATCATTTTTATTTCAATACAGGCCAGTAAATTACCGGCTCACTTGCAGGAGAAAGCAAGGTTGCTTGGTCTTGGCCTTGCTATGTTCATTCGTATAGCTCTTTTATTTTCGTTAACCTGGATGATGGGACTTACGAAACCATTTTTTACAGTTCTTGGCAACGATATTTCGGGTAGAGATCTGATTCTGATTTGTGGCGGTCTTTTTTTGATTTGGAAAAGTACCGTGGAAATACACGAAAAACTGGAAGGGGAGGAGGAAATTGCATCAGCAGGTGTGGGAGCAACTTTTGGAGCAGTTATTGTTCAGATTCTTTTGCTTGATATTGTTTTTTCACTGGACTCAATTATAACGGCCATAGGAATGGCAAGTCAGCTGGGTGTTATGGTCGCTGCCGTTGTTATTGCTGTCGGTTTTATGATGCTGTTTTCAAGCAAAATCAGTGCTTTTGTTGAGGAACACCCTACCATTAAGATGCTGGCTCTGAGTTTTCTGCTGCTGATAGGTGTTGCCTTGATCGGTGATGGTCTGGATATGCATATTCCTAAAGGATACATCTATTTTACTATGGCTTTTTCAGTAGTTGTGGAGATGCTCAATCTGAAGATCAGGCGCAGCAAGCCTGTTAAATTACATCAACCGCATCTGGATACCACCACTGAGAGCTAAGATTTTGTCATAGGATTTATAACAGGTGGGCTTGTTACAAAAAGCAACCAGCTGATAGAAGTAGTTGTTATTTCTGCTTCCAGCTGGTTGCTTTTTTGTTAAATATTTTACGTAAGATTACTTTTTCTTCAGATATTTGTTAGCAATCTTGTCGTATGTCCCGTCAGCCTTAATTGCATCTAACGTCTTTTGATACAACTCTACAACATCATTAGGTATATCTTTGTGGAAAGCGTACCAGAGCGAAGACCCTGACAGCGTACCCACAGCTTCAAATTGTCGCGGATCAAGCCCCTTTTTGTAAAACAACTCCTGTGTAGCCAGTTCGCTGAAGGCGATCATATCAATTTTACCATTATGGAATGTTTGTCTCGTTCGTTATATAGTTCCTGCCGTTGGAGCAAATATGAAACTGATGCAGTCAATGTAATAACACTTGAGAGGCAAACTACTAGAAGGATGATTATTTTAGAGGAAATTGATGAATTGAATGGTTTAACAATACCGGTCATAGCAGACTTCCTTTGCTGATTTAAGATATTGTCAATGTTTAAATATTTTACCTCATTAAAAGTATCAGGACAATCAATCTTTTTGCTATAATTCCGGCAGATTGATTAGGGTACAAGTTAATTGTATTAGTTATAGTTATGTGAATTGAGTAATCTGTTTTTGCAAAATGATTTTGACTTATTCAAGCTGTCTGTCATCATGATCAAACTAATTTAAGCCTTCACTGAAATGATTTTACCGAGTTTTTTTATTCATATCTTCAAGTTAAGTCGGCAAAGCAAAATTAAACTATAAGGAAATATAGATGCCAGTTGTTTTTGGAATTGATTTTGGTACCACAAATTCAGCACTTTCAGTGTTTAGAGACGGTCAAGTTGAAGTAATACCACTGGATATGGATGGTTCAGGTGAGGTCAGTAAAATATTACGTTCGGTTTTATACTTTAATGATTTAAATGAAGTTTTTTGCGGTACTGGAGCTATTTTACAATATGTGGAAGATGGCGCTTCTGGACGATTTATGCAATCTATCAAGACTTTTTTGCCCAATAAGAGTTTTGTCAGTACAGAGATCTTTGGCCGTCGTTACACGATTGAAGACCTGGTTGCAATATTACTTGGTAAAATAAAGACAATCGGAGAAGCATATATAGGGTTCCAGGTTGATAGTGTTGTATTGGGGCGTCCGGTTGTGTTTTCAGAAGATCCAGAGAAAGATGCCTTGGCAGAAAAAAGATTGAAAAGCGCAGCCCAAAAAGCCGGTTTTACAAATATCTGGTTTCAGTTTGAACCAGTTGCCGCTGCACTGGCATTTGAAGAGACTCTAAGTGCTGGAGAAGAAAAACTTGTATTAATAGGAGATTTCGGTGGTGGAACGTCAGATTTCTCAGTTATGCGTTTGAAGGCTGGCAACTTCGATAGAAGTAACCGTCTGGCTGACGTGCTATCACTGGGTGGTATTTACATAGCCGGTGATAAATTCGATTCACAGATTATGTGGGAAAAAATTGCCAAATATTTTGGTAAGTATTCGAAATATAAAATAATAGGCAAGGATGATTGGGTCAACATGCCGAAAAGCCTGGTTTTTACATTAACTCAATGGCATCGGATTCCACTGCTCAGAATGCGTAAAACTCGTGATCTTATTCGGATGATAAAGAATTCAACTAATGATGTTAAATCCTTAACTAACCTTGAAAATATAATTGAAGACAATTATGGATTTTTCCTTTTTCAGGCAATAGAAAAAGCTAAATGTGAGCTTTCGTTGTCAGTAGAAACAAAAGTTGCGTTTACTGAGCGGGATTTGAACATTGATGAATACATATCAAAGGCAGAATTTGAGTCGATAAATTTGGAGAATTTGAATCATATTTCAAAGTGCTTAGATGATGTGATAGCTTCATCCGGTGTAACTATAGATAAAATTGACTCTGTTTTTTTGACAGGTGGAACATCAAGAATACCGATAATAAATAAAATTTTTACTGATCGTTTTGGCAAGGATAAAATAATGATGCAAAATAATTTTACAAGTGTTGTTCATGGCCTGGGGTATAGTGCGTCGTTATTTGTTGATAATTAAAATATCAACAACACTAGTTGCTTACAATCAAATAAAGATTTCAATACCTCAAAATGTAATGCGTTAATATAATAATAAATAAGTAATATTTTTATTAAAATGTATGTATTTTATATATAATTAAACAAAATAACTTGACAATGATAATATTTACTGTAAATGATATTTTAAGCTGAAAATTATTGTTATATTTAGTATAAGCAAGTGTAGTTCAAAATTGAAAAAAATAGCCACCTGATTTAACTATGGGACTAACGGATGAATAAGCTGAACAAGGTCAAAACAATTAGAGAATCGCGTTTGATGAGCAAGTCTGAACTGGCTCGTAAAGCAGGTGTTTCTACACTCACTATAGACAGGGTCGAGCGTGGTGAGAAATGCCGTATGGAAACCATGCGCAAGATTATCCTGGCTCTGGGTTACAATCTAGAGGACAAGGAAAAGGTTTTTCAAGTCTGACTCCTGACAGGGACGTGATATGTTTTTTTTGAACAAGAAAAAAGAAGTCATCGGAATAGATATCGGCTCCAGCTCAATAAAGCTTTTGCAGCTTAAAGAGCAAAAAGGTGTATATACGCTTTTGAACGCCGGAATTGTTCCTCTTCCGTCTGAGGCCATTGTCGATAATACACTTATGGACAGTTTTTTAATTGTTGAGGCTGTCAAAAAACTGATAACAAGTTTAGGAGTTAAAGTTAAAGATGTTGCCTGCTCAATTTCAGGGAACTCTGTTATTATTCGTAAGATTATACTGCCTGCCATGTCACCTGAGGAGTTGGAAGAACAAATAACTTGGGAAGCTGAACAGTATATCCCGTTTGATATTAATGACGTGAATATTGATTTTCAAATTCTTTCTCCTGATATTGTTGATCCTTCCAAGATGAACGTTCTCCTTGTCGCCAGTAAAAAAGACATTATTAATGACTACGTTGTTGTTTTTAACGAAGCTGGACTTCAACTGTCTGTTGTTGATGTTGACTCTTTTGCTGTACAGAATACATTTGAAATTAATCATGACATTAAACCTGAAGAAATTATTGCTCTGGTGAATATTGGAGCAAGTGTTATGAATATTAATGTAGTTAAAAATGGTATTACTCTTTTTACCCGAGATGTTCAGATGGGTGGTAATCTTTATACTGAAGAAATCCAGAAGCAGATGGGCGTTGGCAGTGCTGATGCAGAATCCATGAAAATGCTAGTGCATGAAACATTGGACCCAGAACTGATTGCAGTTATTGGTAAGGTTAACGAAAATATTACACAGGAAATCAGACGTTCTCTTGATTTCTATAACTCAACCGCTAATGATGATCGTGTAACTGGTGTGTATCTGAGTGGTGGATGTTCTAAGATTTACAATTTATTAAAAGCAATCAGTGAAAAACTTGGTCTGCCGGTTGAAATGATTAATCCGTTTGCCAAACTTAAGTATAGTGAGAAAGACTTTGACCCTGAATACCTTCAGGAAATTGGACCTTTTATGGCGGTTACTGTTGGCCTTGCCATAAGGAGGGTAGGGGACAAATGATCAAAATAAATCTCTTACCAGTTAGAGCTGCTAAAAAGAAAGAAACAGCTGTACAGCAGTTGTCAATATTTGGATTTGGTATTTTAGTAGTATTGGCAGTAACTCTGTCCATGTATTTTATTAAGGGAATGCAGGTTTCAAACACAAAAGAAGACATCACTACTGCGAATACAAAAATAAGTGAATTGAAAAAGAAAATTGGAAAGCTTGAAGAGCTTAAAACACTTAAGGACCAAGTCAAAAAGAAGCTGGATGTATTATCTCTTTTGCGTGCGAACAAAGCAGGTCCAGCTCAGAGGCTTGCTACTTTAAGTGATGTTACTCCAGATCAATTATGGCTGACTGGTTATACTGAATCAGCTACTGAGGTAAAGATTTCCGGTTTGGCCGTCAACGAAGATTTAATTGCCAATTTTATGCGTAGTTTAGAGTCTTCAGTTGATTTTATGTCCGTAGAGCTAGTCGTGTCTGAACAGAATGTTACTGCCGGGGCTAAATTGAAGAAGTTTGATCTTACTTGCAAGTTAGAACCTTTAAAAACTCAAGTTACAGCTCCTAAAACAACTGTAACTTCACCTGCAGCAGCACAGGCAGCTCAAACTAAATAGTATTTTACTGGTCAGGATGGAATTACTATGGATCCACAAATAGAAAAAATTCTTAAGCTGCCAACAAAACAGAAAATAGCTATTTTTGTTGTGATTATGTTGATTGAAGCTGCAGCGCTTGTTTGGTTTATGTGGTATCCAAAATATCAAGAACACCAGACACTTGTCGCTGAGTTAAATAAACTTCAGACTGAAATAGATGATAAAAATCGAATAGTAGCTAACCTGCCGCGCCTTCAGGCAGAATATGACCAGTTAAATCGTGAGCTTGACCTTGCTTTGACAGAGCTTCCGAATTCAAAAGAAATTCCATCTTTATTGACAAGCATTACAACACTTGGGAAGGGTGCAGGACTTGACTTCCTCGTTTTTAGGCCGAAAGGTGAGATAGCCAAGGATTTTTATGCAGAAGTTCCTGTCGATATTGTCATTTCAGGGTCATATTACAGTGTCGCTAATTTTTTTGCAGCTGTGGCCAATTTGCCTAGGATCGTCAATATTGGTAATGTTGCTTTCACTGATCTTAAAACTGTAAACAATAGAACTATGTCTAAGGTAAACTGTCTAGCTACAACATTCCGTTTTCTGGATAAGAAAGAGATTAAGGATGACAAGAAACCTGCTAAAAAATAGTTGTATTGTTGCTCAGTCATTTTTTGTTATGACTGTAGCTTTATTGACCTTGGGTTGTGATAAAAAACCTGAACCAGTAGCTGTCACTGCACCAGTGTCAACCGCTATTGATGCTCAGTCTAAACCCGTTTTAAAACCGGTCAGTACTGCACTGAAGGTTACACCAGCCCCAGTAAATCAATTCGATTTCAGTACTAAAAAAGACCCGTTTAAACCGTTTGTCGCTGTAAAACTTGAATCTCCAAAAACTAAAGAAAGCTTGGAGCGTAATGCTAGAGCAGCATTACCTATTCACAGTTTTGACATCAGCCAATTTAAATTGATTGGTGTAGTCGTCGGTGGTAAAGAGAATTTTGCGCAGGTAATTGATCCTAACGGTAAGGGCTACATATTGAAAAGAGGAATGGCAATTGGCAAGAACGATGGAAAAGTAATGTCAATCAGTAACAATGGCGTGGATATATTGGAGCAGTTTAAAGATGACAATGGCAGGGTACGTAAAGAAAACATTAAACTCACCCTTCCCAGGAAACAATAAGGAGTTTCGCATGACTTGGATGAAAAAAAAGTCAATTGTTTTGGCTCTTTTGTTGGCTACTTCAGCTATAATATCAAACGGTATTATTGTTAACGCCGACACAACGCCCCCTAGTACTCAGGCCACTAAGACTAAGCTTGCAGCAATTGATTCTATAACTGCTACTGGTAGCGAGGATGCTTCTGAGTTGTTAATTAAGCTTACTGCTCCTGCCACTTATACCAGTTATAAAACTACAGCGCCTTTACGATTGATTATTGACCTTTCTCAAGTGACTCAAGGGGATGTCAGTGCACCAATTGAAATTAATAAAGCCAATTTTAAAAAAGTTACCGTTAGTAGATACGATACAGACGCAGGTGTCTTGACAAGAGTTGAAATTGAGCTTGTAAAAGATCTTGAAGCTGTATTATCTGCTTCACCAGAAAAACCGGGTGAATTGAAAGTATCATTTCCTGCTTTTTCTTCGAAAGAGGTTTTACCTGAAAAATCTGCAGCTACTGCAGATATAAAATCAGATAATAACAGTTCGAAGGTGCCAGCTGTCTCTGCTGAAATTCCAGTGAATCCGTTAGTTGCTGATAAGGTGGTTTCTGAAACTACTTCTACTGTTTCTAAATCAAGCCATAATCTTACAGGAATTTCTCTGAAGAATAATAGTATTCTTATTTCTCTGGATGGCGCTATTTCAGAATATAAGTCATTCCGTTTAAATAAGCCTGATCGTTTTGTTGTAGATCTTTTTGATGTAAAAAGTCTTTTACCAAATCGCTTGATACAGCTAAATTCTGCTGGTGTTGCGTCTGCCAGATTGGGTTTATATCCTGAAAAAGTAAGAGTGGTTTTTGATTCACTCGGCGCTGTTTTTCCTGAAACAAGAGTTGTTAAATCAGATTCAGGTTTGATAATTGAATTGCAAAATAAGCCAGTTGCAGAAAACCCTAACACTGCCCTGGTCTCTGCTGGATCCGAAAAAACGGTTTTTGCAACCCCTAAAGCTGTTGAGCCAGAAAAAACAGCAGCACTTAAAACATCCGCTGTGCCATTACCGATTAGTAATATACCTTCAACTGACAAAAGTACGATTAAAGCAGATGTTGCGCGTAAGAATGTGCCACTTGCTGTTGAGATGATTGATTTTCAAGTTGTTGATGGCATTTCAAGAGTCTCAATTAAATTAAATGGTGATTCTGCAATTGATCCTCCAGTTGTAACTCCTGGATATGTTACGCTTACAATTAAAGGGGCTGCTCTACCTAAAAATTTACAGAGATCATTGGAGTCAAAAGGTTTTGCTTCACCGGTTCTGCGCATCACTCCAATGATAGTTAAAACACGTAAAACAATAGACACAAAAGTTAGAGTTGCTATGAAAGTCGCTGTGCCTTATGAGTTCAGACGTGAAGGCGACATGGTTTATATTGATTTTAAAAATCCTGAAGGAATAACAGCTGATAAAGCTGTTGTTACTGTAAGAAGTACAGCTAAAGCCTTGAAACCGGCACCTGCAATTGATGATGAAGTCGGTACAGCGCTGGAAAACACTTCAGACGTTTCGGTGAAGTCACTTTCCGGTGTTAAAACATATAAAGGTCGCAAAGTTACACTTGAATTTGCCGATGCTGAAGTACGCAAAATATTTCAGTTGTTATCTGAAGTAAGCAATAAAAACTTCGTCCTTGGTGATGATGTAACTGGAAATATCAGTATTAAATTGGTTAATGTACCGTGGGATCAGGCTTTGGATATTATATTAGATACTAAAGGTCTCGATAAAAGAGAAGAAGGCAATATTATCATTATCAAAGGTAAAGGTAAGTTTAAGACACAAGCTGAAGAAGATTTAGAACTTAAAAAACAGAAGTACAAAGCCATTGAGCTTAAAACAGAAGCATTTAGTATTAACTATGCTGATTTGCCTAGTGTTGTATCACAGATGAATTCACTTAAAACTGAACGTGGGATGGTTACACCAGATGCACGTACTAATAAAATATTTGTAAGAGATATTCCAGTTGTTTTGGATGATATACGTAGACTTCTTGCACAAGTTGACGTTCCAGAAAAACAAGTCATGATTGAGGCTCGAATAATTGAGGCTTCCTCTACCTTTACCAGAAGTCTCGGCGTTAACTGGGGTGTTCATTATCGTGACAGTAGTGCTTCCTTTCTGGGAATTAATCAGCTTGATACCAGTTTTGGTGGTTTAACGACAACTGCTGCTCCAACATCTGGCTTATCTGGTCTTCCAGGTGGTGCAATGGGTATTTCCTTTGGTACACTTACCAGCAATATATCTCTAGATCTCAGATTAAATGCAGCTGCCAGTGCTGGTTTGATTAAGATTGTATCTACCCCAAAAGTTGCAACTTTAAATAATAAGTCGGCAAAAATAACACAGGGTCAGCAGATACCATATACATCTTCAACTTCTGACAAGGTTGAAACCAAGTTTGTTGAAGCAGCATTGTCCTTGGAAGTTACTCCACATATTAATGCTAATGGAACCATCGGCATGAAGATTGACGCCAAGAACGATTCTGTCGGGCAAGCAACTGGAGGCAGTACTGCACCATCAATTAATAAAAAACAGGCAACAACTGAGATGTTATTACGAGATGGAGAAACAACAGTTATAGGCGGTATTTATGTTGATAGTGAAAATGATTCAGATGATGGTGTTCCTTATCTGATGGATATTCCACTACTTGGTAGATTGTTTAAATCAAATTTAAAAACTAAAGTTAAGACTGAGTTACTAATATTTATTACACCACGAATATTGACATCTATTTGATTCTAGTGAGTCGGCTGATGTTTAGAATATATTTTACAGGAGAATTAAATGTTTAGACTAGTAATGTCAGCGATCTTTTTTGTTAGTTCAGTTGTTATTTGCGCTTGTGGTAGTAATAATGGGAGTGGTACAACTGCCAGTGGAAATACGGTAATTGTTTCATCTGGTATATCACCGAGTACTTCGGGTAGCGTTTTTGGAAATATTAGTAGTAATGGTTTGTTTGCTGCAAATCCGATAAGCATTACTTTAACTTCAGTTGCCAGAAATCCATCTAGTTCGATACCAACTTCACCTGTTACTGTTAAAAGTATTAATATGTCTTTGGTACCACTTGCCTATGCTTCACAGCCTGTAAATGTTACAAATGCATTGTCTCCTATCATTACTAATCCTCAATATGCAACCATTGTACACGGTTTAGGCGGAGTAATTCCAGGCCCAGGATCATTGAAAATTGATGGTATTGATTTGATTGGACTTAGCGATGGATCAGTTATGAGAACCCATTTCAATAGTTCAGGTTTTGTGAGCGTCCAATATAAATATTTAGCTACTCTCCATTTTAATTGTATTGAATCAAATTCCGGTGTTGAATTTACAGTTTCAAATCCTGTAGGTATTCAAGTGGATTTACCTTAATTTAGAAGATACCTTTGTGTACTTTAAAAAATAAGGTACACAAAGGTATTTAAACTAGCATTTTCTTCATCTCAAGCAAATATCCATTGACCATCTTCCTGTAAACAACCGAATCCATAAGTGTTCTGATGATATGAATTCCGCGTCCACACTCTTCAAAAAGATCATTGTCAAAGTTCAATTTTGGGATTGAATTGATATCAAAACCTTTCCCACTGTCAAAAAACCTGATTAACAACTCATTCTCTTCAATAGAAATACTTATTCTGATATCACCGTCTAAAGCAGATTTACAATCATGCTTGATGGTATTTACAATCGCCTCTGTTAATACGGTATTAATTTCTTGGGCGATTTTTTCACGGTTATATTGAGGTTGAAAAACTTCCTTGGTCAGATTTTCGCTAATTCTCCCTATCAAGCTTAGATAACGTGTCTGGCTAGGAATACTTATCTGTAGTTTGATGTTGGTTTTCATGCAACCCTCATAAACCTAATAACTTTCAAGGGCAGCATCAACTGTCTGAAATATGTCAAAGACTCTATGCAGTCTTGTGAGTTCAAACATTGATTTAACCTGAGTTTGAAGCCCAGCTAGTTTCAAAGAGCCTTTCTTGGATGATGAGTTTTTGTAACCTGATACAAGTACACCAAGCCCAGAGCTATCTATAAAACGTACATCTTTTAAGTCAATGATAATATCTTTTACTCCAGTTTCAAAAAGTCGATTCATTTCAGATTTAAGATTGTCCGAATTGTGTGCATCCAAACGCTCTTCCATTACACATATAATTGTTCTAGTACCGTTAGTTTCAATTCGCAATTTCATGAGATCTCCAAAGTAAGTAAGGTTTTGATAATTTATTTACTGTGTAGTTGATCGTAAATTAAATTTGTTAAAGTGACTGGTGGAGTACTTGTATTTATGTTGATAATTATACCTTCACCCTCAGAAGGAAGTGAGAATTCATCTTCTTGAAATTTCAATAGTTCCAACCGTCCATCTGATACTGATTTATTTTTTAAAGCCCTGTCGTTAAGTCTTCGCCTGATATCAGTATCAGTACAGCAAACATAAAGTATCACAAAATTAATCAAATACTTTTGAGCGAGTTTTGAGAACAGATCACGGTATTCCATTTTCGTAAAGCATGCATCTACGATAATTGAATGTTTTAATTTAATATTATTTTCTGCGAGTTTAAGTAACTCATTATAGGTTTCATTACTTATTTCGTCTGTATATAATCCTTCCTTAAAAGAACTACTGACATTTGTTGTGTGTTCGATGGCAGCTATTGTTTTTCTGGTTTTATCTGAACTAAAACATGAAATTCCCAGCTCAAATGAAAGTTGTTCTGCAAGAGTACTCTTGCCACTTCCCATAAGACCGCAAGTGATAAATAGTGTAGGGGGTAAAGTTTGTCTCTCAATGTAGCCACGTGCCAGCCTGAAGTATTTGACTGCTTTTTCAGTGATTATTGACTGTTCATTATGGTCCAGATCTTTTTCCCGTAGCCTGAAACTTTCAACTTTTCCGCGCACAAATGCACGATAGACCATATAAAAATTTATGACTTCTGATAGTGATCTGTCATCGGCTAGTTGTTGATAAGATGATAGGGCTTCGTCAGCTAAATCATGTCTATTGTGAAAGTCCAGATCCATAATTAAAAATGCTATGTCAGAAGCTGTATCGCAATTACGAAATCGTTCGTTGAATTCAATGCAATCAAAAATATGGATCTTATCTTCAACGAGACAGATATTTTCCAGGTGGATATCACCATCACACTCTTTGATAAACCCATTTTCAATTCTTTTATTGAAAAGAACTGAGTTGTTTTCGATGAAATTATAAACCCAGTTACGTATATATTCCCTGTCAAGTGCTGGCAGTGTCTTGTTTTCAAAACCGATCATCTGATCAATATTTTCTTTCCAGTTGAAATGAATTTTATCTGTTTCACCAAAAACTTTAATAGATGGTGATGTTGGTATCGCGACATGGAAATCAGCGATTATTTTTGTTATACGATGTATATCTGATGATGAAATATCCCCATTAATTATTAGTTTGTCCATCATGTTTTCAGACGGTAATTTTTTCATTTTAACGGCATAATCAATTACAGTACCTTTTCCGTAAAAAGCTGCTCCGTCGTTTGTTTGAACAACCTCCACGACACCTTCATAGATTTCTGGGCAAAGACGTCGATTAAGTTTTATTTCTTCATTACAATAAAAACGCCGCCTGTCTATTGTGGAAAAATTTAGAAAACCAAAGTCAACTGGCTTTTTTACTTTGTAAGCATGGGTGTCTGTAAGGAAAATCCAAGAGGCATGAGTTTGTATTAAATCAACCTTGGTTGTAGGTTCCGGGTAGGCGTTGCATTTAATTAGTGATTTCAGGATGTTTTTCATCATATTAGGGTCTCGATTCTGGTAAAACTTTACCATTAAATATACAACGCTGCAAGTGTGGTGCTTGTCTCTGATCTGAAAAAGTATTTGATATTAGTTTGACGCAGTATTCTATTCATGTTAAATTTTTTAATATTTATCCACGATTGGAACTTCTGAAACTATGTATTATTTAGTAACTATTATGTTTTGTTTGAGTCTTCTGGCAGGCTGCTCTGCAACTACATCTGTAGTTGCGACTGATACTGGTAGCAATATTTCTCACGATAGCCATGCCAAGTCCTTGTATCTATTTTCCAGATCCCGCCTTTCTAGTCTTGAAGGAAACTATCCAACCGCTCTTTCGCTGTTGCGTGAGTCAATTGAACTTGATCCTTCGTCTGCTTTTTTACATTCCGCAGTGGCTGATATTAAACTGAAAATTGGACAGGTTCAGGATGCACTGGAATATATACACAAAGCAATCAAGCTTGATCCCACTTTTCGTGATCCATATGTAACGGGTGGTGTTTTGATGGCTACCGCCGGGAAAGATCTTGAAGCTGTTGAGTTTCTGCGTAAAGCGGTTAAATTGGATCCAACAAAAGAAGATGCTTATCTTCATATGGCTGCTTCGTTAACTCGCCTTTTTGAATACGAAGAAGCAGTAAATACTTTGAAAACACTTGTTAAAAACAACAGTGAATCTGTTCTGGGATATTATTATCTGGGGCGAACTTATAGTCAGATGAAATTATATAAAGATGCGGTTGTTTTTTACACAAAGGCTTTGGAATTAAGACCGGAATTCGAACAGGCAGCCATTGATATGGCTACTTCGTATGAAGCTCTAGGTGATTATTCTCAGGCAATTATTGTATACCAGAGACTTCTTGAAGGAGATGATTCAAAACCTGCTGTACTTCAACGTCTTATACAATTGCTGATACAGCAGAGACGGTTTGATGAGGCGCTGGAACAGCTAAACCTTGCAGCTGATTCTGGCATGGGCGGGCAGGATACTATGCGTAAAATTGGTCTAATCCATCTTGAACTTGATCAATATGATGAAGCGATTATAGTGTTCAATGATATTTTAGTAAAAGACGAAACTGCTCATCATATCAGGCTGTATCTTGCTATGGCTTATGAAGAAAAAGGCGATCTTGAAAAAGCGCTCAGTGAGTTTAAGAAAATCACACACGATTCTCCTGCCTATGCCGAAGCTGTTGGACATGTGGCTTTTATTTTGAAGGAGCAAGGGCAGGTGGATGCGGCAGTGAAACACCTTAAAGATGCAATAGCAGTGGAACCCAATAAAATTGACTACTATCTTAATCTGTCTGCACTTTACGAATCGTTAGGGAAAACAGATATTGCTTTACAGTTGTTAAGTGATTCAGAAAAACGCTTTATTGATGAACCCAAATTGCATTTCCGAATAGCTGTTCTATATGACAAACTTGGAAAAAAGTCTGAGTCAATAGTATCAATGAAAAAGGTGTTATTACTAACCCCTAAAGATCCCCAAGCTCTAAATTTTATCGGTTACTCTTATGCTGAACTTGGTATTAATCTTGATGAAGCTTTGGAATATGTAAAACAGGCCATTGAGCTTAGGCCAAATGATGGTTTTATTATGGATAGCCTTGCTTGGGTATACTTCAAGAGAAAAAATTATGATGAAGCTATAAGGTTATTAGAAGAAGCAACAAAACTTGTTGAGGATGACTCAACAATACTTGAACATTTGGGTGATGTCTATCTGGCAAAACAGGATCGTCAAAAGGCACTTAAAGCTTATAAAAAAGCTTTGGAAGTTGACCCGACTCGTAAAGATCTGATTGAAAAAATTCGTATGTTCAAGGGTGAGCAAGGTGAACGATGAGATGGTTTCACTTTTTATCCAGATTTTTAATCGTTTTTGTAATTTTTATAAGTGCCTGTGCAGAATCACCTTCAATAAATAAATCCCCAGTTTCAAAGGAAAATGTCGTTTCAACTGGAGATGCGATCGTTGAAGGCACAATTGGCGAAGCCTCCACATTAATCCCTATCCTCGCATCAGACTCTGCATCACATGCTGTAGCTGGTCAAATTTATAATGGTTTGGTTAAGTATGATAAGAATCTCAAACTTGTAAATGACCTGGCCGAATCATTTCAGGTTTCAAAAAATGGGCTAGTAATAACTTTTTATCTTCGTAAAGGAGTTAAGTGGCATGATGGTATCATGTTTACTTCCCGCGATGTACTTTACACCTACCGAGTTGTTGTAGACCCCAAAACTCCTACAGCCTATGCTGAGGATTTCAAACAAGTTAAAAGTATTTCTGCTTCTGATGACTTCACTGTAAAAATTACTTACGCAACTCCATTTGCTCCCGCTTTAGCTTCCTGGACGATGAATATTTTACCTGCTCATTTACTTGATGGTAAAGATATCACTAAAAGTCCTCTGGCGAGAAACCCCGTTGGCACCGGGCCTTACAGATTTAAAGAGTGGATAGCCGGACAGAAGATAGTTTTGGAAGCAAATAATGATTATTTTGAGGGGCGTCCTAATCTGGACCGTTTCATATATCGTATTATTCCTGATACATCTACAATGTATATGGAGCTGAAGTCTGGCGCCATTGATCTTATGAACTTAACTCCAGTCCAATACTCTCGTCAGACAACATCAAAGCAGTTCACCTCAAGGTATAATAAATTCCGTTACCCGTCTTCCGGGTATTTATATATGGGGTATAATCTTCGTCATCCACTTTTTGCCGATAAACGTGTTCGTCAAGCATTGACTGCGGCAATTAATAAGGATGAGTTGATAAACGGTGTTCTGTTCGGGATGGGGCAGAAAGCTCATGGTCCGATCGTACCCGGTCGCTGGGCATATAATCCTTCTATAAAAGATATTGAATACAACCCTCAGCAGGCAATTAATTTGCTTGGGCAAGCAGGCTGGAAGGAAAGGAACTCTGACGGTGTTCTGATTCGGAGAGATACTGTAGTTGATGGGCAGGGAAAAGTAGTTGAAGTAGTTAAGCCCTTTTCCTTTACGATTCTCACAAACCAGGGAAATCAACAACGTCTGATGACGGCACAGATTATTCAGCAGAGACTAAAAAGCATAGGAATTGACGTTAAGATACGTATCGTTGAATGGGCCACTTTTTTAAAAGAATTTGTAGATAAAGGTAATTTTGAAGTTGTAATGCTGGCCTGGAATACCTCACAGGACCCGGATATGTTCGATGTCTGGCATTCAAGTAAAACTAACCCGGGTGAGCTTAATTTTATAGGTTTTAAAAATCAAGAGGTAGATCGCCTATTGGTGGCTGGACGCAGCACTTTTGATATTGAAAAGAGAAAAAAGGCTTATTTTCGTATACAGGAAATCCTAGCTGATGAACAACCATATACATTTCTGTATGTACCAGATGCACTTCCCGTTGTTAGTTCCCGTATTCGCGGTATTGAAGCTGCACCTGCTGGAATAGGTCATAATCAGATTAAATGGTATGTACCTAAGGCCGAACAAAAATATTAAGCCACTTTGTTATGATGATAAAGCGTTTGTATTTATGTCAGCGCATAAATTTGATCGCATTATTATTGGTGCAGGTCCTGCAGATATACCGACGCAATACGTGCTGCTCAACTGGGAATTAGTGTCGCAGTTGTTGAAAAACGTTATACACTTGGCGATGTTAGCCAGGATGAAGACGGTATTTTTAGTAAAGTACAGTTATAATTGATAAACTGTTGCTCTGGTCATTAATGAATGACAAAAGAAGTACCTTCTCTGAACCTTCGGGCAAATCTGTCACTCCCACCTCGTTATGTATAATATATGAAGTTAAAATACAGTTAGCAACCGGCAGCGAACCGGTCGAACCGCCTGGTTTTTTTAGATGGAAATGCCGTAGTTTTGCAGCTTTTAAAAGTGGTGATATACTCTCTACATATTTTATTAGGAGGCTTGTTTGAAAAAGACCACCAGAAAAACTAAAATTGTAGCTACACTTGGGCCAGCAAGCTCTACAACCAAGATGATTACCCGGTTAATGAAAGCAGGAGTAGATATCTTTCGTTTGAATTTTTCACATGGAGACTATGATCAAAAGCAAAAACTGATAGATACCATAAGGCTGGTATCGGATAAAATAGGACGGCAAGCTGGAATTTTAGCTGATTTGCAAGGGCCTAAAATCAGGACAGGTAAGATGGAAGGTAATTCCATGCTACTTACAAAAGGTCATGATGTGGTTATTACGACGGATAATATTTTGGGGGCTGACGGAATTATTCCAACAATCTACAAATCTCTTCCCAAAGATGTTGTTCCTGGATCGAAAATCCTGTTAGACGATGGCCTCCTGGAATTAAAAGTCTTTGCTATTGAAGGAGAGTTGGTTAAATGCCACGTAGTTACTGGTGGAATACTTAAAAACAATAAGGGAATTAATCTGCCTGGAGTTAAGGTGTCAGCACCTTGCCTGACAGAAAAAGATCTATCCGATCTAGAATTTGCGTTGTCTGCAGGAGTTGATTTTATTGCCCTTTCTTTTGTAAGGTGTGCTGCTGATGTAGAGCAGCTTAAGCGTATTATTTATTCAAAAGGTAAAACAACTTTGGTTGTGTCCAAAATCGAAAAGCCCGAGGCATTAAAAAACTTTAAAGATATTTTGAAGGTGTCAGATGCTGTTATGGTTGCTCGTGGAGACCTGGGTGTTGAAGTTGAAGCAGAAAAAGTGCCTTTTTATCAGAAAAAGATTATCAAAGCTTGTATTAAAGCAGGCAAGCCGGTCATTACTGCTACTCAAATGCTTGAGTCAATGGTGCATAACCCAAGACCTACTCGAGCAGAAACATCAGATGTTGCAAATGCGATTATTGATGGAACTGATGCAATAATGCTATCAGCAGAGACTGCTGCTGGAGATTATCCAATTGAAGCCGTTGCCACGATGAACCGAATAGCCTGTGACGTTGAGCATGCAGGATTTTTTGCTGTGCAGGAAAAAAGAATGACGATGGCTCCAAGTATAGCAGAAGCGGTTGCCGAATCTGCATGCAGAGCCGCTAAATCTTTAAAAGCAAAAGTAATTGCTGTATTTACTCAATCTGGCGGAGCTGCAGCATTAATTTCTAAATTCAGACCGCAAATTCCTGTTGTTGCATTCACAGCCAGTCGTGAAATCCAGAATAGGCTTTCAATATACTGGGGGATTAATTCCGCGTGTATTGATATTAACGAAGATATGGACGAAGCAATACATAGTGTAGAGGAGGTCCTGCTTGGTTCAGGATTTAAAAAAGGCGATATTATTGTTATAATTATAGGTACGCCCATTGGTGCGCGTGGCTCAACAAATCTCATAAGGATTCATACTTTAGGTGCAGGCCGGTTTTTTGAGATTTACTGAATTAAGTCGGTAAATAATTTTTGTCTGATTTCAGCTCTTTTTTATTGACAGTTTGAAGTTGTGGTGTTAAAAACTGAGTCCCTTTTGAGACACAGCTTTTTGTCATGGCGGGGCCAAAGAAATTTTGGGATCAGCAAGAAAAAGTATTGACAGTCTGAAATAGTTTTGGTAGGTTGTTCGTCTGGCTGCAGCGAAGGTTGT
>CAZDWS010000015.1:0-93772 GCA_964509295.1 uncultured Geobacteraceae bacterium | reverse complement strand
GCGCCAAAGGCGGCGGCTTCGTTGCCTTGTAGGAATGCTACTTTGTTTGCCACTTTGATTCCTCCATGATTATTTGTAAAAATTAGGGAAATACCTGAATTGCAAAGTCAGGACAGCGCAGTTCACACTGCATGCACTTGATACAGGCTTCAAGGTTCTTGACTGATACGCAGGTGCCTTTGATTTCCAGTACCTGCTTGGGACAGAACTCAACACAGATGTAACAGGCCTTGCAGTTCTTTTCATTGATACGGATCTCGGGTAGTTTGGGTTCCATTTGTAAAAGACTCCTTTAATGCCGATTAGATAACTCCCAGATGTCTGTTCTTCTCTATAGAACAATACATCAGGTTACTGTAAAATCCAGAAGATTATGACAAAGTGTACATATCAGGCCACCGGAAGACAAAATGCAGTAACCGGCAGCATTTATATTTGAACGGAAACATGAAAAGTCTCCATTGCCTGAAACCATATTTTAGGAGACTAGCATCGGATAACAGATAAATAAAATATATAATATTTATGGTTTTGATAACAAATTACTATTAATATATTTGTTTACGGAACACTTTTTTGCATCAAACCACAGGAATACAAAGCGGAAAAATCCAACTGCTTATTCAAACTCCAGGAACTCCTTAAGTCGCTTTACATAGAGCCTGCTTACCGGCACCTCAACCTTACCCTCACCTTTCAGTACCAGCATATAGCCCCTATTAAACCAGTTCTCCAACTGCTGGACCTGATCCATATTGACAATATAATTTCTGTGACAACGCAGGAACTGCCTCTGATCGAGCTTGAGTTCCAATTCATTCAGGGTCGACTTCAGCAGAAACTGTTTTCCTTCAATTGTCTGAACAAAGACCAGACGGTCTTTTGCAAGAAAATACTGAATCCGCTCATTATCAATCACCTCAAACCTGCCACCATGCTGAACGCAAAATTTGCGGGTATAATCACCCTTTGCAACGCCGCTGCCGGGGGAGTCATTTTCAGAATTCACACCAGGACCGCCTGCCCCCATTCGGCGCAGCTTGACCACAACCCGCTGGATATCCTTTTCATCAAATGGTTTCAGTACATAATCAACAGCATCAACCGCAAAGGCCTTCACAGCATGATCAGCATAAGCCGTCAGAAAAACAACCCGTGGAGGAGAGACCTGCCTGGCCAGAATTTCCGCCACCTCCAGCCCGGTTTTACCCGGCATCTGAATATCAAGAAACACCACGTCCGGCCTGAGTTCCTTGCACTTTGCAAGAGTTTCGTCACCATCATGGCAGACAGAAACTATATCAATATCCTGATAATGCTCGAACTGGGCCTGCAGCTCCTCGCACATCAGCAGTTCGTCATCTGCGATTAAGACTCTCATCTTACTCATGGGGCGCCCTCCCGGGCTGACATATCTCCATCAAGAATTCTATCATAAAGAAAAGTACTGACCGGCAGCTTGATTAACACTTGTGTCCCTTCTCCCCAACAGCTGTTGACACGAATACCACACTCATCACCAAACAGCCTTTTAAGCCTTTTATTAACGTTGTTCAAACCGATCCCCTGCCCGGAGGTTCTTGCGTAAGCAGGTTGATCCGTCAAAAGCCTGGACATGGAGACCTTGGGAATTCCGGTTCCATCATCTTTTACTTCAATAAAACACCCATCTTTATTATGCCAGGCAGTAATCCAGATTGTCCCCCCCTCCTTAAGAGGGGAAAGACCATGCCTGATGGCATTTTCCACCAGGGGCTGGATTGAAAAAACAGGAATCGCCTCGTTCTGCAGCTCAACCGGGATATTCTCCATCACCCTGATCCGTTCACCGAATCGGGCTTTTTCAATGTGGAGATAATTGCGCACAATAGCCAGGTCTTCAGCGACAGTAGTTATTTCCTGGGTCCTGTCCAGTGTCTGCCGCATGAAATCGGACAGGTTCTTGATCAGGCTCCTGGCTGTTTCAGGTTTTTTTGTCACCAGTGCCCGGATCGTTCCCAATGTATTGTAAAGAAAGTGGGGATTGATCTGTGCCTTCAACACCTGATACTCTGCCTGGTCGCGCAGAAAGCTCTGCTCATCGATCTTCAGCTGCAGCAGTTGAAGGCTGAGAAAATCTGCAATACCCTGAACCAGCTCAGCTTCATAGGGTGTAACAATATCCTTTCCGGACTTGAATATTTTGATACTGCCGATAAGTTTGTTTTCAACAAACAGTGGCACATCTACTACAGCGGTTAACGGACAGTTATTATCCGGGCAGCCGATTTCTTCCCTGTTATTTGTAATAAACATTTTCTGGTGTTCCAGAACATATCTGGTAGAAGCCAGACAGAGCGGTGCGCCCGCAACATGGTGATCATCTCCCTTTCCCACATAAGCCAGCATTCTTTCAAGGTCCGTAATGGCAACGGCAGCAGCCCCGGTTTGTGTGTATATGGTTTCGGCAACCTGACCTGCTGTCTGTTCGTTAAGCCCGTGTCGCAGCAGGCCGTTGGTCAGCCTGATGACCCTCATGGCGTTTTGGGCTGATTCGGCTTGAACTATTTCCTGTCGGTTGAAAAACTCGCGTACAACATAGAAAAACAGGACCACACCAAGTGTATTTGCAATGGTGGTTGGAACGGCAATGGTTTTTTCCAGTTCCCAGGCCTTTTCAAAAGGTTTGGACATGGTCACGATCATGGTTTTCAGAATCAGTTCCGACATCAGGGCGGTCAGAAAAGCGATCTTGATATTAATGCGCTTCTGGCCGTAGACCCGGTTGACCATTCCGGCGAAAAGTCCGATAACTATATTGGCGATGACAGCCGTCCACATGGTGAAGCCGCCCAGAAAATAGCGGGCCACCGCACCGATGACGCCGGCGAACAGCCCGACAAAGGGGCCGCCCAGCAAACCGCCCACCACAACACCAATAATACGGGTATTTGCCAGGGAATTCATCAGCGGAATACTCATAAAATTGCCCAGGGCGGAAAAAAGACCGAAAAAAATGGCCAGGAAAATTTTGTCTTTCTGATGGGACATGGATGAGGCGAACATCCTGCGGAAGGCCGGCAACTGGGTAGTTGCAAAGGCGATCACCAGGATGACACTGACATTCTGGAAGGTCTTGATTATGAGGGATAAATCTATTTCCAAACTGCTATCTCCTGCTATCTTACATGACTTTCAATACCATCTGACGAGTACCACCTTCACAAAAATATTTCTATCACTTTCATAAACCTGGAAAAAGCAGTTGCTCACGCGAAGACGCAACCAAAAGTAGGTGCCTCTAGGCAAGTTCGCGAATGCCTGGTTTAAATCTTTTCTCTCGCCCGTTCGCGATGCTCTCTCAAGCCGCAGAGCCGCGAAGAAAGGCATAAATCTAAAATAGGGTTAAACCAAATCAAGAACTAATGTGTAGTACTGTTTAAGACTTTCTTTGCGTCTTAGCGGCTTCGCGTGAGATGAATTGCCGTTTAAAGGATAAAAGAAAGCCCGACGCGTTATACGTCGGGCTTTAGCTTCAACCTAGTTGATTTTATGGTTTTCTGATTCCCAACTGCCTGGCCAGCAGTTCCAGCGTATGCATGACCTTTATTGATGAACCATGCTGTTTGAGTCCATCGGAGATCTGCAGTATACAGCCGGGACAGCCGGTGGCCACGGCCTGGGCCGCAGTGGCTATAATCGCCCTGCTCTTGGGATCGTTGATGGCCATGGAGGCATCATAGTGGTAGACATTGAAAGTACCACCCATACCGCAGCAGCGGTCGGCTCCCTCCATTTCCACAAACTCCACTCCCGGTGTGCCTTTCAAAAGTTCCCTGGGCTGCTTGACCACACCGCTGGTGCGCAGATGGCAGGAGTCATGATAGGTGACGCGGATCGCTTCGCCGGCGCCGGTTTCGGCCGGTTTGAGACCGAGCTTGAGCAACAGTTGTGAGGCATCAATGGTTTTGGCTGCCAGCGCATCCAACCGTTCCTTCAGCTCCGGATTGCGCTTGCCCACAACCGATGGATAGAGCTGATGCAGGGCCCCGCCGCAGGAACCGCAGGCGGTGACAACATAGTCTGATTCAAACCGTTCAATCGCTTCCAGGTTTTTCTCTGCAAGCAACTTAACGGCGTTGACATCGCCACCGGAAATAACCGGCACGCCGCAGCACTGCTGGTCTTTGGGAATGATAACCGTGCAGCCCAGGTGGCGGAACAGCGCCAGGGTGGCCTCGGCAATTTCCGTATAGGCAAAGTTGGTCATGCAGCCGACAAAATAGACGATCCTCGGCTTGCCCGGTTCCCCCTGGATAACCTCCGGATGCCGGTCAATAAACGGTTTTTTGGCCAGCATCGGTATATGCCGCTTGTTGCCGATGAACGGCATCGGAAAGCGGAGACGCAGGCCGGAGGTGGCAGGTACTTTTTTGTAATAAAGAGGAGCAAACATGTAGCCCAGCGCTGCACCCAGCTTCATCAACATGCGGTTCTTCATCACCATGCCAAGGGCGCCGTGGAAAGTGGTTGTCCCACGCTTCCGGGCCAGGGCCTCACGGGCGGCAATTACTATTTCATCGGTGGGCACATCATTGGGGCATTTGTCGGCGCAGCTGCCGCACAACAGACACTTGGACATGGCCATATAGGTATCATGATCCAGCGCAAGGTCATCCTTAATCAGATGCTGTATCAGGGCAACCTTGCCGCGTGCCACTGCGGTTTCCCTGCCAAAGACATTGAAGGCGGGACAGTTGGCCCGGCAGGCGCCGCATTTGACGCACTTTTTCAATTCGTCTTCGATCCTTTTCAGAGGATCTTTTATGTTAGTTGTCATTGCTGATCCTTTAATTTTAGCTAAGTACATCTAATTTATAGCTTCGGCTGCTTTTACCCCCTCTTAAGTTAAGAGGGGGGATGGGAGAGTTATGTAGCACAGTGACTTAACCCCTCCCAGCCTCCCCTTAAATAAGGGGAGGAGCAAAAACTTACGGCCACGGAAACATCTTGCCCGGATTCAGGATATTATTCGGATCCAGGGCGGCCTTGATTGCCTTCATGGCGCCGATCTGCTGGGGCGACAGTTCCATTTCAATATACGGAGCTTTGGACAGGCCGACTCCATGCTCGCCGGACATGGTGCCATTTAAGTCCAGCGCCGCCTGGAACACATCTCTGATGGCCAGATGCGCCTTTTCCTCCATGCCGGGGATACTGTTATCAACCATAATATTGACGTGAATATTACCGTCACCGGCATGGCCGAAATTGACGATGGTAATACCATGTTTCTGCTGAATCTTATCAATGGCACGGATAATATCCGGCACCTTGCTGCGCGGCACAACAATATCCTCGTTGTACTTGTTGGGATTGATGTCTTTCAGCGATGGGGAGACCAGGCGCCTGACCCGCCAGAGTTCATCGGACTCGGCCGCATTCTGGGCAACCCGGAACTGCACCAGTCCCAGCGGTTTGATCAGCCCTTCAATTTTGGCAGCCTGTTTTTCAATCAGTTCACGGTCGCCATCCACTTCAATCAACAGGACAGCACGTCCTTCCACCGGAATACCCAGCTTGAAACGCCGTTCAACGCATTGCAGGGCCGAGTGATCGAGAAATTCCAGTGTAGTTGGAATAATCTTGTTGCTGATGATGGTGGATACAGCCCTGGCAGCCCCATCAATGGAATCGAAGATGGTCAGCATGGTTTTCTTTGCTTCAGGGTAGGGCAACAGTTTGAAAATGATCTTGGTAATAACCCCCAGAGTTCCCTCGCTGCCGCACATCAGATGGGTCATATCATAGCCGACCACACCTTTGTAGGTTTCTCCGCCGGTGCGGATAATCTCGCCATTGGGCAGTACGACTTCAAGCCCCATGACAAAATCCCGGGTAACTCCGTATTTGATGCAGCGCGGACCTCCGGCATTTTCAGCCACGTTGCCTCCCAGGGTGGAAAACTTGAGCGAGGCCGGATCGGGAGGGTAAAACAGGCCCAGCTTTTCTACCGCCTGCTGAAACTGCTCTGTCACAAGACCCGGTTCCACCTCGGCAATCAGGTTTTCCGTATCGATGCGCAGGATGCGATCCATGCGGGTTGTTACCAGAACCACCCCCCCGGTTTTCGGCAGTGACCCGCCGGTAAAACCGCTGCCGGCACCACGTGGGAATACGGGAAAACGTTCCTGATTGGCCAGCTGCAGTATTCTGGATATCTCTTCGCTATTGGCAGGATGCACAACGGCATCGGGCAGAAACTCCGCCTGGGTGGCGTCATAGCCGTAGCAGATCATGTCCTGCCTACTGGTGGTAATATTTTCAGGTCCTACTATCGATGTCAATTTGCCGATCAGTTTTGCATCCAACATATGAAATCCTTTCAAGATTGATATTTAAATCATACCCTCATCAAGGAGCATAACCAAGCCATTTCCAGTAAGTCAGCACCATTACGCTCATAAATACCGCCGTAAGAACTGCCAGAACAGCTCCGGTCTTAACCAGTTCCGCAACGGAAATATGTCCTGTCCCCATGGCCACGGCATTGGGCATATTGCTGACCGGCAGCAGGTACTGGTTTGGCATGGTAATGCCCAGCAACAGTGCAAAGGACAGCGGATCAGCCCCGATTGTAACGGCATGGGCAATAACTATGGGAGTCAGGGCGGTTGTCTTGGGGCCACCGCCGGTAAAAAACACCTGCAATATGGTTGCAAACCAGAGGATTACAATCATCTGCATCGGGTGCGACATGCCCATGATCGGAGAAAACATGGTACTGGCCAACCATTTTGCTGCACCTGAACTGACCAGGGCGGCACCCATGGAGAGACCGGCACCGTAAACGATGAATACGTTCCAGGGCACTTTCTGCTGGGCTTCCTTCCAGTCCATAATGCCTCTTTTGGGCCAGAGCAACAGAATTACCGACATCAGCCCAACCACTACGACGTTGATCTTATGGAGCGAGTCCGTGGCCCACATAATCAGGGTCAGCAGAAAAACAACCAGAGTATAAATTTCCTGTGCGCGCAATGGTCCCAGCGCCTTCAATTCGTTGCGGATATAGTCCTGACCTTCTCCCAGATTTTTCATCTCGGGCGGCCACATGGCTTTGATAATAAAAATAGAGAGAAATGCCAGTGCAAAAGCCGGAACACCACCGACCTGAAACCAGGTGGACCAGGAGATGGTCTGTTTGGTAGCGGCCTCAATCAGACCGACCGTAATCGGATTACCCACATGGGCGGTCAGAACTCCCATACTCATCATGGTGCCGCTCATGGCAACAATGAAAACCAGCGCCTTGACGATATTGCTCTGCCCCTGCTTGGCGCCGAATGCAACCGCAATACCCAGAATAATCGGCAGCATCAGCAGCGTCCTGGCGGTAATTGACGGCACCAGAAAGGTCATCACCAGCATGACCGCCGCAACGGCCCAGTAGATTTTGATGGCAGACCCTTTGGCCGCGTTGACCAGCAACAGGGCTATACGCTTGGAGAGGCCGGATTTTTCCATGCAGCCGGCCATGATAAAACCGATAATAATCAGCCAGAGTGCGGTGTTGGAATATCCGCTGAAGGCTCCGGCCAGCTTGGTGGCATTCAGGGCCGCCAGCAGAAAAACAATCAGCAGGCCACTGAAGGCATCATCAACCGCCTGGGTGACCCAGACAATTATGGCAAACACAGCCACCGCCAGCGAAGCCTTGCCTGCCGGCTGCAGACCGGGAATTGGCGGCACCAGCCAGACGATACCGAACAGACACGCGAAAGCAAACAGCAGACAAATCCATTTCTGTTTGAACATTTTCAGCCCCCCGTAAACTGGAATAAAACACCGTTGTTCTCTTGAATATGTTTCCATGGCCGCTGCGGATAACAATTGAACTAACAATACTTCCACATATTTCGAATGCTCTTCAAAAATGACAAGAAACACAATTCAGGCTACGGGAAAGCCCAAAACTGTCACCGGTTGTTTTACTAAAAGCAGCTGAATTCCATAGTTTTACAAATAATAATTATTTCATGGATTTTTTTATTAACGTGGGACCGTAACAAGGGAACAGAATAGGGTGAACAGCTAATGGAGGATTGAGAAGAGCAGTCACTGAAATTGCCATGCCTTAAGCGTTTCCATATTAAATCCATCTTAACTTGAACGTTTACAACCTAAACATTACAATTATGAACAGAAATAATCCGGCTACATTAAAAACTTCGATTACAATTTGAAACTAAACACCAACTCCACAAATTCTTATTGATTTTTAGATACTTATTTAGTAGATTAAACGCAAATAAGCAACGAACAGGCAAAATGTAGGCAACTGCATGACGCAAAGCTACCTATCCTTTAAGGACAGAGGGGTTACCGAAATGGCAAACAAATTCAAGCCGCCATTTAAAAAAATGGCGGCTTTTTTTATATCTAGCCGGTATTTACAGCTTTGCATAATTCAGCCAGTTAAACTCAACCTGCCAGAATAAATTGGTCTAAATTACAGCAATTTATCCTCCTGGGCACCTCGGATGTAAACTTTATGAAACCGCTATGAAATGTGACATCTGCCAGGAAAACGAATTAAAAATTCAAATCAATGCTTTAAAAGATGTGATCTACATAGCTCAGGCTTCAATCTCTTCGCTTGAACTGGACAATCTTTTAAACACGATTCTGTATAGTGTGATGGGTTTTACCGAAATGCCGATCGGAAGAATCCTTCTTTACGATACCATCAACGCCACATTGATACCGCATTCTCATCTGGGCCTGAGTGATGACCATATGCCAGGCAGCAGCCTGGAAGTCTTGCCGGACAGCTCCCTGTCGTTACTGTTCAAAAACAACAGCATCCATATTATTGAAGACATTTCCTGTGTTCTTGACAGCAGTATAAATACACAGCTGACTCATGACAGCATCAAATCACATCTGGCCATCCCGCTAATTACTGATAATTCTGTTTACGGTCTCCTCTGCCTGGATGATTTCGAGCCGCGCCGATTTGATACCACCAAAATATCAATGTTGTCTATGCTGGCTTCTTTTGTCGCCATGTCTATAGCAAATGCCCTACACCATTGGGACACAAAACAGTTATCGATCATAGACCCTCTGACAGGACTCTTTAACCGGCGCCATCTGGATGTAGTTTTGCCCCAGGAGTTTGAGCGGGCCCGGCGTCACGGCTGTACTTTTTCACTGATGCTTATTGATGTTGATTATTTCAAGAACTTTAACGACACTTTTGGTCACCAGTTGGGTGATGAGATTCTGAAGATGGTCGGTCATCTTTTAAAAGATACCTTAAGAGGTATGGATCTCTGCTTTCGATATGGTGGTGAGGAGTTCCTTATAATTCTGCCCATGACCAAAACATACGATGCCCAGATTGTTGCCGAACGAATCAGGCAGCTTGTCTTTGATGAAAGCAGGAAAGTACTGCATAAAACAAGTGAAATGCCTGTAACAGTAAGCATCGGTATCTCTTCCTACTCTACTGACTCAGGAACAGCAGCGGAACTCCTGAACATGGCGGACCAGCAACTTTACTTAGCCAAACTGGGCGGAAGAAATCGCGTTTTCCCATGCAATTGATATAAACCAGATTTTACTGACACAAATACGTTCAAAAAATTATACAATTCAAACTATTACAAGATTTGATCCACGGAAAACTGAAGTACTATGGGTATTGAAATAATAAAAGATTTTTTTTCTGATTCTCACCAGATAACATCCAAACAACAGATCATTCCTTTCAGACGCAAGCTGGCAATCATAATCACAGCTTTTACCGTCCTGATTGTAATTATACTTGGCTTTTTGCAAGATCTACTGCTGACACAGGTGCTTATTTAATATTTTAATCATATATGACCGGTCATATTATTTTTAAATATTTAATTTCATCCTGCAAACATTACTAATTCAGACCATATTCTGACTTTTTGCGAGACACTCAACTCAAGCCAAGCATCAGCAGCGCCATAAGCGAAACAGTACTGACCAGGACCCAGAGCGAAACTGCCTGCAGAAAAGGACGAAACCCGACCTTCTGCAGTACCGCCCTGGTCAGCCCGGAGCCGATCAGAAACAGGGTAACAACCAGGCTTTGCTTTGCAATGGATACCAGAAATTGCCAGACAGTTGCAAACTGCGGCAACAGGGTTGCAATTACAGCCGCCAGTATAAAACCGATAATAAACAATGGAATCGAGGCCTTTTGCCTGGAGCCATTCATCCAGGCAACAACGAGAACTACCGGAGTGATCCACAACGCCCTGGTCAGTTTGACCGTCGTCCCGACGGCCAGTGCCTGGGATCCGTAGGCTGCAGTCGCGCCGACCACACTGCTGGTATCATGAATAGCCAGAGCCGCCCAGGTGCCGAAAAGAGTCTGGTTCATAGACAGTGCATGCCCGATCAATGGAAACAGCAGCAGGCCGGCTGCATTCAGTGTGAATACGGTAGCCAATGCAACAGAGGTTTCTTCGTCTTTTGATTTGATAACCGGTGCCATGGCTGCGATGGCGCTGCCGCCGCAGATGGCAGTGCCAAATGAGATCAGTAACGAGGTATTTTTTTCAGTTTTAAAGACTCGGCCCAACAGATAACCAATTGCCAGGGTAAGAGTAATACCGACAATGGTAAACACAAAGGACTGTTTCCCAGTATGGACGATCTGTTTGAGACTGAGTCCGAAACCGAGACCAACCACCGATATCTGCAGCAGAATCTTGCTGAATTTAGAAGACTGTTTCGGCCATGGATTGCCCAACAGCAGACTGAAAGCAATGCCGCCCATCAGACCAAAGGCCGTACCGGCCATGGGCAGTGTGCAGCCCAGCAGACATATTACAAACAAACCTTTCCGCATGTTTTCATTGTTAATCAATTATGAACCTGTCGCCTCTCTGACTACTTTTTCCGCCAGAATCATATTTGTATCGTATTTTTTCAGATTGTCTTTCAGATATGGGAACATCAGGGGTATTTCCGTGCATCCGGCCAAAACTGCCGTTACTCCTGCCTGATGATAGCTGTCAAGCATTGTGCTGAATCCGCTCAGGTACGGGCTTTTAGCAATTTCACCGGCCTTGACGCCTTCAACTGCCATTTCTATCAGATCCTGTTCATCGATTGCAGGTACTATCAGCTCCAGCCCCAGCGCTTTGAATTCGGCCTGAAACAGGCCGGTTTTCAGGGTGACTTTTCGGGCCAGCAGCAAAATACGTTCCGGCACCCCTCCTGCCTGCCCGGCCACATATTCTGCGGCACAGGTAATTATGTTAAACATGGGTACGCCAACTGCTGCCTGAATTTCAGCAAACCAGTAATGGGCCGTATTACACGGAATCACAATAAAATCCGCCCCGGCCTTTTCCAGCAGTCTGGCAGATTCAACCATTTGCGGCAGCGGATTTACGCCGACACCATTTATAAAATCCACCCGCGAAGGTATTTGGGGGTGATTGTCTATAATTATTCTCAGGTGGTCCTGATCCACAGCTGCCGGTGTGGCCAAGACTATCTTGGTAAACAGGTCGGCAGTTGCCAACGGCCCCATGCCGCCCAGTACTCCTACTATTTTATTCATATGAAATGCCTTTCATGATTGTGCTATTTACACGTTGACTGGTTTGAACACCACCAGAACCCTAACCAGGCACAACTGTCATTTTACAAATCTTTACTCAAAAAACAGACCTTCATAGGAATACAGGGCCGGTGAACCGCCTGTATGCACAAACAGAACATTGTCGCTTTTTTTGAAAGCCCCCTGCCTGACCAGCCCGATCAAACCGGCCATGGCTTTGCCGGTATAGACAGGATCAAGCAGAATCCCCTCTGTCCTGGCCAGCAGTTTGACAGCATCAATCATGGCATCCGTTGGCAACGAATAACCGGGTCCCACATACTCATCATAACAGACGATACTTTCACGTGGTACAGGAGTTTGCAGTTCAAGCCTTTCCGCTGTTTTCCGGGCCAGTTCATAAACCAGGTTCTCCTGCGGTTCCTTTTTACGGCTGATATTGATGCCGATTACCGGGATATTGGAGTTGTTGCCGAAAAAACCGACCGCCAGCCCGGCATGGGTTCCGGCACTGCCGCTGGTGGTAACAACATGATCAAAGTTTATCCCCTGGTCAAATGCCTGGCTGAGAATCTCTTCTGCACAAGCAACATAACCTGTGGCACCTATGGCATTGGATCCGCCTCCCGGAATAATATATGGCTTCCTTCCGGCGAGCTTGAGATTTTCAGCTATAGCCTGCATCTGTTCCAGCATGTCCGAACCGCCCTTTACAACCGATATGGAGTCTGCACCCAGAACATGAAAGAGAAAATTGTTGCCGCTTCCATTTGGTTTGTAACTTCCTGCCACACGTTCTTCCAAAACCAGATGACACTGCATGCCTTCTTTTACTGCTGCCGACAGGGTCAAACGACAATGGTTGGATTGGACAGCCCCGCAGGTTACCAGCGTATCCGCACCCTGCAGCAGGGCGTCGGCTACCAGAAATTCCAGCTTGCGGGTTTTGTTGCCACCCGCAGTCAAACCAAGCAGGTCATCACGTTTGACAAAAATACTCGGACCTCCAACCGCCTGGGAAAATCGCGGTAAAAACTCCAATGGTGTCTGGCCGGTTGTATAGCGTCTTCTGGGAAACTTTGCCAAATTCATGTTTAACTCCAATGACTAGGTATTTTTCCACAATTTATGTATTCTATCTTAAATTGAAATATTATCACATGTAACACTGTTTTATTCTGCACACTATTGACAACAATCCAAATTCAATATTTCATTTAGAAATGGGGAGTTGAAATGCTGCCAGATCTTAGCCAAAAAAAGTTTTACTCTCTAATTACGGCCGTTATGCTTATTACTCTGGCCACTTCCTGCCACAAACAGGTTACCACTGCCACAGTAAAACCACCTCTTATAACGGACCCGCAAGTTATACCGGTTAAAAGCATTCCAGAGCGTGTCAGTTTTTATTCCATGGATCATGACAATCCGGTAATAATTAAGGCACTTTACTTCAGACCCCAAAATACCGGTTCCAAACGCCTGCCTGCCGTTATTGCCATGCATGGCTGCGGAGGCATGTACAGCAGTGCAAAATCAAAAAAAGAATCCTTATCTGCCCGTCACCAGCTGATGGCCGAACTCCTCGTTTCCCAGGGCTATGCTGTCCTTTTTCCGGACAGTTTCCGTTCACGCGGCACTGAAGAAATATGCACTATAGAAAACAAACAAAGAATTATCACACAAAAACAGCGACGCCTTGATGCCCAGGGGGCACTGGCCTGGCTACAGAGCCGCAATGACATTCTTCAGGACAAAATTGCCCTACTCGGCTGGTCACACGGAGCAAGTGCGGTTCTGGCAACTCTCAACATTAAACAGCCGGCTGTTGCAACATGGAATTTCCGAACTCCCCCCGCACCCTATTTCCGTGCCGGTGTCGCCTTTTATCCCGGCTGCAGAGAATCACTGAACAGTAATACCGGCTACTCTTTGGCCGCTCCTATTACATTTTTCATCGGTGGCAGTGATGACTGGACAGCACCAGAACCATGTATTGAATTGGCAGAAAATCTGAAAGCAGCCGGTGAGAATGCGTCGATCACAGTTTATCCCGATGCCCATCACGGGTTTGACGGCCCATCATCACAGCCGCGCAAACGTCTGGAAGTGCCCAACGGAGTCAATCCGGGCAAAGGTGTAACCACAGCATCCAATCCTGCAGCTCGTGCTGATGCCTACTCCAAGTTAAAAATTTTTCTCCGTAAACACCTTGAGCACTGAATCCGCATACAAATTCTTGCACGATATTATGCAAAGTGAGATATTCCTGACTGCTCTAAAACTCGTATCAAGGGGACAATTTCATGACTGATCCAGAGACTTTTCTGATTGCCAAAGGTAAAAAAGAAGTTCACCTGCTGTCAAAGATGTCCAATCGTCACGGCCTGATTGCCGGAGCGACAGGAACCGGAAAGACCGTAACCCTGCGTGTACTTGCCGAGAGGTTCAGCAGTATCGGGGTGCCGGTTTTCATGGCCGATGTAAAAGGGGACCTATCGGGTTTGGCGACCGCCGGAGACGAGAGCCCTAAAATAGCTGAACGGGTCAAGGCTACAGGTGTAAGTGATTTCAGCTTGCAGTCATTTCCGGTTGTGTTATGGGATATGTTTGGAGAACAGGGGCATCCGATCCGGACTACTGTTTCCGAAATGGGACCTCTCCTTCTGTCGCGGCTGCTGAACCTGAATGACGTCCAGAGCGGAGTATTAAGCCTGGTCTTCAAGGTGGCCGATGACAATGGTCTTCTGCTGCTGGATTTCAAAGACCTGCAGGCCATGATCCGCCATGTGGGGGAAAATGCGTCCGGGCTGCAGACAACTTACGGAAATATTTCCGCAGCCAGTATCGGTGCCATCCAACGCAACCTGCTGGCCCTGGCCGAACAGGGTGGAGAACAGTTCTTCGGCGAACCGGCCCTCAATCTGCAGGACTTTATTCAGACAGACAGCGACGGTCGCGGCGTCATAAATATCCTGGCAGCTGACCGCCTGATGCAATCTCCCAAGCTTTACGCCACCTTTCTGCTCTGGATGCTTTCCGAACTGTTTGAACAGCTGCCGGAAATGGGAGATCCGGACAAACCCAAATTGATCTTTTTCTTTGATGAAGCTCACCTGTTATTCAACGAAGCCCCCAAAGCACTTGTGGAAAAGATCGAGCAAGTCGTCCGTCTGATCCGCTCCAAAGGTGTCGGGGTCTATTTTGTCACCCAGAATCCGGCAGATCTTCCTGATACGGTTCTTGGCCAACTGGGAAACCGGGTACAGCATGCCCTGCGCGCCTTCACCCCCCAGGACCAGAAAGCGGTTCGCGCCGCAGCAGAGACATTCCGTGCCAATCCGGACTTTGAAGTGGCAGATATCATAACCGAACTGGGTGTGGGTGAGGCGCTGGTATCGGTACTGGATGACAAGGGATCGCCCACGATTGTGGAACGGGCCCTGATCTGTCCTCCAGCCAGCCGGTTTACGCCGCTGTCTGCCCAGGAGCGGTCGACAATCATCAGCGGCTCGCCGCTGTCAGGGTTTTACGAAAAACAGGTTGATCGCGAATCAGCCTATGAAAAACTCAAGGCCAGAGCCGAGGCGGCGGCAGCAGAAGCACCATCACAGGCGTCAACAGGTCGGGGCAATCAGTCCAGCCAGGTGGAAGAGATTCTGGGGGCCTTTGCAACCAGTGCTGCGCGGGCCATTGGCAGTCAGGTGGGACGTCAGATAATTCGTGGCGTTCTGGGTTCAATATTTGGTGGTGCCAGAAGATAATATCAATCTAATCTATTGCAATTTTTGCTCATCATAAATATAATGAAATCCATTATCAAAAAATTTCAACATAAACAGTACAGGGAGAAATAATCATGAAAAAAATTGCAATCGCCTTGGCCATCATGGCTGTTTCAGGAGCTTCCCAATTGCTGGCAGCAGATGTGACCTGGCAGAAGGACATCAAGCCGGTATTTGATAAACAATGTGCCGCCTGTCACGGTGCCGGTTCTCCGGATTACAACGAGTTTGCCAAAGACAAGAAAATGTGGACCGCAAAAGGCATTGGTATGCGTATGGACAGTTACAGCTACATTATTACCTACGTTGGCTGGCCATATTCGGGTGCCATGATGCGTCGTCTGGACGACGGCAGCAACCTGCCGACTAAAAAAGCTGGAAACATGTATGAGTATTTAGGGAATAGTGAAGCAGAGCGTAAAGCAAACCTGGAACTGTTCAAATCCTGGATAGGTAACTGGAATACGAAGCGCTTCAAGGATGTGACAAAAGAGGAGCTGGGACTTTTGAAATTGAAATATTAATTGCTGATTTTATTCATTTTGAATTAAGGAAGACCCCCGAGGTTTTGTAAACCTAGGGGGTCTTTTACTTAGAACGTTATCAAGCCCATTTTGGTAATAGTAGTTTTTGCCGAAACACGCGGCGCATTGGCGAGGTTCCAGACAACATACAGCTCGGGAAATAAAGACTCTGCCGATAACCCATCAACCGGAACAATCACATTTATACCCCTAAAAGCCGCACCGCTGGCAGTATTAAGCACAGCCCCATGAGCAGCAGTGCCGGTAACAATAACCGTTTCAATCTTCTTTTCCCTCAATATTTTTTCCAACTCTGTCCCTAAAAACTTATCCGGGCCGGAAGTAACTACCGGTTCGCCGTTCAGAGGTGCAAGTTCTGCCGCGATATCGGTTGCCTTGGCCCCTGGGGAGAGGCTGTAAACAACCGAAACACCTTTGATTCGAGCTTCTGCCAGCAGTTTTTTAACTGCTGGAATTGATTCAATGCAGCGTGGACGGTTTTTCAGGTTACAGGTCTGGGAATTGAAATCCAGCAGAAGAAGTGCGGTGGTAGCAGGCTTGAGCGTGACCGGCTTCAATTCGGGCGGAGGCGGGACTTTAACTCCGCTCCATTCGTCCACAATTGTTCCGGCCTGAGTGGTATGAATACCGGCACAGGCAACAAATATAATGACTGTCAGCACTCTGATAAACACGACAGGCCTTGCAACTGTTTTGAAAATATTTTTCATAACATACAACCCCCTTTTTACTTTTATGAGCAGCACTGAGCTTATCTTCGGTCTAATTCTAACATTATTGAACATCTGTGACAAAACATTCATTGGTTGCAAACCCAGCAATATATCCAGGACATTAAATTTGATTGTATTTATTGAAGAGCTTTAGTATATGAATAGCTGAACTAACAAAATTACAATCAGCGGTAAACGATAATACTCAACCATTCGCGAGAATGGGGCGGAAAGCCTACAGGGTCTCACTGAGACAGCCGGGTCGCCGAAATACCAACAGGTATAGCGGGCCCGGCTTTTTTTTATTCATAATTCCGGCTCGACTGCACCTGACTGCCAACAAGCCGGGAGGACAGCATGCCACGTCTGATAAAATCATCATTCGGCTCTTTCAGAAAAATTCTCACCCTGCTACCGACCTTTTCCTGCCTGATCATCACCATACTCCTTACAGCCTGCGGTGGAGGAAATACCAGCAATGCCACAGGAGGCGATGGCGGTGGTACAGTGAGTACCACAAAGGATATCATCGCTTTTTCCTTTACCCAGACGGTCAACAGCAGCCTGCCAGCAGATGCGGTCGGCACAATCAGCGGCAATAATATCTCGGTGGTACTTCCATATAGCGTCAGCCGTTCTTCTCTGATCGCTACTTTTTCCACATCAGGCACAGTCGTCAAGGTTGGCAGCACCAGCCAGAGTTGCAGCGTAACCGCCAACAACTTTAACTCCCCGGTGCCCTATACAGTGACCGCTGAAGACGGCTCAACAAAAACCTATACGGTAACTGTAAGTAATTCAGCCAGCAGCTCAAAAGACATCACAGCCTTTTCAATTCTGGGTATCAGCGGAACAATATCCGGCACATCAATAGCTGTAACAGTTCCAAATGGCACTAACCTGGCTGCACTGACAGCAACCTTTTCAACCTCCGGCCAGACGGTCAAAGTCAGTGGCGCAATTCAGACCAGCGGCATATCTGCAAATAATTTTACTGTTCCGGTCACCTATCTGGTAACTGCTGCAGATGCGTCCACAAAAAGCTATACGGTAACAGTAACCGCCGCCCCCCCAGTATCTGGAAATTTTATTGCGGATTACACCGTTGCCAAGGATTCCGTCCTCAGAGCCATTCCCGATTCCTTTATCAATACGGCACGTACAACACTTCATGTAGCTTATAACCACACTTCACACGGGACACACGTCAGTTACGGTATCTACGGTCTGCAAAACTTCAAAGCCGGCGACAGCACCAAATTTGCCGTTACCAGCAACTCGGCTGCCAATCCGGCAAAACTGGACTTTAAGGACAACCAGATCGGCGGCGCCTATTCCGACCTTTCACAGGCGGATGCCAACTGGGCCACGTGGCGCGACCAGGTCCGCACATATCTGGACAATCCGGCCAATACCGCAATCAATGTGATGATGTGGTCCTGGTGCGATATCACCGGCCATTCCGTCTCGAACTACCTGAGTTCCATGCAGACCATGATCAACGAGTATGGTCAGGGCGGATCAAAGATCGGTACCGGCACCGGAAAGACCAGGACGACTCCGGTCACGTTCATATTCATGACCGGACATGCCAACGGCAATGCCAATACGGGCGCAGGCAATCCCAAAGAACAGGCCAAACTGATCACCGACTACTGCACAGCCCACGGTTATTACTGCATCGATTATTACTCTATCGACAGCCATGCCATGAACGATACCTATTATGAAGATGTCAATGACGACGCCACTTCAACAACCTATGGAGACAACTTCTATCTGAACTGGCAGAATTCGCACCCCCTGGGAACCGACTGGTACGAGAACCGTAACGGTCCGGGCGGTACAGTCGCTTTTGGTGAACACAACACCCAGCATATTACGGCCAACCGCAAGGCATTCGCATTCTGGTGGGTGCTGGCCCGCATCGCAGGTTATTAAATTCAATTCCAGAGGACAAAATGAACAAAACAATCAAAACCTATAAGGAACGGTGTTTTCATGTACTATTTTCACTTTCTGATTCCATTGACCATATGTTTAGTTACGGCATGCAGCGGCGGGAGTGGCGTTGCTACTGGTGGGAACGCAGGCGGAGTAACCGGCGGCAGCAGCACGGGTGGCGAGACCAATCCGGTCTGTACTGCCGGGAGTAGCAGCGGAGC
Organism: uncultured Geobacteraceae bacterium; assembly: GCA_964509295.1. Classification (GTDB taxonomy): domain Bacteria; phylum Desulfobacterota; class Desulfuromonadia; order Geobacterales; family Pseudopelobacteraceae; genus JBGSQR01. The sequence goes on along the minus strand of CAZDWS010000015.1, from coordinate 74,971 downwards.
GGTTCAAAAACCGGCCTTTGTCCGTAACATACCCGGCCAGACAAGCTGGTATGCATCTCCGGTCGTGGCAGATCTGAATAATAATTCAAGCAAGAGAATCATTGCCTCGTACTATTCACTATTCGTTTACGACAGCACCGGCAATTTGCTTGATCGCGCCGACGGTAACGGTGGCCGCATCTATGCTCCCTGCGTCGTAACAGACATGGAGGGTGATGGCATAACAGAAATCATCTGCGGACAACGTCACCAGATTTATGCCTATGAGTGGATCAAAGCCACCAACAAACTCAGCATCAAAGCCGGCTGGCCTGTCGACACAACAACTGCAGGAGAATCACCGGAAGTACGCGGACTGGCAGCTGGAGATCTGGACGGCAACGGCAGTATTGAAATAGTTGCCACCACCACCCAAACTCAACCTGCATCAAGCGGCGGAGCCCAGGTCTTTGTATACAATGCCAACGGCACATCCTACCAGCCACCCGGCTCCCCCTCTCCTGCCTGGCCCCGCTACAATAATCGCACCGGTTCGGGCGGCGATGCTGACATCAACGGCCAAGGACATAGTGGTTACGGTTGTTACGGACTGAACGTGGGTATCGGCAACATTGATGACAACCCGGATCTGGAAATCATCGTCACCTACGATAACCACGCTATCCAGGCATTTAAAAACACCGGCATAGCCATCAACGCCTCATCCTGGTTCAGCAACCGTGCTTCTGCATACCTGGGGCTGCCCATGACCTGGGGACAGTTTATCCGCTGGGCCGATCCGCTGGTGGAATCGAACCACTACCACCTGCACACCGGCGTTTGGCCCAATCCCGGAACAGGTCAGGAGTGGCTGCAGTGGACCGCCTCTCCTCCAAACATTGTTGATCTGCAGAATAACGGTAAAAACGTGGTCGTTGGTGTTCCGAATGTGGAAAAAAGCGTCCCCTATGTCACTCAGGCTTATGCGATCATGGCTTTGGAAGGCGCCTATGGCAACGGTTCCCGCAGTGCCATGCGTCTGGCCGGATGGGAAACACTGCCCAGGGGAGAGACCCCGATACAGGTTGTCGGCTGGTACCCACCCGGAGGAGTACCGGCTGCAGCAACAGTCAACATCCAGGGGGATGCCCGCCCGGAAATCGTGGTTTCCCTGAATGACGGTTTCATGTACGCCTTTGATGCGGATGCCAAAAGACTCTGGAGATATAATTTCACCAATGGCAAAGCCATCATGTATGCCTCGGAAGCGATGATTGCCGATCTGAACCAGGACGGTTCTCCTGAAATAATCTTCAGTACCTATGGCAGCCCTAATGTCCTCGACAGCGGGCACCTGATCATTCTGGCTTCAAACGGCGTACTGCTGCACGATGTGCTTTTGCCCAATCCGGGCAGTAACGGTAATGGCAATGGTGCTCCGGCGGCTCCTGCCTTAGCCGATATTGATGGTGATGGGCAGCTGGAAATACTGGTCCAGACCTTTGATCACGGCATGGATATTTTCCGGGTGCCCGGTTCCGGCAATAAGTGCATGCTCTGGACCAATGCCCGTGGCGGCCCCCTGCGCATGGGTAAGCCGAACGGGAATTAGTACTGGCTTATACGCATCTTGACAAGTTAAACAGCTGATTAGACTGTCATAGTAGCAATAGTATTAGTTTGCATATAATTGAGATTTTCTTTATTGTGCTGAAAAAGAACATACGGAAAAGGCAAAATCCGGGGAAACGGATGACGCAAAACCACCTCCCGAAACGGGTAGCGGGGCAGTCGATGTAAAGTTCGTACATATGTACAGTGCTGATTTGATTGCGCCCTCTTTTTGGCAGAAAAGATGGGCTTTTTATTTGTCAATGTTCTGTCCGATTATACGGCCATTAAAGCAGACTGTTTAAACCTGCCGTCAGTAATGATTTTAAGCTGATATTTTCAAGGTGAAAAAGATTTTATGACTATAAATCCGCATAAAAAAGCATATCATCCCAAAGATGACTTATACAAGACCATCAGCCTTGACACCCTGCTTCCGGAGACACTCCCAGGAGTGGCTTTATATCTCAGGCACAATGACAATTTCGTACTATACAAAGCATCAGACCTGCCTTTTACGGAAAAAGACAAAAACAGGCTGATTGAAAGAAACACTGTTGAGCTGCACGTTTTCTCTGAAGAGCTCTCCAATTACAACCAGTATGTTGAAACAAACCTGCCGACAATTCTGTCAGATGAGTCTTTGACAACCAGGAGACGACAGGAAATCATGTGCCAGGCTTCAATCAACTATGTTCGTGAAGTTTTCAACATCCCCTCCAAGCAGATCAAGAAAAATATGGGACGCTGCAAATCCATTATCAGACATATCCTCAATGACAAACTGGAAGAAACAAATCTGTTCGAAACCCTGGCGGGATTAGTGGGGCACAGCAGCTATACATATGTTCATTCAGTTCAGGTATGTGCATATGCTATTTCGCTCCATAACCAAATGCTGAAGCTGACCGAAGACGAACTTATCGACATCGGAATCGGAGCCCTCTTCCACGACTACGGCAAAATATATATACCGCTGCATATACTGGACAAGCCGGACAGGCTTACTCCGGCAGAATTCAGCAAGGTTAAGAACCATTGTAACTACGGTTACGAGATGCTGAAGATGCACGAGGCATTAAACCCGGTTTCCCTGGATATCCTCAAGCAACACCATGAAAAAGTTAATGGCGAGGGATATCCGGATGGATTGAAGGGAGATCAGATCAGTAAAAGTGCAAAAATAATTTCCATTGCCGATGTTTACAGCGCTCTGACCACAAACAGGCCCTATCGCCAGGCAATTGACAAGGAAGCAGCCCTGGAGATCATGTTTACATCCATGGAAGGCTCGTTTGACGCTTACTATCTGAGCGGTTTTGCAGCCATGCTGAGCCATTGACTCCATCGGACGGAAGCAACTCACGAACAAACACATCAACATATTCAACACCTGACCAGAGGTAACCAGCAAGTGGGCATTTCACTACACTCTTCACGTATCACCATGCCCGTATGCGACAAACCATATCCGACTATCCTGGAATTTCTGAGCAAACAGTTTTCCCGCATTACACGTGACGAATGGGAGCAGCGTATAAACGCCGGCAAAGTCCTGGATGATGAGTCACAACCGATTACTATTGATACCGCATACACTCCGCACCGACGCATTTTCTATTTCAGGGAAGTTCAAAACGAAGCGGTTATTCCGTTTACAGAAGAGATACTTTTTCAGGATGACGAAATTCTGGTCGCCTGTAAACCACATTTCCTGCCGGTCACACCTGGTGGACGTTACGTTGACGAATGCCTGCTGAATCGTCTCCGCAAAAGTACCGGCATCCGGGATCTGGCGCCGCTGCATCGCATTGATCGGGAAACCGCCGGTCTGGTGCTATTTTCAGTCAACAAAAAAAGCTGCGCACGCTACGGCAACCTTTTCCAAAAAAGTCTGGTGGAAAAAACCTATCAAGCGGTTTCAGCCTGTATACCGGAACCAGGAACAACCGAATGGCTGGTTGAAAACAGACTGGATCAGGGCACACCATGGTTCAGAATGAAGGTCGTGCCGGGTCAAGCTAATTCCCGATCAACGATCAATCTGCTGGAATCCAACAATAACAGGGCACTCTTTGAACTGCATCCGATTACCGGCAAAACCCATCAACTGAGGATACACATGTGTTCTATCGGCCTGGGTATTTTGAACGACAACCTGTACCCGCAGCTGCAAACTGAAAGCAGCGACAATTTTGACGCCCCGCTCCAACTGCTTGCCAAAAACATTCGCTTCAAGGATCCGGTCAGCGGAATCCAGAGAGAATTTACTTCAGATAGAAAACTGCTTTGGTAAATATAAACAGCTGAATGCAAAAAAAGTCTCCCAAACCGATACGGCATGGGAGACTTTTTTATTCAACTGTTTGAACTTTATCAGCTTTGTACTTATTCTTTCATCAACCGCTATACCCATTAATCAGTGACCGGAGGCGCACAGTATCAACCGAGCGCTTGAAAAGCGGAGTTTCATCTTCCTGATAAATCCCCATGTTGTCTTCAAAAGTTGGGCGCCCATCTTCCACATAAAAGACTCCCAAAGGTAGTCTTTCGTTTTCAGAGGCCCTTTGATAGGCTCTTTCACGATTTGATGTATCGTGATCATCTTCCAGATAATAGGTATTTTCCTTGAACCAACGGAAGGTGTTGACCTGGTTGAAAGTCACGCATGGCTGCAGGATGTCGATCAAGGCATAGCCTTTATGCCGGATCGCCTTTTTTATGATTTCCGTAGTCTGGGGAATATCACCGGCAAAAGCCCTGGCCACAAATGTGGCATTCAATGAGATGGCCAGTGTTAAAGGGTTGAGCGGTTCATTGGCAACACCGTGGACCTGCACCGGCGTCAGAAACCCCTTACGGCTGGTTGGCGAAGCCTGCCCCTTGGTTAGTCCGTAAACCATGTTGTCGTGGACAATATTGGTGATGTCAGGATTTCTCCTGATGGCGTGCATGAAGTGGTTGCCCCCCTCGCCGTACATGTCGCCGTCTCCACTTTCAGCAATCACCGTCAAATGCGGGTTAGCCGCCTTGATGGCCGTAGCCGGGGGAAGCGCGCGCCCATGGAGACCATTGAAAAAATTGGCATTCAGGTAATGCGGCAGCTTGGCCGCCTGCCCGATTCCGGAGACCATAACCACCTGGGTCGGAGAGAGATCAAGCTCGGCCAACGCCTGCCTGACCGCCGCGAGAATACTGAAATCGCCGCATCCCGGACACCAGGCGATGTCTTTTGCTTTTGCATCAAAAGGATTCTCGCTCATCTCATACCTCCTTTCCCATGATTTTCAGCAAAGCCGCCTTAACCTCTTCAACTGAAAACTGGAGGCCGTTGTACTTGAGCAAGCGATGGTGCCAATCAATCCCGCATTGCTGCTTCAGCAATACCCCAAACTGTCCGGTGGCATTCCCCTCCAGCAGGACCAACCTGTCTGCCCTGTTCAACATCTCTTGAGTCTTTGCGGAAAGAGGGAAAATCTGCTGGAAGTGCAAAACCGCCACGTCTTTGGTTCCAAGATCAGCTACTGATTCACGGGCTATTTCCAGTGTAGAACCCCAGCAAACCACAAGGGTGTTTGCATCGGCAGGTCCGATCCACTCAGGAGCCAGAGCTTTTTCCACCAACAGGTTCATTTTCCTGAGGCGCTTGTCAACCATCCGAACCCGCAGCTCCAGATCCTCAGTAATGTGCCCCTGCTCATCATGTTCATCACTGTCCACACCAACTAGGCCCTGCCCCCACCCCGGAACCCCCCGGGGCGAAAGACCCGAATCTGTAATGACGTAGCGACCATATTCCGGCCCGGTCTCCACAATAGCTTTTTCAATGGGAGCGTCCGACAGCTCCAGCGTTTCCACATCGTAACCGGAATCCATCAAATATTGATCAGTCAGAAGAATGACCGGAACCTGGCAGGTATCGGCCAGTTGGAAGGCATCCCTGGCAAGCGCGAAAGCCTGCTCCGGATTGCCGGGTGCCAGTAGAGCCCTTGGGAACTCGCCATGTCCGGCATACAGCGCCAGATTCAGATCACCCTGTTCGGTGCGTGTCGGCAGTCCGGTTGCCGGTCCGGGGCGCTGGGCAATCATGATCACCAGGGGTGTTTCGGTCATACCGGAAAGGCTGACAGCCTCGGTCATCAGGGCAAAACCACCGCCGGATGTGGTGGCAAGCCCTCTGGCTCCTGCATACCAGGCGCCCAGAACCATATTGGCCGAACTGATTTCGTCTTCTGCCTGTTCAACAACGATTCTGAAATCCCTGCCATGTTTGGCCAGAAAAGTCAGCACACCGGTGGAGGGAGACATGGGGTATGAAGAGACAAAATTGCAACCTCCGGCAATCGCACCCAAGGCAACAGCTTCCGTGCCGGTCATATGAAGATCCTGCCGATGATTGCCTTGCGGGGCCAGCAAAAATGGGACCTGACCCGAATTTTGCAGGTCCAGGCCAAGCTTCATACCGCTGCTGACCGCCGCCAGATTCATATCAATAATTTCGGCAGTTTTCCCGCTAAAAAATTGCTTGATTACATTTTCAATGGTTTCTTTGCCGCCACCAAAAATACCCCACAGGATGCCGGCTGAAACGGTGTTGATCAGTATTCGGCCGCCCGACTCGGTTGCCAGTCTGGCAAGCGGGATCTGGATAGCATTCAGACTGCCGTTTCCTTTTACTCCATCGCCAAGCAGAAATGTTTTAGTATCCAGTCTTTTGCCAAGATGAGCTACCGCCTTTTCGTCAAAAACAATGCAGATATCACTTCGCTCTGACCAGGCCCGAACCGGAGAAGAACTGACTCTAAGCAAGGTTGAATTGCTACCGCCACGGACACGGGACATAACCTCCTGGCTCGTGAATACATAGTACCCTTCCAGCCTGAATGCCCTGGTCAGAATGGATTCTATGGCCTGCAACCCTTGCCCGGCATCTCCCGCAAGCACAATGGCAATTCCACTTCTTAAATCCTTCCGGCTTTTATTCATGGGCTGTTCTCCGATCCAATTCACTTCCGATCCAATTCACTGCCTATTCAGGCCGTTTCGGCTGAAAAACCAGTTTCCCTCCATAGTGCCCCAGCAGAATTACAACCGGCTGAGTCATCAGTAATAAGCCGATATACAACCATTTTAAAAACCCCTGACCGGCCAGAATATCCGGGTATTTAAAACGCAATCCGACAATCGCAATACTAAGAACAAAAAGTAAAATGGAGAGGATGATTTTTCGAATAAAAATCGGAGCTCTGGCTCCTCGAAACTTGTCTTGCCAGTCACGGATGCCGGAAATAAAAGAAACCGGTACTGCTAAACAGACAACAATCATAAGATGCAGCACAGTATGCTCGTAGAACGGGCTTAAAGTCACAAGAGCCAGAGTCAGAAAAAGAAAGGCAATCGGAACCAGACCATTGGAAAAATGAGCCGCCACCGCATGTAACACAAAGGTTTTATACATGTCTTTCATAAAGCTGATCATCGGCATCGGCTTCCTCCACTTCGTAAAACCCAATTTAAAACGACTATCAGACGAGATCAACTCCAGCAGATGCAGGAAACCGGGCAGACATCGATAGCTTCGCTCTGAATATCCTCTTCTGAAGCTCCGTCAGGATCGTAAACTTCAGCCTTATCATCATTGTTCATACGAAAAACACTGGGAAGGTTTCCTGCGCACATCCCGCAGCCAATACACAAATCTTGATCAACGAAGACTTTTTTAGCCATGGTGATTCTCCCCCATTTTTATAATTCCTTCAAATTACTGAATTCTCCCCATGCCAGGAAGTTTTGCGGTGCCAGAGTGTAATCATACAGATTGTCCATGATGTTGAAATGCTTCTTTTCTTCGCCGGCAATTGTTAGCAGCAGTTGCTTGTTCTTTGGATCTTTTTCCTTTGCTGCCATTTCTTCATAAAACTTGACACTGACCGCTTCAACCTGCATGGCGTGCTGATAGCCATCAAGGGATTTTTTCAAACCTTCAACGCTGGCTTTATCCTTGATCAGATCCTGAAAAATATTTTTTGAGCTTTCAAGTGCAGTGCTGTCGGACATGGAAGTAGAAACCTCATCACACATCTTTTTAACAGTGTCATAGTGTTTCTGCTCATCCGCAGCCAGGTTTGTAAAAATAGTCTTCAGGGCGGCAACAGTGGTTTCAGATGCAAGCTTTTCATAATACGCCTTTCCGTCCATCTCCATTTTGAGTGCAAAGTCCAAAGTATTCATGATCAAAACCTCCAGTGTAATTTTGTAAATGCTTAAAAAGGATACCAGAGTTTTTGTAAATGGCAAATTTACGAGAGAGAAACCGTTTTGGAAAATCAAGGGGGCGGAGATACGAAAGCAGATCGGAAAGCAGTTGACAGACCGCTGCTTGTTTAACAACAAATCAAGCGGTCTGCCACAATTCAACTATGAATTCTTATTTTTATTCCGGTTATGTGAGAACCATTTGGGTTTGTTTTTTGAAGGCTGCTTACCAGCATCCGCAGCAGCTGCCTCTTTGAACTTTGAAGCGGGAGCAGTACCATTCAGAGAGGCCACAAGCTCTTCCGCCCACTTTTCATCGCCATGACAGCACTCATCTGCAATCAGCTTAACATCTTCGGGCTTTGCCCCGTTGGACTTAATATCACAGAGGCGACTGATCAGATTTTGTGACCAGAAATACTCTTGAATTTCTTTTTTACCGTCAACTTCTATATAGGAATAATCTGTACAGGGGATATTGCTCTTCAGTGTTTTTTGCGAACAGCCAAGTTTTTGAGCCGCCTGATGAATATCAAGCATACCGTTGACATCTTTTCTGACTATCACCTTTGAAGAACCTGGTGGAGAACTATCTGCATGCAGGGCAAGCTGCCGGACCAGCTGTTCGTCGAAATCACCGCGTTCTTCAAAACTTAATTCGGAAAAATCACACGCCATGATCTGTTCTCCCAGATCACTGACAACCAGAAAACGGATTACATCTTCTTCAAATGTGTGTTCGGAAAGTTTGACCTGGATATCACAATTGCGTTCGGAAAAAAGCTCCGCAGACTCCGCATCCACATTTGCAATGGCAATTTCTGCCAATCTGGATCTGAATGTCCCGTTTTCCGGCCTGAAAGTAATGTCACTGGTAATTTTTTTCAGAAGCTTGTTCATTTAGGTTCTCGATCCTATTGTTTATTTTTACGGTAACGCCTGTCGGATAAAACCGGGCAGGCGAATCTTAACTCTTTACTGACAATAATTCTACATAGATCAATCATTTTTTTAAATTAGTGAAAGAGAACAAACCACATAGCTATTCCCAAAATCAAGTAAAATTAGCCAGGTAAGAGTAAAGATGCCTGAGAATCAAGCCAAAGAGATAATGCTTTCCTCACATCTCTGTCAACATATGAAAAAATTCGCTGGACGGAAGTATGAGTATTGACAGGTGAGTGCCCCGCAACCTTGTTTACTTTAAAGCCGAGTTGGTCACAGGCTTCGTAAAACCTGCGGTAAAGCATGGCATTTTTCAACTCTCTTCCTGAACCACTAGCGACAAAATTGCTGTCTATCAGCCTGGCTCTTCTGATCGCCAGTCCTTCAATACACTGGGAATCGGTATAAATCTGCAAACAGCCAAAAGCGGCGCCCGGGAATTCCTCTTGAAAATTCTCCAGCGCCCACAAGAGCGTCTGGACTTCAAGCTTTGTGGATGAAGTATCGTTAAACAGCCTGGTTTTAAGCTGCGAGGACACTTCATCCCGCTTGATATTGTCCGGCTCCGAGTCCAGAAACGACATCGGGACAAGCAGATAACCGCCAATACCCAGTTTGCGTTGAGGGTTTACGCTTACGTCTGTAAAAAGGGCAAAAGTTTTACCGAGGTGGATATCGGCAGTATGGAGGAATTTGATCATTCGGATCAGCCTTAGTTTATATGAAATTTATTTCAGGCCATCAACAACTTGGCGCTTCAAGGCGTATTGTTTTCCATCGGCCTTTATCTGCGTAATCTGCGGATAAAAGCCTTTAAAGCTTATCCTCCACCACCCCATACCTCACCCCCAACTCCCGCACGACAAACGCCCGCTCCCGCTCAATCTCCGCCTGCAACTCCTCCTCGGACGGAAGATAAAGCCGGTATTTCGAAGCGAAGAGCTGGCTGCTCTCTTTTAGCACCGAGTATTTAACAACAGTCTGATCCTTTTCAGTGCAGAGTATAATGCCGACGGTCGGATTGTCGTCCGCGCCCTTGATCGTGTCTTCGTACAGGCGCACATACATGTCCATCTGGCCGATATCCTGATGGGTCAACTCTCCTGTCTTCAGGTCGATCAAAACGAAACACTTGAGGAGGTAGTTATAGAAAACAAGATCGACAAAGAAGTCCTTTGTCTCGGTGGAAATGCGCTGTTGGCGGGCTACAAAGGCGAACCCCTTGCCCAGTTCGAGCATGAATTCCTGAAGCTTGCCAATGATGGCGGTCTCCAGTTCAGCTTCCCGGAAGCCGGATTTATCCTGCAAACCGAGGAATTCAAGTACATACGGATCTTTGATGAAGTCCTGAGCGGTTGAAGCTAGAGAGGCAGTCTTCTCCTGCATTTCATCAATCAGCGGTTGCTTGTCACGGCTCATCAATAGACGCTCGTAGTAGAGGGAATTTATCTGGCGTTCCAGAGTGCGGGTACTCCAGTTCTGGTCGGCGGATTCGGATAGGTAGTAGTTACGGGCTGTTTCCTTCTCTACCCGGATCAACATGCGATAATGCGTCCACGACAATTCGGGACGCAGTGCGTCCCGAATTGGGAAAAACGCATAAAATTGGCGCATTTTGCGTAATTCACGTTCATCTAATCCTTTTCCAAACTCAGCAGACAAGAGTAATGCCAGATTACGGAGGAGATAGGTCCCATATTCCGCTCGCTCCTTACGCTGCTGCTCTTCCTCAACAATCATCCGCCCGATGTTCCAGTATGCTTCCACCATAACAAAGTTGACGGCACGGTAGGCATTAGAACGGGCACTGTGCAGAATATTTGCTATGGACTTGTAGAATTCAGGACGCAGCGCGTCCCGCATCATAGCTGTGTTTTTTTCAAGTAAGATCTTCTTAGTCATTTTTCAGCACCGCCTCGCGAACAGCAGGCATTTTTTCCATCAGGCTATGCACAAGCAGATTCATCAGCAACTTTAAAAGAATACATAAAAACATAAATTCACCTCTCAGCAAATTTTAGCAAGTTCATATTAAATACAACCAAATTATCGACACATATTCAGAAAGTCAAGCAGCAGGATTCTGCTTTGCAGATATGATTTACAGATGAAGATAAGTCCTGGGAAGGGATTTACAGGTAATTTGAAAGGGCAAGGACCAGACGTTACTTAACCGGTCTGGTCAGCATGTCGCAGAATCCGGCAAAAATCTCCGGATGAAAAAGCCTTTTCTCTTCTTTCATGGTTTTCAGCGCCTCTTCGGAAGTTGATGCCGGCCTGTAGGGGCGGTCGGACGTCAGAGCGCAATAAACATCGCAGATCCCGGCCACCAGAGCACTTCTGGGGATTTCATTCTCATACAACTTGTTCGGGTATCCGGTGCCGTTGTAACGCTCATGGTGGCTGAGGGCCATTGTGAGCGGGATCGGTTCGGTAATCCCCATCTTGACCAACATGTCATAACCGTATTTTGGATGGTGCCTGACACGGAAGTATTCCTGCTTGGAAAGCGTATCTGACTTTTCAAGGATATTACCGGAAACATTTAACATGCCAATATCATGAAACATCCCGCCGATTCCAACATCGATGATTTCATCCTGATCCACCCCCAAAAGCATTTTGTGGGTATACATGGTCATAATCGCCACCTGAATGCTGTGTGATGTCAGATATGAACTTTGGCTGGCGACTTTTGAAAGCATATCAACCAATTCCAGTCTACTGGTCAAACTCTCTACGAGTAACTTAAGCAGATTCTTGCACTTGAAAAAGGCTTCAGACTGAGACGGTTCTTTGAACACTTCACTTACATTGTTGAGCAATAAAGGGGTAACAATGGAGTTTTTACTTGTGCTGGAAATGGAATCATTCGAGAGGATATTTGAAAGATGCCCCTCAAGATATATCCTGACCATTTCGGCGTGCTCGCCCATGACATAGACAAAATCAATCTTATTAGATTGCAGGCGTTTGATATCACTACTTTTAAGCTGCACCTCACTGTTCTTGTAAAGAATATAATTACTACCCTGCTTTACAAACAGTGAAATATCCGGAAAATGGTCAATATCGATCGAATCAATTAATACAGGTGAGTATTCCACGGACATGTTCATCTCTTCTTTGCGAATATATTTAATGAGAGGCTACATTAACGATTCACCTAAAACAAGTTAAAAAAACACCCCTGATTCCTCAGGGGTGCTGCAAACTAAATTGAACTATTCCGTACTGCGCGGCATTATAACCACTCTTTCCGGTACAATTTTGACAAAACGGTTACGACAGCCGGCAATCACAACGGCCAGCCAGTCAGCCTCATCCTCCTGTTGCGAGTGCAACAGCTCATAGTGATATTTGCCCAGCAACGTCTCCAGCTGGGTCACGTCATCCTCTTCCAGATCGCGGATTTCCACTCCGGCGCCTTTAGCCAGGCGACGTCGCAAAACCTCGCGCGTCATTCCCATTGACTCGTCCAGGTAGCAGTAGAGCGTACCGCCAGTCATACCTGAACAGAGCCACGGACCGGGGTCGCCCAGCACCACTACCCGTCCGGCGGTCATGTACTCACAGACAAATCCTTTCAGATTGGCGCGACCTGCCAGGTTGCCCAGGGAATCATCCACAGGTGACGTAATCCTTCCACCCAGTACCACGTCGGCTCCGGAAAGCCTGATACAGGCCCGGCTGTCCGCATTTCCCTGAATAATGAAGGTACCGCCCTGGGCGCCATAGGCCAGCCCCTTGCCCACCGAACCTCCTACCCGATGACCTTCACGGTTTTCACCTTTAAGGATGACTATTTTACCTCCGCTGGTGGATTTTCCCACCCCATCCTGGGCGCCGCCTTCCACACGGATGGCGATATTGGGAATGGTGAATGCCCCCAGACCGTTACCCGGAATAGAATCTCGATGGAAGGATAAAAGGGCCTGATTGGTGTCTGCAAAACGACCCTCCTTCCTGCCACGCACCATGGCTCCGGCCAGATGGGTACCGATGGCACGGTCCGAGCTGGTGGCATTGTCATCATCGTAGCGCACCCGTTCTTCACCAGCGGCAAATGATTCGGAAACCAGGCTTGAAATCAGCGAAGTCAGATAGTTAAGCGGTTTACGGATAATGCGTTCCTCGTTTTCAACTTGCGGAGTATCTGCAGTAACCGGTGCCCTGAGCAGCTCTTTCAGGTCCAGCCGGTCCAGTCCACGGGCCTGCACCAACAGATCGGTCCGCCCCACCAGGTCCTGTGTACGACGGAAACCGAGCTTGGCGGTCAGGATCTTGATCTCGCGGGCCATGCCGCGGAAGAAAGTTGTCTCATAAATAACGCCGTTTTCCAACACGCGCGGCACAAAACGCTTGAGCCCCTTCTGCTCCGCTTCTTCAGCGGTTTCAATCTGGGTGGCGATACCCACATGGCAGGTGCCCAGGTGACAGCCGCGACAGGTGGTGCAGCCGATAATAATCATGCACATGGTGCCGAAACCGACCCGATTGGCCCCCAACAGCATCAGTTTCAGAACATCGCGACCGGTACGGGCGCCGCCATCGGCCCATATTTCCACCCGCTGACGCATACCGGCCTCAACCAGGGCACGGTGCGCTTCGGCCACACCGATCTCTGCAGGCAGACCGACGAATTTGACCGCATGCTTGCGGGCTGCTCCGGTGCCGCCATCGTAACCGCTGATAGTAATGATGTCCGCCCCGGCCTTGGCAATTCCCAGGGCGATGGTGGCGATACCGGCCACAGCCGGAACTTTGACCGAAATACGCGCAGTCGGGTTGGCGGTGCGCAGTTCCTCAATGATCTGAGCCAGGTCTTCAATGGAATAGATATCATGGTTATTGGAAGGGGATATCAACGAAACCCCCGGCGTTGCATGGCGTGCAGCAGCAATCTTGGCCGTAACCTTGAAACCGGGCAGGTGTCCCCCTTCACCAGGCTTGGCCCCCTGACCAACCTTGATCTCCAGGAAGTCACTGGAATTGAGCAGTTCCATGGAAACCCCGAAACGGCCGGAGGCAATCTGCTGTCCGCGATTCTTGCGGTACTTGCCCATCATGTCGGCGATTTCACCACCCTCGCCGTTCATGCAGACAATATTCAGACGGCGGGCCGCCTCGGCGTAGATCCGAAAAGGCGTTTCCCCCTGAGAACCGAAGCTCATAGCTGAAAACAGGATCGGCAGGTCATGACTGCCCACATGGGTATCCACCTCTTCCGGATCAACAGTCAACTCTTTGGTATAGCTCAGATCAATCAGGTGCCGGATGGCCGTGGGGTTCTCTTCTTCCAGTTGTTTGATCAAACGCGAAAGATCGGCATAGGACTCTTCCATCTTGGCCACTTGACCGACCATCTTCCAGATGCGCGGATACAGCCTGAATTGCACCGGCAGCGGCTGTTTATCCCGGCCACGGGCAACAGTGGAACGGCTGTGATTTTCCTCACCCAGCTTTTCCAGGGTCAGACCGCCCGTACCGGAACCGCAGAAATTGGGGGTTTCAAAACAGGCCGCCAGATGGCTGCAAAGGCCGATGGAAGCAAAGTATTTACCGTAGCCGCCGATTTCGTGGGTACCCATGGTGGAGATGACCTTCTCCAGACCCTTGGTCAACACCCCCATGACATTGCGAACACCATTCACCTCTTCAGCAGCCTGTTCCCACATCAGATATGGACAGAGTGCATCCGCCCCCATGCCGATGGTAAAGATCAGGTCATGCAGGTTGCGCAGGGCGCCGGAACGGACCAGAATTGAAGTACTGCGGCGCAGGCTCTGGCCGTTGACTGTGGCTGTCTCTTTAAGTGCCTTGTGCAGCACAGCAACCACCAGAAACGGGTCCAGGAAACTGCGCTGCGGACTGAAAGCATCACTATCATCAATCAGCAGAATCCGCACGCCACGTTGAACTGACATAACCGCTTCATTACTGAGACGTTCCAGAGCTAGCGACAGCGATTCATTGCGCCCCATGCTGCAGGAGAGAATCTTGCTGCGCCCGCGACCGGTCTGGGCCAGTACGGCCTCCAGGGTTGTGGTGCCAAATGAACGGGCCAGATCAAGTTCTCCATCTCTTGCGTTAAAGCGTGATCCCCCCAACAACAGCGGCACTTCCAGTTGCAGGGACGGTTGCGGTGTGCCACGCATGGCCGGACGCGGGCCGATATAAACACGGGTGGAAAAATGTTCCACTTCTCTCTCCCGGTCAATGGCCGGGTTAGTCACAACCGCCACCTGTTCCTTGAAATAGTCGGACAGGTTCTGGCGCGACAGAGACAGTGAAGCCAGCGGACCATCGTAACCAAGGGAGGTAATGGGATCCTGACCCTTCTGTGCCATCTCCCTCAGATTAGGCATGTCCGTCGATTTCCAGGCCAGGGCCGACATCAGGTTTTCCTTTACCAGACGGGCATTGCGGGCAAATGGGAGTTGTGCCAGTGGAGACTGATCAGACAAATCAGTAGCATGCAGCAGGGCACGCGTTTGCGGCTCCAGCCGGACACGTTTGCGGAATGTGGTCAGCACTTCGCGGCGCAGTTCATGGTGCTGCAACAAACGTGGCGCACTATCCGTAACCAGGCGTACTCCCAGCTTTTCTCCCGGTGCCAGCGGCTTGGGATCACCCAGTATTTCTTCGTGGGGAACCACCCCCAGTTCCGACGAGGCAAACAGTTCCTTGTCCGTTTCACCGACCCAAAGCGGACGCAGCCCCATGGCATCAACACTGAACACACATAAATCGCGGTGACGGGCGATTAGTCCGGCAGGGCCCTGTGCGCTGGCTGTCAGGAACCGGCGAAACCAGGTATACATGGCCATCTGTTCAGGTTCCATCTGATCCATGATGCTGAAGATTGGCGGAAAAACCATCTCCATGGCCTCGAACAGCGTCAGACCGAAGCTGTGGATCAACCCTTCCAGGGTGCGGTTCAAATCCTGGGAGTCGCTGCCCCCTTTTGTCAGGGGGATACCCATCATGCGAGCCTCTTCGCGCAGACGGGCAATAGTATTGATCTCACCGTTATGCCCCAGCAGCGAGAAAGGCTGGGCGCGCAGGACCGTGGGCAGCGTGTTGGTGGAATAACGGCTGTGGCCGATGGTCACCTGGGAAAGAAAGTCACGGCGTTTCAATTCCGGAAAGTAACGGCTGAGAATCTCCGGTGCGCCATGCACCTTATAGGCGGCCACATCAGAGGACAGGGATGTCACATGGACCGGGAAAGCATCTTCCAGCGCCACCTGCAAGCTGAACAGCCGCCCGGGCAATGTTTTGGGATCAACATCATGCAATGCCAGCTGCCACATCAGCGGTTCGTCGGCACGGGCACGGGATGCCAGCACCTCACTGCGTACCGGAGCAGGGCGTTCAACCAGCAATTTCATGCCAGCTTCACGGATGCGTTCCAGGATAGCATTCTGCAGTTCAGGGTTACGCTCCAGATCAGGGCGCTCAATCAGCAGATGACCGACGGCAAAGCCGGGATTATAGGCAAGGTCAGGACTGACATCGGCCTTGCTCAGAATTTCTGCCCAAATCTGGCGGGGGATGTCTGTCAAAATCCCGCAGCCGTCACCTTCTCCGTCGATCTCGCCGGCGCGGTGCCCCATCTTGATCAGCGCCTCGATGGTACGCTGCACATTGCCGTGGGTCGGCCGTCCGGCCTTGTTGATATAACTGATTATGGCGCAGGCATCGCGCTCTTTCGGCATCAAGCCGGAAGGATCGTGGTCAATAAACTTGTTCATACTGCCTCCGGAAATAAATTTTCAGCCCCAATTATACATCGATCCAACATTAAAACAACATTCGAACAGAAAAACCCCGGATTTCTCCGGGGTTTTAAAACGTGCAAAAAATCAAACTAGTTTTTATCTGCTCACAAATACGGCTTTTTCAGGCTCTATCCCAAGTTATCCTCCCAATGCATTTTTCAGCACCTCACGCAGCTGATCATACTTGTATGGTTTGCTAATCAAACCTGCGATGTCTTTCGATTCGAGACGCGACGAAATAACCGAGTCTCCGAACCCGCTGGAAATAATGATGGGCAGTTCAGGTGCCAGCCGCTTTAATTCAAGGAACAGGCTGTACCCGTCCATAATCGGCATCCCCATGTCCGTTATGACAAGGGTGATCTTTGCCGAGTTTTTCTGGAAGAGTTCCAAACCCTCCCGGCCGTTTGAGGCTTCAATCACCTCAAAGCCGATTTTTTTCAACATTGTACCTGCCAGGACCCGTAACTGTTCTTCATCCTCCACCATCAGAACCGTTCCGTTTCCACGCCATGGCAACGAAGATACCGGATCGACCTGCATCTCTACTGCAGCAGGTTCACCGGGCAGATAAACCCTGAAAACAGTGCCCTCATCCGGACTGCTGAAAAGCTGTAATGCCCCGGAATGGGCCGACAGAATACCGAGTACAGCAGACATGCCCAGGCCGCGCCCGGTGAATTTGGTTGTATAGAACGGCTCAAAAATTCGCCTTTTGGTTTCTTCGCTCATACCACAGCCATTATCAGCAACTTCCAGACAGACATATTCACCGGGAGGAATCTCCTTGCCCTGATGGTCTTTCTCACCCTGTCCGGTACAGACAACTGTTTTTGAAAGCGAGATACTAATCTCCCCCTGGGAATCATCAATCGCCTCGGAGGCATTGATAATCAGATTCATAACAATTTGTCTGATCTGGCTGGCATCACCATTGACAAACGGGATCTCAGCAGACAGATTCGGCTTTAACAACGTATTCTGCGGCAGAGTTGATTTAAGCATATTGACCATCTCATCCACCAGTTGCCGCATATTGACATGTACTCTGGTCAGCTGGGCTTTACCAGCATAGGCAAGCATCTGGCGACAGAGAGCCGCAGCCCTGTCGGTAGCTTTTTCGATCTCCGGTATATACTCCTCCGAATTTTCACTATCCAGTTTTGCCAAAGTACAATTACCCATAATTATTGCCAGGATGTTGTTGAAATCATGGGCAATACCACCGGCAAGCACACCAAGGCTTTCCAGCTTCTGCGCGTGCTGGAACTGCTGTTCAAGAAGACTCTTTTCCTGTTCCGATTTTTTATACTCGGTAACATCCTCAGAAAAAATCACAATTCCGCCAATCACCTTATCAGGTTTGTACCATGGGCGGATCTCCCAGCGAATCCACTGCACCTGGCCATTGGCCCTCACAAAACAATCTTCATCCCTGAGCACCTCACCCGCCAATCCGCGCTGATGAGCTTCTTTCCACTTTCCCGGCACCTCAGGAAAAACTTCATAATGCGACAAACCGGTCAGTTTACGATTTCCCAGCCCGTAATCACTCAGCCAGCGCTGACTTACCTGCAGATAGTGCATTTTGTCATCAAACATGGCCAGGGACGCCGGCGCATATTCAAAAAAGAAACGGAGAGACTCCTCGCTCTCACGCAGTGACGCTTCCGCATCCATACGTTCAATTTCGCCTGCTGCGCGGACAGCAACTATTTTCATAATGGTTTCAGCCAGCTGGCGATTTGCCAGCGGACGACGGCTGATCACGGCAATCAGGCCGATGGGTTTGCCCGTATGACTCCAAAGAGTCACACCGATATAGCTCTCTGCACGCAAATCCTTTAGAACCTGATCATGGGGGAAAAGCTGGCAGACCATATCCGGAAAACAGCAGACCGCATTGCCGACCACATCACCGCAGGGTGTATCCTTCAGCGCATAGGAGACATTATCCTCGAAATGCCCGTCACACCAGACAGCTACGGTAGTGGCTGTCAAACCGTCCCCTTCCAGGCGGTCAATACAGACAAAATCCATCTCCAGACTCTTGGCCAGATATCTGGCCAGCTTGTTGAAAAACGGCTCTTCGGAAGTCATGGAACTTGTCAGCGCAAGAAAGGTCAGCAAATCATCCCGCAGAACATTCTCGGCATCAGGTTCAGCTGGTGTTTTATGTAGTTCCATAATCACATCTCCTGGACCATTCTTTGTCATCAGCAGATTTCACAAAACCAATGGCGTATGACTTTTTACTGCTAAGTTATATTTATACCAGAGAAATAATACTTTAGGACTTCAGGGAATAAAAACGCAAATAAGTTGGTTTCCAAAGCTTGACATACGGTAGCATCATTAATTACAAAACTGTTGAATTGTGATACGTTCTGATCAATATTAAATTGTGATTTTTAATAATTACACGTTGGAGCGTACATTATGAATAATCAATGGTCAGTGTCCAGTTGGAGATCATACGAAGCAAAGCAGCAACCCAATTGGCCGGATCAGAATATCAAGGATGAGATCCTGCGTGAAATAAGTGTTCTGCCGCCCCTGGTCTTTGCAGGAGAGATCAGAAAGCTGCGCGGACATCTTGCAGAAGCAGCTGCGGGAAAAGCTTTTGTTCTGCAGTGCGGTGACTGTGCGGAAGACTTTTCCAGATGCACCGGCTCTGCAATCAGAGAATTGCTGAAAGTCATACTGCAGATGTCGGTCGTTTTGATCTATGCAGGTGAAAAACGGGTCATCAAAATTGGCCGGATTGCCGGTCAATATGCCAAACCCCGCTCTTCAGATACGGAAACCGTCAACGGCCTGGAACTACCCAGTTACAGGGGAGACATGGTCAACAGCCCTGAACCGACGCTGGAAAGCAGGACACCGGACCCACGCCGGATGCTGGAGGGATATTTCAGGGCAGCCGCCACATTGAACCTTACCCGGGCCTTTACCCTGGGCGGCTATGCAGCACTGGATCATGTTCAGGACTGGCAGCGGGAATCCATGAGTTCACTCCCTTCAGCCGAAAAATACGAACAGCTGGTCAGGCAGATTACAAAAACAATCAATTTCATGAAGGCCATCGGGATTGATACTAATGACCCGACGCTCAGCCAGGTTTCTCTGTTCACATCCCACGAAGCACTTCTGCTTGGCTATGAAGAGGCCATGACACGCAAAGACTCTTTAACCGGTGACTTTTACGACTGCAGCGCACATATGCTCTGGATCGGCGACAGAACCAGACAGCTTGACGGCGCCCATGTGGAATTCCTGCGCGGTGTAAAAAATCCGCTCGGCATGAAAATCGGTCCCAATCACAATATTGATGAAATCAAGCGTATTATCAGCAGACTCAACCCCGGAAACGAACCGGGTAGACTGACACTGATAACCCGCTTTGGCGCGGATAAGATCGAGTCTGCCCTTCCTAACCTGATCAGAGAAATCCAGAAGGAAGGTTCCCAGGTCGTCTGGAGCTGCGATCCGATGCACGGCAACACCTACCAGAATGAGTTTGGACAAAAATCACGTAAATTCGACGATATTCTGGATGAAATCAGGTCGTTCTTTCATATCCATCACGCCGAAGGCAGTATGCCCGGCGGTGTCCACCTTGAACTGACCGGCGATAAGGTTACGGAATGTACGGGAGGCAGCAGCAAGCTGCTTGATGAGCACCTGCATATGAACTATCAGACAACCTGCGACCCAAGACTGAATGCGGAGCAGAGTGTTGAGCTGGCTTTTGAACTGGCTGAAATGCTGCTGGAGAAGAAGTTTCAGATGGTTTGAGTGGGAATTGACTTCTATCTTTCCATAAACAAAAAGCCCCTGATTTCTGAGGGGCTTTTTGTTTTACCCGGATGGTGCCGGACTGTTGTATGGTGGAGGTGGTGGGAGTCGAACCCACGTCCGAAAAAACTACAAACTGAATTACTACACCGTTAGTCAGTTGCTCAATTTAACCGGATGTCTGCGCAAATGACAAAGCAGCATACCAGCGGTCCCGTTTGGTTTCGGTCAGCGCTACGGGCGTCGCGCTTCCCTATCCGATAGTGAATGACGTCCCCTTCCTACCATCGGCATCTCAGTCGGGGACGCCTGTTAAGCAGCTAGTGCAACAGGAGTGTTATAATTGTCGGCAATTAAGCCGTTACAGGTTTATTAAGGTCGGCCACCTGTACCCGACCCGGTGCAATCCAGAAACTCATTTCCCCGTCGAAACCTTTACACCCCCATAAAATAGTCATCTACTAAAATACTATTCGTTGATAATAGCCTTAATACGGCCTATCCCGCAATCTAATTATCACCCTTGATTAAACACGTCGTCTACTTTCAGAAGGAAACTCAAAAAACTGATCATTTATTTATAATTGATATTGATTTTCAGTTGCAATAAATTTTCAGCCTGTGTATATTATAAACATAAGAAGTAAACTTACTTTTAAAAGGAGTTGGCCATGAGAACCATAATTCACAAACTTACGCTATTGGCAGCAGCTCTTGTTATATCGGCTGTGCCAGTATT
The DNA here is from genome assembly GCA_964509295.1 of uncultured Geobacteraceae bacterium. Lineage (GTDB taxonomy): Bacteria > Desulfobacterota > Desulfuromonadia > Geobacterales > Pseudopelobacteraceae > JBGSQR01. Next base: position 53,860 of record CAZDWS010000015.1, on the reverse strand, counting down.
AGCAGATGAAGGTACAATAAACTCAACAATGGAACCTGGACTGCAGGGTGAAAAGAATCAGTGTTTATTAGTAGCAATGAACTGCGCCGGTCAGGTTGATTCGTTCCAGGATAGAATTGACCGCATCCAGAACGAGATCAACAAGGGAAATTCCGTTTATACTAATGAGGAACTAAAAAATCTGGAAAACAAGCTGGAAAACATGAGAAGAGACCTTGATTCGTTAGTACACGGTTCATAATTGTACAGTCAAATCAGTTAGCAGCTAAAAACCGGAAGAGCCATGTGGTTAAATGCCACATGGCTCTTATTTTGGTGAGTATATACCGGGCCCAGAAACAGGCTTAGAATCTGCTAGTCCCTGTTCCTAGTCTTCAAAGCCTGAGAAACCTCTCTCTGGCTGTCCTTCTTTTTCATATCTTCTCGTTTATCGTAAAGCTTTTTACCTTTGGCTAATCCGATCTCGACCTTTACCCGCCCATCCTTAAAATACAGTTTCAAGGGAACGGCAGAGTAACCCTGCTCCCGGATTCGGGCAAACATTCTGTCGATTTCTTTGCGATGCAGTAAAAGCTTACGATTCCGGTCAGGATCATGGTTCTGAATATTTCCAAATTCATAGTGAGAAATATGCAGATTATGCAGAAAAGCTTCTCCATTGCGAATCTGCATAAAGGCATCATTCAGGTTTGCCTTGCCGGACCTCAGAGCCTTGACTTCAGTACCTTGAAGCACCAGACCGGCCTCCAGCTTATCTTCAATAAAATAATCGTGGTAGGCTTTTTTATTATTGCAGATCAGTTTTTCACCCATTTCAGAACAATAGCAGAAATATGTTTCAATTGAAATGATTTAGGCATCCAGGGAAAACGGCTCAACCAGACAACAATACTATAATGGGACTCCGGCCTTTCTGGCAGCCAGCAACATTTCATTGAACCGATCATTCGCCAAGTTGTACTCCATGACCGCATTGTTATAACGAGCGATCAGCGCTCTTTTTGTCAATCCTTCAGGGTTTTCTCCAGGATTATTCACCAGGGTTTCCAGTTCCTTGACTTTTGCGTACAAAGCCTTTGACTCTTTCTCAGCAATCTTAAGTTCTTGCTGCCATTGGTCCATACTTTTGCCACCGTAACTTTCAGGGGTTTTCGCTTTTGGGGCTTCCAACTCCTTGCCAGGGACAACAGATGCAGGCTTCACCGATTCTTTGGTAACACCGGAAGGATCTGAAACACCAGTTGTACTCTCCCCGTTTCTTCTTATCTCAATTTTCTTGCGATACTGTTTTGGAATTTGGGAGTAGTCTTCAGTAAAGTTCATTGTACCGCTGGCATCGGTCCAGGAATAGGTATCTGCCAGAACAGGTGCGGCTGACAATACGGCAACCGCGATTAAAAGTAGCATTTTCATATAAAACTCCTATTTAGTGATTACGCTAGCCCGGAGGCCAGCTAAATCCGCGTCCGGCCAAAAGGTGAAAGTGGATATGAAAAACGGATTGCCCGGCTTCGGCACCATTATTCTGTACCAGACGAAAACCGCTTTCGGCAAATCCTTTCTGGCTGGCAATTTCACCGGCCTTTCTCATCACATACCCGATAGTTTCATCATCCTGTGCGGTCAGGTCCAGACAGTTAACAACATGTTTTTTAGGGATCAATAACAGGTGCAGCAGCGCCTGAGGAGTTATATCCTCAATTACAAGTAATCTCTCATCTTCAAACACTTTTTTGGATGGGATATCCCCACGGATGATCTTGCAGAAAATACAGTTTTTCAAGTCTAACCTCCCGGTGTTTTTTCTGGAACATTAAGTAATATCAGGAACTCACGATTACCATCCGCACCTTTAATTGGCGAATTACAGAGCCCCTCAACAGCAAGCCCCAGCTCCAATGCCGCCCGCCGTACCCCTTCTATCGCCTTTTCATGGGCAACCGGATCGCGAACAATGCCGCCTTTACCGACTTCGCCTTTGCCAACTTCAAATTGCGGTTTGATAAGGGCAATAATACGGCCACCAGGCTTAATTAGATTAATGGTGGGCAACAAGACTTTGGACAGTGAGATAAAGGAGGCATCAATAACAGCCAGATCAGGGATTTGATCCAGGTGTTCCGGCAGCAGATTGCGGATATTGGTCTTTTCCATGCTGACGACACGATGATCCTGTCGCAATGACCAGGCCAGCTGACCATAACCCACGTCAACCGCAAAAACCTTTTCCGCACCGGCTTGCAACAGACAGTCGGTAAAACCTCCCGTGGAGGCTCCCACATCGATGGCCACCAGGCCGGAGACATCAATACGGAACTCATCCAGAGCCCGGCGAAGTTTGAGCCCCCCACGACTGACATAGGGCAGTATTTCACCCTTGATACGGATATCCGAGTCAACCGGAACCTGTTGACCGGCCTTGTCAACCGTGTGTTCACCAACCACAACCTGACCAGCCATGATTAGTGCCTGGGCCCGCTCCCGGGAAGGGGTCATACCGCGTTCCATCATAAGTTTGTCAAGGCGCTGTTTATTGGACATTTATCAACCTGTCTGAGACTCCGTTTAATACCCATCTTAGTATCACAGGCTTTGACCAAAGGCAATTACAAGGGAGTTTACAGGTATACTGAAGCTTACATTTAACAGATGGGATATTCACCGCGGATCAAAGCGTCACATAAGCTGTTGATTCCGGTCAATTCTCGTTCGAATATTTCCTCCACATGTCCGGCAACTTCATCCACATGTCTTCCCTTTTCCAGCAGGATCTGGGCTGAGGCTGATCTGGGCTTGTCCACCGGTGAGCCTATTCTGCTCTGCAGCAGCACATAGATTTCCTTGATGCCGCCGATATTTTGATAAATTTCGCGGGCCATGCGGTGTGCCAGTATGTTGTAAATTTTGCCCACATGGCTGACCGGGTTCTTTCCGGCAGCAGCCTCAGTTCCCATTGGCCGGTTCATGGAGATAATACCATTCACACGATTTCCACGGCCGACCTGCCCTGAATCTGCATCTTCGGCAGAAGTACCGAGCAGGCTGAGATAAACACCTCCCAGGCCTCGGCCACGCTGATCAAGAGCATTGTAACCAATCGAAATACCGTCAAATACCGCCAGATTATCGGTAAAAAGATGCATCTCATCTACGATGGCGGATTTAATTTCAAAGTAGGCCTGTTCAGAACGTACAAACGAAGCCATTAAAGGCATGGCTATGGTTAACTCCAGTTCGTTTCCACTTCTGGCACCCATCACTTTTATATCTTCACCGCTCTGGGGAAACTTTTCCTTAAATTCCCTGCCGTTCAAAAACCGCTCCATCCCCAGTACGACATTTTCCGTTGGGCTAAGAGGGTAATAACCAACAGCAGCAGAGGTATCGTTGGCAAGCCTGATTGCTCCTGAACGGTCGAAAATATCTGTTAAGGCATCGGAGCCTGGCGCAAGAGCGACCCTGTATTTCATATGTCGCTCAGGATCAACAAAACGCAGGTTGTCTTTTATCCATGTTCTGGCGGCATTGACAGCAATTTCACCAACCGGTATTTCCTGGCCTGAACACATGAACGTGGCCCGGTCACCAATAATAATCTCCATCGGTGTTAATAACCGCCCGCCACCAAAACGTTTTTCAACCTGTCCGGCAATCAGAAGCCCCTTATCCGTATTATGGTGCAGTATTGTACCAAATCGCGTTTTATACTCATGACAAAGTGCGATCGATACGGCTTCCATGACAGAATCACAGATATAGTCCGGGTGCCCCTTCCCCTTCCGCTCCACAATCTCCACACGGTGCTCTGTGATGGATTTGCCTTTGAATGACTCAACTGTAATCATGATCACGCAGTCCTTTCAATTACCGAATACAACTGGCAAAATACTTTGGCCTTGGTGCTTGAAAGAAGTTTACCGCTAAAAGCAGACTTCACAAGTATGACATTTTGTCATGCAACAGATTGTTCTGTTATTTAAAAAAAGGATTAATACTGCATTCAGGAGGGATTATCACAATTCAAATTCCTGCCGCTTGTACTACGCAAGCGGCAGGAATACAGGTTTAAACAGATTAAGCGGATTATTATGTTGTCAACTCAGATTTGGTAAACAGGGCCTTTAGCCAGTAACCGGCGGCTTCAATATTCTCGCGACCACCCTCTTCACGATCAACCAGGGTCACAATGCCAAGTACTTTCAATCCTTCTTCTTCGGCCCGTTCTACAGCCTTCAGGGAGGAACCACCGGTTGTAACAACATCCTCGACAATAATAACACGAGTACCGGCAGGCAGGTTTTTACGACCTTCCAGCCACTGACCGGTACCATGTCCCTTAGGCTCTTTACGGATGATAAAGGCATGCATGCTTTTACCATCCAGATGCGCTGCAATCGATGTGGCAGTGGCAATCGGATCGGCACCTAGAGTTATTCCGCCAACGGCTTCAACACCATCCAGATCCTTGATTGCTTCATAAAACAACTTGCCGGTCAGGTAACCGCCCTCAGCATGCAGTGTCGTCTGCTTGCCGTCAAAGTAAAAATCGCTTTCACGCCCGGAAGCCAGCTTTACCAGACGTTTTTCATATGACAGTTCCAAAATAATCTGCTTCAGTCTTTCACGTTCACTCATAGACATTTTGCCCCTCTTCAAAAAGTCCCATCTGAGGTAGTTCCTCTGGTCTGGGGAATCCAACCGGATAAGTTCCGGCAAAACATGCTTTACAGAAATTAGTTTTATCAACACCAACCGACTTGACCAGACCACACTCAGAGAGGTATCCCAAGGTATCTGCAGTAATATAGCGACAGATTTCATCAACGGTGTGCGAAGAAGAGATCAGTTCCTTGCGGTTGGGGGTATCGATTCCATAGTAGCAGGGGTAGCTGGTTGGCGGAGAAGAGATCAGCATATGCACTTCTTTAGCACCTGCATCCCGCACCATCTTGACTATTTTACGTGATGTGGTTCCGCGCACTATTGAGTCGTCGATCACCACAACACGCTTGCCTTTCAGCAGCTCTCGCACCGGGTTCAGCTTGATTTTGACGCCGAAATGACGGATAGCCTGGGCCGGCTCGATAAAGGTTCTACCCACATAGTGGTTACGGATCAGGCCCAGTTCAAATGGGATACCGGACTCCTCGGCATAGCCCATGGCCGCAGGCACTCCCGAATCTGGCACAGGAATAACCACATCGGCGTCCACTTTATATTCACGGGCCAACTGGCGTCCCAGTTCCTTACGGGTCAAATAAACATTCTTGCCAAAAATAGTGGAGTCAGGGCGGGCAAAGTAGACAAACTCGAAAATGCAGGGTGTAGGGTCAATCTTTTTAAAAGGAAAGAGTGACTCAACCTTGCCATCCGGTGTAAAGACGACCATTTCGCCAGGCTCGATATCACGGACAAAGGTAGCTTCAATCAGATCCAGTGCACAGCTTTCCGAAGCGACAACCCAGGCATTTCCCAGCTTGCCAAGGCAGAGCGGACGGAATCCGTTGGGGTCGCGAACTGCAATCATGCGACTCTTGGTCAGAAAGAGCAGACAGTAAGCCCCTTTGACCCGGTTTAGCGATTCAACAATACGATCCGTCAGAGAATTGTTACGCGACATGGCCAGCATATGGATGATGATCTCGGTGTCCATGGTTGTCTGAAAAATAGAACCATAAGCCTCCAGCTCAGCCTTCAGCAACTGGGCATTGACCAGATTACCATTATGAGCGACAGCAATCGAACCGCGCGAATAATCCACCAGGATCGGCTGGACATTTTTCTCCACCGATGCACCGGCAGTTGAGTATCGCACATGACCAATGGCTGCTTTACCTGGAAGTTTCTTGAAAACCTTTTGGTTACCAAACACATCCGCAACCAGCCCCATGCGTTTATGCGAATGCATGACAGCTCCATCCGAAGAGACAATACCGCAGCTTTCCTGCCCACGGTGCTGCAGGGCGTACAGTCCCAGGTAAGTCAGATTGGATGCCTCGGCATGATTGTATATGCCAAAAACACCGCATTCTTCTTGTGGTCTTGATAATTTCATAATTTCAGACTCCACTTTCATATTTCAAAACAACTAGATCAGGTTATTCCGCACATATTCGGCAGCATTGCGATACAGAATCAGTCCGTCGCCCTCTTCCGGCAGCTCTTCACGGGTCCAGCGCGGATGCTGGGTATAATGGACAAACGCTTCCGGATGCGGCATCAGTCCCATCAAACGGCCTGTTGAGTCGCAAATTCCGGCGATGGCGTTAACAGAACCATTTGGATTGGCTGGAAAATCCATGGTTGCTTCAGCGTAATCCGGGCCGGAATATTTGAATACCGCCAGGTGTCCGTTTTCAATCCGCTCCAGAGTAGCCGGTGTATCACAGAGGAACTTGCCTTCGCCGTGACGCATGGGCAGGTAGATGCCCTTCTCAATTCCTTTTGTGAAAACCGACGGAGAGTCGGCATCAACCTTGAGGTAGGTCCAGCGATCCTGGAAACGGCCGCAGTCATTGTGGGTCAGGGTAACTGACTGGGTCAGGTAGTCACCATCAAAGCCGGGCAGCATGCCCATTTTAACCATCAGCTGAAAGCCGTTGCAGACCCCGAGAATCAGTTTGCCGTCTGCGATAAAACGGACAAACTGGTCAACCAGTTTTTCTCCGCTTCCGGCAACAGTTGCATGTTTCAGCCTGTTGGCCTGTGCTTTGGCGCTGCCCAGATCGTCCCCATCCAGAAAACCGCCGGTCAGATTCAGAAAATGAAAATCGTCCAGCCTGATCTCACCGGAAAGAATTTCGGCGATATGAGCGATCACCACATCGTCAAAACCGCCAAGCCTGCAGGCATGGGCAGCTTCCATTTCACAATTGGTACCGTTACCGGTTATGACTATTGCACGTGTTTTTGCCATATATTACTGTTCTCCTTGATGAACTGCTATCATACTAGATCAATTTAAAACTGTCCTTTAGAATATTTTCAGCTTTGAGTATATCCGCCATGCGCAGCCCTTGCCAGCCTCAGGTCAATAAAATTGATCGATTCCGGCAACCCTTCTTTCAAAACTGTCAGACTAACCGGACCGAGTACATTCAGCCTTGCTTCAATCAGTGGCAGTTTTTCCGGGTCAACAAAACGGCGCAGATCAATCTCCAGGCCGGAAGTTGCCAACTCTTCCAGGTGACTTACAATGGTAAGCTCTTTTAATCCGCGCGCCAGGGCAATCTGGTCGAGATCAAGCCCCTGTTTATAAAGACCGAAGGTTTCATTCAATGTATCACTTAGCTGAGACTGTTCGTTACTAGTTGCACGCTCTGCCAGTTCCCTGCATTTGTAATCATTGATGGCGTTCAGAAATCTGGAGCCATATCTCTCCAGCTTAACCTGACCAACGCCGTTTATCCTCAGCAGGTCGCGTTCATCAGTCGGCCTGATTTTAGACAGCTCCAGCAGTGTCGCATCGGAAAAGACCACAAAAGGTGGCACTCCGGCTGCATCTGCAATCTGTTTGCGCAAGCTGCGTAGTTCTTCGAACAGCGCTCGATGGGCGCCCTCTCCTGCTCCGCTGCGGCGGCGCGATTTCTTTTCCGTTTCGACCACTTCACGCGGCCTGCCCAGTATGACCTCTGTTTCACCCTTCAGCACCGGACGGGCTGTTGCGGAAAGTCCCAGCACACCGTAACGGGTAAAATCCTGCACCAGATACCCCAGATGAATCAACTGGCGAATAACATTTTCCCACTCCACCGCAGAAAGGTCGGCACCGATACCGTAAGTGGACAGTTCATGGTGTCGCAGCTCAATGATTCGCTGCAGCTTGGCGCCACGCAGAACATCAATTACATGGCGTGCGCCGAAACGTTCTCCAACACGATAAACACAGGACAAAACCTTGCGTGCCTGTTCCGAGGCATCAAAACGTTGCGGCGGGTCATTACAGATGTCGCAGTTGTCACAGTCATGATGCTGCAGATCGCCAAAATAGGCCAGTAGCGCCCGGCGTCGGCATGTCAGTGCTTCTGCATAGGCGACCATGGCATTCAGCTTTTGCAGTTCAATCCGTACCCGTTCCGCATTATCGCTGTTTTCAATCAGTGAGCGGGCGGTCATCACATCGCCCATGCCGAACAGCATCAGCGCTTCGGAAGGGAGCCCGTCACGACCGGCACGACCGGTTTCCTGGTAATAGCTTTCCACACTTTTGGGCATGTCGTAATGCACGACAAAACGTACGTTCGGCTTATCAATCCCCATACCAAAGGCCACCGTAGCCACCACGATCCGAAGATCATCCCGCCGGAAGGCATCCTGCACCCGGCGGCGCTCTTCGTCCGGCAGACCGGCATGGTAGGCAGAAGCGGCAAAACCGGCCAAGCGGAGTTTTTCCGCCACCTCTTCCACCCTTTTGCGGCTCAAGGCATAGATGATACCGGCTTCACCTTGCCGCCCGCTTAAAAAAGAGGTTAACTGGTTAAAGGGTTTATTCTTGGGAATAACCGAGTATGTAATATTTGGGCGGTCAAAACCGGCCACATGGACCTTGGCCGACTCGATTCCCAACTGGCGGATAATATCCTTGCGGGTTTCCGGGTCAGCCGTGGCGGTCATAGCCACAATCGGCACCTGCGGAAACAGTCCGCGCAGCCTGCCGATCTGGACATAGTCAGGACGGAAGTCATGTCCCCACTGGGAGATGCAGTGTGCTTCATCAATGGCAAACAACGCCAGCTTCAGTGATGAAATGCGTTGCAGAAATTCCGGCTGCATCAACCTTTCCGGTGCCACATAGAGCAGATTAAGTTCACCGCTCTCCATCTGCCGGGAAACCAGTCTTGCCTCGTCACCGGTCAAAGATGAATTGAAGCAGGCTGCTGCAACCCCGTTGGCATTCAGGGCGTCAACCTGGTCTTTCATCAATGAAATCAGCGGAGAAACAATAATTGCCAGACCGTCCCGCTGCAGGGCCGGGATCTGGTAGCAGAGCGACTTGCCGCCACCGGTAGGCATGACCAGAAACACATCTTCACCACTGCAGACCTGCTCAATAACTTCCTGCTGCGGTGAGCGGAACTGCTGGAAGCCGAACACAGCCCGGAGTGTCTCGTGGATCGTCGGTTTCATATCATTTCCGGAAGCATTGCTGTATCACCTTTTATCACAGTTCCCGCAAAGTCTTCTGCCAGGCTTCCTTCAGCTCGGCCAGACCGGCCTTGACAACAACAGCTCCGTTAAGTCCGGTAATGCTGAGGGTCTGCTCTTCAGTTACCACACCGATTGAAGCAAAGCAGTTGCCACTCATGATCTGCTCAAACTGTTCACGTTTTTCCGGACGGACAGTCACCAGGTGGCGCGAGGCCGATTCAGAGAAGAGCAGGGCTGTTTCATTCTTGTTGTCGCCCTTCCAGAGCACACAGGTCAGATCAAGCTCCATACCGAAACCACCGGCAAAGGCTGATTCAGCTGCTGCCACAGCCAGACCGCCATCGGACAGGTCATGGCAGGAGGCAACCGTACCGGCCATGACAGCCTGGTGATAGGCCTGATAACGCTGATAGGCTTTAGCGGCATCGACTTTCGGCACTTTATTGCCCACAACCCCGCGCTTGGTGAAGTATTCGGATGCACCCAGTTCATCGGCTGTTTTACCCAGCAGATAGACGATATCGCCGGGACGCTTGACATCCATGGTAACCGCCTTGCGGGCGTCTTCTATTTTGCCGATGACGGAAAACAAAAGTGTCGGCGGGATGGAGATCTTGGTTGATCCATCGTAGAAGTCGTTCTTCATGGAGTCCTTGCCGGAAACCAGCGGCAGGTTATAGATCATGCAGATGTCATACAGCGCCTGGTTGGAACGGACCAGCTGGGCCATTTTGTAGGCGCCGTCAGGGGTCTTTTCAGACTGGACCGGATCACACCAGCAGTAGTTATCCAGACCGGCCACCAGATCCAGCGAACCGCCTACGGCAACATAGTTACGCAGCGCTTCATCAACCGCATTGGCGGTCATGTGATAGGTATCGATGTCGGAATAGCGCGGACAGATACCGTGAGCAGTGACAACGCCTTCGAATGATTCCAAAATCGGGCGCACAATGGCGGCATCGGAAGGGCCATCATTGTTCACGCCGGTAAAAGGTTTGATAACCGAGCCACCCTGAACCTCATGATCATAACGGCGAACCACCGACTCCTTGGAGCAGATGTTAAGCGCACCGAGCAGTTCGGTCAGGTCAACAGTGTAATCTGCTTTTGTCTCTACAACCGGCTCTTCATGTATTGGAGGCACCCATTTGGCCGGCAGCTGCATGGGTGGCAGACCTTCATGCATGAACTCCATGGGCAGCCAGGCCACGGTGGTATCGCCATACACCATATGGAACACGCCCGAGTCGTTGAACTCACCCAGGACCGTTGCCTCGACACCGAAACGCTTGGCCATATCCAGGAATTCATCGATACATTCCGGCTGAACAGCCAGCGACATACGCTCCTGCGCTTCTGAGATCAGAATTTCCCATGGATTAAGTCCTGGGTATTTCAGAGGCGCCTTGGAGAGATCCATTTTGCAGCCGCCGCATTCTCCTGCCATCTCGCCGATTGATGATGACAAACCACCGGCACCATTATCAGTAATGAAACGATAGAGCCCCTTGTCACGGGCACGTATCAGAAAATCAAACATCCGCTTCTGGGTGATCGGGTCGCCAATCTGTACCGCAGTAACCGGTGAGTTTTCATTCAACTCTTCCGATGAGAAAGTAGCACCATGAATGCCGTCCTTACCGATACGGCCACCGGTCATGACAATCAGGTCGCCCGGCACAATGGATTTCTCATGGGTCGGAGCACCCAGCAGGTTTGCAGGCATCAGACCTGCTGTACCACAGAACACCAGCGGTTTACCTGCAAAGCGTTCGTCAAAAACCAGCGAACCGTTGACGGTCGGGATACCGCTCTTGTTGCCGCCATGCTCGACGCCTTCAACCACGCCTTCATAGATGCGGCGCGGGTGCAGCAGACGGGAAGGAAGCGGTTTTTCGTAGAACGGGTCGGCAAAACAGAACACATCCGTATTAAAGATCAGTTTGGAGCCACGACCCGTTCCGAATGGATCGCGGTTGACACCGACGATACCGGTCAGCGCCCCGCCGTAAGGGTCCAGAGCAGATGGAGAGTTGTGTGTTTCAACCTTGAAAACCAGCGAATGACTTTCGTTGAATTTGATGACACCGGCGTTGTCCTTGAAAACTGAAAGGCAGATATCCTTATCTCCCATCTTTTCACGAACTTCCTTGGTGGTACGCTGGATGAAAGATTTGAACAAGGATTTGATCTCCTGCTTGTTGCCATTTTCATCCTCATAATGCACCGTACCGGCAAAAATCTTGTGTTTGCAGTGTTCTGACCAGGTCTGGGCCAGACATTCCAGCTCAACATCAGTAGGCTTGGCTTCCAGCCCCATCTTACTGCGTTCTTCCAGTGCTTTGGGATCGCGGTAATGGGCCTGAATGATCTGCATTTCGTCCAGAGTCAGGGCCAGAACGCCTTCCTTGCTGATTCGCATCAGCTCTTCATCCGAAACCTCGAGATCGATCAGGGTTACTTCTGCCTTGCTCTCGCCAGTCACCTTAGGCACGAACAGCGGAAAGCCTCGCTTGGCCATGAATTCAGCTGCAGAAAGAACGCTGTAGCGCTGAATCAGAGTATTGCAGAGCAGGCCGGTGGCAATTCGCTCCACATCCGCCTGGGAAAGCTTTCCCTTCAACAGGTACTGAACCGATGTATAGACCCCTTCACCTGCGGCAAACTTGCGACCGGTCAGGTATTCAACCGCTTCGCGGGCGGTACGTCCCACATTGTCCGTAACACCTGGACGGAATCCGACTTCAACCGCATAATCAAAGGAGCTGGCCAACGGCCTGTCAATGCTCCAATTCTGAATAACCGGATCACTGAACGGGCCTTCAGCAGCGGCCTGCAGTTCATCACCGGAGAGTAAGGAGTCAACCGTATAAACATCAATAGTGCTGACTTCTTCCACATGAAGATGCAGGAAGTGCTCTATCTCCCGCTTGATTCGCTCGCCGCGTGCATCGCGCACGCCACTTTTCAGGGCCACTTCTATTCTGTTGGGCATAATTGTTCCTTTTCCATTATCACCGTCCTGGTCGGGTACGGTATTTCAATATTGTTTTCACGGAAGCAACGCAGTATTGAGCAGTTCAGCTGATCAGTGACCTGCCCGAGACATCCCGGCTCATTTACCCAGAAAATAAACAGCATGTTCAGGGCACTGTCTCCGAAAGAGGTAAAAAGAATTTCCGGAGCAGGTGTTTTCACAACATCCTGATTTGAGTCAGCCAGCTTTAGCAACAGTTGTTTAACCTGATCCACATCGCTGCCATAGCCTACTCCGATACTGATACGCCCCTGTATTACAGCTGTCGGACGGACCAGGTTAATAACCGTTGAGTTACACAGATCCGAGTTGGGTATGATCATGACAGTAGTGTCAAGACCCTGTATTTTGGTGGAGCGCAGACCGATTTCAATCACATCACCGATCTGGCCGTTTGTCAGCTTGATCCGGTCACCGATATCAAAAGGACGGTCCAACATCAATGTAAAGCCGGAGATCATATGGGCCAGAGTATCTTTAGCAGCCATACCGATGGCTAGAGAACCGATCCCCAGGGCTGTCACAAGAGAAAAAATATCGTAGTTAAAGTGTTTGAGGACAATGATCAGCCCGGCACCCATCAGAAACAGCATGGTCAATTTTTCAACCAAAGGCAGCATTTGGCGTGACAGGTTGGCATCACTTCCACCTGCACGTCCATCCACATACCATTTCAACAGTTCTCCGAAAGAACTATAAACCAGATTGAACAGTATGACTACCAGGGTGATGTAAAGCAGACCGGACAGTATGGCAACAAACTTTTCCGGCAGCGGCAGGGAGCGGATAGCCAGGTAGAGACCAAACACATTCAGCATCAGCGAAATGTTCGGAATGGCCAGTTTCAAAATACGGTCATTCAGCTCCGTCTTTGTAAATCTGGCCAGGACGCGCCCCCACCTGTTAAGAACAATTCTTGCCAACTCCGACAGCAGCCAGAACAAGGCAATAATCAGCAGTGCGTCCAGCAGATGCTTGGCCCAGAACTGCAGGAAAGCATCGGAGATGCGCGGCTCGAACATGGCCTGAAGTAGAGCGAAAAGCTTACTCACCGAAGACTCGTTTGAAAATGGTATTTACATGTTTGAGGTGATAACTCAGGTCGAATGACTCACGAATTTTTTCTTCACCCAGGGCTGCTACAACTTCCTGATCCGCCAGCAGTTCGGTCTGAAAATCCTTGGCTTCTTCCCATACCTTCATGGCGTTTTTCTGCACCAGACGGTAGGCATCCTCGCGCGAAACACCGGCCTGGGTCAGATCCAGCAGTATTTTCTGGGAGAAAACCAGACCTTTCATCTGGTTCAGGTTCTTCAACATGTTGTCAGGATAGACAACCAGATTGTTGATCAGCCCACTCAGGCGACGCAGAGAGAAATCCAGTGCCACTGTGGCATCCGGGGCAATGTAGCGCTCGACGGAGGAATGGGAGATATCACGCTCATGCCAGAGAGCCACGTTTTCCAGGGCCGGAATACAGAAAGCACGCACGTAGCGGGCCTGGCCGGTCAGGTTTTCGGAGAGGATCGGATTACGCTTGTGCGGCATGGCTGAGGAGCCTTTCTGGCCTTTGGTAAACTGTTCTTCCGCCTCCAGCACTTCGGTTCGCTGCAGATGACGGACTTCAATGGCGATGCGCTCCATGGAGGAGGCGATGATGGACAGGACACAGAAATATTCGGCATGACGGTCACGCGGAATTACCTGGCTGGAAACCGGTTCCGGCTTGAGCCCCATCTTGGCACAAACGTATTCTTCAACAAACGGGTCGATATTGGCAAATGTGCCGACTGCGCCTGAAATGGCGCCGGTGGCGATATTCTCACGGGCAGCCAGCAGACGGGTGCGATTGCGGTCCATTTCAGCGTAGAAGGAGGCCAGCTTAAGACCGAAGGTGACCGGCTCGGCATGGATGCCATGGGAGCGCCCCATACAGACCGTGTCCTTGTGTTCGTAAGCACGTTTTTTCAGCGATTCCAGCAACATGTCCAGGTCAACCAGCAGCTGATCGGCGGCCTGTACCATCTGTACAGACAGACAGGTATCCAGAACGTCGGACGAAGTCATTCCCTGGTGAATAAAGCGCGCCTCAGGCCCCACATATTCGGATACGGAGGTCAGAAAAGCGATCACATCATGCTTGACTTCAGCTTCAATTGCATCAATACGGGCAATATCAAAGTTACCTTTGGCACGGATCACCGGCACAGCTTCTTTGGGGATAACGCCCAGTTCAGCCTGGGCTTCACAGGCCAGGGTTTCAATTTCAAGCCAGATACGGAAACGGTTTTCCGGTTCCCAGATCTGGGCCATTTCAGGACGTGTATAACGAGGGATCATAGTTTTTGCTCCTATAAATTATTACTGAGTAGTTTTAAAATCAGATTTCAATCAAGCAGCTGGCTTTAAACTGATCACCGATCACAATGATCGGAGAGCAGACATTCTGGTCACGTAGAAACGATTGTGTATTGGCGACCACATGATCCGGGTGATTATTTACTTCGGAAAGATGGGCCATTACCAGCACCTCCAGCCCTTCATGGGCAAGGTCATGCAGCAGTTCCAGTGATTCGGCGTTGGAAAGGTGCCCGTGACGCGATTTGATGCGCTGTTTCAACTCCCACGGATAGGGGCCGTTCATCAGCATCTCCATATCATGGTTTGACTCCAGATTCAGGAAGCGGCAACCACGCAGCTTGTCCGCCACCAACCTGGTCACAATCCCCAGATCTGTAACAGAGCCACAGCGCCCCTCATCCGACTCAACCACAAAACCGACCGGATCGCAGGAGTCGTGCGTAATCGGAAACGGATCAACCTGAACATCACGAAAAGAGAAGGCCACACCGGATTCAAATTCAATCAAGCGGGTTTTCTTCAGATATTTTTGTGCCTTTTGGCAGACCATGTGACTGGCAACAACCGGCACGCTGAATTTTCTTGCAAAGGAACCGGCACTGCGAATGTGATCAATATGTTCATGTGTCAGCAGTACTGCATTAACACCGGTCGGGTCAATCCCGCACAACTCCATGCGGAGCAGTGTTTCACGCAACGACATGCCAACATCTATCAGCAAACGGGTATTGCCACACTCCAGATAGAGGCAATTACCCTTACTGCCGCTGGCCAGCGAACAGATTTTCACACAGGCTCCAGGATTCCAGGACTGAACGGACTTCAGCCTCTATGACATTAAATAAAGCAGGATTACAGCAGGATATATAAAGATGCCGGAGCACCTAAGCGGAAAAAGAGTAAGCTATATTTATACTAGAAGAACCGTATTCTTTCAAGGTTAAACATGTGGAAAAAAGGTTGAGATTGAGGTTAAGGTTGAGAAAAGACAGAACCTTGATCGGTGGGCAAAGCGAACAAAATCCTCGACCTGACTCAGCCGCGCGGATGAATCTGCTGATGCAACCTCTTCAGCCTTTCACGAGTGACATGGGTATAAATCTGCGTTGACGACAGGTCTGCGTGCCCCAGCATAATCTGTACGCTGCGCAGATCTGCACCGTTTTCAAGCAGATGGGTAGCAAAGGAATGACGCAGTGTGTGGGGAGATATATTTTTGCGGATACCGGCCAGCAGAGATCTTTTTTTAATTATGTTCCAGAAAGCCTGACGGCTCATGGAGTCTCCCAATCGGGAAAGAAAAAGATGGATATTCCGCCCGGTAGCATCCTGCCTGTGACGCACCTCCGCCAGATATTCACTCACTTTCCGGCAGGCTGAGTCACCGATTGGCACCAGACGTTCCTTATTACCTTTGCCCAGCGTCATCAAATACCCACTATCCAGGTTAACTTCCCGCAGTTTGAGATTGACCAGTTCGGAAACACGCAATCCGGTGGCATAAAGCAATTCCAGCATGGCCAGATCACGCACATTTTCGCCTGCGCTTCCTGCACAGGCAGCAAAAAGCTGATCAACTTCAGGACTGGTCAAAAACTCAGGCAGCTTGTGCAATGTTCGAGGTGCTTCAATGATTGAGGCCGGATTTGAATCCGTATAACTTTCAACCATCAGAAACTTGTGAAACATTCTGATAGATGAAAGGCAACGGGCCCGACTACGCGGAGCAATCCCTTCATTTTTCAACCACCCCATAAACTGGGCCACATCCGATGACTTGACATCTCCCGGAGCCTGACAACCCTGCCTTTCCAGGAAGTCTAAATAACGGGAC
The DNA here is from genome assembly GCA_964509295.1 of uncultured Geobacteraceae bacterium. Taxonomy (GTDB): domain Bacteria; phylum Desulfobacterota; class Desulfuromonadia; order Geobacterales; family Pseudopelobacteraceae; genus JBGSQR01. Next base: position 37,478 of record CAZDWS010000015.1, on the reverse strand, counting down.
AGGTCGCGACTATAGGCCTCCTGCGTATTACGGGAAAGCCCCCTTTCTACAGACAGATAGCTGATAAACAGATCCAGAAAGTCATTCATGGCATCAAGCGGTTTCCAGCTTCCAACGCAGATACATTTCTTCAACCTTATCCCTTGCCCAGGGTGTTCTTCTTAGAAACTTAAGGCTTGAATCAATGCTGGGGTCATGGGTAAAACACCTGATCTCAATGCCCCTGCCCATCTCAGCCCAGCCGTAGTGCTGCACTAGCTCAGTCAGTATCATTATCAATGTTACACCATGCAGCAGATCACTATTGTTTTGATCTGTCATAGAAAATCCCCTTTCTCAATTACGGCCTACCCCGACAAATAAATGATTTTATCAAAAACCTAAAATTACTTGGGACAAGCATATATTAATATCAACCTGTAGATGAGCCAATGCTACAAATCACTGCAATGGTCAAGTACTTCTCTAATTTTAGAGATCGTAACGTAAGGCGAAGCAGTCTTTGCAATCAAGCTAATTCCATTTTCAATAATACCTTTTTGTTGAATTATGTCAGCTTATATTTATACAGCCGACTTGGCTTCCTGCAACAATAACCCGACAACTGATAAATATTTTTCACCTGCAAAATAGTATCAACCTGTTATATTATGCTCGGAGCAAAGACACACCTGATTCAAATAAGGGATCTAATGTCTGACAAAAATCATGAACACTGGATGCGACTTGCAATTGCTGAGGCTCGCAAGGCAGAAACAAAAAATGAAGTGCCTATCGGGTGTGTGATTGTACAAAATGGGCAAATTATCGCGCGTGGTCATAATCTGCGAGAATCCAGCCAGGACCCTACTGCACATGCAGAACTGTTGGCAATAAAAAAAGCCGCCAGAAAACTTAATTCCTGGCGACTGCTTGATACGACTCTGTATGTGACACTTGAACCCTGCACCATGTGCATGGGGGCTATTATTTTAGCACGTGTTCCGACTGTTGTTTTTGGCTGCTATGATCCAAAAGGTGGTGCAGCAGGATCTCTTTACGACTTTTCAACTGACGACCGCCTTAATCATAAAGTGAATCTTATTTCACGCATCCTTGAGAATGAGTGTTCAGGGCTTCTGAGCTCTTTTTTTTCTTGCTTGAGAAACCGGAAAAAGTCAGAGAGGCAAATGGCTGCCACTGATAACAATTAATCACTTAACCAACTATTTTTTCACATCAATCCCGTAGGATTTGATCTTGCGATGCAAGTTACTACGCTCAAGCTCAATCAACTCAGCAGTACGCGAGATATTCCAGTCATTTTCTTCCAGCTTCTGAATAATAAAATCACGTTCAAACCCTTCACGTGCTTCGCGCAAAGTTTCAACCCCACTTGAACCGGCCATTCTCGACTCGGCAGACTCCATTTTCTCTCGATTCATAAAAAGACCTGGTACATCTGAAGGTGTGATTACTTGGCCAGGCGTCATAATCAATATTCTTTCAATTATGTTTCTCAGCTCCCTGATATTGCCAGGCCAGTCATGCTGGCATAGCAATACAAGTGTTTCCGGCAGAAAGGTCTTTGGCTCACGACCTTCATGATGATAGAACTGGCTCACAAAATGCGGCACCAGAAGAGGCAGATCTTCAACTCTTTCCCGAAGTGCTGGCACCCTGAATGGGATGACATTTAACCGGTAATAAAGGTCTTCTCTAAAACTACCAATACTAATTTCATTTTCCAACGATTTATTAGTTGCAGCAATTATTCTTACATCTACCGATACCAGCCTGTTTCCACCTACACGTTCAAAGCACCTCTCCTGTAGAATACGTAAAACTTTAGCCTGAGTCTTCAGCGACATATCCCCTATCTCATCCAGAAAAAGTGTACCACCATCCGCCAGGTCGAATTTACCTTTTTTCTGAGCAACAGCTCCTGTGAATGCACCTTTTTCATGGCCAAACAGTTCACTCTCAATCAGCTCTTCCGGTATGGCAGCACAATTGATGGCAATAAACGGTTTTTCACTGCGCTGACTATAATAATGGATCGAACGTGCCACCAACTCCTTACCGGTTCCATTTTCACCAGTCACCAGAACTGACGCGTTTGTAGGAGCAACTCGCACAATCTGTTCCCTCAGAGCCACCATAGCCGGACTGTTGCCGACCAGTTCGTATTCGTTGCCAACAACACGCTTCAGCTCCTCGTTTTCTACACGTAGTTCTTTCATGCGCAATGCGTTACTGACTGTGATAAGAACTTTATCCAAGGAAAGTGGCTTTTCAATAAAATCATAAGCACCAAGCTTGGTTGATTTTACTGCAGTTTCGATAGTTCCATGCCCTGAAATCATAATTACTGTAAGTGGGGGGAAAAGGGATTTTAACCTTTCAAGTGTTTCCAGGCCATCAATACCAGGCATCCAGATATCTAACAAGACAAGATCAGGAAGATCCTGCCTGACACTTTCTACCGCTTCAATTCCACTATTGGCGGTAATTACCTGATAACCTTCATCCTCCAGAATACCGGTCAGGGATGTCCTGATATCCTTCTCGTCATCAACTACAAGAATTGTTTTTGACATTCAATACTCCTTATAAAAACAGGCTAAGATCGGGTTTGAGATTGAGACAAACATTATTTAACCAACAGGTAGTTCCACGACAAAACATGCACCCTGCGGGTGGTTATCTCTGACACGCACAAATCCGTTATGGTCAGAGATAATACTATTAACTATAGCCAGTCCTAAGCCTGTACCGGTTTTCTTAGTGGAAAAATAGGGTTCAAACAGACGAGGTTTGTCTTCAGCAGGTATACCGGGGCCATTGTCGGCAATTGTAAGTGAAGCCATCTTAAGCTCGTTATCAAAAAGACTTTTGATCTCAATCTTACCCTGCTCGGCCATTGCCGCTAAAGAATTTTCTAGAATATTTATTACAACGCGCTTGATCTGATCTCTATCAATTACCAGTTGCGGAAGCCTTGAATCAGCTTCAAAAACAAACTCAACCTTTCTGTGAGCTTCCTGGTAAAGCGTAAGTGTCTCTCTAATAATCGAATTAAGATCATTGGGTTCCGGATTAATAGCTGGCATTCTGGCAAAGTTAGAAAACTCATTTACAAGGGTTTTCAGTTCATCAACAGACTTAATAATCATCTCGGTACACTCATCAAAAACCTTCTCATCATCGCTGAAGCGAGACAAATAACGTTTTCTAAGTCTCTGTGCCGAAAGCTGAATTGGTGTCAGCGGGTTTTTTATTTCATGGGCAATACGCCTGGCAACCTCTCTCCAGGCCGCCATACGTTGCACCTTCATAACCTGGGTTAAATCATCAAGCACAAGTACTGTACCTAGAAAATCACCGGCATCATCTCGTAGCATTGTCAGATGAAGGTGCAGAACCTTTCTGACTCCGTGAATTTCAACAGAAATCTGCCTATTAACGGTATCCTGCCTTGCGGCCAGAAGATCACGCAAAGTTTCCTTTACTATTTCAAGATCAGCACCCTTCAATATTTCACGGAAATTTTTACCTATAACAGTACCTGTATTAATATTAAGCAGCATTTCAGCCGACTTGTTAATTGTAGTAATTATTCCGCTCTTGTCGGTTGAAATAACTCCCGCTGCAACGTTGCGAAGTACAATTGCCATATATCTGCGACGCTGCTCAATTTCAAGGTTAATGCGTGAAAGTTCTGCGTTAAAAGAATTCAAAGCCAACTGTTTAGTCTGTAAGTCATTAGTCATTTTATTGAAAGACTGAACAAGCATTCCAATTTCATCACCAGACTCCAACTTTATTTGTACATCAAGATTACCGTTTGCGACTTCTCTTGTTGCTTCAACTAACTCCTGAACCGGCTTGGTCATGCTGTTTGCCAAATAGACGGCCATCCAGTACGCAAAGAAAACAATTACTGTTGTAATAAGAAATAATGTTAAAATATATCCTGCCCGGATCGGGTTTTTTAATATCTTCAGCTGTTTAAACTCATTATAAGACTGAGTAATCTCTTTCATTTTATTTACAAGAGAATATGGGACATAGTAGTTAACTACAACAGCCCCAACCACATCCTTATCATTCCAGGTCGAGTATATAGGAACAATACCTCTGATCAGATCCGCCTTTCCAACCGTATTTATACGGGAAAGTTCATTACCAGAAAGAGCGCGCATAATATCTTCCGATGCCGGGTTGGTAAATTCACCTTTAGGCACATCAGGGTTCGACGCTCTGACAAGTTCTTCTTTCTGCGCTGAATAAACCTCAACTACACCGAGATTATATTCTTTCTGTTTTTGCCTGATCAATTCCTTTAGCTGCGGTAGATTGTCCTGATTCAAAAGTTTCTGAGTCCGTATAAATACACTGATTTGGCGGCCATAATAAAGAGCATTTGTTGCTGAGTTTTTATAATAGGTTTGAGCTACTTCGAGTGACTCACTAAGTGACGTCTCGATTTGGTTATTAAACCAGTTATGAATTGTATTATTTATGAATCCGGCAGCCGCAAAAAATAGCAACATTGTGGGAACGAGTGACAATCCTACAAAAGACATGACCAGTTTCGTTCGCAGCCTCGCTCCCAGAGGATTTGAGCGGCTTTCAACCAGAAGCTTAACAACATTGCGACAGACAAGATAAACAAGTAATATAACAAGCAGAATAACAATATTAATTACGGCAAAAATCGCTATATTACTACCAATCGCTGAATCAACGCTCAACTGAGTTAAACGTATTTCTGCTTTGGTTAAAAAAGCAATCAGGATAATCGCAAGAATTATAATCAGACCTTCACGAATCCTTTTACGGCGTTCTGTGAGGTTATTCTTTGGTGACATAAGAAAATCTCCAGCATTGCAACAATATTAAGAAAACAGCCACTTTAACCAAATTGACCTATCATTTATTATTTGTCTTTGTATCACATCTACATATTGAACAAAACTGATTGTTGCATTTTCACTGCAATTGTAAGAGTTCGGATACTATGGTATTATTCAATCATTTTAAATACAGGAGTTGTCATGCGAATAGAAGACACTTCGGCACTTAGAGACCTTGACAAGAAATCAAGCAAAAGTTCTCCCATAAAAAAACTGGTTTCCAGTCTCTTTGACTCTGAATTATCAATCCAACAAAATTCAGGCAGCACCTACAAACAGGATGTTGAACAACTTAAGCAAGAAATAGATTTTTATGGTGACACTCTGGCTAAAGAACCTACTCTTGCAAATTTCAAGAAGTTTCGAGAACTTTTGGGACAACTAGCAAAACGCGTAGGAAACGAAGCATATCGGTTAGATAAAATTGGTGGGACAGCTCATAACCCTCGATATTTTGAGGTTATCACTGTAATCAATAACGAAGCGGATAAACTTTATGAACTTATTGTAAACGAGCAAAGAAATAACATGAAAATAACAGCAAATATCGTTGGCATAAAAGGTTTGGTTGTAGATCTTATTACTTAATATAAACAACAAAAGGCAAGGGTGAAGCCCTTGCCTTTTGTTTACATTTAAGTCTAATCAAATCAACTTTAAGCTACTTGGCTGCCTTGGGTGTCATTTCGGCTTCTACCAATTCAATTAAAGAAATTGGTGCAGTATCACCCTGACGAATTCCAAGCTTGATGATCCTTGTATAACCACCTGGTCTGTCCATATAACGTGGAGCTATAGTAGCAAACAGTTTAGTCACAACAGACTTTTCACGAATGAAAGAGGCTGCCAGACGCATGGAGTGAAGGTCACCGCGTTTACCGAGAGTTATCATTCTCTCAGTAAATGAACGTATTTCCTTAGCCTTAGCATCAGTGGTTGTTATTTTTTCATGGGTCAACAATGAAGTGACCATATTTCTGAACATTGCTTCGCGATGGCTGGTTTTCCTGCCAAGTCGTCTACCCGCTTTGTTGTGACGCATAACTGATTTCCTTTCTGAAACAGATAACGATCCGTTGTGTTACTCTTCTTCTTTTTGCTCACCACGTAGTCGGCGCAGAATTTCGGGTTCAGGAAATGCATCAACCTTCATACCAAAAGTAAGCCCCATATCACAAAGAATATCTTTAATTTCATTGAGAGACTTACGGCCGAAATTTTGTGTTTTCAGCATTTCAGCTTCTGTTTTAGATACCAACTCACCAATATACTTAATTCCAGCATTTTTCAAACAATTAGCAGACCGGACAGAAAGCTCGAGTTCTTCAACTGTTCGATAAAGATTCTCGTTAATTTTATCCAGTTCTTCCTGCGTTTCCTCAAGCTGCTGCGGCTCGGATTCCTCATCAAAGTTGATGAAAATTGAAAGTTGCTCTTTCATGATCTTAGCAGCGTAAGCAAGAGCATCTTCTGGTTTGCCACTACCATCAGTCCATATTTCAAGAGTCAATTTATCATAATCAGTCATCTGACCGACACGAGCATTTGAAACGGTAAAATTTACTTTTTTGATTGGTGAATAAATAGCATCAATAGGGATTGTTCCAACAGGTGCCTTCTCATCGCGATTGCGATCAGCAGAGACATAACCTTTACCCATCTTAACTGTCATTTCCATTTCAAAATGTGCATCTTTACCGCATGTAGCGATCAAGTGATCTGGGTTCATAACTTCAACGTTATGACCGACAACAAAATCACCAGCCCGTACAATACCTTCGCCTTTATGAGTTACACGAATAGTTGCCTGTGGTACAGAGTGAAGTTTTAGACGAACACCCTTAAGGTTAAGAATAATGTCTGTGACATCCTCTGTTACACCCTGAATTGCAGAAAACTCGTGTAAAACACCTTTTATGCGTACTGAGGTAATTGCTGCTCCCTGAAGAGATGACAACAATATCCTTCTTAAAGAATTACCAAGTGTGGTACCAAAGCCGCGCTCAAAAGGCTCGGCAAAAAATTTACCATATGTATCTGAAAGCGATTCTTTCTCAAATTGAAGTTGTTTAGGCCTGATAAGATCGCGCCAGTTTTTATACATTACAACCTCCTCCGGAGGAATTTGTCCGGCTCTGATGTTACAGTCTCAAAAAGCCAGATCAGTTAAACCAATTACTTGGAATAAAGTTCAACAACCAGCTGTTCTTGAATTGGAGTAGTGATATCTTCGCGTATTGGTAACGCTTTTACACTTCCCTTAAAACCATCTTTATCAAGTTCAAGCCATTGCGGAACACCGCGACGAACGACAGCTTCAAGTGCTTCATTAATAGAAGCAATTTTAGTGCTTTTTTCGCGAAGTGTAACAACATCGTTAACTTTAACCTGAATAGAAGGAATATTAACCTTTTTACCATTCAGAGTAAAATGACCGTGTCTTACAATCTGGCGTGATTCGGTACGTGAAGATGCAAAGCCGAGACGATAAACAACATTATCCAGACGTCTTTCAAGAAGTGAAAGCAGATTCTCGCCGGTAACACCCTTCATACGATCAGCCTCAGCAAAATATCCACGGAACTGTTTTTCCAAAAGACCGTAGATACGTCTGACTTTTTGTTTTTCACGCAACTGAACGCCGTATGCAGAGACCTTTGAACGGCCTTGTCCATGTTGCCCAGGAGGATAGTTACGACGTTTGATGGCACACTTATCAGTGTAGCATCGATCCCCCTTCAAAAATAATTCCATGTTTTCTCTTCTGCACAAACGGCACGAAGGTCCTGTATAACGAGCCAATGCAAACCTCCTTGAAATGGTTAACGCGAATTAAACTCTTCTTCTCTTGGGCGGACGACAACCGTTATGTGGAATCGGTGTCACATCCTTAATGAAACTGACATTGAAACCTGCCGCCTGAAGAGCTCGGAGAGCCGACTCACGACCTGATCCAGGACCTTTCACATAGACCTCGATATTTCTGAGACCGTGCTCCTGAGCCTTTTTAGCGCAATCTTCGGCAGCAATCTGAGCAGCAAAAGGTGTACTCTTGCGAGAACCTTTAAAACCTTTTGCACCGGATGTTGACCAAGCGATTACATTTCCAACAGGATCTGTAATAGTAATAATGGTGTTGTTAAAAGTAGCCTGAATATGAGCTACACCATTAGTAATATTTTTACGCTCTTTTTTCTTACGAACTACTTTCTTAGCTGGACTTGCCATTCTAATTCTCCAGGACTAAATATAATTATTTCTTCTTACCAGCAACAGTACGTGCTGGGCCTTTACGAGTACGAGCATTAGTCTTTGTACGCTGGCCTCTGCAAGGAAGACCTTTTCTGTGTCGCAATCCGCGATAGCAGCCAAGATCCATCAATCGCTTTATGTTCATTGATATCTCACGGCGAAGATCACCTTCAACCTTGCTGTTACGGTCGATTTCGTCGCGTAAACGAGACACATCAGCCTCAGTGAGCTTATCTGTACGAGTATCTGGATCAATCTTGGTTGTTTCAAGAATTGTTTCCGCTGTTGAGCTACCGATTCCATAAATATAGGTCAGGGCAACTACTATTCTCTTGTTCTTTGGTAAATCAATACCAGCAATTCGTGCCAATTGATCGTCCTCCTTTAATTACTCATCCCTGACGCTGGGAATGCTTAGGGATATCGCAGATAACGCGGACAATACCCTTACGCTTGATAATCTTACATTTATCGCAGATTTTTTTAACTGAAGCCCTAACTTTCATAATACACCCCTTCACGCATTAAACTAAACGCGTTAAAATATCAGGACCTTTATCTGTTATTGCAACTGTGTGCTCAAAGTGAGCAGATAGTCCACCATCTAATGTTATAACAGTCCAGCCGTCTTCCAATACTTTAACTTGATGAGACTTCTCATTTATCATCGGCTCAATGGCCAAAACCATCCCAGCCTTTAAAATAATACCTTTACCCGGAGAACCATAATTAGGAATTTGCGGGTCTTCATGCAAACTTTTACCAATACCGTGACCGACAAAATCTCTAACTACAGAAAACCCTCTATTTTCAACATAATCCTGAATTGCAAAAGATATATCAAACAATCTGTTACCGGGTACTGCCTTTTGAATACCTTCATAAAGGGACTCGTTAGTTGTCTTTAGCAGTCGCTTTGAACCATCTCCAATTTCTCCAACTGCAAGAGTAATTGCAGAATCACCATAAAAATCATCATACAATATACCAAAGTCAAGACTCAAAATATCGCCAGACTTTAATGGCTCATCTGTTGGCATCCCATGAACGACTTGATTATTCGGAGAGCAACAAAGAGCACTTGGATAGCCATGATAACCTTTAAAAGCGGCTTTGGCATTACGCTTACGTGATTCAGTACTTGCCAACTGTTCTAAATCTCGTGTTGTGACACCTGGCTTAACCTTTTCAGCAAGCAGTTCCAAAATTTCAGCAACCATCCTGCAAGGGACCCGCATGCGCTCAATCTCACGAGGAGATTTAAGGACTATCACTCGTCACCCTTTTAGCAGCTTATTTATCTGTAACTGCGTTTCATCAATAGACTTGGAGCCATCTACCCTACGAAGCAAACCAACCTTATCATAGTAAGCCTTTAAGGGAGCTGTTTGCTGCTCATAAACATTCAGACGGTTAGATACTGACTCTGCCTTATCATCATCCCGTTGCAACAAATGGCCGCCACAAAAATCACACTGACCTTCAATCTTTGGAGGCGCATTATCAACGTGACACCCTTTACCGCAAACAGAACAGGTACGACGTCCTGACAACCTTTGAACAATTAAATCACTAGGCAGCTCAAGAGAAATAACATGCTCAATCGATTTGCCTAAATCTAGAAGAATTTTATCTAGTGCATCAGCCTGTGGAATTGTTCGAGGAAAACCATCTAGAATAAATCCATCAGAACAATCAGGCTGCACAATTCTATTTTTAACGATCTCAAGAACTACTTCGTCCGGAACAAGACCACCGGAACTCATTATTGCTTGCGCTTTCAAGCCTACCGGTGTGCCAGCCTTTACAGCTGCCCTCAAAAGGTCTCCCGTAGATATCTGTGGCACGCAATACCTCTCAACCAGAAAAACTGCTTGAGTGCCTTTACCAGCGCCAGGAGGACCAAAAAGCACCAGATTCACTATCTACGCCCCCTAATCCTAACGCCTTTAAGAAAACCTTCATAATTGCGGGTAATCAAATGCGATTCGATTTGAGCTACTGTATCCATGCCAACACCGACTGCAATTAACAAAGCAGTTCCACCAAAATAAAAGGGCAGATTAAACTTACTGATAAGCACAGAAGGCAAAACACAAACTATTGATATATATATAGCCCCAGCAAAGGTCAATCTAGTCAAAACACTATCCATAAAATCGGAAGTCTCTTTGCCAGGCCTTATTCCAGGTATATAGCCACCGTGCTTTTTAATATTCTCAGCCACATCAATCGGGTTAAATGTTACAGCCGTATAGAAGTAGCAGAAAAAAACGATGAAAGCAACAAAAAACACGTTGTAGATCAGATGCCCAGGAGTCAGGTTTTTAGCCGCCTGTTGAACCCAAGGAATATCAATGAAGTTAGCTATGGTAGCTGGAAACATAATAATTGATGATGCAAAAATCGGAGGTATAACACCTGCCATATTTACCTTCAAAGGCAAATGAGACGATTGCGAGTTAAAGGTTTTTAGCCCGACCACACGTTTAGCATAATGTATGGGTAGCCGTCGCTGGCCACGCTCTACAAATACAATTCCTGCAATTACTGCAAACATTAACGCTAGAACAAAAACAATAACAAATAACGACAACTGACCAGCACTTAAAAGTTTGATCGTATTCCCAATAGCATTTGGAATTCCAACGACAATACCAGCAAAGATTATTAAAGAGATACCATTACCGATACCCCTTTCTGACATCTGTTCACCAAGCCACATGATAAATGCAGTTCCGGCTGTTAATGTCAATACGGTCAAAAGTCGAAATGACCACCCGGGAGCAGGCACAACTAGCTCATTAGCAGGACCACGCATACTTTCGAGACCTATTGCAATGCCAAGTCCTTGAACGACACTTAGAACTACAGTGCCATATCGAGTATATTGAGTGATTTTCTTTCTTCCAGACTCACCCTCTTTAGAAAGCTTTTCAATTGCTGGCACTACAACAGTAAGCAACTGAAAAATAATAGAAGACGATATGTATGGCATAATGCCAAGGGCAAAAACAGACAGACGCTCTAAAGCGCCTCCTGAAAACATATCAAATAGCCCGAGCAGGGTTCCCTGTGCCTGTTTAAAAAAATGAGCGAGTGCAACCCGATCAATTCCTGGTGTAGGTATGTGACACCCAACACGATAAACAGCAAGCATACCTAAAGAAAATAAAACCCTATTTTTCAGTTCGGGGATTCTAAAAATGTTTTTAAGTGCGTCAAGCACTAAGCTTTCTCCTCTACCGAACCACCAGCAGCAACAATCTTATCTTTTGCCGTTTGGCTGAACTTTGCACCTGCTACGTTCAAAGACTTTGATATTTCCCCGCTGCCAAGTATTTTGACATGACATTTAGCCGATTTAATCAAACCTTTTGCCGCAAGAGCACATGCATCAACCAATGAACCAGCTTCAAAAACCTCTAGCTGATCAACATTAACTAACGAGTATACAATACGATCGATGGGTGTAAAACCACGTTTCGGCAGACGCCTCTGAAGTGGCATTTGTCCACCCTCAAAACCAGCTTTGATACTGCCACCAGAACGCGCTTTTTGTCCTTTATGTCCTTTGGTAGAAGTCTTTCCGTGACCTGAACCAGGGCCTCTACCAATACGTTTAGATTGTTTAGTTGATCCCAGTGCGGGCCTAAGAGTATTTAAATCCATTCTAAACCACCTTTATTTACTGTGCGATATTCAGCATATGGCTGATTTTAGCGATCATTCCTCTAACTTCAGGTGTATCGTTATGCTCTACAGTCATATTAAGTTTTTTCAAGCCGAGCCCAGCAACAATATTTTTATGTTTTTGTGGCCTACCAATTGTACTTTTTACAAGTGTAACCTGTAACTTTGCATTCATAGCAGCTTACCTCAATGATTAATCAGTCAAACCGCGACGTGCGGCAATTTCTTCCGGAGTTTTAAGACGCTTCAAACCAGCAAAAGCAGCCTTAACGACATTGTGTGGGTTATTTGATCCAAGGCATTTTGACAAAATGTTATTAATACCAGCTGCTTCAAAAATAGCACGTGCAGCTCCGCCAGCAATAACACCAGTACCTGCTGAAGCAGGCTTCATAAGCAATCTACCTGCACCAAACTTTCCTTCAATTTCAAAAGGAATACTTTGGTTTGGACTGACTGGAACTTTAATCAGGTTTTTCTTTGCTTGCTCAACGCCTTTTCTGATTGCTTCAGGGACTTCGTTCGCCTTGCCAAGACCATAACCTACATATCCGCTTCCATCACCAACAACAATAAGTGCTGAAAAACTAAAGCGACGGCCGCCCTTGACTACCTTGGCAACTCGGCTGATATGAACTACACGGTCAGTAAGATTCAGATCCGCTGGATTTATTCTACTCAATGAAAACCTCCTCGAACGCTTTAAAAAACAAGCCCTGATTCACGGGCTGAATCAGCCAGTGCTTTAATTCTGCCATGGTACAAAAAACCATTACGGTCAAATACCACAGACGAAAAACCTTTTTCTATTGCCAAACGAGCTATTTCTTTACCAACAAAAACAGCAGCGTCAACGTTACCTGTATATGTAAGTGAGTCGGTGCCTTCGGACAAAGTCGAACACGCAACTAACGTAACGCCTTTAGCATCGTCAATTAGCTGTGCATAAATGTGACGCGCGCTCTTAAATACATTCAACCGAGGACGTTCAACAGTACCACGAACTTTTTTACGAACCCTAACCTGGCGCTTTAATCTTGTAATTGTTTTTATTGCAGTTTTAGCCACGACAATCTCCTTATAAAGACTACTTTTTGCCTGTTTTACCGGCTTTTCTCAGAATAGTCTCGTCAGCATACTTAATTCCTTTGCCTTTATAAGGCTCAGGTGCACGGAAGGATCTGATTTTAGCGGCAGTTTGGCCCACCAATTCCTTATCAAACCCCTTAATCGAAACCTTTGTCATCTTTTCAACATCAATTGCGATGCCTTCTGGTATCGGGAAATGTATGGGATGTGAATAACCAAGACTTAAATGAAGTTCACTTCCTTTAACTTCCGCACGATAACCAACACCATTGATCTCAAGATTCGTCTGGAACCCCTTGGTAACACCAACAACCATATTATTAATAAGGGTTCTTGTCAAACCATGTGCTGATCTTGCAATATTTGAATCATCAACTCTGGTTACTGTGATACTTGAGTCAGTAATACCCAAAGTAACACAAGACATGATCTGACGAGCTAATGTCCCATTAGGACCTTTAACAGTCAAAACAGAATCGTTATAATTAATCGAAACGCCTTTAGCTATCTCTATGGGAAGCTTCCCTATTCTCGACATTGCTTCATGCTCCTTGATTTCTTGATTACCAAACGGTGCAGAGAATCTCTCCACCTAAACCAGCCTTGCGGGCTGCGTTATCAGTAATGATACCCTTAGAGGTAGAAAGAATAGCAATTCCAATACCGCTTTTGACAACAGGAATGTCGTCAGACTTAACATAAACGCGGCCGCCTGGCTTGCTAATACGCTTAATTTCATTAATAACGCAATCTTTTTCATCAATATATTTCAGGTAAACTCTAAGAACTCCCTGTAGATTATCGGAAATAACCTTGTAGTTCTTAATAAAACCTTCCTGTTTAAGGACGGCAGCAATATTTACCTTTAAGGTTGAAGATGGAATATCAACCTTCTGGTGCTTAACCATGTTAGCATTTCTAATTCTGGTTAGCATATCGGCGATTGGATCTGTCATGGACATCGTACGTTTGCTCCTGTCGATTTCTTCAATCGTTGTTGATTACCAGCTCGATTTAATCACGCCGGGGATCTGGCCCATTGATGCATATTTACGAAGACAAATCCTACACATTTTGAACTTACGGTAAAATGCCTTCGGTCTGCCGCAAACCAAGCAACGGCTATGTTGTTGAACCTTAAACTTTGGTTTACGCTGGGATTTAATGATCATTGAAACTTTTGCCACGGAATCCTCCAGATAGTCTTAGTTCCTGAACGGCATGCCCAAGTACTTAAGTAACGCTCTACCTTCTTCGTCTGTCTTTGCGGTAGTTACAATAGTTATATTCATACCCTTGATTTTATCAACTTTATCATAGTTGATTTCAGGAAAAATAAGCTGTTCCTTTACACCAAGCGTATAATTTCCATTGCCATCAAAAGCCTTGGCCGAAACACCTTTAAAGTCTCGAACTCGCGGAAGTGAGACATTAATTAAACGATCAAGAAACTCATACATTCTTTCGCGTCTAAGTGTAACCATGCAACCTATAGGCATTCCCTGACGGAGCTTAAAGGTAGCAATTGATTTTTTGGCTTTAGTAACAACGGACTTTTGGCCGGTAATCGTATTAAGCTCAACGACTGCCGAATCAAGAATTTTAACATTCTGGATAGCTTCGCCAAGTCCCATATTAACGACTACTTTAACAATTTTTGGAACTTCCATAATATTGTCGTAGCTAAAGTCAGCGCGTAACTTTGGAATAATCTCTGTATTATAAATTTCTTTCAGTCGAGCCATTATTCGTTCCTCCAGTCTATTTCTCTAGAGAGCTGTTGCATTTAACGCAAATTCTCTGTTTTTCGCCGTTTTCAAGAACCTGTTTACGAGTTCTTACCGGCTTTGCACATTTGGAACAATACGGCATAACATTAGAAATGTGGATCGCAGCTTCTTTTTCCTTGATCCCGCCAGCCTCGTTGCCACGAGCTTTAATATGCCTTTTAGCCAGATTAAGGCCCTCAACTATAACACTATCTTTTTTGGGCAGAAGACGAAGTATTTTACCGGTTTTATTTTTTTCTTTACCGGCAACTACCATTACCAACTCGCCCTTACTGACATGAGATTTAGTGGCTTGCATCTAAGTTTCTCCGATTCCTGTTAGAGTACTTCTGGTGCTAGGGAAATAATTTTCATAAACTTTTTGGCTCGCAATTCCCTGGCAACAGGGCCAAAAATACGTGTTCCGACCGGTTCTTTTGCATTGTTAATAACAACGCCTGAGTTATCATCAAAACGGATATATGAACCGTCCAAACGACCCAACTCTTTAGCTGTACGAACAATAACGGCTTTAACAACATCGCCTTTTTTAACTTTGGAATTAGGAAGTGCTTCACGAACTGAAGCAACAATTATATCGCCAATTCCAGCATATTTACGTTTTGATCCGCCCAGCACCTTGATGCAGAAGAGCTTCTTGGCGCCGGAGTTATCGGCTACGTCCAGTATTGATTGCATCTGTATCATTACTTAGTACCCCTGTCTTAAAAGATGCATTATTCGCTGATCTGCTTCAGATTCCATCGTTTATCCTTGCTTAAAGGACGACACTCAATAATTTGAACTCGATCACCGATTTTGCAACTGTTGTTTTCATCATGAACTTTATATTTTGCACTACGTTTGATGTATTTATTATAGACAGAATGTTTTATCAGACGATCTACCTTAACTACAATCGTTTTATCCATTTTGTCGCTAACTACTACTCCAACCTGCGTCCTTCTGTGACCACGTTCACTCATCTGATGCTCCCTATGCCTTGTTCTCGCAAAGGATAGTATTAATCCTGGCGATATTCTGTCGAATGTATTTCAACTTGGCGGTATTTTCTAGTCTACCGGTATGCAGCTGGAATTTAAGGTTAAAGAGCTCCTGAGTGAGCTCACTCTTCTTGGCAACAAGACCTTCTGCAGACAAGTTACGCAACTCATTAGGCTTCATTATTTTCACCTCTTGCAATAAACTTCGTTGAAATTGGCAGTTTGTGAGCAGCAAGCCTTAGCGCTTCACGTGCAATTTCTTCTGTTACACCTTCCATCTCATAAAGGATAGTACCGGGTCTGATAACGGCAACCCAAGAATCAGGTGAACCTTTACCTTTACCCATCCTAGTCTCTGCAGGTTTGGATGTAAGTGGTTTATCAGGGAAAACCCTGATCCAGATTTTACCACCCCTCTTGATATAACGAGTCATAGCAATACGGGCAGCTTCTATTTGTCTTGAATCCAACCAACCGCATTCAGTGGCCTGGATACCGAATTCTCCGAAAGAAAGTGTAATACCACGGCAAGGTTTACCGGACATACGACCTTTCATTTGCTTTCTATGTTTAACCCGCTTCGGCATTAACATTGAAACTTACTCCTGTTCTGCAAAGTATTATTTAATGACCGGGGAGAACTTCACCCTTGAAAATAAGAACCTTGATGCCAATAAGGCCGTAGGTTGTCTTAGCTTCAGCAAAACCATAGTCTATATCTGCACGTAAAGTATGCAAAGGAACACGACCTTCACGATACCACTCAGTTCGTGACATCTCTGCACCACCAAGTCGACCGGAGCAGGTAATTCTAATTCCTTTTGCTCCGAACTTAAGTGCAGATGTAACACTTTTCTTCATAGCACGTCGGAAAGCAATTCGGCGCTCTAACTGCAAAGCAACGTTTTCCGCTACTAGCTGTGCATCAAGCTCTGGCTTACGAACTTCAATGATATTGATGAAAATTTCCTTGGAGGTGAGGTTCGCCAAATCTTTCTTAATGATTTCGACCTCAGAACCTTTTTTACCAATAATCAGACCAGGTCTTGCAGTAAAAATATTAATTTTGGTCTTATTAGCTGCACGCTCGATTTCTATTTTCGAGACGCCTGAACTATAAAGACGCTTCTTCAAGAATGCGCGAATTTTAATATCCTCATGCAAAAGTTTTGCATAATCGGCTTCAGCGTACCATTTGGAGTCCCATGTTTTTATAACTCCAAGCCTGAAGCCTATCGGATTAACTTTTTGTCCCAAACTACACCTCCACGGAATGAAACTATTTCAAATCTGATAGTGTAACACAAATGTGACTTGTGGGCTTGCGGATTTTACTGGCACGGCCCATAGCACGTGGCAGAAAACGTTTAAGCACTGCACCACCGTCTACAAAAATCGACTTAACAAATAAATTGTCAACATCTGAAACGCCCTTTTGTTCTGCATTAGCAACCGCTGACTTCAACAGTTTACTGATAAGCTTCGCGGACGGTTGCGGCATAAATCTCAGAGTATTAAGTGCCTCTTGAATGGCCTTGCCTCTAACGAGATCTACAACTAGTCTGGTCTTACGCGGAGACAGACGGACAGATGTCAGTTTTGCGCTGGATTCCATTTCAAGCTCCTTAACTACTTCTTAACTTTACTCTTTTTATCAGCTGCGTGTCCGTGAAAAGTCCTTGTTGGAGAAAACTCACCGAGTTTATGACCAACCATATTTTCTGTAACGTACACTGGAATGAACTTACGTCCATTGTGCACAGCGAGATTGATACCAATGAAGTCAGGCGTAATTGTTGAACGACGTGACCAGGTTTTAATAATTTTTTTAGAGCCTGGGCTCTCTGCCTGAACTTTTTTGATCAGGTGACCATCTACAAAAGGCCCTTTTTTTATTGAACGTGCCATTTATCAGCCTCTCGCGCGTTATTTGCTACGCTTCTTAACTATGAAGCGATCAGAAGACTTATTGGTTCGAGTTTTATAACCCTTAGTCGGAATACCCCATGGAGTAACTGGGTGACGTCCACCAGATGTACGTCCCTCACCACCACCGTGCGGATGGTCGACAGGGTTCATCGCAACACCCCTGACTTTAGGACGCTTACCCAACCAACGAGAACGACCAGCTTTACCAATATTAACTTTTTCATGATCAACATTTCCAACCTGGCCAATTGTTGCATAACAGTCCTGTAGGACCATACGAACTTCACCAGAAGGTAATTTGACTTGTGAATATCTTCCGTCTTTTGCCATCAGCTGCGCAAATGTTCCTGCACTTCTGGCTAACTGAGCACCTTTACCAATTTTCAACTCGATATTATGAATAATAGTACCAAGAGGAATTGATTTCAGTGGCAAAGCGTTACCAGGCTTAATATCGGCTTCAGGACCGCTGATAATGGTGTCTCCAACTTTTAAATCAAGTGGAGCGAGAATATAACGTTTCTCACCATCAACATAATGAAGAAGTGCAATACGTGCACTTCTGCAAGGATCATATTCGATACTGGCCACTTTTGCAGGTATGCTGAGCTTGTCACGACGGAAATCGATAATACGATATTTCTGTTTATGACCGCCACCCTGGTGACGCGCTGTAACACGTCCAAGTGCGTTTCTACCACCAGTCTTCTTCAGTTTTATAAGAAGAGACTTTTCCGGTGTTGTTGTCGTAATCTCTTCGAACGTCGAACAGGTCTGATGCCTACGCCCTGGCGATGTTGGCTTATAAATCTTGATTCCCATTGTGAACCCCGAATGTGTTAATTAAACCTCAAAGAAATCTAAGGACTGACCCTTTTGAAGAGTCACATAGGCCTTTTTCCAGTTTGACTTTTTGCCAAAGTTCTGACCGACACGTTTTACTTTGCCTGCCACATTAACTGTTCTGACATCGTCAACCTTAACCTTAAAAAGGGTTTCTACCGCTTGCTTGATCTCGATTTTATTGGCATCTCTATCAACAACTATTGCAACAGTATTGTTAGCTTCACCACTCATCGAAGTTTTTTCAGTCACATGCGGTTTCTTAATTACTGAGTAGATATTCATTTATGCAGCGCTCCTTCAACGGATTGTACAGCGCCCTTAGTAATAATAATATTTTTGTACTTCAACATATCATGAATATTTAACGCTTCTTGTTTTAGAAGCTTAAAGTGTGGCACATTACGACAAGACAACAACAAGTTATTTGTCAGATCATCTGTAATAATAAGCGATTTCTCAATTTCAAAACGCTTAATGAATCCGATAAAACCTTTAGTAGAAATCTTATCAAAATCAAGCTTATCAAGAACAGTAATTCTATTGTTCTTATACTGAAATGAGAGCGCAGAACAAATAGCAGCATTACGAGCTTTTTTATTCATACTCAGGTTATATTCTTTCGGCCTAGGACCAAAAGCAAGACCACCACCAGGATAATGAGGTGCTCTAATACAACCTTGACGGGCTCCGCCAGTACCTTTCTGTTTGAAAGGTTTTTTGCCGCCGCCGGCAACCTCTGAGCGAGTCTTGGTCTTAACTGTGCCAGCCCTGCGGTTAGCAAGCTGAATACGGAGAGCAAGGTGCATCAGATGCTCTTTTACCTCAGCATTGAAAATCTCATCAGACAGCTCAACTTCACCAACCTGCTGCCTGTCCATGTTAAAAACTGCTATCGAAGGCATACGGATACTCCTGCTTAATTACTTGCTTTGACGCTGTTTTTTATAAGAACAACATTATTTTTGTGGCCCGGAACTGCTCCTTTTATAAGGAGCAGATTTTCAGCAGCGTTCACTCTCATAACCAGCAAACGTTGCACTGTAACACGTTCGTTACCCATCTGACCAGGCATTTTTTTATTTTTAAATACACGAGATGGCGTTGCCGATGCCCCGATCGAACCTGGTGCACGATGAAAACGTGATCCGTGAGAAGCGCGACCACCACTGAAGTTGTAACGCTTCATAACGCCCTGAAAACCCTTACCAATACTGGTGCCTGTCACATCAACAAGATCGCCTTCAACAAACTGATCTACATTCAATGTGTCACCTACGTTCAGCTCTGTACCTTCAAGCTTCAATTCACGCAGGTGCCTAAAAACGCCTTGCCCAGATTTTGTACAGTGGCCCAACTGCGGCTTATTAGCAGTTGCTGCAGCTACTGACTCAAATCCGACTTGTAAAGCTGAGTATCCATCAGAAGATTCTGTCTTCTTTTGGGTAACAACACAAGGACCAGCCTGTATTACCGTTACCGGTATGCAGGTGCCATCTTCCATGAATATCTGGGTCATCCCCAGTTTTTTTCCAATGATGCCTTTTTTCATATCTGTTCCTATTCGAAAATAGTACGCTACAGTTTGATTTCTACGTCTACGCCAGCAGCCAAATCAAGCTTCATAAGAGCATCTACCGTTTGCTGTGTAGGCTCAAGGATGTCAATAAGTCTTTTGTGAGTTCTAATTTCAAACTGATCACGTGATTTTTTATCAACATGAGGTCCACGAAGCACACAGTACTTATTTATAACGGTCGGTAGCGGGATCGGACCTGCGATACGTGCTCCAGTCCTTTTAGCTGTGTCGACTATTTCTCCTACTGAAACATCCAGCAGTTTATGGTCATATGCCTTTAGGCGGATTCTGATCTTCTGGCTCTGCATTGATATCCTCGTAACGTTTTATTCAATAATTGAGCTGACGACGCCGGCGCCAACGGTACGGCCACCTTCACGAATGGCGAAGCGGAGACCGTCGTCCATTGCGATTGGGGTGATCAGGTTAATGGTTACTGCTACGTTGTCACCAGGCATTACCATTTCGGTGCCAGCTGGAAGATCAACTACGCCGGTTACGTCTGTTGTACGGAAGTAGAACTGTGGACGGTAGCCGTTAAAGAATGGGGTATGACGACCACCCTCTTCTTTGCTCAGGATGTAAACTTCGCCTTTGAACTTGGTGTGCGGTGTGATGGAACCCGGCTTGGCAAGTACCTGGCCGCGCTCGATGTCTTCACGCTTAACACCACGAAGGAGAGCACCAATGTTGTCGCCGGCACGGCCTTCATCAAGAAGTTTACGGAACATTTCAACACCGGTTACGGTGGATTTTACAGTTGCTTTGATACCGACTATTTCGATTTCTTCGCCAACTTTAACGATACCGCGCTCTACACGACCGGTGGCAACTGTACCACGACCGGAGATGGAGAAAACGTCTTCAACAGGCATAAGGAATGGCTTGTCGATGGCACGCTCTGGATTAGGAATGTAGCTGTCAACGGCGTCCATCAGTCTGTTGACTGAGTCTTCACCAAGTTCGCTCTTCTCGCCTTCGAGGGCTTTCAGCGCGGAACCTTTGATGATTGGAATGTCGTCACCAGGGAAGTCATATGAAGAAAGAAGTTCGCGAATTTCAAGTTCTACCAGTTCGAGAAGCTCTTCATCATCAACCATGTCTGCCTTGTTGAGGAAGACTACTATGTAAGGGACGCCGACCTGACGTGCAAGCAGGATATGCTCGCGTGTCTGAGGCATAGGACCGTCAGCTGCGGATACAACGAGAATTGCACCGTCCATCTGAGCTGCACCGGTGATCATGTTCTTGACGTAGTCGGCATGGCCAGGACAGTCAACATGAGCATAGTGACGAGCTTCAGTTTCATATTCAACATGGGCGGTGGCGATGGTAATACCACGCTCGCGCTCTTCAGGGGCGTTGTCAATCTGGTCAAAGGCTTTGTATTCAGCCTGACCTTTACCTGCCAATACCTTGGTGATGGCAGCGGTCAATGTGGTTTTACCGTGGTCAACGTGACCAATAGTACCAATGTTTACATGTGGTTTGTTGCGCTCGAATTTAGCCTTCGCCATGATAACAGGCCCTCCTAGTATCAATAAGTTAACTAACCTTTAATTTTTGCAACTATCTCATCAGCTACCGACTTCGGTACTGGTTCATAATGATCAAATGTCATTGCGTATGTAGCACGGCCCTGTGTTGCAGAACGAAGATCAGTTGAATAACCGAACATATTTGCCAAAGGAACCATAGAGGTAACAACCTGAGCACCTGCACGTGACTCCATTCCCATAATACGTCCGCGACGCGAATTAAGATCGCCAATCACATCACCCATATATTCTTCAGGAACAACAACTTCAACGGACATGATTGGTTCAAGAATAATCGGTGCTGCTTTTTGACAACCTTCCTTAAAGCCCATTGAACCGGCAATTTTAAATGCCATTTCAGAGGAGTCAACTTCATGGTAGGAACCATCAATAAGCGTGGCTTTGACATCAACAACCGGAAATCCAGCCAGAACTCCATTATCAAGAGCTTCAAAGATACCTTTACCTACAGCCGGAATATATTCACGAGGAACAACCCCACCCTTGATAGCATCAACAAACTCAAAACCTTTTCCGGCTTCTTGCGGCTCAATCTCTAACCAGACATGACCATACTGACCACGTCCACCAGACTGACGAACAAACTTACCTTCTACCTTAACCTTCTTGGTAATTGTTTCGCGATAGGCTACCTGCGGCTTACCAACATTAGCCTCAACCTTAAACTCACGCATTAATCTGTCTACAATAATTTCAAGATGAAGCTCGCCCATACCAGAAATAATGGTCTGACCTGTCTCTTCGTCTGTTTTAACTCTGAATGAAGGGTCTTCACTAGCAAGCTTCTGAAGACCAAATCCAAGTTTTTCTTGCTCGGCCTTGGTTTTAGGCTCAATAGCAATTGAAATAACCGGTTCCGGGAACTCAATTGACTCAAGAATAACTTGTTTGCCTTCATCACAAAGAGTGTCACCTGTAGTTGTATACTTAAGTCCTACCGCAGCAGCGATATCACCGGCATAAACTTCTTTGACTTCTTCGCGCTTGTTAGCATGCATTTTAAGAATACGACCGATACGCTCGCGCTTACCTTTGGTCGAGTTATAAATATAAGAACCTGACTGTACTACACCCGAGTAAACCCTGAAAAATGTAAGCTGCCCTACAAATGGGTCAGTCATAATTTTAAAACCAAGCGCTGAAAACGGCTCAGAATCGGAAGCAGTACGCTCAATTTCTTCACCCGTATCAACGTCAAGACCTTTAATGGCCGGAATATCCATTGGTGACGGCATATAATCTACAACAGCGTCAAGAAGGTTCTGGACACCTTTATTCTTAAATGATGACCCACAGATAACCGGACATATCTGGATATTTATGGTACATGTACGTATTGCTGCTTTAATTTCTGCTTCAGTCAGTTCTTCACCACTTAGATACTTATCCATCAAAGCATCGTCATGACTACTAATTTCTTCTATCATCTTCTCGCGATATTCTACAGCCTCATCAAGCAGGTCTGCGGGAATATCTTCAATTCGGAATGTCGCCCCAAGAGACTCTTCATCCCAGATAATTGCTTTCATTGTTACAAGGTCAATAATACCCTTAAAGTAATCTTCCTTGCCTACTGGCAACTGAATCGGCAATGGGTTTGCTTTTAAACGATCTTTGATCATTGAAACGCCGCGGAAAAAATCTGCGCCAATACGATCCATCTTATTTATAAAAGCCAGTCGCGGAACATGATACTTATCAGCCTGACGCCAAACGGTTTCAGACTGCGGCTCAACACCACCAACTGAGCAGAATACGGCAACCGCACCATCAAGAACCCGAAGAGAACGCTCAACTTCAATAGTAAAGTCAACGTGACCAGGTGTATCAATTATATTAATACGACAGTCATTCCAGTTACAGGTGGTAGCAGCAGATGTAATAGTAATACCACGCTCCTGCTCCTGCTCCATCCAGTCCATCGTGGCTGTGCCTTCGTGAACTTCACCAATCTTATGAGACACACCGGTATAATAAAGAATACGCTCTGTAGTCGTCGTTTTACCGGCGTCAATATGAGCCATAATCCCAATATTTCTATAATTTTCAAGTGGCGACAAACGGGGCACTGAATCCTCCAAAAACTAAACTATGACTACCAACGATAGTGAGCAAAAGCACGATTTGCCTCTGCCATCTTATGAACATCTTCACGCTTTTTTACGGCAGCGCCACGATTGTTAAATGCATCCAAAATCTCACCAGCGAGCTTGTCTTTCATTGTTTTTTCACTACGAGCAGCTGAATACTTAATCAGCCAGCGCATAGCCAACGAAACCCTGCGATCCGGACGAATCTCGATTGGAACCTGATAGGTAGAACCACCAACCCTTCTGGACTTAACTTCCAGCATAGGCTTGATATTATCCAGACTCTTTTTCAAAACCTTAAC
Source organism: uncultured Geobacteraceae bacterium (assembly GCA_964509295.1). GTDB lineage: Bacteria > Desulfobacterota > Desulfuromonadia > Geobacterales > Pseudopelobacteraceae > JBGSQR01. Next base: position 13,471 of record CAZDWS010000015.1, on the reverse strand, counting down.
AGCCTCATCATTAGCCTTTTGGCCTACGATTTCAAGTGCACCATAAAGTATTGACTCAGCTATACTTTTCTTACCCGCCAGCATCATAATATTAATCAGCTTTGCAACCGTTTTATCATGAAACTTTGGATCCGGCAGAATATTTCTTTTTGGGACTTCTCTTCTTCTTGGCATACCTAACCCCTCAACGAAATCAGTGCGTAATTATTTAGGCCGCTTTGCGCCATACTTGGAACGACTCTTCATACGTCCCTTCACACCAACAGAGTCGAGCGTACCACGAACTATATGGTAACGAACACCCGGAAGGTCTTTAACCCTGCCGCCACGAATCAGAACAACTGAGTGCTCCTGAAGGTTATGGCCGACACCAGGAATATACGAAGTAACCTCAATACCATTAGTCAACCTGACCCTGGCAACTTTACGAAGCGCCGAGTTAGGCTTCTTAGGTGTTGTTGTATAAACCCTAGTACAAACACCACGCTTCTGCGGACAACATTTAAGAGCAGGAGCAGTAGACTTATCCCGCTTGCTTTCCCTGCCTATGCGTATCAACTGATTAATCGTTGGCATAATCTCAATCTCTCCCAACAAGATAATAACTATATCACCCAAAAAGAAGTGAACGCCTAAACTAACAAAAACACCCAGCGGATGTCAAGACAAATATAAAACAAAAACCAATAAAATAAACAGTAACATTTTGATGTTTAAGATGCCGCCAGTGACGCATTCAATGCGCTAACACGGTGGGGAATGGAATAAGTAGTAGGGCCGGAATTCAACCGGCATCTCCATTCATATCACAAAGCTAAAGTGCTTTGGGCGACCAACCTTAAAGAGACAAACTTTATAACAGGCATCACATGCGTTGTCAATATTTTATTTCATCACCACTAAGTTTTTTATACATTTTAAATTAGATTTAAAATCAGGGCAGGATGCAATTGAAATATTTCATCCTGCCCTGGCGAATTAAACTATAAAACAATTAAAACTATGCTGCTTCCTGCTCTTCCAACGGCTCTTTGGCAACAGGCATGGATTGATATTCAGCATCTGTAGAGTCAACAACCATACGTATGTTCCTATAACGTGCGAGACCCGTACCAGCAGGAATCAGACGTCCCATGATTACGTTTTCCTTAAGACCGCGCAGATAATCTATCTTACCTTCAATAGCTGCTTGTGTGAGAACCTTAGTCGTCTCCTGGAAGGATGCTGCTGATATAAATGACTCTGTTGACAGCGAAGCCTTGGTAATTCCCAAAAGTAACGGTTCTGCTACAGCAGGACGTTTACCCTCATCCAGCACCTTCTGGTTTTCGGATTCGAATAACCAGCGTTCAACCTGGTCATCAACCAACAAACCCGTATCTCCTACGTCTTTAATACGTACCCTGCGAAGCATCTGACGTACAATAACTTCAATGTGCTTATCATTGATCTTTACACCCTGCAAACGATAAACTTCCTGAACTTCGTCAACAAGATATTTAGCCAACTCTTTAACACCTAATACACGCAAAATATCGTGCGGATTTGAAGAACCATCCATAAGAGGCTCGCCTGCCCTGACAAAGTCGCCTTCATGGACACTTATATGTTTGCCCTTAGGAATCAGGTATTCCTTTGGCTCTCCCATCTCAGGTGTCACGATAACTTTACGCTTACCTTTGGCGTCTTTACCATAAGAAACACGACCATCAATTTCTGAAATCACTGCAAAGTCTTTAGGCTTTCGAGCTTCAAACAACTCGGCAACCCTTGGCAGACCACCCGTAATATCTTTTGTTTTGGTAGTTTCACGAGGTATTTTTGCAATAATATCACCGGCGCTGATAACAGCATCGTCCTGAACGCTGATATTGGCTCCAACCGGCAGGAAGTAGCGCCCAATTGTTCCGCTAGTCGATGCTGTAGAGTCATCAGCAATCCCCTTAATTGCAATCCTTGGGCGCTTATCACTATCCTTTGACTCTATAATAACCTTACGAGACAAGCCGGTAACCTCATCGAGTTGTTCTTCCATAGAAACACCTTCGATAATATCGCCAAACTTAACTTTACCGGCAAACTCGGTAAGAATGGGCATTGTGTACGGATCCCACTCAACAAGAGTATCTCCTTGTTTCACAGGGCCACCAGGTAAAATTTTAATTTTCGCGCCATACACAACAACATATTTTTCACGTTCACGTCCGGTTTCGTCCACAATAGCCACTTCACCGTTACGACTCATGACAATATGCAAGCCCTCAGCATTAACAACTGTATTAAGGTTTATAAACTTAATAACACCATCAGTGCGTGCTTCCAGGGATGTCTGTTCAGCATGACGAGACGCAGTACCACCGATATGGAAAGTACGCATTGTCAACTGGGTACCCGGCTCACCGATTGACTGTGCTGCAATTACACCTACTGCTTCTCCCATATTTACACTATGTCCACGGGAAAGATCACGACCATAACACTTGGAACAAATTCCACGACGACTCTGACAGGTAAGAACAGATCTGATTTTTACTTTTTCCAGACCGGAATCTTCGATTTTCTTGACAAGTGCTTCATCAATATCCTGATTTGCCTCTACAAGAACCTCACCAGTAATCGGATCAAGAATATCATCCAGAGCAACACGTCCCAGGATTCTATCTCCGATATGCTCAATAACTTCTCCGCCTTCTGTTAGAGAAGAAACAACCAGACCATCCAGAGTTCCACAATCGTCTTCTGTTATGATGGCATCCTGTGCGACATCAACCAGACGGCGGGTCAGATAACCTGAGTTAGCAGTTTTAAGTGCTGTATCCGCCAGACCCTTACGGGCACCGTGAGTTGAGATGAAATACTGAAGAACGGTCAACCCTTCGCGGAAATTTGCAGTGATCGGTGTTTCAATAATTTCACCTGACGGTTTAGCCATCAATCCACGCATACCAGCCAACTGACGTATCTGCTGTGCGGAACCCCTGGCACCTGAATCAGCCATCATATGAATTGCATTGAAAGATGGTTCCTTAAGAACCCCCATACCATCAACAACAAATGTTTCCCGGGAAAGGTTATCCAGCATTTCATTAGCAATTTCTTCCGTTGATTTTGCCCAGATATCGATTACTTTATTATAACGCTCGCCATCAGTAATCAAACCTTCTGTGTACTGGTTTTGGATCTCTTTCACCTCATCATCAGCTTTCGTGATGATAGCAGTTTTACCTTCCGGAATAACCATATCATCAAGGCAAATTGAGATACCTGAAACACAGGCATATTTAAAACCGATATCCTTCAGTTTATCTGCCAGGATAACCGTTTCCTTGTTATCCGCCATTCTGTAACATGTATCAACAAGGTTGGAGAGTTCCTTCTTATTCATAACCTTATTAACAGCACTGAATGGAACTGAATCGGGCAGTATCTCGCGAAGCAGAATACGGCCTACCGTTGTATCAATCAGCTGCATCTTTTCATCAGTCACAAGGTTTTTCATGCGAACCTTGATTGTTGCCTGCATATCAACTTCTTCTGAATCAAAAGCAATACGCACTTCATCCGGACAAGAGAATATTTTGCCTGTACCCAGTATTTTCTGGTAAATAGGCAATCCGGTTTCCTTATCAAACAATTCCTTGCCGGTTTCCTCATCAATAGAGGGAGCGTACAACCTGTCACGCGTCATGTAATAAGCACCAAGAACCATATCCTGTGAAGGAACAATAATCGGCTTGCCATGAGCGGGCGAAAGAATGTTGTTAGTAGACATCATCAATACGCGAGCTTCAGCCTGACTCTCTACAGAAAGAGGCAGATGGACAGCCATCTGGTCACCGTCAAAGTCAGCGTTGAAAGCGGTACAAACCAAAGGATGCAGCTGGATCGCCTTGCCTTCAATCAGTACAGGTTCAAAAGCCTGAATGCCAAGTCTATGCAGCGTCGGAGCGCGGTTAAGCATAACAGGATGTTCCTTGATTACCTCTTCAAGCACATCCCAAACTTCCGGGCGCTCTTTTTCAACCATTTTTTTGGCACTCTTGATTGTTGTTACGTAGCCTCTCTCTTCAAGCTTGTTGTAAATAAACGGCTTGAAAAGCTCCAGTGCCATTTTCTTTGGCAGACCGCACTGATGGAGCTTCAACTCAGGACCAACAACAATAACTGAACGGCCAGAGTAGTCGACTCGCTTACCGAGAAGGTTTTGACGGAAACGACCAGATTTGCCTTTCAGCATATCTGACAGAGATTTTAATGGACGTTTATTAGGCCCGGCGATGGCGCGACCACGACGACCATTGTCGAACAGAGCATCGACGGCTTCCTGGAGCATACGTTTTTCGTTACGGATAATAACTTCAGGGGCCTGGAGTTCAACAAGGCGCTTTAAACGATTGTTGCGATTAATTACACGACGGTAAAGGTCGTTCAAATCAGAAGTAGCAAAACGACCACCATCCAGAGGAACCAATGGGCGCAATTCCGGAGGCAACACAGGAATACATTCAAGAATCATCCATTCCGGTTTATTGCCTGACAATTTAAAAGCTTCCAGAACTTTCAGACGTTTCGCTGTTTTCTTACGCTTGGCTTCGCTTGAAGACTCCATCATTTCATTGCGGAGTTGTGTAGAAAGCTCCTCAAGGTCCAATGCCTTCAGACACTCCCTGATCGCCTCTGCACCCATGCCGCCTTCAAATGCATCATAACCGTATTCCTGCTGGGCTTTGATGTATTTTTCCTCGGACATGACTTCGCAAAACTGCATTGGGGTATTCTTTGGGTCACTAATTACAAATGCTTCGAAATAAAGAACTTTTTCAAGATCCTTAAGAGTAATATCCAAGAGATTACCGATACGTGATGGCAGAGACTTCAAAAACCAGATATGAGCAACCGGAGTTGCCAGATCAATGTGACCAAGTCTTTCCCGGCGTACTTTTGAAGGAATTACCTCTACGCCGCACTTTTCACAAACTATACCGCGATGTTTCATGCGTTTGTACTTACCGCAATTACACTCATAATCCTTGGTAGGACCAAATATCTTTGCGCAGAACAGGCCATCACGCTCCGGCTTGAAGGTACGATAATTTATAGTCTCAGGCTTTTTTACTTCACCATGAGAACGCTCCCTGATTTTTTCAGGGGAGGAAACCGAAATCCGTATGGCTGAAAAATGGAGTGGATCTTTTGGTTTATCAAAAAAACTGAAATAATCTTCCACGATGCTCTCCTCCGTATATTCTGAACTCCGCCTAAATACCGCATACGGCTTTAGACAAAGAGCTGTGATATGACTACAGGCCTGCGGGGTTCCCCGCAGGCCGGATACTTACTCTTCTTCGCCTTCAAGTAACTCCACATCAAGACAAAGAGACTGTAATTCCTTTATCAGAACATTGAAGGATTCTGGCAAACCAGGTTCCAACGTATGTTTGCCCTTTACAATAGCCTCATACATCCTTGTTCGACCTGAGACGTCATCCGACTTAACTGTGAGGAATTCCTGCAATGCATGTGAGGCACCATAAGCCTCCATTGCCCAAACCTCCATCTCACCAAGTCTCTGACCACCGAACTGTGCCTTACCACCCAGCGGCTGCTGAGTAACAAGACTGTAAGGTCCAATTGAACGAGCATGAATCTTGTCATCAACCAAATGATGGAGTTTAAGAACATACATTACGCCGACCGTAACTTTGTTTTTGAAGGCATCACCTGACCTGCCGTCAAAAAGTGTTACCTGACCGGAAGAATGAAAACCGGCTTTGCCGAGCATGCCTTTGATCTTGTCCTCTGAAGCACCTTCAAAAACAGGAGAAGCCATCGGTACGCCGCGTTGCAGACGGCGACTGACCTTAAGCAGTTCTTCCTGGTCGAGCCCATCAATAAACTCGCCAACTTCACTATCACCGTACACATCTTTAAGATACTTCTTCAGGTTATCTTCTGAAGTATGCTTCTGGAGCATCTCTTCAATACGCCAGCCGATGCCTTTGGCAGCCCAGCCAAGATGTGTCTCAAGAATCTGGCCTACGTTCATACGGGAAGGAACACCAAGAGGGTTGAGTACAATTTCAACCGGACGACCGTCATCCATATATGGCATGTCTTCTTCAGGAAGAATTCTGGATACAACACCCTTGTTTCCGTGACGGCCTGCCATTTTATCGCCAACCTGCAGTTTACGCTTAATAGCAATGTAGACTTTAACCATCTTGATAACACCAGGAGGCAGATCGTCTCCACGACGCAGTTTTTGAATTTTATCTTCAAAAACACTCTTGATCAGATCAATCTGACGATTAAGAGTATCTAGCACCTGACTTACTTTATCATCGGTTTCTGAATCATCGCTGACTGAGATAGCACCCCAGCTAGCAACCGGAATGGATGCAAACACTTCTTCTGTCAATTTCTGACCTTTTGGCTGTATAAGGTTCCCCTCAATGTCCTCCAGCTTAACGGCCAGACTCTTGCCAATCAGCAATCTGGAAAGCTTACTTATTGCTGAATTACGAATAATTCGGATTTCATCCTGCTCATCCTTACGTAATTTTTCTTCTTCTGCTTTTTCGATTAATTCGGTACGTGAATCCTTATCGGCTCCTTTACGGGAGAAAACTTTTGCACCAATTACTGTACCCTCAACACCTGGCGGAACAGTTAAAGATGAATCGCGGACATCGCCGGCTTTTTCGCCAAAAATAGCGCGAAGAAGTTTTTCTTCTGGTGAAAGTTGAGTTTCACCTTTTGGAGTAATTTTACCAACAAGAATATCACCAGGTTTTACTTCAGCACCGATACGAATAATACCGGACTCATCCAGATCTTTGAGAGCTTCTTCGCCCAGGTTAGGAATATCTGAAGTAATCTCTTCCTTGCCAAGCTTTGTATCACGAGAGACGCACTCGAACTCTTCAATATGAATTGAAGTGTATCTGTCATCCTTGACTAGTTTTTCAGAAACAAGGATGGAGTCCTCGAAGTTGTAGCCGCCCCAAGGCATGAACGCCACAACAATATTTTGGCCAAGAGCAAGCTCACCCATTTCAGTTGAAGGGCCGTCTGCAATAACATCAGCACGCTTGACAGCGTCGCCAACCTTAACAACAGGCTTATTATTGATGCAGGTATTTTGATTGGAGCGGGCAAACTTAATCAGGTTATAAATATCTACACCTGTTCCGGTCTCATCGTGTTCACCTTCATCGATTTTTACAACAATACGGGATGCATCAACAGACTCAACAACACCGTTATGACGTGCAATAACAGAAACACCGGAATCTTTAGCAACGATCCGTTCCATTCCTGTACCGACCAACGGAGAATCAGCCCTCAGAAGCGGTACAGCCTGACGCTGCATGTTAGAACCCATCAAAGCACGGTTCGCGTCATCATTTTCAAGGAAGGGAATCAATGCAGCAGCAACCGAAACCAGCTGTTTAGGCGCCACGTCCATTAACTCTATTTCATCACGGTGAACAAGAATAAATTCACCGCTCTTTCTAGCTGAAACATAATCATTTACAAAGCGACCACTTGCGTCTACTTCGGCATTTGCCTGAGCGATTGCATGCCCTTCTTCTTCAAGAGCAGAGAAAAAACGAACCTCACTAGTAAGCTTGCCTTCGTCAACAATACGATAAGGTGTTTCCACAAAACCATGCTCATTTATACGGGCATATGTGGAAAGTGAAGCTATCAAACCGATGTTTGGCCCCTCCGGAGTTTCAATCGGGCAAACTCGACCATAATGTGTCGGATGAACGTCACGAACTTCGAAACCGGCTCGTTCACGGGTTAAGCCACCAGGTCCGAGAGCAGAGAGACGTCGCTTGTGCGTAACCTCCGACAATGGGTTGGTCTGATCCATAAACTGAGACAACTGAGAAGAGCCAAAAAACTCTTTAACAACTGCTGATACCGGCTTGGAGTTGATCAAATCGTGAGGCATCAGATTTTCGACTTCCTGAAGACTCATACGCTCTTTTATTGCCCGTTCCATACGGACAAGTCCGATACGGTACTGATTCTCAAGCAGTTCTCCTACAGCACGTACACGACGATTGCCAAGGTGATCAATATCATCAATTGCGCCGCGACCATTTTTCAGATCAATAAGGTAACGTACAATTTCAAGGATATCGTTCTTAGGGCTACTCAACAACACTGTGTTATAAATATCTTCAAAAATCATCCTGTTACGGCGAAGCAGCTCAATCGCTTTACGATTCTCGTCAAAGCCACCGAGTTCTATGTGTTCAGCAAGTTTAATTGTCTGATCACTGAGATTCAGACCAGAAATAAACTCTTTAGAGAAAAGATCAGTATCCTTAACAAGGTTGTTAATTTCTTTCAGCAATTGTTCTTTAAACTTTTCAGAAACTGGCTGTGATGAATCACTTTTTAGCAATACTTTGGTAAAATCTGCACGCAATTTAGAAATCACATACTGTGAAAAGTGATTATCTTTATTGTTTAGCAACCTTAACAATTCTTCAAAGCTTGAAACGTCCTCAGCAACAAACATTGCAGGTGCATTCAAAACAGTGCATTCAGGCCAAATTTTCAGTCCTAATTTAAAATTCAGTTTCAAACGACCTACAGCTGAGAGATCGTAGCGTTCTGGGTTAAAAAAGAGGTTTTCAAAAAGAGAAACTGAACTCTTTAACGTTGGTGGATCACCAGGACGCAATCGACGGTATATTTCGATCAAGGCTTCATCACATGAGTTGATCTTGTCAACAAGAAGAGTATCGCGGAACGAAGATGTCGTATGAAGATTATCAATATAAAGCAACTTAAAGGAACTAACTCCCCGCGCTCTAATATCTTCAAACTTATCAGCAGTGATTTCCTCATTACATTCAAGCAAAACTTCGCCTGTAGCCGGATCAATTACATCAGTAGAAACATAACGTCCGATAATCCCGTCAATAGTTACCGGGACGGTCTGGATATCATGCTCCATCATCTTTTTTATGGATGCCTTGGTATATTTACGATTAGCTTTTACAAGAACTTCACCAGTCTTTGCATCAATAACGTCAACTGATGCCTTTTGGAGAGTCAGTAGTTCAGGATCAATATTTTTGCTGATATTCTCGCCATTAATATTGATCTCTTCATTTTTATAATAATAATTCAACAACTGTTCAGCCGAATATCCCAGTGCTTTCAGGAGAACTGTTGCAGGCATTTTACGTCTTCTGTCGATACGTACATATAAGATGTCTTTATGGTCAAATTCAAAATCCAACCATGAGCCACGATAAGGAATAACTCTAGCAGAATAAAGAACCTTGCCGCTGGAATGAGTTTTACCTTTATCGTGATCGTAAAAAACACCAGGAGAACGATGCAACTGGCTTACAATAACTCTCTCTGTGCCATTAATGATAAAAGTACCATTATCTGTCATCAAAGGGATTTCACCGAAATAAACTTCTTGTTCTTTTATATCTTTAATTGCTCTGACAGCAGAATCTTTGCCGGTATCCCAGATAACCAGACGTACTTTTACCTTCATTGGAGCGGCAAAAGTCATTCCACGCTGGTGACATTCAACAACATCATATTTAGGCTTACTCAAGGAATAAGAAACATACTCCAGCGAAGCACTCTCACTAAAGTCCTTAATAGGAAATACACTCCTGAAAACAGCTTCAAGACCGGAGTTTTTTCTCGATTCAGGCAGAACTTCCTGCTGCAAAAAACGCATGTAGGAGTTTTTTTGAATATCAATCAAATTTGGTATATCTATAATGTTCTTGATTTTAGCAAAGTTCTTACGCAACAGGTGGTTATTGGCGATCGAATAAGCCATAGCTTCTCCTTTGGCGATTATCGTGGCGACATCCGGCCGAAAAAGCTAACCGGCTGGAATTACTGACTTATTAATATAGGCAAATATTGCTAAAACAGGACAAGCCAAGGCCGCACCAGGCGACCTTGGCTTTCTACACCTCTAAAAAAAGAGCTGCTATTTGACTTCTACTTCTGCACCAGCTTCAGCGAGCTGTTTCTTTGCATCTTCAGCTTCTTGCTTTGAAACACCAGTTTTAACAGCCTGTGGTGCACCGTCAACCAGATCTTTTGCTTCTTTCAAACCAAGGCTTGTCAGAGTACGAACAACTTTAATTACGTTAATCTTGTTAGCGCCAGCAGCCTTGAGAATAACATCAAACTCAGTCTGCTCTTCAGCAGGCTCAGCAGAAGCAGCAGGACCTGCAGCAGCTACAGCAACAGGAGCAGCAGCAGATACGCCGAACTTCTCTTCAAGTTCTTTCACCAGTTCAGCAAGTTCAAGCACAGTCATGTTCTCAATAAAGCTGATCACTTCTTCTTTAGTTATAGCCATTTTTTATTCCTCCAATTGATATTTTGTATTATTAGCTGAAATTAGTTACCGGCTTTTTGGGCGCGGATTGCATCAAGTACACGTACTAAAGATCCTGGTAATGCTGCCAGTACGCCAACAAAGTTCGTAGCTGGAGCCTGCATTGATCCGAGCATTTTGGCAATAAGAACTTCCCGTGAGGGCAGATCTGCCAAAGCTTGAATCTGTTTTACGTCAATCAGTTTTCCAGAGAGAACACCAGCCTTTAAAACGAATTTGCCTTGTGGGTCTTTAGCGAATTTGCTGAGGACCTTAGCAGCACTGACCGGATCATCATATGAAATAGCGATCGCGGTTGGACCAGCCAGGTAAGGACTGATACACTCGACATCTGTGCCTTTAGCAGCCAAATCAAGTAAAGTATTCTTAAATACTTTGTACTCAACTGATGCACTTCGCAGTTCATTACGAAGACTGGTAGCTTGCCCTACATTCATGCCGCGAAAATCTGCAATGAATACGGCTTTGGCGCGAGATAGATTCTCATGCATCTGTGTAACTAATTCTTGTTTGTTGTTCTTGTTCAAGCGACTTCCTCCTTTCTTTTGGTTTATGGGGTTGCCCCCGGCCAAAGTCAGGAACGCGTAAAACGCGATACCCAAGTCTCGGCAGGTCCATTTATGTGGATTAAGGCAAATGCACGCCTGCTGTCTTTGACTTTGGCAAAAAACTTATAGTTAAAACTATATTTGTGAAGTAACGTCGCTTACCTCAAGATTTATTCCAGGTCCCATTGTTGACGAAACTGAAATTTTCTTGATATAAATGCCTTTTGCAGCTGAAGGCTTCGCTTTGACAAGAGCTTCGATTAGTGCAAGAAGATTTCCTTTAAGTTTATCGGCTTCAAAAGAAACCTTACCTAAAGGCGCGTGGACAATACCGGCTTTCTCAACGCGGAATTCAACCTTACCAGCTTTAGACTCTTTTACAGCTCTTGCTACTTCAAAAGTAACAGTTCCGACCTTAGGGTTCGGCATAAGACCACGAGGTCCGAGAAGCTTACCGATTTTACCAACGACACCCATCATGTCAGGAGTGGCAATTGCGGTATCAAAATCAAACCAGCCTTCCTGAATTTTAGTAACGAGGTCTTCAGCACCAACATAATCAGCACCAGCGTCAAGCGCTTCTTTCTCTTTTTCACCCTTGGCGAAGACCAGGACACGCACATCCTTACCCAGACCATTTGGTAGAACAACAGCGCCGCGAACCATCTGATCGGCGTGCCTTGGATCAACACCAAGACGAACAGCGACATCTACAGTTTCATCAAACTTGGCATAAGCACTTTTTTTAACAACGTCAAGTGCAGAAGTCAGTGAGTAGACTTTGTTCCTATCGATGTTTTCGGATGCCGAAGCATGTTTTTTTCCAATCTTAGACATGTTGCAACCTCTCTTTGTATCGTAAATAATGAATTGTTAGACGATATCAACGCCCATGGAACGTGCGGTGCCTTCAACAGTTCTCATTGCAGCTTCAAGAGAAGCGGCATTAAGGTCTGGCATCTTTGTTTTAGCAATTGTTTCAACCTGATCTTTAGTAAGCTTGCCGACTTTTGTTTTATTTGGAACAGCAGAGCCACTGGCAATACCGAGGGCCTTTTTTATCAAAACCGGAACGGGAGGAGTTTTAGTAATAAAGGTAAACGAACGGTCAGCGTAGACAGTAATAACAACGGGAGTAATAGTCCCCTCATCGGCCTGTGTCTTGGCGTTAAATGCCTTGCAAAATTCCATAATGTTGACGCCGTGCTGACCGAGCGCAGGGCCAATTGGTGGTGAAGGGTTTGCCTTACCTGCTGGAACCTGCAGTTTGATATAGCCTGTAATCTTCTTTGCCATTATTGTGCTCCTTTGTGTCCAAATACCTTTATCTGTTATAAGTTAAAGTAGTTAGTTTTTTTCTACCTGCATAAATTCAAGTTCTACTGGAGTAGCTCTACCAAAAATTGTGACAGTTACTCGCAGCTTACCTTTATCTGGCTTAACGTCTTCAACGACTCCAGAAAAATTTAAAAATGGCCCATCAACTACGCGTACTGTTTCACCAACCTCAAAAAGTACTTTCGGTCTAGGTTTTTCTGCACCCTCTTCCATTCGTCTGGTAATTTTATTTACCTCTTCATCAGGAATGGGGAAAGGTGTGTTGCCACCTACAAAACCGGTAACTTTAGATGTTTCCTTAACAATATGCCATGTGTCATCTGTCAATTCCATTTTCACCAATATATATCCAGGAAAAAATTTTCTTGAAGAGGTTTTCTTTTCGCCTTTTTTTAATTCAACCACTGTTTCAGAAGGAATAAGAATATTTTCAAAAAAATCTTCCATACCTTCATTTTTGATTCTTTCGAACAGGTTCAGTTTGACCTTGTTCTCAAATCCGGAATATGTGTGAACTCCATACCACTTTTTGGACATATATATTCCTTTAACCCAGTATCAGTTGTAGCAACTTTGCCAAAACAATGTCACAGGCACCAAGATATAAAGAGATCAGAAACACAATCAGAATGACAACTCCGGTCGTGGCGATTGTTTCTTTGCGTGTGGGCCAAGTAACTTTAATTAGCTCAGTTTTTACTGATTCAAAAAACAACTTCAGATTTTGCACTTTAATCTCCAGACGCCTATTTCGGCGTATGCGCTGTCACTCTTCACAAAACCGTTTAGTAATACTTTATCATGCGTCAGTAAATGGCAGGCCAGGAGGGATTCGAACCCACAACACCCGGTTTTGGAGACCGGTGCTCTAGCCGTTAGAGCTACTGGCCTGCAAGCCGATCACATGCAGATAACTATTTAGTTTCCTTGTGAGGAGTATGTTTTTTGCAAAAACGGCAGTACTTACTGAACTCCAGTTTACCTGGGGTTGTTTTCTTGTTTTTTGTGGTTGTGTAATTTCTTTGCTTACACTCTGTGCAACCAAGGGTAATTATATCTCTCATTGAAGTATTCCTTTAGGCATTGTCGTATGCACAGTTAAACCTGTCCACACTAAATTAATTTATTCAATAATTGAGCTGACGACGCCGGCGCCAACGGTACGGCCACCTTCACG
>CAZDWS010000014.1:0-93978 GCA_964509295.1 uncultured Geobacteraceae bacterium | reverse complement strand
AGTGTCTTGCCGTTGTTCCAACCCATGGTCTGGAAGAAGCTCTGGATGCCGTGGGAGAGATGCAGGAACAAAGCTACCATGGCAATTCCGTAAATACCGACGGTGATGATGTTCTTGAATGAGGCACTCATCATGCCGAGGACGTTGGGCATGTCAATACCATTCACAGGTACAAGGTTCTTGAGGGCGGCAGTGGATGGCTCAAGGGTCTGCAGGGTGAAGTGCAGAAGGTGATAAGCAAAGAATGCCAACAGTGCCAAACCGGTCCAGATCATGGTGTTACCGGCAAACGTGATCTTCTTGGTGGCATTGACGGCGTACTGCTGAGGACGACCGCCGCTGTTCTCAAGGGTCAGCTTGATGCCGAACCAGACGTGAACCAGAAGCAAAAGAGCCAGACCACCACGGAAACCGATGATGATCGGAGCCGGGAGGGCGTGAAGGTGATGGGCATAGGCGTTGATGCCGCCGTTGAGCCAACCAAAAATGGTTGAGTTGCCAATCAGGTGGATGCAGGCAAACATTGCCATACAGATACCGGTTGCTGCCATTACAATTTTCTTACCGATTGAGCTGCTGAAAAAGTGCATATCTAATCCTTCCTTTACAAGAGTGGTGGACTTTATTGAACACAAGTAAATGGTTAACAAAACATTGGTAAAACTAAACCTAAAACTCCATTTTGATCGAATGGTAAAATATACTGTAATATTGTCAATTGTCCAGCAATAGAGTGTAAATTTTTGCTAATATTGTATTTTTTTTCAATACTCAAATATCTGCTAAACTGATAAATTATGAAATATCAAATATTTGCGCTTAGTTATAAAATTACTATCAAATAATATTTTAATGTCTATGCAATGAACACTTTACATTTGTTTCAATCCAAATAAACTATTAAATGCTTTTCTATTCAAATAAACCATACTGATCGAGAGAATCCATGATACCTGCCAGAGTAAACGAACTAACTTCATTTATAGTTATGGATGTACTTGAAAAAGCGAAAGAGATGGAAATAAATGGAACCAGTGTAATACATATGGAGGTTGGTGAACCGGATTTTGATGTGCCTGAATGCGTTAAAGACGCCGTATGCAAAGCGGTCAGGGACGGTCACACTCATTACACGCACAGCCTTGGCATGATTGAACTCAGAGAGTCTATCTGCGAATACTACTTCAACAGATATGGAGTCCAGACTCATCCGGACCAGGTAATTGTTACATCCGGTACATCACCGGCAATGTTATCACTCTTTTCCGTCCTTCTGAATAAAGACGATGAAGTTATTATTTCCGACCCTCATTATGCCTGCTATCCCAATTTTATCAAATACCTTGAAGGTAAAACAATTACTGTACCGGTATTTGAAGAAGACGGATTTCAATACAGGCCGGAAGATATTCGAGCAAAAATCACAGAAAAGACCAAAGCGATTTTAGTGAACTCCCCCAGCAATCCAACAGGAACAGTATTATCTAAAGAGCGCATGAAGGCCATCAGCACATTGGGACCTTACATCATATCTGATGAAATATATCACGGACTGGTTTATGAGGGCGACGAAAACAGCATCCTCGAATTTACAGACCAGGCCTTTGTGTTGAACGGATTTTCCAAAATGTACGCTATGACAGGCCTACGACTGGGCTATATGATTGTACCTAAACCATTTGTAAGAACCATACAGAAGTTACAGCAGAATTTTTTCCTTGCTCCAAATTCCGTATCCCAGTTTGCCGGAATTGCTGCCCTGAAATATGGCCAACCCGATGTAGAACGCATGAGGAGTATTTATAACGAGAGAAGAAAATTCATGGTCCGTCGACTGCGAGAAATCGGACTGGGTGTAGCAGTTGAGCCAACTGCGGCATTCTATGTATTTGCCAACGCCAGACACATCTCGGAAAATTCATATGATCTGGCGTTTGATATTCTGGAAAAAGCGCATATTGGAGTAACACCGGGCATTGATTTCGGCAAAGGCGGCGAAGGCTACCTCAGGTTTTCGTATGCAAATTCAATTGAAAATATTGCAGAAGGAATGAACAGGCTGGAAAAATATGTAAAAGAGCGATTGGCTTGATCTGCCATCATGTTTAGAATTTTACCGGTAATACGTTAACCCAAATAAAAACTTGCTGGAATTAAGCGGTTCATTTGGTACTGCAGTACCGGCATTGGATATGTGATGATAGCGGTATTCAGCCAGCATGGCCATATCCGGTCTGATAAAATACTGCAAACCAACCCCTCCTTGATAGGAAAAATCAAGCCGTGAACCCATTGTTGGTAGTCCTAAGTCCACAAACAGTGCACCGCCGCCTGCAAAGACATATGGCGCATACTCTTTCAGACCGGTAAATTTCCAGCTGCCAAGCAGATAGCCGCCTATCATGGATTTTGCATTATGATCAACAGCCATATGATACGGCAACTCAACCAAAAGTTCATGACGCCCCTGGTACCAGGTTCCTCTGCCAACCTCATCTGACAAAAAATAGCCAAAACGTGCGATAGTGTCCCATGTCTGAACCTGTGTTCTGGTTGCCCCGAAATATTTGTGCGTAATTCCATAACCTGTTAATAAACTGTATTCACTCTTACTAGTTATAACGGGGCGATCTTCAGCATTTGCAACTGTCACAAATCCCATAATGAAAACGAACAGGAGCATTACGATAAAACAGCCAGAAGTCTTGAACATACAATTGTAATTCATATCAGCTCTGCCAGGACTGCTTCAAGTTCACTGGCTGTTGATACAGCTGGCAGGCATTTTCCCATTGCACAGATCGAAACTGACGGAACAGGACCATCGCCTGCTTGATGAGTAAGAACCAGGTTATGAAAGGGGAGAGCCTTGATCATTTGCAGAAGTTCAAAGATAGTTCTGTTTTCCAGGCTACCGCTAAAATCAATCCTGGTCGGTTCATTTTCCAACATTGCCAGTGCCTGCAATGATCCAAGATGTGATACAGGGTTCCGCTTTGACTCATCCAGTGCTGGGGCAAGCAGCAGCTGGGCATAATCAATCAGATCGGAACGATCAGCCACATGCCCGAGTCGTGCAAAGCATTTAGAGGTCATGGAGAATGGTGACGGTGTCACACCGTCATGGTCCAATGTAGTTCTGCCTGGCATCTGCTCTGCATCACAACCTGTTTTTCCGAACTGGCCACTTTCGCCGTCCCTGAACAACCGGATCATATCGTCAGCCAGCTCAAGGGCTTGATTTAACCAGCTTTTGTCTAAAGTCGCTTCATACAACTCCAGCAGACCTTGGCACATGAAAGCGTAATCCTCAAGGAAAGCGGGAGTATCAGAAACTTTCCCTGCAAGATAGCTGCGCATTAGCCTGCCGTCTGGGTTTCGTAAATTGCCAAGGATAAAACTGGCTGCACGGGCGGCTTTGTTTATATATTCCATATTTCCGCTGACTATTCCGCCTCTGGCTAAGGCAGCTATCATCAAGCCATTCCAGGCGGCAATGATTTTTTCATCGCGTAAAGGTCTGATACGCTTATTACGATGGCTAAGCAACTTGGCACAGAATTCTTCAAACATCAATTTCAGCTCTGCCTCGTTTCGCCCTTCCCTTTTTGAAAATGTTGCCAGGTCTAGCGGTCTGTTCAGAATATTACTTCCTTCAAAATTACCTGCAGCTGTAACATCGAAATAACGACAGAAGAGCTCAGCATCGGGACCTAATAAATCAGTAATATCCTCCTTGCTCCAAACATAAAAAACCCCCTCTTCACCTTCAGAATCTGCATCAAGAGCAGAGTAATAGACACCATCAGCTGACATAAGTTCATTTTCCACAAAGCGGAAAATATCATTTGCCATTTCAAAAAAATGTTCAAATGATGTCGCCTGAAAAGCTTCAATTGCTGCCATTGAAATCATTGCCTGATCATAAAGCATTTTTTCAAAATGCGGTGTCAGCCAGTTTTGATCCACAGCATAGCGGTGTAAACCGCCGCCAAGCTGATCCCATATGCCACCATGTCTCATCTTGACAAGAGTTTTAAAAGCCATTTCCTGGGCTTTGACATTTGCAACAGCCCCCTGCTCCATCAACCAACTAAGATAAATCGGCATCGGGAATTTAGGCGCGGAACCAAAACCACCATTTTCATTGTCATAAACCGACGAAAGCTGTTCAAAAGCCAGGGAATTCAACATTGACAGTTCAGCACACTCCCCGGATGGCTGTTTCCTGCTGCTATCCAGAACATCCATAATACTACGACTGCTCTGCCTGATTTCTTCAGGCTTTTGTTTCCAGAAAGCAGCAATTTTTGACAACATCTCCATAAAGCCACCCATCCCACCACGCCCACGCTTGGGAAGATATGTCATGGCAAAGAAAGCCTCTTTATCCGGTGTCATAAAAATATTAAGCGGCCACCCTCCCCCGCCGGTCAGTAACTGGGAAACAGACATATAAAAATCATCTATATCCGGTCTCTCTTCACGATCAACTTTTATACAAATAAAGTGGCGATTTAATAAGGTTGCCACGTCCTCATCTTCAAACGATTCATGGGCCATGACATGGCACCAGTGGCATGTTGCATAACCGATGGAAAGGAATATAGGAAGATTATCTCTACGAGCCTTGTCAAAGGCTTCGCTACCCCATTCATACCAGTCAACCGGGTTTTCAGCATGCTGCAGAAGGTAAGGACTACGGGCAAAAATAAGGCGATTGTAAAGATTTCCTCCATCAGCAGGGAGATTCGACTTATCCAGAGTCATAAGTGCAGCCAGCTGTGCGCCACTATCTTTAGTTTTCATAAGTCCTCTTAAATATTAAAGTTGACTGCTTGGCATCTACCACTTTTGTTTCATTTCAAAGGCCAGAATCGCGGGTAGATTTTTGATAAATGTTTTTATACTGTGAGGCGATTTCCAGATCATCCTGGTATATCCCCAATGAATCCTTGTGCGTCGATAAAAGCGGCTGATAAACTCGTCATAAAGATTCTCAAGCTTCTCTTTCGTCATCCCATGGGGAATAAAAACAAAATTCAGGCAATTCATCAATGGCCATTTTTCATCAAACTCACCAAAATCACGGATCGTTTTATAAACCGGGGCACCGGGGAAAGGGGTGAACTTGGTTACGTTAATTTCCTCCAGCGGCAAAGAGAGCGCATAATCAATAGTCATTCTGATAGCAGCTTCATCCTCGCCCGGCAGCCCTATCATAAAAAGCCCTTTAACCCGCATTCCTGCGTCACGTACCATCTTCAACTTTTTACCAACCTCATCCAGACCAAAAAATTTTCGATGTTTTTTTAATACTTCCGGGTCGCCGGATTCAATACCAAAGTTAACCTGCCAGCAGCCGGATTTTTTCAGAAGTGCAAGCAACTCCTCATCCACATGTTCAAGACGCGCAATGCAATTATAAGTCACATTCAGCTTTTTCTGTTCCTTTAATTCGCAAAAACGCGCAACCCGTTTTCGGTCAAAAGTAAACAGATCGTCATAAAAAAACACATGACGAATACCATAATCACGATTCAGCATTGCAATATGCTCAATTATATACTCTGGAGAGTTAAAACGAAAACCACTTGAAAATACTGAGCGATCACAATAGGAACAGGAATACGGACAACCACGACTAGATATAATGCTTGTGTTAGGTGCGGTCGGATAGCTGAATAGAGGCAGATTATAACGTTGAGGGAACTGTGGCAGCAGGTGATAAGCAGGAAAAGGCAGATCATCAAGATTTTTAATCAGAGTACGAGGGCCGGTGAATATACTGATTCCGTTAATGCGACAGGCAACACCAGCAATATTTTCAACAGAATTGAAACCGGACTGAACAAGCTCCAGCATCGTCATTTCGCCTTCACCAATAACCAGATAGTCAATGGCCTGAAATGAATCAAGCAATGGCGCCCCGATAGTACAAGCATGTGCACCACCAAAAACAGTTATTATTTCGGAATTACGTGCTTTCAGCAACTCTGCAATATGGTTTCCTTCGAGAAACGAAGAAGTTGTACAAGAGAAGCCAACTACATCCGGATTTCTGGAAAGAATTTTATCAACCAATACTTCCGGAGTTGAAGGCATGCCATAACAGTCTATTACCTCAACATCAATACCGTTTTGTTCAAGTACGGCTGCTATACTCAAAAGCCCAAGAGGCGGCATCAGATTAAATATTGAACTAATATCTTTCTGATCTCCCAACCAGTTACTGCCATGTGGATGAACAAATAGAACCTTCAAATACAACCTCCGGAAATATCACTTCAAAAAAATTATCAGATACAGCATGAAAGCATTAAGAACCAACTTTACAAGTTTGATAGAATAAAGCAAATATTGTCTTAAGACTATAACCAATCACTCTTAATCTAAGTCAAAAGGAAATGAAATTGGTAGAGACAATAGGAAACATCTGGGATTACCAGGGAAAAGCAATTATTGCAATAACAACCAATGGTTCCGTTTCCCGCAGCGGTAAGGCCAATATTGGGCGCGGAGTGGCTGCACAGGCAGCCGTATTATTCCAAACACTTCCTGAAATACTAGGTGCTGCGATAATTAAGGGGGGAAACCACGTTCACTATCTTGATAACAACATCGTAAGTTTTCCAGTGGAACATTCACCATATGAAATACCGGATTTACACCTGATAAAACGCTCCGCAAATGAACTTGTGCAAATAGCAGATGAACTTGGCTGGTCACAAATTGTTGTTCCAAGGCCCGGCTGTGGGGGTGGGGGACTGTTGTGGAGGGATGTCAAACCGATACTGGAGTTATACTTTGATCAGCGGTTTATTGTTATCACCGCTGATAAATAGTAACAAAGGCTTCAGCCCTTCCACCCCTTGGCGCCACGCCCGATAACAACCGCACCGGTGCGAACCAGCTCTTTTAAACCCAAGGGGCGTAACAGATCAAGAATTGCATCTATCTTGAGGGGGTCGCCGACTGTTTCAATTGTATAAGATTTTGGTGTGACATCAATAATTTTTGCCCTGAAGATATGGACAATCCGTAAAACCTCGGCACGACTGTCATCCTCTGCAGAGACTTTAATCAAAGCCATCTCGCGTAAAAGCCCACTACCATCTGTAAAATCAATAACCTTGACAACATCAATCAACTTATTCAGCTGCTTGGTGATCTGTTCCAGTATGTTTTCATCACCATTAGTTACTATTGTGATGCGCGACATGCCTTCTTCATTTGTAGGGGCAACGTTCAAAGAATCAATATTGAAACCACGAGCGGAAAATAAAGAAGCAACACGAGAAAGGACACCGAATTCATCTTCAGCCAAAACGGAAATGGTATGTGACTGTTTCATGAGAACCTCCAAAAGCATTAAGCCTGAAGAACAAAGATCTCATCACTTACCGGTAAATTTAATCAGTCAATTACAACAGTGTATTAACCACTCCAGCCCTTGGCACCTCGCCCGATAGCTACAGAGCCGGTCCTGACAACCTCTTTTAGGCCCAGAGGGCGAAGCAGTTCGAGAATGGCTTCAATTTTTGCAGGGCTGCCTGTGGTCTCGATCGTATATGACTTTAATGTCACATCAATAATTTTAGCCCGGAAAATATCCACAATCCTGAGTACTTCAGCACGGCTGTCATCCTCAGCAGTCACCTTGATCAATGCCAACTCTCGCTCGATACTGCTGCCGTCAGAAAAATCAATCACCTTAATTACATCAATCAACTTATTAAGCTGCTTGGTAATCTGTTCAAGAATATTGTCATCACCGTGCGTAACAATAGTCAGTCGGGAAATTCCTTCCTCATTTGTCGGAGCACCAATAAAAGAGTCAATATTGAAACCGCGCCCTGAAAAGAGAGAAGCCACTCTTGAAACAACACCGAATTCATTTTCAACCAAAACAGTTATGGTATGCCGCATCTGATTCTCCGTAAACTCCTTAAGCATTTAAAACCATTTCGTTCAGTGAAGCACCGGCTGGGACCATCGGCATAACCTTCTCTTCACGGGCTACAATAAACTCCATAATTACCGGTCCAGGTTCAGCAAAGCCAAGCCTAATAACACTCTCAACCTCTTCAGGTTTGGAGGCCCTGAAACCCTTGGCGCCGTATGCCTCTGCCAGCTTGGTGTAATCTATCGGCAGTTCAAGACAGGTAGATGAGTAACGCTTGTCAAAAAACAGCTCCTGCCACTGCCTGACCATCCCCAAAAAATTGTTATTAATGATTACAATTTTAACAGGGAGACGATTTTGCACCAAAGTCGCCATCTCCTGAATATTCATTTGAATACCTCCGTCACCACAGATCGTGATCACCTGACGATCAGGAAATGCCGCCTGGGCGCCCATGGCTGCTGGCAAACCAAACCCCATGGTTCCGAGCCCACCGGAGGAAAGCAGGGTGCGCGGCTTATTAAACTGAAAAAACTGGGCGGTCCACATCTGATGTTGCCCGACATCAGTAGAAACTATTGCATCTTCATCAGACAGCTCTCTCAGCTTCTGAATAACATACTGCGGTTTAATAACTGACTCACTTTGAGTAAAACTGAGTGGATGTTTTGATTTCCAACCTGCTATATCGGCATGCCATGGAGCAAGCGCTTCTCTGAATTCATCAGCTTTTGGACCTAACTGATCTATCTGCAGAAGCATTTTTACAAGCACATCCTTAACATCACCAACGATCGGTAAATCAACCCGCACATTCTTTCTTATGGAGGTAGGATCAACATCTATGTGCACAATCTTTGCGTGTGGAGCGAATGTGGCTATTTTGCCTGTTACCCGGTCATCAAAGCGTGCTCCAACAGCAATAATCAGATCACTGTGAGTCATGGCCATATTGGCGCAATAGGAACCATGCATACCCAGCATCCCCAATGAGTTGATATCATTACCGGGAAATGATCCCAATCCCATCAGTGTTGTTGTTACCGGAATTGTCAATTCAGTGGCAATCTTTGTCAGTTCCTCGGCGGCGTTACTTAGTACTACCCCGCCACCAATATAAAAAACAGGCCGGATTGAAGCCATCAACATGCTGACAGCTTTTTCCACCTGTTTGGGGTGTCCCCCCTTGGTCGGCTTGTAACTTCTTATATCAACAGACTCAGGGTAGTGAAACTCTGTCTGGGCAATCTGGACATCTTTCGGGAGGTCAACCAACACTGGCCCGGGGCGACCTGTACGGGCAATGTAAAAAGCCTTCTTCATGATCAGGGCAAGATCCTTGACGTTCTTGACCAGAAAATTATGTTTGGTACAGGAACGTGTAATACCCATAATATCAACTTCCTGGAACGCATCGTTTCCGATCAGTGCAGTTGGCACCTGTCCTGTAATGATAACCATCGGTATGGAGTCCAGATATGCGGTAGCGATACCTGTAACAGTATTGGTTGCACCTGGCCCGGAAGTGGCTATTGCCACACCCACCTTACCGGTAGCACGGGCGTATCCGTCAGCAGCGTGAGTTCCAGCCTGTTCATGACGTGGCATAATGTGATGGATCTCTTTGCAACTAAAGAGTTCATCATAAATATTTATAACGGTGCCGCCCGGATAGCCGAAAACGGTATCAACGCCTTCCTTCTTCAAACATTCCAGCAGTATTCGTGCGCCATTCATTTTCATAAGCGTCCCTCGTTGTTTCAAATCATATCGCCTACTCAACAGACCAACCAGAAGTCATTTAGTCCGCTGACAACACAGCACCGGTATGGGCTGAAGTAACTGCCTTGGCATAACGCGCCAGCCAACCGGTCTTGATTTTAGGTTCCGGTGCAGTCCATCTTGATTGCCGATCAGCAAGCGTAGCATCATCAACAACAAGCTCCAACTTACGTTGAGGAATATCAAGAATAATGGTATCACCATCCTCCACAAGTCCAATCGGCCCGCCTTGAGCTGCTTCAGGAGAAATGTGGCCTATGCAGGGACCACGGGTACCGCCTGAGAAACGTCCGTCAGTGATCAGGGCAACCGAATCCCCAAGTCCCAACCCCATCAAAGCGGCTGTAGGAGACAGCATTTCCCTGAAACCCGGACCTCCTTTTGGCCCTTCATAGCGGATTACAACCACGTCTCCGGCAACAACGGTGCCATTCATCAGTGCCGCCATGGCCAACTCTTCTGAATCAAAACAACGTGCCTTACCTTCAAACTTCATCATTTTTTCAGAAACTCCAGACTGTTTAACAACGGCACCAAGCGGCGCCAGATTGCCATAAAGAACTGCAATACCACCCTCTTTTTTAACCGGATTATCAAGAGAATGAATTACCTCTTCATCAACATCTTCAAGACTGTCAGCCAGCTGCTTTGTAGTCAAACCGAAGAGAGTCTGCGTATCCTTGATTTTGTCCCCAAGTTGTTTAAACACACCACTTACTCCACCAGCCACATCCAGATCTTCCATAAAGTAAATACCGCCTGGATTCATGGAGGAAAGCTGTGGAGTTTCTTTAGCAAGAATATCAAAGGTATTCAGCGGCAGATCAACTCCAGCCTCATGGGCAATTGCCAAAAGATGAAGAACGGTATTGGAAGAACCACCCAAAGCCAGGTCAACTCTGATGGCATTTTCAAATGCGTCGCGTGTCATGATACTTCGAGGTGTCACATTATTCTTGACCAGATCAACAATTTTCTCTCCGGATGCAAATGCAATCCGGCGTTTAAGAGCAGAAACAGCCGGAGCGGTACCACAGCGTGGCAGACTCATCCCCATTGTCTCGGTAATAATTGCCATGGTATTTGCAGTAAACATGCCCTGGCAGGAACCCATACCCGGACAGGCATTATCTTCACAGGCCTGGAGTTCCTTGTCGTTAATTACTCCAGCCTTGTAACGGGCCATCGCCTCAAAGGTATCTGAAATCAGTGAATACCTTCTTCCTTCGCGCCCCTGCCCCACAAGCATCGGACCTGCAGTAACCACGATGCAAGGAATATTGACACGTGCAGCAGCCATCAGCATGCCCGGGGTAATTTTATCACAGTTAGTCAGCAAGACAAGACCATCAAGACGATGCCCCTCTGCCACTGACTCAATCATGTCCGCAATCAGTTCGCGTGTGGCCAGGGAATAATGCATCCCCTTATGCCCCATGGCAATGCCGTCGCAAATACCCGGAATACCGAAAAAGAATGATTGACCACCGCCGGAATGGACCCCTTTTTCAATAAAACGCTCCAGGTCACGCATACCAATATGTCCGGGTATAAGGTCCGTGAAACTTGTTGCCACACCAATGAAAGGCTTATCCATCTGACTTTGAGGGACACCTGTCGCTTTTAATAGTGCGCGGTGAGGTGTACGTTCCAGTGATTTTTTAATTTCATCGCTTCTCATATAATACTCCTTTACTGCCAGTTTAGTATTTTTACACAAAACTCAACTTATAGACAAAAAAAGCCAAGACTTATTAGTCTTAGCCCAGACCGTAAAAAGCCCATTAAATCAAAGCAAAAATTATTAGTCCTAGGTACCCTGTTCTTCATTAGCACTGATACGTTGCGACTTGAAAAGCATCTGACACTTTTCCGTCAGAAGATACATAGCAATCACGCCATGAAGTATGATTGATATAGCACCGACCAACCTGTTCCCACCATAAATTGATATAAAACCGGTAATAACCATAAATAACGAGGAAACCAATTGAAAAAGTCTAGCCCACTTGTTTAGATTTAATAATCCATAGGCTGGAAGTGCATATATAATTGCGATTACAAAGTATACCAAAAACCCCTGAAAGTTCTGATTGACCAGTGAAACCAGAGAAGAAAACAGATTGGCCGAACCAAAAAACAACAGAGCCATGATTATGGCAATCAGTTTATTTGAAACACCTGCAGCTGCCAGTCCCCAAATTCTTCTTGGCTGTATTTCTGTTTTAACCAAGCCAGCCACTTCGTTTCCATTATCGCTCACAATACCGCCTATGTATTAACAATGACATTATATATCAAGCAAAATATTTAACCTGTAAACATGTTAAAAAGCCTGCGAATCATAACACTTGACACAAACCGTAGTCAATCCAATTATATGGAGCTTTCAAGTCGCTAACATATAAAAACTAATCTAATAATCAATGAGTTCCATTACACAGATCATGTTTTTGATCATATATGATCTGATCATTATTTAAAACCTCACCAAAACAGCAAACAATTTTACCAGGCAAAGTGTTAAACTTGTTTAACCGTAACAATATCAAGCATTTAATCTTGACAAAACTCTTAAAGACACTAATATCATCTCAAACTTTGGCCAAACAGGCCTGCAATGACACTATCCAATAATCTCGAATATTTTCTGTCTGTTTTACCGAGACACAAAATTTTCTGAAAAAGGTGAATCACTTCATGGAAATAAATCTTAAAATCAAACGGATAGGTAAAATTGCCCTTATAGCGGCTTGTTCAGATGAAAAAGAAGAAGAGCTTGTTAAAAGTCTCATTAACAACTCCGAAAACGACCAGAAACTGGCTGTAACGTTTGTCTCAGGAATTACGACTGATATTAAAAAGATTTTTGTTAAATCTTTGATCGGTTGTGCAATTCAGAATGATTTAATAGAAAAGAAAGATACGCAGGTCCACGCAATCGTACATGCCGGGCTTGATGCTTTAAAAGGTATAATCAGCGACCTGGGTGCAGACACCAGTCTGAAAATCAAAGTAGCGATTGTCAGGGATAAGCACTGGGTTGCGGTTGCTCTATATGGTGATTCTGCTTACAGCTCTTACACGAACCACGAAAGAGCTTCACTAGGCGTAATGCATATCGGTTGAGGCCTCAACAAAATCAGGACAGACCCAGCTGTTGTAGGTATTCTTTGATCACCGGCCCATCTGCTTCTGCCCAGTCCAGTAAAGTCAGCTTGTCAGGCTTACACCAATTAACTGCGGCATGTTCATGTAAAACAGGCTCACCAGAGCCAATACTGCATACATAGGGATATAGCGTTACAGTAAAGCCCTGGTAACTGTGTGTAGTCAGTGAAAGCTGCTTCCCAATTTTAATACGAATCCCCAGCTCTTCAATCAGTTCCCTTTGCAGGCAGTCCTGAGGAGTTTCACCAGCATCAATCTTCCCCCCGGGAAATTCCCACTTAAGTGGCAGACTCATGACAGGACTTCTCTGTGCCGCTAAAACAAAACCATCTCTTTCGATAATGGCACAGGCCACATGAATATGTGGGATAGGATGATCCAAATCCGGGCTACTTGGCTTCAACTTCAGTAATAGCCGTCTTGACAGCCAGTTCACTGATCTGCGTACCCACTAAAATTTTATTCTTCTTGGTTTTAGAATTGGTAATAACCACAGAAGGAGTCGAATTCACATCAAAGCCTCTGTAAACCATCAGATTAGCCTGCATTCCATAGAGCACATCAGAATTACTAAGAGTTCGCAACTTAACACCCAGAGGAGCAATTGCAGCCTGTACAGCAGCATCCGTAGGTTTTTTATTTTTAAGCGCCAATCCAGCCAGAGCTTTTCTCAGACTGATGTATTTACGTTTTTCAAATGCCAGAAACTGCAGATTGTAGGGTGTATAATTGATCGTTTCCTTATGAATTGGAAAATCAACGAAACTTATCCTGGCCAGCTTGGCAACTCCAGGATACATATCATCAATTACCGGCTCCATTTTTATACAGGCCGGACAGAACCAGTCACTTACAAAATAAACCGTTGTTGGGCTTGATGTCTTTCCAAGAAAAAGATCAAGTTCAGCGGCATCGGCCTCTTTCTTTACGCCAAGCAGGGCAGCACCTAAACCCAAGACAAAAAATGCCGTTATAACAACTATAAATGAAAATTTTGACTTCATACCTACCCCTTTAACTCTAAATTTTAGAAATGACTCCCAGACAGCAGCAATACAACCTACAAATACTGCCGATGCGATAGCCAGACAGACAGGGCACCACTGACCTATCTCATACTTTTGTACCCAAATGAATCTAACTTCAGCTCCAGCAGAAGAAAACAGCAGCAGTAAAACTAGCCATAAAACCTGCTTATACCGATGTTTCAAAGCTAACGCAATCATCAGAAACGTAAAATAGCCAATCCCGAACAAGCCAAAATCCAGACCAAATATAGTATAGTTGCTTACCTCGCTGCATGAAATTGAGCAGATTTTAAAATATGACGCAAACGAAAGAGAAAAACCGGCCAATGCAGCCAGCCACAAAAGTATTTTGGCCGCTTTACCTGGCCAGCCTGTGAAATTTTCAACTTCTGCCATGATAGTTACCATCCGTTATTTCAGAGCACCAATCAAGCTTTTAATATCTGCAACACCTTTTTCAGCTAGCCATTTTTCCATCCCGGCAGCAATATCCTGAGCTGCAGAAGGATTTACAAAACTGGCAGTACCGACCTGAACAGCCGTAGCTCCAGCCATGATGAATTCCAGTGCATCAGTAGCATTCATAATCCCACCAATACCAATTATGGGCAGACTGACGCATTTTGAAACCTGCCAGACCATCCTTAACGCGACCGGCTTAATGGCTGGGCCAGACAGACCACCGGTTATATTGGCCAGTACAGGTCTGCGGCGCTCAATATCAATAGCCATACCGGTCAGGGTATTTATAAGTGAAAGAGCATCGGCACCTGCATCTTCGCAAGCCTTTGCCATGACTGTCACATCTGTCACATTGGGAGAAAGCTTTACAATCAGTGCTTTATTGGTTGCCTTACGGCAGGCTGAGACCACATCGGCGGCACAATGCGGATCAGTACCAAAAACGATGCCTCCCTGTTTAACGTTGGGACAGGAAATATTTATTTCCAAACCGGCTATTTCGGGTATTTCATTCAGCCTGGCAGCCATTTCCACATATTCATCAATTGTATTACCAAAAAAATTAACAATAGCCGGAGTATTTACGGTCCGCAAAAATGGGACTTTTTGGGCAATAAAGGCATCAATACCCACATTTTGAAGTCCGATGGCATTCAACATACCGCCTGGTGTTTCCACAATTCGAGGTGTCGGGTTCCCGGCTTTAGGCTTCAGTGAAAGTCCTTTTGTTACAAACGCACCTATTTTCTCAAGATCAACATATTCGGCAAATTCTTCGGCATAACCAAAAGTGCCGGAGGCGGTCATAACCGGGTTTCGGAGCTTGATACCTGCTACTGTGACAGACATGTCCGGTTTCATGACGCTAGCACCCCCATCCAAGTTCTTTACCATCAAAAACCGGGCCTTCAGCACAGACACAACGGAAGTCAGGAGTATCTGCTGTGTGATTTTTCCCAGGTGTTACACACCCCAAACAAGCACCCACGCCACAGGCCATGTAACCTTCCAACGAAACCTGACATTTAATGTCGTGATCTGAGGCTATGCCGGCTACAGCCTTGAGCATGCCGTGCGGACCGCAAGCAAAAACTGAAGTCTCCCTGGATCCCTTTGCCAGACTACTGACCAGAGCCTCGGTAACCAGACCGCATTTACCCAGTGAGCCGTCTTCTGTGGCCACATAACACTCAACCCCCAGCCGTTCAAATTCAGTAATACAAAGGATATCATCGCGAGTGCGACCTCCTGCAAAAAGGCTGACTGCCGACTGTTTAACCAGCTCCTTGGCCAGCATATATAACGGAGCCATCCCTACCCCTCCACCAACGATAATTTTTCTCTCGTTTGGTGATCCCAGGCCAAAACCCTTGCCAAGTGGCCCCAATATATCCAACTGATCAGTCTCATGCAGACCTGACAGCATTGAGGTTCCCTTACCCACAACCCTGTAAAGTATTTCAAAATATGGCTGAGCTGTGGCACCTGCATAATCAGGCGTATAAATGCCAACATCAAAAATTCCAAATGGCCGCCTGAGAAGCGGATCAATAGCCGCATTAACCCGCACCATGACGAATTGTCCCGGTTTGGCAAGAGAAAACTCTTCCGGTGCGGTCATGCGCATCTTCCAGTATCCTGGAGAAACCTCAGAATTGGATATTATCATTGATTTAAACTGCATATTTACTCCTGCATCTGATTTTTTAAAGACTTCTCCAAAAGAAGGGCATCTTCAAGCCCCTCATAATACTTTTTCCTTACGAAATAGCGAACAAAACCATTTTTTTCATACAGCGAAATCGCAGCAGCATTAGACTCACGAACCTCAAGAACCAGATTATCAGCACCTTTTTCAGCAGCGGTCTTAACTGCAAACTCAATCAACATTTGTGCCAGGCCTTTTCCTCGATATTGGCTAGATACCGTAATATTCATAATCTGGGCCTCTTCAAAAAGAGACATCAAGCAAAGGTATCCTGCCACAAGTCCATTTATAGTCAGCACAAAAGGAAACGAAACCGGAGAGTGAATTTCATGTATAAAGTGTTCTTTTTTCCATGGTGGTGAATAACAGAGCTGCTCGATTTTTATCACATCTTCTAAATCGGCAATTGACATTGCTCTTATAACAATTTCCTCGATTACAGTCATTTGGGCATGATATGAAAAACTGACATTAATGTAAACGGTTTTGGAGTCACCACTATTGACAGCATACTGACTATCTGTATAATGACTTTATCTGATTAAGAGGTAAATTTATATGCATAATATTGAAAACAGTCTCGGCTTTCTGCTTGCAAAAGCATACCAGCGGGCTTTTGCCATATTCAAAAACGAACTTGAACCCTATGAATTGACACCACCACAATTTGGACTTCTTCGTTTTTTATGGCAGGAGGATGGTATAACGCAAGTAGAACTTTCTGAGAAATGTCAGGTCGACAGAACTACTTTGGGTGGCCTGATTGATAGACTTGAAAGAGCTGGCTTAGTGGAACGACACCCGCATCCAGGTGACAGAAGGGCTCATCTAATCCGTCTGTCACAAAAAGGAAGAGAGCTGGAGAGCCCTCTTCTGGAGTGCTCCCAAAGAGCCATTTCAAAACTGACATCAGGTCTAAATGATTCGGATATAAATGAATTAACAAGATTATTGGAAACACTGCGTGGTGAGGAGAAGATATATGAAAATCCGACTTATTAGTTTTATAACTGCCATAGTGCTCTGCCTGGTCGGTACGGTTAAAGCAGAAACATTGACTCTGAATGATTGCCTGAAGCGGGCAAAGACTAATAACCCAACTCTCAAAACATCTGCCTGGGACAGCCGAATTGCAGAAGAAAATGTGCGTCTAGTTTCATCATCACAATACCCACGTATTGATGCACAGGCAGGATATACAATGCAGCATATGCCACAGGCCGTAGTAATTGCCGGAAACATTGCTGAAACCCAGGAAGCTCAGTACGCTACGGCCAATGTTTCAGCCAATTACACGATCTATGATTTTGGTCGACGCGAGGCACGTAAACAACAGGCGATTTCAACTGCCGGACTTACTTCCAACCTGCTCAAGGCTCGCCAGTCCGATACTTTTTTACAGGTAATTGAAGCCTACTACGGAATCCTAGAATCAGAGAAACTAATCAATAATGCCCAGGATGAAGTCACCCAGATAGAACAGCATCGTAAAATAGCACAAGCACTTTTCGAAGAAGGAGTTGTTACACGCAATGATGTTTTGCAAGCCAATGTACGACTTGCTGCTGCAAGACAAAAACTCATTTCCATCAATAATCTCCATAACAACTCATGGCTTCAACTCAATTACCTGACCGGCGCTGAAGAAACTTTCAGGGCAACTCTGGACGATAAAGCTGTGATAGAAGATTCTGAATCCAGCAATCAGAACGAAGCGGATACATTTAACCGCCGCAATGAAATTCTGGCATTACGTCAGGGTATTGAGGCGAGTGAATCAGAAGTAAAAGAAACATCAAATGGATTTATGCCGGAGCTATATACAAGGCTGGGAATGGATTATGTTCAAAATGAAAAAGCTCGCGAACAGACAATATACTCCGCATTCATCGGCATCAAATTAAACGTATTTGACGGCTTTTCCACCACCGCCACGAAAGAAAAGGCCATCAGAAATCGTTACAGAAGTCTCGACCTTCTTCATCAAACCGAAAGTCAGATCAGGCTGGAAATAGCTACCACTAAAAATAATGTTCGCGTTGCGGCTGAAAAGATTTCTGTTTCCGAAGCAGCCATCAGACAAAGCGAAGAGAACCTTCGAATAAATAGCGAACGATATAAGGAACGAGTAGGAACAGCAACTGAGGTACTGGATGCCCAGACCCTGCTAACTCAGACCAAAACAGATTATTTCAGTGCCCTGTATGAGCACCAAATCTCTCTGGCACGCCTGAAACGAGCAGTTGGCAGACTTTAAATCAGATTTGCAAGAAATGGAGTTGGAGGAAATATGCCGGAAGAGATACTAGAAGAAAAACAGACCCAAAATGGGATTCCTAACAGTATCAGCAAGCAGAAGATTGCCCTGGTTATTTTGGTTATTCTGGTCTGTATCTGGTTTATTGTTAAGTGGTGGATCAGGAACAGTACGCATATCGAGACCGATAACGCTTTTATTGAAGCCAGAGTCGTATCCATTTCCCCAAAAGTGTCAGGTACTGTCAAACGGGTGATGGCAAACGACAATCAGTTTGTAAAGCAGGGAGACTTACTGGTTGAGATAGATGAAAGTGACTATCGTGTAAGAGTCAGCAGTGCCACAGCCGGTGTTGCAATGGCCGAGAATGAAAACAGGGGTGAATTTCAAAAAGCAGAGGTGGCCAGAGCAACCGTACAATTGGCCAAGGCTAAATTTGATCAGTCAATGCTGGATCTGAATCGTGGAGAAGCTCTATATAACAGAGAGGTAATACCAAAAGAACAGCTTGATCGACTTAAAACAGCTAAAACAATTGCCGGTTCACAGTTTAAGGAAGCTGAGGAATCACTGAAACGGGCCCTGGCCGAGGCAGGACTATCCGGCAACGGGGGAAACAAGGCAAAAGTGCTCCAGAAAAAAGCCCAACTGGAAGAGGCTGGACTGCAGCTTTCCTATACACGTGTCACAGCCCCCAGAGATGGATATATTACCCGTAAAGGGATAGAGGCCGGTAGCAACATTCAAGCCGGACAGCCTTTAATGGCACTGGTTCCGCTTCAGGATGTGTGGATAACTGCAAACTACAAAGAAGGACAACTGACACATATCAAACCTGGTCTAAAAGTAGAATTCACAGCTGATTCATACCCCGGCAAAATTTTTTCAGGGCGTGTTGACAGCATTATGGCCGGGACCGGGGCGGCTTTTTCATTGCTGCCTCCTGAAAATGCCACCGGAAATTACGTTAAGGTTGTTCAGCGGGTGCCGGTTAAAATCACTATTGATCCCAACAGCGACCCTGAACACACTTTACGGGTCGGCATGAGCATTATTCCAAGTATTCTCGTAGAACGCTCTCTGGCAGATATATTCAAAGGCCTGAATCCATTTAAATGAGTGAAGAAAAAAACATCAATAAGTGGCTGATCACCATTACGGTGATGCTGCCGACAATCATGGAGATTATTGACACGTCTGTTGCCAATGTTGCCCTTCCCCATATGCAGGGCAGCCTGAATGCGGGAACTGATGAGATCACATGGGTATTGACATCATATCTGGTCAGCAATGCGGTTGTACTACCAATGACCGGGTGGCTATCCAGAGTTTTCGGTCGCAAACGGTTTCTTATGACCTGCATCATTTTGTTTACTATTGCATCCCTGCTTTGCGGAGCGGCGCCCAGCCTGGCTGCGCTGATATTCTTCCGGATTCTTCAGGGGGCGGCTGGCGGGGCGTTAATACCGATCAGCCAGGCGATACTGATGGAAACATTTCCACCGAACCAACGCGGCATGGCCATGGCTATCTTTGGCGTTGGCGCCATGTTCGGGCCCATAGTCGGGCCGGCCCTGGGTGGCTGGATAACAGACAATCTCAATTGGCGCTGGATTTTTTACATCAATTTACCGATCGGCATCATCGCCTGCCTGATGTGTGCCTTCTTCATTTTTGATCCTGACTATCTCAAACAAAAGGTTAAAGGTCTTAAAATTGACTACTGGGGCATTTTCCTGCTGACAGTCAGCATGGGTTCACTGCAGGTTGTTCTGGACAAGGGGCAACAGGAAGACTGGTTTAACTCCAGCTTCATAATAAGTTTCAGTATTATTACTGTGCTATCCCTGGTCACATTAATCTGGGTTGAACTTACCCATGAACACCCTATTATCAACCTGCGGCTTTTCAAGAATGTATCATTTTCAGCCGGAAACTTTATCATGTTTGTAGTCGGTTTCTGCCTCTACAGCTCCATTATGCTGATTCCACTATTCCTGCAAACACTGATGGGGTATTCGGCCACCGATGCGGGCATGGTTATGGCTCCGGGTGGAATAGCTACTTTGATTACCATGCCATTTATCGGTGCAGCTCTGGCAAAACGGGACGGTCGCAAAATTGTTTTTTTCGGACTTCTAGTCGGAGCTATTTCCATGTTTATCATGCAGGGACTGAATCTTCAGGCATCTTTCTGGGATTATACCTGGCCACGCATTGTCCTGGGATTTGGTTTGGCAATGATATTTGTACCTCTGACAACAGTTACACTGGCAACAATTCCCAAAACTGAAATGGGAAACGCCACCGGTATGTTCAATCTGCTTAGAAACATCGGAGGAAGCGTTGGCATTGCCATCTCAGCCACGCTGCTGTCCAGATTTGAACAGATTTACCAGAACAATCTGGTGGCACATATTACGCCTTACAATCCAGTATGGCAGATGAAATTTGAAGGTTTGAAGCAGTTGGCAATATCTAAAGGAGTTTCGCTGGCTGATGCAGATAAAACTGCACTAAAAATGATCTACGGAGCGATACGAAAACAGGCAGGGGCACTGGCATTTAATCACGTATTTTTTATCGTTGGAATGGCCTTCCTTGTAATAGTTCCATTATTATTGCTATTAAAACGAACTTCGACTTCTGATAATATAAGTGCAGGTCATTAGTAAGTCGGAAGAATTTTTCTGCACTTTTCCAGCGGAAAATTTATTTGTTAACGCCTTATCCTGTTTTAAGGGCTAGGCAAACGCCTCACGCCACTTGAAAGCACTTTTCTGGCAGACCAAAACGTCCTGAAGTGTTAAACCAATTTTACTTATCAATTCAGCAGCAGCTGTAAGTTCCAACTGTTCCAGCATTTCAGTTAACCGCAACAACTCCCCAAGACCTCCACTTTTATTCACCAAAGCTAACTGTACATCTTCAGACAGATTGAGTCCTGATACAATTTCACTCATGGGTATATCGTAAAAGTCCTTCAAAATTGAAAGAATACCAACCATGAAAGCCTGTTCACCAGAGGTCTTAACAAGACAAAGCTGCGGGTGAAGAAGGGCTAATTTTTCCATCAATGCAGCCCTGACAGCAGCCATATCCACGTTTGGATTATCCAGTGCCCGACTGTCGTCAGCTGCAAAGATGGCAAGTTGAGCCCACTTCTTAAGTTGATCCAACCCGACTATAGTAAGTGCATGTCGAACTGTTCTAATTTTTTCACGCATACCGGTTGCAACTGAATTAACCAAAAGCAGTAATTTATAAGTCAGAGCCGGGCTTTTTCTAAAAGTATCTTCGATTGAGTCTATACTTAAGTCGTCATTCAATTTCCTTAACAGCTCAAACAGAATACCGGCTGAATCCTCTAATCTTCTTTTTTGTATTAATGAGGGGCGGGCAAAAAAGTAACCCTGGAACAGCTCGAATCCCATACCCCTACTTCTTAGATAAACAGCTCTGGAATCAACTTTTTCTGCCAGCATCTTTACCGGGTACTTTTTAAATCTTGTTGTCATTTCATAAAGACGCTCTAGAGGTGTTTTTATCACATCAAACTTCACAACATCGATTAAACCATCATAAAGTACTTCATATTCCTGACTGTACTCATGATCATCAAGAGCCAAAAGACATCCTTTTGCCTTCAGCATGCGGCAACGTTCAACTACATCAGGTGTGATTTTTATGTTCTCAAGCAACTCCAGTCCGATCATCTCTGACGGCAGAATATCGATACTGTCACTCATCAACAGATCAACCTCCACGTTAATAAAGCCCCTGTGACTGCCAAGTACATCACTGATGCCAAAGTTGGAAAGAATATTAATCATGACATTGGCGCTAGCCATCGTCGCATCCGATACAAATGCAGAGGAAAGTGATCGGGGAGAACGAAAGAGCAGTTCGTACGCGACAACTTCCTCAAGCCTGTTAAGTATCGGTTGTCTTCCAACTAAATAATTATTATCCATCCGCCTCTTCACCAAAACCTTTTATACGAGATGATTTAAACATCTTCAAATATCTGCTATTTATCTGCAAGTGGTAACATCAGTAGTTGTTGAGTTCCACTGTTATTAAAACGTACCTGTAGACGTAATGACTTTGCGCTTGTTGCCTCTCCAGGAAAAAAGATAAATCCATTCGCCAATGATCCGGCAGGAATAACTTTTCCCTCTACTGTTTTTTCACGAATATCAGCTGCTATTTGCATTTCCTGGCTACGGTTATCAGACTTTGAGGCACCACCAATCACAGCACCGCCAGCGCCCCCCAGCACCCCGCCCTTGACAGCCGAGATACCGGCATTGCGCCCGGAAACAATACCGAGTGCCAACCCAAGAATTGATCCTGCTGCAGCACCATAAATTGCTCCTTTGCCGGCTCCGCTGCCGATAGCACCACTGGCAGAGGCTTTTTCAACTCGATCTATTGCCTCGCGTGTGCTTAAAATTTTCCAGTAGCGGTTATTGTTATCAACAAGGAACGTCTGAGAAGTAACTATTTCAATACCCTGCCCAGCCTGATTATCCATGACTACCTGTACAGGAAGAATTCCGGCACCACGAATATCAAAACCAAAGGCATCATCAGCTTTTGTTACATCGGCATATTGTTCAGCACCAACCAAAACGCCATAAACATTCATAGAATTGGGATAGTCCTGAGGAGGTCTAAATGATACAGATCTGTTTTTATATGTTGTACAACCAGCAAACTGAGCCGCAATTATGATCAGACAGATAATTTTTTTCATGGAACCCCCTTGATGCTCCTTTGGAATTTAAATACTTCCACCTGAAAGACATATTTCATACTGACCAGAAACATGTATTTTTTGCAATATATAAATCAACATATTCCAAATAACAAAGCTTGAATAAAACAGCGGCAATCAGTCCAACAGCTTAACCTCGTATATTGGAGCCATCCTGACCTTATAAATGCCTCGCCTGTAGGATTCAATAAAACTCTTTTCCCATATTGAAAACCTTTTCTGTTCTCCCTGTATAGGAACAACCTTTTTAAAGTAGCTGGCCTGATGACCAACAAAATCAAAATTCATCTTGATTAGTATATCTCTGAACGGTGGCCCTTGGAGATATAGATAGCTTGAGATTAATATCAATGTGCCATCCGTATCTATCGCAATTTTCACAGGGTAATTTTCATCTGAATCAAACAAAAAACCTGGATCAAAACAGGTCATTACACAGGCACTCTGAAATTCAGAAATATTGCTATTGATAATTGCCCGGAGATCTTTAGAAATAAACCAGGGTAAATTATTTGTATTTAGTATCATCGTCAGCCTTTTTAGCTATTTATAAAACCAATAGAAAATATTTGTAACAAAAATAGTAACTTCAAACAATACAAAAACACCCTGCTGATTATTCAACAGGGCATAGCATTAATTAGCTCTGTGCTATCAAATCAGTAAATATGAGGGTCCGGATTATCATGCATAGGGTTCATTCTAACTGCCAATGAAAACAGGTAAGGGTAATCCTGTTTCAGGTGTTTCATATAATAAACCCATTCTCTGGACAGATACCCGAAAGCACGTTTGATATCATTATTGATATGGACAATGTCACTTTTCGGCATATTTTCAAAGGACTCTCTTGCCTCAAGTTCCTCAAGAAGGTGGAAAATAGCCCACAACATTTCTGTAACCTGATCATGCTCCAGGAGATTCTGATTCTCAAGCAGTCCAACCAGAAAAGTCCTCTTGGAAACCAGCAGTTTTTTTAAATGTTCTTTATTGCACCCTTCGCAATCAATGTTTGGTTCATTATTCTTAAGAAACTGAAAAGCCGTTTCGAAATCCTTGTCCTTCCAACGATCTGTTACCTGCAGTTGGGCCTTTAGGGAATCGCACATAACCACATAGGAGGAGAGTTCTTTAAGCAGCTTATTACCAATTTCACTAAAAAAAACTCCAATCACCATATTCAATTTATTTTTGATAGCCTGACGCTCCCGTTCACGCATATTCTGTTCGACTATCATCATAACAAAAATAATATATACCGGGAGAAACGCAAGATTACCCAAAAAACCGGATATAACATCACGACTGTTACCAAGATAATAAAAATCAAGCAGATAAAGCATAATCGATAAAAAAGCAAATCCAAGTATTGCAAAATGCTTTTTCTGTAAACCAAAAAACATACGGTCTCCAAACAAATGAAATTTTAATCTGGTTACTTTTTACTTATTCTCTCAAAGCATCTACAATTTTGAGCCTGCTGGCACGGATTGCCGGAATGACACCACCAATAAACCCCATCAAAACTGCGAATAAGATCGATTTGTAAACTACTTCAAAGGTCATTGTAAAAGAAAATGCCAACTCTGAAAAGGTCTGCCAGTTCATGGTTGAAATAGTAAGCAACTGCATAAACGACGCAAAAAACAGACCGGTTACTCCACCTATCAAGCCTAGCAAAAGAGACTCTAACAGAAAAGCGGCCAGGATACTGTTCCTTTGAAAACCGAGCGCCCTCAAAGTCCCTATTTCAGCCACCCTATTGGCAACGGCGGCATACATGGTTATCATGGCACCAATTATTGCTCCTAAGGAAAAAATAACCGTAAGAGACATACCAAGTATACGCAAAAACTTGGCCATTACTTCAGACTGGTCACGATAATACCTGGTTTCTCTTCTTACATCCAGTGTCAAACGCGGATCTTCGTCCAACGTTTCTTTCACTCTCTGGAACTCTGTTGAATTGCTCAATCTGAAAGTAATCGAGGAGTATACCTGCCTCCGAAATGCCTGCATCAGCTGATTTACATCACCCCAAATTTCAGAATTAAAGCCTGTAGCACCAGCATCAAAAACTCCTACAACAGTCCAGTCAACCATACCAAACCTGACTGTTTCCCCTATCCCACCGCCCTTAAAACGTTTTGAAATACTGCTACCTGCCATTACTTCGGCAGAGCCGGTTTTCGGCCTGCGACCTTCAATCAGTCGAACCTGTGGACGTAGCTGTAAAGAGGCATCGCTTACCCCCCTGATTACAACATTTGCAGGTTTATCACTACCTCGTTTGATCAGGCTTATTAGTACAACAAGCTCTTTTGCAACAAGCAGTTCACCTTTAGATCCGGTTGCAATATCAGGAATACTTTCAACGATAGCGGCCTGCTGCCTTTCAATACCGCTCTGAACCTCTGAATTAGCAGCTTTTCTCGTTACAATAACATTTTCATCTGATCCAGTATCTACTAGTGTTTTTTCCAGACCAGAGGAAAGCATCAGAATTGAAGCAAAAACAAAAACAACCATGGCCATGCCGGAAGTGGTCAAAAAAGTTGTAAGGCGCCTGGTAGAAAGGTTTCTAAAACTGTAAGATAAGGGAATTCGCATAATCTAAGTCGGAAGGGTAATAGTAATGCGGCAACCGCCTTGCGGCGGAGATTCAAGGACTATCCGCCCCGAGTGTCCTTCAATTATTCTATAGATAATAGCAAGCCCTAGCCCCGTACCTTCAGGCTTTGTAGTCCAGAAAGGTTCAAACATATGTTTTGATGCGTCTTCAGAAAGACCGCAACCATTATCGGTAACAGTAATAACAGCATCTCTGCTATTTGGCTCAACACTATTTAATCTGTCTTGAATTGTTGCGTTAATTGTTATTTTACCACCGCTTGACGAGGCATCGGCAGAATTATATAGAAGGTTGATAAAAACCTGTTTTAACTGGTTTTCATCAGCACTGATCAAAATTTCTGCAGGCACAGTATTTTCAATTTCAATTTCATCAAACTTTCGATCAGAAGCAACTAAAATTCGCATATCCTCTATTAATTTATAAACACTTACAACTGTTTTACTAGGTACAGATGGGCGTGCATACGCCAGAAACTCGGTTACAAGATTATTCAACCTGTCAGATTCGCGAAGAATAATAGTCAACAACCGCTTGTCTGAACCGGCAATACAACCATGCTCATTCAGAAGCTGTACAGCTCCACTCATTGCTGTCAGTGGATTCCTGATTTCATGAGCCATTCTGGCTGAAAGCTCACCAATAGCCGCCAAACGATCTTTCTGCTTTAGGGTTTCTTTCATTTTAATCAATGAAGTCAGATCTTTGAAGTTTAGTATAATCCCGGCAATTTCTCCATAAGCATCAAAAAAAGGTGATGCACCAAATCCAAGCATCAATGTATCCGAACCGTTTCTAACATATTCAAATTCATATTGGGTAGGAACCTTGGAAAACTCAATATCAGATGTGATCTTTGGAAAAAGAGAACTTATATGCAGATCATAGACATCGTTTTGTGATCTGCCGGTTAATATTTCAGCATGCCGATTAAAAACACGAATATGTCCTCTTGGCGTGAGTGTTATCAATCCGCTTTCAAGATTCAAAACTATTGTTTTATTAAGTCGGTCCAACTCTTCGTAATTAACTATCTTCTTTATCAGTGCATCTTCATTTTCCTGAGCTATACGATACAGATGACCCGTGATAATGGCAGTCAGATAAAAACCCATCAGGTTCAGGAAAATATTATAGATTATATGGGTGGCACCGACCTGCAGTGCCGATTCTCTTCCAAGGCCAATAAAACCAAGCAGGCCAAAAAACTGTAGATCAAGAATTGCGCCATATAAAATACCACATAAGGATGCAGTGTATAAGGCTTCTCTACGGCCAAGCAGTACTCCTGCGTTCATTATTGACAGTAAATAAAGAAATGAGTAAGGGCTTGTCACCCCACCAGTAAAGAGAAGCAGAAGTGTAACAAACAGCAGGTCCCAGATTGTCTGCAGATAAGCGATGAAAAATTGGTATCGCTGAACTCTTGAAAAGACAAAAGACACAATGGAAAAAACAAAAGAAAAAGCCATCAAACGCACTATTCCTGTTGCAGAAAGTGCACTGATGGCTTCAAATTCCTTAAAATCCAGAAAAATTGTTGAGACAAAAAACAGAAAGGTTACAAATATTCTGGCAAAAATGAACAGCCGTAACCTTCGCTCTTGATACATAGATTAACCGCCGACCGCTCCTGCCAGTTTAAAGATCGGCAGATACATGGCCACAACAAGACCACCAACTGTTGTCCCCAAAAAAACCATCAGCATCGGTTCCATCATAGCGGTCATGGCTGAGACGGCATCGTCTACTTCATCATCATAAAAGTCAGCAATTTTATTAAGCATTGTATCCATAGCACCGGTTGCTTCACCAACTGCAATCATCTGTACAACCATGGGAGGAAATACACCGCAGGAGGCAAGGGGCTCAGCCATTGTTTTACCTTCCGATATAGCAGTACGCACTCCATAAATAGCTTCTTCAACAATTTTATTACCGGCTGTCTTGGCAACAATGTCCAGTCCATCCATGATAGGAACACCGGAACTGACCATTGTTCCAAGTGTTCGGGTAAATTTAGCGACCGCTACCTTTCGAATCAACGGACCGGCAATTGGCGCCTTGAGTGCCATCCTGTCAACATTTTTTCTGCCTGCAGCCGTATTGTAATACCTTTTGAATGCATAACTAATTCCATAAAAAGCAGCAATAATTACAAAAATATATTTAACCAGAAAATTACTTATACCTATAACAAACTTGGTCGGTGCGGGCAGGTCCCCACCAAAATCGGCAAACATCTTGGCAAAGGTTGGGATAACGAAAATCAAGATAACACCCACAACAATGAACGCTATTGACATGATTGTTATCGGATAGACCATAGCCCCCTTAATCTGTTTTTTCAACTTCTGTGCTTTTTCAATATAAGCAGCCAGTCGCTGAAGTATTGTATCAAGGATACCGCCAACTTCGCCTGCAGCAACAAGGTTAACAAACAACTGATCAAAGACCTTGGGGTGCTTTGCAAGTGCATCGGCAAAAGTAGAACCACTCTCTACACTTTCTTTTACTTTAAGCAGAACGTCCTTGAATGTTTTATTTTCCTGTTGACTGGAAAGAATTTCAAGACATTGAACAAGCGGCAGACCGGAATCAATCATGGTTGCAAACTGGCGTGTAAAGACAACAAGGTCCTTGGTTTCAACCTTTCCACTGCCGCCGAAAGAAGGCAGTTTCAGCTTAAAGCCCTTAACTTCCTCAGCAATTGAAATATTCGAAAAACCAAATTTCTTTAACTGGGCTTCAACTATGGCCATACTAGCAGCTTCCATGACGCCGCTCTGTGCGCCG
The DNA here is from genome assembly GCA_964509295.1 of uncultured Geobacteraceae bacterium. Classification (GTDB taxonomy): domain Bacteria; phylum Desulfobacterota; class Desulfuromonadia; order Geobacterales; family Pseudopelobacteraceae; genus JBGSQR01. The sequence goes on along the minus strand of CAZDWS010000014.1, from coordinate 65,456 downwards.
CCAGCTTTTGTTCTGGCATCCCATTTAAATTTAGGCATTTTATTCTCCTTGTATCAAAATCATCTAGCTGGAGGACGGCGTTGCATATTCATTCCAGCAGTAGGGTTACTGATCATCTGCTTAAGCTCATCAGGATCTTGAGATCTGCCCAGCGCCTCTTCCAAAGAAATCTGTCGTCTCTGAAAAAGAGAAAATAGTGATTGATTCATTGTCTGCATACCAAACTTGTCCTGACCGATCTGCATCTGAGAATATATCTGGTGGACTTTGTCCTCCCTGATCAGATTTCTGATGGCAGGATTTGGTACCATTATTTCCAATGCCAAAGCACGCCCTCTGGCATTCATTCGAGGCAGAAGCATCTGAGACATTACACCTTCCAGTACAAATGACAACTGCGCCCGAATCTGAGTCTGTTGATGAGGCGGGAACACGTCCACAACTCGGTTAATTGTCTGTACGCAAGAGTTGGTATGCAAAGTAGCCAGACAGAGGTGACCGGTCTCGGAAAGTGTTAAAGCAGCTTCTATTGTCTCAAGGTCACGAAGTTCTCCAACAAGAACCACGTCCGGATCCTGCCGCAGTACATATTTCAAGGCATGCTTAAAGCCCTTTGTATCAGCTCCAACCTCGCGTTGATTCACCAGGCACCCTTTGTGTGGATGCAGGTATTCAATCGGGTCTTCAATTGTAACAATATGCTCGCGTCTGTTTAAATTAATGTAATCAATTATTGAGGCCAATGTTGTCGATTTACCGCTGCCGGTAGGTCCTGTAACCAGAATCAGTCCACGGGATTTGGCAGCAAGCTCCGCCACAATAGGTGGAAGATTTAACTCTTCAAATGAAAGTATTTTATAAGGAATAACACGAAATACGGCAGCAACGGCGCCACGCTGGATAAAAATATTACCCCTGAAACGTGAAAGACCCTTGACGCCAAAAGAGAGATCAAGTTCATTTTCCTCTTCGAACTTGTGTTTTTGTGTGTCTGTTAGAACGCTGTAACAGAGTTGTTTAGTATCAACCTGATTCATGGGAGGGAAGTCTAGAGGTGCCAACTTGCCATCCACCCTGATCTGGGGCGGTGAGTTTGTTGTGATATGAAGGTCTGATCCACCGGCTTCAACCAGTATTTTAAGTAATTGATGAAGATTTAGCATTGGCAGCGTACCTTCCTAGTCATCGGCAATTGTGACGCGTAAAACTTCTTCAAACGATGTAACACCTTCCTTTAGCTTTGTCAGACCTGACTGTCTCATGGACTTTATGCCAAGCCTGATTGATTCTCTTTTTATCTCTGCTGTATTGGCGCCATTCAGGATCAACTCCCTGATTTCCTCCAGCATGGGCATAACCTGGTAAAACCCGACCCTGCCCTTGTAGCCGGTGCTATTGCAGGCAGAGCAGCCTTTGCCACGATAACAAACTACAGATGGTGCTTCTGCTGGAGAAACACCTGCATCAATAAGTGCCTGCACTGGAATATCTTCCGGTTCCTTACATTCAACACAAACTCTACGAGCCAGACGTTGTGCAGTAATCAGGTTTACAGCCGATGCGACAAGAAATGGCTCAATTCCCATATTCAATAATCTGTTAATTGTTGCCGGAGCATCATTTGTGTGCAGCGTGGAAAGCACAAGATGTCCTGTCAAGGCAGCTTTTACAGCAATTTCAGCTGTCTCGAAATCTCTAATCTCACCGATCATAATAATATCAGGATCTTGACGTAAAAAAGAGCGCAGAGCAGCCGCAAAATTCAGTCCGATATCTTCATGCATCTGAACCTGATTTATACCGGCAAAGTTAAATTCAACCGGATCTTCTGCTGTAGATATATTTTCAGAAACCTTGTTCAACTCAGAAAGGGCTGAATAAAGCGAAACCGTCTTGCCGCTGCCTGTGGGACCGGTAACCAGTACCATTCCAAAGGGCTTATGAATCTCACGCATAAAATGAGACAGTGCTTCAGGCTCATAACCCAGTTTGGTCAAATCGGTCTGCAAGCTGCTTTTATCAAGAAGTCGCATACAGACTTTTTCACCAAAAAGCGTAGGCAGGACAGATACACGGAAATCCATGTCACGCCCGCCACCAAGTTTGATCTTGATGCGTCCATCCTGCGGAAGCCGACGTTCAGCAATATCCAGTTCCGCCATGATTTTAATGCGCGAAGTAATCGCATTTTTCAATTTTAGCGGCGGCTTCATGGTTTCATACAAAACGCCGTCTATGCGATAGCGAACCCTGAACATTTTTTCATACGGCTCGATATGGATATCGCTGGCTTTTTTTCTTATCGCATCCTGAAGGATTGCGTTAACCATCCTGACAACAGGTGCATCCTCAGTTGCCTTCTCTAATGACCCAATATCTACATTATCGTGTTCATCAACAACTTCCAGATCTTCCAGGTCGATATCACCCATTACATCTGCTAAAGAAGAAGACTGATCATAGTTTTTGTCAATAGCAACTTTGATATCGCTTTCTGACGCAACAACCATTTCCACGTTGTAGCCGGTCATAAACTTGATATCTTCGATTGCAAATAGATTGGAAGGATCACTTACAGCAACGATTAAGGTTGCACCGGCTCGCTTGATCGGCAGCAACTGATATTTCTGGACTACCTCGGCCTGAATGATTTTAGCTACAGCGGGATCAATATCAAATTCGGAAAGGTTTACAATTGGTACGCCATACTGCTTGGAGAGAAAAGAGGTGAGGTCGTGTTCTTTTAAAACATTATGCTTAACCAGGATTGAACCCAAACGGAGTTGTCCACCGGAAAGTTTCTGTTCCTCGATCGCCTTGGCAAGTTGTTCCTTAGTTACCAAGTTATTTTTAACCAGGATATCTCCCAGTCTACTTGACTGCATGTTTCCCCCTCAAAAGCCTGTTGAAACGGATACTATGCGGATTAGCGCCGTATGTCAAGTTGTTGTTAAGATGCACAAATATTTACAAGACAACTCTTCATTAGCCCGGATGGTGGTAAAATTCCTGTCCAAATCTGAAAAGCCAACTCCCCTTGCCCAGCCAACATGCCAAGTCCGTTTGCGGCCCTCAATCCAATTTCACCAGCTTGATGCAATAACGGAGTAACAGAAGGCGCATAAACCATATCGTAGATTTTAGCATTGTTCGGCAGGTCAGCAAGTTCTACAAATGGCAGCATTTCCTGGTTCATTCCTACTGAAGTTGTATTAATTAACAGTAGAGCCTTTTTCATATAAATTTTCAATTCTACTTCATCAGCAGCTATCAATATTTTTGTATTAGTGTGCCCTAAACTAAGAGTTTCAACCAGTTCAAAAGCTTTTGCGGGAGTCCTGTTGAAAATAATAACCCGACCAGCACCTGCACGACATAGTGATGCAACCGCTCCTCGTGCTGCACCTCCTGCCCCGATAACTACGATATCACCATCACCAGGCAAAAAGTCCAGATCTTCAGCCAATGACCTGACCAATCCATCGCCATCCGTATTATAGCCAATCAGTCTACCGTCTTCATTTTTTACTGTATTTACAGCGCAGGCAGACTGGGCACTTATATTCAGACCATCCAAAAATGGAATAATTGAACTTTTATGAGGAATTGTAACATTAAAACCGGCGACACCTAAAGACCGTAAACCCATAACGGCAGCTGCAAGATTATCAGGATGAACATCAAAAGGAACATAGACATAATTCAACTGACAGGCACCCAATGCTGCATTCTGCATTACTGGTGAAAGAGAATGCCCCACAGGATGACCGATTATTCCCAAAATTTTGGATTTTCCATTTATTACCTGCATATAATCTTACCTTTCCTTGCCATACTGCATGAGTATCTGCTGCACTGAACTCTTCATACTGACAGAAACATTCTCAGCTTTATCAAACATCTTGAGAGCCTCATATGAATAGCCTGCACTCATTAACAACTCACCCGCTTCCAGATAACTATGTGCGTAGATCATGATTGCTTTGTCTGTATCCAGATCGAGAAAAGAAATTTTTTCAAAAACTCCTCTGGTATTATAGTTCTCCCATATTGATATATCGGAGATTCCCGCCGGTTCAGAGTTCCGCCTGATACGATAAACTATGCCATTTTGAACGGGCAGAAAGCTATTGAAACTGACTGAATATCGTGTTGAAAAATCGATGTAAACTGGCCTTAATCCCAAAAGTTCATTGATAGAAACACGCAAGGCAACCTCAGTGCCGGAAGCCTGAACACCCTGTGCCCTCAATCGGCTCACGCTAAAAAGCCTCGGCATGGAATCAAGATACCATTCAAACGCAAGATGCGGTGTGTGAGGCAGATCCACATCTTCTCGCATCCTTTCAACACCCTGTAAATACCAGAGTGGAAAAGCACCGCTATCACCCCAGGTAAACATAACGGCGTCCTGTGGCAGACTGCGCAGGGAGTTAGTAGCGTAATCAAAGGAAATATAGTTATCATGCTGGTCATTCTCATAATAATTGGCTGCCCCCAAACAGATCGGCAATGAAAAGAACATAACAAAAACAGCAACATATATTTTAGTATCAAAATTATCTGGCAAGTGTGACTTGCTGACAGCAAACTCCAGTAAAAAATAAAGACCAGCTCCTATTAAAACTGCAGAAATCAGATATAGAGGCGTAAAAAATTCCTCCGTCAGAAAAATCATATCAACTGGTGTATTAAAATATCCGGCAATTACCAATAAAAAGACAAAAATTCCGGACAGATATGCGGCAACAACATCACGTTGTCGTTTCCATAGACAAACCAGCGCAAACAAAAGTAAAGCAGCACCAATCCAGGTAAACTCGTGTGGGACACTAAAAGCCTTAATCTGTGCCCACAGCAGCGATAAGTCCCTTGGATGTGGCTCATCACCATATCCGCGTCGTAAAAAGTGCCAGAGAAAATTAAAGTAATTACTGGGATCACCCCAGTTAAGCAAAGGTTTCTGTGTTGCCCTGAAAGGAAGATACAGGTGTACAGAGAATCCTAACAAAGCAAAAAAAGTAGCCAGAATCAATTCTCTGACACGCTTGACAACTCGCCAATCAGTTATCAGCATAAAGACAAACCATGCCGGCACCAGCAAAACTATAGTTTGGTGAACAGCCATGGCCATACTTGCAAGAAATGAACAGGCATAAATGTAGGCAGGACGTTCTTCTCCGTTTTTGTAATGATCCCGCCAGAGAAACAGCATGTACAAAATTACAGCCGAAATAAAAGCTAACAACGGATATGGTTTATCATGATTTGACTGCAGCCATACACGGGGAGTAAATGCAAAACAACAGGCGGCGGCCAGAGCAGCAGATTTCATTGCAAACAGCGAAAAAGCCTCGTCCTTAACAACTCTTTCATACTTTAATAGTCTAACCGTCAGAAAATAGACACCGAGGCAGGCAAGTGAAGACGAAAAGGCAGTGGCCATATTCACGCGAAACGCAATGTTTCCAAACGGCAGCCATGTAAACGGTTTGGCAAACATCAAAAACAAAGGATATCCGGGAGAATGTGCAGACCCCAGCGAGGCGGTAGCGGTGATAAACTCACCGCTGTCAAAAAAAGTAACCGAAGGGGCAAGAGTAGCCATGTACATAGCAAACGGGATTGAAAATGCAAGTATTGCAAAAAAATCCAGATATGACTTGAACTTAAAGCCGGTAAACTTTAAAAGCGGATTTTTCATATATTCTCACCAGCCTTTTGAAAGACAGAGAGTGACACCCTGTCGCGCCAGAGATAATAAAACCCTGCAAAAACAACCGGGAAGAAGCCAATACCATGAATAACCAGTGCCAGGCTTACTGAAGTTGAGGCATCAATCTCAAAAACTGACAGACCCTTGAAACAGGCATAATGATATGTACCAATGAAACCTGGAGAGGCTGGTACCATAACGGCAAAAACAAGCAACACAAGAATAAACATGGATGCTGTAATCGGCAGGTCAATCCCGAACCCCCGGAGAATCATATCTACGGGTAACAGCGCAAAAGTCCAGATCATGATTGATGAAATAATAACAGCCCCAAAATGGCGTCCCTTAAAAGATAGATTTATTCCGGCAATAAAAGAACCCAGCAAAGGAATCAGCCGGTCTGAAAAACTGCGCGGAAATGGCTTCAGCATAATCTTCAAAAAAGATAACGTTTTAATTGTCTGGCGTTTCAATAAAATCAGGAAAACTACCACCACGCAATAGACCAGAAAAGTCACTACTCCGCCAGCTCTGAGAGCTGCACCGGCATCTCCCAGTCCCTCCGGTAACTTTAAAGTAAACAGGGTAATTACAAGCATCAGCAAAACCGTAAAGCCGTCAAATAGCCGGTCAATTACCAGTGAGGCAAAAACAGCTGGAGTTTCAAGCTCTTCACGCTGTGCCAGCAGATAGGCCCGCACAAACTCACCCAGGCGTGCAGGTAAAAGATTATTTGCCATATATCCGATAATTGTTGCTGGAAATAGAGAGGATAATGGAATACGTTTCAAACCAATCAACAGATAGTGCCAGCGTACTGCCCGCAGAAAGTAACTGATAAAGGTCAGAATAATTGCAAACACTACAAAGCGGTAATCAACTGTCTTGAAAGCCATAACAAGCTGGTTAAAATCAATTTTTCTGGATAACAGCACCAAGAAAAAAATACTTACCGCAATACCAATCCAAAACTTAATATCAAATCCGACTTTCACAAACAGACCTCTGGCGGACATTTTGCAAAAATTGTTTTGACCTTGTTCATCTCAACTCTTGACAGTATCTTTCTAGTTGATGCCACATCTTCTCCAATGGCCTTAATCAATAAGTCGGCATTAGGAAATTTCTTTTCACCCCTCAGGCGTTGCACAAAACAGAAAGCCAGTTCCTTACCATAAAGTTCTCCATTAAAATCAAGCAGGAATACCTCAATTGAACGCTCCGTAGAATCAAAAGTCGGGCAGGTGCCAATATTGCACGCCCCATACACCATTTTGCCATCCACTGCAGCCAAAACGGCATAAACTCCGTCGGCTGGAATTAATTCATTGCAGACAGTAATGTTGGCCGTTGGATACCCCAGCATGGTCCCTATCTCTCTTCCATGAACAACGCGACCGGAAACTGCATGATAACGCCCCAGAATAGAACTGGCCCCGGCTACATCACCACTTGTAATCATATTTCTGACAAGACTGCTGCTAAAGATATTCGTCGGGTCTCCAACAGCCTCCAGACTTTCAACTGTGAAACCCAATTGCGAACCCATCTGCTTCAGAGTACTGTAATTTCCTTTACGCCCCCGTCCAAAAGCATAATCATGACCTATGATAATATGTTTCATTCCCAGCGTATCACAGAGAAAGTTCTTCACAAAATCATCGGCTTCCAGCGAGGAAAACTCACGGGTAAATTCGACTACTACCAGAAAGTCAACACCGGACTCGGCAATCAGTTCGGCCTTCTGCCCATAGGTTGTAATCAGCTTTGGAGCAAATTCAGGAGCAATCAACTTCAGCGGGTGCGGCTCGAAGGTAATCACTACGGAAGGAAGACCGAGTTTTTCACTTTGCTGCCTGAGACAGCGGAATAACTCGGCATGTCCTCGATGAACACCGTCAAAATTTCCGATTGTAACAACTGAAGATTTAAATAAATTTTTCGGAATTTCCGAGTTTTTTAAAATTTGCATAAGATCGAAAACCACTTTTAAAAGAATTTTTGTAATCAGCCAATAGAACCTAATTCAAGCCGTTGTCCCCATCTGCGTAGAAGTTCATTTCGTAAACCGTTATTTCCGGCACAAGAAAGATCCGGGTCCTTTTCAAGCAGATCAAAAGCTGCCTGACGAGCCTGTTCGAGGATAGTACCATCGCGAAGTATATTGGCAACCCTAAAATCTGGCAACCCGGATTGACGCGTTCCAAGAAAATCACCCGGACCTCGAATTTCCAGATCCGCCTCGGCAATCCTGAACCCGTCGGTTGTGGACTCCATGACTCTGAGCCGTTTTTCTCCATCTTCGCTTAACTTGCCCGGTGTCAATAGAATACAGCGTGACTTGGCTGCGCCCCGACCCACCCTGCCACGCAACTGATGAAGCTGGGAAAGACCAAATCGTTCGGCGTGTTCTATCACCATAATAGTGGCATTTGGAACATCAATTCCAACTTCAATTACAGTTGTGGAAACAAGAATATCCAGCTCTCTTGCTTTAAAAGAAGCCATGATTTTTTCTTTTTCCTCCGGCTTCATCCTGCCATGCAGCAGACCGATGCGAAGGTCTGGGAAAATATCGCCATCAAGGTGCTCTGCCATTTGTGTCGCAGCCTTCATATCCGTCTTTTCAGTCTCTTCTACCAGCGGATAGATAACATAAGCCTGCCGGCCCTGTTTTATCTCATCCCTGATAGCCTGATAAACCTGGGTGCGCCGCGATTCAAAATAGATTTTAGTTTCGACCGGCGTTCGACCTGGTGGCAATTCATCTATCACCGAAAGAGACAAATCTCCAAACAATGTCATCGCCAAAGTACGAGGAATCGGAGTTGCTGTCATCACCAGGATGTCTGGATTTAACCCTTTTTTCTTCAGAATGCCACGCTGCAAAACCCCGAACCGATGCTGTTCATCAATAATACCCAACCCTAACCTGGCAAACTCGACTTTTTCCTGGATTACTGCATGAGTACCAATAACAATCTGGGCAGTCCCGTCTGCAACTTCAGAGAGGACAATGCTTTTCTCCTTGCTTTTGATTGCGGCGGTAATCAAGACAGTCTTAACACCCAATTCAGCACACCAGCGATGAATTGTCAGCCAATGCTGCTCCGCAAGCAGTTCAGTCGGGGCCATTATGGCGACCTGATAACCATTCTCCACTGCCACCAGAGCAGCCATCAATGCCACCAGAGTTTTTCCGCTACCCACATCCCCCTGAACCAATCGATGCATTGGGTGTGGTGCCAACATATCATTTTTAATTTCAGTCAATACGCGCCGCTGGGCTGAAGTCAGTTCGAACGGGAGCATCCTGGCCAGCTGTTTGGTATACAGATGATTTACCTGAAAAGCGATGCCGTCCTCCAGCGTTATGCCTTGCCTTTTCAATGCCAGGCCCAGTTCCCAGAAAAAAAACTCATCAAAGGCGATTGAACGATGAAACAGGGTATTACCATCATTGAGGTCATCAAGTTTCAATGTGGCAGGCGGCAGATGTACGCTTTTTAGCGACTCTTTCAAGCCTGTAAATTTATGAGCCTGCAATAAAGCTAAGGGAGTTATCTCCTGGATGTACGGGAGAAAGCCGTCAACTACCTCCTTCATTACTTTACGCATTATCTTTTGACTCAAACCCTCTGTCAGCGGGTAGACCGGAACAATCCTGCCAAAATTAACCGGGTCGGCTGCCATGAATGCCTGGACACTCTCACCTTCAGCCAACCACTCCACATCCGGGTGATGCACCTCTCGCTGGTAATTGTACTGCGAAACCTCACCGGTCAGAATTCCTGTCCTGCCCACTTTCCAGACCCTTTTCATAAAAGTCGGATTATTATTAAACCACTTCAAAGTGACACTGCCGGTATCGTCTGCCAGTATAACTTCAAAAAAGCGCCGCCCACCCTTGGTAACCACACTATCCGCAGAAACAACTTTACCGCTGAACACCTCGGTAAATCCGGGTCGCAATCCAGAAATACGTCGCAACTCCCGGCGGTCTTCATAACGATGAGGCAGCAGATAAATAGCATCCTCAACCGTACTCACTCCACGCTTAATCAATAATTCTGATAGCTTTGGACCAATACCCTTGATAAACTGCATCTGGGTCTGCAGGTTTTTGCGTGAGATTGTTTCACGCAACGAACCCTTATCTAGAACCTGATCTGTTTCCAACTCTTTAACAATATACTTTTTTTCAACAGGACGAACAATAATGGCACCGTCACTCACTTCCAGTGAGACAGGTTCACCCGGAATCAATCCTGCTTTTTTGACTAGCTCGTCAGGAATATTAAGTGAATTATTGTTGGAGAGAATGACAATCGGCATGATTACATCCAGGGAAGTCTAGTACAAACAAATTGGAATGGCTGAATATATCGAAAACACTGCTGATTTGTCCATACATTTAAAAAATGTGATTGTCATATTATCTTATGTTACTGAATGTACCGGATTGACACCACAGACATAAAACACTATAGTAAGTCAACTAAAGGGGAGTAATTAGAATAGGTATTGTCAACAGACTGGCCTAAAGCCTGGCAATACCCGCCTATATAGCGTAATGAGACCTTTGGTGCCTAACAAGCACCGGAGGTCTTTTTTTTTGCAGCATTAACTGCCTCAAACATAAGGGAGCGATAAATCATGCTGGGTGTCTATTTAACTTTATTGGTGGCAATACTTGTCATCTATTTCAGTTGTGAACTGTTTGTTAACGCTATTGAATGGGTTGGAAAAAAATTCAACATTGCGCAGCATGCTGTCGGAACTGTTCTGGCAGCCTTTGGAACCGCCCTACCCGAAAGTGTTGTTACCTTCGTGGCAGTTACATTCAATGCGACCCCTCAGCAAAAAGAAATCGGTGTAGGTGCGGCACTGGGAGGTCCACTTGTTCTAGGTACGATTGCCTACGCCGCTGTTGGTCTCTGCATTATCTTTTTTCGCAAGAAAAGATCACTGGGAACTAACTTTGACATCGACCATAACAAGCTCAGCCGTGATCAGATCTGGTTCATTTCCATATTTGTTTTCAAGGTAATCCTGGGACTTCTGATTTTCAGCATCAAACCGCTGGCCGGATTTTTATTCCTGGCCGCATACGGTTTTTATGTCTATAAAGAGATGAATAACGAACGTGATGATGACCATTTCGAACTGGAAGCTCTGACTTTTCAACCCGGCAAAACAGACCCTTCTACTTTCTGGGTTCTATTACAGACCATTGTTTCTCTGTTAATTATTTTTGCCAGTTCTCACATCTTTGTTAAAAATCTGGAGGCCGTCAGCACACACTGGAATGTATCACCACTGCTGGTTTCCCTGCTGCTCAGCCCTCTTGCAACCGAACTGCCGGAGATACTGAATGCAGTCATCTGGGTCAGACAAGGCAAAGAGAACCTGGCACTGGGCAACGTCAGCGGCGCCATGATGATCCAGGCCACCGTACCGAGCGCCTTCGGCCTGTTTTTCACGCCATGGCTGTTTGACAAGTACCTGCTATGGGCCGGAGTTGTAACCATGATTTCGGTTGTCTATTTACTTTACACCCTACGACAGAAGCAACTTTCGCCGTTACGCCTGGTCTATGCTGGCTCTTTCTATGCGCTGTTTGCCGCAATATTTATCGTTTTCTGAACCTCTTAAACAAGAAGGGGCCTTGGTGGCCCCTTCTTAAGATAATTGGTATGATCTTACAACTAATTCAATTCAACAATCTCTCATCAAAATGCACCGAAGCCCCACCCGATAACACAACGGTTTTTCCAACTACCGAACCATAAGTATTTTGCCCGCCGGAGATGGAAATATCAGCTGTAGGAGCATAAATCAAAGCGTGCAGGTTGGTACCTCCGGAAAGATCAATACTCTTCATGCCTGCCGTCCCATAAATGACCAGCTTCTTCGGATCCTGATTATTATTGACCATGGCTCCACCACTGATATTAATCTTCTGACCGTTCTGATAGATAGTAACTGTTGCCCCGGATGCAATTACAAAGCTTGCCCCACCGGTAACAGTCAGATTACCATCCACATGAAGTGTAACTTGTCCGGTAAGCGTCAGCTTTGCTGCTCCGCTCAGGTTGATGGAACTGAATCGGTAATTACCATCCGAGAGCGTCTTCTTTGTATCGCTGGCCAGATTAAGCGCACCCATGACCGTTCCGCCATAGGGATCACTCTTGGGAGTCATGTTCTTTGCTTCTGCCAGTGTGCCGATAGAGTTGTTATAAACCGAAGAGCCACCGCTGATGCAAACACCTGTTGACGGATTGCCACCATGCCCGACCAAAGCCTTTCCGTAGACCTGTACGCCGCCACTCAGGCTTATGCTGCATGACTGCAGTGAGTTTGTCCCCACACTACCTTTCTTGTATTGACCTCTTACGCGACCACATGGACTACCATTATAGCTGTCCGTATACACACCACCAGACATGGTAATACTCTTGTCAGCGAATATGGCATACGCAAATGTTGTTTCGGGCTGCACAACAACCAGCTTAATTGTTGCCGATGCTGTAGTCACATTGCCCGCAGTATCGCTGGAGGTTACGGTTACAAGATTATCTCCATCCTTAAGACCTGTAATGCTGGTTTGCCAGGTTGTTGTGGTCGGATAGGTAACTTCTCCGACTGTTGCTGTTGAGCAGGTCAATGTTACCGGTGCCTCGGATTCTCTTGTACCCGATACGGTCTGGTTTGCCTGGCTGGTTGGAGATGTAACCGGATCAATAGTAAGTATCGGCGGTGTAATGTCGTAAATGATATTGCGTTGTACGCTGGTTGTGCTGCCTGCCTCATTTGTGGCTGTGACGACAACGGCATAACTCTTCTCTGCGGTGAAAACTACTTCTTTTTGGAATGCACCGTTTATAACATCTGCCGTAAAGGTTTCATTCTCCATTGCAAGTGTTATGGTTACAGCAGTCAAGGCATCAAACACTGTACCCATGACGATCAAGCTGGCTTTATTTATGCGGATATCCTGGGCCGGTTCAGTGATTGCCAGGGAAGGCTTCTGATCGTCGTAGATGACGGTGCGTTTCTGGCTACTGGTGTTGCCGGCAAGATCGGTTGCAGTAACTTCTATGGTGTTGTAACCAGGTTCCAGGCTGACCGTGGCAATGAATACATTAGCGTTCATGGTAACAGCCTGGGGCTGGTTTTTTATCACTACCGCCACTGTAGAGGTTTCATCCACTGTTCCGGCAATATTCACAAGATTTATTGCTGTCTTGATGTTGTCTGACGGTGTTGTAATGGTTAAAATCGGAGCGGCCTTATCAAGATTGATGGTTCGGCTATCACTACTATTGTTATTTCCCAGGTCTGTAGCTGTAATGGTTACCGGATTTGCACCTGCTTTCAGTATCAATGCATAGCTGAAACTACCGTCACTGTTAACAGGCACAACAGCGTCATTGATTCGCAGCTCTTTGATGCCGGTATTGTCTTTGACTGTACCGGCAATATTCATGGTTTCGTTATTGGTATATGTGCCATTGGGCAGTGTAGATACAGTTAGAACTGGTGGTGTGGTATCGGTAACAATAAATGTTGTACTGGCAAGAGTCTTGGTAATACCAAGGAGACTGGACTGAAGAATCGCCAGCAATGGTTTGGGAGGGAGTCCATCGGTAGAGATTGTAATCTTGCCGGTCTGGCTGGCGTTGATTGCCAGAGACAGCGCTCCAGAGACAGCAGAAACGGTTTTAATTGCCGTGCCGCTATCCGGATCAACAATCAGAATCTGCAAGGTAAGTGCAGAGATGATTTCATTGCCACGGTTGGTGATATTAAAGGACAGGTTTTCAACCAACCCGGCTTCGATAGTCGTTGGTTGTGCTACTACGCTGCCGGTGAGGCTACCCCCACTGTCTGCGCTTCCGCCAATTGCAAAAGTTGCCTGAGCTGAGTTGATAGGTGTTGCCCCCTCAAACAGCTCAAGTTTCAGGGTATAGCTGCCTTTGGGATTGTCGGCGCTATTCCAGTAGTTCTTTATATCCAGTCTCTGACCATTGGTAAGAGAGGCAATGTTTCGTGAATCGGTAAAGAGTATCTGCCCGGAACCGCTCAAAACGGTAGTTTTGGCGCTGATATTGTTGAATATGTAGTTGGGACTGGTCCCGGTAACCGTTGCGGTGATGGAAACCTGTTCGTTGGCTCCATAGTTGGCTTTGTCAGAGACAATAGCAACACCGGCAATTTTGGACGGCAAGATGGTGAACGAAGCATTTGCCTTGGCTACAATTCTTCCGTTTTCCTTGATTCTGACAATGGCCGTATAGGAATCACCAATAGTGCTACCGGTGTTCCAGGTTGCTGTGAATGCCAGGGCTGCACTTGGTCCCATTGATAATGGTGTATCACCTAAAGCAACAGCGGACTGAACGCCGTTTTTATCCAGTATCAGCAGATCATAGATGAATGTACGTGCCTGGGCTTTCAACTCAGAAGCCGAGATGGTGAACAGTATGTTTTCTTTAGCATTGTAGGCCGGTTTATCAGATGTCATGCCCAGATTCAGGCCGACTGGAGAGATGGTAACGCTCTTACTGGCCTGATTGTTGGCTTTGCTCAGTTCATCAATAGTATTGTCAGGATCAACCTTGGCGTAAAGAGGGATAGTGCCGGAAAGACCGACGGTATCCATGGTAACGGTTGCAGTAGCAAATCCGCCGAACTGGATTATCTGGGGTATTGTAACAGTTCCAGCTATTTTGCCGCCGCTTGAAGGATTGCCGTTATACAGGGCAACCTTTACATTGCCGGTGGCCAGACCACGGTTGTGAATATTCACGGATATGTTCAGCAGGTCTCCTGCGCTGGGTGACACAGGTGTGATGGAAATATCCTCAGGAGCAATCTGCAGGTCAGGCTTTACGGCTTCAGTAACAAGTACTTCTTTAATGGCGCTGTTATTGCCTCTGTTACTGTCAACTATTACGGCATTCGGATCGACTGCAGCGTATAGATAGGTAGTTCCATGGGCGCCAAGGGTATTCCAGGAGATTTTTATGCTGCTGGCTCCACCGGCTGCAATCGCAGGAATAATCTGATCGCTTCTGATCTGTTTTCCGCCGGATGCCGGGTTGCCTGCATAGAGGCGTACCAAGGCATTATTTACTGGCAGCGTGCCGATGTTTCTGACTGTGATAGTTATGTCAGCCAAGCTTCCTTCGGGGATGGAAGCAGGGATAATGATATCTTCACTGACTATGCTCAAATCTGGTCGTCCGCTGGTTATGAAAACCGGCAGTGTAACCACATTGTTGGTCTTGTCGCATTCGCTGACTATGTTGTCGCTATCTGCGGTAACGCTTATATTGTGGTTTCCTTCAACAGGATTGTTCCAGGTGATGATTACATCTTCATAATCACCCGGATTTAGGACTTTTGAGGTCACTGCTGTGCTGATGAGAACTCCACCACTGGTCGGGTCGCCGTCATGGAAGGCGGTTTTCAGTCCAGCATCAACGGACTTGGCTCCACCGTTGCCGATGCGTGCGGTTACGGTTACAGAACTGGGGTAACCGGCCATGTCAACACGGACGAAAGAGGCCGAGATGTCGGATGCAAGATAGGGGTTGGGACCGGTCGAGGTTGGTACCTGGCAACGGTAGTTGTTGTTTGTAAGCCAGCTTGGAGCTTCATATTTGGGGATTGAACCATCGTCATTGATGTTGGTGACGTGGTAGCTGGCCTGATTCCAGATACGACGGGTATTAACCCAATCGTTGTTTTTTGCGCCGTAGACGCGAAGATGCCCTGACATAGGCCCACTGCCATAGTTCCCCGTTACAACAACCTCGGCATGGCCGTCACCATCCACATCAGCAATTACAACATTATTGGAAACGTATTCAGAGTAAAATCCAGTTGGTTCCTGAATACGAAGAGCACCGTCCTTTCCATCAAATATCCTGAAATAGCCACCACTATTTAGTAAAACTTCAGGACGACCGTCACCATCTAGATCAAAAACTGCTGGTGCAGGTGATGTATCGTGCCCAAGATTACCTGTTGGAGATGAAATTGCAAGCTTAAGCCGTCCATCCTGATCAAGAATGAGAAGCTGATTCCTTCCACGAATACCTATCTCTGGTTTACCATCACCATCGAAATCAGCAATCACTGGATGACTGCTATATGCTGAACCTAAAGTACCATCTATCTGACTTAATATTACTGGGCCCCACTTGATGTTTCCATTGTGATCCAAAAGGTACACTCGTGATCCAAGCGGTGCAGCTGAACTCATGAGCACGATTTCAGGATACGGGTCGTCGTCAAGATTTCCGATTGCGGTAAGTCCGTCAGGGAGTGAAGAGTTGGACCACTTTATCGTGCAATTATTATTGTAGGCTGTGTATCCGGCGATTATTTCCTGTTGTCCATCCATGTCCAAATCTGCCAAAGAAACAGAATATCCAAACCCGTTGGTCCATCCATACCCACCTCCCAGCCGATAGTCCGGTGCACAACGAACTGATCCATCCCAGTTAAATATTACACGACCGAATACAATCTCTGTGTGGCCGTCACCATCCAGATCAGCTATGGCAGGAAGTGAATACTCAGATATGCCAGGATGATGAAATGGGTTTGCCAATCGATACGCTGTCACCAGGGCACTGTTATCCCATTTCAATGAGCCGTCATTGTTAAAGACAAGCATACCCTCACCAGATCTTTTTGAGCCGACAATAATTTCAGGTTTTCCGTCACCATCGATGTCGCCAACCATAGGTGACGCCCCTTCATATGGAGCTTGACCTGTTACATATCTCTTAATAATTGGCACACCTGTTTTGCCATCAAAAGCCCAGAGTTTTCCCTCCAAAGTCTGGTAATTAGCAGCCCAGGCATTGACCAGGATCGCTGGATTATCTCGATTGTCTATTTTACCATCGCCATTATCATCATTAAGACTGATAACAACCGGAGTGGATAGTATCCGCCCAAATGTCGGATCATTTGCAGTATCCCATTTCCACCTAAGTACCGGCTCAATAGTCTTAGCAGGTCGATTCTCACAATCAGAACCTTTGCGGATACTGTTGTTCGTCTCTTTCTGCTCAAACACACTCTGACCACTATCCACCATGGCATAGATCGGTGCATCGCGGAAGGTGAGTGTGCCGCTGAGGGGAATACTCACAACGCCAACCATATTGGGATTCATGGGGGTGTTGTAATCCCAGAAACCCAGCGACAGATCGGTGCCTTCGGTGTAGATGCCGTCGTTGTCCTTATCTTCAAAGACGGTGACGCGAAATGATGTGGCAACCTTGTCGTCACCCTTGTTCTGGAATTTGACCGTTGCCGTACCGCTTATGCGCAGGCTCTGCGGGTCGGTGGTGGTTGCGGAGAGGTCAAACTCCAACGGAACCAGGTCCGGCCCCTTGGCTTCAGCGGATGTTTTTACCAGCAGGGAGCGGATGGCGGTGTTGTTGTCTTCGTACATCTCCACCACCTGATTGTCCGGGTCACAAACCACGTAAAAACGGTATGTGCCGCGACTGGCGGTAAAGGAATGGCTGAGCTGCTGTGTTGCGTCACCGGCCAGATTGCTGACTGCAAATGTCTGCAGGAGTGTTCCGCCATTGGCCGGATCGCCGTTGTAGAGGTTGACGTTGAACGGGCCGCTGGCCTTTAAGCCACGGTTCTGGACTGTCATCTTTACTGTGGCCGCATCTCCGTCCATGGGGTGTTCCGGTTCAATAACAATATCGGAAGCCGAGACTTCCAGGTCAACCATATCGGTCATAACGGTGAGCGACTGGCTGTTGTTGTTTTCGTCACGTTCTGCAATAAGATTGGCCCGGTCGATATAGGCTTTTAGCGTGCTGATGCCGTTGGGTATTTGCCATGAGACATCGATGTTACGAGTCTCACCGGCATTAAGGGTTACGCTGGTTTTGTTGATCAAAACACCACCGCTGGCCGGATCGCCGTTAAATAGTTCCACATCGGAGGTGGCGACTTCGGTGCCGAAGTTTGCGGCCTGCATGGTTACGGTGACGGTATCGCCGCTTTTGGGGCGCTGGGGGGTAATCTTCAGGCCGTTCATCGGGATGGCAAGGTCAATGAAGCCGGTACCGTTTGAGGCATTGACGGTCAACACCTTGATGGCCGTGTTGTTGGTGACGGATGTTTCTGTGACGGTATACAGCGGGTCAATCACAAGGTAGAGTGAGTAATTACCGGCAGCGGCAAGGTTGAAGGCTATGATTGCAGTGCCAGTTCCACCGGCTTCGATGCTGGCAATGGTTGCACTGCCGAGCTTTATCCCGCCATTGGCCGGGTCACCATTATACAGGTCGGCGGTTACGTTGGTTGCGGAGCTTTCACCCATGTTGGCAATCTGATAGGTCAGGGTTACGCTTTCGCCCGGTTTCGGATAGGCCGGGGTGAAGTTCAGGTATTCGGGCAGGACAACCAGATCGGCAGCGGCCTTGGCCCAAACACGCAGTGTCGCGCTGTTGTTGGCTTTGTTCTCTCCCGAAATGTTATTGGCCGGATCAAGGATGATGCTGAGAACATGCTCGCCTGCTGGCGTCAGATTCGGAATGTTGAAAGCGACCGCCATGCTTCCGCCAGGGATAATAGCTGAAATAACCTGATCGCCGACAATTATGCCGTTATCCAGCAGGCGGACGGTAATGCCTGATGTTTCCAGGCCGATGTTTCTTGCTGTTGCTGTTACGGTAAGGCTGTTGCCGACAGTGGGACTGGCTGGTGTTGCGACAATGTTTGCCGCTGAAATTGACAAATCGGCTTTAACCTGTGAAAGCGCCTGCAGAGCCAGAGCGGTGGAGTATGGATCATCGTTCCAGCTTCCGTTGATGGACTGGTTTGTTGTGAGATAGTTGAGGGCATTCTGTAGGGGCAGTGTTTGCCCCTGTCCGCTTTCGGTGATGGCGATAAAAGCCAGGGCTGTTTCGTAGACCGTAGAAGCGCCGATGCCGAATCCACCGTCCGGATTCTGTTTGGATAAAAGAAAAGCAGCTGCGGTGGCGAGCTGCGTGTTTGTCATATAGATGCCGTTATATTGAGCAAGGACCGATACGACCTGGGCGGTAACAAAGACGTTGCTGTCATCATCCTGTGTAAAACCCCAGCCGCCGTCGGGATTCTGGATGGAGAGAAGGAAGCTGATGGCTGGAAATATGATGGTTTGGTCGGAGTAGTTGGCTGCCTTCAATGCCTTGAGGGCAGATGCAGTGTTAAGACTGTCATTCGTGTAGTCGCTATCCAGCCCCCAAGCGTTTTCTATACTGTTTTTCCCATCAATTAGAGTACTAAGATCAGCTGTATTATCAAGACCGGATCGAACGCGGATCTGCAGTCGAGCTGAAGTAAAATTATTGTCATTGAGAGATTGAGCGTTTAGCCAAGCCAGACCATTCTGAAAAGATGTTCCCGTATTGACGTTGACACGAAGTGCTTCAAGTGTTTCAGCAGTGGATGTAAATTGTGCCGCCGAAGAAGAGACATTTCCCCAACTGCTATCACTGTTCTGGTTTGAAATCAGCCAGTTTATTCCCGATGGTATTGAGGCCGCTTGAGCTGAGGCAAGACCAACAGAAAATATCATTAACAGTATTCCAGATAGAATACGCTTCAACATACGGCCTCCTGATTCAAAAACAGATCTAAATACAAGTATTTATGTGTGGCGATGTACGGCTATTTAAGGCCTATTTTCAGCTTTTACTTTTCAAAACGTCGAGAATTTCCTGAAGCAATTTATTTGTTTCCTCGTTAAGCTTAATTCCTTTTTCAGTCAACTGGACTGCCACATCAGATCTTGCAATTCCCTCTTCTTGCTTTTTAAGCGCCGTATTCATGTAATTTTTATTTTTCTGTGAAATTCTGAAGAAAATAATAATTCCGACAACTGCCAAAGCTATCATCGCGTAATCAGAGATACCCCAAGAGGATTTATATAAGTTTTCTGTTTTTTTAAACATAGCAGCTTGAAAGTCCTTCGCTGAGATCCAATTCCCATTTTTATTGTCATAAAAAAGAGTGTTGTTTCGTGACCATGCGGAATAATTGTAGCTATATTGTTGCAGGAAATTTGCCGGAAGCTTAACCAATTCAATCTGGACAGTACCAAAAATATAATCTGAATTTTGCTTTGTTCCGACATCATCCATCATCACCCCTTTGATTTGTAGCTCGTGACCTTACCCCCTTGCTTCTACCAGTCTTAGCTTAGGTTTTTCGGTCTTTTGTTCTTTTTTAAAAGTTTTTACAAATTCTTCAGGTGTCAGGTTGTTCAGTGAACTATGTGGCCTTTCCACGTTGTAGTCCTGTCGCCAGGCTTCAATTATCTTTTGGGCGCTTTGCAAGTTTACGAATACGTTGTCGTTCAGGCATTCTTCCCGGAATTTGCCGTGGAAGCTTTCAATATAAGCATTCTGGGTCGGCTTGCCTGGTTGAATGAATCTGAGTTTTACTCCGTTTGTGTATACGACGTAAAACACCTCAGTCTATGATGTGGGAAGACATAGCTTTTTGATAATATTTCAAGCAATATTCTGCAAACCATGTTCTTATCTTCATCGTTTGTTATCCTATCGTAATAGAATTGTCTGAATAATATTGGTGAATTCCCTTGAGAACGTATCCCAAATGTTGTACCCAAAATATTTGTTATTACTTCTTTTTTCATTCTGTCGTAATGTTGATTACTCATGGCATTCATGACCTACTTGTCATTTACGCTATAAATTTGTATTTCATTAGGTCTCGCTATATACACAATATTTTCTGACAACGTAACGCTACTGAACCAAATGCCTTCTAATTCAATATCACCAATATGTCTGATCTCATCTGATTCAATACTAAATATTCTATACAAACTTGTAGTATAGCTTGAGATTGGACTAACACCGTCCCAATCCTTAATTCCAATAAAGACGAGTAATTTGTCATTAGCTGTATACAAGGGCATGTTCTGACTTTTGAAATCAAAAATTACCTTTGGAAATTGAATATTACTCAAATTAAACGCCATAGTTGTATCGCCCACAGTTTTGCGCATGAACCTTATAAACAGGATATCTTCTTTACAAATAAGAGAATTTGCCGTTATCGGACCTGGGATTTTTATTTTTGTTGTTATTGCAATATTCTCCACATTACTAACATCAAGAAAATAGATATTACTATCTGCACCTTCTGCCAGAACGTATTTAGAATCCTTTGCATATAGACTTACGGCATTAACGTTTAAAGAGAAAACAAGGCAAGGACTTGATGGCTTTGAAAGATCATATACTTTAATGCCGTCAATTAGTGTCGCACATATCAAGTGATTGTTAACTAGTATAAAATCAACGATCTCATGATTAAATTTGTAAACGATACTAAAACTCGATAGTAATCCTATCTGATAAATTACAGGTGTTTTTATGTTTGTTATTAGATAGTTATCAGATAAAAACTTCCACTTCGCACCAATTAAAATATCATTTATCACTCCAAGATTAACTGGATTGTTTTCATTCAAAAAATCAACAACTTGAATGCCACAATAACCAATACTAAAATATCCTTTATTGTTCGTTAGCCCCAAAAAGGTATTTGAAGAGGCATTTGAATCTCCTGATAAGCAAAAGGAACTCAAAAGCATCGGATTAAGCTTGTCTGAGATGTCAAACAGGTTATTGACAAGAGGAGACAAAGCAAAAAGCCGGTTATGAAATTGATACAAACTGGCCTTTGAAACGTCCACTTTAGCGGTTAGAACAATTTTTTCTTTTCCTTTGGTCATAGAGTATTCTCCTATATTTAAAGCATCATGGAGTTGGCATCCATGACCCAGTTACTTTAATATACACACCAAGAGGGATCATTTCTCCTGGCCACCCAATAAGCAAGTATTCTTGTGGCGGTTTTTTTGGCAAAACGGCTCGTTTACTTGTATCAATCAAAAAATCAATATATGCGCCGGTTTTTTCAATTGATGACAACTCAAGCGCTGCTAGTATTTCCCAGCAATTTGGACCATAACTGATTTGACCTGATGAATTTATTGTTGAATCTGGTTTAATAGATATTCTTGTAAGATATAAACCATATCCATAAGTACCTTCTAATTCACCAACCCTTAGCATGTTAGTGCCAAGTATAAGCGGTATCGAATAAACATTTGTGTAGTGCCTGTAAGGCTCCCATCTTGGTGGCGGATTGAATTTATCAGCAATAGATTTAAGTGCGGCCCAAATCAGCAGGATTACACCCATAAATGCGAGATATGCTCCCGTCGCAATCAGTTCAGGTGCAATCGCTATTCCGGTTATTACGCTACCATTAACTTCAAAGCCAATTCCAGCACTTGATGCAATACCACTGATCACAAATGCCATTGGGCCGGTAACAGGGACTTGTGGAGTCGGTATAACGGTATTCACTCCTGTTCCACTATCCCCCCCATTCAATCCACCACTAATTCGATAAGCCCCTGTTCCATCAACAGGGTTGGAAATGATATAACCAACTCCAGTCCAGCCTAGTTGCGTAATATTGTTTTTTGGTATCTGAACGACAAGCCCTGCATTTACGGCATTTGTAACTTCAGTCTTTATTTCATTTGCTACCTGAAGTTTGGGAAGCACTGTTGAAACATTGTTTGCATCAACCCTGTAAATAGGTATCCCCTGATCATTGGCCAGCTTCATTGCCGACACTGCCGAAATGCTATCTCCAATGTTCTTGCCGAATAGCTGATCAAATATCGCACCTTCCAGAAACGAGGAATTGGTGCCGGATTGCTGCATATAGGCAGACTCTTTAGTTTTGTCTACAGACATGCCCATTACGGATTGATTGTCGAGCTTTACATCAAGATTGCGACTTTTGTAGGTAGCAGCAGTGGGAATACCAAATACGGAGAAAACTGATATCTTTGCAGTGGCGGCAAGCTCGGAGGTGTGGCGCAGATTCCTCACCCGTAGCGTTTTCGCAATAACATCATTAAATGCGTCGGCTTCCGCCCAGTACGAAAGTGCTGTCTGGTGCAGCATCTCGCCGACCGGTTCGGAAAAATCATTCTTGTTAACCCGGTTCTGAAATAGTTCAAGACCGATTTTCGAGGGATTTAATCCTATGGCGGTATAGTCGCCTGCCACCAGTTTGTGCGTAACGATCTCAGTATTTCTTGGCGAGGTCATGGAAATGGAGAGGTTCTGTGCTGCTCCCATGCCGGCAGTCGGGCCGGTAGCGATTATTGTATTGTCGATTCTCAGGACAGGTTTTAACTGGATTAAATAGGCGGGGATCGATGTTGCATACTGTGCGGCGTAACTGTCTATGATCGCCTTGTCTGCCGGGGTTGCCGGTTCGTAGCTGACGGTAATCCGCTTCCCTGTCAATTGCGGCAAGCTGGCGGAATAAGTAAATGCAGTGTCAAAGGAATTTGCGTCAACAAGCTGAATATCAATCTTATGCCTGAGGATTGATGATATTTCAGCGGTTTCAGTCCCGGCGACAACCACTTTGTACGGCAGGCTGGCTGGAAGTATTGCTTGTTCTTTTTTGAGTATCTCTTTTTTGCCCAGTACGTCAGCGGCAGTTGCATTTGGCAGATTCTGGCTTACATAGTTTTGAAGTCTGGAATTGTAATCTGATAATGCCGTCCCAACTAGTGCCGAGTTTACATTTGTGACATAACTTTCCTGTTCATTGATAGTTGAAGCTGCTTTGAGTTGGTCATTAAAACTTTGACCGTCGAAAGGAACTACTGTTTTGAAATCAACACCATCTGCATAGGTGTACTTTTTAAAACTGGAGTCAAGTGGAACCCATGTATCCCCCTGTTTATGGATAGCACCGAGGGATGGGACCATATCTATCCACGCCCTTACCCAAACATGTTCCATTCGTGCGGATATGAGAGTCCCGCCCGATTTCACACCAATAACTGGTACTCCACCGCTGGCTATAAAATCTAATGCGGCCTTTGGGTCTGTGAAACCACCTGCCCAATTCATAACCTTTTCAATTGGAACTTCAATGGTCCCTGTTGCATAACGTGCATGGATACCGGCAGCCCGCAGAAGAGCAATCAGTAGTGAAGCGGTATCAAAGGCATTTCCCTGCTTGGTGAGCATTGTCATCTGCGCACCCTGAATGGAACCCCAGGTAGGCACGAATTCTATGTTGTTCCTGACCCACTCATAAATCCTGACCGGATTATTCCCCAGTTCCAGAGCCTTGGCCTTTATCTCCGGGGTAAGCTGAACTTCTATGGTCTCCGCCAGATCATCGGCGGTGGGATTAATGGCATTGACAACGCTGGAATTAAGCAACCCGAACAAGGAACCTGTCGAGGCGACCATAATCCGCTTTTCTTTTTTCCAGGCGTGCTTGTTCTTCTTGATATCCCGCTCAAACTCTTCCTTCTTCATTCGCGGTTCGCGTTTTTTCATTTTCGGCTGACGGTGCGGAAGGTTGTTCGGGTCAAGCTTCTGGTGGCGTGAGGGGGCTTTTACCCGCTTCAGATGTTTATGAATATTCTCAAACTCAACCTCAGCCTCAACCTTGGTTTTTGCTTTCTCAATCCGCTCGATATTCCCCTTCAGCTCGGCAAGGTTGTCGTCGTAGTGCTTGACAAACTTATGATGACGTTCAAGTATCTCTGCTGGAAGTCCGGCATCTTTCAGTTTCTTCTCGGTCTCGTCAAACTGCTTGCGGATATCGGGATCAAGTGCGTCGATCTCGGTTTTTGAAGCCTTTATGCGCTTCTTCTTGGTATTTATGTCCGCCTTGGAGTCGTCAATGGTTGTTTCCAGCTCTTCGGCAATCTTCGCAAACC
This sequence comes from uncultured Geobacteraceae bacterium, assembly GCA_964509295.1. GTDB lineage: Bacteria > Desulfobacterota > Desulfuromonadia > Geobacterales > Pseudopelobacteraceae > JBGSQR01. The sequence continues at coordinate 40,893 of CAZDWS010000014.1, read as the reverse complement.
GCTCTTCCGGGGCTTCGGATTTCTTTTTATGCTGCTCCCTGGCCTTTTCCTTTTTCACGGCGGTCTGAGCCGCATGGGCGATACTGAACACGCCACCGGAAGTCCAGGTAAAAAAGCCCAAAGCTATAGCTGCAATTATCCTTGAGTGTTTGCGAAACATTTATTCCTCCATAAACATCATCTAATTGAAGATTTGCAACAATACTAAAGCGCTATCATCAATGTCAATTAATATATGCATATTATGACTATAGGCAACAACAATCAAAAGTAGTCACCAGATTTCAACAAACGACAAATACAAAAAGGGCAACCGTTTCCAGTTGCCCTCTTTGCTAGCACCGCATCATTAAATTAAATCACATCACATTTTACTTGGTATCGCTGAAAAACTTCTCCGTCTGCTCCTGGTCCCAGCCAAACATTTCCTTCAGTATTTCCGCATTATGCTGCCCCAAAAGAGGTGCATGGTACTCAACCTTGCCAGGTGTCAGTGACATCTTAACCGGCACGCCAGCCATTTTCAAGTTGCCTGCCACCGGATGTTCCACCTCAACCATCATTTCTCTGGCTTTGATATGCGGATCATTAACGATCTTGTCAATGGTATTGATCGGTGCGCACGGCAGGCCCGCATCCTCCAGCAGGGTCAGCCATTCGTTAATAGTCTTGTTAATGAAGATGGTATTCAGAAGAGCCATCAACTCTTTGACATTATTAGTTCTATTGCCATTGTTGTTGAAACGCTCATCCTTGATCAATTCAGGACAACCGATCAATGTACAGAGCTTTTCCCAGAGTCGCTCATTGCCAGCACCCACAATTATATGGCCATCTTTTGCTGTAAATGAGGCAAACGGAGTGATCGATGGGTGACGGTTACCCAATGGTGCTGGTGCAACGCCTGATGTTGTATATCTGGCTATGGCATTTTCCAGTACAGCCAGTTGGCAGTCCAGCATACCCACATCAACTTTCTGACCTTCTCCCGTATTCTGGCGATGGAACAGGCCAAGCATGACGCCATAGGCTGTAAACATACCGGCAATAATATCGCCGATGGAAGCGCCTACACGAGTCGGCTCACCACCTTCCGCCCCGGTGATGCTCATAATCCCGCCCATGGCCTGCACAACAATATCATAAGCAGGTTTATCCATGTATGGCCCACTATGTCCGAATCCGGAACAGGCAGCATAAATTATTTTAGGGTTAATCTGCTTCAACTCATCGTATCCCAGGCCGAACTTTTCCATTGTTCCCGGACGATAATTTTCAAGTACCACATCGGCCTGCTTGACCATTTCACGAAACAGCTCGATATGCGCTTCTTTCTTGAAGTTCAGGGTAATCGAGCGTTTGTTCCTGTTCAGGCTCATGAAATAGGCGCTTTCCTTGCCGACAAACGGCCCGAAATGGCGTGAATCATCGCCAACCTCAGGCGGTTCAATCTTGATTATGTTGGCACCAAAATCTGCCAGCATCATCGAACAGTAAGGCCCGGCCAGAACCCTGGTCAAATCCAGTACTACAAGTCCTTCTAGCGGTTTCATATCATCCCCTTTTCCACTAAATTGATTACTCACATTTAAAAAAACTGAAATCCGACCCAACAAAAAAACACACATCAACTAATACATTGTTTTTTACAAGCACATCTTGTATACAAGATATAGTTGCTTTGTATTTCGTGTCAATAGAAATTTTATTAATTTTAAAACATTATTATATCGCAAAAATTTTATTCTGGGGGTTTGCATGAAAAACAAGACAATTCATTCCAGAAGATCTGAACAGTTAAGAGAAACAATTGAGGAAAGAATAGCAACAGGGGTATATTTGCCCGGAAAAAAACTGGACGAAGTCGACCTGGCTACGGAATTCAAGGTTTCCAGGACCCCTGTTCGCGAGGCCTTAATCCAGCTTTCGTTTTATGGCCTGATTGACATGCGACCGAGACTTGGTGCCGTGGTCACAGAAATTACGCCACTACGTCTTTGCGAAATGTTTGAAGTCATGGCGGAACTGGAGGCGATGTGCGCCAGACTCGCTGCACGACGTATGACAGAAGAGGACAAAGAAAGAATACTGGTCGCCCAACGGGCTTGTGAAGAGGCATTGGCTTCAGGCGACCCCGACGCCTTCTACCGCGAAAACGAACACTTTCACCTGGCCGTTTATTCAGCCAGCCATAACGGCTTTTTGATAGAAAGAGCAAGCGCCCTGCATAAGCGCCTTTGCGCTTACCGCAGACTGCAACTGCGTGTTCGTGACCGCTTGAAGACATCAAACTCGGAACACACCGAAATCGTGGATGCACTGATTGCGGGAGAAGGAGATCTGGCAGCCGACCTGATCCGAAAACATGTAATTGTGCAGGGGGATCGTTTTGCCGACCTGATTTCGTCGCTGTCCAGTTATGGCATAAGTTAAAAAAATAGAGTGGATATCAATTGACATGATCCGGCCAATCGATTATTCATAACATGGTTTTACTTGCAATGATATTTGGGAGGGTGGCACTTTATGGTTCTCGTTTTTGCAGCACTGATGATAGTTCTTGTCTGTCTGACAATCCCCACAAGCCTGGATCATTTCAAAAGCAAGGAAAGCAGCACGCACTGGAGCAGGAGACTAGCGGCCTATGCAGTAATGACTTTTTTCTCTCTAGCGTTCCCGCTTTTTGTCGGCCAGATCCACTTTGACATCATATCCGCGTTTGTGGCCGTTGCCGTAGCTGTGATGATCACCGATGTATCAGTTACAGGAACCGCTGTGGTTCTGTCTCTGACAACCGTTTTTTTTCCCATAATCATACTTTACGTATTAAGCAGCGCAGCCAATATCAGCAATCCGTTAGGCGCCATCCTTGGAAAAATGGAGTGGCAATTCCTGTTTTTACCACTTATTGCCGGCATTGCATCACTGTTTATCACTAGAATCATGATTAAAAAGTGGAACTGGAAAAAGGCATAGTTGTTATTTGGATTTATCGAGGATTTCAGGCAGGAATATTTGAGGCGGGCTTTTCAGCCCGCCTCGTTTAATTATGATTAACGCTTGATGAGGACATCCAACGTATCGTTGGCTTCCTTCAGCTTACCTTCCAATTTTTTAAGTTCCTCTGCGGTATACTTCTTTGATCCCTGCTTGATCTCGCCATCGATACGCTTGATCTTCTCCTGAATCGACTCCGCCTGCAAGGCACACTGCCTTGCACCTTCATGCTCCATCATCATCTTCTGATCCTTCATCATCTCATGATGAGCGGCAAATACAGGCACTGCACTGAACATACCTACTGCCACAAATAACATAATCAGTTTATTTCGCATACAATAGTCCTCCTCATGACTTTTTTGAAGTTGCCTTGCGTATTAACTCTAGCAAAGAATCTGTTACTGTCAAATCATGCTATTTCACTGTGTACCAGAATTTGGAACTGCGAACCTTTCCGTCTTTCAACTGGAACTTGCTCATAACACCATACTTGCCTTTCTTGGACAAATCAAAATCTGCCCCGAAGTGCCCCTGCATTGCCATTAAATCTTTGGTCTGATCAGTTTTATCAGGATTCTGTACCTTGACCTTAACCTCGCCCTCGGTCAGCGCCTTACCGCTTTTTGAATCCTTGAAATCAACCGCAATGTGGTGGGTCTCCTTCATCCCTTTAGGCATTTCCATGCCCATTGACTTCATATGCTCGTTCATGCTCATGACTTTGAAGGTCACCTTCACACCGCCAACGACCTCTTGATGGGCGACATCTCCCTGGTTCCCGCCGTGCCCCATGTCATGTGAACCATGGCCGCTATGATCGGCGGCATAAGAGGCAATTGGCGCAGCGAGGGCAAAGATTGCGGCTATCAGTACGGATATTTTTTTCATGATTTAATGCTCCTTAAAATGTTTAGTTACTTTATGCCATATAATTAGCACATGCCATGCCAACCTACATCATACTGTTATTACACAACATTCAAATAGTGCAAGAAGATCTACTACAGAATATTCAACACATCAAGTGGCATATTCCACTAAACTATTCAATGCTTCATCCCCGAGTATTTCAGTAATCCCTTCTTCAACTCTCTCTTTTTCATCAACACAAAGATCACCGGGGTCATTATCAGGACATGCACTGCTGAAGAAATCATACCACCGATCATCGGCGCGGCAATCGGCTTCATCACATCGGCACCTGTGCCGGTTGACCACATGATCGGGATCAGACCCAGCAGAGCCACGGCCACGGTCATCAGCTTGGGACGCAGGCGCAGCACCGCCCCCTCGAAGGTGGCATCGTAGATGTCCTGTTCTGTGCACGGCCCGTTGATCAGCTTCTTATCCAGAGCCTCGTGCAGATAAATCACCATCACCACCCCTGTTTCCACAGCAATGCCGTACAGGGCGATAAATCCGACCCAGACCGCCACGGAGAGGTTATAACCCAGGGCTGAGACCAGATAGACCCCTCCCACCAGGGCAAACGGCACCGAGAGCATGACCATGCTGGCTTCCAGGGCCGAGCGGAAAGTAAAGTAAAGCAGGATAAAGATAATTACCATCCCCAGCGGCACCAGTATCTGCAGACGGGCCTTGGCGCGAATCTGATTCTCCCACTGACCGGACCAGGCTACATAGTATCCGGGAGGCAGCTTGAGATTTTTTTCCAGCACCTGCTTGGCTTCTGTTACAAAACCGCCCATATCGCGATCTCGCACGTTCAGAAAAACCAGTGAACGCAACAGGCCGCCCTCGCTGTTGATCTCCGGAGCGCCGGTGGAGATTTTCAGCTTGGTAACCAGGGAGAGTGGCACCTGGGCCCCTTCCATGCTTGATACCAGGATGCGGCGGATGGCCGGAATGTTGTCGCGGTAGTCGCGCAGGTAACGGATGCGGATCGGAAAGCGGTTACGCCCTTCGACTGTTGTGGAGAGCATCTCACCACCGAGCGCTGTTTCTATAATGCTCTGGATATCGCCGACACTGACGCCGTATCGGGCGGCGGCCTCGCGGTCGATATCGATATCAATGTAGTTTCCGCCGGTGACCCGTTCGGCCACAACATCGGCGGCGCCAGGAATCGGCTTAAGGATCGCCTCGGCCTGGATGGCAAGATCTTTGAGTACGTTCAGGTCGCTGCCGAAGATCTTGACCCCCAGGTCTGTCCTGACTCCGGTGGAAAGCATGTTGATCCGGTTAATGATCGGCTGGGTCCAGCCGTTGCGGACCCCGATCTGCTGCAGCTTGGCATCCAGTTCGGCCACGATGTCGGCCTTCTTGACTCCCGGACGCCACTTGTCCTTGGGCTTGAGAATGATGATCGACTCGAACATGGAAACCGGTGCCGGATCGGTGGAGGTTTCTGCACGTCCAACCTTGCCGAGCACATGCTCCACCTCCGGCACACTCTTGATGATCATGTCCTGCACCTGGATGATGCGCTTGGCCTCGGTGATGGAGACATTGGGCAGCGTGACCGGCATGTAGAGCAGCGAACCTTCATCCAGCGGCGGCATAAATTCACTGCCCATTTTCATGAACAACGGCACGGCAATCAGCAAGGCCACAAGATTAAGTGCAATCGTAGTCTTTTTCCAGACCAACACCCAGCGGATAACCGGCGAATAGAGCCGGATGAAAAAGGTTGAGACCGGGTTGGCGCTCTCCGGCGGCATCTTGCCGCGCATGAAGAAGTACATCAACACCGGCACCAGGGTAATGGCGATCAGTGCCGAGCCCATCATGGAGAAGGTCTTGGTAAAGGCCAGCGGATGAAAGAGTTTCCCCTCCTGCCCTTCCAGCATGAAGACCGGCACAAAGGAGAGTACGATGATCGCCAGGGAAAAGAAGATCGCCCGGCCAACCTGCTTGGAACTGGCGATGACCACCTCAAGGCGTTTTTCCTTGCGCTCTTCCGGTGACATTTCCGACAGGTGCCGGTAGCAGTTCTCCACCATGATCACCCCGGCATCCACCAGAACTCCAATGGCGATGGCAATTCCCCCCAGGGACATGATGTTGGAGGTTACCCCCATCATCTTCATGGTGATAAAGGCAATCAAAACCGAAATCGGCAAGGTCAGTACGATTACCAGAGCGCTCTGGAAGTGCAGCAGGAAGATCAGGATTACCAGCGAGACAACCAGCGACTCCTCCAGCAGATTGGTTTTCAAAGTATCGATGGCCCGCTGGATAAGATCAGAGCGGTCATAGGAAACCATGATTTTAACGCCGGGAGGGAGACCTTTTTCCAGCTCCTTGATTTTGGTCTTGACCCGGTCGATGACATCCTTGGCATTCTCGCCATAGCGCATGACAACAATACCGCCGACCGCTTCCCCCTCACCGTTCATATCCAGCATGCCGCGCCGGATGGCACCGCCCAACTGAACAGTACCGAGGTTTTTGACATAAATGGGAGTGCCGCGCATATCGGCGCCGACAACTATATTCTCCAGGTCGGCCTTTGATTTCACATAACCACGGCTGCGGATCAGGTATTCGGCATCGGCCTGCTCGATCAGTTTGCCACCCACATCCTTGTTGGATGCCTTGACCGCATCCATAACCTTAGCGATCTTAATTTTGTAGGCAAACAGCTTGTTGGGGTCCAGGTCGATCTGGTATTCCCGCACCAGACCACCGATGGAAGCCACCTCGGCCACCCCCTGGACGGTATTAAGCTGATAGCGCACGAACCAATCCTGCAATGTGCGCAGCTGCTCGAGATCATACCCCTTGCCTTCGATGGTGTACCAAAACACATGGCCGACGCCGGTGCCGTCCGGTCCAAGGGTCGGCACCACGCCCGGCGGCAACAGGGAAGCGGCATAATTGAGACGTTCCAGCACCCGGGTTCTGGCCCAGTAGATATCGGCCTTGTCCTCAAAAATGACATAGATCATGGAGAAACCGAAGGCCGAGGAGGCCCGCACGGCGCGGACCTGAGGCAGCCCCTGCAGGTTGACCGCCAGTGGATAAGTAACCTGATCCTCCACTACCTGCGGAGAGCGTCCGGGATAGTCGGTGAAGACGATTACCTGGTTGTCAGAGAGGTCGGGGATGGCATCCACCGGGGTCTTGAAGACCGCCCAGATGCCCCAGGCGACGATCAGACCAAAGACCATCAGGACAATGACCCGGTTGCGGGCGGAATATTCGATAATTTTTTCGATCATTGGTTAACTCCAGGGACTGGGAACTGGGGACCAGGAACTAGTAAAGTCAAAAGCATTCACCAGTCTCCAGTCCCCAGTCCCGCGTCCCGAATTTACATCTTCATGTCATCCATCTTCAAGGGGCTCTTTTTTACCGGCTGCTGAACCGGTGGGGCGCCATGACCTTCATGCCCTGCCTGTGGTTGTTGCTGTTTTACTGTCGGGGCCTGACCCTCTGCCGCTGGCTTGGCACCACCGGTATGCTGACTGTGATCCACTCCCCCGCCGCCTTTAAGCTGCGATTCGGAATCGATCAGATAAGCACCGGAAACCGCCACTTTTTCTCCGGCTTTCAGACCGGAAATAATCTGAATCAGTTCGTCGCTCCGCTCTCCGATTTGAACTTCACGCGGTTCAAACACTCCCGCAGCGGTTTCCACCCAGACGACCTGCCGTTTGCCGGTGTCAATAACAGCCGTCACTGGAACAACAATGCCCTTGGTCAGCGGAACCCTGATAATCGCATTTACAAACATATCCGGCTTCAACAGCTGTTTGGGATTCGGCATTTCAACACGGGCCTTGACTGTATGGGTTTTGGGATCATGAAACGGATATACGTAACTGATCTTTCCGTTGAATTTCATGCTATGTTCAACAGCAGACCGGATTTCAACCTGTTGACCTATCCGTACATAAGGGACTTCATTATCAAAGATTTCGATATCAACCCAGACTCTGGAAAGGTCGGCAATATTAAACAGCACTTCGCCGGTATTGACATACTGCCCCTGTTGAACCATTTTTTCGATGACAACACCGGAAAGCGGAGTGTAGATCGGCAGGCGGATATTGGGCTTGCCTGCTTTTTCTAGTTCAATTATCTGACTGTCCTTGACACCGAACAACATCAGTCTCTGTTTGGCCGACGCAACCAGACCTTCTCCATTTTGCGCAATGGATGGGATTGGTGAATTTTTCAGCTGGTCACGACTTTTGACGGCCAACAGATATTCCTGCTGCGTAGCCAGCAGATCGGGCGAATAAACTTCTGCCACCGGCTTGTCCTTGCTGACGAAAGAACCAACGGTACTGACATGCAGCTTGTCGATGCGGCCCGAGATCCAGGCGGTCACCTTGGCTTGACGGGACTGGTCGAACTGAACGATACCAACGGCATTGATTTCCTTGTTGAGCGTCTGCAGTTTCGACTCGATGGTAGCCACATTGGCCATTACGCGCTGGGTCGTTGAGAGAGAGACCTGTCCAAGCATTTCGGCCTGCTGTTTCTGCTCGGGCGTCTGAGGCGTATTTCCTGCAGCCCCATCCACTTTCTTAACCAGCTCCATGGCGCAGATTGGGCAGGTACCGGGCTTGTCCTTGATGATAAACGGGTGCATCGGGCAGGTGTAGAGCTGTTTGCCCTGGGCTGCCTTGCCTTCTTCTTCATGGCCGTGCCCGAAGTGCTGCCAGGCATACCACCCGCCACCGGACAGCGCGATCAGGATCATAATGATCAGAGGAATTGAGATTTTCTTGTTCAGAGCCATGGTGATACCTCAGTATTTAAATTTTAATGATGTTGTGAGTGTTCGGGTGCTGGCTGCACAGCCGGTGCGACTGATGGCGACGAGACAACAGGTATGGCATCCTGGACAGCCACGTCTACACCGACCACCGCTTCAAGCTTAGCGAGATTAATCATGTACTCAGCCTGCGATTCGTACAGTTCCCGCTCATAGTTGAACAGGTTGACCCGACCGTCCAGCAGCGTCAGAAAATCCACTTTATTGACCCGGTAGCTGATCACAGCCGACTCCAGTGACTGCTCTGCCTGGGGAATGATCCCTCCCCGGTAGAGTTCCACCAGCTTCCTGCGGCGCTCCAACTGGGCAAGGGTATCGTTTATGCTAAAGGAGATGTTGCTTTTCAAACCATTCAGCTCCTCAGTAGCCATGATCGTCTCGGACCTGGACTCGGCCAGCATGGCCCGGCGTCGCTCCTGCTGAAACGGCAGGTTGAAGGTCAAGCCGACACTGAACATGTTGTACCCTGGATCATTGACCATTTCCGTCGACACAGCTTCTTTAAACATATACTCGAATGAGAGGTTGAAGTCGGGATAGAACTCTTTCTGCGCCAGTCGGTGGGAGGCTTGTCCCTTGCTGGTCAGCGAGGCGAGACTTTTGATCTGGGGACGTTTTTCCAGAGCAAGCTTATTCAGCTGTTCGGCTGAGGCTCTGACCTCAGGCAGGGGGAAATCGGCAATGGCTTCAACGATTGTATCCATCGGACGATAGACAAGATAATTGAGATTGGCTTCCAGACTTCTGCGTTTTTGCCTGAGTGTAATCTGCATGTCGAGCATTTTGGATTTTTCCAAATTGGCCTTGTAAATATCCTGCTGCACACCCTGCCCGACTGAATATTTGGATTCTGCAATTGTTACGAAATCTGACATGACCCGCAGGTTCTTGTCGACGATTGCCAGTGATTTGTCTATTGCCCAGAGCTGATAGTAGGTTTCCTTGATCATGCGGGTCAATTCCAGTTTGCGCTCTTCATTGGCCCACCTGAAAGACTCGCCCTCATATTCGGCAATTTCCTGTTTGAGGGCACGCTTGCCCCAGAACGGAATCTGCTGGGATATGCCGACCACCTTGGCGGACTGGGGATCCTTGTTAAACACGAATGGTTCGCGCGCCAGCATGTTCTGCAGCTTAAACATCAGCATCGGGTCATCCAGGCTTGATGCCTGTTTGGCTTTGCTGGCAAACATCTGCCAACGAGCCTGAGATGATTTGAGTTCAGGGTTGTTGTTTAAAGCCTGGCTAACCAGAGAGTTCAGGCTGTCGCCGGAATCCGCTGCTGCAACTTGAGCGAATACAACGAACACAGCCAAAAAAATCAGGATTGAATTTGACACAATGCGATGTTTCATAACGGCTCCATAAGTCACGGGATTCACAATATCTTTCACATGATATGCCAAAACGGTATCGCTTTAATTTTACGACGGAATAATTCTACATCAAGCGGCGGGATAAATAAAAATTGCGGAATATTCTACAATCAGGGGTGAATACTCCGCAACTTTAAGGTTTTTCAGGTGGGGAGATAACGTACTTTTCCATGCGGTAGATCAGGGTATGGCGGGGTATTTTCAGGAACCGGGCAGCCGCGGTCTGGTTCCAATGGCTTCGCTCCAGGGCCGAAAGCACTACTTCGCGTTCCAGCTGTTCCAGAGAATAACCCTCGGCAGGAAGGTTGATGACCGGGCTGCTGTTGTTGACATGGCCGTTGCGGATCCTGTCAGGCAGGTCATCCGGTGTAATCGTATCGCCGTTTCTCATGATCAGCAGTCGCTCGACCAGGTTCTCCAGTTCACGCACATTGCCCGGCCAGGCATAAACGGTCAGGGTCTCAATCGTCTTTTTATCGAAAACGACCTGCTCGGCACCATGCTTGGCGCAGAAATATTTGATCAGCAGCGGGATATCGTCACTGCGCTCTCGCAGTGACGGCAAATGGATCGGAATCACAGCCAGCCGATAATAAAGATCTTCGCGAAAAGTACCGTCTGCCATCGCCTTATCGATGTCCAGATTGGTCGCCGAAACCACCCGCACATCCAACTTGTGCGCCTTGGTGCCCCCCACCGGCTCGACAATTTTTTCCTGCAGCACCCTCAGCAGCTTGGGCTGCAGCTCCACCGGCAGATCACCGACCTCATCAAGAAAAATCGTGCCGCCGTCAGCCAGCTGGAACTTGCCGGTCTTGTCCTTGATCGCGCCGGTAAAGGCGCCTTTGACATGCCCGAACAGCTCGCTTTCCAGCAAATCACGCGGTATAGCGGTACAATTGATGGCGATAAACGGTCCGTTTCTCCGCCCGCTGTTGGCGTGAATCGAGCGGGCCACCAGTTCCTTGCCGGTGCCGGATTCACCAGTGATCAGTACCGAGGCCTCGGTGTCGGCCACCTTTCGGACAACCTCAAAGACCCTTTCCATTTTTGGTGAAGTCCCGACAATGGTACGAAAATCCGCCCGGTCTGCCAGTTCGCTCTTCATGCGCCTGTTTTCTGCAGCAAGGCCGCTGAATTCAAGCGACTTGGCAACAGTCAGCAGCATGGCTTCCCGGTTGAACGGCTTGGTGATGTAGTCATGGGCACCGGACTTCATCGCCTTGACCGCCAGATCAATAGTCCCGAATGCGGTAATCATGATCACCATTGTTTCCGGCGAACGCTCCTTGACCGCAGTCAGCAGCTGCATGCCGGACATGCCCGGCATCTGCATGTCCGTAATTACCAGCGCCGGTTCGACTTCGGTGAACAAAGCCAGACCTTCTTCTCCTGAAGCCGCTGCAGCAACGGCATATCCGGCTTCCTGAAGGTTATATTCCAGCACCCGCCGCAGGGATGTGTCATCGTCGATTACAAGTATTCTGGTTTTCATGGAGAAAATTTCCTTAACCTGATTATTTACAGCTATTCAATTTCGGGATCTCACCCTGGATTTTTTTGAGAAGATCATCAATCAACTGCGCATTAATATTCGGTGTTTGGATATTAGCCAATTCCCGCTCAAAAGCATCAAGATCCGGCTTAATCGTATCAATTCCTGGAATTTCCATTTTAATGTTCAAGGAAAGCTTCCCTTTAATGGAATTCAGCTCTTTCGTGGCTTCGTGCATAATACTCTTGACCAGCTTTTCCAAACCGAAAATCCTGGCGGCTTTATACATATCCTTACTCAGGATCTTTTCAATTTCCTTCTCTACTGCATGCTCGCCCTGAAGAATAACTTTAAATCCTATACTGAAATTATAATGCTTGATCCTGATCGGATCCTTCCAGGTCGGGGAGGGATAGGGAAATTCCGCGCTGAATTCCTTTTTAAACAGTGCAGACAGTTCATGCAAAGGGTTGACTGCTGCATGAATTTTTCTTTCAAGCGCATCGACCTCCTGCTCAATTTTATGTATGGGTTCAATCACCTGCCTGGCATTACTTTGAATGGATTGCTCTATTGAATTGACGCCATTGATTATATCCACCAGACCATTATTTGCTTTCACCACGTATGGGTCTACGTCACTCGACTGATGGTTGATGTTGTCCTGGATGGAATCCCTGGTCTTTCCGGGCGGCAGTCCGGCAGCACACTGCTCTGCCTTCACCAACGCGGCGCTGTAGACAGAGAGGGTCTTTTCAAGGGTTCCGGCGGTTGAAACCAGCGTGCGAATAACTTTGTCAACGGTATTCAGCCTGTTCCGGGTCGGCATGAGGCTGGCGTTGGCTTCACTGGTTGCCTTTTGTGCCTGTTTTACGGACGGCTTCGATTTTTCAAGTACAGTGAGAAGTGCGGATGCCTGATCTTTCAGTTCAGGCACCTGCTTTGCGATACCAAGCAGATCCCTGACAACGGCACTGTCCTGATCAATGTTTGTAAGATCTGTGTTCAGGATCGTAACGATGTCGATTCCGGTAATGACAACGGTCAGGTCAAGATCGGCCTTGTTGCCTGCCTTGATATATTTGTCCAGCGTGCTGTTTAAAGCTGTAACATCGGCTTTCAGCCTGGTTGAATCCGTTGAATGCAGATCGGCTGTTGCTGCCGGTTTTGGGGCGGGACCGGGCTGCTTGCTTTGAGGCGTTGCCTGGGGTGCCGGTTGATGGGCGGGTTGATGCTGGTTTACCGGAATAACCGGCTGAGGTTTCTTGGGGGGCAAGAGCGCTTGAGCAGAGTTGTGGCTGGCGGCGGGAAAGCTGTTGAATGCGTCGGCATCTGCACTGAGCAGTGTCAGACCTGCAAGCATGGCAACGGCAAAAGACTTGCCTGCATACGGATAAAGCGAAAAACCGGCATCAATCTTCATAAATCCCTCCAATTAAATAGAATGGTTACAAATTATCTGACCAGTCACATCTCAACTACAGCCTACACTGCATATGTCATCATATTAATGGCTACGACTTTTTGACAAACTCCGACTTGAGCTGCATGGCGCCGATACCGTCAATCTTGCAGTCGATGTCATGGTCGCCATCAATAATACGGATATTTTTGACTTTAGTTCCCACCTTGACAACCAATGACGAGCCCTTGATTTTCAAGTCTTTGATTACCGTAATTGAATCTCCATCCGTAAGTACGTTGCCAAAGGCGTCACGGACTACATTTTCAACTTCAGTACTTTCAGTTGCAGTCATTGACCATTCGTGGGCGCATTCGGGGCATACGTACATGCCGCCATCTTCATAGGTGTATTCGGAACTGCATGCGGGACATTTAGGTAAAATACTCATTTCGTAATCCTTTTTAATTTATTTTTGGCTCATAATTTTAAACACTTTGAATAGGTAGACTGACAATAACAGTCGTCCCTTGCCCTGGCTCACTCTCAACCTCCAGCGTGCCGCCATGACTTTCGATAATCTTTTTAGTAATTGCCAACCCAAGACCGGTGCCTTCCGACCGGGTCGTAAAAAAAGGCTCAAAAACCCGCTTTAATGCTTCTGGTGCGATCCCCTGCCCGGTATCACTGAAACGAATTTCCAGATTGCTATCGGCCTGACGCAGACTTATATCCACTCTGCCACCGCTCGGGGTTGCCTGCAAGGCATTAATAATGATATTCAAAAAGGCTTGACGCAGTTTTTCGCCATCACCCATAACCAGCGGCATATCAGGAAGAGATTGCAGAGTAACCAACAGTTTACGTTCAGCGGCATCATTACTGGTTAACGTCACAACAGTCTCAAGCTCTTCCTTGACAGAGCAGCCCCGCATTTCGACCGGTTGAGGCTTTGACATACGCAAAAAGTCCTCAACGACCCTGTTCAGGCGTTCGGTCTCCTTGATCTGAATTTCAATGAATTCATACTTGGGATCACCCGGCTTGTAATCATCCCTCAAGATTTCGGCCGTGCCTCTGATCGAGCCCAGTGGATTGCGGATTTCATGTGCCAAGACTGCGGACATTTCACCCAAAGTGGATAGCTTTTCTGCCCGACGCAGCTTTTCTTCAATGGCAATGATACGTTCCGATTGATGCTGCAACTTGTTGTAGGATGCCTCCAGCCCTTCGGCAGTTTTCTGAAGTTCCCGGCTTTTTTCCTGTTCCCGTTGGGCCAACAATCCTGTTACCCCGCCAACAACATTGTAAAGCACAATTTCCAGATACTTTTCCATTCCGATGACCATATCCTCACCCCATTGAAAAAGGATATGCGGAGCATAGACAATGCTGACCAGCAGAGAACAGACCAGCCCCCCCCGCAAGCCAAACCACAATGCGGAAAGAATAATCGGCAAATAATAAAAACGTTGAAATATATCATGTAAATAATGGAGATGAAGAGGTGTTAGATAATGAAACAAAGATATGCTGATAATAAATAGAAGAATAATGCCGATTCGCAATCTGTATAAATTCTTCATTTTTGCCTCGACAACAATTAGTATGAAAAAAGTCAGCCCTCCGGAAAACTCCAAGAGGGCTGACTAAGACCTTCTAAAAACATAAGTTGGTTAAATCACTGCAGCGTTCAGGTCTGCCAACAGGGCATTAATATCAACACCATGGGCATTGGCACCCTGTTCGAGTCTTTCGTTCTGAGCCCCCATGCAACCAACACAGCCCATATTATACTTCTGCAATACCTGGACAGATTGTGGATACATGCGCATTACTTCGAAAAAAGTCATATCTTTTGTAATCTTGTCAGCCATAATATTTCCTCCTCTTTGAGTGCACTGTTGTGCGGTCCAGCTAGTATTTTATGTCAATAATCTCGTATTCTTTGGTTCCGGAAGGCACCTTAACTTTAACTGAATCATCAAGCTTGTGACCAATCAGGGCCTTGCCAACCGGTGAAGTGCAGGATATCTTGCCCAGCTTGATATCAGCCTCATCTTCGCCAACTATCTTATATGAAATTTCTTCTTCACTGGCAGTATCATATAAAGTTACTGTTGATCCGAATACAACCTTATCTGCTTTCATGTTGGACAAATCAACCACATAAGCCCTGGCCAGCTTGTCATTCAGCTCCAGAATCCGACCTTCAATAAAGCCCTGACGATTCTTGGCTGCATCATACTCGGCATTCTCAGAAAGGTCACCATGTGCGCGGGCCTCTGCTATATCCTGAATAACCTTTGGCCGCTCCACACGAATGAGGCGCTTCAACTCTTCCTGAAGAGTCTCGTAACTTTCTTTTGTCAACGGGATTGAATGAGACATCTAACCACGACTCCTTCTGAAATTTGTGCGGACTGACCGCCTATTCTGACTAATTGATTACTAGACTAAATAGTCCTGTAAAGCCTTAACTTTCAAATCATGCTCTTTCATTGAAACAATACTGTCAACAACCGCTTTGGCGCCTGATACTGTCGTGTAGTAAGCAATGTTGTGCATCAGGGCTTCCCGACGTATGGAGAATGAATCTGCAACAGCCTGTGCTCCCTGGGTAGTGTTGACCACCAGGGTGACTTCGCCGTTTTTGATGGCATCCACAATATGCGGCCGCCCTTCCAACACTTTGTTAATCCGTTTAACCGGAATTCCATTTTCTGCCAGATAGGTTGCAGTACCACCTGTTGCTATAATGCCGAAACCGGCTTTATACAACTTTTCAGCGGCAGTGACAACATGTTTCTTATCGGCATCGCGCACACTGATAAAAGCATTGCCCGACAATGGCAATTTAACGTTGGCTCCCATCTGCGCTTTTGCAAAAGCCTCCGCAAAAGTATCACCAATGCCCATGACTTCACCGGTTGATTTCATCTCCGGTCCAAGCAGGGTATCCACACCCGGAAATTTAACAAAAGGAAACACCGATTCCTTGACAGAGATATGCTTGGGCACGATATCGCCGGAGACATTCAGTTCTTTCAAAGTTTTGCCGGCCATGATGCGTGCTGCGATCTTTGCCAGCGGCCGACCGGTAGCCTTTGATACAAATGGCGAGGTACGTGAGGCTCTGGGGTTTACTTCCAGAATATAGATATCACCATCCTTGATCGCATACTGAACATTCATCAATCCTTTTACATTCAGTTCCAGCGCCATAAGAACTGTCTGACGACGAATTTCAGCAACCAGATCTTCTGAAATTGAATATGGCGGCAACGAACAGGCGGAGTCACCTGAATGAATGCCAGCCTCCTCAATATGCTCCATAATGCCGCCGATGACCACTTCTGTACCGTCACAGAGTGCATCCACATCGATTTCAATGGCGTCATTGAGGAATTTATCGATCAGGATCGGATGCTCTGGCGATGCCTGCACTGCGGTGCGCATATAACGCTGCAGATTTTCCACATCATACACGATCTCCATGGCTCTGCCACCCAGGACATATGAAGGACGAACCACGACCGGGTAACCGACACGGTCGGCAACTTTTTCAGCATCCTCAAAAGAACGTGCCATGCCGTTTTCCGGCTGACGCAGTCCCAGCTTGTGCAGCATCTCTTGAAAACGCTCGCGATCCTCTGCACGGTCAATCGCATCCGGTGAGGTACCGATGATCGGAACGCCGGCTTTCTCAAGGGCAACGGCCAGCTTGAGCGGAGTCTGTCCACCAAACTGAACAATTACGCCGACCGGTTTTTCAACAGCAACGATGGCCAGTACATCTTCCAGCGTCAGCGGTTCAAAATACAATCGGTCTGACGTATCGTAATCCGTTGAAACGGTTTCCGGGTTACAGTTGACCATGATGGTCTCATAACCATCTTCAGCGAGTGCAAACAGTCCATGCACACAGCAGTAGTCAAACTCAATGCCCTGACCAATACGATTAGGGCCACCACCCAGAATCATGATTTTCTTGCGGTCCGTCGGCTCAGCCTCGCACTCATCTTCATAAGTGGAGTACAGGTACGGCGTGTAAGCAACAAACTCGGCTGCACAGGTATCAACCCGCTTGTAGACCGGCCAGATATTAAGAGAAAGGCGTAATTCACGCAGTTCATCCTCTGATTTGCTCCATAGCCTGGCCAGAGTTTTATCGGAAAAGCCCATCTGCTTGGCTTCCCGAAGCAGGTCCTTTCCTATTGCGCCAAACGCAACCTTTTTCAACGTATCTTCCATCTCTACTATCTGACGGATATTATTCAGGAACCAGGGATCAATGGCGGTATGCTTGTTGATTTCATCTACAGTCATGCCACTTCTCAATGCATCCGCCACATACCAGAGTCGCTCCCAGTTCGGCACACGCAGCTTTTCCAGCAGCTTTTGCTGTTCCTTGCCGGTCAGCTCCTGGCGAGTCGCGCTGGAAAGGTCATAAAATTTTGAATCCAGACCTGACACTCCGATTTCCAGTGAACGCAACGCTTTCTGGAAAGACTCCTTAAAGGTACGTCCGATAGCCATAACTTCACCGACCGATTTCATCTGAGTTGTCAGGGTGGCATCTGCAGCTGGAAATTTTTCAAAGGTGAAGCGCGGTATTTTGGTAACGACATAGTCAATTGATGGCTCAAAACAGGCCGGAGTCTCACGGGTAATATCGTTAGTCACCTCATCCAGCGTATATCCGACTGCCAGCTTGGCGGCAATTTTGGCGATGGGAAAACCGGTTGCCTTGGAAGCCAGGGCAGAAGAACGTGATACGCGTGGATTCATTTCAATGACCACCAAACGTCCATTGGCAGGATTAATACCAAACTGAATATTAGAGCCACCTGTGTCTACACCGATCTCGCGGATGATTTTCAGGGATGCATCACGCAGGATCTGATATTCCTTGTCGGTCAGAGTCTGGGCAGGCGCCACCGTAATGGAATCACCGGTATGGACTCCCATGGGATCAAAATTCTCAATCGAGCAGATAATGACAACGTTATCGGCCGTATCACGCATGACCTCCAACTCATACTCTTTCCAACCGATTACAGATTCCTCGATCAGGATCTCGTCAGTCGGAGAAGCATCAATCCCGGCCATGGCCATTTTTTCATACTCTTCACTGTTGTAGGCAATACCGCCGCCGGTACCGCCCAGTGTGAATGATGGACGGATAATCGCCGGAAAACCGATGGTTTTGATTACTTCCATCGCCTCAATGTAGTTGTGAGCCAGACCTGACTTGGGAACAGCCAGCCCGATTTTCTCCATGGCGGCCTTGAAAAGGGTTCGGTCCTCTGCCTTTTTGATAGCCGGCAACTTGGCACCGATCAACTCAACCCCAAACTTGTCCAGAATTCCTGCTTCTGCAACTGAAACAGCTGTATTCAGCGCCGTCTGCCCACCCAGAGTAGGAAGGACCGCATCAGGCCGCTCTTTCTCGATGATTTTGGCCAAAATTTCCGGCGTCACCGGCTCAATGTAGGTTCGATCGGCAAAATCCGGGTCGGTCATGATCGTGGCCGGATTACTGTTCAGCAATATGACCTCATAGCCTTCTTCTTTCAGAGCCTTACAGGCCTGAGTACCGGAATAATCGAATTCGCAGGCCTGACCGATGACGATTGGGCCGGCTCCGATTATGAGTATCTTCTTGATATCGGTTCTTTTGGGCATAACGATACAACTCCTTGTTTAGTTACCTGTGTATGTAAAACTGTTTCAGTTCCGTTAATCAAACAGGCTGTAAGCCCGTTATTGAGTCATTTCCGTATTGGATAGTTCAGCAATGGTCAGATATAATTTAAGTGATTCAACATGTCCCTGATCCGCATCATACATAGCTTTGAAAAGGTCATGGGTATCCTTGTCTTTAAATCTTACTGCGCTATCCATGTGGAGGTCGGCAATGGCCTCTTCCATTTCTATCGCTTTATGGAGAGCTGTTTTAAGATCAGGCGGATTTTTACGAACATACTGCAGAAGCTGAATAAACTTGCGATTAACATTTAAAGCCCGTTCCACATCATAACCCAACTCAAAATCACACTCTGCAACCAGACGCAATGCCAGTTCAAACTGTTTCTGATGGTTTTCTTCCTCCATCGCTGTCTTTTTCCATAATTTTGCCACATCTAAATCATCCAGAAACAGATCACTGTAATAATGATACAATTCAGCACACAACCCTTCGTTTTGTGCGCATAGTCTGAAAAAACCAGTTAAAGCAGTCAGCTCTTGTTCCGTTTTCATTGAAACCTCACTTTGTCTGCCGAAATAATCAGCCCTGAACCCAGCCGTTCTCAAGGTCAAATTCTTCCAGCCACTCCACAGCCTGTTCATATTCGTCATCAGTAATTTTACGACTGATACCTGCTGTTTTTGTTGCCAGATGTGCCGGAAAATACTGTTTCATTAGCGAAATATGTGTCCCATGTCCAAGATTCTCAGCAATCCATTGCAAAGTATCCCGTGACCCTGCCAAACCTTCCGGTAGAACAAGATGCCTGATAATCAGCCCTTTTTCTGCCAGACCGGCATCATTCATTGTAAGGTGTCCAACCTGGCGCAACATCTCGCTGACAGCAGATCGATTAATGTCCCGGTAGCCCGGAGCAGAGGAGAGCCGCACAGCTGACTCTTCTATGGAATACTTCATGTCCGGCAGATAAATGTCTACAACACCTTCCAGCAACTGCAAGACATCAACCTTTTCATAGCCGCTTGAGTTCCAGATCAGCGGCAGACTGAAACCCTGTGGTATTGCCAACCAGAGTGCTGCCAGTATCTGCGGCAGATAATGGGTCGGCGTAACAAAATTGATGTTATGCACTCCCTGCTTCTGAAGTTTCAGCATTCTTCCGGCCAGTTCTCTGGGCGTAAGCTCTGAACCGTTCCCCAGCTGGCTGATGGGAAAATTCTGACAGAAACGGCATTTCAAAGAACAACCGCTCAGAAAAATAGTACCGGAACCCTTTTCCCCGGATATGGGCGGTTCCTCGCCGGCATGCACATTGGCCGAAGCAATTTTAGGCAGCAGGCCCGCCCCGCATACACCCCGCTCCCCTTTGATGCGATTGACACCGCAGTCGTGGGGACAGATATCGCAGGCCTTCAGCCGCCGGTAGGCTTCACGCACCCGTTTCAGCAATTCGCCTGACTGATAAAGATCCGGATATTTCATAACTCCACTATTCGGGTGTCGATTTTTCGCAAGGTCAAGGCGCCCAAGGGAATCGGCGGAGACGTAGCAGCGCTACGTCGCACAACGAATTCCCGCAGGGCAACGCAGAGATTGCGGAAAAGCGGCAGCCGTTCAGCGGTTTTTCTCCATCATTTCTACGAACCTGCCAAACAAATACTGCGAATCATGCGGCCCGGGCGAGGCCTCCGGATGATGCTGAACCGAGAAAATAGGCAGCGTGCAGTGGTGGATACCCTCAACAGTCTGGTCATTCAGGTTTTCATGTCCAAGACAGGCATCACTTCCCAGGGAATCCAGGTCAACGGCAAAACCATGATTCTGGGAGGTAATCTCAACCTTGCGGGTCGACATATCCATGACCGGCAGGTTGGAACCATGGTTGCCAAACGGCAGTTTCATGGTTTTGCCCCCCAGGGCCAGTCCCAACAGCTGGTGCCCCAGACAGATGCCGAAAATCGGCTTTTTACCGATAAGCTTGCGTATTTCTGCCTGAACTCCGACAAGCGGCTCAGGATCTCCCGGGCCGTTACTGAGAAAAATGCCATCCGGATTCATGGCCAAGGCTTCATCAGCAGGAAAGTTGGCTGGAACGACCGTAACGTCACAGCCGGCATCAACCAGGCAGCGTAGTATGTTGTATTTTATACCGAAATCATAAGCCACTACCTTGTATTTAAGAGAGGTAGAATCAACCTGCGGATAACCGGTCTCCAGATCCCAGGCCCCTTCAGTCCAATGGTAGGGTTTATCGCAGGAAACTCCACTGGCCAGATCAAGACCGGCCATACTCGGAATTGCACGCGCCTTGGCAACCAGGCTGGCATGATCCATATCAGTGGTTGATATGATTCCGTTCTGCGCCCCTTTATCCCTTAGATGACGGGTCAGTGCGCGGGTATCAATTCCCTGGATGCCAACAACACCATTATCCTTTAAATATTTGTCCAGGCTCATGGTTGCCCGCCAGTTGGAGTAGCACTCCTGATACTCCTTAACGATAAAGCCGGACAGGAAAAGTCCGCGGCTTTCAATATCCTCAGGGTTGATACCGGTATTACCGATCTGGGTATAGGTCATGGTAACCATCTGACCTTTGTAGGACGGGTCGGTCAGGACCTCCTGGTAACCGGACATGGCAGTATTGAAAACCACCTCTCCACTGGCTTCTCCACCTGCCCCGAATGATTTGCCTTCAAAGATGCGCCCATCTGCCAGTGCTAAAATTGCTTTCATAATATAGTTACTCCAAAATAGATTTTATGCTCTTGAATAAACAACCTTGCCGGCCAGAATAGTCTGACAGGCGGCACCCTTCATCTTCTGCCCCAGCCAGGGTGAGTTTTTCGACTTGCTGACCAGCGTTTCTTCTGTAACAACCCACTCCAATTCCGGGTCAATAACAGTGATATCGGCAACGGCCCCGGTCTTCAACGTACCGCGCTCAATTCCGAGAATCCTGGATGGATTCAATGACATGGTCTCAACCAGTTGGCCCAATTCCATTACCCCCTCTTCCACCAGTCCAAGTGAAAGTGGCAGTGATGTCTCCAGACCAATTATACCGTTCATCGCCTCATTGAACTCCACATCTTTTTCATCAATATGATGAGGCGCATGGTCCGTGGCGATAGCGTCAATAGTGCCGTCTTTCAGACCCTCCTTGATGGCTGCCACATCTGCAGCCTCACGCAATGGCGGATTCATTTTGGCGTTGGTATTATAACCACGCACGGCATCATCTGTCAGTGTAAAATAGTGCGGGGCGGTCTCGCAGGTAACTTTGACACCGCGCTCCTTAGCATCCCGAATGATGCGCACCGCTCCGGCGGTAGACACATGGGCAATATGGATAGGCGACTGAGTATACTCCGCCAGCATGATATCACGGGCTGTGGCAATATCTTCAGCAATTCTCGGTATGCCCTTCAAACCCAGTTCAGTTGAGGTATAGCCCTCATTCATGGTGCCTTCGCCAACTAGTGCAAGCTCTTCCGAATGGGTAATCACCATGATGCCCATGCCACGGGCGTACTCCAGGGCTCGACGCATCAGTTCAGGATTGTTGACCGGTTTACCGTCGTCCGAAACGGCCACACAGCCAGCCTCTTTAAGTTCTCCCATTTCAGCCAGACGGTCACCGGCCAGACCGCATGTAATTGATCCAACCGGAAACACATTGCAGTAACCCTCATTTTTGGCCTTGTTGATAATGTAACTGGCAACGGTTTTGTTATCAATAACCGGCTTTGTATTCGGCATACAAGCCACTGAGGTAAATCCACCAACCGCCGCCGCTCTGGTTCCGCTGACAATATCTTCTTTATACTCCAGACCCGGGTCACGCAGATGCACATGCATGTCCACCAGACCGGGCACGACATACTTTCCGGCTGCATCAATAACTTCTGCTCCAGCCGGGACATTCAATCCCTTGCCGATCTCCTTGATCAAGCCATTCTCCACCAGGATATCAAGTGTATCATCAAGCTCCTGTGAAGGATCAATAACTCTGCCGTTTTCTATAAGTAAAAACATAATCACCTCATGCATGAATAAATATAAGTGCCAGAACGCTCAATTTTGTGCAAGGTCAAGGAAGATGAGCGTTTCTGCGGAGGCGTAGCAGCGCTACGCCGCACAATGAAACGAGAAATCTGACGCCGAGATTGCGCAAAAGTGTGCGTTCATTACTCGAGTTCGCCGCCGCAGACGTGATACAGCATCGACATCCTCACCGCCACACCGTTTTCAACCTGATTCAATACATGCGACTGCTTGCCGTCAACAACATAGCTGGACATCTCCACGCCTCGATTGATCGGGCCGGGATGCATGACCATGGCATCAGGCTTGGCAAATTTCAGATTCTCAGGATTCAGGCCAAAAAAACGGGCATACTCTCTTGCATTCGGCATCAGGGTTTTACCCTGGCGTTCCTGCTGAATACGCAGCATCATCACAACATCCGCATCCTGAATAGCTTCCTTCAGGTTGGCACAGACCGTAACATTGCCGAGTCGTTCTATTCCAGGCGGCATCATGGTCGGTGGCCCAGCCAGATAAACATGTGACCCGGTTTTTGTCAGGCCATGAATATTGGATCTGGCAACCCGGCTATGGGTGATATCACCTACAATGGCAACCTTCAGGCCATCCAGACGATTGAAACGATCTTTCATGGTCATCATGTCCAGTAGTGCCTGGGATGGGTGCTCATGCGCCCCGTCTCCCGCATTTACGACAGAACAGGAAACCTTTTTCGCCAGAAAGCTGTGTGAACCTGAAACCGCATGACGCATGACAATAATATCAGGCTTCATAGCCAGCAGATTCAATGCCGTATCGGAAAGAGTTTCCCCCTTGGTTGCGGCACTTGTCGATGGCGAAATATTCACCGTGTCAGCAGAGAGACGTTTGGCAGCCAGCTCAAAAGAGGTTCGGGTCCGCGTTGAGGACTCATAAAAAAGATTTATGATGGTTTTTCCACGCAGCGTCGGCACCTTTTTGATATCGCGGTTATTGATCTCGCGCATACTCTCAGCCGTAGAGAGAAGCAGCTCGATCTCCTCCCTGGTAAGATCCTGCAAAGTGATGATATGCTTGTGCTTGAACTCTGCCATGCCTCCTCCTTAAAGGAACATTTCATGCTAACTTAGTTTTTGTAATACCACTTCTACTGCACGGCTTGATTGATCAAAAAGTACTTCAACGTTTTCTTTCAGGCTGGTTGGCACATTCCGACCAACAAAATCGGCTCGAATCGGCAACTCGCGGTGGCCTCGATCAATCAAAACAGCCAACTGAATACAGCATGGCCGGCCATGATCCATCAGGGCATCCATGGCGGCGCGGATTGTGCGACCTGTAAACAGGACGTCATCGACTAAAACCACCTTTTTGCCTTCTATGGAAAAGGGAATATCTGTCCTGCCAACACGCTGATGAGGCAAATTCCCACTTACGTCATCCCTGTAGAGGGTAATATCTATAGCTCCAATTGGAACTTTTTCCCCCTCAATCACCTCAATCGCATCCCTGATCTCTTCGGCCAGATGGGCACCACCAGAACGAATACCTATCAGAACAACATTTGCAAGCCCCTTGTTGCGCTCCAGCATTTCGTGAGAAATACGTGTCAAGGCTCGCTTGATTCCAGCTGTGTCAAGAATTACGGTCTGCTCTTCAGACATATTGACCACCTTTCCCGCATGAATAAAAAAAGAGCCTTACCGTTGCAAACGGCAAGACTCTTCAGATTTAAGTATGGAGTAAATCATTGGTGTCACCTTTGCTAGCCTCACGGACTAAATTAAAAGGTATGAAAATGTGTTAGAGAATCTAGCACCATACCTGAGACAGGTCAAGAAAGTTTTGCATCAAAATTAATTTATGTTATTCCGAACCAAAAGACTATTTCTGAATATTTTATCTGATTATATTGGCATTGCAAGCAAAGCATGACACATAAATATGCAAACAAAATTGCATCGTATCGGCAGTTTATGTTACACCTGTGCACCTATGAAAAAACTCAATCTACCGCAACAACAGGCGGTCAATCACACCGAAGGCGCACTGCTGATCCTTGCAGGGGCCGGCTCCGGCAAGACCCAGGTCATAACAACCCGTATCGTCCACCTGTTGAAAGATAAGCGCATACCGGCTGAAAACATCCTGGCTGTAACCTTCACCAATAAGGCTGCCCGCGAAATGAAAGAACGTGTCGCAGGAATGGCCGGTAAAATGGCTGAAGGCATCATCATTTCCACCTTTCACTCCCTGGGTGTACGCATTCTGCGCCGCGACATCAGAGCGCTCGGCTTTAAACCGAACTTTTCCATTTATACGACATCAGACCAGTCCGGTGTTATTCGACAGGCCATGCGCGAGCGCGACATCGATCCCAAGCAGTGTGATCCGGATACAATCCTCTGGAGAATTTCTGCCGCCAAGAACCGCCTGATTTCCGCCTTAGAATTCAAACCGGCCAGTGACGATAGGATCGAGCTGGCAACCGCAGCTGTCTACCCGCGCTATCAGGAACTCCTAAAAGGCTTCAACGCAATCGATTTTGACGACATAATCATGCTTTCAGTCAAGCTTTTGCAATCCAGCCAGGCCATCTTGTCATACTGGCAGGACCGGTTCCGCTATATCATGGTTGATGAATATCAGGATACCAACGCATCCCAGTATCTGCTGATTTCCCTGCTGGCAAAAAAACATGGGAACCTTTGCGTAGTTGGTGATGATGACCAATCTATATATGGCTGGCGCGGCGCTGAAGTTCAGAATATCCTCAATTTCAGCAAAGACTATCAAGGTTGCCGAACAATCAAGCTGGAACAGAATTACCGCTCAACCAGTTCAATCCTGGATGCTGCCAACAGTGTCATCAAAAATAACCCGATCAGAACCGACAAAGCGCTCTGGTCTGCAGCAGGCAAGGGGCGGGAAATAGACCTGTTTGTTGCAGATAGCGAAGAGGAAGAGGCCGCAATTGTTGTTGAAAGCATGATGCTGGAACAGTATCGAGACAAACTGTCCTGGTCAGACCTGGCCATACTGTATAGATCCAATGCCCAAAGTCGTGCTTTTGAGGAAAAATTACGCCAGGAGCGCATTCCATACGTGGTCGTGGGAGGACAACAGTTTTATGAACGGAAAGAGGTAAAAGACGCCATCGCCTACCTCAAGGTAATTGACAACCCCAGTGATGAAGCTTCACTGCTGCGTATCATCAATTTCCCACGCCGTGGAGTTGGCGACGGCACACTGATCCATCTTAATCAGTGGTCAATGGAACATAATGTTCCGCTTTTTGAAGCCCTTGGACGGGTCAGAGAAATTTCCGGTATCTCGGAATCATCAAAAAAAGCTGTGATTGCCTTCCATATTATGATGAAAGAGGTCATTGAAGGCTTTGGCAGTCAAAGACTTGGCGAGCAGGTTAATAAACTTTTCAATCGACTGCGCATTGAAGATGAACTTTATCGCACACTGAACGATGCAGCACAGGCGCGTAAGAGAATTGAAAACATTGAACAGGTTGTCAACTCGCTGGCGATCTATGAACAGCATAATCCGCGCGGAACACTGTCTGCTTTTCTGGAACGCATTTCACTGATGGATGAAGACAAGGCCGACAATGATAACAAGGAGCAGGGAAACAATGCAGTCACGCTGATGTCCCT
Organism: uncultured Geobacteraceae bacterium; assembly: GCA_964509295.1. Lineage (GTDB taxonomy): Bacteria > Desulfobacterota > Desulfuromonadia > Geobacterales > Pseudopelobacteraceae > JBGSQR01. Next base: position 14,461 of record CAZDWS010000014.1, on the reverse strand, counting down.
TCACTCCAGCAAAGGTCTGGAATTCAGTCACGTATATCTGGTTGGAATGGAAGAAGATCTGCTGCCGCACAAGAGATCTATTGAAGAAGATCCCACCGTGGCTGAAGAACGTCGACTCTGTTACGTCGGTATCACACGTGCACGAAAACACCTGACCATTTCACGCTGTCTGACAAGACGGAAATACGGAGCAATAGAACAGCGTACGGTCAGTCGTTTTCTTGCGGAAATACCGGAACACCTTTTAATAGACAGGTCTGCATCTTCAACTGATAAAGCAGCCAGTTCGGAAAATATGGCCGCAGATTTCTTTGCACGCATGCTGGAGGAGTAGCTTTTTACCAGTAAAATTCAAGACTTGAAAACATTAAGAATATATCTTTTCTAATCTTGCATTCACCCAAAAAAGCTGTATAAACTTAGAGGAAAGTTTCCATTCCAGATCCGAACTCAGGGGGACAGAATGAACGCAAGAGACTCAATAACAACGGTCACTGACAGCATGCCAACCTATACGGACTTGCAGCGTTCATTTTTAAGACACCTTCAGTACACCATCGTAAAAGACAAGTTTTCGGCAACAAAAGCAGACCTTTACCTGGCTCTGTCATATGCTGTCAGAGACATGCTGGTCGAGCGCTGGCTTGACACACAGCAGTCCTACTATAATAACGACTCAAAACGGGTCTATTATCTGTCCATGGAATTCCTGATGGGACGAACCCTAGGCAACAGCCTGATCAATCTGGGACTGATGGACGAGTGGGAAAATGCCCTGAAAGAAATGGGAATTGACGTAAAGGATCTGCAGGAAAACGAATGGGACGCCGGTCTGGGGAATGGCGGACTGGGCCGCCTGGCAGCCTGCTTTCTTGATTCCATGGCGACAATGGCATTGCCTGCCTACGGTTATGGCATTCGCTATGAATACGGTATGTTTTACCAGAGCATTGTGGATGGCAGCCAGCACGAATCACCGGATAACTGGCTTCGTTACGGTAACCCATGGGAATTCCCGCGTCAGGAGCACCTTCACCAGATCAAGTTTCAAGGCCGCGTAATTGAATTTGCCGGCGACAATGGAGAAAGGCGTCACTCTTGGATCGATACCACTGATGTCATGGCCTTGGCATATGATGTTCCGATTCCGGGTTATGGCAACGACACCGTCAACACCATGCGACTCTGGACAGCAAAATCAACCCGTGATTTCGAGCTGATGTCTTTCAATCAGGGCAACTATCTGGGCGCAGTTGAATCCAAGATGCGTACCGAGAACATTTCAAAAGTCCTCTATCCTGCTGACCACATGCTGGAAGGCAAGGAACTGCGCCTGCGTCAGGAGTACTTCCTCTCCTCTGCAACAGTTCAGGACATTTTTTACCGCTTTGCCAAACATCATAGCGACGTATCTCTGTTACCGGAAAAAGTAGCTATTCAGCTGAATGATACCCACCCTACCCTGGCGATTCCTGAACTGTTGCGCATCCTGCTGGATGAAAAACACCTCTCCTGGGATGCTGCCTGGGACATTGCCACCCATACTTTTGCCTATACTAACCACACTATTCTTCCTGAAGCGCTGGAAAAATGGCCGGTCAGAATGATGGAATACATTCTGCCACGACACCTGCTGATCATCTACCAGATCAATGAAAATTTCCTTAAAGAAGTATCAGCACGCTTTCCGGGTGACAATGAACGTCTGCGACGCATGTCTATCGTCAGCGAAGATGGTGAAAAGCATGTGCGCATGGCGTATCTGGCCATAATCGGCAGCCACTCTGTAAATGGAGTTTCCGCTCTGCACAGTGAGATATTAAAAGACGACCTGTTTCGGGATTTTTACGAACTATGGCCGGAGAAATTCAATAACAAGACCAATGGCATCACCCAGCGACGCTGGCTGAAACATGCCAACCGTTGGTTGTCAGATTTGATATCTTCCAAAATTGGTGACGGCTGGGTTACCAAACTGGATGAGCTTCGTCAATTGCGTGAACATGCAGAAGACCGTGATTTTCAGCAACAATGGATCGAGGTCAAAAAAGCCAATAAAAGAAAGCTTGCTGAAGAAATTTTCAAACTGACCGGAGTTGAGGTTTCTGCCGACTCAATGTTCGACTGCCATACAAAACGCATTCACGAATACAAGCGCCAGTTGTTGAACGTGCTTCATGTCATTACCCGTTATAATCGCATCAAAGCCAATCCTAATATCAACATTGCACCCCGCACGATCATTTTCAGCGGCAAAGCGGCTCCATCCTATTTCATGGCAAAATTGATCATTCGCCTGATAAATGCTGTCGGTTCACTGATCAATAATGATCCATCTGTTAAAAAAATGCTGCGGGTAGTATTCTTACCCAATTACAACGTTTCTCTGGCTGAGATGATTTTTCCGGCATCTGACCTGTCCGAGCAGATTTCAACAGCCGGGACAGAAGCATCCGGTACAGGCAACATGAAATATGCATTAAATGGCGCCCTGACTATCGGCACACTGGACGGAGCCAATATAGAGATCATGGAAGAAGTCGGCAGGGAAAATATTTTCATTTTCGGTATGGATGCCGAACAGGTAAACGGCCTGAAAGCAGCCGGATACCAACCGCGAGATTACTATTACCGCAATCAGGAACTGAAACAAGCCATAGACATGATCAATAACGGCACTTTTGCCCCTGGCGATCCCGACCTTTTCAGACCGATCATTGACGGACTGATGAATTGTGACAACTATATGCTGCTGGCAGATTACGCTTCTTATATAGATTGTCAGGATGACGTGGACAGACTCTACATGCAGCAATATGAATGGGCTCGCAAGTCTATCCTCAATACAGCAGGAATGGGTAAGTTCTCCAGTGACCGCACAATTGAAGAATATGCCAATGAAATTTGGAAAGTAACACCAGTTAAAGTCAAACCAAACGCCAGACGTGACCTGGACTAAAAAAGGACTGAAAATGAACGCTCCCGGCTTATGGGACACCCCCTCCGAGCAGACTAAAATACCGGAGGTATCGGAACATGCCCCATTGGCTGAACGCATGCGTCCAAGAACGACTTCCGAATTTACAGGACAAGAACATCTGCTTGGCGAGGGACGTATCCTTGAAAGAATGATTGCCAGCGACAATCTATCCTCACTGATACTATGGGGGCCGCCTGGTTGCGGCAAAACAACTTTAGCCCATGTAATTGCCAGGGAAAGTAAATCTCATTTCATATTCTTCTCAGCTATTCTTTCGGGCATCAAGGAGATTCGGGAGATCTTCAAGGAAGCGGAAGGATATGCCGTACGAGGTCAACGGACTATCCTTTTTGTTGACGAAATCCACCGTTTCAACAAGTCGCAGCAGGATGCCTTTCTCCCCTATGTGGAAAAAGGCATTGTTACTATAATTGGGGCAACCACTGAAAACCCTTCTTTTGAGGTTATCGCCCCTCTTCTCTCCAGATGCCGCGTACTGACACTGAATCAACTTGATATCGCAACTATTGAGCAGATACTTGAAAATGCGCTTAAAGACACAGAGCGTGGGCTTGGCAATCTTGGGCTGACAGCTGAAAAAGCAGCCCTGGATTTTCTGGCTGAACAATCATCTGGTGATGCCAGAATTGCCCTTAACACTCTGGAAGTTGCTGCCGGTTTATTGCAGGGATCAACTGAAACCTTAAACATTACGCTTGAGATAGTTCAAGAAGCATTACAAAGAAAAGCACTATTATACGACAAGGGTGGAGAAGAACACTACAATGTCATCTCAGCTTTCATCAAATCCATGCGTGCCAGCAATCCTGATGCAGCGCTATATTGGTTGGCACGTATGCTGGAAGCCGGCGAAGATCCGATATTTATTCTGCGCCGCATGATCATTCTAGCATCTGAGGATATCGGCAATGCTGACCCGCGAGCCTTGCAGGTAGCTGTATCCGCCCTGCAGGCTTTTCAAGTGATAGGCATGCCGGAAGGTCGCATTATCATGGGACAGGCAGTTACCTATCTGGCAACCGCCCCTAAATCCAATGCCTCCTACCTTGGAATAAATAATGCTTTGACTGAAGTGCGTAAGAGCGGCGCTTTGCCGGTTCCAATGCATATTCGGAACGCTCCTACCAAGCTGATGAAAGAACTTGGTTACAAAAAAAATTACCAATATGATCATGACTCGGAAAATGGCTATTCAGGCCAGGAATGCCTGCCGGATAAACTTGTCGGCACAACTTTTTATTCACCAAAAGGTCATGGATACGAAAAAAATATAGTTGATCGTATGGAATGGCTTAAAAACAGGAAAAACTGACTTAAAGATAACGACTTATTAATATGACATTCTTTTACCAGTACTCTCAAGGAAAGACATCATGTCAGACGAATACTCCGAATTAGAAACTCTCAAACGCGAAAACAGTATGCTAAAAGAACGAATTTTCTCTCTAGAGCTGGAACTTAAAAAGAGTGAAGACTACGAACAGCGTATACTGGATATGTCTAAGAACATGAAGGCGTTAAGGGGACATAAAAGTAAATACCGTACTCTTGCCTACCTGTTGCGCATGATGTGTGACAATGTTCCTGACATGATCTGGGCAAAAGACATTAATAACAACTATATTTTTGCCAATAAGGCTATCTGTAAAAACCTGCTTAATGCAGTTGATACAGAGGAACCAATCGGCAAAAACGATATTTTCTTTGCAGAACGCGAACGTAACAGCCACAAGAACGAAACGGAATGGCATACTTTTGGTGAGATTTGTCGAGACACAGATGTTATTACAATGGAGGCTGGATCCGCACAACAGTTTGATGAATACGGCAATATCCAGGGTAAGTTTCTTTTTCTTGATGTTTGCAAGGCGCCATTTATAGACGAAAAAGGAAAACTAATAGGAACTGTAGGTTCTGCACGCGATGTAACATCAGCCAAAGAGACAGAACAGCTGATAAAAAACAGTGAGCAGAAACTGGCGTTAGCCATGGAACTTGCCAATCTTGTCTACTGGGAATATGACATTAATACCAGACACTTCATTTTAGATGACCGTTTTTACCAGCTTTATGCAACCAGCACCGAACTTGAGGGTGGCAGCAATCTGCTGCCAAAAGAATATTTACAAAGATTCGTTCACCCGGAAGACCAGGCCAAACTGGAAAAAGCTCTAAAAAAGGCGATGCAACCTTTTTCTAATGTCAATATTATACAGGTAGATTACCGAATCATACGCCGTGATGGAGAAATCAGGCACATCCATACTCAGGCCTGGCTGAATAGAGACACAGAAAACCGCACACATAAAATTTATGGGGCAAATCAAGATATTACAGAAAGAAAGAAGGTTGAGGAGGCTCTGGCCAACTCCAACTATCTCCTTCAAACCATCATAAACACATCACCAGTAAGGGTTTTCTGGAAAGATGTCAACTTGCGCTACCTGGGCAGCAACCCGGCATTTTCAAAAGATGCAGGGGTCTCTAACCCTGATGAAATGATAGGAAAAGACGATTTTCAATTCAGTTGGCGTGACCATGCAGAACAATATCGTGCCGATGATACTCAGGTCTTATCGTCTGGCAAACCAAAACTTTTCTTTGAAGAACAACAGGTAGCACCAGATGGAACTCAGATGTGGCTTCGTACTTCAAAGGTACCGTTACGTAACAACAAAAATGAAATTGTAGGACTATTGGGAATCTACGAGGACATAACAGAGCAAAAACTGGCTAAGTCCGAAAAAGACAGACTTGAATCCCAAAATCAGCAATTCCAGAAAAGCGAAAGCCTGGGAAGGATGGCAGGAGCAATATCGCATCATTTCAACAACAGGCTGCAAGCTGTTATAGGCAACCTGGAACTTGCCATTCAAGATCTACCAGACGGCTCAGAAGCCATGTCCAGTATCACAACTGCAATCAGTGAATGTGACAAAGCTGCTGAAATCAGCTCAATGATGCTGGCGTATCTTGGACAGACACCGTCCAAATTTCAGCCAGTTGACCTATCGGAAATATCTCGTAAATGCATTCCCATGCTTCAAGCTGCAGTAGGCAGAAAAACAATACTTGGCACAGCTTTCCCTACTCACGGACCAACAATAAATGCCAATGACAACCAGATTCAACAGGTTCTTTTCAATGTGGTTGTTAATGCCTGGGAAGCAAGTAGTCCTTATAACCAGGCAATTAATATTAACATAACAACGGTCACTCCGGAACAGATACCAAATGAACAAATTTTCCCTGTAGACTGGCAACCTCAGAAAAACAATTATGCCTGCCTTGAAATAAGAGATACCGGCCATGGTATATCAGAGCTGGAAATTAATAAAATATTTGATCCGTTTTTCTCCAGCAGGTTTACCGGACGCGGGATGGGTCTTTCAGTGGCACTCGGAATTATCAAAACTCATCGTGGGGCTATTTCAGTTGAGAGTAAGACAGGTGTTGGCAGTACCTTTAAGATTTTTGTTCCGGTTTTAAACTAAAAATATTTCCAGATACGGGTAACTAATTTGACCAAATCAACAAAGCAAACACCTAAAAAATATCTGCCCAAAGGTGGAGTCACTATTCTCCATGAAGATAATGAGATCATCGTAGTAGAAAAGCCTTCCGGACTTCTTACTATCGGTACAGACAGAGACAAGTCAAGAACAGTACACACAATTTTAAATGAATATGTACGCAAGGGAAACCCGCGCTCTAAAAACCGGATTTATGTTGTGCACAGACTTGATCGAGAAACTTCCGGTATATTGGTTTTTGCCAAAAATGAAATTGCAAAAAACTTTCTCCAGGAAAATTGGCAGGATTTTGAAAAATATTATTTTACAATTGTGCATGGAACTGTCTCTCCAAATACCGGTTCCATCACAAGCTATCTAACTGAAAACAAGGCTTATACTGTCTACTCCACATCAGATTCCACACAGGGAAAACTATCCCAGACTGATTACACGGTTTTAAAGGAAAGCAGGGGAATGAGTTTACTGGAAATCCACCTGTTAACCGGCAGAAAGCATCAAATCAGAGTACACCTCTCAGAAAAGGGAAATCCTGTAGTTGGTGACAGAAAGTATGGACGTTTAAAAGACTCCTTCAATTCTTTGGCATTACATTCCTGCTCCATCAGCTTCAAACACCCGGTAACTTTAAAAACACTCTGTTTTACAAGTCCCATGCCTGATTTTTTTGCCAGACTAATAGGCAACTACTCGAATAAATGAAGAATCCGATTCAATTTTAAACTATTAGAAGGATGTGTTCATGCTTCCATACAAGTTCGAACGGACTCAAATACTACCAGTAGCAATTGATAAGGCTTGGGATTTTTTTACTGATCCCCGTAATCTGCCATTAATTACTCCGCCAAATATGGACTTTAAGTTCCTGTCGGAACCTCATACTGATACTTATGCCGGCATGATATTCTGCTACACACTTCGCCCTCTTTTCGGTATTTCAGTCAACTGGACAACCGAAATAACTCATTTACAAAAACCTTTTATATTTGTTGACGAACAACGCTTTGGGCCTTATCGTTTCTGGCATCATCAGCACATGTTTAAAGAAGTTGAAAATGGGGTAGAAATGCGTGATTTGGTACATTATCTGCTGCCGCACATTCAATTTACCGGCCTGGTAAACAAATTTATTGTAGCACCAAGACTTCGAAGAATTTTCGATTATCGTCAAGATGCACTTCGAAAACTTTTTGTCTAGATGACGAAACAACACTACATAATATTTAACTATTTTATTGAGATCCATCTTTCGGGGGGCATCAGATGAAAAGAATTGGAATCCTTACCAGCGGTGGAGACTGCTCCGGCATGAATGCCGCAATAAGAGCTGCAGCACGTACCGCCATAGCAAATAATGTGGAGATGATTGGCTACCGTAAAGGCTACGCCGGGCTATTGAAAAATGATTTTATTGTCCTAAATACACAGGCTGTTTCAGGTACTTTGCAACGTGGTGGTACATTTCTTCAGTCCGCACGTTCAGCAGAATTTCGCACAGAAGAAGGTCAAAAAAAAGCCATATCAAACCTGCTCAAAGAAAACGTCGAAGGGTTAATTGTAATAGGTGGAGACGGTTCATTAAATGGCGCCCTGGCACTGGATAAGATCGGATTCCCTGTAATCGGTATCCCGGCCAGCATTGACAACGATATCTGTTACACCGATATGGCTCTTGGGGTTGACACAGCATTAAATAATATCATATATGCCGTTGACTGCATCAAAGACACAGCCAGTTCGCATGATCGAGCATTTATTGTTGAAGTAATGGGTCGTAACTCAGGTTACCTGGCCACAACTACTGCAATTGCAACCGGAGCAGAATTTGCAATTGTTCCGGAGGTAAAACTGGACATTTCCGAAATGTGCTGCCAACTAAGGAAACGTTACGAAGAGGGTCGAACAAACGCCCTTATTATTATGGCTGAAGGTGCCGGACATGCCCAGGAAGTTGCTGATAGCATCAAGGACATAGTCGGTTTTGAGACTCGAGTAACAGTTTTGGGCCATTATCAACGAGGTGGAGCCCCATCTGTATTTGACAGATTACTGGGCAGTCGATTTGGCCGCAAGGCGGTTGAACTCCTGCTCTCAGGCTCTAAAGGAGTAATGGTAGGACTTTCGGCAAACATGCTTACTACAACGTTGCTGGAAATGGTTATAAAGGGCGGTCAGAAACAACTTAACGAAGATCTTGTCCGAATGGCCGACATTTTGGGAATTTAAAATGAAACGACGCAAACACTACAGCGGTCAATCCAGCAAAGCCGGTCTGCCCCCTGGCACACTCCTGCACATTGGCGCCCTTCCACCGACGGCTACTGCAACTATCAGCACAATTTCCTATTCTGAAGCTGGATTCAGTGAAGAAACTAGCGAGCAACACGATCAATGCAAAATATTAAAAGGTATGGAAGGAGTTACCTGGATTAACATTGAAGGAATACATAACATCGATCTGATCAAACGATTTGGAGATTGTTATGGTTTGCATCCTTTGGTTTTAGAAGACATTGTCAATACTACTCAACGACCAAAGCTTGAAGATTATGGTGATTATATATTCCTGGTAATTCGCATGATCCGCTGGAATAATCACAACATCGAGACCGAACAGGTAAGTTTGATACTAGGTCCTAACTATGTTCTTTCATTCCAGGAAGGACTTGCTGGAGATACATTTAATTCGGTTCGAGAACTCATTAGAAACGGTAGAGGGCGAATCAGGGCCATGGGACCGGATTATCTGGCCTATGCTTTGCTAGATTCAATAGTAGATGGATATTTTACAGTACTTGAAGGAATGGGAGAAGATATAGAGGACATAGAAGAAGAATTATCCAAAGGCCCCCTACAAATAATTTTGAAGCGGATTATTGCTTTCAAGCGTGAAATCATTTTTATGCGTAAAAGTATTTGGCCTCTACGTGAAGTAACCGGCGCACTTGAGCGGGGTGGATCCGGTTTGATTACTGCCTCATCGCGCATCTATTTCCGCGACATTTATGACCATACCATACAGGTTATTGATGGTGTGGAAACTTACCGGGACCTGTTATCCGGTTTAATGGAACTATATTTATCCAGCATTAGCAACCGTACAAATGAAGTAATGAAATTGCTGACAATAATCGGCACAATTTTTATGCCCTTAACGTTTCTGGTCGGAGTTTACGGGATGAACTTCAAACATATGCCTGAGCTGGAATGGTATAACGGTTACTATGCTTTATGGCTGTTTATGATTTTTTTGACATCATTGATGGTCTGGTACTTCAAAAAAAAGAGGTGGCTATAACCACCTCTTTAGACAGAACACAATACTTTAAAAATCAGTCAGCAGCTGCTTATCCTCTTTAGAGACCATTTTGTCAAGATCCAACACAATCAATAAACGATTTTCACGATTTATAACTCCGGTTATGCAATCCTGATCCATGCCACCGGACACCATTGCGGGTGCAGGCTGAACTTCGTTTGCAGAAATGCGAATTACTTCCGAGACACCATCAACAATAAATCCTGTCAATTCTCCAGAAATATCCATGACCATAATACGTGTATGACTGTTACTATCAGATTCCATTAAACCAAATTTTTTGCGCATTGAAAAAATTGGAATAACCTTACCACGCAAATTTATAATGCCTTCAACATAGTGAGGAGTATTCGGCATATGGGTAATCGGTATCATTCTTATTATTTCACGGACCTTGAGTACCTCAACACCGTATTCCTCACTGTCCAGGTTAAAACTAACAAGTTGTGTCAACTCTCCTCGTGAATCTGAAGAACCGACTTTTACAAGCGCATTAGACATTTCATCCTCCTGAATTTTAATAGTTATGAACAAATAAACCTGAGAAGTAAAAACTACATATCTGAACCATGATATTAGCGTTGCGAGAAATGTTATTTTCTCTATCAAACAAATCTACACCTACATTAAAAACAAATCTATTTTAAATCTAAATGAAATAATTAAATTGTCAACCTATGCATTGATAAAGTCAGTAGATTGAATCAAATCAGACGTGCTATTGTTAACTTTGAAATAAAAAAAACCACAGACTGGAATCTCTATGACTCAGATACTTCTGAAATGGGTGTTAAACTCTTTTTCTCTATTTTTGGTAACAAAGCTTATCAACGGAATTTATATCGGAAAACTACAGGATCTTTTATTGGCTGCGCTAGCCATCGGTTTCCTGAATGCTTTTCTTAGACCGATCATTATTTTACTGACACTACCGGCAACACTATTAACCATGGGACTTTTCACCTTAGTCATAAATGGTTTTATGTTTTATATAGCTGCGAATATTTTTACCGGTTTTCAAGTAACAAGTTTTTCAACAGCTATTGTAGCCGCACTGTTATTCAGCCTGATAAGCTTTATATTGAATATCGTTATAAAACCCTTAAATAACTGACTTTGAAAAGTTATTTCGATTTACATTCAAAATATATTTTGAATTATTATTTTGTTCATCTTACTGATATTAATAATAAAAATTTTAAATTTATTTACAGGTATAAATAGTGACCAAGTTCTCCTTACTATTCCATGTCAACCAAACTATCCGCACAAAAAAGCTATTCAAAAGTGAAGATACCATTATAGTGGCCTTATCAGGCGGCACTGACTCATGCGTTCTCTTAGATATTTTATCAAGATTACCTGACTTGTCACCACGTCTTGTGGCTGCACACATCAATCACTGCCTGAGAGGTGCTGCCTCGGATGCTGATGAGCACTTTGCCCAGGCCCTATCTTTTAAATATGGCATTCCATTTGAAAGTTGCAGAATTGATGTTGCTGCACTAGCAAAAAATCAGGGGTTAAATTTAGAAGACGCAGGGCGCAAAGTAAGAATGCGATTTTTGGAAGAGATTCGCATAAAATATGATGGGCAGGCAATAGCATTGGCTCACCATGCTAACGACCAGGCCGAAACAGTTCTAATGCGTCTCTTAAGAGGCTCCGGGGCTAGCGGACTATCAGGAATGTCTTTTCGCAACGGACATCTCATACGCCCCCTTTTAGACGTTTCAAAACATGAAATTGAGCAGCACCTTAATTTAAGAGGTTTGATACACTGCGAGGATATAAGTAATCAAGACACTGACTTTTTACGCAACCGTATTCGCCATGAACTTTTGCCACTTTTAAATGAATACAACCCCAATATTTGTACTCGACTAAACATAACAGCCAGTATATTGGCCGATGAAGATTCTATGCTTGATAACATGGCAGCAGAAGTGTTAGCTAAAATTGGATTATTTATAAATGAAAAAATAATAATATCTTTAAAACTGCTGGCGGAACAACCAATCGCTCTCAAACGCAGGATTTTTAGAACGGCTCTTGAGAGATTTTCAGGAAACCGTGACAACATATCCTATTTGCATATTGAAGCTCTGCTAAAAATATCTGAATCTGCCAGACCCAATACAAAATTGAATCTTCCCCAAGAAATCATCGCTGTAAGAGAATACAATTCATTGACGATATCTGGACTACCTAAAGGAAATAACAATCAGATCGAGGAATTTACTATTGAAGGATCTGGAAAACATACTCTAGCCAACGGTTTTGAGTTAAACATTTCAATTATTAAAGACCCACCAGATTTTTCTCTACGCTCAAATAAAGTTGTATATATAGATTTGGCAAAAGCTCCTTTCCCTTGGAAAGTAAGGTCATATATGCCTGGTGATTTCATTGTTCCTCTTGGCATGCAAGGTACAAAAAAAATTAAAGACATTTTTATAGATAAAAAAATCACATTTGAAAACAGAAAAAAGGCACCACTCATTTTCAGTAATAAAAACCTAATCTGGGTTTATGGTATATGTATTTCTGAACTAGCAAAAGTTGATAGCACAACACTTGTAGTCATAAAAGCAGTTATATCTGACAATTTAAAACCAGATTAAATTTCGTAGAAAGCTAGATAACAAAATAGCCTGACGTCATAATGTTATGAAGTCAGGCTATTAAAACAAATAATGTTATTGTGACTACATACGATAATGTAACTTGCTTACAAATGGCTCATCCCCAGCTGCAGCTCTAGCAATATCTTCTGCTAGCTTACGTTCTGCAGCATGTTTTACTATCCCATTCATAACGACTGAAGTGCCATCATGAATAACCTCAATAGTAGGAATGAATATCTCTGGAGTTTTAAGCACTGCGGCCCTGACCCGTGCCGCAATAGTCCGTTGTTTCAGTCTTAATTTGGACTCTTCTGTTGCATGACAATCTTTCCCAGGAACCAATTTAAGAATAAACTGAATTACTTCATCATATGATAACCTGCTGGTATCCAAAACAGCATCAAATTGTAAAGGATCTGCCCAGTCAATGTTATATGTCATTCTAAGATATCTTGAACGGTCAAGATCCGCACGTTTGATAAAATGAAGGGCCTGATCACTTGAAACATCATTTATCTGGGCGATTCTGGCAACGCGGTCTTCAATAGTACCTACAAGACGTATATGAAGTGCATTCGGAATATCTCTCAGCAGAAAATGCCCTCCCCTACCTACTATTACACAATTATCCATAAGTGCGGCTTCTAAAAGAGCCTTCTCTTCAAGTGCAACAATTCCAATAAAAGATCTATCAAAACGTTCCCAGAGAGAAGGGCCAGATTCATCGACTTCTTCTTCCCACTTAGCCCAAACCGGGCCAAGCTTTTTAATTTCTTTTGCAATGGATTTCTTATCAACTAATTTGTATTGCATTGCTTCTGCAACGGCTTTAGCAATAAAGCTACCACCACTACCATATTCCCTGGAAATTGTAACAATTGCCATATATCACCCCAATAGTCTTATTTTTGACTCAGAATATCCAGCTCAGCTTCTTCTTTTCTGATTTTCCAGCGAACTAGTAATTTCCCGCCAACAATAACACCAAAAACACAAAAAATTTCAAAACCGTATGAAACAAACTTACTTGGATCAAGCAATCTAACTACAACAGGATCTGAAATTATCATTTCGCCACCGACTTTACCAAGAATGGCAGCGCCGCCAATTATAATTACAGGATAACGGTCAATAAGCTTTAAAAGAAAAGTGCTAGTTCCAACAACTAGTGGAATACTCAAAATCAAACCAAAAATAATTAAAACAAGACTGCCTTTTGAAGCAGCAGCAACTGCAATAACATTATCCAGACTCATTACAAAATCAGCAACTAAAATCACTTTAATAGCCTTCAAAAAAGTATCTGAACTTTTAATATCATTGTGGTCAGCTGAATCTTCTAAGAAAAGTTTTACTGCAATCCAGATAATCATCAATCCGCCAATTATTTTCAAATAAGGAATTGCAAGAAGCTGAATAGCAAAAAAAGTAAGAAAAATTCTTAAAAGGACAGCAGCTCCAGATCCGATAAAAATTGCTTTCTGACGTTTTTCTCGTGGAAGAGATCTAACTGCAAGTGCAATAACTACAGCATTATCGCCTGAAAGAATAAGATCTATAAGAATTATACTTATAAAACCAGAAATAAATTCTAGGTTAAAGTTAAACATAGTAAGCCAACTAAGATCCATTTATGACCTCCAAAGTCAAATAAATGTAGAGATATTTCATCATTAAAAAACCATCCATAAAATAAATTAAACATTAAAACATATCTTAGCTAAGCGACTACCCCCCTCTAAGTTATTCTCCTTACTAAATAATAAGCATAAAACATAAATTTGAGAGCGACACATTACCATCAGGGAACATATTCGTCAATGTGTAATAACATATAAAATTCAGTATAAATTAACATGAATAATATTTAGTTACCCATTACGTTCATAAAAAAATTATTACCTATTAAATAAGTATTTTCCAAAAAAAGAGCCCCATCATTCGTTATGAATGATGGGGCTCTTTATTTTTTATTCCCGGC
>CAZDWS010000013.1:0-114735 GCA_964509295.1 uncultured Geobacteraceae bacterium | reverse complement strand
GGAATCGAACCGCCGACACGAGGATTTTCAATCCTCTGCTCTACCGACTGAGCTATCTGGGCAAAAGGATTTTCTTTATACCCTGCTTGACTCGATCTTGTCAATAAATAAAATACCACTATGTTGAATTTGAAATAATTTATTGCTATTGGGGATCATTTTTAGCTTTGATCGGCACATAGTTGCAGAACGGTTCTTCTTCCATGTAGTCTCCGTATACGGCGTCAGCACGAGCACGGCAGCCTCCGCAGACATTGATGTATTCACACTTTCCACATTTGCCCTTATAAGACTTGAAGTCACGCAAGTCTTTGAACAGCTCGGAGTTCTCCCAAATTTCGCGGAATGGAGTCTGTTTGACGTTGCCGGCAGTTCTGTGGAAATACGAGCAGGGCTTAACATTGCCAAAGCAGTCAATCAGGCAGATGCTTTGGGCTGCTATGCACCCTTTGCCGGAACCGGTTGCAAAAGTCAGGGAGCGCTGTTGGAATTTTTCGCCTTCAGCTTTAGACTTCTGAAGTACGATCCGGTAGTAGTGTGGCGCACAGGTAGGGCGGATCAATATGTCTTCGCCCAGTTTGTCCTGCTGGTAATGCCAGTCCAGGATTTCCTCGTAGTCCTCTTTGGAGATCAGTTCGCTCATAATCTCCTCGCCACGCCCGGTTGGAACAATCATGAACATGTACCAGGCAGTTGCGCCAAGTTTTTTTGCCAGTTTGAATGTGTCGGCGATGTCATGCTGGTTTCTCTTGGTAAAGGATGAATTGATCAGAAATTTCTGGCCGTTTCGTTTAAATATTTCAGCCGCACGGACAACAGAATCAAAAGCGCCTGGTGACTGCCTGAAGTTGTCGTGAATTTCTGCGCAACTGCCATCAAGGGAAAGAGAGACCATTTTGATGTCGGCCTGTTTCATTTTGGCGCAGACTTCATCGGTTACCAGTGATCCGTTGGTCGCCATACACATGCGCAGGCCAAGTGAGGTACCGTAATTGGCCAGTTCAAAAATGTCTGGTCTCAAAAGCGGCTCTCCTCCGGAAAGTACAACTACCGGTTTGGAGTAATCGGCGATTTCCTTTAGCAGTTTTTTGCCTTCATCTGTTGTGAAATCTCCCTGCGAAGAGGTCATGTCCGACGAACATCTGCAATGTACGCAATGCAGATTACATTTTTGAGTTGTTTCCCAAGCTATCCATTTTGGTGAAAATTCAGATTGCATAATTCTCCAATAATGTTGAATTTAACTTTATTTATCGTACCTGAAAGGTAGTTTTAGCTCAAGAATAAACAACATTGAAATAATTGAATTAAGTTTCAACCGCTTGATTGGGAAGTGGAAGTTGTGTCGGGAAATAATCCAGTTAAATTAATGTATTTAATAAGCTTGAAACAGTATATTAAATCTGATATAGAATTCCACTATCTGATTTTTAACATTTTCCCAGGCAGCCGTCAGCCGTTAGGCAAGGAGAGAACATGTCCACTTCGAACATGGTCATGTATGAAGAAGAGTTTCAGGAGCTCAACCGGGTTATTGAAAGACTGTTGAGAGAAGCCAATGCAAAGGTTATTTTTCTGGTCGATAAAAACGGCCAGCTTATTTCCGGTGTTGGTGAAACAGATCGTTTTGATACGACTTCCCTGGCATCACTCACAGCTGGCAATATTGCTGCTACTGGCGGTTTGGCGAAGCTGATCGGCGAGAAGGAGTTCTCGATCCTGTTCCACGAGGGTGAAAAGGATAACCTGCATATCTCGATCGTAAGCGGTCGGGTTATTCTTGTTGTGTTATTCGATAACCGTTCCTCATTGGGTCTTGTCAGATTGAGGGTAAAAAAGTCGTCTGAGGAGCTTTCCGCTATTTTTGACAAGCTGCTCAGGAAAGCCGAAGATAAAGAGAAAAAAGGCGGTTCAGATTTCCCCTTTGCTGAAATTACCGATGACGATATAGATAATCTATTTAGCTAACAATCATGGAGTAATCCAAGATGTCTTTCATAAACTATGCTTCACGTGAAATAAACTGCAAGATTGTCTACTATGGCCCGGGTTTGTGCGGGAAAACAACAAACCTGCAGTATGTTTACCAAAAGACGGCGCCTGAAGCCAAGGGCAAGATGATCAGTCTTGCCACTGAGACCGAGCGTACTCTGTTTTTTGACTTTCTGCCGCTTGCTCTTGGTGAAATACACGGTTTCAGAACACGTTTCCATCTTTATACTGTTCCTGGCCAGGTTTTTTATGATGCCTCCAGGAAACTGATCCTTAAAGGTGTGGATGGAGTTGTTTTTGTTGCCGATTCTCAGGAAGAGCGCGCTGACGCCAATGTGGAGTCTCTGGACAACCTTCGTTTTAACCTGAAAGAGCAGGGCTATGACCTTGATAAGCTGCCGTATGTTGTTCAGTACAATAAACAGGATTTGCCGAATATCATGAGTATTGAGGAAATGCGGGTCGAGTTGAATCCTACCAATGTTCCTGAATTTGCTGCCTGTGCGACTACCGGCGAGGGGGTTTTTGAAACTCTCAAGGCAGTGGCAAAGTTGATTCTGATGGATCTTAAGCGCTCCAAATAGTTTTGCTTAGTCGATTGTTTCTATGCCCACAGTTTAATTGTTGTGGGCATTTATATTTTTAGCGCCTGTAATTTGTGTTGGAAAAGAAATACGCTGTTTATAGGCATTAGGTCTGTATTTGACTTGATTTTTAGCTTTTGGCATGATAATAACAACATTCCTTATTTTACAGGATAGATTGATGCGGAGAGATGGCCGAGTGGCCGAAGGCGCTCGCCTGCTAAGCGAGTATACTGGGAAACCGGTATCGAGGGTTCGAATCCCTCTCTCTCCGCCACTTTTTACCTCTCCTTTTTTCTGTTTCAAATCCATTTAAACTAACAGCAGCCCCCGCTTCCAGCACCAGGGAATTTCTTTTCTCTCAGCCATTCGTTTATCATGCCGGATGCGCAGCCTACTCCTGCATCTACCGTAATTGCATCTACCGGGCAATTTTTGGCACAGGCACCACATTCCATGCAGGCCTGAAAATCCTTTAAAGAAGCTTTTTTGTTTTCGACCATAAATACCTGATGCGGGCAGACTTCAAAGCACCTGCCACAACCAATGCATTTAGACTTGTCCAGCTTCAGTGTTGCTACGTCTTCCAGGTATCTTAAATTCTTCATTGTATCCTTCCTGTCATATAAATCTGCCGACTATCAGTAGAATAAAAGCTGCGGCCAGTGCTGTGCCGATGGCCGGTATACCAAGCCGCATCTCTTTTTTGACACCCGAGCGTGACGTGTAGGTGGTGCAGCCGGTAAAATTCATGGCGTAAAAGGCACTGACTGCCGGTAATACCAGGAATGCTGCTGCAGAGGTGGTAATATCCCAATTGCTGCCGCCCCCCAGGTAAAATAGTCCGCTACTCCAGGCTATACCAGCCAGCATTCCTTTGATTGCAAAGCTGCGACCCGGTATCCAGGGCAGCAGGCAGGGAACCGCTGCCACGCCTGTCAAAACTGAACCCAGATATGCCAGAAATGCCAGCATGGCGTCCGTGGGACTGTTGGCCAGCCAGGCTGCGATAAAAATAACAGTCCCGATAGTTGCTATGGACTTTATCGTCAGTACAATTTCCACCGGTACCAACACCAGGCGCTCATAGGTTGAAAATGACAACTCGCGCATGGCAGGTTTTGTTGTCATGCCGTTGTCCAGATATTCCGGAAGATCACTGGCTCTTATAGTGGCATAGTTGATTGAGAATCCGGTGCGCTTGGCGACCTGGTGAGCGGAAACGCCGGGAGCGCCAAGTATGGGCAAGATCAATTGCCGGTGATTTACCACGTTGTGAAGATCTGTGCGGTTGATTCTACTGACCAGTTCATCTGTGCCGAAGGTTTCTTTGCCCGCGGCGCACCAGACATTAACTCCAAAAGTTTCCAGCACAAGCAGCCAGAGATTTCTGCCGGTCAGCTGCTGACGCACCAGATCGTAGCTCATCTTGTAGTTTGCTGTAACCAGGACCGGAGTGTCGGCAGAAGGAGTACCAATTGCGTAAAGCCCCGGCGGAACGATATAGCTCATTCTGCCGATTGCCCAGCGTGCTTTGCAGGCTCCAAAATGGTCCTGGAAAGTCAATTCAGTTGAAATCTGCGGAACTTTGCCGACAGGCGTTTCCAGCCATTTGATGAAGCCGGGCACTTTCTCACTGATCTCGCCGCCGGTTATGACTGTGGCCGGACCGCAGCAGGGGGCTTTGTCAGCATTGGCAGTGCCAGGAGAACAGCAGGAAGTTGGAGTGTTACTGCCTGGGCTGCAGCAGCCTTCCGTGTTTTTAACTTGTCTTATATTTAGCGACTGTTTTAAAGGTGTTTTTTTCTGAATCTTCATTAGACGATCACCAAATGAATATATTGAATTTTCAGGCTGAAAAAGTTGATAGAAGCCATTGCTTTATCTCGTCTCTTACGCGGCGGAACTCCGGCATGCGATCTGAATCATTGCCCGGAAGGCGAGACGGGTCTTCAAAGCCGTGGTGGCTGCGTTCCACTCCTCCGAAAAACAACGGGCATTTATCATTGGCATCACCGCATAGCGTAATGACATGGTCGAAGATATGGTCTTTGAATTCGTCGATTGTCTTTGATCTAAGTGTTGAAGTGTCAATGCCCAATTCTTTCAAAACCTGTTCTGCCAGCGGGTTTACCCTGGTGGATTCGGTGCCGGCTGAAAATGCCAGCACCTGGTTTTTAAGATAGTGGTTTGCCAGTGCTTCGGCCATTTGGGAACGGCAGGAGTTATGCGTACATAGTAAAAGAATTTTTTTCATGGATGTTCCTTGTATTCAATAAAATGGATATATTCTTGCTTATCAACAGCACTTTGCATGATTGTGCTTTGCAAGTGTGGCTAAATCAGATCGTGAAATTTGGCTGTCTCGCAAAAAGTGGTGGATGATCGGAAGCAGCGACTGCTGCAGTGGAGGCAGTTGGCAGCTGATGGAATAATATACCCAAAGGGCCTCTTTTCTGTCGGAGAGCCAGCCAGCTTTTTTCAGGATCGATAGTTGTCTGGAAACTGTAGATTGAGGTATCTGTAGTACGGCAATGATGTCGCAGACGCATAGTTCCTTGGTTTCCAACAGCAACGCAAGGATGCGAAGCCGGTTCTCGTCTTCCAGTGAGTTGAATGTTTCTGCTGTTGATTTCATATCAAAACTATATCCATAATAATGGATATAGTAAAGCAATAAGTTTGTAAAAGTTTCAGATTGTCTTCAAAATACAAAACAGGCCGGTTTTATGATGCTATTGCATGCTGAGTTGTGTAAATATACATGATAATTTTGATGGCCTTAGTATGTCTGGCCGATATAAAAACAGGGAATGGAAACCATGAGCAACGACCATAAAACTATCTATCGCCTTGATTACAGGGCACCTGACTATCTGATTGAAACAGTAGATCTTTTGTTTGAATTGGGTGAGGAGGTGACCACTGTTACCGCATCCATGTCCTTCAAGGTTGTTGCAGAAGAGGCCTGCAGGCCACCTTTGAAGTTGGACGGCCACCGGTTTACTCTGCTGGGAATAAAGCTGGACGGTATGGAGCTGATGTCAGAGAAATATTCTGTCACTCCGGAACAACTGATTATTAATGAACCGCCGGCAGTATTTCAGCTTGAAATAAGAACAGAGCTGAAGCCACAGGAAAATACTTTTCTGGAGGGGTTGTATCGCTCCAACGGCATGTTCTGTACCCAGTGTGAAGCGGAAGGATTTAGATCAATAACTTACTATCCGGATCGGCCCGATGTGTTGACCGTATTCACCACCACTATCATTGCCGATAAACAGCTTTATCCGGTACTGCTCTCCAACGGCAATCTGGTTGAACAGCACAATCTTCCGGACGGCAGACACCTGGCCAGATGGCATGATCCATTCAGGAAGCCGAGTTACCTGTTTGCCATGGTGGCAGGGGACCTGGCCAGCATACGCGATACATTCACAACCTGCTCCGGTCGTCAGGTGGCTCTTTCCATTTACGTTCACCAGCACAACATCGCTAAATGCGAACATGCCATGCGCTCTTTAAAGAAGGCTATGCGCTGGGATGAAGAAGTCTATGGCAGGGAGTATGACCTGGATTGCTTCATGATAGTTGCGGTGGATGATTTTAACATGGGGGCTATGGAGAACAAGGGGCTCAACATATTCAATTCCCGTTATGTGCTGGCCAGCCCGGAAACGGCTACCGATGATAACTACCAGGCCATTGAGGAAGTAATCGGTCACGAATATTTCCACAACTGGAGCGGCAACCGGGTCACCTGTCGTGACTGGTTCCAGCTGTCACTGAAGGAAGGTTTCACTATTTTTAGGGATCAGGAATTTTCTGCCGACATGCAGTCGCGGGGCGTCAAGCGGATCAGTGATGTGCGCGACCTGCGAACCGCACAGTTTGCCGAGGACGGCGGACCCATGGCACATCCGGTGCGGCCTGACTCATACATGGAGATCAATAACTTCTACACCTTGACCGTATATAACAAGGGTGGCGAACTGGTCAGAATGCTGCACACGCTGCTGGGGAAAGAGCTGTTCCGCAAGGGCACGGATCTGTACTTTAGCCGATTCGACGGTCAGGCGGTGACAGTGGATGACTTTGTGCAAACCATGACAGAGGCTTCCGGGATTAATCTGGATCAGTTTTCACTCTGGTACAGCCAGGCCGGTACTCCGCGCCTGAAAGCCTGTTCTGCCTATGATCAGGCAACAGGTGTCTATACGATGACATTCAGCCAGTCCTGTCCTGCAACACCGGGACAGCCGGATAAAAAACCGTTTCTGATCCCGGTTTCAATCGGACTGTTGGATAAAAGCGGGAAGGGGCTTCCTGTAACGCTGGAAGGTGAAATCAAAACCGGGCAGGAGTACAGGGTGCTGCAGGTTACGGATGCGGAACAGACCTTCAGATTCAGCGGGTTGTCTGGAGAGCCGGTTCCGGTGCTGCTGCGCGGATATACTGCTCCGGTTATTCTGGAATATGATTACAGCCATGAAGAGCTGGTTCTGCTGGCAAGTCATGAAAAGGATGCATTCTGTCGTTGGGAGGCCTGCCAGAAAATGGCTACACGGGTTATTCTTGGGATGGTGACAGATATCCGGGCGTGCAGGGTGCCGGTGCTGGATAACCGTTTTTCGCAGGCATTCCAATCAATTCTGACTAGTGGTATGCAGGACAGGGGACTGTTGGCAGAGATGCTGGAGCTTCCTTCGGAAAAGTATCTGGCAGAACTTATGGAGGTTGTTGACCCTCAGGCCATCTTTGAGGCCAGGCAATTCGTCATTCAAACTCTGGCGTTCATGTTCAGAACCGAGTTGGTGGAACTGCGTCTCTCTTGTCGAAGTGACAGTCCTTACTCGGCTGATGACGGCAGAAGCGGTGAGCGACGGCTGGGAAATCTCTGTCTCTCATATCTGATGAGTCTAAAGGAGCAGCCGATAATAGACCTCTGCATGGAACAATACGGTCATGCTACCAATATGACTGATAGCATCGGAGCAATGACACTTTTGACCTCCTGTGATTGTCCGGAACGCTCAGAGGCGCTTAATTTATTCTACGAAAAATGGAAGGGAGACCGGCAGGTAATGGACAAGTGGTTCGCACTGCAGGCAGTGTCAAAGCTCCCAACGGTACTTGCCGAAATAACCGGCCTGCTGTCACATCAGGATTTTGAACTGACCAACCCGAACCGCTTCAGGTCACTGGTCGGAACCTTCAGTCAGGCCAACCAGGTCCGGTTCCACGCAGCCGATGGTTCCGGTTACCGCTTCCTGACAGATCAGCTGATCCGGTTGATTCCGGTCAATCCACAGGTCTCGGCCCGTTTGCTGGCACCGTTGACGCTCTGGCAACGTTTTGATGAAAACAGGCAGAAAATGATGTGCAGTGAGCTGGAGAGAATCAGTAAATTGGATAATCTGCCACGGGATGTTTTTGAGGTGGTAAGCAAAAGTCTTGACAGTTAATTATTCTGAAATTGTCATTAATATTTGTAATGCAAATAAAAAAGCCGCCTTCAGATTTGAAAGCGGCTTTTTTCTATTATTTTAAGTTGCTTGAATTGTTTATCTATTCCAGATCTCTGGTCAGCTTAATGGAAAATGTAAACTGCTCAGCCGGGTGGATAGTGACGGACATTTCAAAGAGCTCAGCGTTCTGATCGTAATATCTTCGTAAAATCCTGAAAGCCGGCGCACCCGATTTTATTTGTAGCTCATTTGCTACTTCAGGTGTTATTAAAACCGCTTGAATCTCCTGCCTGATTTCTGCGATTCGTCGTCCATAACGTTTTTCAATCAGTTGGCTGACCAGTGCCTCTGGCGATTCCCGTACAGTTATGGCTATATCCGAATAGTCCGGGTCAATGTAGACTTCTGACCAGGCAACCGGTTTTCTTTCCGGAGTATTTCTGGCTCTTGCACCTGCAATATGCAGCCAGCGTGTACCGGGCTGGCACCCCATCTCTTTGCTGAAATCACAGTCAGCCACAAAATTGTCTATGTTTCGAACCAGCCGGATATGGGCGGCGTTAAATTGCAGCAGGTCATCAACCGTAGCCAGGCTTTGGCGATAGCTTCCGGTGGTTGAATTGCTTACAACGCGAGTGCCCACCTTTTTACGGCTTTCAACCATGCCGGTATCTTTCAATTGCTTGATGGCGGATCTGACTGTGCAGCGGCTGGCACCGAATTTTTCGCAGAGTTCCTGTTCTGTCGGCAATAGTGTTCCAACCGGATAATGACCTGTGGTGATGTCTTCGGCAAGTTTGTTTGCCAACTGCGCATAAAGCGTTCTTGTCATGTTTTAGCCCGGACCAAAAATTTAATGTGAAATATTATCAAATATCTTGACAGCCTGTCCATGTTTTTATAATATGTCCGTACAAAAACAAATGGCATAACATAACTATGTGTTTTTAGGCCAGTACGTCCATAGACCAGTAAAAATTTAGCCGTATAGTCAGCTTACCAGGGGTGGGGGTTTGACTTAGCGTGCTGTCAAGTGTGTCCAAGTTTGACACACTTGACCTTTTATAGCCCTTGCGATTGATCAGTTCTTGTTTATTAGCTGCTGATTGTAAAGGGTAAGCGATTTTCATCTTTACGAAATACGATTTATCTTCCCTTGCACCGCAGTTTGTGGAAGTACCCGGCGGGCTTCACTCCTGGACCGCCGGGGATTTTTTTTCTTCAAGCAAGCATTCTGTGTGAAAAATCAGGGATGGATAGTGATTTGAAAAAATGAGGGGCCGGATATGAATCCGGCCCCTCATTTGTTTTGGCCAACAGAAATATCGCTTAATAATCAGAATATCCCGCTACCTGGCTGCGTATTTTATTGAGAAAACTGTTTGTAAAGGTAGAATAATCCGATAAGTGTACCGATTATGACGACAACCAGACGGAGCTGGGCCGGTTTGATCTTTCCTGCCAGGCGACCGCCCAAAGAGCCGCCCAGCATGGCGCCTGCGGCCATAACAAAGACTACTGACCAGACCACTTTACCCGAAAACAGAAAAAAGATGGCGGCAGCGGTATTGGAGCAGAATGCTATTATCTGCTTCAAAGCGTTCAATCTGGTCATGTTGTCATCGAAAACAAGCCCCAGAACCGCTAAAATTATAACTCCCGCACCGGCGCCGAAATATCCGGCGTAGATGGCTGCCGGCAAAACCATAAACAGTTTCCACCCATGATGCATGCTATCGTGTACCGATGAACCGGTATGTTTGAGTACCCAGTTTTTAACCAGATCCTGGGAGGCCAGCAGACCGGAAGCAAACAGGATCAGATACGGTACAAGTGTACTGAACAGTTTTTCTCCCGTATTCAGAAGCAGATAAGCACCGGCAGCGCCACCAAAAACACTGATCGGAACCAGGAACCAGAGCAGGCGTTCCTGTCCCTTTAAATCTTTCATCTGGGCAAATGTGGCTCCCAGATAACCGGGACAGAGTGCTACAGTGTTGGTTACATTTGCTGCAACAGCCGGAATTCCAACTGCGGTAAGCATGGGGAATGTAATCAGTGTGCCGCCTCCGGCCATTGCGTTGACAGCGCCACCGGCTAGTGCTGCGAATCCCACAAGTACGAATTCCAGAATCGTCATTATTTGTTTTATCCTTCCTGAAGTAGTTGGAACTTTATACACCAGCTATCAAAACAGTTACAATACAGAGTCGCTTTCGGGTTGATTAAATATGGTAAATGTTGCTGGCAGCTTGTAAAAGCCCCACATTTGTCCAGAGCTTGTGGCCAAAAAAAAGGGCTCAACCAAAATGGTTAAGCCCTTGTATACAGTCTATTTACTCTCTGGCTAATCCTCTTCAAAAGCCATCTGCTCTTTAAGCAGTTGAGCTTCCTTGTCCAGGGTCGCCTGAGTAGCATAAAGATCTTCAACAGGCTCATTGTTAAGTACTTTTTGCATTCTGTCGTAGTTAAGTTCGTTTTCCCACTTGGCAACTACAACTGTTGCAACACCATTACCGATCAGGTTGGTCAGCGCGCGGGCTTCAGACATAAAACGGTCGATTCCCAGGATCAGGGCCAGACCTGCAACAGGTATGGTTGGTATAACCGCAAAGGTTGCAGCAAGTGTTATGAAACCGCCACCGGTGACGGCAGCAGCACCTTTTGATGTCAGCAGCAGAACAGTCAGGATTGTCAGCGTTTCCGTAAGGGTCAGATTAGTGTTGGTTGCCTGTGCAACAAAAACCGCAGCCATGGTCAGATAAATTGATGTGCCGTCAAGGTTAAAAGAGTAGCCGGTTGGAATAACCAGACCGACAACCGATTTGCTGCAGCCCAGATTTTCCAGTTTAACCATCATGCGAGGTAGTACTGATTCGGAAGAAGAGGTACCCAGAACAATCAGGAGTTCTTCCTTGATGTATTTAATGAACTTGGTAACGCTGAATCCGGCCATTTTACAGATGGTGCCCAGTACAACAAAGATAAACAGCAGACAGGTAAGATAAAAGCTGCCCATCAGCATGCCCAGTTTTGTAAGTGAGCCAAGGCCGAATTTGCCGATAGTGAATGCCATGGCACCAAAGGCACCAATCGGAGCGGCCTTCATGATAATACCGATAACACCAAACAGGCCATGAGCGATCTGATCGATGATCATCAGCAGTGGTCTGCCTTTTTTACCCATAATTGACAATGCTATGCCGAAGAGGATTGAAAAAAGCAGTACCTGCAGAATATCACCCTTTGCAAAGGCATCAACAACGCTACTTGGGATAATGTTCATCACAAAATCGGTCGTACTTTGTGCCTGGGCCTTGGCGGCGTAAGCGGAAACCGCTTTGGTGTCCAGTTTGCTGACGTCGGCGTTCAGACCCACTCCCGGTTGGATGATTGTGACTACGGCAAGTCCGATGATCAGTGCCAGGGTGCTGACGATTTCAAAATATAAAAGAGCTTTGGTGCCGACTCGGCCAACCTTTTTCATGTCTTCCATGCCGGCGATGCCTGAAACAACAGTACAGAAAACAATTGGAGCTATAATCATCTTTATCAGTTTGATGAATCCATCACCAAGCGGCTTCATGGCCGCACCGGTGTCAGGCATGAAGTGACCCAGCAGCACGCCTACGGTAATGGCTGTTAAAACCTGGACATACAGATGCTGATAGATCTTTTTGGGCTTAGGCATGCTAAATGTGCTCCTGTCTCAATGATTTTTTGATTTTGATAAGCATCGTTGCTAAATTGAAAAATCGTAAGAAGGTTTTACTTTTATCTGCAAATTTTGAATGATGGAAGCACAAAGACAATAGGCTGATTTAAGAAAATCTCAAGAGTGGTATTACCAATTTACAATTAAGTCAAGTGTAATTTGAACATATCATATTATTGTAGATGTTTTAGTTTGCCTGATTGTTGCCAATAGTAATGTTTAAAAAACGGTTGAATTTTGAAATTACTGTTTTTTAAAGATTTTATGAAATAAATTGCTTGCATTGTTTTATGGATAAGCAGAAGATTAAAACTAAGGTATACTGTTTTAAAATGTTGTAAGGAGGTGTGTCAAATGTCAATAGCAGCTTTATCACCAAACAGTGTTTTGGCTAGTCCTATCCAGGCAAACCCTCAGATTAGAAACGATCTTCAGGCTTCAGTGCCTCAGGTTGCTCAAGATGCGCAAAAGTCTGTCAAATCTGCTCAGACAGACACTATAACAATATCGCGACAGGCTTTGAAGCTGGCCGATGACAAGAGTGCAGCAGCCAAAGAATCCGCTGCAAAGGACTCAACAACAAAGGCTGATGAACAACGCGCGTTACAGGCTGCAAGCGATAAATCCAACTCTGATAAGGCTGCAATTCAAAAATCAGCTGTGAAAGCCTATGCGGCTGTCAGTGCAAGTCCTTAAAAGATATCTGGTTGGTTAAGATCTATTTAGAGGAAACCATTTGATGGTTTCCTCTTTTTGTTTGAAATGGACAAAATAAATCAGAAGAGGGCTTTACCTGAAATGGGTGAGCCCTTTTGTTTAAGATGCTGCTGGTCTTGCCACCTCGACTATATTTCTAAATGCTGATTTCTTTGGACTTGTTCAGATCCAGAAAGGTTGTTTCTCATAGTTGCTGGCGATTATGACACGATCCATTTAATCTCCAATACCTGTTGATAGACTGAAAACCGAAGGCGATATTAATTCAAGTTCCATCAGTCTTTTACATTCAGTCTGCCTTACCCATCATTACGACTACATTATGTTTCACCAAACCATTTTTCAGCGGTATCACATTGTCCGGCAAACGCCTGCCATCAATCTCAATCCAGGCCACTCCATGCTGCACGCCCCGGGGATTCTCCACCTGTATTTCAAAAACCGTATCGTTGTGACGATAGTTGATACTGAAGTGCTTCCATGATACCGGGACAACCGGATAGATCTCCATCTGTTCACCACGCAGTTTTAATCCGATGACCTCCTCAACCCACGCCCGATACATCCACGCTGCCGATCCGGTATACCAGGACCAGCCGCCCTGTCCAACTCTGCCCGGTAACCGGTACACATCTGCCGCCACAACATACGGCTCAACGCCGTAATGCCAGACTGATTCCGCATCGCGGGCATGTTCGATCGGGTTGAGCAGTCGCAGTAACTGAAGCGCTCTTTCTCCGTCACCCTTGCGGGCCATGGCCATGGCCATCCAGATGGCTGCATGGGTATATTGACCGCCGTTTTCGCGCACACCGGGCGGGTAGCCTTTGATATAGCCGGGAGATGGTACTGTCTTGTCGAAGGGCGGTTCAAACAACAGGACAATCCCTTCATTCTGCAGGACAAGGTGCTGCCAGGCCGATTCCAGAGCCTGATCCGCCCGTGCCGGGTCAGCTGCGCCAGAAAGCCAGGCCCATGATTGGGGCAGGGAATCGATTCTGGCCTCCATGTTTGCGGCAGATCCCAATGGTGAACCGTCATCGAATGTGCCGCGCAGATACCACTGACCATCCCAGCCGGCCAGCTCCGTACGCTTGATCAATGCCGCCCTCTCTTCCAGATAGGTTGTACTCAATTCCGATTCCTGCAGCAGGTCTGACAGCTCTGACATCCCTTTCAGCAGGTCACACAGGAACCAGGCCAGCCAGACACTCTCGCCTTTTCCTTTGCTGCCCACCAGATTCATGCCGTCATTCCAGTCTCCGGTACCTATCAGCGGCAGGCCGTGGGGACCGGTAGTCAGCCCGTGACTGACCGCACGCTGACAGTGTTCAAAGAGTGAAGACCTTTCAAAGGTAACCTCAGGGGTTGAGAAGACCTCATGTTGATCCTGATTCAATAACGGTGCATTCAGGAATGTAATTCCCTCATTCAGTATTTCCACATCGCCGGTTGTCCTTACGTATTGGGCAACCACGTAGGGCAGCCAGAGCAGGTCGTCCGTAATGCGGGACCTGATGCCGGCTCCACTTGGCGGATGCCACCAGTGCTGCACATCCCCCTCCTTGAATTGCCGGCCGGCAGCCAGCAGGATCTGGGTGCGTGCCAGTTCCGGTTTTGTATAGAGCAATGCCATGACATCCTGAAGCTGATCGCGAAATCCGTAAGCTCCGCCGGACTGGTAAAAGCCGGAACGGCCCCAGATTCTGCAGCTCAACGACTGATATTGCAGCCAGCGATTAACCAGCAGATCAGCTGCCAGTTCCGGAGTATGGATTTCTATTGATCCCAGCAGCTTATCCCACCAGGCTTTGGTCTGTTCCAGCGCATCATCTAAGTTCTGTTCATCACGATAACCCAGCACCAGGTTTCTTGCTTCTGCAACAGATTCCGACTGGCCCAGCATGCAGTTGACGTTGCAGCTTTCGCCCGGATAAAGCTCAATCGAGACCCGCAATGCCACACAGGGGTCCAGTCCGGCGCCGCATCGTTGTGAAAGGCCGACGTATTCCATGGCTGCCGGATTGGCCAGTGTGCGGTTACGGCCTATGAATGTTGTTCTGTCACCACCGAAAGATTCAGCCAGCGGTGTAATGGCGGCAAAAGTGATTCTGTCTCCATACTCCGGGTGATAGCGGTTGCGTGCCAGCATGGCGTGGGTCTCCGTATCCCAGTTGGTAACCACATGCATCTGTGATGCTTCCCGGTTTTCGCCGAGAGTCAGTTCCACATAATAGGTTATGGACAGATGCCGTTTGCGGGATGATGAGTTGGTCAGCTTCAAACGTTGCAGCTTGACCGGTTTGCCGCCCTCTTCATCCACAGGAACAAATACGGTCAACTCCTGTTTAATACCGTTGCTGTTATGTTCAAAGACGGTGTAACCGGCTCCGTGTCTGGCACGGTAAGCGCTGTCCTCACGAATAGGTGATGCGGTCGGCGACCAGAAAACTCCGCTTTCCTCATCGCGGATATAAAGCGCCTCTGAGGCCGGGTCCAGTACCGGATCATTTGACCAGCCGGTCAGGCGGTTGCGCTGGCTGTTGCCGAACCAGGTGAATCCTGATCCGCTTTCGCTGACTATGGTGCCGAAGTCCGGGTTAGCCATGACATTTACCCATGGTGCCGGAGTATTAGTGCCCGGTGCCAGATAAATGGCGTATTCATGGCCATCCTGGGTGAAACCTCCCAGGCTGTTGAAGTAATGCAATTCCAGAAAGGGTAGCGGGGTTGATGGTTCCCGCTGGAACTTTTTACGCACCAGTAGTTCCAGCAGTTCCGGAATTTCAACCGGAACGCCCAGTTGTTGCGGCAATGTTCCGCGTGCAGCGACCAAAACGATGCTGGCTGCCGCCTTGAGAAGCTTTTGGTCCTCTTCCGGGATTAGTGACTCACTCTTGAGAAAAATCCGCCCCGGTCTATTTGTGACCGCAGAGAGGGAATGGATATGGATCAGCTGTTCCAGACGTTGCTGGAGCGGTTTATCATAGCTTTCCGCTTCCTCATTAAGTATGACCAGGTCAGTGGACAGCCCGTGCATCAACCAGTAATTGTGCGCCTGCAGCATCTGGCGGATCAGGCTTAAATCACGGACCTCACCGATGGTAACCACGGCCAGCGGCAGGTCGCCGGAAATGGCATAGGGCCATAGCCCTGACTGTCCCTTGCGGTTTTCTTCCAGTCGTTCCGAGGGAGCTCGTAATAATTGATTCGGGAAGAGCAGATGACTTGCCAACCGCTGGAATCGATGGGCTTCATCCGGCTGAATGTGTTGTACCTGCAGCTGCTGCTGGGCCGCACCCCAGGCAAAATCCATGGTGCGTTCAATGGCATGCGGGTCACTGAATTTATCCATCAGCAGCAGAACATGCTCCCGTGTTGCCCCGACTGCAAGGATCATGGATACCTGGATCCGTTGGCCCGGTTGAATCGTCAGACTGTGGCGCAGGCTCAGAATCGGATCAAGGACAAACCCCTGGCTGTTTTGGAGCTCAACTGTTGCCGCAACCGGGTTGGACAGGGTCCTCCCCCGGCCGATGAATACTTTCCGGTCGGTTTCAAATTGCCATTGTTTTTGAGGCCCGCCGTCGTTCCCGGTTTGCTGAAGCGACATGCAATGTGCCACGTACATTTGCGCCTCATCGTCGTTGCGGGGTCTGCGGAAGGCCAGCAGGACCTGCTGTTCCTCCAGCGCTTCCGTCTGTATGAACATTTTGTTGAAGGCCGGGTGCTGCCGGTCCGCGTTATGGGGCGCCATGGAGAGTTCTACATAGCTGGTGAGATTCAGATGCCTGATGCGGTTTGAACGGTTGATCAGTGTAATGCGGCGGATTTCCACATCATCTTCCGGTGAGACAACAACCTCGGTCTCTGTCTGGATTCCATTATCAGTACGCCGGAAAACAGCACGATCCAGTGTGAATTCCACGGAGTAATCTTTGGCATTTCCCGCCATCGGGTGATAGGTGGTGGACCATAACTGCCGCTCATCAGGTTCATGGATGTAGCAGAAAGAACCCTGGCTGTCACAGGTCTGGTCCGATCTCCAGCGTGTCAGTTCCTGGTTGCCCCATTGGCTGTAGCCGCCGCCGCTGTTGGTGATCATCAGGCCGTAATTGCCGTTGCTGAGCAGCAGGCTTCTGGGGGTTGTGGTATGCGGGGTGATAAAATTGATCCCGGATGGCACCACAACCTCTCCCCCTGGTAGAGCCGGTTCACTTTGTCTGGTGGAAATCAGGTGCAGCGGCGGCAGGGTCGGTATGCGTTCCTGCAGCAGGGCTTCGAATGCACGCACCCTTGGATCACTGTGAAAACGGCGTGGGAAGGGATTGCCATGGAGGTAATTTGTCAGCGCCAGAAAACCCATGCCCTGGTGATGGGCCATATAGGCCTCCACAATCACTCCTCGTTTGCCTTTGCGTTGCAGTTGCCGACTGAAGTCCATGGCTTCGTAATAGCCGAAATCCCCCAGCATCCCCAATGCTGATAACTGTTTCAGGTTGGCGACCGTTTCCTCCGGCGCCAGATTCAGAGCCAGCAGGGTTGCATAGGGTGCAATAACCAGCTGTTCCTCCACCCCGCGTTTCAAACCCAGCATCGGAACACCAAAGGCCTTATATTGATAGGTCTTGTTCTGATCCAGGTCCGCAAAGGCCGACTCGGAAATTCCCCAGGGTACATTCCTCATCTTGCCATAGGCAATTTGTATGGCTACCGCCTCACGGGCTGCCTTGTCCAGAAGTGAACTGCCGTAGGAGTTCTGTAGCAGCAGCGGCATCAGGTATTCGAACATGGTGCCGGTCCAGCTGAGAAGCACCCTTTGAGTGCCGATAGCTCCGTAAGGACGGCCGAATGAAAACCAGTGCTCCAGCGGCACATCGCCCCGGGCAATGGCAACAAAACTGCCCAGTCTTGCTTCACTGGCCAGCAGGTCGTAACTGGAAGCATCCAGGCGGTCGATGGAAACGTTATAACCAATCGTGAATAGTTTACGCTTCTGATCATACAGAAAACGCATGTTCATACCTGCAGACAGCTTCCTTATATCCGTAATCAGCTGTTCGGCGGTTGCCAGTGTTTCACCGGCCAGCCACCGGGATTTTGCAAATGCTTCCAGAACCCGGTCGAGCCAGGTAAAAAGATGCACGCAATTCTGTGGTGCTGCCTGGCGTATTTTTTTAAGAACCTGCATGGACTTGATTTGATCATGGGCCAGCTCAAACAGGGAGGGGGCAGAATGAAGGTCATCACATATGGCGATCAATGCCTCCGGTCCCAGATCCGTGAGTTGCTGCAGGCTTGTTTCAGCGAGGATTTCCATCCACATAAGATAACGGTCGCTGTTCTGAATCCATTCCCTGGTTTGCTGCTCAAGCTCAAGCGCCCATGGCACGCTTCCGGAACCAATTGCAACCGAACTGACATCAATCATCATGCGACGTTGCAGGCGCAGTTTGTCTGCCAATTCGGCTGGCGGGGAATTGCACTCCAACAGCAGCTGTTCCAGTGTTTGATAATACAAGCCGGAATCTGCTTTCATGGCCTGGATCTGTTTGATCACCGCTCCCGTATCTGCCAGCCCTTCAAAGGACTTGCTGTTCAGCAGTGGAGCATGAAGCAGCTCATTCAGGCCCTGTTCCAGGGCCCATAAAGAACCCAGCAGGTTGCCGCTGTCCACAGTTGACACATAGCGCGGTTCCAGTGGAACCAGCGTCTGGATATCGTACCAGTTAAGCAGGTGCCCTTTATAAAGCTCCAACCGGTCAATGCTTCTCATGGTACAGGTCAGTTTATCCACGACCTGATTGATGGTAATGTAGCCGCAATCGTATGCCCCCAGTACACTGGTCATCCAGAGTCCGATATTGGTCGGACTGGTTCTCATGGCGGCGCGGTTCTGGTGGGCAACCTGATAATTGTCAGGCGGCAGCCAGCATGTCTCTGCGTTTACAAAGGTGGAAAAATAGCGCCAGGTGCGCCTGGCAACCTGTCTGAGAAAGAGCCGCTCCGATTCGGGCAGAGTTTTTGTCCTGATTGCGGCCGGTCGCAGGTTAAGGACCCAGGCCAGCACAGGCGAAAGGAGCCACAACAGAAGCAGTGGAGCGGCCAGTGCCAGGCTGGCCGGCTGGATCTTCCAGATTACCCAGCCAATGGCAATACTGAATATGCTGCCCAGTGTTAGGCTGGCAACAAAGATTGTCTGACGGCGACGGCTGCTCCAATGTGATGCCTGGGCAGCCCACTCCAGCAGGTTGCGTCGGGAGATCAGGCGGCGGTAGCAGACCCGGGCAATGGCGTCCAGCGCCACAGCTGCCTGGTGCGGTAGCAGAGCCGCATCGGCTGTGGCTCGCAACAGATCGTGCAGTAGTTTTGCAGGGGAGAAAAACTTCAGGCCTTTTGCTGTGGTAGCCATGGTGAACGATTGCGCAAGAGGGTGGAAAAGGAGCTGGATACCAACCGCCAGGGTGGCAAGCAGACCCATTTCAGGTGAAATCAGCCAGGAGACGATCAGCATTCCCAGGCTGGCTGCCGGTAACAGACTTCGGCGCAGATTGTCCAGAATCTTCCAGCGGTTGAAATGGGAAAGCGGGTTGATTCCACGTCCTTCCAAAGCTTGCGGGACACGTGGCAAAAGCCAGCCGGCAATCTGCCAGTCGCCTCTGATCCAGCGATGACTGCGGCTGCTGTAACTCTGGTAGCCCTGGGGAAATTCATCATAAAGCTCAATATCGCTGGCCAGTCCAACGCGCACATGGGCGCCTTCGATCAGGTCATGGCTTAAAACCGAATCTTCCGGGAAACGTCCCGCCAGTATCCTGCTGAAGGCACGCACATCGTAAATTCCCTTGCCATGATAGGATCCTTCACCGCTCAAATCCTGATACACATCGGATACGGCCTGTGTATAAGGATCAATGCCGACCGCATCGGCAAAGAGCCGGCTGAAAATTGAAGCCGTTGTACTTGGTAATGTCGGGCTGACCCGCGGCTGGATGATGGTGCAGGAGCCTTCCTGCAGATTGCCTGAGGCATCAAAGTGCGGCTGATTGAGCGGGTGCGCCAGAGTTTCTATCATGCGGCGGGCCGTTCCGTGCGGCAGCTGGGTGTCACTGTCCAGAGTAATAACAAATCGGATATCCGCCATTCGATCCTGATCGCCCACATGAACCAGACCTTCGGCAGATTCGGGGCGGGTGCCGTCGATCAGGCCGTTAAGTTCCTCCAGCTTGCCTCTTTTACGTTCCCAGCCGATGTATTTCTGTTCCGACTCACACCATTTTCGTTCCCGGTGAAAAAGGAAAAAACGGTCTTCGCCATTGCGCTGATTGAGCTCATTCATACTGTTAATGGTGAACTGAAGCAGCTGGCTGTCATCCTCCCTGGTCAGTGTGACCGAATCTGTGTAGTCCGAGAAAAGACCAAAGATCAGATTTGGCTCCTTGTTGGCCAGATAGCGTATCTCCAGCTTTTCCACCTCGGAGCGGATCGTTTCCTCATTGACCAGCATCATGGGGACAACAACCAGAGTCCGGAATTCGTCAGGGATTCCGGACTCCTCGTAATCCATTTTGGGTAATGGTCGAGGCGGTAGATAACGTGTCAGCAGGTAGTTGTAGATATCAATCGCCAGCTGACTGATGGGAATCAGAGAAAGCGGAATCAGGAATAGTTCAACAGGTCCTGGCTTTCCTGGCGGTCTTAATGCGAAGATCAACGAATATATCAGAATAGAAAAAATACCGATGCCGAGGACATAAACAGCGGTGTGATGACAATAAATCCACTGCAGGGTTCGGTAATAAAGTTTTTCACGACAGGGCAGCAGGGCAGCAAGCCTGGCCCGGCCCGATCCGGTCAGCCAGCTGCCCACGTGCGTACGCCTCAAATCGGCTGTATCGGTCAATTTTGCTTCATTCGCCAGCCTGAGGACCTGTCTGGCTACGTGAATTTCTGTCTGCCCGGCTACTTTGGCCAGTTCTTCAATTGCACGGCGGCAGCGATCCCGGGTTGCGAAGTCCATTGCGGGATAAATTCCTGAAGGATCGCTGCGCAGTATGGATTCTACTTTGCTCAGCTTTTCGAAGATTTCCCGCCAGTCCAGCTGTGCCAATTGTCTCAGACTGGTAAAGGCATTGCCGCAGGACAGCTGCTCCAGGGTCTGCCGGTTCTGCTCGCGCAGGTTGAAGTCATGCAGAGGGGTTTTTAGTGTTCGCTCCAGCCAGCTCTGGACAGATGTTAAGGAAGCAACCTCGTCATACAGCAGGTCGATCAGCTGGGCCCCGAAATAGGGGCTGGGGTTTGGTTCGAATTTGGCCAGTTCCGCCAGTATGACAAAAAGCTGATTTGAGTCGCGTCGATTGGCTGCGATCAGCCGGTTTGCCCAGAACTCTGCCAGCTGGCGTTCACGCAGATCGGCCAGGGCGGTGACGGCAAAACTCTGAATGCTTTCGACCAGTGCAATGCGCAGCATCTGCGGAATTGCCCATAGTTCACCGATAGTCAGAGTCCTGACAGACTGGTGGGCCTCGATAAAGGCCAGGATGTTTTCCCGGTCCAAACGTAATTCCGTGTGGGAAACCAGGTCTTTTGCCAGGCCATAGATGCAGGGCATTCCCCGGTATGGATCCGATCCCAGTATGGGCAGTTGCAGGTAGTAGCGTTTGGGCAGATTCAAAATTACATCCCGGGCGGTTCCTTCCAGAATGTACTCGTTGTCAAGAATCCAGTCGGCGGCCGGTGTAGCTTTCTGCTCCATCTGGCTTGCCGCAGTCAGATCCTTGCAGATCTGGCGAATCCATAAACGTGACTTTTTAAGTCGATCCAGCAGTTCATCGCTACGCAATGGATCATTGGCCACCTGCTGTTCTGATGCATGACGTCGAGCATGCTCCTGAATCTGCGCCGGGGTGAGTTTGGTCTCACGGTTTCGTGACTCGGACCTGCGTTCGCGCTTTGGGTGCATGACAAAAAGAGTAGGCGGGTTGTCACTGTTTTCCCTCATCATGGCCACAGGCCGCATTAAGGATTCAACCGGTGACTGGAGAATCAAGATGGATTCTCCGGATACAAGCCATCCGGCATGATCATTTATAACATCCTGCTCAACGCCAAGCCTAGAACGGCGAAGCCATAGTAAAGATATGAAAGCACCCGTAATGGAACTTGCCAATACCAGCCATTTGAAATTGTAATCATTCCATAGCGGCTGAAGTTTCAGCTCATGCATAAACAGATCAGCAATGACAAACACCACTGCGAACAATAATGCAAACAGGCTTGCTCCCAGCACTCGACGCCGGATAAACGGATCGAATATTCTTACTTTTCCACTGGCATCCTTGTTTAGAATCACAGTCCGTTTGTAGCCTTGCAGTCCCAGTTGTCCGAGAGTGATCCTGGCTTCCGACTGTTTGGCGAAGTAACCTATCAGGGTTCCCATATCCACTATGCTGCCAACTTTTTTGATTTTATTCTTTGGGTTTCCATATTTAATCTCCAGTAACTGTTGTTAAACGCAAAAAAGCCTCTGTGATGACAAGGCAACTAGCATGCCAGAGAAAATGTACAAATGAGGATGGTGCAAGGGTTTGATTGTAAAGGATAAGATGTGGGTGGCGATTAGGCTAAATCACTTAATAACTTTAAGTATGGCCACAGCATATGGAAGTTCCACCATATGTTGTGGCCTGTATGGCCATGGATTTCCTTTATATTTTGTTGCAATCCGGCTAATACCCTGCTTTTAAAAGATTAAACAGGTCTTATTCACCGATCTGGTTTTTTGGCATGTCATGTGCGTTAGCTATAGGGAAAGTAATGACTATGTGGATTCATTTGCCGCCCTGTTCAAAGAACTCAGTGTCTGCAATACATTCCGCCCACATTCAAAAGGAGAATTTTATGGAAATCAGAAAAAACATGCTGAACCTGTTCGCAACACTTCTACTTGGAACATTCGCTTTTATGAGCGGTTGTGCCACCACTGGCATGGACAGATCCGTCAAGGCATCCAATTCCATTCAGGATGTGGATAAGGAAATCAGAAAGCTGATTGTGCAGATTGATGTCACAAATATCTCACTTGATACGCTGATGAATTCGTCCACACCAGACCTGAAAAAGAATTTTGATGGCTACTCGGATAATGTGAACAAGCTTGATAAACAGGGCAAACTGGAAATGAAACGGATGGACGAAATGAAGCTTCGTAGCAAGGAATATTTTGCCGAGTGGGAAAAACAGGGTAACGCCTACACAAACAGTGAGATTCGTGAGTTAAGTGAAGAGCGTCGTAATGAACTGGCTGTCATTTATGCCCAAGTACCTGAAGCTGCCGTTGGAGTCAGGGGAGCATTATTTGATTATGTGAAGGATCTGAAAGAAATTCAGATGTACCTGTCCAATGACCTGACACCTAAGGGAATTGAAACAATTATTCCGGTAGTGGATAAAACCAAGGTGCACATGGAAACTTTGAAGACTTCTTTCAGGCCGGTAATCAAAGCATTGGATGAAATTAAATCAGAATTGTATATCAAGAAAAAATAGTTGCTTTGTTCCCCCTCCCATTTCGGGAGGGGGAGATAAAACATAAAGGAGAGCTAAAATGTTAAACCTGAACAGAGTATTGAAACTAATGGCCTGCGTTGTACTGATAGCTGCTTTTATGGGCTGTGCAGCAACACCCAAACATCAGAGTACCGGCGCGTATGTAGATGATACGGTCATAACAACCAAGGTGAAAGCGGCAATATTTAACGAACCGACACTTAAAACATTGCAGATCAATGTCAAGTCCTACAATGGAGTCGTGCAGTTGAGTGGTTTTGTTGACTCCCGGCAAAGCATAACCAAGGCCGGTGAAGTTGCCCGAGGTGTTGAAAACGTCGTGTCAGTCCAGAATGACCTGGTTTTAAAACAGTAAAGAATTGCAGATTATCCAAAAAACCCGCTCCGGCGGGTTTTTTGGATAATCGATTCCGGTAAATGAAACATTTGAACAACAGCAGCTTAGTCTGCTGAAAATAAAAGTTAAAGTGAGGTAATTATGTTGTCAACAATCGTTATAATACTGATAGTCCTGTGGTTGCTGGGTCTCGTTACTTCCTACACAATGGGCGGCCTGATTCATATCCTGCTTGTTATAGCAATTATAGTTGTGCTGGTAAGAGTCATTCAAGGCCGGAAGGTAATGTAGGAACTATCAAGGACAGTTTATGTCATACACAAAAGATGAAAACATGCTACGCCTTGCAAACAGTGAGCTTAGCAGGAATATAGCCGTACTGGAAGAATCACTGTTAATAAACAGTCACGTTGGGGAAGCACTGAAAGAATCGGAAAAACGCTATCGAAGATTATTCGAATCAGCCAGAGACGGCATCCTGATACTGGATGCCGAAACCGGCAGGGTGGTTGATGTAAATCCTTTCCTGTTGCAGCTGCTGGGATATTCTTATGAGGATTTATGCGGTCAATATCTCTGGGAACTTGGCGTATTCAAGGATATTGCTGCGTCCAAAGAGGCTTTCAAAATCCTGCAAGATAATGAATACATCCGCTATGAACATCTGCCTCTTGAGACTATCTGTGGCAAGCCGATTGCCGTGGAGTTCGTAAGCAATGTCTATCTGGTGGATAACAGCAAAGTCATTCAGTGCAATATCCGGGATATCACCGACCAACTGGAGCTTGCCGAACAGATTCAGCAGGCTCATAAAATGGAAGCGATCGGCCTGCTGGCCGGCGGTGTGGCCCATGATTACAATAATATGCTCACAGTCATACTTGGTTATGCCGGTCTGGCTCTGTCCAAGGTAGATCCATCCCAGTCGCTGTATGAGGATCTTCAGGAAATAATCAATGCGGCAAATCGTTCTGCGGACATTACAAGGCAGTTGCTGGCCTTTGCACGCAAGCAGACCATTACTCCCATAGAACTTGATTTGAATCAGGCGGTTGAGAAGTCTCTTAAAATGCTAAGAAGACTGGTTGGAGAGGACGTCAGTCTGGTCTGGCAGCCGGTAACGGAACTTGGCTCGATTAAAATTGATCCGATTCAGATTGATCAGATTCTGACCAACCTTTGTGTCAATGCCAGGGATGCTATTGAAGATATTGGCAATATCACCATCGAAACCGGAAAAGCACTTTTTGACGAGCAGTACTGTGCCCAACATATTGGATTTATACCGGGAAGATACATAATGCTGGCTGTCAGTGATGACGGATGCGGTATGGACAAGGAGATGCTCAGGAAGATCTTTGAACCGTTTTTTTCAAGTAAAGAAGTCGGCAAGGGGACCGGGCTTGGGTTATCTACTGTCTATGGCATCGTCAAACAGAATAACGGATTTATCAATGTTTACAGTGAACCGGGTAATGGGACTATTTTTCATGTTTATCTGATGGAGTATTCAGATACGGTTGCAAATATCCAGCATGAGATTGTGGAAATAGCGCCTGCAGGCCATGGTGAGACCGTTATGTTTGTTGAGGATGAACCGGCCCTTCTTAAACTGGGGGTTCTGATGCTGGAGCAGCTGGGTTATCAAGTGCTGGCTGCCGCAACACCGGTAGAGGCACTTGCTTTGGCCGGTGACTCTCATGACGAAATGAGCCTGCTGATTACGGACGTGGTTATGCCGGGAATGAATGGCAGGGAGTTGGCAGAACGGATAAAGATCCTTTATCCCGCGATGCAAACCTTATTCATGTCAGGCTATACGGCAAGTGTAATTACGAAAAGAGGGGTCCTTGAGGATGGCGTGAACTTTATTCAGAAACCGTTTTCAATGAAGGATCTTGGTGTAAAGGTCAGAATAGTATTAGATTAGCTGTTGAGAATTACAGGTTAGAGAAATAAAAGACCTCCGAGGTTTCAGAACCTCGGAGGTCTTTTTACTATTTAGTTTTCATCCGCCGGATGGAAACTATTTAACGCTTATTTCAAACAGGACTCTCATATTAGCTTTTGCCGCATTTGAATCAATGTCAGAAGGAGTAGATTCATACTTTGCCGGATTCTTCTCGCCGTATCCGATCTCAGTAAGTCTGGCTGGACTGACGATTTTCTCGCCGATCAGGTATTTTCTGACTGCATCGGCCCGTCTTTCGCTCAACTTCTGATTGTACTCATCCGTACCGGCAGCTGATGTATAACCGGCAATACGAACCCTGGCTTTAGGATTTTCTTCCAGAAGCTGGACATTTCTTTTCAGGATTGCCTTGGCCTCCGGTGTCAATTCCGACTTGCCGAATTCGAAATGTATATCTTCGAGGGCAAGAACCGTAACTATCTCCCCGGCATTCTGATCGGCTACAATTGCGGCAGCAGGTTTTACAGGCTGCTGTACAGCCTTTGAAGCCTTAAGTGGGGCTGGCGGGCAGAGGGCATTGGCTTTTTCCGTTGCCTTCTTTGCCAGTGCTGCACCTTCTTCAGTATGACAGGCCCTGAAGACGTCGTAGGCATTGTCCTTGGCTGCTTCAGCTTCCTTGAATTCAACCGGGCAGACCTTGTCCTTACCTGCCTGGCGTGCTGATTCTACTGCCCGGTCTGCCTGCTGCATTTCGGTGCGGATATAATGGCCCGGAATGTTGCCACGCTTTGAGTTGACCTCATAATTGGCACAACCGCCCAAAACCGTTAGCGATAATACGGGTACTGCAAATCTGATAACTCTGTTGATTGAAAATGTTGACATGTCTGTTTCTCCTTTATTTACCGAATACCTTTTTTATTTGTCCTGCTTTTATCTGGATTTTGCCGACTATGATTTCGGCAGCGCCTTTTGATTCAAGATCTTGATCGCCGTAAAGTTTTCCTGCGGCCTTGATAAATCTGCCCCTGACTTCATGTATGGTTCCTTCTGCCTGATCAATGGTGCTTGATTTATCAAGGTCTGCCTTGATGTTGTGAATGACCGAACTGCCGAATTTTTCCCACCCTGATCGTCTGCTTTCCAGTTTGTCCATAAAGTTTGCTCCTTTATTCAATCATTCGGCAAAGCATCTGATAGCAGCTGGTGCCGTATATATTAATTGTTCGCAACTAACGTGCCATGTCTATAATATTGTAAATCTGGTTTAAGGTGCTGATTCTAAAGGTTAAATATGGGGTGGTATTAGGGTGACTGTCTTGGTAAACTGTTATTTCTAACATTACTGTCAAATATGACGGTCTGGTTAAATGGGCAGGTTTTTTACTATTGATTTCCGCCTTTTGAAATCCTGTCGCCCAGCTTTTTATAATTTTCCAGGGTTTGTCTGGATTTTACCGAGGCCTTCAAAGTTCCGGCATCTATCCGCTTTAAGGCCTCTTCTGTAATTGACAGGAATTCTGGATTGTCATTGCCTGCATAGGCTTTGTTGGAAGCGTTTATATAAGCCTTAACCGTCTTGTAGTTATAGCTTTTGGGAACCAAAACCGGCTTTTGGGTTGGTTGTGGTTTAGGTTGAATCTGTACTGTAGGTTCAGGTGCCGTCGTTACGCTCTTGGCCGGTGGCTCAGGAGGAGTAACGGGGGATGGCGGTGTTAATGGATTCGGGTTATCCATGCGGGAAGCCGGGTTATAGATATTAGCTGCCGGATTCTGAATCGGATTTACTCCGGCTGAAACCGTTGAAGCTATCTGCAAGGCCAGCATAATGGTGATAATCTGGTGTCTCATGGTCGTGTCCTTTTATTGATAATGAAGAATCTCTGGTTTTAGAGCAATAACCGTGCCTTATGAGGCTTGTTAAGCCAGCTTGGCCCGATGGCGGGTTGTGACGTGAAAATGATGCACAGCAACCCGGATAGTTTCCGTCATTTATAACTAAACTGTCAGATTTAACGGATTCATTTGACGGAGTTTTTTTAAAACCGGTCTGTTTTAACTTCTATGTAAAATAATAGTGAATATCTAACTTGCTGAAATATTGACTGATATGTCTGTCTGGGTTGATTGATGTGACAGTTTTGCTGTAGTTGGCCCAATAAATGCTTTGTAATACCTCTGATACAAAATCAAACGGAGGTAGTTCAAAATGAAAAAGATTTTATCCGCAGTTGTAGCAACTCTTGTAGCAATGTCCTTTACAGCAATGGTATTTGCTGCAGATGCCGTTAAACCGGCCACATCTTCCTATCCTTCTGACACCTCTACTCCTGCTCAAGCTAAGAAAGATGAGACAGCTGCAAAAGCTGAAGTAAAAGCAGCAAAATTGAAAGCTGCAGCAGATGCCAAACAGGCAAAGGCAAAGAAAAAAGCAGATGCCAAGGCTGCTAAGGCAAAGGTAAAAGCAGATGCGAAAGCCTCTAAAGAAATGGCTGAAGCCGATGCAAAGGCTGCAAAAGAAACGCCTGTTCCTAAAGCCAAGTAGTTAATCAGAAGCAGTTTCTGTAGTCAGGGCATACCCGTTTCAGGGTATGCCTTTTTTTAGATTGAGCCGGGAGGCAACCTCATGTCCTTTATACTATATCTCACCGGTTTTGCTTTTGTTATAGGCGGTACTGTCTGGGCGCTGATAGCCACAGGAGTAAGCACCCGCACCGTAATTATTACGGCTCTAATCCTTGTGGGAATCGCAATATTGACCGGTGTTACCAAAACCCGCACCAGGGACTGATTCAGGTTTCTCTACGAAAAAATAACCGATTCCTTTGACGACCGCGATTTAAAGGGATATCATTTCAAAACAGGATAAAATCCCGTTAAAATCAGCAACAAAGGGGATCAACGCATGACTGAAGCGCCGTCGCCAGCTAAAGACAATCTCCGCATCAGAGATATGACCATCGATGATTTTCCAGAGGTATTTCATATCGGCGAGGAGCTTTTTACCGCTGAATATTCAATCAGTCTTTACCGTACCTGGGATGAATATGAAATCACAACCCTGTTCAATTCGGACAATGAACTATGCCTGGTTGCCGAGGCCGGAGATAGTATTCTCGGCTTTGTTCTGGGAACAACAGTCAAGAAGCATAATTCGCCCTGGAAATACGGTTATCTGGTATGGTTGGGGGTTCGCAAGGATATCCAGCAGGGTGGGGTGGGTAGCGGACTTTTTAAGGAAATCACACATCGCATGAAGGAGCAGGGGGTGCGAATGATGATTATTGATACATCCGCAGACAATCAACCTGCAATTCATTTCTTTCAAAAACAGGGCTTTGATAATGTTCAGGAACATGTCTACATGTCCCTCAACCTGACGCGCAAAAACAAGAAAAAAACGGTGAAAAAACTATGAGTGGCCGACTGGAGAAAGTCTGGCAGACCATCAACAGTGAGCGGCTGAGAGATACTTTTGTCGAAATGCTTGATATTTATTCCCCTTCAGGCAAGGAGGAGGATATTCAGCTATATCTGGAAGAACTTCTCACAGGTGCCGGTTTCAGCGTGGAACGACAAGAGGTTGACGAAGATCGCTATAATCTGCGTGTTACCATGGGGCCGGGTGAGCCCAGGCTCTACCTGGTCGGACATGTGGATACTGTTCCTGCCTGGGATCTGGATGAATTCGGGCCACATCAGCAGGACGGGATCATCAGCGGGCTTGGCAGTGCCGATATGAAGGGTGGCTGTGCCGCCATGGTTGAGGCCTGGCTGGCGCTGTCCGAAGGGCTGGAGCCGTCAGAACGGCCATCCGTAGGGTTGCTGCTGGTTGTGGGGGAGGAAGAAAACGGCGATGGCAGTGCCGTCTTTCTGCAAAAATATAGACCAGATTGGGTGGTTATTGGTGAGCCGACCAATATGTCCGCCAAATTTGCCCATTACGGTTATCTGGAGGCCGGTTTTGTAACCACCGGGCTGCGCAGCCATTCGTCCCTTCCCGAATTTGGCCACAATGCGGTTGAATCCATGTTGCGTGTTTTATTGATGCTGGGGAGCGATCCTCTTTTCGACCGGTCAAAATCGGAGATCGTCTATTCCATCAGGGAGATGAAATCGTCCCAGGCCGGCTTTGTCGTGCCGGATCGCTGTGAAACCTGGATTGATCTGCATCTACCACCAACCCATAATCCTGAGTTTCTCCAGGATCAGATTCGTCAGATTGTCTCTAATTTTGACAAGATGATTCCCGGACTGAATCTGGAGGTAACCTTTGACTTTGCTTCACCCGGTTATGATCTGGGTGTTGACAACAATCTGGTATCTACGCTGGAGGAAACTTTTTCTCGACTGGGATTAACGCTGCAGATGGATGCCTTCCGTTCCCATTCCGATGGCAACCTGTTTTTTGCGGCAGGGGTAAAGCCGCTGATTCTGGGCCCAGGCTCTCTGGAGACCGCCCATACTCCGGACGAAC
Source organism: uncultured Geobacteraceae bacterium (assembly GCA_964509295.1). Classification (GTDB taxonomy): domain Bacteria; phylum Desulfobacterota; class Desulfuromonadia; order Geobacterales; family Pseudopelobacteraceae; genus JBGSQR01. The sequence goes on along the minus strand of CAZDWS010000013.1, from coordinate 84,964 downwards.
GTGTAGAGTTTGATCAGGTAATAAACGCCGCAAGGATCTATGCGGCGCTTTGTCTTGCTGGGCAGGGCGGGTTACGGAAATAGAAGTTCAAAATTGATCACCTTTATTTTCAAGATAATTTATAAACACGAATTATTAGAGCCTATTGTCAGCATGTTTTGCATGAATAATTCCAATATGTTCCCGGAATATTTTTAAAAATTACCAGACGGTCCTGTTCAAGCCCTTCAGTGTATTTATCATAAAAGTGTTATTTACTCGGAAGATGTAATTTGATGGCTTGCAAAAAAATATATCTTATTGGATAGTATCAACTATGAGTATTGACTCTGGAAAAACAATAGCATATTGGCTTGAAAGCTCATAATACGACTTGGATACAGGAGCAACTTTACTCCGTTCCAAGAAATTTCCGTATGCACTTTTCTTTGGGCATCTGGCCATTGAAAAGCTTCTCAAAGCGCTTGTCGTCAAGCATACTGGAGAACATGCTCCATTTTCCCATTCTCTGGGAATGCTTGCTGCTAAATCCGGGATCACGTTTCCAGACGAAGTTATGGATCAATTGGCCGAGTTTATGGAATTTCATACTGAAGCGCGTTATCCTGATGCAAAGATGGAATTTTATCAGAAATGTACCAAAGAATTTGCTCAGCTAAAATTTCGTGAGATCAAAAAGGTCTGCAAATGGTTACGCAAGATATCAGAAATATAATCAGCCAGCTTGTAACAGCAGTATCTTTACGTGGCATTCATGTGGATAAGGCTCTGTTGTATGGCTCAGTAGCTACCGGCAAGGATACTTCCGACAGTGATCTGGACGTTGCTATTGTGTCAAGCGACTTTGGACATGATCGTTTTAGCGAAGGGAAAATGCTGATGCAACTTGCCTGGAGAATTGATATCCGGCTCCATCCGGTTCCAGTCTCTGCTGATTCGTACAATAATGATACATGGGTACCTTTGATTCACGAAATACGGCAGCACGGTGTTGAAGTCTCCTAGAACTTTCACATGTCTTTCATGAAGACCTAAGGGGTCACGTCTTGCAATGCTTCACTAAATGCTTTTTCCAGGTTAAATGTCATAAGAACGTCTGCAAGTGAAGCAATAAAATTATTGGGTTAGGCTGAATTGCCTGGCCCGTTTTTGTATCCAGATGGAACCTTACGGCTGAATGCGACCGCCATCGGACGCCACAAACCGGTCGACCATATCCAGCACAGGCGCCAAACCGCGCAGCGGCCGGGACATGGCGCCGATCAGGGTTGCATGACTGGTTTTATCAAAATATACTTCCGTTACGGACACACCGGCTGCGCGCAATTTTCGGGTCAGTGCGCCGGTGTTGCTTATTGGATCAACCCAAACGTCCTTATTTGATGCAATTAGTAACGCCGGTGGCGCGCCGGAGCTAACGTGACTGATCGGTTGAGATTCGGGCGGGGTAGCGGGATAAAAGAACACCGGGCGTGTTTCCTTGTTTTGGATCGGGATGAAATCATAGGGGCCAGCCAGGCCGATCCAGCCGCGTAGCGACGCCGGAGTCAGATCATATGCGGCCAGCCAGCGAGGGTCGAGGGCGACCATTGCGGCGTTATAGGCACCGGCACTGTGTCCCATCAGATAGACACGCCGGGGATCGCCGCCATAGCGCTGCACTTCCTGTAGAGTCCAGGCCACGGCATGGGCACTGTCTTCAATAAAAACGGGATAACGCACTTGCGGGTACAGGCGATAATCGGCCAGCACCGCCACCATGCCGCGCGAAGCAAGGGCCTCGCCGACAAATTGGTAGTCATTACGTTCACCGCTATTCCAGTTGCCGCCGTACAAAAAAACTACGACAGGTGCCGGTCCAATCAAGTTGAGCGGCGAATACACATCCAGTTTTTGGCGTGGATCATTACCATAGGCCAGATTCTCAACCTTATGATAGGTATTGTCAGGGGTGATTGCATTTATAACTTGCAGGGACGAGCAGGCTGTGATGGTGCCGAGAACCAGAAAAACCGCAACCAGCATTATGCAAAATTTCATAAAAATGAACATAGATCTATCTCCGGATAATTCCTTCTCCTCGTGGATGTAGGTGGCCGAAGGCCGGAAGATGGGACAGCAGCACCATAGAAATCAACCTCTGCCCCCTCACTTTGAACCTCTCAATCATGGAGAGGGGACTTTGTTAATGCCCATAGCGGCAGATTGGTTTAAATCAGAAAGGATTTTCAGTCGGGAATCAGAACTTAGGAATGCGAATCCGGCTGATCATCAGTGAACCGGAAACAGCGAAAACAAGCACCAGCGGATGCAGTGTGAAGCCGGCTATCAGGATTTTTCCAAACCAGAGTGATTCATGCAGTGCCCCCTGTGATGAAGCCCAGAACATCAGCATTACCAGCAATATTGATGTGGGAATTGGAGTCCCTTCAAAATACTTGACTTTATCTCCACCTTCCGACAGCTCATCCGCCGTTACATTGTATCGGGCCAGGCGGGATACCCCGCAGGCAACAAAAAAGGTCAGAATAATTCGATCATACAAACCCTGCATGCCGCAGCCATAACCGATAATTGCCGGTGCTACACCGAAAGAGATAATGTCGGAAAGCGAATCAAGTTCACGCCCCATCCCGGAAGACTTTTGACGCCATCTGGCAATCCGTCCATCCAGTACATCAAAAATCAGTGCCGCAAGAACTAATCCACAGGCAAAGTAGACATGCATTACGTTGGAAGTCTTAATGTAAGTCAACATGGAAAACAATGCTCCGGTACCGCAGACTGCGTTTGCAAGAGTAAACCAGTCGGCAAGCTGGAACTCCCGGATCATTGAAAATGGTTTGCGTTGTTTGTGTGGCTTCATGGTAGTCCCTTTTCGATTTGCTGTTGCAATAACCGCTGATTTTTCTGCTCCTTTGTTTTTAGTTCAAGATATGTTCTCTTGTCCAGATCTAAAAGTTGTCTTTTGTAGCGGCTGGTCAGATCGTGCCACTTGCCGAGCCTTATATTGAAACGGGATTCTACCGGGTATTGCAAAGTATCCATAAAGGAAAGAATCGCAAAATAGTATCTGACAGTACTTCTTTCCAAAGCACCGCGAGGCCCGCCGATGTATTCCGGTTTGCCGTCACTGCCGGTTCCGGTAATAGTAAATCCAACCTTGTCTCTTGCAATAGTTGCAAAGTAGGCCCTGGCAGCAAGCCGCAGGGCGGCACTGTCACTATAGACATAACTGACATGGACAAAAGTTTTCCTTCGATCCAGCGGTAGTGCCTCAAAACTCATGGTATGGTTTTTTGTGGCAAATGGACCCTTGTCTGCTTTCAGCATGATACTCAGGTATGATGGAATCTGCTCAATTATGCGGTAACGGCAGGTAATTTGACGGGCGTCTTCCGGCGGCTGATAGGTTTTTTTGCCCAGATAGAAAGTCAGCAGTTTCGCACCATCCTGTTCCCTGTAACTGCTTGCCTTCACATTGGGGTGGATAAATACGATGTCGCGCCAGTTTACGGGTGAGCTGAGCATGCTGACAACGTTGTTGAAGGAATAATCCAGGATTCCGTAGATGTCCACATGTACTTTGTCATCTTTTTCAAATGATTCCACCACAATTGGCAGGCCAAAGGCGCTTCTGTGCAGTAGCTCCATATTCCTGTAGTAAGTCTGCAGCAGCAAGTCATGGCCATGGCTTGATTTAGTAGCAGCCTGAGCGGAACCGGTAGCCAATAGAATCGTTATAGCCATGAATAATAGCAACAGGGCTGAATGCTTTATATGTTTTTCGATTGAATTCAAAGGTTGCTCCAATTGATATGAAACCAGTATTGACCGACTTTAAAGCCAGCGGACAAAAATATTGAAAAACCACTCTCTTGATTTTAGCAGAAACGACCGGTTTCTCCACTCTTCCCACTTAATCTGGCGGGATTTTGCCAGGTCTGCCTTAAACATTTTTTCAACTTCGACTGCAAATTCACGGCTGAGAATAACCGCATTGACTTCGTCATTATTAAGCAGACTCAGGAAGTCAAGATTGGTAGAGCCGATGGTTGACCAGACATTGTCAATGACAGCTGTTTTGGCATGCAGCAGAGACGAATCATGCTCGTAAATTTTTACTCCGGCTTTCAAGAGCCGGGAATATGCGTGTCGTTGGGCATGCAATACCACCATGGAGTCCGTAATGCCGGGCAGGATAATTTTTACGTCAACGCCGCGTTTGGCGGCTTCCGTAAGGGCTTTCAATATCTGCTTATCCGGTACGAAATAGGAGTTCGTCAGATGGATGGAGTTTTCTGCAAAAGTAATGGCAGACACATACATGATAAACGGGATTCTGTTGTACTCCCCAGGCGTGCTGCCCACGATCCTCGCTAGGTCCTTTCCCTCTTCTTTTAAAATCGGAAAATAGTTCCGTTCGGAAAGTTTAGGACCTTTCTGCTTCTGCCAGGTTTCTATAAATAATTTCTGCAGCTCGGCCACGGCCGGTCCTTTAATTATAATATCCGTATCACGCCAGTGAATCGGTGCCTTGTCATTTGGCTTATGCTTGCGTGGAGCACTGGTATAAACCTGGCTGATATTGATGCCGCCGAGGATGGCTGTTTTTCCGTCAACGATTAGTATTTTACGGTGGTCCCGGTGGGTCAGATCCCATTTTCCACCGCTGGTGACAGGATTTACCGGGTTGAATTCAATGACTTGAGCCCCGACTTTTCGCATCTGCTGAAAAAACAGTTCCGGGGTGTAAATGCTGCCGACACTGTCATAAATAATGTTGATCTGAATGCCCTGCCGCTGTTTTTTTAACAGCTCTTCTCTGAACTTCTGACCAGTTTCATCATCTTCTATGATGTAACTTTCAAGGTTAATGTGGTCTTTGGCCCCTCGGATCGCTTTAAACATTTCTGCATAGACAGCCTTGCCGTCGGCAATCAGGGTAACCTTGTTGCCCTTGGTCAGTGGGCTGTCCGTAACCGATTCAACAACTGCGTTATGGCGTTCCAGAATGTCTGTGGAACCAACGGACCGTTTCAGCCGTTCCATGATAGCCTTGCTTTGGGCGGTGGAAACCTGGCCTTTGGAAGACACCATCTGTGGGGATTTCTGCCCGTCGGGTGCATCATCAATAATATCAGTGACGTTTGGCAGAGTAGCGCATCCTGTATTGAAGTTAAGGATCCATAGGGTTGAAACAAACATGCGCATGAAGTTTTTGAAAACTCTCATAGTGACATTTCCCCGGTATCGGTTTTGTTGTTCTTTCGCTCAAGTTCGGCAATCACCTGCGCGCCTAAAAGCAGAATTATGGCTACAACTTCTATGATCAGAAGAGCAACTACCGTAATTGCGATAGATCCGTAAATAATATTTACCATGGAGATGGTTGTATAGTTCCAGATCAGAACCCGCCGGATTATCTCCCACAGGAATGTGGCTGTGATGCCGCCCACAAGTGCGTGACTGAATTTAATGCGGGTCGCAGGCAGTACCAGATAGATTGAGGTGAACATCAGGATCTCGCCGGTTATGCCGAGGATATACAGGGAAGTCCCAGTAGCACTGCCAAGTACAAGGTTCCAGCCGAGAAATGTTGTCTGATTGCTTTCCAGGGTTTCGATAGTCCCCACAATAAACGACACAATGATGATTCCTATTCCGATGATGATAATGAAAATATAGGGAATTATTGCGGAGAGGAAAAAGTTGCGCCGCTTTGCCCTGACAGGTTGAAAGAATATCACCGACATGGCGTTTTCAAGCATGGAAAAGGCCAGAGAGCTGAAAAATAACAATCCCAGAAAGCCTATGGCACTGACAGTTTTCCGGTTTTCAAGGAATGACTTGACCTGTTCTGTCAATAATGCCGCATAACCGGGAATTACCATTTCCAGGTAGGTTGACAGGGTTTGAATCAACGGCTGATTGTCGATGAAATTTGTTAGCACTGTGATGGCAAGTATGGAAAGAGGAACAGTTGACAAAAGCGTATAATAGGCAACGGCGGCAGATAAGAGGAAACCCTTATTGTTAATGAATCCGCGAACTACCTGTACAATGAAGTTAAATAGTATGAACGGCTGCTTCTGGATGTTTTGTAGTGTGTTCATGTTGGCGCCCGAGTAATTGCCGGTATATAATCATCTGCTGCTAAGCGATAAAAAATTCCCTCTCTTTCAGTACGGAAGAGAGGGAACAGGAATTACTCAGGTTAATGTGTAACCTGAATTATTCTATGGTCATGCGGTTTTTAACTTCTTTTACACCATTGACGTCATTGGCCAGTTTTGTTGCCAGATTGACTTCTGCAGCGCTTTTGGCTTTGCCATTCAATGTAACTACACCACGCTTGGTCTCAACTTTGGTATTGAGTGCGCTGGTTGAGCGATGATAGAGCAGGGTCATTTTGACCTGGGTTGTGATTGATGCGTCATCAATTTTCTTACCAACAGTATCGGCTTTTTTTGCAGGCTTGACTACAGTGATTTCATTTCTTACGTCCTTAACACCTTCGATATCCTTGGCATACTCGGTTGTCAGGTCCTTTTGTGCCTGGCTGTCTGCCGTGCCTTTCAACGTAACAATACCGTCTTTCACATCAACTTCGGTTGTACCGGCGCTGACGCTGCGATGGAACAGCAGTGTGGATTTTACTTTTGTAATCAGCCATGCGTCGGAATTTTTGGCTGGAACCATGCCTTTTACTTCCAGTTTGTTGTCCACGCTTTTAACACCGGGAAGTCCGGCTACGGTCTCCTGTGCCATGGAAACGTGTGCTTCCTCCAAAACCTCTCCAGTCAGAGTTACAGCGCCTTCATTTGCCTTAACTTTAATGTTGTCATTTTTCAGATAGGTTTTAAAGACATAGGATTCTTTGGCTGCAGATTCAATTTTGTTGTCGTCTTTGCCGGCATGTACCGGCACGCTGAAGGCCAGTATGGCTATGGCGGCGACAATTGTTGGTACGGTATGTATTGCTTTCATTGAAATTTCTCCTGAAGGTTAACTTCCTTAACGTACTTGTTCTGTTTATTGGGTCAGGCTACTTACCCAGCACTTTGCTGACCTGTCCAATCTTGGACTGCACTTTGCCGGCTATTTTTTCACCGGTTCCTTCAGATTCCAGCTTTGGATTGTCAGTAAGTTTTCCGGCGACTTCCTTGGCTGTCCCCTTCAATTCATGAAACTTGCCTTCAACCTGATCTTTTGTGCTTGATTTCATTTTATATCTCCTTTGATTAATTTGAGTCGAGGCCTTCGAGGTTTCCAAAACCTCGGAGGCCTGTAAATATTGGCTATTAAAACCTGAAACCTAAATTGGCGGTTGTTACAAAGCCGTCCAGTTTGACATGATTGCCGCCAAAGGATGGCTCAGCCCAGAGGTATTTTCCTTCAAGACCCACGAACATATTGTTGGTCACATTTATGTTGAAACCGGCACCTGCGTGAAATCCGTAGGTTACTTCAGTTGAGCCGCTGAAGTTGCCTGAATTGCCTTTTACATCAATATCCGAAACATAGGCACCGATACCACCAAGTCCGTATGGCTCAAATATGCCCATGGGAATGAAAACCTTACCGGTTGCAATAAGTGGAACTACACGAAGCTTGGCTTCGCCAGGTTGTGCAGCAGGCGATCCTTTGGTTTCGAAATATCCGGCGCCCAATTCAACTGCCAGGTTTGGCGTGAAATAGTGACCAAAAGCAACTTCACCGGCAAAGCCTGTCTTGCTGTCAAAGCTTGAAGTTGTACCGCCATTGAAGTTGTCCAGGTCAAAGGTTTCGCTGGGTGAATAGATACCGGCCTTCATAACAACATAGTTTCCCGGCAGATCAGATTTTTCGGCTGCCCATACCTGGGAACTGACACTGATTAAAGCTAAAGCGACAATAACTGGTAACATGCGATTCTTTTTCATGGTTTCTCCTTGACTTGCGGTTGGGTTGATTTCTTCCGGATTACTCCGAATCATTAACTTCTCTTTGTGCTTTCCCATAAAGCCTCTTTTTGTGACAATCACAAATTCGTTTTCAGGTGGTAACTTCAATGTTCTTCTTATGAAGCAGATATATCGCAACTACCATGCCAGAGTGTAATTTCTAGTGGTTGGAACTTAATTGTTTGATTTTGCGAGTTAAATTTATTGTTGGAATTAAAAGAGTGGTGGGAAACCGTTAATGTAATCTGTCATGTTTAACATAACCGTACTATTTGACGGGTTGGTAAGCGGGCCGATAATTATGCATCTGGCTGATGGTTAGTATAAACTGTTAACCTTTTTCAGAGACCATTATTATATGCAGTTATGCCGGATATGACGGTTACAAATGACGGTTTAATTTATTGCACAATCTTCATGATAAATTTTTCTTCGTATTATTAGTCTATTACCTCTAAATCAGATCCATGCCTTCTCCGGCACGTTAGTTGCGATTAAACTGGCTGGATGTCACAGGCGAGTTAATTCATGTCCTCCACAAAAATCATCATTCAAGCACAGATAACTTTTTGAATTAAGTGTCCTGACAGGGATACATGCTAACGCTTTCCGGAACAGAAGATCAGGCCACCCGGCCTTATCTTACCGTATTGTTGAGGTATGAAATCACGGAGCTGTCAGGCAAACCCAAAAACAGGAGGAACTACAGCATGCCTTGGATTCAAGTGTACACACCGGTTGGAGGAAGCCTTGGAATGTCTGCCCTGGTGGCAGCCATACCACTCATCATCATCTTTGTCTGTTTAGCCGTTCTCAGGATGAAGGCGCACATAGCCGCACCTCTTGCCGTAGCGTCGGCGTTTGCAGTCGCAATTGCAGCCTGGGGCATGCCTGCCGACCTGGCGGCCTGGTCGTTTGTTCAAGGTGTAGGATTCGGTCTTTTCCCGGTTTTCTACATCGTGCTCACCACTCTCTTTCTTTACAATATTACGGTCAAGGGGGGGCAGTTTGAGGTCATTCGCGCTTCACTGGCCGGTGTTACAGCCGACCGCCGCATCCAGGCCCTGCTGATCGCCTTCTGTTTCGGTGCCTTCATTGAAGGTGCAGCTGGCTTTGGTACTCCGGTGGCCATCGCCGGTGCCACACTGGTAGGTCTTGGTTTTCGTCCGCTTTATGCCGCCTCTGTCTGTTTGATCGCCAATACGGCACCGGTTGCCTTCGGCGCTATCGGTATCCCGGTTGTAGCCCTGGCTGGTGTTATGGGTTACACCGACGACGGCTTCAAGCTGTCCAAGATGATTGCCCACCAGCTGCCTTTCATTTCCGTCTTTATTCCATTCTACGTTATCCTGGTTATGGTGGGGCTGAAGAAAACCCTGGAAGTTTTGCCTGCCGTTGCTGTTTGCGGTATCACCTTTGCACTTCTGCAGTGGGTAACCGCCAGCTATCTTGGTCCCTATCTGCCGGACATTACCGCTTCACTGGGTTCCATGGCTGCCCTGGTATTGCTGCTGCAGGTCTGGCAGCCTGCCACGGTCTATCACTTTGACCATGAGGAAGTCTCTATCAAGGAAGATCATGGTTACAGCAGTGCCCAGATTTTCCGCGGCTGGGCACCCTATCTCTGTTTGACCGTCTTCGTGCTGCTCTGGGGGCTGCCTACTGTAAAAAAGGCGCTGGACAACATCTATATCCAGAAAATACCCATTACCGGCTATCACAATAAAGTTGCCAAGGGAGTTACCACACCTGAAGCGGGCTTGAAAAAAGTCGATGCCGTCAAGGCAGAAGTTGAAAAACTGCTGGCCGTACTGCCCGCTGCCGAGCCGAAGCTGGCTGATGTGTTTATCAAGTTGAATGAACTGAAAATCCTGGAAGAGAATATCCTGCCCATAGAAAAGGGGTTGGCCGGTAAAGGCGCCATCCTTACCAACGAGCGTTTTGCCGGTTTCGAAGCTATTGCAAAAGCAAATGCGGATCTGGGCAAGATGTCCGCGGGCCTGGAAAAAGACAACCTGATTGCCAAAGGTCAGTTCAAACCTCTTGACAAGTCTGTTAAAGGTCAGGTGCCTGCCAAAATTGCCGGTATCTATACCTTTAATTTTCTTTCAGCTGCCGGTACCGCCATCCTCTTCGCCGCTTTTCTCTCCGCCATCATCTGCGGCGTCGGATTCGGAGAAACGACCAGCCTTTTTGCCAAGACCTGCAATACCATGAAATTTCCGGCTTTGACCATCGCCTGCGTCATGGGTCTGGCCTACATTATGAACACCTCCGGCATGACCAACAGCCTGGGACTGGTTTTCACCAAAACCGGCCACTGGTTCCCGTTTGTTGCTCCGTTCATCGGCTGGCTCGGGGTTTTTCTGACCGGTTCCGACACCTCTTCCAACGTACTGTTTGGCGGTCTGCACAAGGCGACCGGTGAAGCGCTGGGAATTGACCCGGTCCTGCTGGGTGCAGCCAACAGCTCCGGCGGCGTCATGGGCAAGATGATCTCCCCCCAATCCCTGGCAGTTGCCTGTGCCGCCTGCGGCATGGTTGGCGAGGAAGGCACCCTGTTCCGTTTCACCCTTAAACACTCAATATTCCTGACTACGATTGTTGGTATTATGGTCTATTGCCAGGCGTATTACCTGCAGTGGATGATTCCATAGTCTGAAGAGTCAACAATGATCTTGCCCGGTCGGTACACAAGCTGGCCGGGGCAGTAAAAAAGGCAGGCCAGAATTGTTCTGGTCTGCCTCTGGAGTGCTGTTGAGACCTCTGAGGTTTTTAAAACCTCAGAGGTCTCTGAATATAACCTTAATCGCAAATTAATATTACGCCCCGAATGATTTACGGGCAGTTTTTCCGCTATTGACCGGGCCCGGCATCTCCAGATTCAATTTTCTTTTTGTAACTTTAAAACTGGATACCTGAAGGTTTGGCAGTACAACCATCACGGCAGTGCGGAAAAGCGAATCCAGGTCTTTGCGTGTATTGGTGATTATTTTACCTGACATGCCCGGCAAATAACATCCGGCATATAGAGAATTGGCCCTGTTGATTTTTTCGACCGCTGCGGCAAAGTTGCCCAGCGATAATTCTCTGAGACCTTCTACGACTGATTTATTGAACTCAAGGGCATCCAGATACACATTGTCATGATTGAATTTAATGCCATCATCTCCGATGATCAGCGGGTTGAATCCAAGTTCCCTGTTCAGAAAGCTGTTCAGGGGACGTAGTATGATTTCCTCCAGCCTTCTGCGGTTGGTTCGTGTGACCGGGACCTCCCAGGTGGAGCGGCAGATCCTGTCCCAGGTGATAAATAAGTCCAGAGGTGACAGTAGTGAGCAGAAAATATTTTTTGATGTTTCATCCGGCCATTCTGCGGCAACACTTTTGCCGTCGACAGTAATATTGAAGCGCCCCAGTGTCCGTATTTCAAGAGTGCTTTTAAAGTTGTTCATTAAATTACCTCGATGTCAGTCGGAGTTAAAAATAGTTTACTGCTTCATGATAGTCCGCAACTTGCGTGCCAGAGATGAACTTCTGATGCATAAAGTCCAACAGTCCGGCATTACGGGCTATTTTTGTTGTGAAGACATCGCTTCAGTATCAGCCGCCACCGGAACCCGTCATGTGTGACAAAACTATTAAATATTGTGACGGTTGTTTTGTCTCAGGTGGAAACAGAATGCATGGGTAGATCCAAACATCCGGACCTTATTTTAGCCGTATTATTTGACAGATATATCAAATTTGACGGGGTGATAAATAGATTTTACCGGTCAGACAATCTCACCGGTTATCTTTTTCAGCAGATAATCAATCAGGTATACCTATTCCAGCCATTTTGCCTGTCTGGCATATATGTTGCGTCTCTTTACAGTTATGAAAATATTATTTATTTATCCCGAATATCCGGACACGTTCTGGGGATTCCGCCACGCACTTAAATTTGTTGGTAAAAAAGCCCCTTTTCCACCGCTCGGTCTTCTGACTGTTGCAGCCATGCTTCCGGGCGAATGGGAAAAGCGACTGGTGGACATGAATGTCCAGCCACTGTCAGACAGTGAGATTCTCTGGGCCGATTATGTGTTCATCAGTGCCATGACCATCCAGCGGCAATCGGTAGTAGATACCCTTGCCCGCTGTAAACGTATGGGTATTAGAACCGTTGTCGGTGGCCCACTGTTTACCTCATCTCCGGCAGATTTTCATGGGGCCGATCACCTGATTCTGGGCGAGGCCGAGATAACTCTCGGTCCATTTCTGGAAGACTTTAAGGCTGGCCATGCAAAGCACATCTACAGCACCACTGAGTTTGCCCATATTGGCCATACGCCGGTTCCACTATGGGAGCTGATCAATTCCAAAAAGTATGGTGCCATGAATGTGCAGTATTCACGAGGATGTCCTTTTAATTGTGAGTTCTGCGATATTACACAGCTGTTTGGTCGCATACCTCGTACCAAAAGCAGCAAACAGCTGATTGGGGAACTCGATGCACTTTACCGGAGCGGCTGGCGTGGAGGTGTTTTTTTCGTTGATGATAATTTTATCGGCGACAAGCGCAAATTGAAAACCAGTACTCTGCCGGCCATAATTAACTGGGGTGAAAAACACAACTTTCCCTATGATTTTTATACGGAAGCCTCCATTGACCTGGCAGACGATGATGAACTTATGGCACTTATGGTCAAAGCCGGTTTTGGTGAAGTGTTTATCGGCATTGAAACCCCGCATAACGCAGGGCACATTGAGAGCGGCAAGACCCAGAACAAGAATCGTGACCTGTTGAACAGTATCAAAAAAATCCAGCAGGCTGGCCTGCAGGTGCAGGCCGGTTTTATAGTCGGCTTTGACAGTGATCCTCCCTCTATTTTTGAACAGCAGATTTCCTTCATACAGGAGAGCGGCATAGTAACCGCAATGGTCGGTATGCTCACCGCCCTCAGCGGAACAAAACTTCATCAACGTCTGCTCAGGGAGGGCAGGATGATTGGTGACGATTCCGGCAACAATATGGCGGTATCACTTAATTTTGTTCCCCATATGAAACCTGAAGTACTGATCAGTGGTTATCGCTCAATCCTGAATACAATTTATGCCCCCCGTCAGTATTACCAGCGTGTTGCCAGATTCCTCACAGTTTACCGCCCAAAATATCAGGTTCCGTTTCACATGAAGTCCGGATATGTGGGAGCGCTCTTCAAGTCAATGTTTCTGCTGGGTGTTATGGGGAAGGAACGGTTTCATTTCTGGAAACTCTTTTTCTGGTCGCTGTTCAGGCGTCCGCGCCTGTTCGGTATGGCCATCACCTTTGCCATCTATGGTTATCATTTCAGGAAGATTGCCGAGAAAATCAACTGGGGCAGTATCTTCAATGACAATCGTTGTCCGGAACAAAAATAGTTGTTCATTTCAAAAAAACAGGAGGAAATCATGAAAAACAAAATGAAGGAGCTGCAAAAATTGGACGGTATCGGGGAAATTCTGGCGCGACGTTTAATTGAAGCAAGTTATGATACAATTGCTAAAGTAGCTGCTGCTGAAGAGAAGGGGCTGAAGCATATTGAGAGAATGAACCCTCAAAAAGTTAAATCTATCGTAACCCAGGCCCGGAAGATGACCGGTGAAGCTGAGAAACATAACCATACATGGTCAAAAACTAACTGAACAGCGTAAGTCAGGAGAGACATGATAATAAGTAAACGTAGTGCAATCAAACAGGATGTCAAATGGCAGCTCGATCTCGGTGCTACCCTGCTTCACGACGGCGGAGTCAGTTTCCGCGTCTGGGCGCCACGAGTACAAGAGGTGTCGGTTTTACTGCCGCTGCGCGGCGATATTTCCGTACCGCTGTCTGCAGAGGGAAATGGTTATTTCAGCGGAGTTGTGGCTGGTGTTGCGGCGGGTGAGCAGTATCTCTATCTGCTGGATGGGGAGACCGCCCGACCCGATCCTGCCTCACGGTTCCAGCCGGAAGGGGTGCATGGTCCGTCCCAGGTGGTATCTCCGTACAGTTTTGACTGGAGTGACAGCAATTGGAAAGGCAAGACGCCGGATGATTATATTATCTATGAACTGCATGTGGGAACCTTCACCCCTCAGGGCACTTTTGATGGTGTAATCGCCCGACTTGATTACCTGTGTGAACTGGGCATAACCGCTCTGGAACTGATGCCTGTGGCACAGTTTCCCGGAGAACGCAACTGGGGTTATGATGGTGTCTATCCCTTTGCCCCCCAGAACAGCTACGGTGGCCCTGAAGGACTGAAACGGCTGGTGGATGCCTGTCACTCCAGGGGGCTGGCCGTTATTCTGGATGTGGTCTACAACCACCTTGGTCCTGAAGGGAACTATCTCAACAAATATGGTTTCTACTTTACGGACCGCTACCGCACCCCCTGGGGCGACGCCGTCAATTTTGACGGCCAGGAGAGTGACCCGGTACGGCATTTCTTTATCTCCAACGCACTCTACTGGATAACCGAATACCACTTTGATGCCCTGAGGCTGGACGCTACCCACTGCATCTATGATTTCAGTGCACGGCACATACTTCAGGAGTTGGCCGAGGCTGTTCACCATCAGGGCGATTTTCTGGGACGACAGATCCAGGTTATTGCCGAAAGTGATCAGAACGACGTGCGGTTGATAAATCCGCCAGAGTCAGGCGGCCACAATCTGGATGCCCAGTGGAACGATGATTTTCACCATGCCCTGCGGACGCTGCTAACCGGGGATCGAAGCGGTTATTACAGCGATTTTGGCCGGTTTTCAGATATGGTCAAGGCTTTCCAGGAAGGGTTTGTACTCTCAGGCGAATATTCATCTTTCAGGAAACGACACCATGGCAGTTCCTCCATAAATCACTCTCCCCGTCAAATGGTTGTGTTTTCCCAGAATCATGACCAGATCGGTAATCGCGTGGCAGGAGAGCGGCCGGGTAAACATCTTTCGATGCAACAGCTTAAGTTGGCTGCTGCAACGGTACTGCTTTCTCCCTACGTCCCTCTGCTTTTCATGGGTGAAGAGTATGCCGAAGCAGCACCGTTTCCATATTTTGTGAGCCATGGAGATACGGAACTGTCAGAATCGGTCAGACATGGGCGTCTGAAAGAGTTTACCGTCTCTACGGAGCAGGGCGCACTACCTGATCCACAGTCGGAAGCTACCTTTCTCTCGGCACGGCTGGATATTCAGCAGCGCCAGCATGGGGAACAGCGCGTTATGTTTGATTTTTACCGCGACCTGATCCGCTTGCGCAAGGAGTGTGCTCCCTTTACCAGTCTCAGCAGAGATTGTATGCAGGTGATCGCCTGTGAAGAAGAACAGGTGCTGGTCGTTAACCGCAGCGTGGATAATGTCCAGCTGATCTGCCTTTTCAACTACAGTGACCAGACACGGGTGATCAGCCCTTCACTGGTGGGCGGCACCATGACTGTGCTGCTTGATTCCACCCGGGGATTATCACCCGGCTTCAACGTAACCGTCTACACCACCCGTCCGGAAACATTCCCTACGCTCGCTCCCTTCGGCGTCATGATTTACAGGAAGGAAAAGTAATGGAGCGCTTCCTTTGCATCCATGGCCATTTTTATCAGCCGCCCCGGGAAAATCCCTGGCTGGAGAGTGTTGAAATCCAGGATTCTGCCTTTCCCTACCATGACTGGAATGAGCGGATTACGGCTGAATGTTATGCCCCCAATACCGCCTCGCGGCACCTGGACGGCGAAGGCCGTATCATGGGGATCGTCAGCAACTATGCCCGGATCAGTTTCAATTTCGGACCAACGCTGCTCTCCTGGATGGAAAAACATACTCCCGATACCTATCAGGCGATCCTGGCCGCCGACCGTCAGAGCATTACCTGGCGCTCCGGCCATGGTGCCGCCCTGGCCCAGGTCTATAATCATGTCATCATGCCATTGGCCAGCCTGGCCGATAAGCGGACCCAGGTCCGCTGGGGCATCAGGGATTTCGAACATCGCTTCCAGCGCTTCCCGGAAGGGATGTGGCTGGCGGAAACCGCCGTTGATATAAGTACACTGGAGGTGCTGGCCGAAGAGGGTATTCATTTTACCATCCTCGCTCCTCATCAGGCCGGACGGGCTCGCAGGCTTGGTACAGGCCGCTGGAATGATGTCTCCGGTTCCAGGATTGACCCTTCACGGGCCTATCTGTGTCGCCTTCCCTCCGGACGCAGTATCAATATTTTCTTCTATGATGGCCCCATCTCCCAGGCAGTGGCCTTTGAAAAACTGCTCAGTAGCGGAGAGCGGTTTGCCGACCGTCTGATGTCCGGTTTTTCGAGTCACAGCAATCATCCCCAACTGGTGCATATCGCCACGGATGGAGAAACCTACGGACATCACCATGCTTTTGGCGAAATGGCACTGGGACACGCCCTGAATAATATCGAGGAAAATGAGCGGGCGCGTCTGACCAACTATGGCGAATATCTGGAGCTGCAACCGGCCACCCATGAAGTACAGATTATTGAAAACAGCTCCTGGAGCTGCGTGCATGGCATTGAACGCTGGAGGGCGGACTGTGGCTGCAACTCCGGCAATAACAACGGCTGGAATCAGCAGTGGCGACAACAACTGCGGGAGGCCATGGACTGGCTCAGCATACAACTGGTTGCGGTTTATGAAGAGGGTCTGGCAGATTATGTGAAAGATCCATGGGAGGCTCGCAATGACTATATCCGGGTTATGCTTGACCGCTCCGAGGAAAATGTGGCCGCCTTCCTGCTCACACATTCCCTGCGCCCACTGGATGAAGATGCAACCGTAACTGTACTCAGCCTGTTGGAGATGCAGCGGCACGCCATGCTTATGTATACCAGTTGTGGCTGGTTTTTTGACGATCTGTCCGGCATGGAAACAGTCCAGATCATTCAGTACGCCGGTCGGGCAATTCAGTTGGCAGAGAATTATTGTATTGAAGAAATCAAAGCCGGTTTCCTGGAACGGCTGGCACAGGCCGGGAGTAACCTGACCGAGCAGGGCAACGGGGCTGAAATCTACGCCAACTACGTCAACTCCGCCATGATCGATCTGATCAAGGTCGGTGCGCACTATGCCGTCAGTTCCGTCTTTGAAGAGTACGGAGAAGAAACCGATATTTTCAGCTATCTGGCCTCACGGGAGGATTTTCAGATACTCCAGTCCGGACAGATGAAACTGGCAACAGGCAAAATATTCATCCGCTCGTCCATCACCCGCAAAGCAGACAGAGTCATTTTCTGTAATCTGTACTTTGGCGGTCATACCCTGAACTGCGGTGTCTGCTCCTATCTGGGCGAGGAAGCCTACCTGGCCATGAAGCAAGAGGTTGCAGCCGCCTTCAGCGAAGATGATTTTGCGGCAACAATCCGTTTGATCGATACGCATTTCGGTATGCACAACTACTCGCTGAAAGACCTGTTCCGTGATGAACAGCGACATATTTTGCAGCTGATCATCGCCGGCACGCTGCAGGAATTTGAAGATAAATTCGTAACTCTTTATGAAAACAGTAAAAGTCTGATGGCGTTTGTCAGGGAAACCGGTATGCCGGTGCCGCAATATTTTATGAACACTGCCGAGACAGTTCTCAATCTCAAACTGCAAAAAATATTCTTATCCGACACTGCAGAAATGGGAAGGCTCAAAGAGGAAGTCAACGAAATCAACCGTTGGAATGTCAATCTGTACAATGTGGTGCTTGAATTTATTGTTCGCCGCAGGATTGAAAATACGATGACCGCCCTGCTGGAGCAACCTGAGAATGCCCAGTTACTGACCAGCCTGATCCAGTTGATCGAGGCGGCAGAATTGCTGCCCTTCGAGGTGAACCTTTGGCAAGCCCAGAACATGTTCTGGACCATGCTGCAATCCCGCGCTGCCGATCTTCGATCCAGTGAAGGGGTGGCACGTGAACGAAGATCCTGGTGCGAATCGGTAAAGAACCTGGGACAACGACTCTTTTTTAATGTTCCTGCTGTAGCTGCAAAGGGAGATCTATGAGTGCCATGAAGCTCAGAATTCCTGTTTCCACCTACCGGCTTCAGTTTAACTCTAGTTTCCGTTTCAGCGATGCCCGGGAAATAATCCAGTACCTGCATAGCCTGGGTATCAGCGACATTTATTCGTCACCATATTTTACGGCCAGTTCGGGCAGCCTTCACGGTTACGACATACTGGATCAGAACAGTCTGAACCCGGAAATAGGCTCATCAGACGATTACGAGGCACTGACCAGCGAACTGGATCGCTGCGGGATGGGACAGATTCTGGACATTGTCCCTAACCATATGTGTATTGAGGGGCAGGGGAATGCCTTCTGGATGGATGTGCTGGAAAATGGTCCCAGTTCACCCTATGCCCGTTTTTTTGATATCGACTGGCATCCGGTCAAGAAAGAACTGGAAAACAAAATCCTGATTCCAATTCTGGGCGACCAGTTCGGTACTGTGCTGGAAAACGGTGAGCTGCGGCTCTGCTTTGAAGAAGGATTCTTTTTTGTCTCCTATCACGAACACAAACTGCCGATCATTCCCAAAACCTACAGCAATATCCTGAGTCCGGGCATTGAAGAAATTGCGCTTGAGCTTGGCGATAGCGACCCGCAGATTCAGGAAATCAGAAGCATCATAACAGCACTCCGCCATCTGCCGCCAACCACGGAGCAGAACCCGGAACTGATCGCCGAACGCGACCGGGAAAAAGTGGTCGTCAAGCGGCGCCTTTGGGATCTGTACAGTAACAGCAGCGCAATCAGGGAATTCATTGACAGAAATCTGACCGCTTTCAACGGAAGAGTCGGCGAGCCGGGCAGTTTTGATCTGATGGAGGAGTTGCTGAGTGAACAGGTCTACCGCATTTCCCATTGGCGTGTTGCCACCGAGGAAATCAATTACCGCAGGTTCTTTGATATCAACTCCCTGGGGGCTCTCAGGGTGGAGGATCGGACCGTCTTCGAGGCGACACACCAGCTGGTTTTTTCGCTGGTGGAAACGGGCCGGATCAGCGGTTTGAGGATTGACCACGCCGACGGATTACAGGATCCGGAAGAGTATTTCAGAAGGCTCCAGGCGGCCTGTTTTATCCGCATGTTTGGCAGTTCACTTGAAGCGAGCTGCTCCGCGGACAACGAAGAAGAAGTTCAGGAAGTGGTTGTAAGGGAAAAGTATGACCTGGTCGTTGATGTGGATCCAACCTATAAGCCGTTTTTTATTATTGGAGAAAAGATACTGATCAAAGCCGAGAAACTGCCGGACAACTGGCAGGTTTTCGGTACTACCGGCTATGATTTTGCCATCCAGGTCAATGGCCTGTTTGTGGATACAACACAGGCCAGGACTTTTGAAACATTGTATACGCACTTCCTGCAGCACCAGATCAATTTCCAGGAAGTGGTTTACGAGAAGAAAAAACTCGTCATGCATGTATCCATGTCCAGCGAAATCAATACGCTGGGTCACTATCTGAACAGGATCTCTGAACAGAACCGGCATACGCGGGATTTCACCCTTTACAGCCTGATCAAATCAATAGTGGATGTGATTGCGTATTTCCCGGTTTATCGAACCTATATCAACAGTTTTGAGGTCTCGGAGCGGGACCGCCAGTACGTCGAATCGGCGGTCGGTCGGGCAAAACGTCAGAATCCGGCCATCAGTACATCGGTTTTTGATTTTATCCGTGATGTTCTGCTGCTCAGTTTTCCTGACTCCATGGGTGAGGAACATAAACCGGCCTGGCTCGATTTTGTGAAGCGCTTTCAGCAGATCACCGGCCCGGTCATGGCCAAGGGGGTCGAAGACACCGCCTTCTATATTTACAACCGGCTTGTTTCACTGAATGAGGTGGGAGGAAGCCCGGAGCGGTTTGGTATCTCTCTGGAGGCTTTTCATGGTCAGAATATGGAGCGCCGCAAGAACCGCCCCCTGTCCATGCTGACCTCATCGACCCATGACACCAAACGGAGTGAGGATGTGCGGGCCAGGATCAATGTGCTTTCTGAAATTCCTGATCTATGGCGCAAGGGGCTTTCACGCTGGAACCGCCAGAACCGCAAGTTCAGTATGATTGTGGATTCCAGACCGACACCGAGCCGCAATGAAGAGTACCTGCTCTATCAGACACTGGTGGGAACCTGGCCCTTCTGTAACCCTGAGGATGCTGAATTTGCCGTATTCCGTTCCAGGATCAAAGAGTATATGTTGAAGGCCATGCGCGAGGCCAAGGTACATACCAGCTGGATCAGTCCTAATGCCGTACATGAAGACGCGGTGATGAATTTCATCGACTCGATCCTGACATCATCCCGGCATAACAATTTTATTTATGATTTTGAGATTTTCCAAAAGCTGACCGCCAACTGCGGCATCTTTAACTCGCTTTCACAGACATTGCTCAAGATTACCTCACCCGGTATTCCTGATTTCTATCAGGGGAATGAACTGTGGGATTTCAGCCTGGTTGATCCTGATAATCGCCGTCCGGTGGATTATGGAATACGAAAAAAACTGCTGGACGAACTGCTGCAACTGGAGGCTGCCGCCGGGCTTCCGGAAACTGCCCGTCAGACTGTTGCGGCCCGTAATGACGGCCGCATCAAACTGCTCCTGACCACCAAGGCGCTTAACTTTCGCCGGGAAAACCGTGAATTATTCGAATCCGGAAGATACCTGCCGCTGACGGTGGAAGGCACATTTCAGGAAAATGTTTGCGCCTTTGAACGCTCAAACAACGACAGCTCGATCCTGGTGGTGGTGCCACGTTTTTGCAGCCGACTGATAAAGGAAGCCAGTGGATTGGCGATGGGGCCGGATGTGTGGCAGGATACAAAAATACTGCAGCCGTTCGATCCTCCCGAAAGCCGTTATCGCAATATTTTCACCGGAGAGGTGCTTAGTCTGGATCAGCAGAATGGTGGCTTGAGCCTTGCTCTTCAAAATATCCTGGCGGTATTTCCTGTAGCTTTGCTGGAGCGCTTCGACCACAACAGCGAGGCGGCCTGAAGATGATACGGTTTGCTGCTCTGTTTTGCCTGCTGTTTGGGTTTTTCCTTGCCCAGCCTCTGCAGGCTGCTGAACCGGTGGAGATCGTAGTCAGCGGTGTTGAGGACGATGTACTGAAAAATGTGCAGGAGTCACTCGTTCTCCCGGCCGGATTGGTGCGCGAGGGAAAGGTGGACCGGCTCTGGCTGGAACGTTTTGCCAGACAGGCCGATGGCAAAACCAGGACTGCACTGGAACCGTTTGGCTATTATAACGCTCAGGTCACCATAACGGTAGAAGCGGTTGGGGAAACATATCGCCTGCTGGTAAAGGTCATTGCGGGAGAACCGGTGCGCTTGAGTGAAGTAAAGGTGTCTCTGGCCGGGCCCGGAAGCACGGAGAGGCGTTTGAGCCGTCGGGTTGCGGCATTCCCCCTGAAAAAGGGAGATGTACTGCTGCATCAGAATTACGAAGAGGCCAAGGCAGGGCTCAAATCACGGGCTCAGGAACTTGGTTATCTGGATGCGGACTTTACCCGGCACGAAATCCGTATTGAAAAAACCGCCACCACCGCCACTATCGAACTGTTCATGGAGACGGGGGAGAAGTACTATTTCGGGGCCACACGCATCGAAGGCGCCCCCGACTATCCTGACAGTTTTCTCCGTCGTCACCTGGCTTATAAGTCAGGCGAGGTATTTTCCTATCCCCAGCTCGGCGAAACCCAGCGCAACTTTACCGATTCAGAGCGTTTCAAAGAGGTTGTCGTCACCCCGGAAAAAGAGGCCGCCGAAGCATTCAAGGTGCCGGTAACTGTTCATTTGCAGCAGGGACCCCGCATCAGCCTGCGTCCTGGCATCGGCTACGGTACGGATACGGGTGCCCGTTTCACGCTTAATTATCGTGATCTGAATATGTTTCACCTGGGGCATGAACTCTATTCACAACTGTTTGTTGCCGAACGACTCCAGGGGTTGGTAACCGGTTATATCGTGCCCAGTCCGACGGATGTCCGGAGTTCCACCTCTCTGCAGCTGAACCTGCAGCGGGAGGAAACTGACGTCTATCTCAGCCGGATACTTTCTCTGGAACTGGCCCGCAACCATAGCTTCGACAAAGGCAGGTTGGGCACCGCCTATGTAAGGGCCCAATATGAAGACTATACCGTAGGAGACGAAAACTCCACCGCCCGGCTTCTGCTGCCCGGACTGCGTTTTTCCCATAACCGTTACGACAATCCCATACGCCCCCGTCGTGGTTATCGCTATGGCCTTGAACTGCGCGGCACACATCAGTTCCTTGGCTCGGACACCGCCCTGGTTCAGATCCTGGCCGAGGGGAGTCATCTCCAGCGACTCCCCTGGCGCCTTTCCCTGCATACACGGGCAAAGGCGGCAACAACCCTGTTCAGCGACCCGCTGCGCGACATACCTCCATCGCTGCGATTCTTTACCGGAGGTGATCAGAGCGTGCGCGGCTATTCCTACAAATCTCTCGGTCCACGCGATGCCTCCGGCAGGGTTGTGGGGGGCAGACAGCTCCTTGTCGGCAGTATCGAACTTGAACGGGCGCTCTTCAAGGACTGGGGTGTTTCCGTCTTTTACGACGTGGGCAACAGCTTCACTTCATTCTCTAACGTTAGTCTGTACCAGGGTGCGGGTGTCGGTCTGCATTATTATACCTCGGTGGGGGCCTTGAATCTTTCCGTGGCACGACCGGTTGGTGTAGATAATCCGTCCATCCATGTACACTTCTCCGTGGGGTTTGAACTGTGATCCGGCTGAATAAAAAAACAGCCACTGCAGTGGCGCTTGCTCTGGCAATACTCCTATGTACGGCTGTTGGCTGGATCGCCGGTACAGTGAACGGCACCCGCTGGTTCCTGCAGACGGTCCCGCCCATGATCGGTATGGAATTGTCCGCTCAAAAGATCGAGGGCACATTCAGCAATCATCTGATCCTGACGCAGGTACGACTCAATCTGCCACAGCAAAAGATTGAACTGGACAGGTTCGAGCTGCGCTGGAAGCCGCTCCTGCTGCTGGCCGGTACTGTGGCTATTCAGGAACTGACCCTCAACGGGGTACGGATCCAGGATGATAGCCCGCCCGACACCACACCGCTGACCCTGGCCTGGCCGCAGTCCTCCCGAACTACCCGGCTGTTTGACTTCCTGATCCTGCACCTGAATGTGACAGATATGAACTATCGCTCTCTGCAGGAGCAACCGTTGCAGGTGGAGTCTTTTATCTCATCCGTCAGCTGGCAGGGGGGGCTTCTGTCCCTGACTGACCTCAAGTCCAGATCATCTGCCGCTACGATACAGGGCAGTATCTCGGCCGGATTCGGCCAGCCATCCCTTGAGGGGGAGCTTGCCATTGCCCTGACAAAACCGTTAGGGGAGATGAATCGTTTTAATCTGCGCATACAGCGCAGTAAAGGCAGCGGTCCGGAGCAGTTTGCCGGAGCAATCGCCATAACCGGCAGCGCAGGTTCGCGCAAACTGCTGGAATTGACCGGAGAGGCGGGCATGGAGCGCACCGCCATCAACCTGCGCAAACTGAGCCTGACCAGGCCGGGTCAACGTGGACTTATCAATGCTGAGGGTTCGCTTGCCTTTTTCAAACGGGAATCGGTGGTTTCATTGCAGGTCAAAGCCAGCGACCTTGATCTTGCCCCTGAACTGAATCTGCCGACCAATCTTTCCGGAACTCTTACATTCAAAGGGACACTGGACAGTTATCAGGGCGAATTGATCCTGGCCAATCAGGGCCGGGAATGGCGGAAAGCTAATATTACTGCAGTTTACAGCGGTACGCGTGATGGGATGAAGGTGGCCCCCTTGACCGCCAGGGTACTGGATGGCTCTCTGTCGGGAAATATGGATCTGGACTGGCGCAGCGGCTTTGCCCTGCAGGGGGCGATCAACGGCAGGAACCTTAATCCGGCCAGGCTGGACCCGGCCTGGAAAGGGGTGGCGAATTTCAGCGCCGACGCAAAACTGGCCTGGTCCGGGGAAGAACCCCTTACGGGAAGCGTACATGGAGCACTTCTGGAAAGCAGTCTGCACGGCCAGGCGCTGACCGGCGAACTGCAGGCGGATTTTGCTGACGACAATCTCTCTCTGGACCGCTTGAAGTTGCAGGGTAAAGGTTTTGATCTGCATGCCTCAGGCGAGTTGAACCAGCGAATCGATCTGGTTGCCAAGGTCAGTGATTTTTCCCGTCTGGTTCCGGGATCGACCGGAACGCTACAGAGCCTGGGCTGGGTGCGTTGGCGCGATGGTCAGCTCAGCGGCGCATTGACCGGTACCGGGAGCAAACTGGCCTATGGGGGAACACGTGCAGAAGCCCTTAATTTGTCAGTTCGACTTGATCAGGGCGCAGGCTATCCCATGCATGTGGCAGCCACAGTGCGTGATGTGGTCTACGGCAGCTCCAGGTTCAGCTCAGTGGCTCTGGCGCTGGATGGTACACTGGCCCGCCACAATGTGGATGTAGCGTTGCGCTCAACGGACAGCGAAGCGCGGTTGGCACTGTCTGCAGGCTATCAGGACAGTGTCTGGAAGGGGCAGCTGACAAAGCTGGTTGGCAGGGATACCAACGGGCCATGGAACCTGCAGGCTCCGGCATCATTTTCCGTCAGCAGTGAAAAAATATCCCTTTCACCGCTTGTCCTCACGGGCGGTGCAACAGAGCGACTGGAAGCCTCCGCAGATCTCACACTTGAACCTCTTGGCGGTCAGGTGCAGGCAAAATGGAGCGGTCTGAAACTTTCCAGAGTCAATCCTTATCTGAAGGATGGAAAGATCACGGGCAGCAGTCAGGGCAGCATGCGGTTAGGCTTTTTGCCGGACAATCGACTTTCATTGTCCATGAACGCAACCGGCAGCGGAACCTTCAGCGGGCAGGGGCAGAGTATGACCGTCTTGCGCAGTCAGCTGACCCTTGATGGCAATCAGCAGGGATTGCGGGGCAGTATTGAACTCAGCACGGCCAGCGGTGGCAGGCTGAAGGGGACGTTTTCATCAGCGTCACCAATGCAACTGGCCCTGCCTGAAAAAGGAGAGCTGGCAGCGGAAGTCAGCAACATCGATCTGCTCATGTTCAAGCCCTGGCTTCCTGCCGATACCGGGCTGGAGGGGGTTATCAGTGGCCGCCTGAAAGGTGTTCTGCTTCCGGGGCAACGATTTGAACTGGACGGCAATGCTTTGCTCTCCGGTGGAACTTTACGTCTGCAAAGGCCCGATGGAGAAGTCAAGCTGACCTTTGATTCGGCAACATCAACCTGGAACTGGCGGGGCGAAACACTGGCCGGTTCCCTTTTCCTGGTCATGGCTGATCATGGCCAGGTACGGTCAACATTCCAGTTGCCGATTGCAGCGCACATTCCGGTTGCAGTCAATCCCAAAGGGCCGCTGCGGGCGACTGTTTCCGGTCGCGTCCAGGAAAAAGGCCTGATCACCGCCCTGTTTCCGGAGCTGGTTCAGGAAAGCTTTGGCGAGCTTGATGGCGACCTTGCCATCAGCGGAACCTGGAACGAACCGAATATCGGCGGTACGCTGAAACTGGCCAAGGCCGGTGCCTATCTACCCACTGCCGGTATTCATCTGAAAGATGTGCAGCTGGTGGCACGGCTGGAAAAGAACCTGATCCGGATCAGCGGCTTTAGGGCCAACTCGGGTAGCGGACATCTGGAGGGTACGGCCCTGATAACCCTGGCTGACTGGCAAGTGAAGAGTTACCAGGGGACCATGGGTGGTGAAAATTTTCTGACCGTTAATTTTCCAGAGCTCCGCATCGTCAGCACACCCAAACTCAACTTTGAAGGTACACCTGAAAAACTGACCCTGCGCGGAGAATTACTCCTGCCTGAACTGAATATTGTCAGTTCGCCTTTCGGAAAGGTAATTACGCCCAGCAGCGATGTGATCCGGGAAGGAAAGGTTGTGCCGGTTGAGAAGAGTTCAACCCTGGTCCTGGATGCCCAGGTCAGGCTGCTGCTGGGCGATAAGGTTACTGTCAAGATTTCGGGTATCGATGCCCAGCTGGGTGGGGCCATGAACCTGTCATTCAACAGTCTGGAAAGCATCGTCAGCAGGGGAGAGATAAAGGTCGTCAAAGGACGTTACCGCACCTACGGGGTTAACCTTGAGATCGTCCGGGGCCGCCTGTTTTTTGCTGGCGGCCCCATAGATCGTCCTGCCCTGGATTTCCTGGCTCTGCGCACCATCGGCAATATCCGGGCCGGGGTGATGGTGTCAGGCACGCTGCAGAAACCGGTCACCAAACTGTATTCCGAACCGGCCATGCCGGACGTGGATATTCTGGCTTATATGGTTCTCGGTCATCCGCTGGGCAGCAGCGGTGAACAGGCCAGTCTGGTGAATCAGGCGGCCGGAGCACTGCTCACATCCAGCCAGGCCGGGGCCCTGCAGGAACAGTTAAAAGACCGGCTTGGTTTGAGCACTCTGGAGATTCAGGGCGGTGTGGGAGGTTCCCCCGGTGCCATGGGTTACAAACCCCTTCAGGTTACACCGCCCGGCGCCATACCTGCAGATCAGCAGACCGGCATCACCGAGACCGTGCTGACCGTGGGCAAGTATTTAACTCCGCAACTCTATATCAGTTATGGCAAATCCGTGTTTACCGGAAACAGCCTGTACAAGTTGCGCTATGATATCAGCAAACATTGGCAGATAGAAACCCAGACCGGCAACGACGCCAGCGGCGTTGATCTTTATTATAAGCTGGAGTTTAAGTAGCTGGTAAGAAGGGCAGATGTGGATATATCCGGCGCTGCTGCCCCCTCATCCGGCCTTCGGCCACCTTCTCCTTTA
The DNA here is from genome assembly GCA_964509295.1 of uncultured Geobacteraceae bacterium. GTDB lineage: Bacteria > Desulfobacterota > Desulfuromonadia > Geobacterales > Pseudopelobacteraceae > JBGSQR01. The sequence continues at coordinate 58,194 of CAZDWS010000013.1, read as the reverse complement.
GGCCCTTTGGAGGTCCTCAGGGAGAAGGGATTAGAAGAATGATACTAATCAGGAAATACTATTTCTGGGAGTTCTGATGCTTAATAAACGTAGTTGCGGAATCCTGTTGCATCCCACATCGCTGCCCGGACCGGGCGGCATAGGTTCTTTCGGAGCTGACGCCCGTCGCTTTATTGATCTGCTGCATGATATGGGCATGTCTTACTGGCAACTGCTGCCGCTGACGCCACCGGCCTGCGGCAATTCGCCCTATTCCTCCTTTACCGCTTTCGGCGGCAATCCGCTGCTGATCGATCTGGAATGGATTGCCCGGGAAGGTTACCTTTCCGATCTTTCCCGTAATGCCGGTTATCCTGAAGACCATGTGGATTTCACTGCCGTTACAGAGCACAAGATGGAGCTGTTGCATCAGGCAGGAACCGTTTTCCTGGCCCAACAGGAGACAGACCGCAGACATGAATTCCATCATTTCTGCGACACGACCCCCTGGCTGCACGATTATGCCCTGTTCATGGCGCTGAAACTGCGCTTTCACGGGAAGTGCTGGAGCAAGTGGCCCGCAGAGGCGTCGAGGATCACGACCGAAGCGTATCAGAAGTATTCAGAGGAACTTGGTCAGGAAATCGGAATACAGAAATACCTGCAGTGGCAGTTCTCACGTCAATGGCGGGATCTGCGCAGCTATGCCAATCAGCGGGGGATCTCGCTAATCGGTGATATACCGATTTTTGTGGCCTATGACTCTGCCGATGTGTGGAGACACCCGGAACTTTTTCAGTTGGACCAGCAGGGCAAGCCGATGATTGTGGCTGGTGTGCCGCCCGATTATTTCAGCGCTGACGGCCAGCTGTGGGGCAATCCACACTTTGACTGGGACGCTATGGCACAGAACGGCTACCAATGGTGGGTCGAACGCTTCAGGACGACTTTTGAGCTTTTTGACGTCGTTCGGGTCGATCACTTCCGAGGATTTGAGGCGGCCTGGCAGATACCGGCTAAGGCAAAGACCGCCCGCAATGGAGTCTGGATTGAAGGCCCGGGAGAGCACTTATTCGATGCGCTCCAGGCAGCGCTCGGCTCGCTACCGATCATTGCAGAGGACCTGGGGGTGATCACACCCGGAGTGATCACGTTGCGCGACCGTTATAATTTTCCGGGCATGAAGATCCTGCAGTTTGCCTTTGAAGGCGGGCCGACCAATGTGGACCTGCCGCATAATCATGGCAGACATTGTGTCGTCTACACCGGCACACACGATAATGACACCACTAAAGGGTGGTATGAGTCGGTTTCCGACGTTGTGCGTGGCGAGATGGATGCCTATCTGGGCACAGGAAGTGATGACTGCGTCGGCAGCCTGATGCGCGCCGCACTGATGTCGGTTGCTGACACGGCCATTATTCCGTTTCAGGATCTACTGAAGCTGGGTAGCGAAGCGCGCATGAATATTCCAGGCACAGCTTTTGGCAACTGGGAATGGCGCTTTAACTGGGGCATGCTTCCGGATGATCTGGCCGTTACGGTACGGAGTCAGATGGAGCGCTATGGCAGGGCAGGGGGACAAACGCATGAGTAAATACGAATCCATTCTTGAGGACAACCCATTCTGGTACCGGGATGCCATTATTTACCAGGTTCATATCAAAGCCTTTGCCGACTCCAATGCGGACGGTATCGGCGATTTTCGCGGCCTGATCAACAAGCTGGACTACCTGCAGCAACTGGGTGTTACGGCGCTCTGGCTGCTCCCGTTCTATCCGTCTCCACAACGGGACGACGGTTATGACATAGCCGACTACTACAATGTTAACCCCAGTTACAACACCCTGCGAGAGTTCAAGCAGTTGCTGCATGCCGCCCATGGTCGCGGCATCCGGATCATCACCGAACTGGTGCTGAATCATACCTCGGATCAGCACCCATGGTTCCAGCGTGCGCGCCGGGCCAAACCCGGTTCCGTGCATCGGGATTTCTATGTCTGGAGCGACTCGTCCGAAAAATACCGTGAAGCACGCATTATTTTCAAGGATTTCGAGACCTCCAACTGGACCTGGGATCCGCTGGCCAAGGCCTATTTCTGGCACCGCTTCTACTTCCACCAGCCGGACCTCAACTTCCATAATCCACGGGTTCAATCGGAAATGCTGCGGGTGATCGATTTCTGGATGCGCATGGGGGTGGACGGTGTGCGGCTCGATGCCGTTCCCTATCTGTTCGAACAGGAAGGGACCAATTGCGAGAATCTTCCCGAAACCCACGCCTTTCTCAAAAAACTGCGAGCCCATCTGGACAGCTCCTTCAAAAACCGACTGCTGCTGTCGGAAGCGAACCAGTGGCCGGAAGACTCCGCCGCTTATTTCGGTAACGGCGATGAGAGCAACATGGCTTTCCATTTTCCGCTGATGCCGCGCATGTTCATGGCCATCGAGATGGAAGACCGCTTTCCGATCATCGATATCATGGATCAGACACCGGCTATTCCGGAGGGTTGTCAGTGGGCCATATTTCTGCGCAACCATGATGAATTGACCCTGGAGATGGTGACTGATGAGGAGCGGGACTACATGTATCGGGTCTATGCCTCTGATCCCCGGGCACGGATCAATCTGGGCATCCGGCGCAGACTGGCGTCCCTGATGGGTAACAATCGCCGCAAGATCGAGCTGATGAACGTCCTGCTTTTCTCCATGCCCGGCACCCCGATCATCTACTACGGCGATGAAATCGGCATGGGTGACAACTACTATCTGGGGGATCGGAATGGTGTCCGTACCCCCATGCAGTGGAACCCTGACCGCAATGCAGGTTTCTCCACGGCCAGCCCTCAGAAGCTGTTTCTGCCGGTTATTATCGAACCGGAATACCATTACGAATCGATTAATGTGGAAAACCAGGAGCGCAATCCTTCGTCCCTGTTGTGGTGGATGCGCCGCATGATTGCCATGCGCAAACGTATCAAGGCGCTCGGTAGTGGCAGGCTGGAGATGCTCGCTTCGGACAACCCGAAAGTTTTGACTTTTCTCCGCAGCTTTGAGGCGGAAAAAGTGCTGGTTGTCATCAATCTCTCGCGTTTCTCCCAGTCGTCAAATGTTGATCTTTCCGCCTACGCCGGCATGATCCCGGAAGAGGTTTTCAGCCGCAATCTTTTTCCCCTGATCCAGGAGACGCGCTACCATTTCACCATGGGGCCCTATGATTATTTCTGGTTTGTGCTGAGGAGCCCCGAAGCGTTATGCGAAGCACGGGAGGATGTGGAGAAGCTTAAATTGAGGGCGGGTCACCCCTGGTGGGATGTTTTGAAAGGAAAAACCGGAGAACGTTTCTGCAGTGTCGTCATGCCCCAGTATCTGCAACGTGTTTTCTGGTTTCGTGGCAAAGGACGGACTATCAGTCAGATCAGTGTGTTCGACAGCTTTCAGCTGAAAAAAGATGATCAACTGTTTTTGCTGGCGTTTGTCAGGGTTACCTATACCGAGTGGAATCCTGAGACGTATCTGGTTCCCCTGACCTGGCTTTCCAATGATCAACTGCAAACCGTAAAAGACCGGCATCCGCTTTCAACCATAACGCCACTCATACTTGGTGACGCGGAAGGTGTTCTGTGTGATGCAATTTACTTTGAGGAAATCCGGGAACTTTTCCTGGACCTGATCAGCGGCAGCAGCAAGGTGCATGGCACAAACGGTTCATCGCTGCTCGGTCTGCGGGGCAAAGGGGTGACGAAAAGTTATCCACCCCGGTCGGAACTGTTTCCCAGCAGGGTTGCGGCGGTGGAGCAGAATAACACCAGCATTTTGTATGGCGACCGGTTCTTGTTCAAGTTGTATCGAAAAATAGATGAGGGGATCAATCCTGAACCGGAAATCCTCCAGTATCTGGCTGATAATAAGAAGTTTCACAATGTGCCATCCTACACGGGTGGGATCGAATTCCATGCAGCAAACGGGAAAAAATATGAGATTGGTGTGCTGCAAACATTTGTTGCCTGTCACGGCGATGCATGGCGGAATACTCTGACAAGCCTTTCTCAGTTCGTAGAGAATATCCTGTCGCACAAGCACGATCTGCCGAAACTGCCAGTACGTTGCCCAACTCTCCTGGACGTTGTTGATAACGGTATTCCTCCCCAGTTCCGGAACCTCGTACGTGGCTTGCATCTGGAAATGGCGCTGCTGCTTGGCAGGCGCACGGCAGAAATGCATCAGGCACTGGCCTCCGGTTCAACTGAAAGCGGCTGGGCCATGGAAGAATTTTCCACGCTCTACCAGCGTTCTCTTTTCCAGTCCATGCGTGGACAGGTGCGGAAAAACTTTCAGCTTCTGGCTGCAAACCTCCAGCGTTTACCAAATGACCAGCAGCGCAGCAGGGCGGTTCAGGTCCTGGCAGCTGAAAAGGAGATTATTACCTGGCTGCAAAAAATTACCGGCAGTCGTTTTTCGGCCATGAAATGCCGGATTCACGGTGATTTTCATCTGGGCCAGGCGCTGTTTACCGGCAAGGATTTCATCTTCATTGATTTTGAGGGTGAGTCGTATCATTCCCTGGGTGAACGCCGGTTGAAACGTTCCCCTCTGCGGGATGTGGCCGGCATGATCTACTCTTTTCACTATGCTGCCATGACGACTCTGATTCAGCAGGGGGAAAGTCACCCGGAAGATATACCGCTGCTGGAGCCGTGGCTGGAGGCATGGTTTATCCATGTCAGCGGCTCATACCTGAAGGCCTATCTGCATACCATGAAAAATTCACCACTGATTCCGGCGGATAGGGTAGAGCTGTCGATCATGCTGCGTTGTTATCTGATTCAGAAAGTCGTCCACGAATTGGGTGCCGAGTTGAATAATAACCCGGCACGGGTGGATCTGCCCTTGCGGGGAATCGGGATGTTGCTCAGGGAGGGCCGGTGTTCTTGACAAGAAACCGGAAATAGCAGGACTCTTTACCTGTTATGTGATTGATCAAGGCTGTTGTCCGGCTGAGTACCTGTATTTTAATAGGGGGAACTGATGCGTGGATTCAGATCACTTAAACTTTCTTTACGATTTGTAGTGCCCCTGGTAGTTGCCTTGGGGCTGCTGGCCTTTGCCGTAGTTCCGCTGGTTGATAAGTTGACTCTGCGCTGGTCTATCCGGGATATGGATATCAGGTCGCGGCTGATTACCAATACCATGCAGGAGCCGCTTCAGGAACTGCTGCCTCAGGAAAACCGGCAAAAAATTATAAACCTCCTGTTACGCGCTACCCGTGATGAGCGTTTGCTGGCGGTTGGATTCTGTAATCAGGAACTGAAGCTTCTCTACCAGACGCCTGCCTTTCCTGCTGATATTTCCTGCCGTGCGGCCATGGATGATACCCGGAAAACGCTGGACCTGATTACTCTTCCCCACGGTCCGGTGCATGTGGCCGCCAATGCTATTGAACTGGATGGTAAAAAGTTAGGTGCTTTGGTACTGGTGCACGATATGAGTTACATGGTGCGGCGCAGTGCCGATACCCGTAACTATGTCATTTTTCTGTTTATCGTGCTCGGGGTGGTTGTTTCCCTGATTACCGTTTTTGTGGCGCACCTGAGTTGGCGTGGCTGGATGGAGGGGGTGCGGGCCATGCTGCATGGTGAGGGCATCCTCAAGCCATTTACCCAGCCGGTTGTCGCTTCGGAGTTGCAACCTCTGGTGGGCGATCTGAAAACCCTGTTGCGATCACTGGACGCAGAGCGACGACAGGCTGATGACTCAACCGTAACCTGGAATCCGGAGACTCTCAAAAACCTGCTGCACAAACAGTTGGTGGGAGAAAAGATTATTGTTGTCTCAAATCGTGAGCCGTACATTCATAGCAAAGTGGACGGTGAAATCAAGGTGCATCGACCTGCCAGCGGTCTGGTGACAGCAGTGGAGCCGGTCATGCGCGCCTGTTCCGGTACCTGGATCGCCCATGGCGGCGGCAGTGCCGACCGGGAAACGGTGGATGCTAATGACCGTGTCATGGTGCCGCCGCACAAGCCGGAATACAATCTGCGACGGATCTGGATGACCGAGGAAGAGGAAAAGGGTTATTATTACGGATTTGCCAATGAGGGGCTTTGGCCTCTCTGCCACATCGCCCATGTGCGGCCGGTGTTTCGTACCAGCGACTGGGAGCAGTATGTGAAGATTAACCAGCGTTTTGCCGATGCCGTGGTTGAAGAGGCAGACAGCGATAACCCGGTGGTGCTGGTCCAGGATTATCATTTTGCACTCTTGCCGGAGATGATCCGCAAGGTATTGCCCAAGTCGATCATCATCACTTTCTGGCATATACCCTGGCCAAACCCCGAGTCCTTCGGAATCTGCCCCTGGCGTTGGCAGTTGCTGAAGGGGATGCTGGGAAGCACAATTCTCGGTTTCCATACACCATATCAATGCAAGAATTTCCTGGAGACGGTGGATCGATATCTGGAAACCCGCATCGAGTACGAATCTTCCACAATCTCCCGCCGTGGCCAACTGACCATGGTGCAGAGTTACCCGATTTCAATCCAGTGGCCGCCGCCCTGGCAAGAGGGCGCTCCGCCGGTGGAACAGACCAGACTGGAGATCCTGGAAGAGCTGGGGCTCCCCTCTGATCAACTGCTGGGAATCGGCGTTGACCGAATGGACTATACCAAAGGAATACTTGAACGTTTCAATGCGGTTGAGCGCATGTTGGAGCTGCACCCCGAACTGGTGGGGCGCTTCAGTTTTATTCAGATAGCAGCACCGAGCCGCTCGGCGCTGTATGAATATCAGGCTTTTGAGGCGAGGGTGCATGCCCTGGCGGAACAGATCAACAAACGTTTCAACAGTGAAGGCCGGCCGGCAATTATCCTCAAGGCCGAGCATCACGAACCGGAAGAGGTGAACCGCTATTTCCGTGCAGCGCAAGTCTGCATGGTTACCAGTCTTCATGACGGCATGAACCTGGTGGCCAAGGAGTATGTGGCGGCCCGTGATGATGAAAGGGGTGTACTGGTCTTGAGCCAGTTTACCGGCGCTGCCCACGAACTGCATGAGGCGCTGATCGTCAACCCGTACCATGTGGAACAGACCGCCGAGGCGCTGTATCAGGCGCTTTTTATGCCGGAATACGAGCAGCAGGAGCGCATGCGCAGCATGCGTAATCTGGTACGGGACTTTAACGTTTACCGCTGGGCCGGGAGGATGCTGCTGGATGCTGCCCGGGTTCGCCAGCGGGAAAAACTGGATACCAGAATCGGGAGAGAATCGTAATGTCAAAAAAACTGTTATTACCAGAAGGAATTGCCGCTCTGGAGCGTTTTATATCACCTGAAACCCTGTTTGCCTTCGACCTGGACGGTACCCTGGCTCCGATTGTGGATGATTATGATGCAGTTCGCATTGCTGAACCGGTCAGAGATTCACTGGAACAGCTTGTTAAATGTGCGAAGGTTGCCGTAATCACCGGCAGATCAAGGCTGGTTGCGCTTTCCATTCTAGGATTAGAGCCCCATTTGCTGGTTGGCAACCATGGTGCCGAATGGCCGCCGGAGACAGATCGCCGGAACAGGCAGCAGGTAGCTGTCTGCCTGAAATGGAAAGAGCAACTGAATTCCATGCTCAACTGCATCAAAGGGGTGGAGATTGAGTTCAAGGGGGAATCGGTTTCCCTGCATTATCGTAAGGCAAACGATCCAAAGAAGGTTCTGGAACTGATTGATGCGGCCATTGAAAAACTGGAACCGGGCCCGCGAAGGATTGGCGGCAAGTTTGTTGTCAATCTGCTACCCATGGAAGCCTTAACCAAGGGAGAGGCGCTGCTGGCCGCCATGGAGATGTTTGGATTGAAACGGGCGGTTTTTGTCGGGGATGATGTGACTGATGAAGAGGTGTTCAAACTGAAAAATACGGATGTGTTCGGCATACATGTGGGGAATGTGGGGCGGACGGCCGCATCATATTACCTGGATGAACAGCCGGAGGTGATAGGGCTTATCAACAGGATAGTCGGGGTTTTGAAATCTTTTTAAGTATGATTCAGTCCGGTTTTGTATCCTGCTCTCTGAAAAACCTTGATTGCTGGAATTTTTCAAAAAAGACCGGAAGAAGTTTGAAATGCCGACCTACCATTTCAATTTCATGCTGGTCTTTCATTTTGCTTAATACTCTTGTGGCTGTTTCGCGTTTAATTTGGACCCGGTCGGCAATGCTCTGGTGGGACAATATTGTGCTGATAATAACACCCGTACTGTCGTGGCGACCCAGTGTCTTGCTGTAGTGCGCCAGGGTTGCCCTTATTTTTGATTCCGCGTTATTTGTTCCGATCAGGTCTTTAAAGATCCAGCTTTCACGCAGTCGTCTGCAAAGTACAGTAATGATTTGCAGGAGCGCTTTGTTATTGTTAAGAAAAAATTCATCAAACACGTTTTTTGAAACCAAAAGCACTTTGCAAGACTCCAATGCGATTACGGTAGCTGTGTCTGTTTTTCCATCAAGAAAGCCCATTTCACCAAAATATTCACCACGATGGCGAATCGCCATGATCCTTTCCTCGCCATCAACTGTTATGTCCACTACCTTGACCCGTCCTTTAAGAATAATGTACATCTGTTCTATAAGTTCATTTGCCATAATGATAATTTCATCTTTTCGGTAGCTGTAGACGTTTGTTCTGTCAAGTAAAAGAGATAATTCCTCTTCGCTGAATTTCGTGAAAAACGGAACCTTCTTGATAATCTTTTTTTCCTGAACCGGATTGAAAGATTTTCTGATCATACGATTTATTTCAACCTTTTTGTATTTGCGACACTGTTAGATTATCAGGGTTTAGCTGCACCGGCAGCTTCCCTTTCAAAACTGGGCAGAATTGCCTTGAAAAAAGCATTTTTGATCAGTTGTCCAACTATCTGCCAGGTACTTGTTTCCGGATTGTCCACTTTTCCTTTGATATTTGCTTTGGTGGCAACCTCCTGTTGTGACCTGTTTTCAAGCAGCATGGAAACCCCGCCGATCATCATTTCGTACATTTGGTGGCGAATACCCCGTTTCTTATCCTTTTTATTGTCATAGACCTTCATGTCTTTAAAAAATGGTTTGATATAGCCGGTAATATTGTTGTTTTTGATGTGCAGTTCCGTAACCAGAGCAAAAACACCGGCTGAAACATCAAAGTCGCCGTAGGTCAGCAGCAGGTTATTCATGGCCGTCAGTTGGGTCTCATCTATTTTTAGGTAAAGGTCCATGTCCTGTCCCTTTTTGTCAGGTCTGAATGTTGCGGTAGCTGTTGTGAGACCGCTATCCATGAACTTTGCTTTCAGTTTTACCTGGGAAGCTTTCTCGGAATGTTGATTTGAAAAATTGCTCATCTGCAGATCGGTATTGGTAAGATAGATGCGATAAGGTTTGCGGGCAGCTTCATTCACCAGTCCGATAGTACATCCGGTCAGGTTTACCTGGTCGGCATATATCAATAAATCCTCTATTTTTGCCAGTTTTCTGGCTGCCTTTCGCACTGCGACTGCCCGTTTCTTTTCAACAATGGCTGTTTTTTTGGAATGGATATAGTCCACTTTCATTCCCTGTATTTCCAGGGTTTCCAGATGGGCAATCTTTATCTTTGGTGCATATTCGGCATTACCGCTTGCTTGCAGTAATCCTCCTTCAACAGCCAGATTTGATCTGGCAAACACGGATTTGAAATTGTCGATCGGCACCTTGTCCAGCTTGATGCGTCCCTTAATGCCAGGGAAAGGTTCTGTCAGCAGATTTGCATTGCCATCAATGCTGCCATGTCCGGTTTCGAATATTGCCGTATCCAGGTGAAACGAAGAAGGATAGACCTGGTCCGGCAATTTGATATTACGGATATTACTTGCCAGAAGGTTCAGATTGCTCAGTATGAGCGGTCTTTTGGGGTCTTCATCGATATAGGTGATGCTTGCATTTTGGACTTTTAACTTGTTTATTTTGAGCGGGTAGATATCTTCAACCGCCTGTTGCCAGCCGCGTTCTTTTATTGAGGTTTTGTTGGCAGCTTCGTTGCGCAACTGCTGCAGATTGATGCTCAGTTTCGGCTGGTCCAGTCTGAATTCTGCCACCAGTCTGCCGGAGAGGATGCTGGTCCAGTTGATACTGGCCTTGATGACAGGGAAATAAGCGACAGGCGGTACGGGGTGGGCATCCTGCAGGACAGTCAGTCCTTTCAGTTTCAGCGACAGGGTGATCGGGTTGAAATGCAGCCCGGATAACTTGACCGAATAACCTTTCAGGTCCTGGTTTAATCTGGTTTCCATACGACTGCGCAGCGGTTCATCAAGCAAAAATGAAATGATAAAAAGTATTACACCGATTGCAATAAGTATTCTGCTGCCCCAACGGAAACCTTTGGAGTCCAGAATCCGTTTCTGCCAGGATTTGTTTGTTGTGTTTTCTGTCACGGTAACCCCTGATAAACAACGCCGGATTTGTTCTTATCCGAAAGGTGATTTTAAATGTGACCTTTTCTGCAAGACCATGTCTCGGCAGGGTCTAATTCATTTATTTTAATTTTAACACTTTTTGTTACTTTATCAATGCAATCCGGGCAGCTGTGTTACAGCTACAGATGTGCCGGATAATACGACCCTATGCTCCGTATGCTTGGCCTGATACATTGCCGTATCGGCATTTTTAAAAAGGGAGTCAGCCGTTATTCCATCGAGCGGATATATGGCAATTCCTATGCTGACTTTGACCGTCAGTACTCTTCCGCTAAAATCGCAGGGTTCGGCAATTCTATCCACCATCTTCTCTGCCAGCCGAACCACATCGACCGTTTCTTTTACCTCCAGCAGCAGACAGACAAACTCGTCTCCTCCCCAACGACTGACGGTGTCTTCTTTGCGGACAAAAGACTGTAATCGGTTTGCCACAATCTGCAACGCCTTGTCGCCTATGTCATGCCCGTGAGTGTCGTTAAGTGTTTTGAAATTATCGATATCAATAAACAGGACGGCAAGTTTCCAGTTGTGGCGCTTTGCTTGCGCCAATCCGTTTTCAAAATTCTGTTCAAATAACAGTCGGTTGGGAAGTCCTGTCAACGGGTCTTGAAAAGCTGCTTTTCTGGCATCTTCTTCGTTTGCCTGTGATATCAACAAGTCATCACGCACTTCTGCCAGAGCCATCTGCGTATCAGCAAGTTCGCTTTCGATTGCAGCCCGTTCAGTTACTTCCCTTGCAATATCGGCGTTAACCTGATTCAAATCGCTTGCAGCTTTGGATACTGTGAGTTCCACATTTTCGTTCTGGGTGATGGCGTCTTTAATGTCCTGAATTGTAATATTGGTATTGTTGCCCTGACTCAGAACTTCATTCACCGAGGTGAGATCAGTTGCTGCCTGCGTTACTGTATTTTTAATTTTTTTGCTTTGGTTAAGCACAGTGCCCAGTGAGCCGTTCTTGACAGGTACCGGTTTTTTCATTTATTTAAACCTCGATTGTTTTGTCTATTACTCCGGTACACTGCCAGTGTCTTTTTAGAAAACTTTGAGATCGGTTGATTCTGCTGCTGCAGAGTGGTTTTGATTCAAATTCCGACGTTTTAATCCTTGAAAAACGCCAGCAGGTCTTTATTGAGCTGGTCTTTATGGGTTGAGCACAGGCCATGCGGTGCGTCCGGATAAATCTTCAGCGTGGAATCCTTGATGATCTTGGCTGACATAAGTGCCGAAGTGCCGATAGGAACTATCTGGTCGTCGTCGCCATGAATTATCAGGGTCGGTACGTTGATTTTTTCCAGATCTTTAGTGAAATCAGTTTCAGAAAAAGCTTTGATACAATCAAAAACTCCTTTGAAGCCGGCCTGCATGCCCTGCAGCCAGAAAGAATCTTTCAGCCCTTGTGATACCTTGGAGTTTTTTCTGTTGGCACCGTAAAATGGTGTTGCCAGATCCTTGAAAAACTGGGAACGATCAGCAAGCACATTGGCACGGATTTCATCGAAAACCTTGATCGGCACACCTTCCGGGTTGGCGTTGGTTTTCAGCATCAGTGGTGACACGGAACCGATCAGCACGGCTTTGGCAACATGCCTGCTGCCATGGCGGCCGATATAGCGGGCTACTTCACCACCACCGGTGGAATGTCCCACATGAATTACATTCCTCAGGTCCAGCCCTTCAACAAGCGCAGCCAGATCATCTGCATAAGTGTTCATGTCGTTGCCATCCCAGGATTGGCTTGATCTGCCGTGACTGCGACGGTCATGGGCAATACAGCGGAAACCATGGGAGCTGAGATACAGCATCTGATCTTCCCAGGCATCTGCGTTCAATGGCCAGCCATGACTGAAAACAACCGGCTGCCCACTGCCCCAATCCTTGTAATAAAGTTTGATGATGCTTGAATTTTCCCGTCCGACAGTGATGTGATTCATGGTTAATCTCCTTTTCATCATCCGGATATAATACTTATAAACAGACGTATATATTCTTAAGTTAGACTGGATTAGTTGCAACTTGTGCGCCAGAGAGCTGCTATGGTGTGTTGGCTGTAACTGGTTGTTTGTCTTTGATAATTTAAATGGGTGGGGCTGGGAACTAAGATAACTTTCAAAACAACCCGTCATTTATGACGCTGCTGTCAAATATGACAGATTAAGCTTTCACGGGTTGAAAAATAACAGGCAGGTTTTTCACTTCTACTGGTGTGTTTTGTTCTCCAAAACGTTTTTCAGGACGCTGCGCAATTGTTCAAAGCTGTACGGCTTGCTGACCAGGCCGGCTATGTTTCCGCCGGAAATCTTTGCTGTGACGGTCGTATCTCCAAAACCGCTGGAGATGATGATCGGAAGATCGGGATCCAGTTTTTTCAGCTCATGGAATAACTCATAACCGTCCATGACAGGCATACCCATGTCTGTTAAAACCAAACAGATATCAGCGGCATTTTGATGATACCGTTCCAACGCTTCCTTGCCGTTTGATGCTTCAATAACAGTAAATCCCAGTTTTTTAAGCATTGTTTTTACCAGCAGGGCAAGCTGCTGTTCATCTTCGGCTAAAAGTATTGTTCCATTTCCCTGCCATGGTGCCGATGATTTTTGCTTAAATGATTCTCCTTCAGAGTCACTTGTAATAACCGGCAGATAAACTTTGAATGTGGTGCCCTGTCCGGACTGGCTAAACATCTGTAATGCGCCGCCATGTGCGGTAATTATTCCAAGCACTGCCGACATGCCCAGTCCCCGTCCGGTAAACTTGGTGGTAAAGAATGGTTCAAAAATTCGCTGTCTGGTCTCAATATCCATACCGCATCCGTTATCAGTGACTTCCAGGCAGATATAATTGCCTGCCGGTATGTGCTTGCCCAGATGGTCCTTCTCTGTATCAGATTTAATTTCAGATTTTATAAGCGAAACATCTATTTCACCATGTGCTTCACCGATTGCCTCTGCGGCATTTATAATCAGATTCATTACGATCTGGCTGATCTGGCCGGCATCGGCTTTGATATATGGAATATCGCCCGGCATATGAAATTTGATCACTGCATTCTGGCTGATGGTGGATTTCAGTAGCTTGACCATTTCCTCCACAAGTGCCGTGATATCAACCCTTGATTGGACATATTGGGCTTTGCCTGCATAAGCCAGCATCTGTCGACACAGCTCGGCAGCCCGTTCGGCTGCCTTTTCAATGGACGGGACATGCTCTTCGGCGGTCTTAAAATTCATTTTCACCAGTGAACAGTGACCGATGATGATGGCCAGAATATTGTTGAAGTCATGGGCAATTCCACCTGCCAGAACACCCAGGCTCTCCATCTTCTGGGAATGTTGACGTTGGAGTTCCAGATCCAGTTTTTCCGCTTCCAGCTGTTTGCGTTCCGTGATGTCGTAGAAAAAGATCAGGATGCTTCCGGTGTTGTTATACTGCAGTGGAGTAGCCGAGCAGATGAAGGTGCGTTCTACACCGTCCTTGCACATGATGCTTTTTTCTTCAGGAGTAAACGGCCTGTCGACAAGATTAGCCACCATCTGTTGCTTTTGCCAGTCGTCAGATATACGCTCCCGGTATTGGGGATTCGGGTAAGCCAGCGGCCACCACTTTTCCAAGGTAGGAATATCTTCCAGAGTATAGCCGACGGTTTGGATAAACTCCTGATTCAGATATGTGATATTGCCCTGCAGGTCGGTCATAGCAAGAGCCATTGGCAGCGCTTCGATTATGGCCCGGGCATCTTTCTCGCTGGCGCGCAGCGCCTCGTCTGCCTGTTTCTGTTTGGTCAGATCAATATCCAGGCAGAACATTTGATTTTGTCCATCAATACTTTTGACAAGGGCATGGCTGGAAAATACAGGTACAAGGGTGCCGTCTTTCCGTCGTAAAAGAAGTTCTCCGGGGGGGATCGGCTGACCGCTTGTTTTCATCTGGTTTATGGCCTCTGATACTCCGGATCTCATGTCCGGCGGGATGATCAGGTCAAGCAGGTTGGCTCCCATGGCCTCTTCTGAACTATAGCCATACAAGTTTTCAGAGGCCTTGTTCCAGAAAACTACGGTTCCGTCGATTGAATAGCCTTGAACGGCAACACTGGGAATATTTTCCATGACAGAACGGAAACGGCTCTCACTGTCTTTGAGAGATTCTGAAATTGTTTCAAGTTCAGCAGTTCTTGCTTTAACGCGATCTTCCAACTGGTGCTTGGCATCCCTGAGAGCTGCCATTGCTTCCAAAGCCTGTGTGCTGGCATTTCTGAGGCTGTCATGGGTCAGTGAAAAAAGAATCCCAGTGCAGACAAAGATAATAATTGTAAATGCAACCGCAGGTTGCTCAAGAGCAAATGAGTGCTGAGGCGAAATAAAAAACCACCAGACTATTAATGCCGAAAGAGCTGTTGCTGCGAATCCGGCGCGCTTGCCACCGATCCAGGAACTTACGAATACTGCGGGATAGAAGAGAAACCAGACAAAAGGCTGGATTGATGACCACAGAAGCCATTGCAGCAGTAAAGCCAGCAGCGGAATCATCAGGGCGATAATTGGACGGGGTTTTGCGGTTAAACCGAAATAAGTGGTATTTTTATTTTCCAGACTCATGGAAGACACCTTTTGCCTTTGTTGTCTGCACAGGTAATCCGGGATAAACAAACTTCTCTCCCTCAGGGAGAATGAGCTGGCGGCAAATCAGAAGTACTCACATTATTCAATAGTATCTCAACATCTGATTTATACAATGTCACGGCTTCAATTTCCGGGACATATTCATCAATAAACATTTGGGATATTCTGAGGAACTCTTCATTTTTAGCGACAAAAGCTGTAATTACTTCCGGGTCAAAGTGCCGGCCCGATTCAATCAGAATTGTCTCCATTGCCTCGGCATGTGAATATGTTTTTTTATAGCTCCTTTTGCATAAAAGGGCGTCATAAACATCCGCCAGCGCCATAAGACGTCCCGCCAGGGGAATATCGGTACCTCTCAACCCGTTCGGATAACCGCTGCCGTCCCATTTTTCGTGGTGTGATGCAATCATCTGTTGGGCATAGTGTAGAAAATCCAGATTTTCAGGATGTGCAACTCCTCTGATGGCAGTTTTAATGGCATTGGCACCAATCAGCGTGTGATTCTTCATGATTGCCAGCTCTTCTTGTGTAAGTGGTCCCGGCTTGTTGAGGATGGCGTCCGGTATGCCCACTTTGCCGATGTCATGAAGTGGCGCCGATTTCGCCAGCAGGTCGATGCTGGATTCGTCCAGATGGCTGTAATGCGGTAGTTTGGAGAGTTGGCGGGCCAGGATTTCTACATAGTTCTGAGTTCGCAGGAGATGTCGGCCCGTTTCCTTGTCACGGGCTTCTGCCAGTGCCGACATGCTGATGATAATTGCATCCTGGGCTTCAATCAGATCGTCATTCCGCTGAAGAACCTTGCGGGACTCAATGCCGTATTTCATCAGGCTTAAAATGGTCATCACAATTACCGGCGTTATCATCGGCAGCAGGGGAGAAATGAAAATGCCGGAGGTGAGCAGCAGTTCGCGAGCTGATATATAACCGCCGCAGACAAATACGGAAACAGCAACCAGTGAGAAGATGAATCCTGCACGGCTGAACAGCCAGCTGCTCAGTATTCCAAACAGAAGAACAGCAAAAAGTTCAGCGCCTTTTGCCCAGGCTGGATGGGAGACAAATGTACCGGATAGAATGTTGTCGATAATGTTTGCATTTACTTCAAGTCCGTTTAGCGGTCTTCCACCCGGGGTCTGATGAATGTCTCCCAGTCCTGTTGCCCAGGCTCCCACCAGGACAATTTTACCAGCCAGGCTCTTTTCCGGCAGTGATCCGTTTAAAACCTGTTTTGCGGAAAGATAGGGAAAAGATTTTTTCCCGCCCCGAAAGTCAATCATCATGTTTCCGAAACGATCCAGGGGGATACTGCTGTCACCCAGGAGCAGAACAGCTTCTGACCCCTTATTTATAAGTCGCAGGTTGCGATTGTCTGAAGCCAGCAGGGTTGCGCCCAGTGCCAGAGACGGAGTGAATTGATCCTGATATTTCATCAGCAGCGGAACTCTGCGGAGTATTCCATCCAGATCATGTTTTGCGTTTGTAAACCCTTCGGAGCTGGCTGCTGCAGTAAGGACAGGCAGGCTCCTGATGGCACCGATCGGTCGGGGCCAGGTTAACTCAACAGGATTGGTGCTGGCAACAATCATACCTGTGGGAAGGACCGGGGGGGCTGGTCTGTCAACCTTGCCGAAACCGGAAAATTCAAAGTAACAGCCAAGGATTGTGTTTGCGCCAGCCATGCTGTCAGCCAGCTGCAGTGAATAAGAATCACGTTTTATGGATCGACTGTATTCAGCCCTGGAAACGACTCCTCTGCCATGATCAGCCTGAATAACTTCCGGTGAGGTCCGGTCCGGTTCGGGCAGCAGGATGTCAAGCGCGATCACTTCGGCACCCAATGACTTTAACTGATTTACCAGGCTGGCCAGACGATAGCGTGGCCATGGCCATTGCCCATATTCCTCAAGGCTTTCATCATCGATTCCAACCATAACCGTTACAGCTTTTTTAGGGCTGGACGTGCGATCATCCAGCATTGTGTCGTAGATTCTAAGTTCTGTCTGCAGGGTAAACCGTGATTGGAAAATAACCAGCATTGTAATGCAGATTGTCAGCAAAAAGCCGGTCATGATCAGCAGTGGTCGGCCTTCACGTAGGGGGAGCAGCCGTCGGTCAAGGTTGCGTGGAGAAGGTTTGGGCATCGTTTAGGGCCTGTTAACGTACAATAACTTCAACGCGTCGGTTTAGGGGTTCGGAAACTCCATCCGGGGTTATGATCAGTTGATTGCCTTTACCGTGAGAAGTAACAGCCAGTCGCCTGGTATCGACACCCTTTTGTATGAGTAGTTCTCTGATTGACTGTGACCGGTTACGGGCAAGTTTTTCATTCATTTTATCGGAACCGGATGCGTCAGTATGTCCGCTGATACTGATCAATATTGCTTTACGATGTTTTATGGCGTTAAAAATGGCTGTCATGGTTTTTCTGGATTCAGTTACCATGGTTGTGGTGTTTGTGTGGAAATAGATAATGAATTTATCCGCAGGCGGTGGTTCAATAGCCAATACATCCGCAAAAGTAAGGGCAATGAATTCCTGTGACGCAACAGTAATCGGGGAAGGAGACGATGATCCGGAAGAGACCGTGGTCATTCCATATGGGTTTTCCAGGATCTGATTGCCGTTGCCAGTCATTACAATTGCTTTGCCCACATGTCCGTCAGGGTCCGGTGTCAGAATAACAGTATGGCGTGGTGAACATCCTGCTGCCAGCATCAGAAATAAAGCCAATACTGGCAGAATAGCTGAGAGGTGATTCATTGAACCACCTCTGTTTTTCTTTATGGTTCTCATGTTACTCATCAACTTTTATGAGCAGCCTGGTTCCACGTACTGCAATGGTAGCCTCCGGGATTTCCAGGCGGATGGATTCGGGGGAAAGCTTGGCTATAATACCGGAAAGGTAAGAAAAAGTACCTTTGGTCAGTCTGGCAATGATTGAGAACTTGCTCTCTTTTGGATTAAAAAGGTAATCCTTTAAGGTGATTGTGCTGTCCGGACCAAGTGAGAATGTGGTTTCGTCCGTAAGCACAATTCCGACAGCGCCTGTTTTTGTTGTTTTTATGGTGTCACCAAGATAAACCGGGGATCCTTTTAATGCTGCCTCAGTTTTGCTGTTGCGCAATATGGATGCTTCACCTCTGATCGTCTGTATATGACCGATTGTCTCAGGTGTCTGGGCAAAAACTGTAGAAACGGTGAGCGTGAAGAGAAAAATGGCCAATAGTGATGTTTTCATGTTATCTCCAATCCGGTTTGAAAAATAAAAACGCCTGAAGAGATATTATCTCCCTTCAGGCGTTTAATTTGATTAATTAGTTGTCTCATTTCGGTAACCCCTCTATCCCTATGGGATGGTAGCTTTGCGACGCACGATTGCTCGTGTTGTGCCTTTTCGATGTTGTTTGTATTATTGAGCTGCTTGTGACTAGTTGTCAATTAAACAATGTTTGTATCCTGAACACAAGATATATAACTAAATTGATTAATCAATCAGCTCATGGACGAATTGTGATTGAAGGAAGAAAGAAGCTGATACCCGGTGGTGGTGGCGGGGCGTAAAATACCGGCGGCGCAACGTAAACCCGCTCTCTGTAAACGGTCGTTCTGTGAACACGCCTGTTTCGCACATGGTGATTTCTCTCATATCCGCGTCCCCTGTTTTCGTAGCGGCCATTGTCGTGATGTCTGCCTCTGTCGTGGTCGTCTCTGGCGCTGGCAGGTTCAGCATTGATCCCCGCAATTACAAGAGCGAACAAAAACACCATTAATATTCTGACCTTATTGGGTTTATATATATCATTCATTCGGTTACCTCATTTTTAATTCAATCATGACTGTTGACCTGACTTATTTTTTGCTTTTTGTTATTCGGTTTCTACCGGTGGTAAAGATTTCGTCAGTTAACTTTTTCTGGCCATCGGACAAGCTGAGATAAAGCACTTCGAAAACCGGAATCAGTTTCTTCTGCTGTGTCAAATGGGTTTCGGTTATCTGGCTGTGGAACTTCAGTCGTTCGACGGCGTTCATGGATTTGATGGTTTCTGATCTTTCTTTGGAAATGGCATCCATTACTTTTGCATTTTCACGCATAACCAGAATCATATCTTTCCAGAGAAGTTCCTGATCTGCTGTAATTTTCAGGGAACTTTGAAGCTCATTGATACGCATTTCCGTAATTTCTACAGCGGATGTTCGCTCCACAACCGCCGGTTTTTTCTTGGCTGTGGCGGCAAAGGCGCTGTTTACATTTGCCAGAAAAAGCGTGGTTATAATAGTCAGCATAACAAAAACTGCGGTAACCGGGTAAACGGCTGGATTGGTATTGCTTTTCATAGTCTTTCTCCTTGTTTTTAAATACTTGTTTTTCAAAGCATGCCCTTACCCAGATAAACAGGATAAATGCGTTAACGAAGTTATTTTCTGCCAGAAAATGCTGAAAACAACTTCTAACTTACTAATCAGTGCCGCCCTCCGCCATCACGGTGGCCGCCACCGTCTCTTCTGTCATGATGGCCACGACCGTCACGGTAACCACCACCATCATCGTCATAGTAAGGTACAAAACAGCCGGATAGCATTAAAGCTGCGGCCCAAAGTATCAGTGCAGAAATTATGGATTTTGTTTTCATGTTTTCTCCGATCACATTTAAGCTGTCTTACTAGTTAGCAGCTAACGTGCCAAGAAGCCTTATTCGGA
This sequence comes from uncultured Geobacteraceae bacterium, assembly GCA_964509295.1. GTDB lineage: Bacteria > Desulfobacterota > Desulfuromonadia > Geobacterales > Pseudopelobacteraceae > JBGSQR01. The sequence goes on along the minus strand of CAZDWS010000013.1, from coordinate 38,414 downwards.
TATGATGTCGTAACTGCCTGATTGTGTGGAGAAAAAAATAAGGAGTGGGGCAGGGGCAGTAGAAAGATGTTTTTGTGAACCGTCATGTATGAACATAACTGTTGTATGTGGCGGTACAGACCTGCGAGGTTTTGGAAACCTCGCAGGTCTCGACTGAATTTATTGCTACCTTGATTGTAATGTTTTTAGGACTTATGACCAATATAAAGGCTTGAACAGATAATCATTTTTTAACAGGGATAAAGGGGATGAAAGGGATAAAACCTGATGCTTTCCTGTATTTTGCCTTATCCCCTTTATCCTGTTCATTGCTGTAAAAATAGTTTTTAGATTTGCATTTTAGTATAAAATAAGTTGACTGGCTGGTTATTGGTAATAACCGGTTTGTCCTTCTTATCTGTCCTTTGGTTTAGCTTGGGTCGATTATATGCAACATTTTAAGAAGTATAAGCCCACCACAAAAAATGATTAAAAAAAACCACCCGAGTATTGAAAAAATCTGGGGAGAGACATCAGCAGGCGTACATCCACGTACACCCATTGAACTCAATGTGGAAAAAAAACCAGGAAAAAGAATAAGCAAAAGACCAAAAACGAGTGCAGTGCCAGGGCCTCGTCCGTTGAAACCTCTAAGATCGAGCGTAGAAAACGCAATGCCTATAAGTACCGCAATTGCAATAGCGATAAGTTTTCCGCGAACCATATTTTATTTGTCTTTTACAAAATCCAGCGTTTTTTTGACTGAATTTTGTGCTGCAGGTTTTACAATATGCTCAGGATAAGTTTCACGGTATTTTTTTGCTTTTTTAATTGCTTCAACTACTGCAACATTTGGGTCAGTTGGCGAGCTATTAACGTATACTGATAGTGCTTCAAGGTTCACATCTAAAAAAGCATCAAGCTGTTTTTGTGCTTTATCATAATTGTCCTCTTTTAGTAGCTGTAGCACTTGGACTTGACATTGTATTTCACCTGCGATAGCGGTGTCTATGACTGTGGAATAATATTTATTAAGCTTATCAGTTGCATTCATATAGCCATAATTGGTCCCACCAATAAACACACTTACTACTGTGATAACTACTATCAATATTTTGAGATAGAGTTTCATACTTATCCTTTGTCATCATTGTTTGTTTATTATAAGACCATATCCTCTTCGTTTTAATTCTCTAAGAGCTTCCACTGGGTGTTGTCCTGCCCAAGTCGGATCAATTTGATCATCTTTTCCATCCCGTACCATTTTAAGGTTGTACTGTCTTACTGCTTCCGAAACACCAGTTGCAGTCCATGCAGGATCAAGTGCCGCATTGCCGACTCCCGCAACAGTAGGCATTCTCGCAAATACCGCCCCTACTGAAAAATCTAAAAGATAGCAGGTTTTGGGGTGTTTTTTTCGATATTCTTCGGTACATTCTAAGCCCATGTTATTCTCCTTTTTTTCAGATTTTGATTATCTTGGAACTGCCCATGAGTCTTCGGCTTCAATACCATCTGTTTCCCATGTCCAGCTAATAGTCTTGTAGGTAAAAGCAATTTGCTCCATGTGGCGAGCAGAATCATTTTCAGGTGTTAATGTAATAGGTAACTCAGGCTTTATGCCTACGATAATTGCATCTTCAAGTTTGTGTGTGAAGTAATGTTCCTCGGTCCCATATCTGCTGATTCTGTACCATTTCAGCACTACTTCTTTCAGATGTTCACCGGTGCAAAGCGCCTGGTACAGTTTGGGTGAGCTTTTATCGAACTCCTTCAATAAACAGAGCGGTCTATGAATGCGCTTGCCGGTGGCAAGCCCATCTGTTTGACTACTTGGAATTGTTAAGCTGTGTGCCATTGCGAAAGCAATGATTGTCCCCTCTCTGCCCTTCATATCGCAACTTCCTTCGATCTTGCCCTGACGCTCTCCGGTGAGTGTCAGATGTACTGGCATTGCCATAGCGCATTTCTCCTTTTATCAATATTTTGTTGCTTTGGTACTACTACCAAAGAGCTAGATTTAATTTTGTTATTTAAATATTGTTAACTTATGGGGCATATAGCATTATATTTTTTCAATGTCAACCGGTATCTTTGAATAAAAACAGGCCGACATATTTATGTGACTCTTCAATAAATGCACAGGCTATTTTTGCAATGTTTGATATGTTCCGTATTTTAAGACAACTAAGAGATGGCGGGGGGATCTTAAGTGACTTGGTTGATGCGGATATATAAGTTCTGCTTTTGGGTGTTCTGGAGACAGCTGGGATCAGGTGACAAATATGAATAAAACCTTGTCAATTACATCGCGGGAAAGGGGTGGTTTGAAGATGCTTTTGAGTACCGTCATGAATGAACATAACTGTCGTATGTGGCGGTACAGACCTGCGGGGTTTAGGAAACCTCGCAGGTCTCGACTGAAGTTATTGCTACCTTGATTGTAATGTTTATTGCCGCAGAATTCCGTATTTTCTCATACGGGCACGAAGTGTGCTGGCGTTGAGGCCAAGAATAATCGCAGCACCGTTCTTGCCTTCTATCCTCCATCCGGTTTTCTGCAGTACCTGGAGGATATGAGCTTTCTCCAGTTCAATCAGGCCCTTTACTTCCTGATCCGTTTGTTCTTCTTTTTTTAGTGACATGTCGAAGCGGTCTAAAACCTGAAGAATGCTGCCATTGGTGGTGATAACAGACCGCTCAATAACATTTTCCAGCTCTCTTATGTTGCCGGGCCAGGAATACTTTGACAGTATTTCAACAGTTTCCTTTGGAATTGAATCAATATTTTTGCCAATTTTCTTATTGAATTTACTGACAAAATGGTTGATCAGCAGTGGTATGTCCTCAATGCGTTGATTGAGGGGAGGGATGCTGATGGGAAAGACATTCAGCCGATAGAACAGGTCTTCCCTGAATTTGCCTTTACGGATTTCCTCCTCCAGATTTCTGTTGGTGGCTGCAATAATCCTTACATCAACCTTTATTGTGCGCGGGCTTCCCAATCGTTCAAATTCACCATCCTGAATAACTCTTAACAGCTTGCACTGCAGGTCCATGGGCATTTCGCCGATTTCATCCAGAAAGATCGTTCCTCCGTCGGCCAGTTCGAAGCGCCCCATCTGCCGCTCGGTTGCACCGGTGAAGGCGCCTTTTTCCCGTCCGAAGAGTTCACTTTCGATAAGATTTCCCGGTAATGCGGTGCAATTGACGGTAATCATCGGCTTGTTTTTACGCAGGCTTCCGCGATGGATGGCTCCAGCTACCATTCCTTTACCGGTACCGGTTTCGCCAAGCAGAAGGACTGTTGCGTTGATTGGCGCCACCTGCTGAATCTGGGAAAAAACATAGGAGATGGCGCTGCTTTGACCGATGATTTCACCGAAATTGTCCAGTCGGGCAACTTCCTGCTGCAGGTAGATATTTTCAGCCAGTAGTTTGTTTTTTAATTGTTTGATTTCCAGGTAGGCCGTCTTTAGGGATTCTTCTGCTTGTATACGATTATCGATTTCTTTTAAAAGTACTGAGTTGGTATCAGTCAGCTCACTGGTTCTTTCAATAATTTTTGAATCAAGTATCTCGTTGGACATTTTAAGCAGTATTTCTGCTTCCTTGCGGGTGGTAATATCCTGATGGGTTATGACAGCGCCATTTTCAGCCCTGAGACCTAGAGGAACTACGGTCATTAAAAACCAGCGCTGCAGCTCTGTGCTGTGACAAGGGTACTCTAAGGTAAACTGCTTCAATGTCCCGTTCAGTATCAATTCTATACCGGAAATAGCGGCAGCGGCATCTGTGTCATTGTCATTTGCTGCCTTGCGGCAGACTTCACAGTAATTGGAACCTATAGCTACTTTTGACGATCCGCCGGCGCCATTGACGGCAGCAAAGCTCTCCCAGGCATTGTTGACGGCTATAATTGTCCCATGGCTGTCAATTACAGCTATATGGGCGGAAATGGCCTGTAACGTTTTGCTGCTCAGGTCCTGGCTTTTTAGCAGATCTTGTTGTGTCTGCTTGATCTGACTGATGTCCAGATTAATTCCTGCCCAGTAAATAATCTTTCCGTTGTCATCTCTTACCGGGACCCCCCTTGCCAGAATCGGATGCCATTTGCCGTCTATACCACGGTATCTGTGTTCTATATCCCAGTTGCCTTCAGTTTTGACACACTCTTTCCAGGCGGCGATGGTCTGTTCCACGTCATCAGGGTGAAGCACATCACCCCAGCCAAATCCGGAACACTGTTCCTGAGTTATGCCGACCATTTTCAGAAATGATTCACTGGCATATATATTCTGACCCTCGGGGTTACAGACCCATATGCCGTATTTGTTTGCTTCACCGATCGCCCGATAGAGTTTTTCGCTTTCGCGCAATGATTTTTCCGAGTTTTTTAGAGCCGATATATCTGTGATTATCATGCGACATTCAAGGCTCAACTGGTTGGATAAGCCTTCTATATGAACATAAAGAGGTGGTTTTGATTTTATTGTAAGTGATATTTCACAGGATTGTCTGGTCTGACTGTTAAAGGTATTTACAATAAAATCAGAAAAAACCTGCTGGTCTTCAGGCGCAATAAACTGACAAAAGTTACGGCCTATCAGTAAGGAACGTTCCATTCCCAAAAGTGCTGAACCGGTCAGGTTGAGAACAGCGATTTCCCCTTTGCTGTTCAGCGTGAAGTAGCCTATCGGTGCAAAGTCGAACAGGTCTGTGTATTTCTCCAGGGAAGCATCCAAGACGTCCCTGATTTGCCTTAGCTCTTCATTCTGCATTTTCAGTTCGATCTGGTGGACTTCAAGCTCATGGACAAGCCGATGAACATCTTCAATGGGCCGCGATAAATCAAGTTCAGTTGACTTCTCACGCAATCTGTTTTCGGCCAGTTTTCGCAGTTCACTGCTAGTAGAGGAACTCATTGGATTATTGCCTGTAATCATTTCTGAACCTCTAGGTCAAAAAATGTGGGTATATTATAATCTTGTGTGGTGAAAACGACAATAGTACAAATGTTAAACAGGTTTAGCCCTGATAAACAGGATACGTGCGTTAACTTTTAACTTACTAATTACGTGTTATGCCAAATTTACGCATCCGGGCCCGAAGTGTGCTGGCGTTGAGACCAAGCAGCAGGGCAGCTCCATTATTGCCCTCTATCCGCCAACCGGTTTTTTTCAAAACCTGCAGAATATGGTCGTGCTCCAGTTCGCACAGGGCCATTACCTCTTGTCCCGCCTGTACTTCTTCCTGTTTGTGAGGCGTATCGAAACGATCCAGGACCTGTAGTGAGTTGCCCTGGCTGATAATAACAGCCCGCTCGATCACGCTTTCCAGTTCCCGCACATTGCCGGGCCAGTGGTATTGTTGCAGGGTATTCAAAGTGTTTGAAGAAACATTATCGATTTTCTTGCCGATTTTCTTGTTGAATTTGTCAACAAAATGATTGACCAGCAGCCCGATATCTTCCTTGCGCTGTCTGAGTGACGGCATTGTGATGGGAAAAACATTCAATCGATAAAATAGGTCTTCCCGGAATCGGCCGTTTTTGATTTCCTCTTCTAGATTGCGGTTGGTGGCTGCTATGATCCTGACATCGACCTTGATTGTACGAGGGCTGCCAAGACGTTCAAACTCCCCGTCCTGTATGACCCGCAGCAATTTGCATTGCAGATCCAGGGGCATGTCGCCGATTTCATCAAGAAAAATTGTGCCGCCGTCAGCCAGCTCAAAACGTCCGATTTGTCGCACATCCGACCCGGTGTAGGCGCCTCTCTCCCGGCCGAATAGCTCACTTTCAATCAGTGCTGCAGGGAGCGTGGTGCAGTTGACGGTTATCAGTGGGCGGTTTTTGCGGGTACTTCTGCTGTGTATGGCCCGCGCCACAACCCCTTTACCGGTGCCGGTTTCACCCAGCAGCAGGACAGTTGCATTCATGGGGGCTACCTGTTCGACCTGGGTAAAAACCTGCGAGAGCGCGGTGCTGTTTCCGATGATCTCACCGAAATTGTACTGCTGGTCAACTTCCTGCTGCAGATATACATTTTCGGCCTGAAGCCGGTCTTTCAGGTGTTTGATCTCATCATAAGCCACATGAAGGGACTTTTCGGCTTTTTTACGTTCACCTATTTCCTGTGTTAGTTGCAGGTTCGAGCTGGTCAGTTCTTTGGTTCGCTCATCGACGGTTTGTTCCAGAATTTTATTGAAATTAAGTATTTTTTTGTACAGCAGCCTGACTTCCAGCATGTTGTGAATGCGAGTCCTGACTTCAACAATATCAAACGGTATACTGATGAAATCTTTGGCGCCCGCTTTAAGGGAACGAAGCTTGTGGTCCGGTTCGGCGGTCAACACTATCACCGGAAGATAAGCATCCAGATCGTTTGCCTTGAGGGCTTCCATAACCTCAAATCCATCCATGTCCGGCATGTGCAGGTCCAGCAGGATCAGGTCGTACTGGTTTGTACTGTGCAGTGAGCAGACCTCCTGCGGGCATCTGGTGGAAGTGACATGAATGTAGCCGGCTTCACCCAGTAATTGTTCAAACAGACTGATGTTGGACTCCTGATCATCAACAATCAGGATACGGGCATTAAGAATTTCAGACTCGGTAAGCATCATGCTTGTTCCTTTGCTGCGCGAGCAGCGTCCAGCCTTGCAAATTTCATCGCCTCGTCCAGAGTCGACATAAATTCGTTGATCTTGATCGGTTTGGTCAGATACCGGAAAAATCCGGCTTCCAGGCCTTTTTCAATGTCACGGGACATGGCGTTCGCACTGAGCGCAATTACCGGGATGTGTGAGGTCGTCTGATCTGCAGCCAGTATTTTCAACGCGTCGATCCCACTGATACCGGGCAGGTTGATATCCATCAGGATCACATCCGGCAGAAATTCTCTGGCAAGTTCTATGCCGCTATAACCGTCTCCGGCACTCAGCAGGCGGATGTCAGGCCTGCGTTCGATGATGTCTTCCACCAGCATCAGGTTGGCCGGATTGTCTTCAACATACAGCAATGTCTGCATCTGTAAATCCTGGATGTTTTTGTCCGTGACAGTCTTTGTATTCTCAGTTTCATAGGAACCGCTCTGTGATGCAGTGGTCAGGTTCAGTTCAATCCAGAAAATACTACCCTTACCGACCTTGCTTTCAAAGCCGATGACACCTCCCATCCATTCCACCAGACGTTTGGAAACTACTAAACCGATGCCGGTGCCCTCTTCGCCGCTGGCTTCCTTCCCCAGACGGTTGAATGGCTGGAAAAGCTGGGCCAACTGTTCCGGAGCCAATCCTTCACCCGTATCGTGGATACTGATACGTATAGAATCGTTTTGATTCCGGGTGGTCTCAACCGTAACCGTTCCGCCCGATTTGTTATATTTAATCGCATTGGAAAGCAGATTGATCAATACCTGTTTAACCCTCGTTCGGTCAGCCAGAATGATGCAGGGTTCTTCCAAATGCGCAAAGGCCAGACTGATGAAACGTTTTTTAGCCTGAGGTTCTATCATGGCCTGGCATTCGTGCAGAACTTCCGCCAGTGATACCGGTTCCAGCGATAGGGCCAGTTTTCCGGATTCGATCTGGGCCAGGTCGAGAATTTCGTTGATCAATTCCAACAGGTACCAGCCGGCCTTAAGAATCTGTTCGATACTCCGTTTTTGAGTCGCGGTTGGCTGCGGTTTTCCTGATTCCATCATCTGGGCAAAACCGAGAATTGCACTGAGCGGTGTTCGTAGCTCATGGCTCATGCTGGAAAGAAAATCCGATTTTGCCAGGTTGGCTTTTTCAGCCACGAACCTGGCACGTTCCAGTTCCACGTTCTTGTCCTGCAGCTCCTGATCCAGCAATGATCGTTCTGACTCAATCTGTTTACGTTCCGTAATGTCTTCCATTGCCAGCAGGATAATGTGTGAGCCAATGTCATTCCTGAGGATTTCCCGGGCGTTGAGAAGAATGATTTTATGGCCGATGCCCTGAAAATCATGTTCCACTTCATAGCCGTTAAAGACGGTCTCTTTTGGCAAAATATCTTCCAGAAGTACCCGCAGTTTGGGAATATCCCACTGCCTGTTGCCCAGATCGTAGATGAAGTTGCCGATGGTTTCTTCTGGTGTTACCAGAAATGTGTCGTAGAAACTGGGGTTGGCGGTCAGTATTTTCAGGTCGGAATCAAGCACGACCAACGGCTTATGGACCGTATCAACTATGTTTTCAGCGTATTCCCTTGCTATCTGTATTTCAGTTTCCAGATGTTTGCCCAGGGTGCCGTCAACCAGTGAGGAGAGGATGTATTTATGATTTGGTTTGTTTGTGTCAACCAGCACACTCTGCAGCTGACCATAAATTATAGTACCGTTTTTACCGGTCAGCTTGACTTCGCAGCGCTGCATGACCTTTTGCTGCATAACCGACTTCAGGTGATTGCTGAAAATAACCCTGTCGTCTGCGTCGGCAATCAAAGTGCTAAAGGATCTGTTTGTCAGCTGACTCCTGACGATACCAAACAGTTGGGCGCCGGTCAGATTTACCTCATGGATTATTCCTTCAGTGTCAAAAGTAAAATAGCCGACCGGCGCAAAGTCGTAGAGTTCTGCGTATTTGTTGCGGGATATTTCAAGCTGCTCCTGGGTCATCCGCAGTTCCACGTTCTGCAGCTCCAGTTCAATCTGCTGTGATTCAAGTTCTGACTGTACTCGGTGCAATTCGCTGTTCTGCTCCTCCAGTTCCAACCGGTAAATTTCATATTCCCGGTCAGACTTTCTGTCCTCTTTATTAAGAGGTGGCGGAAGTGCCTTAGCTGTCTTGACAGTTGTTTTTATGTCATCTGTTTTTATCGCTTTGGAGCCTGCCGGTAACTTGCTCTTTACTCTGGTAATTCCCATTCAGGTTCCTTTTAGTCAGGTAGTCAGGCTGAAGACTGCAGACTGTTAGGTGAACTTCAATTATGCCCCCTCCCTAACCCTCCCCCGCTGGGGGTGGGAATTTTTCTCCTCCCACCAGCGGGGGGAGGTTGGGAGGGGGGATAGAATGACATGTAAGCTATTTGGACAAAGCTGACTTCAGCTTTTCAATCTCTGCCCGAAGTTCGGCTTCCAGAGCCTTGGCAGCAGTTATATTGGTAAAAGTGATCACCAGTCCACCGATGGAATCCTCCATGGTGCGGTAAGGCATGATGCGCACCGAGAACCAGCGTCCGTCAGTGGTTGTGATCTGTTTTTCCGAAAAGACCAGTGTACGCAATACTTCATGTGCTTCGTCGCTCATGGCTGGATAGAGCAGATCGTTGGTGATATCTGAAAGCGGTCGCCCCACATCGCCCGGTAACAGTTTGAACAGTTTGTCTGTACCGTTTGTGAATCGTCGGATATGAAGCTGATTATCCAGGAAAACAGTGATAATTTCCGTACTGTTGAGCAGGTTTCTCATGTCGTCGTTGACCCGCGAAAGCTCGTCCATCTTGGACTGTTGTTCCGCATTGACAGTTTGCAGCTCTTCGTTCAGGGACTGCATCTCTTCCCGTGATGTGGTCAGCTCTTCATTGGTGGACTGCAGCTCTTCGTTGGTGGACTGCAGCTCTTCATTTGTGGATTTGAGTTCTTCCTGAGACGATTGCATCTCTTCGCGGGTAGTCTGCAGCGCCTCGTGCAGCTTTTGCAGTTCCTGTTCCAACTCAGTTTTTCTGGCACTGTCAATTGAATCACCTTTGGAACGACGGGAAACTTTTTTTTCAACCGGTACGGCTACATCGTAAAAAACGATCATCACCATACCTTTCATGGCTTCCGGTTCTTCAATTACCTGAACAGTTATGTCAACGCATTGTGTGCTGCCGTTGCTGCCGACTTTGAGTCCCTTGATGGAGATGGGTCCTTTTTGCCTGATCGCTTTCTGAAAAGCGCTGCCCAGATCAAAGCGGAGACCTTCCCGGGCCATGGCAAAAATGTTCCAGTTGGCTTTACCGGCTGCCGGTTCCAGGTATTTACCGGTCCGACCGCTGATATAAAGGATATCTCCCTTATCGCTGACAATTACGGCAGGGGGTGAAAAATGCTGCAGCAGCAGTTGATCAGCAAGTGTCTGAAGATTAACTACAGGGTTAGACATTATTAACTCCTTATAAATTCCCGGCTGGGCTGGAACAAAAGTGGGCGGAAACGACAACAGTTCTGTTGTCATCAGTGATTCACGGCGTTTGAATAGTCTTGATTTGATATTCAGGGGTGCAAAGAGATCGGTGAAAGAGCTGATCGTCTCGGCGCTGCCCAGAAACAGGACACCATCATGATTAAGGCTGTAGTGAAAGAGCGGCATAAGTTTTTTCTGCAGCTCCGGGGTCAGATAAATCAGCAGGTTGCGGCAGATCAGGATGTCCAGTTTGGTAAATGGCGGGTCCATGATGACATTTTGTGTGGCGAAGGTCACCATCTCACGGATTTCTTTTCCGACCCGGTAGCCGTTTTCTTCCTTGATGAAGAAGCGCTGCAGCCGCTCCGTAGAAATGTCAGCAACTATACTGGAGGGGTAGAACCCTTGCCGGGCCTTGTCAATGGCATCGCGGTCCAGGTCGGTGGCAAAAATCTGTAGTCTGAAATTCTCTGTGGACTTGATCTTTTCCAGGGCTTCTTTAAATATGATGGCCAGAGAATAGGCCTCTTCTCCGGTGGAACAGCCTGTTGACCAGGCCCTGAGTACACCGCCGGTCGGTCGTCCCTCCAGCAGTTGCGGTAAAACTTCTTCACGTATTTGCTCCCAGGCCGCCGGATCGCGGAAAAAACTGGTCACACCGATCAGCAGTTCTTTGAAAAGCAATTCAACTTCCTGGGGGTTTTCCTGGAGGTAGCGGACATAGGTGGCAATTCTGTTGAGCTGGTGAATGCCCATACGTCGTTCAATGCGACGGTAGACCGTATTTTTCTTGTAAAGGGAAAAGTCATGGCCGGTCTTGGAACGCAGCAGGATCAGTACCTTTTCCAGGGCGCTCTGGTCTTTTTCTTCCAGATGAATCTCTGATTTGGGGATAACAATAGTATGTTTAAGGTATTCAATGATCTTTCCGGGCAGTTCCTCTGCCGGGGCAACAATATCGGCCAGGCCGGCAATTATGGCGCTGCGCGGCATGCTGTCAAACTTGGCCGAACCAGGTTCCTGGGCCAGCCCCAGGCCCGATTTTTCCTTGATGGCCCTTAAACCTGCCGTGCCATCCGAGCCCATGCCGGACAGAATTACTCCGATGCTGTTATGTAAGCGGTCTTCAGCAAGGGAATTCAGAAAAAAATCGATTGGCAGGCGCAAACCACGTTTCTCCGTCGGCTCAAACAGGTGCAGAACTCCATGCAGGATGGACATATCCCTGTTGGGCGGGATCACATAGACGCCGTTTGGTTTGACCGGCATGCGATCCTTGACCTGCACAACCTCCATGGTGGTGGCACGTTGCAGTAGTTCCGGCATGATTCCCTTATGGGTCGGGTCCAGATGCTGCACAATAACAAAGGCCATGCCGCTGGACTCCGGTACATGACCAAGAAATTGCTCCAGCGCCTCAAGCCCGCCTGCTGATGCACCGATACCCACAATCGGAAAAATGTTTTTTTCCCGTTTGCCCTTTGAATTAACTGCAAGGGCCTCAACAGATTTATTCTGAATTATTGGATGGTTATCTTGTTTTGTCATTTTTTCAGGATATCAGTGATTTAATAAATAAACTAATGTATTTTTGCGAAAAAATTAAACAACTTATGAATAACTAGATGTTGGAATCGGAAGCGATAACTATGCGATCATTTTCGATGGCGATGATATTTGAGCTATGCTCTATCAGCTCGTATAGCTTGAGAAGCTTTTCCACATTGACCGCCTGACCGGTTTTTCTACCGAAATAGGTTCCGCTTTTTGAAAAAACCTCCGTGGCAATTTTGTCGTCGTAGATGGCAAAATCAAAGGAACTGTTGATGTCGCTTTCACTCGTTTTACTGACGCTCGGCAGCTCTTCGCTAAATGCAATCCGCACCTCAATACCATCCCGATGCTGGGCGCAGAGAATTTTTTGCGTATCCGGTTGTTCCAGCTCATTACGGTTCATAACAAATACTTTCGTCACTTTTACGCCCCGTTCCACGGCCCGCAAATTGGACTGGTAATAATTGACCAGTGTACCCCGGTTGTGCCAGCCATTGGAGATGGGGTCAACCGTCTTGACCCGCTTGCTTGCCAGGTCAGCGCATTTGGCGCCTTCCAGATAAAATTCAGTTTGATCCAAAGGAATATAGCCCTGCTGCAGCTGCACAATCGTTCCTTTAATGCCTGATAGCAGCTCCTCTGCCCTGGTGCGGCATTCCGGATCAGAAATCCTGGAAATGGCGAAGGTGACTTCATGGGCCTGCTCATACTGGCCGATTAATTCCAGGCGTGTTTTGTCCAGCGACTCTCGCAATAGGTATGTTGCCAGTGATAACAGGATACCGATACCGAAGATTATGTAGGCGGTTTCGGGGGAGTGCAGCACCAGGTGGAAAAAAATCGCCAGCCCGGCACCGGCCAGGAATTCGATCAGTACGGCAATGTTGTGAATGCTCTTGAAAAAAACCATATATATTTTACTCCGTTTAATCCGTGATATTTATTTTCGGGACTGTCGTAAGTAACGGAGTGCAATTTTACGACCAAGCCTGTTTATGCAAAGCAGGACTGTCATGTTTTGACAGGAGTTTCGTTGATCCGGCGTTAACTCGACTTCTCAGGTATTGGTGGGAAATGTTGACAGTAATACGTCAAAATATTGCTGCGATCATTGTGCCGCCATATTTGGCGGTTTTGTTAAATACGGCGGCATCAAAGAGCAATTTGTCTGCATTGTAACTGCTCTATGGTGAATAAATGAATAAATACAGATCCTTATCAATTGTGCTTTGAACGCTGGCCGCTGGCATGGTTGTTGTATATATAAAGGTACGGCGCTTCAAGTGCCTCCTTCCTGCAATTGCCGGGTGTTTTACTGCCCGGCGTTTTTTTGCATCAACCGGACTACTGGAGAACCTAATATGAAACTCACATTAGTAATATTCCTGATACTTGGTCTTTTTTCCCCGGCCTCCGGAGAAACTTACCGATGGGTCAGTGATCAGGGAGTAATCGGTTTCACAGACGATCCTTCCAGAATTCCTGCCAGGCCAATTGCACCCGTTACATCAAGAACCCCGGCACAACGTCTCAGCCGACAACAGTTAGCTGATGAAAGTACCAGAAAGCGTCCCCGGCTGTCAAAACGCAGCAAGGCGCAAAAGTTGAATCAACAGGCCCTAAGAGCGGCCAGCCAGGCCAAGGCTGCCCCTGCCATGGCGCAGCAAAAACCACTGCCATTGGCTTTTCAGGCGGAAGTAAAAGGGCACCTGGGTGGCGATCAGAAAGATCCGGCACCGCCCAGCATGAAACAGCCCAAACCATTACCTATGGGGCCTCAGCCGCCACCAACCTCACCAGGTATGGTACAGCCTAAGCCTTTACCCATGGGGCCGCAACCTCCCCCCACATCACCCGGTATGAAGCAGCCGAAACCTTTGCCCATGGGGCCGCAGCCGCCGCCCACGTCCTCTGGCATGGAACAGCCGGATTCAAAATTATAATCCAAGAAAAAACAGTTGATCATACATAGCCGCAACCAAAAGCAGGTGCCTAGAGGCACCTGCTTTTGGTTGCGGCTTCGCGTGAGTAGATTGCCTATTTTAGGTTAAATGGTTTTCTTCAATCCCCCTCAGTAATTGCCCACACCATAATATGGTTCTGTCATATCCGAAGGTCTTTCTGACTTTTTTACCTCACTCTGATGTTTTTTCATTAAACCTAATATGCCGATATTACAGAACTAATCAGCTCATTTGATTGTTATCTGGTCTTTGGCAGGTTAGTTGCTCTTGCATGCTGATATTGAGTATCTCCGATTCATGCCGGTTTTGATCATACTTACGAAAGGGGTTGTCTTGTTGACGGTGATTAATCGGTAAATAGTTTCCATCCGGAAACTAAATAATAAAGAACAGTAATTTAGTAGATGTTTCGCACATTTAAACGCCCGCTGGAGGGAAAACTATGAACAAGTACAAAGGCTTTTCAAAATTGTGGTTTCTGATGTTGCTGCTGGTCACTTTTGTGGCCGGATGCGCAAGCAATGATCCGGAAGCTCTGCCAAATCCGGACACTACCAGACCTCAGGTCAGTTATACTTCACCAGAGAATGGTGCCCTGGCTGTACCGTTTAACAGGATGGTACTGGTTGCCTTCAGTGAAAAGATGGACCCGCTGACTCTTAACAACAGTACCTTTACCGTATCCGGACCCGGCGCTGTTGCTGTCCCCGGTCTGGTCACGCCGACAGGCTCTTCGGCCACCTTTACCCCCATAAACTCATTTCAGGCAAACACAACCTATACCGCCACAATTACTACCGGAGTAAAAGATCTGGCCGGCAATACGCTGGCAAATAATTATGCCTTTTCCTTTACAACCGGTGTTACTACAGACTCAAATGCTCCAACCGTGAGTGCCACTTCACCGGCCAATACTGCTGCAGCTGTGCCGCTCAACAGGAAAGTGACAATTGACTTCAGCGAAGTTATGAATCCGTCAACGATTAATACAGTCACTTTCAAAGTAGCAGGCCCCGGCGTAACCCTTGTAACAGGAACCGTTGTTTCCGCTGGTACTTCAGCGACATTTACCCCTTCAAATCCGCTTGTGGCAAACACACTTTATACCGTCACGGCTACAACCGGAGCTATGGATCTGGCAGGCAACCCCATGGCTGCTGACTATGTGTTCACCTTTACAACCGGTTCAACCTCCGACACCACCAAGCCGACAGTAGCTTCCACCACCAACGCCAACGGTGCCGTCAACGTGCCGGTTAACACTACTGTTGGTGCAACGTTCAGCGAAGCGATGGATCCTCTGACAATTTCTTCAGCAACATTTACTCTCAAACAGGGAGCAACTGTTGTTCCGGGTACGGTTGCCTATTCAGGATTGAATGCTGTTTTTACTCCGGCCAACAATCTTGGTGCCAACACAGTCTATACCGCTACGATTTCAACAGGTGCAGCCGACAAGGCCGGTAATGGAATGGCAGTTAACCATGTGTGGAGTTTCACAACATCTGCCATTGCTGATAATACCGCCCCGACTGTGCTGTCCACGAACCCTGCAGATCTTGCCACGAACATTGCACTGAACAGTTCCGTTAACGCGACCTTCAGCGAGTTGATTGATCCGCAGACTATCTCCACATCAAGTTTTCTTGTGGGAGGCGTAACAGGAACCGTTGACTATAATTCAATAACCAGGGTTGCTACCTTCAGGCCGTTGAGTAACTTTGCAGCCAACACCACCTATACCGCTACGGTAACCGCCGATGTAACTGATCTGGCCGGAAATCAGCTGCTGATCAACAAGATTTGGAGCTTTACTACCGGAACTATCCCGGCTGTTGTTCCGGTTATCAATCTGCGTACCATCGAACCTTTCGGATCTTTTGGCGGGACAGCCGGTATGACCAACACCGGAACTTTGACACAAATCAATGGTGATACGGGAACAATTGCAACCGGTACTGCGTCAATAACCGGTTTTCACGATACTGCCGGAGATATCTATACACAAACTCCATCTAATATCGGATCTGTGAACGGCAAGATTTATAGCTGTACCAATTCTACCACCGGCCCAACTTCTGCCGGTCCAAATGCTGTTGCGTGTACCGTCGCAACCCAGGCCCGTCTTGATGCACAAACCGCTTATCTGGCTCTGGTTGCAATGCCTGTCGGTGGTGCCAGCCCTGCGCCGGGTGCCAATCTGGCAGGTTTGACTCTTGCTCCCGGTGTTTATGTCGCTCCCGGCGGTTCATTCCTGATTGAAGGCGGGGACCTTACTCTGGACGCTCAGGGTGACGCCAATGCCGTCTGGGTATTCCAGATGGCACAGACACTTACAGTTGGCGGTCCTGGCGCTGCAGCCCCACAGAGTATCATCCTGGCAGGCGGAGCCCAGGCCAAGAATATCTTCTGGCAGGTTGGCAGTTTTGCAACGATCAATGCCGGAGGTGGCGGAACCATGCAGGGAACGATCATTTCTCAGGCTGGTGCTTCATTTTCTACTGCCGGTAATGTGGCCATAGTAACGCTGAACGGCAGGGCCTTGTCCCTGGGAGCTTCGGTTACGCTGGTGAATACGGTTATTAATGTACCAGCTCCATAAGCTGCATAACTTGACACACATATCCATAGGAATAGAGAGGAACAAAATGAACAGAATAATCAAGGGTATTGTGCCGGGGCTGTTGTTGATTACTTTGGCAACACCAGGCTTTGCAGAGAACAGGCAGGGTGCTGTCACCGTGTCGCCATTTGTCGGAGGCTATCTGCTGGACAAAGAGCAGCGCGAAGACAATCGGCCGATTTTCGGTCTGCGTGGCGGCTACAACTTTACAAAAAATCTGGGTGCGGAGGCCATGTTCGGCTACAGCCTGACTAAAACCAAGAATGGAGATCGGGAGACCGACCTGTATCGCTACGGTGTGGATGTTCTGTATCATTTCATGCCTGACTCCAGGTTAGTGCCTTTTGTTGCCATCGGCGGCGGTGGCACCAACTTCAATACACCCCATACCGCCAGCGCTCCGAGCCATTATGCCGGTCTGTTCAATTACGGTGGCGGGGTTAAATATTTCGTCAGCGATAATGTGGCCCTGCGTGGTGACGTAAGGCACGTTGTACTTGTTCACGATACCGGCGATCACAATCTGGAATATTCAGCCGGCCTGACTTTCCAGTTTGGCGGGGTACAGAAAACAGCCACAGCTCTGCCGCCGGCGGAAAAGACTGTGGAAAAGGCTGCAACTCCGGTAATTGAAAAGGTTGTGGATACCACGGCACCAACGGTTTCATTTACAGCTCCTGTAAATGGAGCAACCGCTGCGCCGGTTAATCAGAAAGTTAATGCCGCTTTCAGTGAGGCCATGGATCCGGCAACAATCAATGGTTCAACATTTACCCTTTTTCAGGGAAATGTACCTGTAATAGGGAATGTTACATCCAACGCTTCAACGGCAACCTTTACTCCGGCCAGGAGTTTTGAAAAGGGTAAGGATTACAAGGCAAGGATTACAACCGGGGCCAAAGACCTGGCCGGTAATTCGCTGAAAAATGATTATATCTGGAACTTTACGGCGTTTTCACCGCCAAAGACGGTCAAGGTGCTGGCCAAGCTTCAAAATTCGCACTTCAATTTTAACAGTGCCGAGATCACGGAAAATGGTAAGGCTCTGCTGAAGCTGAATGTGAAGATCATGAAGGATGATCCGAAGATGAAAATCCATATTTCAGGGTACACTTCCGCTGCCGGAACAGAAGAGTACAATCAGAAGCTGAGCGAAAGAAGAGCGGCTTCTGCCAGGGAATATCTGGTACAAACCGGCGGCATATCTGCCGACAGGATTACCACAATCGGATACGGAGAGTCATATCCGGCTCAACAAGAGTCTGACCCTGCCGACAGGTTTTCTGATGCAGCCTATTCGAACATGAGAGTTATTATTGAGGTTGTTGAAGAGTAATTATATTTTTCCTGATGTTTGAAATCAAAATGTCCGCAGCCAAAACCGGTTGCGGGCATTTTTTATTTAATGGCCGATTTACCCGTCAAACTCGACGGTTATGTCAAATGTAACGGGTTAAATGAATTGTTTTAAGAGTATCTCAATGCTTAATATTCGACCTTGTTCAGCACAATCAGGACGTTATCATTAGCTTGATTTGCCGGTTTTAGTTGGCATGGTAGTTGAATAAATAGTTATGGGCACCATCAGTATAACAAGGAGACTAAATGCGTTTAAAATCTGTTTTTTCAATAATTGTCATGACAGCAGTAATCGTCACCATGGGTTTCAATGAGGCTAATGCAGGTTTTCCTGCTCCACCGGGCCTGCCGGGCCCTCCCAATGTGAGTGTCAATGTTAACGGATTTCTGCCTGCTCCTCCAGGGGTGCACGTTATGGTTGACTCGGGTCGGCCATACTATGTGGAAAGAAACCGCCGGGTATATATGGAGCGGGAAAGACCGGGTAAACACTATAAAAAGCATAAAAAGCAGAAGAAGCATCATGATGATAATGGTCGTAAGAACGGGCATTATAAATAATAGACCCAGTCAGTCGAAGGAGAGAGAATGTTTAAAATTCGTTACGCAATGATAGCCATGTCCCTGATGCTTTGCTCTGTGACATCCGCCAAAGCAGATGTCAGTATCGGCATCGGCCTGCCAAACGTCAGTATCGGTATAAATCTGCCGCTGTTCCCGGAACTGGTCCGGGTGCCGGGATATCCGGTCTACTATGCGCCACGCATGGATGCCAACTACTTTTTCTACGATGGCATGTACTGGGTTTACCAGGGCGATAACTGGTACGCCAGTTCCTGGTATAATGGACCCTGGGGAATAGTCGGACCGGAGGTTGTGCCTCTGTACGTTCTGCGTATTCCGGTCCGTTATTATCGTCAGCCACCGGTATATTTCCGTGGGTGGCAGGCCAATGCACCGCCACGTTGGGGTCAGCACTGGGGACCGGGCTGGGAACAGCATCGCAGAGGCTGGAATCACTGGAATCGCAGTTCCGCTCCCAGACCGGCTCCATTGCCTGTCTACCAGCGCCGGTATTCCGGTGACCGCTATCCGCATGTTGAACAGCAGCGCGTAGTACATAACCAGCAGTATCGCTATCAGCCAAAGGATAAGGTGGTCCGCCAGCACATTCAGCAGGAACGGCAAAAGGTGTCTGCACCCGATCAGCATCGAAAACAGGATGCCGCTCCCGGTAGAAATCCGAGACAGCCTGATGCAGCGCATCCGGCACCTAGACAACAACAGGGTGCTCCTCCCGGACCAAACACACATCCACCTCAACGTGGTGGTGAGCAGGTTCATAAGGCAGTACCGCCACAACCCGCCCAACATCAGCGCGGTCCTGCAGTACACGAACAGAAACGGCCTGAACCTGCAAAACAGGAGCAGAGACAACAACAGCCCGGTCCTGCTGTAAAATAACAGCATCCGCAGCCGGGGGCTGTACAGCAGCATCAGCAGGCACCGAAACAGCAGCGTCAGGAAAAGAAAGAGCATGACAAAGGTGATTCGCATGAACAGGGCCGTGGTCACGGACAAGGTCAGCGAGGCGATGATGATCGCGGTCAGGGACGGAACAGGTAGTCCAGGCTGCTCCTGAATCAAGCGATATACAACCTGATTTTATCTGACATTCAGCTACTGCGGTTTCCCCCTCTTAAGCTAAGAGGGGGTTAGGGGGAGTTTTGATGCTCGGCAATTTAACCGTTCCCAGCTTCCCCTTAGTTAAGGGGAAGCTGGGAATAAGATGAGTAGAAAGAGTACCCATGCAAACACTGATTGATCTTTTTAATACATTTGAAGGTTTGGGTGACAAAACCGCCTTTGTAAACCGTACCGGTGTACGAAGGCTGGTTGTCTCCTATGGGGAGCTACACGATTTGTCCCTGAAGATGGCCACACTGCTGGAACAAAAGGGAGTGGCACCGGGAGACAGGGTGTTGATCTGGGGACCAAACTCCTCCTGGTGGGCAGTTGCCTACTGGGGGATTATTGTCCGTGGGGCAATTGCTGTGCCGGTGGATTTTATGTCCGACCTGGCCCGTGCGGAATCGATTGGAAAACTTACCAATTCCAAAGTGGTGCTGCAGAGCCGTTTCAAGCAGGAACAGCTCACGGCTGCAGTCTCGTTGCAGTTGGAAGATCTTCCGTTCCTGCTGGAAGAACTGCCGCCCATATCTGCTATTGCGGTTGCCAGGCCGGAAGATACGGCCCAGCTGATCTATACTTCCGGCACCACCGGCAACCCCAAAGGCGTTATTCTCAGCCATAAAAATCTGGTCGCCAATATCACTCAAATCAACCGGCAGGTGCCGATTATTACTTCGGCCTACAATTTTTTGTCCCTGCTGCCTTTGTCACACATGTTTGAACAGATGGGGGGTTTCTTTACCCCTCTCTACCGTGGTGCGGCGATTGTCTATCTGCGCACACTCAAGCCTTCGGCAATCATGAAAGCACTGGCTGAAGAGGATATCTACGTCATCATGTCCGTTCCGCGGCTGATGCAGCTGCTTAAAACCAGCATCGAACGTGAGCTGGAGGAAAAACATCTTTCCGGTCTGTTCAGGAAGCTGCTGGAGATTGGACCCAAGGTGCCGATCGGGCTGCGCCGGGTCATGTTCTTTCCGGTTCAAAAAAAGTTCGGCAGCAACTTCACTGTCTTCGTTCCTGGCGGAGCGCCGCTGAGCCCCGATGATTTCAATTTCTGGGCCGGTATGGGATTCATTGTTCTTGAAGGTTACGGCCTGACGGAATGTTCGCCCGTCCTTTGCGTCAACACCATGGAACGTCAGCTGCCCGGTTCCGTTGGCCCGATCCTGCCTGGAGTCCAGCTTAAGATTGAAGAGAAACAGATCCTGGTACGGGGAGATAATGTCTTTTCCGGTTACTACGAAAACGAACAGGCCACCCGCGATGCCTTTACGGAAGATGGCTGGTTTCGTACCGGTGATCTGGGCGAGGTGGATGCAAACGGCTGGTTGTCCATCAAAGGCAGAGATAAGGAGCTGATCGTTACCGGTGCGGGGGTTAATGTTTACCCGGATGAGCTGGAGGCTGTACTGAACAGGACAGCCGGGGTCAGGGAATCCTGTGTTATTGGACTGGATCGCGGCAACGGAGAAGAGGTGCATGCCGTACTGATTCTGGATGACAGCGGCGCAACGCCTGAAGCGGTCGTCGCCCAGGCAAACGGCAGTCTGGATGCCTTGCATCAGATTACCGGTTTTTCTCTCTGGCCACAGCCGGAATTTCCTAAGACAACCACTCTGAAAATAAAAAAATTCGCTGTTCTGGAAGAGATTAAAAAAGGCCCGGAGGCTGGCACTGCAACCGTCAGTAACGACAAGCTGCTTAACATGCTTGCCAAGCTGACCGGTACTGATGCGGGGCAGATTCGCGAGGAATCACTGCTGGCCAATGACCTGGGGCTGACATCCATTGACCGTTTGGAACTGGTCAGTTTTATGGAACAGGAATACCGGCTGGATATCGAAGACTCACGGATCGGTCAGGAAACCAGGGTTTCCGATCTGCGTCAGATCATTGCAAAACGGGAAAAGCTGGACCAGAACAATCATTTCCGCTTCTGGACCAACTGTGCATTTTTCAGAACAGTGCGCAAGGTTTGGGACACCGTATTTCATAGTCCGCTATTTAGTCTGTTTGCCAAGCTGGATATAACCGGCCTGGAAAATGTAAACCTGCAGCAGGGACCGGTGATTTTTGTGGCCAACCACCTGAGTTACCTGGATCATGCTGCCGTCATGTTTGCGCTGCCTTCTGAAATTAGATACAGAACCTCTACTGCAGCCTGGGAAGAATTCTTCTTCGGGGATTATCATGGGTGGGACCGCATCTGGAGACGTTTCAGCTACGAATATGCCACTGTAATGTTCAATCTGTTTCCGCTGCCCCAGTCAACAGGGTTCAGTGGTTCGCTGGAATACATGGGCAGACTGGTGGATGAAGGGTTCAATATCCTGATTTTTCCGGAAGGCGGGCATTCCCTGGACGGCAAAATGCAGCCCTTTCAAATGGGGCTGGGCATCATGGCCAGGGAGCTGAATATTCCGATTATACCGATAAAAATAACCGGTACGGATCAGGTGCTTCCCCATGAAGTAACTTTTCCAAAACAGGGCAGGGTACGGGTGACCTTTGGTGAGCCGCTGCGGTTCCGCCTTGAAGAACCGGCCGGGATAGTGGAGATGACAAGGCAGGCGGTGGAGAGGTTATGAACGCCAAACCGCTATCCATAACCTACCGCCGGTACGCCCTGGGCCTTTTGCTGGCGGTTAACCTGTTGAATTATATCGACCGGCAGGTACTGTTTGCAGTGTTTCCCCTGATCAAGATTGACTGGAACCTTTCCGATACGCAGTTAGGTTTTTTAGGTAGCTCCTTCATGTTCAGCTATATGCTGCTGGCGCCGCTCTTTGGCTGGCTGGGCGATAACTGGAGCAGGACACGACTGGCCGCTGGCGGACTGGTAGTCTGGAGTCTTGCTACGGCCCTGTCCGGTTACGCCCCAGGGTTTAAAACCCTGCTGGCTGCCCGGGCCACGGTTGGTGTCGGTGAAGCAAGTTTCGGTACTGTATCGCCCGGTCTGATTTCTGATTATTTTCCCAAAGAACAACGGGGCCGCATACTGTCCTGGTTTTATGTGGCCATCCCGGTGGGTAGTGCCCTTGGCTATATCCTGGGTGGGCTGCTGGGACAGAATTTTGGCTGGCATGCCGCCTTTCTGCTGGTCGGTCTGCCGGGTCTGCTGCTGGCCATTCCGATTATTATGCTGCGAACTCCTCCTCGTGGTGGGGATGCTCCTACGCGCAGTAGCGCTTCGGCGCACAAGCAAAGCAACCCTCTCCTTGATGCCCGGCAGGGTGCAGAGGGAGAAGGGAAAAGTAATGTGTCACGATATACGGACCTGTTCAGAAACCGCTCCTTTGTCTTCAACACCCTGGCCATGGCGGCCATGACATTTTCCATCGGCGGGCTTGCCCAGTGGATTCCTTCTTTCCTGTATCGCGTACATAGTCTGGATGTGGTTAAAGGTAATACCATGTTCGGGGCAACTACTGTTGCAGCCGGTATTCTGGGGACCATGGTCGGAGGCTGGCTGGGAGACTACTGGCAGAAAAAGAACGGCAAGGGGTACCTGTTGCTGTCCGGCTGGGGCTTTTTGATCGGAGCACCATTTGCCGTCTGGGCCATATTGGCTCCAGGTCTTACTGGCTGTATGACAGCTATTTTTATTGCCGAGTTCTTTCTCTTTCTGAATACCGGTCCGCTTAATACGGTCATTATCAACGTCAGCAATCCCGCTGTCCGGGCCATGGCTTTTGCCGTCAATATCTTCTTTATTCATGCCCTGGGTGATGCGGTTTCACCGTCTATTCTGGGCTGGCTGTCTGATCAGTGGGGGTTGCGCAGTGCCCTTCTGGTAACTCCGTTTGCCATGGTGCTGGCCGGAATCTTCTGTTTTGTCTGTAGCAGATATGTGGTGAAGGATATGGAACGTGTCTCCACTCCCTGGACGGGAGGGGATTAAGGGGTGGGTGAAGCTGATTACTTATTCCAAGTTCCATTGAAAATTAGTCATACATAACAGCTTCCCCCACCCCCTGCCCCCTCCCGCAAGGGGAGGGGGTAACAAAGGAGTCATCTAAATGACGTATTTAAAACTGCTGCTGATTGCCTGCATGCTTCTGTCCCCTCTGTCAAGTAATGCGGCGGACGAAGGTTACGGCTATCCCATACCCGGCTCCTACGAAGCCTCTATTATCGGAACTCCACCGGAGTTGATGCCCGATCTGCCGGCCCATATTAACGTACGGAAACTGGTTGTGGATGTGTTCCCTGATCGTGAAAAACCGCCCATATTCTTTTACGATAAGGGGTTGCGCTGCATTCTTGCTTATCAGAAACAGAAAGCGCCGCTGGTCTTTCTGATCGGTGGCGCCGGTTCCAATGAGCGAACCGATAAGCTTGTGGTTATGACGAAGGCCCTTTATCAGGCCGGTTTTCATGTTATTACACTGCCGTCGCCAACCAGCTCCAATTTTATTGTTTCTGCCTCCACCAGTCATGTGCCCGGCGATCTGGTTGAGGACTCCGCTGATCTGTATCGCGCCATGGAATACGCCTGGAAGATGGTTTCCGATGATATTGAAGTGTCGGAATTTCATGTTGGCGGTTACAGTCTGGGAGCAATCCAGTCGGCTTTTGTGTCCAAACTGGACGAGGAACGCAAGGTTTTCAACTTTCGCAAAGTACTGATGATTAATCCGCCGGTCAGTCTTTATAGTTCGGCTACCAGGATCGAAGAACTGTTCAGGCAGATCCCGGGCGGCTCAAAAAAACAGGGTGTGTTTTTCAATAAATCATTGTCAAAATTCAGCGAGTATTACCGTTATGGCGGTTTTGTCTCCATCAATGATGATTTCCTGTATTCTATTTACGCTGAAAAACTCTTCTCCAAAGCGGAAACTGCCGGATTGATCGGCGTTTCCTATCGCATCGGTCTGGCCGGTATGATCTTTTCCTCCGATGTCATGACGAACAGCGGTTACGTTGTTCCCAAGAACAGGGTGCTGAGCCCGACAGATTCCATTTTTGACTATTTTCTGGTCTCCACCCATCTGAGTTTTTTCGATTATTTCAATGAATACTTTTACCCGCATTTCCTTAAGCAGCGTCCAGGTCTTACCAAACAGGCCCTGATAGAATCTGAAAGCCTCAGGAGTATTGAAGGATATCTTAAGTCATCCACAAAGTTCGGCATGATCACCAACGAAAATGATTTTATCCTGACTAAAGCGGAACTGGATTACTTGCGTAAACTGTTCGGCGACAGGGCAAAGATTTACCCGCGCGGCGGCCATTTGGGCAATATTACCTACCTGGAAAACGTGGCTTACATGGTTAATTTCTTTAAAAAACAGTGAGGGTGAAGTTATGAAAAATTACAGAAACCGCATTAATTCGACTCTGTTTGCAATGATACTGACACTTTCCTTTTGCGGATGTGCCACAGTCAGGACCAATGACGAAGCCGAAGTTCCGCCGAAGCATACCATCAGTGAATTCCGTGACCAGCGTTTCGCCGAAGTAGCCGATCCCTGGGAAGGATTTAACCGCAATATGTATCGCTTCAATTTCTACTTCGACAAATACCTGTTTTTGCCGGTGGTGAACAGTTACGAGTATGTCACCCCCAACTTTCTACAGGACCGGGTTTCCAGCTTTTATAACAACATCAGGGAGGTCAAAAACCTTACCAACAGTATGTTTCAGTTGAAAGGGGTTGAATCCCTGACAACGCTGGGGAGGTTCGTAACCAACAGTACCGTCGGCCTGGGCGGTCTCTTTGATCCGGCCACCAGTTTCGGTCTGGAACGTCAGGAACAGGATTTCGGCAAAACTCTGGGGTACTGGGGTATGGAATCGGGGCCTTATCTTGTGCTGCCGATTTTCGGACCTTCATCTGTGCGGGATGCGGGTGGGCTGATAGTGGACAACGGCATTTATTACGGGATCTATTCTGCTATTGATCCATTCGGAAGCACTGGTCACAGTTTTGCCATCGGTACGGCAGTAACTACCCTTGATTTTATTGATACAAGGCATCAGCAGAGTTTCCGTTATTACGAGAGTGGTCATCCGTTCGAGTACTATATGGTCCGGTTTATCTATCACCAGAAACGTGAAATTGAGACCGGAAAACCGTTGCCGGTGGAAGTGGTCGAACCTGTGAAATAAACCTGGGTAGGATTAATGTCATGCTCAATCCTTCTCCCTGTGGGAGAAGGTGGCCGAAGGTCGGATGAGGGCGATTTCTGATTCTAAATCAACATTTTTCCCCTCACCCTAACCCTCTCCCAGAGGGAGAGGGGATACAATTTAAGCTCTAGTGGGAGATTTAATTTTACCCAAATTACTGTCCTGACAAACCGTAAAGGATATACACATGACCGCAAAAGCGTCAAACCATCCATACATTAAATCCTCCAAGCCACGTCTGCTGCTGATTTATCCGGCGACCCACAAGATCGGCTGGGCCAAATATTTTCAGATTCCATCTTTATCACTTTTGCAGGTGGCGGCACTGACGCCTGCCAACTGGACGGTCACCCTGGTGGATGAGAGCCAGGACCGGATTCCAAACGGCAAAGATTTCGACCTGGTCGGAATTACCGCCATGACCCATCAGGCAACGCACGCTTATGAAATTGCCGATCAGTTCAGGAGTGAAGGTGTGCCGGTTGTTATGGGCGGCATGCATCCTACTGTTCTGCCGGAAGAGGCTTTGACCCATGCGGATGCAGTTGTAGTAGGGGAGGCTGATGCTGTCTGGTCAGGACTGCTGGACGATTATCTGGGCAACAGGCTGGGAAAGATTTATCGTGCGCCGATTACAGAGGACGACAAATTGACCGCCCCCTGGTCGCGCCGGGAAATACTGGATGGCAAACGCTACCTGACTACCCAGACGATCCAGGCCAGCCGTGGCTGCCCTTACGACTGCTCTTTCTGTACCGTGACCCAGTATTTCGGAAACCGTTTCCGGTATCGTGATGCGGCGGACATTCTGAGTGAAATAGCTTCTTTTCCTAAAAAACTGGTCATTTTTCTGGATGATAATTTTCTGGGAGATCCGGCAAAGGCACGGCCAATTCTGAAAGGGATGGCAGAGATGGGTA
The DNA here is from genome assembly GCA_964509295.1 of uncultured Geobacteraceae bacterium. Taxonomy (GTDB): domain Bacteria; phylum Desulfobacterota; class Desulfuromonadia; order Geobacterales; family Pseudopelobacteraceae; genus JBGSQR01. The sequence continues at coordinate 12,057 of CAZDWS010000013.1, read as the reverse complement.
TTCGCTGGGCCTCTCAGACGAGCCTACGTTTCGCAGAGGACAGGGAACTGCTGAAACTGGTTGCCGATTCCGGCTGTGTCGGCCTTTTTGTCGGTATCGAGTCCGTGACCGGTCCGTTTTCCAAACTGGCCAAAACAGCCGGGCAGACCCCACAGGGCGAACTTATGAAGCGGGTCAGGGATGCGGGAATTATTCTGGAAACCTCGATCATCTTTGGTTTTGACGACCACGATCAGAGCATCTTTGAAAAAACGCTCCGTTTTGTGGAAGAATGCGCTGCCAGTGTACCGACTTTTAACCTGCTGACACCTTATCCGGGGACCGGCCTTTACCAGCAGTTTGAGCAGGAAGGGCGATTGCTGCATAAGGATTGGAGCCGTTACAATCATGGCGAAGTGGTTTTTCGCCCGAAACTCATGTCTCCGGAACAGCTTTATCGTGGGTGGCTGGAGACGCGTAAGGCAGCCTATACCTGGCCTGCAGTTATTTCAAGAGTCTGGAATAACCCGGGACGCCGTTTTATGAATCTGGCTTATAACATCCTTCGTAAGGGGCCGAATGATCGTTTGAAAGTATCAGATGCGGATGAATTATCTTACCTGTCACCTCAAGAGGGAAATGGCCATGAACACCCATACAGTAAGCATTGCAGAATGCCGGAAGAAGTTGGACAGCAAAGCAGTAAACCGGGATTTTTATGATGCCCTCTGGTCCGAGTCCCATCTTGAAAGTGCCGATCAGTTTAATACCTGGCCGCTGATTGCAGAGTTGCTGCCGGTTTTACAAGCCAGGCTGGAAATAGGGCCGGGATTGCGCCCCCGCCTGCCGATTTCCGGCACCTGTTTCGTGGATATCAGCAAGCCGGTGATCCAGCGGCTGACAGCCGGCGGTGGTAATGCCGTCTCCGCTGAAATTATTGATTTACCATTTAAAAACAAGGAATTTGAACTAGTTTGTGCTTTTGATGTAATCGAGCATGTGGAGGATGACCGGCGTGTTTTCAGCGAGGTCAGCCGTGTACTCAAGGATGGTGGTTTGCTGGTCTTTTCAGTTCCCATTCATGCCCGGCTCTGGACCGGTTTTGACGAGCTGGTTGGACATATACGCAGGTATGACCCCGCAGATCTGCTGACTCTGCTGGCAGCCAACAATCTGGTGCTGGAAAAAAGCGCCGCCTTCGGGATGCAATCCAACAATCCGCGTCTGCTGGATTTCAGTATGTGGTGGCTTAAACATCGCAGGAGTGAGGCCATGTGGTGGTACAACAAAGTGCTTCTGCCCATAGGAATGAGATTCCAGAAGAAATTGAAATTTGTTGAAGGCATGATCGACGCTGACGGAGTTGATGAAATTGTGCTGGTTTGTCGAAAGCAGGCAATTACTTAAAAAACAAAGGATTTTAGCTGATGATAAATACCCTCAAAAACTACACAAAAGAAAAAGTGCTTTCCTACCTGTTGTCACTGGCGACAAATTCGTCGGATGAATCACTGATCCGCATGACCCAGTTGCTGGAGATGATGGCCAGGAAGGATTATTATAAAGACCGTATCCGCTGGATTCGCGGGCTTATCCGTGAAAAGCACCCCAGCATCGAATTTCCCCGCCGGATTCTTCGCGATTTGCACCCCAACCAACGGGATAAATGGATCAGCAATCTGCTGATCAACCATCTGCTGAACGGCACCAATCAGCGCAAGGAGTGGAGCGACAAACACGGCTATTATCCTCCCTCCACGGTTGTGATCAGCCCCACCATGCGCTGCAATCTGAACTGTTACGGCTGCTATGCCGGCGATTATGACAAGTCCCTGGAACTTTCACTGGATGAGGTCGATTCTGTCCTGACTCAGATGAAGGAGATGGGGGTCTATTTTGCGGTTATCTCTGGTGGAGAACCGTTTTATATGAAGGGGATTTTCGATATTTTCAAAAAGCATAGTGATATGGCTTTTCTGGTGTTTACCCATGGTGGATTGATTGACGAAGAAATGGTGGAAAAGCTGACCGAAGTTGGAAATGTCATGCCCGCATTTTCGCTGGAAGGGTATGAAAAAGAGACGGACGATCGTCGCGGGGCAGGGCATTTCAAAAAGGTTATGCATGCCATGGACCTGCTCAAGGCCGGTGGACTTTCCTTCTGCGGTTCATTTACCCATTCCCGTAATAACGCCCATATCATTACCAATGGCAATTACATCGATATGCTGCTGGAAAAGGGCGTTTTTGCCATGTGGCTCTTTTCCTATGTGCCGGTGGGACGCAAGCCTGATCCAAATCTGATGCCGACTCCGGAACAACGTGATGGATTACGCCGGACTGTAGCCGGTTATCGTGCCACTAAACCGATGCTGTTTATTGATTTCTGGAATGACGGTCCCATGATCTCCGGGTGCCTGGCCGGTGGTCGCAAGTATTTTCACATTAATGCCAACGGGGATATCGAGCCTTGCGTCTTCTGTCATTTTGCGGTGGATAACATCAGGCGGACAACGATTCACGAAGCCCTTGCCTCCCAGTTTTTTACGAAGATTCGTGCAAAGCAGGGTGCGCATGACAACCTGCTGCGACCATGCATGCTGATTGATCATCCAGAAGCCGGACGTGAATTGTTCGCTTCTGAAGGCGCATATCCTACCCATGCCGGAGCGGATGAAATTTTCGTCGGTCTGGCGGACCAGATGGATGAATATTCCGCATCCTACGGTGAAATTGCCGACACGGTCTGGGAGGAAGAGTTTAAGGGGCATAAGCGAAAAAAAAGAGGCTCCTGCAAGAATCTTTAAACCAACATCGGCAAATCGTCTCACGCAAAGACGCAACCAAAAGTAGGCGCCTCTAGGCGAGACGCAAAGAAAGTCAACTTTTTATAATCAATAATTAACCACCAAACAGGTGAATCATTTATTGATATGTTTCAGTTTTTTCTTAGCGTTCTTTGCGGCTTTGCGTGATAAACGGTTTTTCATAGGTTTACTTTTTAAATAGTTCATTCAATTCCGGCATGGCTTTCAGCATGACCGAATGCATTGCATCTTCCAGCACAACTCTGGCCAGCATGTCCCGGTCCTTGATGTCGGTTTTGGATGATTTGGATTCGTACTGAAATCTTTTAACCATCTTGCCGTTCAGGTAAATATCCGCAGCAACAAATACCCTGCATTTTGCAATCAGATCGGCAATATCCGTGATCTGATCCAGCTCGATATCTGTTTTTGTCAGATCAATTGCCCTTTTCGCATCAACGGGAATTTTGGTAGCAAGTATGACGTTGTATCCGGCCTTTCTAAATTCCAGGTTGAACGCTTCCTGAATAATTTCTTCAGGTGATCTGGGGCTGGTGATCTCGTCGATCTTTTTGTTATCATCATTCTTGACCGTTCCAAGTACCCATTTGACACCGGGCGAACTGGTCTGGCGGTTTGCTGGAATAACAATGTAAACATCTCCGCTGCCGCCTTTGACAGACGCAGCCGGTTCGTAGATCGTATTCACATCACGCGTGTAACGGGCGCAACCCAGAGCCGCCATCAGGCAGGTTAAGGTCAGCAGTATGGCAAACGGTGCCAAATATGATTTGATAGTTCTGCAATTCATAGACTTACTCCTTAGTTTTGGTAATGTCTTTTGGTTTTTAGAATCAAAAAAACCCGCCGAAGCGGGTCTTGTTGTTCATTTCGGCATCTCATCGTTTTGTAATGAGCTGTTTGTTAATTGAAGAAGTATCTGGCTCCAAAAGTTGTGGAAAAACTATTTGGATTGAAATTACCAATTTTTCCACCTGCAGAAGTTATATCCGAATCGGCTGCAACAACTATTTTTAACTCGGTAGTCAGCGCCAGTCTTTTGGTTATGAAATAGTCAACACCACCGCTTCCGTGTATACCTACCGTTGAATCCACGTCTCGACCCTGATCAGCGTCATTCATCAGTATATCCAGGCCTGCACCCAGGTATGGAACAATCTGTGGTTGTTTGAGTGCGAACCGGTACTGGCCACCAAGTGACAGGTTGGTTGTGCCGAATTTACCGAAATCCGATTCGAAAGAGGTTCTGGTGATGTCGATTTCGGCAGCGAAATGGTCATCAATGCCATAGATAACACCGCCGCCACCGATAAAACCGGCATCCGTATTGTTTTTAAAAGGGCCGATATCATTGTCGGCTGGAATCAGAAAGCCGATTTTACCGGTTACGCCCACTTTGCCTTTGATGCTGTCGGCCATGGCATAACCGGATGAGAGGGTAAGGGCCGTAGTTGCACAGGCCAGGACAAGAAATTTTTTCATGTTTTTCTCCAATAGGTTTTGAATTGGTGCTGCAGCTTATTTTCCGACTACCTGCTTAACCTGTCCGACTTTGGTCTGGATTTTGCCGGCGATTTTTTCCACCACTCCAGTTGCCTGCAGTTTCGGGTTGTCAGTCAGTTTTCCGGCAACTTCCTTTGCTTTGCCCTTCAGTTCGTGATACGTGCCTTCCACCTTGTCTTGACGGCTTGATTTCATAATATCCTCCTTTAGGATTTTGCAGATAGTTTTGATAGTTCAAGTTCTGCTGCAATTGAATATCGCAACTAGCGTGCCACAGATTTTTTTAGGTCATGGATCTGTAATTACCTGAATAGTATGGATAAAGTGGGGGGAGGCCAAAATATGGCGGTCTGATCCGTTGCTCAAATCTGTCGTGTTTGGCGTAACCGTAATATTTGGCGGGTCTGTTTAAGGCGGCTGGGGAGGTCAAACAATACAAGTAATGGTGGCCTGTTCTGTGACCACTTTTTCGATGGCAAGTATTGGTACCCATACTTTGGTTGGTGCATCGCTTGGGGCTATCGGGTTTTTATTCTTTGGCGGAGTTGAGGCAGTGAAAGGCTTAGTTGCCGGTGGATATGTCGGTTTCTCGGGTGTATGTGGATTTTTGAGTGGATGAGGCCGGAGTTTTTTGTGTGCATAGCGGCAGCAATATGTATCAAGTCGGCTGGCTACAGCATGAAGTGATGAAGAAGGAGTACGATCGAGGGGGCAATCCTTCAGGACTGCCCCCATAAAACTCTGCGGTAATGAAATGATTAATGCAAAATCTAGCGGAACTTGTTCAGGTCCGTTGACAGCGCATCCAGTCGGCGTGATATGTCGGTTTTTTCTTCAAGTGTAATCGGACGGCCGTATTCGGTTATCCTGAGATGGTCTCTACGGATAGAGTCAAGTCTGAGCTGAAATTCCCTTTCCTCTTTCACCGGCAGGTAGCCGTTGAATCTTCCGTCATCAATTCTGCGCTGAAGAGTGATGATTCTGTAGCCATTTTCCGGCGCCTCAATTTTTGTAGTACGGGCGATGGCGGTACTGATCTCCTGCTCAAGCACTTCCAGTCTTACATGAAGTTTGTTCCAATCTTCCCGTGGAACACTTTTGTCTCTCAGGGCCGCATAGTCAGTCCTGATGCTTTTCAGCGTGGTTAGAAACATCTGGGACTGATCAGGTGTAATTGCACCGGTTTTCAGACCGTCACCGATTTTTTCCTGAATTGTGACCATTTTGTTTTCTGCACTTCTTTCATGGTCAGGCCAGGTTTGTATAGATGCACAACCTGAAAAAATGGCCAATCCCAATACCAGCAACAAAGTTGTAAAAATACTTTTCTTCATTCGTTCCTCCTGTTTTTGTTGGTTGCAATACTTGACTTGATATACGAAGGGGCAATATTTTATTCGCAACTAACGTGCCATGGAAATGTACAGATACCAACTGTGTAATTACCTGATAATACAACTTAAAATAGGAGTGCAGCAGGAGTTGGCAGTCTATCCGTAAAGGGAATCTGTCATGTTTGACATAACTGCAATATCTGACGGGGCAGGGTGGCTAATTTGTTGTTGTGATGAACAGCAACGCATGCTTTTGGAGGCTAAAGCAGTCTGTTATGTAGTTATGGTGTTTGCATGTAAGAAGCGAGGCAATCAGGCGTTAAAAATATTAGTGGTCAGGAATTGGGGATTGATATCTGGCAGGTGCTCATGACATTCGTAGTTGTAGTCGGGCAGCAACATAACTGCAATAGTTGGAGATAAATAACAAAAAAAGAGCTGCTGACTTGATGTGAATATTTGAATTTATTGTTTTTTGAATCGGAAACGAACCAAGATCCTGTTTCTTTCATTTATATGGGCGAAAGGTCAAATGTTTTATATGATTAAAAGTAATCCTCCAAAAATTGGAATACATACCATTGCAGTTTTTAATATCGTAGGATGAAGATTTTTAGTAAATTTTGCACCGAAATAAGCACCGCTCATTAATCCTATAATCACCTTAACTAGCAATTCAATATCCAGGTTGCCTGTTATTAAATACCCTATGCCTCCTAAAGAGGCTATAGGTAAAATAACAAGCATGGTTGTTCCTGCTGACTTGTAAATAGATAAATTGAATAAGGATAATAAACCAATTTGTATAAATGGGGTGGACCCAATTCCGAAGGAACCGGATAAAAGGCCCGTAATGATTCCCAATCCACAACTGGATATCCAAAAGTTTAAACCAACAGGAATTGTTTTACATTTTACATTTGAAAACATCTCGCTAGAAGAAGAGAAAAGTTTAAAGAAAAGCAGAATAGCTGATACAAATATCATGATGGTTGTCATCAGCTTAAGTTCATTGGCAGGTAACATTGAAGCTATGTAGGCACCGGCCAAAGCACCTATTGCCCCAAATAGGCCAACAGAAATACCAATTTTTATATCAACATTGTCTTCTCTGAAATGGCTGTACGTACCTGACATTGTGGTAAATACCATTGCACTAAGTGATGTTCCTAAAGCGGTGTGAATTGGAATTCCAAAGACTGTAGTTAGAACCGCAATGACAACCCCAGCCCCTCCGGCTCCAACAAAACCAAGTAATAGCCCCATAAGAAACATTACAATAATAATTAACACGATTAAGTTTACAATCCTTTCAGAATTTGTCTAACAAAGACCAAAATCCGCTCTTTGCAACTATCGGGTAACAATAAAGCTGTCACGATAGCAGTCCATTTAAATATTTGCAAAAAAAACAAGTTACCTAAGATTGATAGAGTTTAGCCCGAGGACTGGAGACCACATAAAGAAAAAGGGCTCACAGATTATCTCTGTGAGCCCTTGAATTTGCTGGCTCCCCTTCACGGACTCGAACCATGGACAAGGTGATTAACAGTCAACATATTCAAGTGTTCCAAGGCATTGCAAGACTATTCATCTTATATCTAATATTCATTTAATTACATTGACTTACCTGCATTACTCTGTAATAATTCCCTCATAGCATTTCATCGTTTATTGCCACCAGACAACAAAAAAAGTACAACTAAAGTACAACTGATGGGCAAGGGGGACACCATGAAGGTCAAATTTGACGACCCGACAATTCGCAACCTGCAACCTGCTTCCACTCCTTACGACTGCATGGCGGATAAAGAGCCTGGCTTCGGTCTCCGCATTCATCCAACTGGCACTATGACATTCTTTTACCAGTACAAGGTGGATGGGCAGCGCCGTTTTATGGCCTTGGGGAATTATCCGACAACTAAACTCAAAAAGGCCAGAGAGCTCTATCAAGCGGAGCTTGAAAAGGTTAAGGCTCTTCGTCGTGGCAGCGCAGATGGTGTTGACCCTGTACAGGAAGTCAAACGGCAGAAGCAAGAAAGGCTTGATACAAAGAGGCTGCGCATAGAGGAAGAGCAAAAGGAAATGGCAGCCCTTACTGTTGAAAAGTTGGTTACGGGATATATAGAAAAGTATGCCAAGCGGTTCAAGAGGTCCTGGGCAAAGGATGAACAGATGCTTAACCGCGAAGTTGTGGCTACCTGGGGCAAACGTAAAGCCGCCGATATAGTGAAGCGTGACGTGATCAAACTGCTTGAGCAGATCGTAGACCGTGGCGCTCCTATTATGGCAAACAATACTTTTGCAGTTATTCGTAAAATGTTTAATTGGGCGATCGAGCAGGATATGCTTCAGAACTCTCCCTGTATCGGTGTTAAGCCGCCATCTCCCAAAGTGTCACGTGAAAGGGTGTTGTCAGAGGCAGAAATTAGATCCCTGTGGGTTAACATTGACAGAACAGACCTCAGTATATCCAATGAAGCCCGTAGCTGTTTAAAGCTGATTCTGTTGACGGCGCAGCGTCCTGGAGAAGTGATCGGGCTACACACCTCAGAGATAGACGGGAACTGGTGGACTATTCCGGCTGAGAGGGCAAAGAACGGAAAAGCGCATCGTGTTTACCTGTCTCCCCTTGCACAGGAGATTATCTCTGATTCCATAGCAGCTGCTAAGAAATCAAAGGAGAAAGCAGATGTAAAAAACTCTCAGGAAAATGGACAGGATAAAAAAACAACGGTTGAGCTGTCGGACCAAAAATACAGTGGTTTTGTTTTTCCCACGCCTCACAAGACAAAAGAAAAGCCTATAGGGGACACCGCCCTTGCTGTCGCTGTTGGTCGTAACCTAGCTTATCCATTGACAGATGACACAGGAAAGCCACTCCTTGATAAGGCCAATAAGCCTGTCAAAGAGAACCGACTAGGAGTTGAGCAGTTTACTCCTCACGACCTGCGACGCACTGCTGCTACCTTCATGGCCGGAATGGGTTACATGGATGAGATCATTGACGCCGTACTGAACCATGTCAAACAAGGCATAATAAGAACTTACAACCGCCACGACTACGATAAGGAAAAACAACAGGCGCTCGAAGCATGGGAGCGGAAATTGAATGGTATCATTACCGGAACAGTAAGTAATGTTGTACCGATCAAACGCAAAACTGCATAAATGGCTTCAGGAGCAACACTGAATTACCAAAAGCCTAAACATACCACGCTGAGTATCAAACCTTTTTATACGTATGAGTACGAGACGTTTTTATAGACTTACCAATGACTTCAGCAGAATAACCAGAAGCTATAAGGACGCCGCTGACCTTCATTTTTTTTTTTTTGACCACAACTTTGCCAATTTTGAAGTCTCGGTTTCGAATCCGGTTTTTTCGAATCCCGTTTCCCGCTCCAAAATAACATTTACGATTCAGTAGTATATTTGAATCGGGTACTGACTGACCCCGTAACTGACCCATAACTCAGTAACGGGTCTTGTTTTTTTCGGGTTTTATCAGAAAATCTATCCCATAATAATTCAGAATGTCCTCCAGATCATCTTCCAGTCTTCCACGTATTCGCCATAATTCTGGAAAACCATCTGCTTGCTTGCATGCTCCATGAGGCTCACCATCTTCATGGGGTTAATGCCTATCAGAAGCGACCAGGCGCAGAAGGTATGACGAGTGCTGTATGGTGTCTTTTAAGCGACCTGTGAGCCTTCTAAAGCCTCGTTCCAGGCAACCTTCCTGAAGCTGTTGCCATCAAAGATCCTCCTTCTTCCATAGCAAAAAGATAGGGAGAGTTTGGGCACTGATTGATGATCTGATCTAAAATTTTTCTGATTTCCACTGTGATCTGTACACGACGGAATCGGAAATCATTCTTCAGCATCTCCTTTTCCTTTTTCAGCACAATTGATCTCTGCAATTTTATGTAACGATCAGAAACGTCATCCTTACGTATGCTTCCACCATGTGTTTTTTTCAGGTTTTCAATTTTTTGCAGACCATACCTGGATTGTAGGAAGTTGCAAAACCTTCTGACAGCTCCCATGGTCGCCTTTGTGGTCGATTGCGCGTGATTGCGCTGATAACGTTTACCGATTCCCTCACTTGCTTGCTGGTATAATGATTTTCCCCTGTTTGTTTTCTCCTTTCCTTTGGTGTTGGCCATCGTTTTGGCCTGAAATTGCGATAAAAGAATCAAATTATTGGAATATCTTGACATGCATAACTATCCAAGAGTAAAAGAAAAGTTGTTTGTTATTCTTAATTATTAAATTAAACATGATAGGCTAAGGGAACACTGAAAATATGAATTGTGTAGCCCTGACAAATTTGTATTTCGTTAATGGCTTGAAGGTTAAAATTTAATTACCTTGTCTTATACTTGTGGGAAAAGGGAAGTTTATGGGACATGAGCGAGTAGGCTTTCTTCCAAAAACAAGATGTTGGAGAGACATTGTTTTCCAAATGTCTAATTCTAGCCTATCATCTGATGCTGTTCCTGATATTATCGACAAAACCTTAGAGGCAGTAAGACAGAAGTACCGTACACTCCATCACGAAGAAAGTATCTCTCTCGCATTCAAGTTCTTAGTAGTAATGGCCGTTGCTCTGCGTGCACCAGAGGCTCAAGCGTCATTATCTATGCATGGAATAAATCTCCCACACAATCCAACTCCATTGTCCATAGCAAGAGCCGTTCACCAATGGATGGAAGACTCTGCAGGCTCTCTTGAATACAAACAGATTGCTCAACGATCTGCATCTGACAGCATTGCCCAATGGTTGGAACAACACAAGTCTCCACAACAAAACCTTTTTGGAAACCTTGACAACTCACTTGAGTTGTTACGGCAGACAAGCAATGGAAGCGGCTTTTGCGAACTATCTAGGCATTTCTTCTCTAATTTCACACAAGGCTATCTTAATTACTTTCTGGAGCGAGAAGCTTCTTCTGCTATTCCAGATATGAAAGCAAGAGAGCAGTTTAGCAAACAGATAAGAAATCATATTGATAAAACCTCATTGCTTGCCTTTGAGATGTCTAAGATCACTCAATCATTTTCTGCTGGATGGTTCAATAATAATACTAAACACGGTATACCTAGTAATAAGCAAATACAGGGCTTTCTTTCTCATGCTTTAGGCAAAATGCGAGAAGAGCTTAGACTAGAGAGGGAAGACTCGTGAGTACTCCTTCTCCATACGTGATTTCCTGTAATGGTGCTGAAGTTGACAGTAGCCTCAAATTAGTTGCTAAAAAGATTATACCGTTAGAGTACAGAAAGAACCAAGTTGGTCAAAATATAAACGCTTCACTGCCTTCTTTTGTTAGCAAAGTAAATCACATTCCGAATAGATGTTTAGATCTACTTGAAATTGGCATTTATATTTTTGCGGCAGATCGAATGATAGATAGAGGTAGCAGAGACAGTGTGACTTTTGACAGTTGGGCTAGATCGTTCCACTTTGTAATAAAAGTGAGGGATTATGATTTTTGGGAGAGAGATGTTACTAAAAATCTATTAAAAGCAGCACTTTGTTATATGACAGGAGATAGGGAGTATAGTTTCACTTTCCTTCCAGGTCATCATACTAATCCAATAGACTTATTTGATTCAGCAGAATTCAAATTATCACCGAAATCCAAGGCATCTGTGACTCTGTTCTCAGGTGGCCTGGATTCATTGGCAGGGATAGCTGACGAACTTGTAAATACCAATAAACACCTTTACCTAATAAGTCATCAGTCACAATCTGGCACTAAAAAAACACAAGAGAATCTTTTCTCAGCTTTGAAGCATAAGTATACAAATAGATTGGACCATTATAAATTTGAATGCACTTTAAAAGGTACAAGGGCAGTTGAAGAGACACAGCGTACCCGTTCTTTTTTGTATTCGTCTATAGCATATTCAATTGCACACACTCTAAAATTGAAATCTATCTCTGTATATGAAAACGGGATTACAAGCGTTAATTTTTCAAGACGGCAGGATTTAATAAATGCAAGGGCAAGTAGAACTACTCACCCAAAGACACTTTATTTAATGCAAAATTTATTTTCCGAAATGGAAGGTGATAATTTCAATATAGAGATGCCTTTTCTTTGGAAAACTAAGTCTGATGTATTTTCTTTATTATCAAAACTAGGCTACCAAAACCTGATTACAAGTACAGTATCCTGTACAAGAACATTCCAAAATACAAATGAATCAACCCATTGCGGAAGCTGTTTTCAATGTATTGATAGAAGGTTTTCTGCTTATTCTTCTAACTTAGATGATATAGATGATAGCGTAGTGTATGCTGCTAATTTTATAAGTAAATCGGTTGAAAATTCAGAGACAAGAACGACTCTGTCAACAGGCATTGAATTTTGACCCACCATAGGCGTCCAATTTTGACCCAC
>CAZDWS010000012.1:0-124541 GCA_964509295.1 uncultured Geobacteraceae bacterium | reverse complement strand
GGACGATAACTGATAGTACGCATAAAACAGTCAATAGCTACAGTTATGACAGTTTTGGGAATACGACACAAACCGGCACATTAAACCAGCCGTATGGGTATACTGCAAGGGAATGGGATAAGGAGACGGGGCTCTATCACTATAGGGCCAGGGCTTATGATCCGGTGATTGGTAGGTTTTTGCAGAAGGATCCTATAGGGTTTGAAGGTGGGGATGTAAATCTTTATGCTTATATCCAAAATCGTCCAATTAATCTTATTGACCCTACAGGCATGAGGCCTGCGTGGTTGTCTTGGAAAAATGTAAAAAAAGCATACGATGACTATAAAAAAGGGGAAAAATTGTGTAAAGTCTTAAAAACATTATTTAATATGCCAGCAACCCCTGAGCCGGGTGAAATGACTTGGAGTCAAGGTAAAGACATATTTAATTGGATGAGTGAAATGCTCGGTTATGCTGGGGGGGATGTCCCCAAAATTGAGACAGGTTATTTAGATAATATGATGAATGATGTTGAAAGGCGCAATAAAGAACTTACTGATTGTTGCAACTAACGTTAATTAAGATGCTTATAGTAATTTGATGAGTTGCATTGAATAGGAGGTGGTATTGATGTTTATTTTATATAAACTAATAAATAAAATTGTAATTATTATAATAACTTTTGGGTCAATATTGATGATTGCATCATGTAATCGTCATCAAAATGATGATAAATTAGATTTAAAAAGTATGACAAAAAGTTTTCTACACAACAACCCAAATAGCATAGATGGATATTTGCTAGATATGTTAGAAAATGAACGTGTCTATGATGAGCTTGTTTATAGTATCAAGGATTCACAAGTTTTGTACTACTATCAGGCAAACTTGCTAATTAGTAAGTACAATTTAAACCAAATCAATTCCCTTGAACCATCAATAAGTTCTATAAATTTGGCAATAAAAAAAGATCCTTTAAATTCTTATAATTATTTTATCAAATCATATTTGTCCTTTAAAGCCGGGGAATTGGCGGAGGCAGATTTATTATTTATTAAAGGGATTACAATGGGTTACTTTAACAATTATCAAAAGGAAGCATCGCTTGCCTTAATAAATGTCGCAGAAAAATTTGCGCCATTAACTGAAGTAAAGTCTCTCTATCTTATTGAATATATTCGTAGGTTGGGCACAAATATTGATCTATTTTCATATATATGTAACAACCTTAAAAAATACTTAACAAATAGCAGTATTAGTAACGTGGACAAAATAAAAACTTATAATTATTTATGTACATTTGCTCTCAATAAAGAGAATTCTTTTGATTTACTGAATTATGAAAATTCAATATTGATATATAAAATTACAAAAGATTTACCTGATGAAATAAAACAAAGTAGCTGCAACATTTCATATGATGAAAAAATTTGGAACACAGGTATAGATATGAAAATGTTATATGACAAATATAAAAAAACTAAAGATATTGATGTGATCCGCTCATCTGACTATTGGAAAAACATTATTTCGCTTAAAGCAAAAATTAAACGGGAATAAAAGGTTTCAATACTGAATATTTAGTAACATTTCCTACAGCTACGATGACGCCTACCGACTCACAAACATGGCCCTGGGTACGACTGCAAACGAACAGTACACCTATGACGCCACCGGCAACAGAACCACCGGCCCACAAGCTGGCACGCAATATACCATTGACCTGGGCAATCAGCTTAAAGCGTCATCAAGCGCCTCATTCACCTATGACGCTAACGGCAACATCATCACCAAAACCGAAGGCGGCACAACACACACCTATAGTTACGATGGTGAAAACCGGCTGATTGAAGTCAAGAACAATGGGAACTCCATCGCCAGTTACAAATACGACCCCTTCGGCAGGCGCATTGAAAAGACCGTAAGCGGTGTAATAACAAAATACCTGTACGATGGCGCCAATATCCTTTATGAATACGATGGAGCTGACAACATAACAGCCAGATATACCCACAACCTGGGTATTGATGATCCGCTTGGGATTGAAAAAGATGGTAAACTGTATACGTATCACAAAGACACACTTGGCAGCATCAGGACGATAACGGATAGTGCGCAGAAAACCATCAACACTTATAGTTATGACAGTTTTGGGAATACGAACCAGACCGGCGCATTAAGCCAGCCGTATGGGTATACTGGAAGGGAATTAGACACAGAGACGGGGTTGTATTACTATCGCGCAAGATACTATGATCCGGGGGTTGGCAGGTTTATTCAAAAGGATCCGATCGGGTTTAGGGGTGGGATAAATGTTTATAATTATGTCGGTGCTAACCCACTTAACTGGGTTGACCCTCGTGGATTAGATGCATCGTGGCCAGGATACGAACCTGTGCCGGGCGAACCAGGACCGCCACTGCCAGAACCTACGCTTGGAGATTGGCCTTATCGTCCGCCAGTTGCCCCGCCTACAGGTGGGGGATATTGTGGAACATATTCTAAAGCTATTTCTGTCTGTGCAGATACTGCATCCATTTATTCAGTTGTCGCAACCGCTGTGTCAGGAGGCATATCAACGCCTGTTACAGGAACAATTAGTGTTGTAGCTAGAGTTGTATCTATTGCCAATGGAGTTGTTACGGTTTCGATATGTGGTGCATCGCCTTCAACAGTGACAACAGCAGTAGGTGCTGTAGCTCCCGGATGGTGGGGAGCTGCAGTAAGTGCTATTGATGCCGCACTAACTGTAGCAGGTTATTAAGGAAAAATAATTATGGATATTAATACAAAAAAAACTATCAGGCTGATTATGAATGTGTTTTTGGTCATTTCAATGGTGCCTGGCATGTATATAGCTTGGCGTTATAAAAGTGGACTCACTTCAAAGAATATTGCTATGTTTTGGATATCGATCATTGTTTTTTTTCCCTCACTATTTGAGTTTATATTCTCTCTGTTAACTAATGAGTCTGTCTCCAAGGGAGTTATGATATCAGAACAACAATCACCTAATTTATATGTAATCTCTGTTATAGTTGCGCTCATTACATGTTTATTATCAGGGTTTGGAATTTTTTACTATTATGACTGATAAGCAGACACCCCGTAAGTGTTGCGTCTACATTTTTCACAGAATCAACATATAAAAAAGCCGTGAAGCCCATTATTCCAAAAGTAGCGGTATTTTCACGTGCCTTTGCTGAGACACAGATAAGGGCACAGGCTGGTTATTACAAATAACCAGCCTGTGCCCTTTATTGCTGTGTATCCCTTTATTGCTGACAAAAGACCTGGATGGCCTCGTCATTTAGGTTAATACGTTTATGCTCTCTGAATTCCGAACGGAGGACGCGTGGTTACCGAGGGACCGCGTGAGAAGCCGGTTACACTGGGGGGGATTAGGGGGGGGTGAATTAGTAACCTTTCTCCATGCCCCTCCACCGCCTGGGGAGGGAACTTACTTTAGATAATTGCATAAGCTTAACGCTGATCTGTTATCTTTTGGGCTTGTACAAGATCACGATACACATTGACCGGCACCGGCCGGCCGTTTTTCATTTCCAGAACCGTCAGATGCAGATGAGTCGGTGAACGCCTTTTAGCCGCATTCAACCCACTTCGACCAACTGTTGCCAGGACATCACCCGGTTTCACAATATCTCCAAGTCCAACAAAAACCTTACTGTTATGGGCATAGTAAACCAGCATATTATTGGCCGGATCATAAACCCAGAGATAAATCCCGCCCCGCAATTTACTCCCCTGCTCCCACTTGTCTTCCATGGCAACCACAATCCCGCCGGTCATTGACAGTACTTTTACCTGTTCTCCGGTACGATCATCATTGGAATCCTGATTGCGGTCACGAATAAAAATATCAAAGGAAGGGTGGCCGCCATGCCTGTTTCCAGTAAAGTAGTCATAGCCTGAAGCCATATACCCCTTGTTGCGCCCTCCGGTTATTGCTTTTTGATCATATCCGGCAAGAGGAAAAACCCATTCTTTCCGGGAATAATTTTTTCCGCCGTTTTTTGAATAATACAGACTTAATTCATCCAAAAGGGTGTTAAGCCTTGTTATGGCTTCCGATTTTCTGATTTTACCATCACGCACCAATGTGTTGAAGCTGTTAAACCGGACAGCAACAGATTCGGCATTTTCAGCAACCGGAATCTTCACAAGTGCATTATTATCCGTCTGTGGAACTGCAACTTCCGCGCTCCACCCGGCAGCAGGCATCAAAGTTATGAGAAACAATGTAATTAATGACTTTTTCACTGGCAATCCATTCGTTTGAAATTCACATCAGATACAATAAAAAAAGCCGACCTTGAAACAAGGTCGGCTTTAAAAAACCATTGTCAGTCAGGTCAGGCGTAGGTTGAAAAATTATGGCCGGTTGATGCAGCAGGCTGGGGAGCCTGTTTTGCATTTTGAGCCAGCATGTTTGCCATCTGATCCTGCTGATTTGCAGCCATTTTCATCATTGAGGTTGACATGGCAGACTGTGTCTGACCCAACTTCGCCAACACTGATGCACCTGCAATTGAGCTGACGTCCATAATTACCTCTTTAAAGCAATTAATGTGCTGTACTACTATCTAATAATACCACAAAATGCTGCTCTGTTGGCAAGCAGAATATTTTATATTGAACCGGCCTTTCCTGTGATACAATTTTAACATTTACCGGCTTTCACTACATTGAGGGACGTAGCGATGCAAATCGAGTGGTGGTACTGGATAATTGCCGGATTCTGCCTGATTGGACTGGAGCTAATTTTCCCATCTTTCACGATTATCTGGCTCGGGCTGGGAGCACTGGTAGTGGGGATATTTACCTCAATCTGGCATAGTTTTCCAATCATAGGGCAGTTCACACTATGGATCGTCGCATCGGTCACTTTTTCACTGATGTGGTTCAAATACATCAAACCCAAAAAGAATCAATAAACAAAGGATAATAAATGCAACTCAGCAAGAAAAATATCCTAGCACACCTTAAAGAGCAGGATGGATCCATACATTTTGCCGGAATTTTGAGACATTTCGGTGGTCGTCATATCAAGCACGAGCTGAAACGCATGCTGGAAGATATGGCTGCAGACGGTGAGATCGTCCGTTTCAAAGGCAACAGCTTTGCACTGGCAACGGCGGTCAAGAGCATCCGGGGCAAGCTGCAGACGCACCGGGACGGCTATGGTTTTGTCACTCCCGAAGGTGGCGGTGAGGATATTTTCATTCCGCAACGACAGATGAAAAGCGCCATGCACGGCGATATCGTCGAAGTGCGCGCCGAAAAAAGCCGCATGGGTGGCGGCAAAATGGATGGACGCATCCTGGCAGTCAGTGAGCGTGCAACTACTCGCATTGTGGGCCGCTACGAGGAAACCAGACGCGGTTCAATTGTTATCCCGGAAGAGACCCGCCTGAATATGGTCATCGCCATTCCGGCCAAGTCTCGCGGCAAAGCCGAAGACGGACAACAGGTGGTGACCGAAATCATCTCCTACCCCATCGGCGGTCGACCGGCTGAAGGACGGATCGTGGAAATCCTGGGCTGGCCTGATGACCCGGAAGTGGAGGTTCAATCTGCTATCCGCCGTTTTGACCTTCCACACGAATTTGGTAAAGACGCACTTGCCGAAGCAGAGGCGATTGCAGAGACCGTCTCTAAAGAGGATCTTGACGGCCGCATGGATCTTCGCAATATGCCGACCGTAACAATTGATGGTGAAACAGCACGCGACTTTGACGATGCCGTTTCCCTGCGCCGGGAAGGTGAGCATTTCCGTCTCTGGGTCTCCATAGCCGATGTGTCACATTACGTCAAACCCGGCAGCCCGCTTGATCGTGATGCCTATCTGCGCGGCACTTCGGTCTACTTTCCCGACAGGTGCATTCCCATGCTGCCGGAACGCCTCTCCAACGGCATCTGTTCCTTGAACCCCCAGGTGGATCGCCTGACCATGACCGCCGAGATGCTATTCGACAAGAACGGCATGATGCTGGAATCCGCTTTCTACCCCAGTGTCATCAAGAGTTCGGCACGACTGACCTACACTCTTGTCAAACAGATCATTGTTGATGACAACCGTGAAGCTGCCGATAAGTACCGGCCATTGACGCCGATGCTGCTGGAGATGAAAGAACTGGCCCTGATCCTGATGGCCATGCGTAAAAAACGGGGCAGTATCGATTTCGACCTGCCGGAACCGGAAATCATCATCGGCCTGACCGGTCTGACCGAAGGGATCATCCGGGCCGAACGCAATCTGGCCCACCAGTTGATCGAAGAGTTCATGCTGGCTGCCAATGAAGCGGTGGCAACGTTTGTTACAGACAAGGACATTCCTTTTCTGTACCGGGTACATGAAAACCCTGATCCGGCCAAACTGATCAACTTCCAGGAGTTTGTCTACGGTTTCGGCTACGAATTCCAGCTGATTGAAGACAAAGTTGTTCCTGCAGAGCTGCAGAGACTGCTGCTCCAGGCGGCAGGAAAACCGGAAGAGCGGATGATCAACTATGCCCTGTTACGCTGCATGAAGCAGGCCCGTTATGCAGCGGAAAACCTGAATCATTTCGGCCTGGCATCCCGCTGTTATTGTCATTTTACATCACCAATCAGGCGCTATCCGGACCTGACCGTTCATAGGATTTTGCGAGCTGTTTTGGCTACTGCCCCCCTCCCGACCTCCCCCCGCTGGGGGGAGGAGCCTGACGCCCTCCCCAGGAGGGGGAGGGTTGGGGAGGGGGTAAACAAACACGCCGAAAAACAGCTCTCCATCGCCACCAAAAACCTGTCCGCCATCGCCGAACACACCAGCAAACGCGAACGGGTAGCCATGGAGGCTGAACGGGATGTTGTTGATCTGAAAAAAATGCAGTTCATGCAGCAGCACATTGGAGAAGAGTTTAATGGCTATATCACCGGAGTGACCGGTTTCGGTCTGTTTGTTGAGCTGGAGGAACTGTTCGTTGAGGGGCTGGTTCATATCTCCACACTGAATGACGACCTTTACACACACATTGAAAACAAGCATTCACTGGTGGGTCGCAGTACCCGTCGCACTTTGCGCATTGGTGATCAGGCCCGAATCAAGGTTGTATCAGTCAGTCCGGCTACCAGAAAGATTGAATTTATACTTGTAGGGCACACATCTTCTACACCTTCAGTGTCAGGCTCTCCGGAAACTGCGGAAGAATACCCGCGCATACCGGTTAAAGGCAAACGTTTGACAGGTATATCGCCACGCAAAACAGAATTACCCGGCAGCGGAAAGCCGGTTGATAAACACCGCAAAAATAAGCGCAGAAAGTGAATCATTGTCTGGAGAGGATCTCTGAAAGCCGGTAAAGCCATTTCAACAACGAGAGGCTGAAATCATGGGGCAGGAATATTCCATCAGAAAGTTTGTGAACCCGGAGATAGTCTATGGAATTGGCGCTTTAAATCTGGTTGGCCAGTATGCCAGAACTTATGAAGCTGAAAAGGTGCTGGTTGTAACAGACCCTGGTGTCATTGCAGCCGGCTGGACAGAAAAAACAACCGCCTGCCTGACAAAAGCAGGCATAAAGAGCATCGTTTTTTCGACTGTTTCTCCCAATCCTCATGACCACGAGGTGATGAAGGGGGCCGAACTTTACCACCTTGAACAGTGCGATGCCATAGTAGCCATCGGAGGAGGCAGCCCGATGGATTGCGCCAAGGGTATCGCCATTGTTGCCACAAACCATTGCCATATTCTTGATGTCGAGGGTGTTGACAAGGTACGCTACCCCATGCCGCCGCTGATATGCATTCCTACAACAGCCGGGACATCGGCCGACGTTTCCCAGTTCGCCATAATCAACAACACGGCTGAACATGTAAAAATTGCCATAATCAGCAAATCCACCGTACCTGACGTAGCATTGATTGACCCACAAACTACATCCACCATGAATGCATACCTGACAGCCTGTACAGGTATGGATGCATTGGTGCATGCCATTGAGGCATATGTTTCCAATGCCAGTTCTCTATTAACAGACTTGCATGCACTTCAGGCTATCAAGCTGGTATCAGCAAATTTGATGACGGCAATCAGCCAGCCACAAAACATGGAAGCACGCAACGGTATGATGCTGGCCAGCCTGGAAGCCGGCCTGGCATTCTCCAATGCCAGTCTTGGGGCAGTCCACGCCATGTCTCACAGTCTGGGAGGGCTGCTTGACCTGCCCCACGGAGAATGCAACGCACTGCTGCTTGAACATGTTATCAGATATAACTTCCAATCCGCTTCGGAACAATATATAGAAGTTTTAAAAGCATTGGGCAAAGATCCTGCCGGATTACTGCCTTCCGAATGCCTTGATCTGCTGGTTGAAACAATCAGGAAAATGCGAGTGGATGCAGGAATTACACGGTCATTAAAAACAGCTGGTGTTACAGCAGAGACAATTCCGACACTTGCCACAAAAGCTATGAAAGATGCATGCATGGTAACAAACCCACGCAGACCTACTTTGAATGAAATTGAGCGTATCTATGAAAATGCCGCCAGAAACTGAAGATGACTGGGAAAGCAAGCGGGAGCAGATCATAGGCTTAGGTGAGCATTCTGCCCGCAAGAGTTACTACCCGGAACTACAACAGAAACTACGCGAACTGGAACATACCAAATCCACTCTGGCCGCGGCAAATCGGCAGCTGCAGTCTGTGCTTGATGCCGCTTCAGAAGTCTCCATCATTGCCACTGACCACAATGGCCTTATTACAATCTTTAACAAAGGCTCCGAAAAGATGCTCGGCTACTCGGCTGAGGAAATTATCGGCAAACAGACACCTCTGTTATTTCACTCGGATCAGGAGGTTAATGACAGAGGGGTTGAGCTAAGTAAAAAACTGCATAAGCAGCTAAACGGATTTGATGCAATTGTAGAACAGGCTAAACGTGTCGGATCTGAAACTCGCCAATGGAAATACATTTGCAAGAATGGTACACAGCTGCTTGTCTCGCTGACCATCACCGTTATTCACTCTGAAACCTCAGAGATCAGCGGTTTTCTGGGAATTGCCACCAACATCACTGAACAGAAAAACCTTGAAACTAAACTGCTGCAATCTCAGAAAATGGAATCTATCGGACAACTGGCCGGTGGACTGGCCCATGACTTTAATAATGTACTAACCATAATAACCGGCTTTGCAAGCCTGCTGCAGATGAAGCTGAATCTGAAACGTGAGCAGCCGGAAGCAAACATGCTGGGCAATATTATGGCCGCATCCCAGAGGGCCGCAAGTCTGACCAGCAGCCTACTGGCATTCAGCCGAAAACAGGTGATGGTAAAACACTTCTATGACCTCAACAGTATAATTTCAAATGTGGGAAAACTGCTTTCCAAACTGATTGGAGAGGATATTCATCTTGATATCTCACATACGGAGGATCCACTGCCGGTGCTGGTTGATAGCGGGCAGATTGAACAGATAATGCTCAACATGGCTACCAATGCCAGAGATGCCATGCCTCTTGGCGGGACGTTAGTCATAAAAACATCACTTCAAACTATTGATGAACACTTTGTTCAAAGGCATGGTTACTGTGAGCCCGGGCAATACGCAATCATTACCATCTCGGACTCCGGTAGAGGAATGTCAGCAGAAACCAGAAAAAAAATCTTTGAACCTTTTTTTACAACCAAAGAAATTGGCAAAGGTACTGGACTCGGATTATCAATGGTTTATGGAATTCTCCAACAGCATAATGGGTACATAAACGTGTACAGCGAGATCGGCATCGGTACAACTTTCCAGATCTACCTTCCGATTGTTGAGGATGATGTGGAACTTGTCGATGATAAGTTGGAGAACAGAATAATTACTGGCGGGAATGAGACAATACTGGTTGCTGAAGATGAGCCCACCGTGCGGATGCTGATGGAAACAATTCTTAAAGAGTCCGGTTACACCGTTATCCTGGCTGAAAATGGACAGGATGCCATCGATAAATTCAAATATCACAAAGATCACATAAAACTGGTTATTCTGGATATGATCATGCCTGTTAAAAGCGGGAAGATCGCACTTGAAGAGATTCAACGTCTTCAGCCGGAAACAAAGGCGCTATTTTGCAGCGGTTATGCCCCCGATATCATTCAGCGTCAAGGCACATTGAATGGTGACTTCGACTTTCTGATGAAACCGATCAAACCAACTGACCTGCTTTTGAAAATCAGAGAGCTGCTTGACAGATAATATTGTACTTACATACCCTTAAACTGCTCAATTGGTCTCATGATTATGTACCGAGTATTCATCCGCAACCGGCATAGACTTATAGCTGTTGCATAACCTCAAGGCAATGTGATAATTATTTCCCATGACAAACGAAAAAGTACTTCCATTTCTTGAGCACCTTGTAGAGCTTCGCAAACGACTGATCATCATTGTCTTTGCCGTTATAGTCGGAATGGGCGTTGCGTGGAATTTTTCAACAGACCTGCTTGGCTTTATCGAAAAACCGCTGACAGGTAAAACCTACCTGACTGATGTGAAGAAGTCCGTTTACCTGGAAGTCAAAAAACTCGCCCCTGCCCTTTACGAGCGCTACAAGCTGGATCTGGAAGTTAATGCACCGGAGAAAAAACGCCCCCTGAACTACAGCGCTCCGCTGGAGCCATTCTTTGTCCAATGCAAGATTTCCATGCTGGCCGGATTTATCATTGTACTACCCATAGTATTTCATCAAATCTGGCTGTTCATCGCGCCTGGACTTACCCGGAATGAAAAACGCCTGGTAGTACCTTTTGTGACCGCTGCATCAATAACCTTCTGTGTTGGTGCCATGTTCTTTCTGGTTATCATCTGGCCGGTAATTATCAATTTTTCCTTATCCTATGAAGCCGAAGGCCTGCAGAGCTGGTTCAATATCAGCCTATATGTAAACTTTTGTCTGCGGTTGATTCTACTTTTTGGACTGATTTTTGAACTACCTGTATTAACGCTGCTACTGGCAAGGCTGGGAATTGTAAACTACCAGATGCTGGCCCCCAACCGCAAATATGCCCTGCTGGCCAGTTCCATCGTAGCAGCTTTCCATGCTGACCTGATCACCATGTTTGTGGTCATGATTCCACTCTACCTGATGTATGAAATAAGTGTCTGGGTCGCTCTGATTTTCGGAAAGAAAAAACAGGTTAAGGTTGAGGCTGAGGTTTAGTTCAAGGCTTTGTCTTAACCTTAACCTCAATCTTAACCTGACTCCATCTCCTACTGGAGGCTTAAATGTCTAAAAAGATTGCAATTTTGACCGGTGGAGGTGACTGCCCCGGATTGAACGCGGTTATCAGGGGGGTCGTCAAGAGCGCCATTATTCGTCACAATTGGGAAGTCATCGGGATTGAAGACGGATTTGACGGCCTGCTTGACCTCAACAAATGCAAACCACTTACCCTGAAATGCGTCAGGGGCATCCTGCCCCGTGGCGGAACAATCCTCGGAACAACCAATCGTGGCAACCCTTTCTCCTATCCGGTTGAACAAGACGGTAAGTGTGTTCATATTGACTGTTCCGAACAGGTTGTAAAAAACATTCGTAGCATGGGAATTGATGCGGTTATTGCCGTAGGTGGCGAAGGTTCTCTTAAAATAGCACTGGATCTTGCCAAAATGGGCATCAATGTTGTGGGAATCCCTAAAACCATTGACAATGACCTGCGTGAAACCGATTTTACATTCGGTTACAACACAGCGTTGGAAACCGCTACCGACGCACTGGACAAACTGCACACAACAGCTGAGAGTCATCACAGACTGATGATTCTGGAAGTAATGGGACGTTATGCAGGCTGGATTGCACTTGAGTCTGGCATTGCCGGTGGAGCCGATGTCATCCTGATCCCTGAAATTCCCTTTGATTTAAAACTGATTTCAGAAGCTGTCATTGAGCGCTCCAAACGTGGCAGCCGGTTCAGCATTCTGGTTGCAGCAGAGGGCGCCTTTCCACTTGGCGGAAGCAGAGTCGTGGCAAAAGGCGTTGATGACTGCAACATGATCGAGCGTTTGGGGGGTATCGGCCAGTATGTAGCCAGGGAGATCGAGAACCATCTGGATATCAACATGGATGTCAGAGTCACAGTACTCGGACACCTGCAACGTGGCGGTTCCCCTACTACATTTGATCGTGCCCTCGGCAGCCGCTTCGGCACAAAAGCTGTCCAGATGATTGTTGACGGAGAGTTTGGCAAAATGGCCTGCCTGCGTGGCAGAAACATCGGCTCCGTACCGATCGAAGACGCCATCAAAGAACTCAAACTGGTTGATCCGGATGGAGAAATAGTCCGTGCAGCGGAAGATCTTGGCATTATGCTCGGTCGTTGAACAAAAACAAGTCCACTCCAGATTAATCTGTTGACAATTCAGCAAAAAACCCCTAAAAAGACATAAATAGTCTTTTAGTAAGTTAGAAGCTATTTTCTGCGCTTTTCCGGCAGAAAATAACTTCGTTAATGCACTTATCCAGTTTGTCAGGGTTTAGGGGTTTTTATTATGATGGAACTTACACGCAAAGGTGAATACGCTGTTCGAGGAATTGTTTACCTGGCAACCAGACCGCTTGACCAGGTGTGTCTGCTGAGTGAGATTGCCTCTGCTGTCGATGTCCCTCAAACTTTTCTTGCCAAAATTTTCCAGCAATTCAGCAAAATCGGGCTTGTCAGATCATACAGAGGGACGGGTGGCGGTTTTGTTTTAGGGCGATTGCCGGAAAACATCTCACTGCTTGAGGTTGTTGAGGCCGTAGAAGGTACCATAACACCAAACCGTTGTGTTATCGGAGAAGGCCAATGTGATCGTGTGGCAGGCTGTAATGTTCACCCGGTCTGGATAAAAGTCCAACAGCAAACCCGGGAAATTCTTGCAAACGTCAGCTTACTGGAGCTGGCTGGTAAATAATCCGTAAAAAAATTTGCCTGCAAATAAGACTATTTTTGTCGGATAACAACAAGCTAACTTGCATTTATAATATTAACCTCTACAATTAAGACTTATCAATTCGATATTTTTTTAGTTAAATTTCAATAAAACAGGAAGGAGGAGTTATGGATGCTCTGATGTTAAGTCGATTACAGTTTGCAGTAACCTGTATGTTCCATTTTCTTTTTGTACCACTGACCCTGGGGATCTCCATCATGA
Source organism: uncultured Geobacteraceae bacterium (assembly GCA_964509295.1). Taxonomy (GTDB): domain Bacteria; phylum Desulfobacterota; class Desulfuromonadia; order Geobacterales; family Pseudopelobacteraceae; genus JBGSQR01. The sequence goes on along the minus strand of CAZDWS010000012.1, from coordinate 111,377 downwards.
TCGCCTGGATGGAAACGCGCTACGTACTCAGTGGTGACGAGATGTGGCTGCGGATGACCAAGTTCTGGGGCAAGCTGTTTTTGATTAACTTTGCACTTGGCGTAGTAACCGGTATCACCATGGAATTCCAATTTGGAATGAACTGGGCCGAGTACTCCAGATATGTGGGCGACATTTTTGGAGCGCCACTGGCAATAGAAGCAACCGTGGCTTTTTTCCTTGAATCGGTTTTTATTGGCGTCTGGATTTTCGGCTGGAACAAACTGTCCAAACCTGTTCACGCACTGTCAATCTGGCTGGTTGCCATCGGAACAAATCTTTCAGGACTCTGGATTCTTATCGCAAATGGCTGGATGCAGCACCCGGTAGGCTTTGTGTTAAAAAACGGTCGTGCTGAAATGGTTGACTTCATGGCCCTGATAACCAACCCGACAGGTCTGATTCAATTCGGACACCAGATTTTATCGGGCTACACCGTAGCAGCTTTCTTTGTTATGGGCGTCTCAGCCTGGCATTTACTCAGAAAAAATGAAATGCCTTTTTTCAAGCGTTCATTCAAGCAGGCCGCCCTTTTCGGATTAGCTGCAAGTCTGCTGGTCGCCTTTATGGGTGACATACATGCAATTAATACTGCCAAAACACAACCGGCAAAATTTGCCGCCATGGAGTCCGTCTGGGAAACCACCAAATCTGCCGATATGCACTTGCTGATGATTCCTGATACAGCCAACGAGCGTAATTCTCTGGAAGCATTGTCTGTTCCGGGCATGGTCAGTTTTATGGCTTTCCATGACAGTAATGCAGAAATAAAAGGCCTCAAGGATTATCCAAAAGATTTAAGACCTCCTGTAATGCCGGTCTTTCTAAGCTTCAGGGCAATGGTTGCATTGGGAACATATTTCATTCTTGCAGCTCTTGTAGCGGTTTACCTCTCTCGTAAAAAGAACCTTGAAGACTATCGTTTCTTTCTAACCCTGTTGATCTTCACAATTCCACTTCCATACCTGGCCAATCAACTCGGCTGGATTGTGGCAGAAATGGGACGCCAACCATGGATTGTCTATGGTGTCCTCAAAACCGCCGATGCAGTTTCGAAAAACATTTCCACATCGCAGGTTGCGATCTCCCTGGCAGGGTTCACAATTCTCTATGGTGCTTTGGGAGTAATTGACTTCTATCTCCTCTCCAAATATGCCAAAAAAGGCCCGGATAGCGATCTGTCTGAATTTATCAAAACAGAAAGGGGGAACTAACCCATGGAATATCAAGTAACCTGGTTTATACTTTGGGGCGTTCTTTGGGGCGTTTACTTCATGCTTGACGGCTTTGTCTTTGGTGCTGGCTTTATGTCCCCTTTCCTGGCACAAAACGATACGGAAAAACGGGTTCTTATCAATACTTTTGGCCCGGTCTGGGATGGAAATGAAGTCTGGTTGATTACTGCCGGCGGTGCAACATTTGCCGCATTCCCGACTACCTATGCGCTCATGTTCAGCAATCTCTATACCGCGCTGCTGTTATTGCTGTTCTGTCTGATTATTCGTGGAGTTTCTTTTGAGTTCAGAGGCAAAATTGACAGTCCTACCTGGAAAGCAGCCTGGGACAAGGCGTTAGCCATTTCCAGCATGTTGCTGGCACTGCTGTTCGGCGTCGCCTTCGGCAATATTTTCAAAGGTATTCCAATGCGTAATGACTTTGTCACCCATAATTACGCCTATGATGGCTCACTGCTGACCTTGCTGAACCCATACGGCCTGTTAACCGGCATACTTTTTGTTCTGCTGTTTGCTGTCCATGGTTCACTCTATGCAGCCATCAAAACCACAGAGGGGTTATCACAACGGGCTGCCGCAATGGCCGGTAAACTGTGGCTGCCTCTGACTGTTGTTGCGGTTGCTTTCCTGGCATACACCTATCCGGCAACAAAACTGTATGACAATTATCTGAAATACCCGGTACTGTTGTTGATCCCGTTAATTGCCGTCGGATCGCTGCTGCTGATCAAGGTATTCATTTCCAACGGCCAGCTGCATAAAGCCTTCATATTTTCCTGTCTCACCATAGTTTTTGTCTGTTTCACCGGTGTGACCGGATTATTCCCGAACCTGATTCCTTCCAGCATTGATCCGGCATCCAATCTGACTATTTTTAATTCGTCATCCAGTCATTACACGCTTAAAATAATGACTGTTGTTGCCCTGATCTTTGTACCGATTGTAATCTCTTACAAAATATGGGTTTACAGACTTTTCCGTGAGCGGGTTACAAACAAGGATGTACTGGAAAATCACGAGGCTTATTAATGAAGACAACTAGCTGTTTTTGAAACACTTTACCCTGAAAACTTGACAAAGACGCAAAGGTACTGTATAAAGTTTGCAACGTAAAAACCCCAACCAAAGTCTCGGACCTCCGGGACTTTGGCATTTCAGGGGTTATCCCTAATGAAAGGAGTATCCAGCCGGATTAACCGCTTTGATTTCCAGGCACTGTGATGCCGGTCCGGCAAAGCCGACACAACCACCCACTCTACTAATTATGCGAAAATTAATTATCTTAATGCCATTACTGCTTCTTCTGGCGGCCTGCGAAAATGCACCCATAAAGAAAGCTGAGCACTCAATGACAGCCACCATTTCCAGCGAAACATCACTTGATCGCGAAATCAAGGGTCTTCTGGAAAAGGGCATCTCAATGAGCGAGCGCAAAAAGCAGGTCATGCACATCGAAACAGCCTTCAAGCGCCACACTACTCCGGAACGCGCCAGACAACTGGCAGCACTCTGTTTCACCAAAACCCTCGGCACTCCATTTCTCCCATTCGACCTAGCTGAAATCGCTCTGGCGGAAACAGGTGGACACAAACTATCAGGTGGCGCCGTATCATCCAAAGGCGCCTTAGGCGTCTGGCAGCTAATGCCTAAACGCGCTAAAAGCCACGGCTACACACCGGCAGAAATGGTAAATGATGAAAAGTGTGCCGAAGCTGCCGTCAGAGAACTGTATACAAAACTGGAAATGGCTCAGGGCAACCTGGAAAAAGCAAAGAAGCTTTATTGCGGCCAGGGCCCACAGGCCGATCAATATGTTCGCAAGCTGCACAAAATCAGACAGGATATGCTGGATGACATGGAAAGTCATACTGACCGACTTGCCATGGCTGAAACTAAATAATAACCTGTATATGAAGCTGCTGACCCGTTAATTGCGGATTCTCAGCAGATGGTTCAAAAACCAACCAAATATTTATTCCCTGTCGGGTTGAATTAAACCGGTGAGACATCAAATGTCCGCCGGTTTAATTCAACCCGTATTTATTTGACCAGCTTCTTTTGAAATTCATTCATTTCATATGACTGTTTTGCCCGTTTTTTCTTGATATAAAAGGGACCGCTCTGTTATATTTACTTGATTTTTTTATAGAAATGCAGGGCGCTACAAGGAAATAACCAGTGAACAGCAATAAGTTTCAAAACAGCTCCGGATTTCAAAATTTAAGCGGCAAAAGACTGCTCTATTTCGTAACAACTTTAGTCTGCATTCTAATGACTTCCGCAGTAGCAATAATCCTTTTAAACAGGATTGTTGTGGGCGGAGAGAGTTATCTTGCAATAAAAAATAATACGGACGCTATCGAAAATATTGCCCTTATCAACTCAGACCTTTACCAAATTCTTAACGAAGTCAGACCGATCATGCACGACGCAGACAAAGGTTCAGCCATTACCATGGCAAGACTGCTCACGCTGGATATCGACAAGCGCTTTGTCACCCTGCAGGATCTTGTCAGAACTCCCGGGCGTAAAGAAGTTGTTAACAAAGTTGATCTGATCTGGAAAGAATACAAAAAGACCTTGATGGAGGAAATTATTCCTGCCTCTGCCAAGGGAGATCGATTAAAAATTGCCTACCTTACTACCGGTATACAGTCACAGCGTTTTAACAGCATCTATAAAAACATGACCGTTTTAACCTCCAACCTGCGCCAGGACATTTCTCAAGCCGAACTGCAAGCGGCTTCAGACAAAAATATAAATATGGCTATTACTGCTTTTTTAACTGCCATTCTGCTTTGCGTCACAGCCTATCTCCTACGGATAACCTCCAGTTTTTCCGGTACGCAGCTTCAGCCAGACACAAAACTGTCCGGGCCAAGCAACGCAGAAAATCCTGTAGACCAGCCTGACTCTGCAGAAATCGCAAATACTATCGATCATTCAGAAATTGAAAGCGTTAAGCCGATATCAGTATCCCCCAAACCTCTCGCACAACGCCCGATTCCGGAAGAATTCCTCAAATCCACCTGCAAACTTATGGACACTTCAGTTCTTACAGGTTCTTTACTAATTGAACAGGAATCAGCCGTTAATGACCTTTCAGTTCAAACAATCGATATAGTTCAAGCTTCACTCCATTTAGCTTCCGACCTGGCAAAACTTGCCTCCTGGTCTTCAAACAATCAGGCATCGGCCGCGAACATGTCTTCGACTAATCAGGAAACGGCTTTAAAAACCGATCAGCTGGAAAATACTGTGGAACAGCTGCAGCGTGATGTTACTGAAGCAGCAACAACGATAAAATCATCACATTCCCATATCTGTAACCTGAAAAATAACATTTGCAATACGGCATCTTCCTCAGTGTATATGGATGCGGGCATTAAGCTTCTTCACAGCAACTCACTTGAGTCAGCCAACAATCTGCAGGTTGTCAGGCAAAAAACAGAGTCAGGCAGGCAGTTAATTGGCGATACCGTTAACTGTATTTGTGAACTTAGGGCATCATCTCAAATTACAACTGAGGCTGTTGAAAAACTTTCCTTAAAATCAAGAACCATCAACAATCTTAACTCAACGATCGCTGAAATTGCCGAACAGACAAAGCTCTTGGCATTTAATGCAACCATCATTGCAACCCAGGCCGGTGAGCATGGAAATAACTTCGCCGTTGTAGCCGACGAAATTAAGTACCTGTCAGAACGCACTAACAACGCCACCATCAAGATATCTAATATAATCGATAGCATGCAGAAAGAAACACACCTGACCGTTGACAGTATTTGCAAATCCGAAGCAAACATTATTAAATGCGAGCAGCTTTCACAACGTTCTGCCATGGTTCTGGATGATGTTATCAAGGAGATATGGCAAGAAAATACAAACATTCTGCAAATAGCCGATGCAGCTTCAATAAGAGCCGGTGAAAGCCATGCCATCAGGGAAGAAATCAACAACCTTGTTAATTTAATTGAAGAAGGTGCAGAATCAACAGGCGAACATTCTGAACTATTTGATAAGCTGACGTATTTGACAGATCAAATCAAAGAAACAGCTGCGGTTTTACGCTCTGAAGCACACGACCAACTTAGCCGTAGTTGCATTATTACTAATGCAGCAGAAGAGTTGGGCGATTTGAACAACGAAATGCAGAACACCGGATTGAATATTTACAAACAGAGCGAAGTATTTTCAGCTACTGTAGCTGATTTGCGTGAAACTACCATCAAAGCTGCAGCTGTCGTTGCAACAACTAAGGAGTCAGCTGAAGAGCTGGCAAAACAGATTGATATCCTGAGGGAAGACCCTTTTCCCAGCGGTTAGTAAACTCACAGATATTCCAAAAATCATCTAAATAAATATTCACGGACCAATTACATGAACAGACTTTCCAAATGCTTTGAAACATTGAAACAACAGAACAGCAAAGCCCTGGTTACCTTTATTACGGCAGGCGACCCTGATCTCACCACAACCGAAGAGATGATCCTCCTGCTGGAAGAATCCGGTTCAGACATTATTGAACTGGGCATGCCTTTTTCCGATCCAATGGCAGATGGCCCTACTATCCAGCTTTCATCGGAACGTGCCCTTTCTGCCGGAACTAATCTGGTTAAAATACTGGATTCAGTTCAAAAGGTAAGAACAACCTCCCAGATTCCGATTATTCTGATGGGCTACCTGAATCCGATCCATGCCTACGGTTATGAACGTTTTGCGCGCGACGCAGCCCACGCCGGAGTCGATGGCCTGCTGCTGGTGGATATGCCGCCAGAGGAATCAAAGGAATTGCTTGGATATGCCAACCAATATGGTCTGAACATAATTTTCCTGCTCACCCCGACCTCAGATGCGGACCGCATGGCTACTGTCGCAAAAATAGGCCGGGGTTTTGTCTACTATGTAACAGTTGCAGGCGTAACAGGCGCTCGTCAGAATGTGTCCACCTCGCTTGAAAAAGAATTGGCCGTCATTCGCGACAGAATAGAAATTCCGGTTGTGGCCGGTTTCGGCATATCAACACCGGACCAGGCTGCCAGTGTTGCTTCTCTGGCCGACGGCGTGGTTGTGGGCAGTGCAATTGTAAAACTTTTTGAAAAACATAGTGGTGCTGAATTAAAAACCGAAGTTCGTACTTTCATCAGTGCTTTGAAAGCAGCTATTTCCTAACCTATTTAAAACGACTTTTGCCGTAACTTGACTTGGCAGTATATATCTGCTACCAAGCATTTTTACTTATTAATCACGAGGTCACTCATGAGCTGGTTCAACAGGGAAAAAGCAGGTATAGACAAGTCCACAAAAAAAACCAAAGTACCCGATGGCATGTGGGTCAAATGCCAGGGCTGTTCGGCAACAGTTTTAAACAAGGATATAGAAGAGAACATGGGCGTCTGCCCAAAGTGCGGCCACCATTATCGGATCTCCGTAGCCCGCCGCCTGGAGTCGTTGCTGGACAACGGCACCTGGCAGGAGTTTGACGCGGGAATGACCTCCGTGGACTTCCTGGAATTCAAGGACGCCAAGAGCTATCAGGAGCGTATTGATACCGCACTGGCAAAGGGCGGCTCTAAGGATGCTGTTGTCTGCGTTGAAGGTACTATTATGGAAACTCCGGTACAGGTATCGGTTTTCGATTTTTCATTCATGGGCGGCAGCATGGGTAGTGTTGTCGGCGAAAAACTGACCCGCTGCATCGAACGTGGTGTCAACAAGCACCAGCCTGTGATCATCTTCTCTGCCTCCGGCGGTGCCCGTATGCAGGAGAGTATCCTTTCCCTGATGCAGATGGCTAAAACCTCAGCGGCACTGGCCAAACTGAAACAGGCAGGCCTGCCATTCATCTCCGTTTTGACCGATCCTACCACAGGCGGTGTTACGGCCAGTTTCGCCATGCTCGGAGACCTCAACATTGCCGAACCCAAAGCCCTGATCGGCTTTGCCGGTCCACGTGTAATTGAGCAGACTATCCGCCAGAAACTGCCGGAAGGTTTCCAGCGCGCCGAATACCTGCTGGACCACGGCATGATCGATGCCATTATTCCACGCACAGAAATGCGTGAGAAACTTGCTTCAATCCTGAAAATACTGTATCGCCAAGCAGCCTGAAATGCCTCTGGCCGATATGCTTGAAAAGCTCTACTCCAGACGGCGCTTTGGTATTCGCCCGGGTATCGACAGAATAAAAGTTCTGCTTGATCGCCTGGGCAACCCGGAGCGTTCCTTTGTTTCCATTCATGTTGCGGGAACCAACGGCAAAGGATCTACGTCGGCATTTCTTTCCAGCATACTGACAAACAGTGGCTATCGCACCGCCCTGTTCACCTCACCTCATCTGGTTAATTTCAATGAACGATTTCGCATCGACAACACTGAAATTGAATCTGGCAGACTGGCAGTTCTACTGGAAAGCGTGCTTGCAATTGCACCGGAAGAATCCACTTTCTTTGAGATAGTGACAGCCTTGGGCGCCCTTTGTTTCGCAGAAGAGCGTGTTGAGATAGCCGTTATGGAAGCCGGCATGGGCGGACGTTCCGATGCAACCGCAGCCTTCCCCGGCATAATGACCCTGATCACACCGATCTCACTGGACCATTGCGATTACCTGGGAAAAACCATCGAGGAGATTGCCAGAGAAAAATCAGCCATTGCTGAACCGACTACTCCGATAATATCGGCCCTGCAACCTGACCAGGTTCAGTCAATAATCGCCAGCAACTGTTCCTCAGCCAACTCACCATTGTATCTAGCTGAAACAGACTTTACAGCCCACTGGAACAACCATGGTTTGCTTGATTACAATGGATTTAATCTCACACTGACTGACCTTGTGCCCGGCATTAATGGCAGCTATCAGTCGGTAAATGCCGCTCTGGCACTGGCGGCAGCAGAAACACTTTCAAACATGGGCTTCAGAATTAACCAGGAAACAATGCGGTCAGGACTTGCCAATGCTTATTGGCCTGGCAGAATGGAACTGATACCGGGCCAGCCTCGACTTCTGCTTGACGGGGCGCATAACCCAGCAGGTGCAGAGGCTCTGGCGAAAGCTCTTGGCAGTTACAGCTTCAATCGGATTTTGCTGGTCACAGGCATTATGGCAGACAAGGATGCCGGTGCAATCCTTACGCCACTGGCCGGAATTGTCAGCAAGGCCTACTGTGTCTCGCCTGATATTGATCGCGCCATGGATGATAAAAAACTTGCAGAACTTACAACTGAGCTGGGTATGGAATCCATTTCTTGCGGAAGTGTCGCCAACGGAATTTCAGTTGCAAAAAGTGAGGCAGATATTGATGATCTGATCCTTGTTTGCGGCTCACTATTCACCGTCGGAGAAGCAAAAGCCGGGCTGGATGGAAAACAATTCAAAGGAATTCGGGGCTAGAATTACCGTGCAGATAAAATCTAAAATTTCAAACCTCATAATTTTGATCTGCCTGACCTTGCTGTCGGCGATTAATGCCCATGCTGAAGGCGGAAATGCCTCCACGCAAGATGTAATCATCAAAGCTGACGAAATGTTCCAGAACCAGGCTGATCAGACTGTTATAGCCACCGGCAACGTCATAATTGTTTATTCCGGAATGACAATGACGGCCGATAAAGCGACTTACAATCGTGCAACCGGCATGCTGAAGGCCACCGGCAAACTAACCATAAGTAAAGGCGAAGAAACACTGCGCGGAGAGTCCGCCACTCTGGATATCCAGAGCGGACGTGGTGAAATAGATAACGGCACCCTTATAATTCCCCAGTCAAATGCAACAATTACCAGCAAAAAAATCATCCGTGAAGATGAACTGCATCTGTCAATGTCCGAAAACGAGCTGACCACCTGCGAACTGCCTGATCCCAGCTGGAAGTTCGGTGCAGAGAAACTGAATGTGAATCTGTTGGGTTATGCAACAGGTCGAAATATCATATTCTACGTCAAGGATGTTCCGGTACTTTATCTGCCCTGGATCGCCTTCCCGGTTGTAAAAGACAAAAAAAGCGGACTGCTGCCTCCCAGATTGGGCTATGCAAAATCCCGTGGATTCCAGCTGGACATCCCGCTTTATCTTGTCATTGCTCCGAATCAGGACATTACCATCGATTTTGACATACTCACTAAACGTGGAATGGGCCTGGGAGCCAACTACCGCTATATCCGCAAACGCGGCAGTGAGGGAACAGTCGGCGGCTACATCATTTACGATGCCTTGACCAGCAACTGGCGAGGACAGTTTGTAGAAAACCACAAGGAAATTTTCTCCTCTGACATGAATCTTCGCTCGGCAATCAACATCACATCAGACCGAACATTTATCAGCGACTATTCTCTTAAGATTGGTGATTATAACCGCCAATCCGATGTCAGCACGGTCAATTTTCTGAAAACCTGGCAACACTACGCCTTTACCAGCAACCTGCGCTACACGCAGAACTATTATGCCGCCAGCAATAGCAACACACTGCAGACCTTACCGGATATCGGCCTGGCCGCAGTGCGCCAGCAGGTATTTGCAACACCTCTGTATTTTGACCTGGACGCAGTTGCCACTAATTTTTATCGGGAAAATGGGACAACCGGACAGCGACTGGATACGTTTCCACGTCTGACACTGATTACAGGAAAAGCCGGATATGTAAATTTTTCAGCATATGCCGGGCTGCACATGCTAGGCTACAATACAACTAAAAATGGTTCTGCAAACACTATCAACCAGAATGACGGCTTCACGCAGCCTGAAACCGGAGCCAGGATTTCCACTTCTCTCAGCAAGGTTTACGAGTTGGGTGGAGGTAATTTAAAGAAACTGCGCCATGAAATAGTGCCGGAGATCTCATACCGCTATGCACCGGATCGTGATCAATCACGGCTTCCGTTTTATGACTATAACGACCGCCTGCTTCACCAGAATGTAATCTACTACGGTCTGACCAGCCATCTTGGCGGTAAATTCCAGAAAAATGACACAGTTGAATATCGCAACCTGTCCCGCATGAAGCTTACACAGGGTTACAGCTTCAATGGCACCCGGCGCGACCTGCTCTCCCTGGTGGAAACTAATCGCCCCATGAGTGATATCATGCTGGAAACAGAGACCTGGTTTAATCCACGAACCAGCCTGACTTTTGATGCCAGATACAATGTTTATGACAATCGCATCTCCAGTGCTTCACCCGGCATCGAATACAGCGATCCGGATGGCAATACTGCCGCTGTCAGCTACAGCATGAGCCGCAACAGCCTCATTCCTGCCAACCAGATCGAATATATGCAGGCCCGCCTTTCAACCAAAATGTTCAAGCCCTGGACATTCGGCTACATGACCCGTTACTCATTCGACAAAGGCGGTTTTCTGGAAACTGTCTACAGCACCGAATACCGTCATCAATGCTGGAGCATCATAGCGGCCTTTCATGACCGGGCCGGCAACCCGTCCTTCACATTCAGCTTCAACCTGATGGGCCTGTCAACCAGCAGCACGACTCCGGTGATCCAGTAATCTGAATGAAGGCTAAAAACCTCTATTGTAGTTTATTTTGGAATCAGGCGTTTATTTCCTTCATGATCAACAGCCACATAGGTATAGGCAGCTTCCGTAACCTTGCAAAAGACACTGTCACGCTCGATCCTGGTTTCCTTGAATCCGGGCTTAACCCAGACTTCCAACCTGATGGTAACTGATGTATTTCCAATTTTCCTGACCTTGCCATAGCAACAGACCACATCTCCGGTTTTTACCGGCTTGATGAACTTCATTGCATCCACGGCAATTGTAACTGCCCGTCCGCCTGTAATTTCAATTGCCATCATGCCACCGGCAATATCCATCTGAGACATGATCCAGCCGCCAAAGATATCTCCATTTGCATTAGTGTCGCTAGGCATTGGAGAGGTACGAAGAAGTAATTCACCTTCAGGGTGTATGGTAAGTTCGTTCAAGTGCCCTCCCGGCTATGACCTGATTATTGAAATTATAATAACTTTATAAGCACTTGACATGCTCTTAGTGTATCATAGACTACATTATATCCTGTTAGTATATGCAAAATTATTCTTTAGAAAAACCCGTATTGACATATAAATTTTACTATATTATGTTAGTTGAATAATACGTATTTCAAAGGGGGATAAAATGAATGAGATAATGATTCTGGTTGCAATTGTCGCCGCCTGGTTTGTACTACAAAAATACATACTACCTGCTTTCGGGGTCCGTACCTGAATGTCCGACTCCTGTGACCTCGGGGACCGAGGTACTAAAAAAACTGATTCAACAGAAGATAAAAATGAGAAACAAAAGCCTTAATCTTTACTGAGCAAGACTTCAATATACAAAAAAGGCCGCTGGTAGCTGATACCAGTGGCCTTTAATTCAAAATAACAAGTACTGTCCTCTATCGTAAACCGTACAACTGCCTGTAAATAACTGCCGAGGCGTGAATTTTTTTCACATAGTCGCGCGTTTCCTGATAGGGGATATTTTCAATAAACTCATCCTTCTTCAACCCCTTCATATTCTTTCTCCAACGTTCAACCGCCCTGGATCCGGCATTATAAGCAGCCAGTGAATAGGTCACGTCATTATCGTAACTCTTCATCAGATCGCGGAAATGTTTGGTGCCGAGCTTGATGTTATACTCCGGAACAACCAGACGACTGACATCAAACTTGCCCTTTTCCCGTGAAGTTTCCTTGGCCGTGGCTGGCATCAACTGCATCAGCCCGACAGCACCCACCGGAGATTTGACGGCAGGAGAGAAACTGCTTTCTGCCCGCATCAGGGCATGCATCAGCCCCTCGGACAGATTGTTAGCACCAGCGTATTTAGTAACCAGGGCCCTGTATGGCATCGGATATCCGGCCGTCCAGAGAGGAAGCGAGGCCGTATCCCATTTTACCGGCCGGTTCTGGAGAAACAGATTTATGGCCGAACTATAATCGGCCATTTCCAGATACTGCTTAGCCAAACCAGGGAAGAGTGTTTTCTTGTCACCGGCTTTTTTACGTGCAGCAGCCATTTCGCTCCTTGCCTCTTCCAGCATTCCCATGGCAGCCAGCAACCGTGCCTTATCAAAAGTTGGAGGCAGCTGGCCATCTATCAACAATTCACGGTTTCCGATCTGCTCACGGCTGTCTTTGATCCCCCGGCTTTCCCGATACCAGATGGCGTAGAACCCGGAAGGGTATTCTTCCAGCACCATGTTGAATATATTGACCGCTTCCGCATAGCCACTGTTTTCCAGAGATCGGGCATACCAGTACAGAGCTTTTTCCCTGGCTGTCTCATCCCTGGTAAGCCCCCTGAATGATTCTGCTGAAACAGCGAAATCACCTGCAAGATAACGGCACCAGGCACCCTCCCAAGACGCTTTTGTAATCAGCTTTGAACCGGGAAAACTGGTTGCAACCTGTTCATAAAGTTTAGCTGCTTCCAGATAACGCCCCATCCCTTTTCGAATTGCAGCTGCTTCCAATAGCGCGTCATCGGCAAATGACTGCTTCCTTCCTTCAGACACCAATCCCATAAAAATAGCAAAAGCCGGTTCATCCAGATCCTGTCGATCCAGCGATTTGGCCTGCCAGAAGCGGGCTTCAGCCTGAATAGCAGGTTGTGTACCGGCAGCTGCTTTAGACAGTGACTTTTCTGCCGCTTTCCAATTGCGCAATTTGAACTGAGCCATGCCGGTACGCAGGTCAATTCTGGCAACTACAGAAGCAGGCTGGCCATCCGGGGAAATTGACTGTAGAACCTGTAACGATTGTGAAAACTCGTTTTGCGAATAAAGAGTTGATGCGCGGCGAATCAACTCTTCGGCAGTATATCCGGCGACCTTGATTCCGGCCTTCTCAAGTTCCTTCAACCGTTCACCGGAACGTTTGGCCTGAACAGACGCCGGATTGTTCAGCCAAATGCTGCGGTAAACCAGCGCCGCTCCGCTACTGTCTCCGGTCTCTTCACGGCTGCGGGCCGTATGGAACAGCACATCGACAGAATCGGCCCCGGATGGATACTTCTCCACGAACTTCTGGCAGACCGCCAATGCCCCTTTATAGTCACCGGCAGCAATAAAAATATCAACAAACAGCTTATCAGCACGCCTGACCAGCAGGGATGACGGATAGTTTTTGCCAACCGAAGAGGCCTTGGCTGCAGCTTCCACATAATTTTTCAACTTCAACAGTGATTCCGCCTGATATAATGCGGCATAATCACCCAGCAAGGGAAGTTTTTGCTCCGCCTCGACCAATAACGGCAGAGCCGCTTCATATTTACCGGAGCGAAATGCGCTGACTCCCATCAAAAAAGTACGCTGGCTTGATTCAGATGACTTCTGGGCCAGAGTAAAACTATCCGTATACGACTTCTCACGAAACTGGGCTACTGCTCTTGAAAAGAGATCATTTGAACCTGCTGAATGAGCTGCAATGGCAAACAGTGACACACCTGCCAGGGCCATGGATATGGATTTGCGGTTAAGTTGAAACATACATCTGCCTTTCGCGGAAAAACGGGTCCTGAGCGGCGGCCCAGGACCCGTTCTGTTATAATTTAATCGATTGATTTAAAATAAAAGCTAGCTGCGGTCTGCCAGCATCCTTTTGCCGACCCAGTGATTGGCAAACTGGCAGGCAATTCTGCCGCTGTTGTCGCCTTTCTGCCGGGACCAGAATATGGCCGCCTCACGCCCCTCTTCATCCCAAAAAGAGTCAAGCCCCATACGTTCACATAGCTTGCCAACCCATTGCTGCGCCACAACCAGGTACTGTTCCTGGGTAAATGGATGGAAACCAACCCACAGACCGAAACGCCCGGACAGGGAGATTTTCTCTTCCACCGCCTCGCCATGGTGGATTTCATTGTTATACATCGTCGCCCCGCGATTGTCCGATTCATATTCCGGCAAGAGATGACGACGGTTGGAGGTAATATAGATCAGAGCGTTTTCAGGCGCGGCATACACGGAACCGTCCAGGGTGCTTTTCAGCATTTTATAACTGGAATCACCGGTTTCAAATGAGACATCATCGGAAAAAATAATGAAACGATAAGGCTCATCTTTGATTTTATCCAGCATGTCAGGCAGGTGTACCAGGTCATCCTTATCCACCTGAATAACCCTGAGTCCTTCAGCCGAATACCTGTTCAGAACTGCACGCACTAGAGATGATTTGCCGGTTCCCCGCGTTCCCCACAGCAGAATGTTGTTGGATGGCAGCCCGCCCAAAAACTGAAGTGTATTCTCTATTACCACACTTTTCTGGCTGTCAATTCCCAGCAGGTCTTCCAGCGCAATACACTCTACTTTTGCCAATGGATCGAGAAAGCCGGAGAAAGAATGGCGATGCCAGTTAGCCGCGTGGGTAACGCTCCAGTCAATAACCGGAACCGGCTTTGGCATGAGCTGTTCAATTGAAGTAAGGACCTTCTTCAGTTGGGCTGTAAGCTCTTGATCCATCATGGCCATTCTCCTCTCTGATCATTACCCAGGGCAAGCAAACATACCGGTCAACCTTTTACAGCTTGCGCCGCACCAGCTCCTCCTGATAAAACTTCTTATACAGGTCTTCCCAGTCACGGCTTCCCGGTGCCCGGTTCTTCAGCTTGGACCGGACAGTATCATCAATTTCCTCAATCACGCTGAAATAGGCGTTCAAAGATTGTTTAACCCGATTCAGGGCGCGCCCCTCATCTGTAACATCCACCAGATCATCACGCCACAAACGCTCGATTATTTCATGGGCCAGATTGGATATGCGGTCTTCGGATAGCGACATGCGGTATCTCCTATAAAACTATCTTACGATCCTTGGCCAGTTTTTCCTTGATCATCCTCAACATCTTGCGGCGATCTATATCAGCAGCCCCACGCCCCATGGCCGCTATCGTCTCGTCCAGCATCTTTTCGGCATCGCGTTCCAGAGTCTGTTCGCGATTCATATCAAGTATGATCGACTTGACAATACCGTCAACCGCAGCCTTGCTGTCACGACGTGGCACAACCAGGCTATCCGCAACCAGGTCGCTGTAAACCTTTTCTGCCAGACGTTTAATCTGATCTTCTTTTAGTCGCATAGGCCCCCGTACTGCATTTATTCCAATTCCATATCAAGGCCCTATCATCCTTGATCTGAAATTGAAATTAGATATCTCATTAAACTTGAAGGGCCTGCTTTGAGGCAGGCCCTATAAAAAGATTCCCTATTTCAAAGTCCTCAGATACCCCATCAGGGCATCCATATCCGCCTTTGGAAGAGTCTTGAATGAAGGCATGGATGAAGTGGGATTACTGTTTTTCGGTTTTTCCAGTTTTTCTCTCACATCCTTCTCGGCCATACGTCCGGAAACCGTCGTCATATCAGGACCGATCTGCCCCCCCTTACCACTAACAATATGACACATGGTACATTTCTGTTTAAAAAGCTGTTCGCCGTTGCTGGCCGCCTGGGCGGCAACGGTCAGCAGTGTTACAGCTATAAATGCAGCAATAATAATAACTGCGCGTTTCATTGGTTGCTCCTGAGCCGCTAAAGTAGTGGACACATTGTACTGATTCCGTCTAAAATTGCAATCCATATATGTTTACAAGACTATACCTACATATCCCGTTCTGCCTTCGCAAATGCCCATACTGCGCATTTGTATCAAAACAGGCCTCTCCCGGGGACATCAGCAGCTATGTGGATACCCTGCTGCAGGAAATGCAGCTGGCAACAGGGCAGTACACCGCTTCAAAACAATTGAAATCAATCTACCTGGGCGGCGGCACACCTTCCCTGCTGACTCCGCAACAGATCAGCCAACTGTTGCAACAGGCTGAAAGCCTGTTCGGTATTGCAAACAATGCAGAAATCACTATGGAGGTTAATCCGGGAACCGTTGACGCTAACCTGCTAATCGGTTTTCGACAGGCCGGAATCAACCGGCTTTCCATTGGTGTCCAATCATTTGATGCAAACATGCTGGAACTGCTGGGACGCATTCATTCTTCAGACCAAACAAAAGAAGCCTTTGCAGCCGCCAGAAGCGCCGGTTTTGACAACATCGGCATCGACCTGATCCACTCCCTGCCGGGCCAGAACATGACCATGTGGCAAAATGAATTGCAACAGGCCATTGAGCTGGCCCCGGAACATCTCTCCATCTACGGCCTGACCGTTGAAGAAGACACCCCATTTGCCTCACGCTACCACGACGAAAACCAGCTGCCGGATGAAGATAGTTCGGCTGACATGTACGAAGCAGCTGACAGTATTCTGGCCACTGCCGGCTACGAACATTACGAGATAGCCAATTATGCCCGTCCCGGCTACCGATCACAGCATAATAGCGGCTACTGGCAGCGGGATGGCTATCTGGGGCTGGGTGCCGGAGCGCACTCATTCCTCAGTTGTGGAGAATACGGCATCAGATTCGGCAATAATGCCGATATAGATCAGTATTGCAAGGACATCAGCAAAGGTAAGCTGTCCAATCAGGATCGGCATCAACTAAACATGGATGACGCCATGGCGGAATTTATGTTTCTGGGGTTGCGCATGTCGGATGGTGTGACGGGCGAAGATTTTAAAGATAAATTCTGTGTAGATCTTGAAACCATATTCGGAAAAGAGCTGAACCAGATGCTTCAACAGGGCCTGTTGAAACTTGAAAATAAGCACATCAGCCTGACACTGCGCGGCATGCTTCTGTCGAACCGGGTGTTTTCCTCATTTTTAAAGGAGACGCTCTGAAAACTATCCATTATAGAAGCACAGAGGGGTCGCGTCTAAAAAATTCAACAAGTGAACAAACCGCAAATATTCCAACAAGGCCCATGGACGCCTGACAAAACTGAGCAGGCAGGTCATGGTCCGACCCGGTGGCCGCAAGAGGAAATAGATATTAAAGCCCGGAACGTTGATATCGTGAGAAAAATTCCCATATCTGCTTCGTAGCATCGAATCCCCGCAGGGGATGATCCGCAGCAAGCTGGCTGGTGAAAAACGGAGCGGGCCATTGATGTCCCCACCCTTCTAGCAGGACAAACTCCAATGAACTCCCCTCTTGACATTTTTTCCATGCCAGGTGTTTTACTGCTCCATTGTAGTTGATTGATGTTGATGGAGTTGATTCACAGCCATTCGATTTTTGCCAGAACTCAATTGCATCAATTACAGGCAGAAACAAACGTTTTCCATTCATGTCGGGAACTGGAACCGCATTGAACGGGATTGTTTCATCGGCAAGACCGTGAAAACCTATGATTGGAAAAGCACTACCCGGCTTTTGCTGGCGCCACGCCCCTACACCATCACCTACGGTACTGCCGATAGCAGCGCTGACAACTGCTGCGGCAGCCAGATCACTGGTTAGTTCCGTGGCGAAGCGATAGGTCAACATCCCGCCGTTAGACATACCGGCCATGTAGATCCGGGTACGGTCAACCGCAAGCCTCTGACGGACTGTGCTAATTACTTCTGCAACAAAACTGACGTCATCAACCCGACTGCCGGCTGCCTTACCGCAGCAATGCCCGGCATTCCAGTGTTGAAAAAGTCCAAACAATCCAATCCCCTCGGGATACGCAACCAAAAACCGTTCCCTATCTGCTAATGTGCTGAAACCAGTTTCGCTCTCGGTTTGACTACCTGTGCTGAAAGCACCATGGAGAACCACAACCAGCGGCAATGGTGTTTTGGAATTATAATTGGGGGGAACATGCAAGAGAAATGTGCGATCAAACAGATTGTAGGATATACTTGTGGCTACACGATAGGAACCGGCAGATGGCTCCGCAATTTCCGGAAGGGTTGCCAGACAACCGTTCAAAAGTTGCAGCACAGCTATTAATATGAGACATTTAATGTATTTGATGTTATGCATGCACCCTCAAAGGTTAATCTGTACGGATGATATTTATGAATTACAACATCAAAGATTAGCATATACGGTTATGATTACAACCATTGTTACAAAGTTAACAAGTTGATATCGAATCAAAACTATTGCCGGCGGTCCAGGTACATATAGCCCCGAGATATTGCTGCTTGTGAAGGGCGACGGCCCCATGGTTTCATTAAAAGGTTATTGAAGGTATTGTGCGTTTTATCCGCAATGGCAGCTACTGAAGCATGCATGCTATAACGGCCGGTGATTCCTGGCCACCCTAAACTTGCTCTATTCAACATTACAAACCTGTGCTATATACAGCTGACGACGCCACCTCCAAAACCGTGAATCCCTTACAATCGTAAGGATAATCCCCATGAAAACATATATCAAAAAGTTTGCACTGCTATGTGCACTGTTCTGCCCTGCTTGCGGTGGAGGCGGCAGTGAGGCAGGTACGCCAGCACCGGTTAACCCGAATACCAATCCTCAAAACGGAGTTCAGGCCGGAAATCCGACAGGGAATTACACTGTGCCTGTAGAGGCCGCAGCTGTTGACACATCAACAGTTGACCGCATTGTCGGCTCCGGAACGCCTGCCAGCTGCACGGCAGACGCTTTTATTCAGGCGGTGGCTGCAGGTGGCAAGATCAGATTCAATTGCGGCTCCAACCCTCTCACCATAACCCTGAACCGACCGGCCAAGGTATTCAACAATAAACCGGATGTGGTCATTGATGGCGGTGGTTTGATCACCCTCAGTGGCGGTGGTGCCACACGCATCCTATACATGAATACCTGCGATCAGAACCAGGTCTGGACTACGAGCCATTGTGATAATCAGGCTCAACCGACCCTGACCGTCCAGAATCTGACCTTTATCGATGGCAACTCCAGTACTGAATCAACTTATGACGGCGGCGGGGCAATCTGGGTGCGTGGCGGCAGGTTCAAGGTGGTCAACAGCCGTTTTTTCAATAACGTGTGCGCCAGTCTGGGGCCGGATGTGGGTGGTGGTGCAATCCGAGTTTTCAGTCAGCATAACGGGCTGCCGGTTTATGTTGTCCAAAGCACTTTCGGAGGTGCGACCGGCTACGGTAATGTGGGGGCAAATGGCGGGGCGATCAGCAGTATCGGAGTTTCCTGGTCGATCTACAACAGCCTGTTTTCATACAACAGGGCCATCGGCAATGGCGGCAACCCTGCCAGCGCCGGTACTCCGGGGGGAGGCAGCGGCGGTGCTATCTACAACGACGGCAACACCATGACATTGGCCCTGTATGGGACAATTATGGAAAACAATCAGGTTAACGCCTATGGCTCAGCCATCTTTTTCGTCACCAACGACCATACCGGCACTCTGCATATTGAGAACTCTGTGCTGAGGTATAACAGCGGCGGTTCCTGGTACGTCAGTGGTCGGCCCGGAATTTCCATGCATAGCGATACTGTATTTGAAAATATCAATAACACCTTCATACAGTAACAGTCCGATCTTTATGCTAAATTGACCATTCTGCTGCAATTTAAGACTAACTCGGTTTTCGGGAGCACTCCTGCATGTTCAAGCTAAAAGACCCCACCCTGCTGAAACAATCCTGTTAGCTCAACGGTCAATGGCTTGATGCCGACTCCGGTGCTGTTATCAATGTAACCAATCCTGCAACCAACCAGATAATCGGCACAATCCCCAGGATGGGTGCCAATGAAACCCGCCTGGCAATAGAAGAGGCCAATACCGGCCTGATTTCCACCGAAACAGCCCATTTCGGCGGCATCAAGGAATCAGACATTGGCCGTGAAGGGTCCAAATACGGTATCAAGGAGTTTCTGGAAGTGAAATACCTTTGTTTTGGCGGAGTTCAGGCCCAATGACAAGAGGCGACAAACTGAACGCCACGAAACAAACATAATAATATCGCAACATCTCAAACGGACTTGTATTGATAAAAGTCAGAGATATACTTTTGAATAGCTCACATTCGGCTTCTGAAAGAATGCACAATTGGCTGAAACCTGAATCAGCCCAAATTGCTGTCTGCATAAAAGGAGATCTTATGAGAACAATCATTATGGCACTCTGCATACTGTTTTACAGCATCAACGCGCGCGCCGAAGTAATTGTTGCGCTGAATCTGGTTGATGACAAGGGCATAGGCCCTGCTGTTGGACTTGTTTCCGTTACTGAAACAAAATACGGGCTCGTATTCACCCCGTCGCTGAAAGGTTTGCCACCCGGACTGCATGGCTTCCACCTGCACCAGAACCCGAGCTGTGCCCCGCAAGAAAAGGATGGCGCCATGGTTCCGGCCCTTGCAGCCGGCGGTCACTATGATCCAACCAAATCCGGGCGCCACGGCACACCCTGGGGTGAAGGGCATCTGGGTGATCTGCCGGCACTCTACGTGGATGAAGCAGGCAATGCGATGCAACCGGTGCTTGCACCACGCCTGAAAGCAGCCGACCTTGCAGGGCGTTCACTGATGATACATGCTGGCGGTGACAATCACTCCGATCACCCGGCACCGTTAGGTGGTGGAGGTGCACGGATTGTCTGCGGAGTCATCAAGTAAGCAGTTGCACCAACAACCTCCCTCATAGCATTTAAGCCAAGGACAAAAAGGGGCACCCTCCCGATTCCCGGAGAAGTGCCCCTTGCCTTAAAACTCCTGACAATTACATTAAGCGGTCAAACTCACCACTGACAGCAGACGTTCTGCTCCCTGGCCGCCTTAGTTTCATCTAACCGAGACACAGGAGTGGTCAACGGCGCATCAAACATAGCCTGAGGATTGCTCTCTGCGGTCCTGGCCGCTTCAATCATGACCTCAATAAAGGCATCCAAAGTGGCCTTGCTCTCGGTCTCAGTCGGCTCAATCATGATGGCATCTTTGACGATCAGCGGAAAATATACCGTTGGCGGATGATAGCCCCGATCGATCAGAAACTTGGCTATGTCGATGGCATGCACGCCATGTTCCAACTGCCTGGAGGCAGAGAAGACACACTCGTGCATGCAGGTCATGTCATAGGGCAGGTCATAGTACGGTTTTAACTTTTCCTTGATGTAATTGGCATTCAGCACTGCCTGTTCCGACACCTGAATCAACCCCTCACGCCCCAGCATGATAATATAGGCGTATGCCTTGACCATGACTCCGAAATTGCCGAAGAAGTTGGCTGTCCTCCCGATGGAATGCCGGCTGTATTTTTCAAGCCGGAACAGACCCTCATCATCCATGACAATTCTTGGTTGCGGCAGGAACGGAATCAACTCCTTCTTAACCCCCACCGGCCCGGCACCCGGACCTCCGCCCCCGTGTGGTGTGCCGAAAGTCTTGTGCAGATTAAGATGCACAACATCAAAACCGAGTTCACCAGGCTTGACCTTGCCCATGATGGCATTCAGATTGGCCCCGTCATAATAAACCAGTGCATCATGAGCATGGGCAATATCGCAGATTTCCCTGACATGCGGATTAAACAGTCCCAGCGTATTGGGACAAGTCATCATAACCGCCGCCACCTCCTGACTCATGGCCTGCCGGAACAGGTCCATATCCATATCACCATATGCGGCGGTCGGTACAGTGATGATCTCGTACCCCGCCATGGCCGCCGAAGCCGGGTTGGTGCCATGGGATGAATCCGGCACCACCACATACCTTTTTTTATTACCTTTTGACTTGTGATAAGCCGCAATCAGCATGATGCCGGTCATCTCACCATGGGCACCGGCCAGTGGCTGTGTTGTCACTTCATCCATACCGGTAATATCGGCCAGCAGCTGACCCAGATCAAAAAGCATTCCCAGAGTCCCCTGGCAGAACTCATCCCCACCGGGCAAAAGGGCTGTCATGGGATGAAGCGGCGCGAACAGTCCTGCCACGTCTTCCAGCACCTTGGCGTTATATTTCATTGTGCAGGAGCCGAGCGGGTAAAAGTTGGTATCCACGGAAAAGTTACGACGGGACAGATTGGTGAAATGACGCACCAGATCCATTTCCGAAACTTCCGGCAGGCTGGCTGTTTCTTTTCTCAATAATCCGTCTGGCAGTGGTGCAGCAACTCGCACATCCGACTTGGGCAACTTGACGCCACGACGGCCAGTGACCGATTTTTCATAGATCAGCTGCATAGTGCCACCTCCAGTGCCTTGACAAACGTATCAATCTCTTTCCTGCTCCGTTTTTCCGTAACGGTTACTACCAGCACATTATCCGACCCCTTGTAATACTCTCCAAGCGGCACACCGGCAGCAATGCCCTGTTCCAGCAGTTCGGCAACCATTAACCTGGCCGGTCTGGGAAGAAAAACAGTAAACTCATTGAACGTTGGAGTTGCCAGCACAGTCACACCGGGCAGCAGCCTTATCTGCGACTTGGCATATTCGGCTTTATCCCTGTTCAACTGCGCCAGGTCCGCCAGCCCCTGTCTGCCGACTGAGGTCAGAAAAACCAAGCCGCGCAGTGCGCAAAGCCCCTGATTACTGCAGATGTTGGATGTGGCCTTATGGCGTTTTATATGCTGTTCCCGGGCCTGCAAAGTCAGAACAAAACCGCGCTTTCCATTCCTGTCGACTGTTTCACCGATGATGCGCCCCGGCATATTACGGATAAAAGTCTTTCTGGCAGCAATAAAACCAAAGCTTGGACCGCCGAAGGAGAGCGGATTTCCCAGACTCTGGCCATCTCCGACGGCGATATCAACTCCCATTTCACCGGGAGATTTCAGCATACCCAGGGAAATGGGATAGACCGAGGCGATCAGCAGAGCTTCTACGGAATGTACCTGATCAGCTAGTGCCGTATAGTCACCGACTGATCCGAAAAAGTTGGGGTTCTGAACCAGCACCGCTGCCACGCTGTCATCCAGCAGTCCGGCAAGTTCCTGTAGATTAAGTTGACCATCCAGCGGTGTTACTTCAACGATATCCACATCCAGATTAAACAGATAGGTTTTCAAAACCTGACGCGAAAACGGGCTGACACAGCCATCCAGAATGATCCTGTTCCGACCGGTAACACGCAGGGCCATCATGGCCGCTTCAGCACAGGCGGTGGCGCCGTCGTAGAGCGAGGCATTGGAAACATCCAGCCCGGTCAGACGGCAAATGGCGGTCTGGTATTCAAACAATGCCTGCAGTGTACCCTGGGAACATTCCGGCTGATAGGGAGTATAGGCGGTGTAGAATTCAGCCCGACCAGACAGGTGATCAACTACTGCTGGTATGATATGGTCATAAAAACCGCCGCCGATAAAATGCAACATCTCCTGTCTGTTTTCGCCGGCAATGAACCGCATCCGGTCCAGGGTTTCAAACTCGGACATGCCGGGCGGCAGGTTAAATGTCTTGGCTCTCAACTCGGCAGGGATCGAGGCAAACAGATCTTCAACATCCGTAACACCGATAGCAGCAAGCATTTCCTTGATTTCTTCAATGGTGTGCGGGCAGTAGTGGCTGTCAGTCATGAATAGTCCCCCTACAATGTTTTCAAGTATTCCCCATACTGCTCAGCAGTCATCAGCTTCTTCAATTCATTCAGGTCGTCAATAGCAATTTCCGCCATCCAGGCCCATTCCTCAGGGCTTTCATTGACCAGTTCCGGAGAATTTTCTACAGCGCTATTAACCGCCACTACTTTGCCGGAAACAGGTGCATAAATATCACTGGCGGCCTTGACCGACTCAATGGCGGCCAGCACATCAAACTGCCTGAACTGTTTGCCTGTTTTGGGCAACTCCACAAAAGTCACATCACCAAGGGCATGGGCGGCGTGTTCCGTTATCCCTACCCTGCCAACTGTTCCATCAACTTTGATCCATTCGTGGTCTTTGCTGAAATAGATTGCCGACATTTGACAATTCTCCTTTTCCTTTAAAAAAGTATAAAAACTGACACTAAGCTCTGAGTGATCCATTATTAAAAAACGGCAAATCGCATATTGTCGCTTCCATACTGATACGATCATGCCTGACTGTCAGGTCTGAACCTATTTCTGCCAGATCAAACTTGATATATCCAAGTCCAATCCCACAACCCAGCAACGGAGAAAAGACTCCGCTGGTAACATTTCCTGCCACATTACCGTGGCTGCAGATTTCGTAATCATGCCGCGGCGCTCGGCGGCCATTTACCCTGAAAGCGATCTTTTTCCTGACCAGACCTTTTTCTTTCTGATCCAGCAGCGCCTGTTTGCCAACAAAAAATTTGTCAAAATTTACAAACATCTCCAATCCGGCCTCCAGAGGCGTAGTGTTTTCGTCAATGTCGCTGCCATACAGCGAATAACCGACCTCCAACCGCAGCAGATCCCGAGCGCCAAGACCGGCCGCCTTGACACGCTGGTCTTTCAGAAGCAAGTCCCACAATTCGCATACTTTTGCAGCGGGTAGAAAAATCTCGTACCCCAACTCACCGGTGTAACCGGTACGACTGACAATCGCATCGCTACCAAGTACCTGCATATTGATAAATTTAAAATAGGGAATGGAGGTAATTTCCGAACCGATCAGGTCGGTTAAAACCTGACGGGAAAGAGGGCCCTGCAGATCAAGTTTGCCTGTTTCAGCGGTTATATTTTCAAAAAGTCCACCGCTTAGCCGCCCTTTGATGACCTGAAAATCATTATCGCAGGTTGCTGCGTTAACAACAATCATGACCCTGTTTTCTGCCAGGCGGAAAACAATCAGGTCATCAATAATGCCGCCCGCTTCATTCAACAGAAAACCGTAACGGGATCGTCCGACCGGAATTGTTTTGACGGAAAAGGTGAAGACACCTTCCAGCCCATCAGATTCCAGATCACCTTCAAACAGCAGCTCTCCCATATGGCAGATGTCAAACAGCGCGGCCTGATTACGGCACCAGGCATGTTCAGCGAGAATCCCTTCGTACTGGATGGGCATGTCCCATCCGCCAAATGGCGCCATCAGCGCCTGCATATTACGATGTCTGGAGCTTAACGGTGTCTGCTTCAACTGTTCCATATCGGTCTCCGCTGAATTCAGGTTTGAAATTTAATGGTATCGAATCACCTTATGATATTTTTTCCTGTTTTGTTTCCGACTTATTCCTGCCAGGTCCATCACATCATTCAGCTGCATTTTCCAGGCGCCATGCTCGTTTACCAACCTGAACTCACGGGTTACGGAATCGGGCTGCTCCGGCATCCCTTCCAAACCGATTTTGACATAAACCGTAGCGCTGTTTTTATTTTCATTCAGCAGTTTGAAATGTTCCATCTTCTGCCAGCAACAGGCCGGCTTGATATTGCTATCACGCATTTTGCCGATGAAATGTTCACGGGAGATTTTGCCACGTTTGGCAAGCTGCCCGAAAAGCTGCTCATAGCGCCCGTCGCGCCACAGGTCGAGTGTTTCTGATATGGTGTTTTCGTATAGAGAGGGTGTGTTGTCAGCCCTGGCACTGGCAGGAGAAAAAAACAGTACGGACAGCCATAAGAATAACACAAACTTTACAAGATGCATTAATTCAACCTCCAGCTATTGTTTGTTTTTTCTTTCAGGAATGGTCTGGCAATACATGCTGCATATATACAGCATGTTACAACACTATCAAACAATTTGAGTATTTTGGAAGGATCTACGGAACGGTATTAAAAGAAAATGTTCATGTACTTTAGTTCAAATACAAGCCCTGTGCAATATGAAAATCTGACCCAGAGCGTCTTTGGGATTTGAGACCAGGAACTGTTTTGCAGCCCCTGGTCCAGGATCCTAAGTTGCGGTCTTTAAAGGCTTCTATCTGCTGCCTCAGCAAATAGTTTCAACTTCTTCATCATCAGATCAAATTTTTCCGGCTTTAATGACTGCGGCCCGTCACTGGACGCATGTTCCGGATCAGGATGCACTTCCACAATCAGACCATCAGCACCTGCTGCAACGGCGGCATAACACATGGGAGCCACATAGTGATGATTGCCTGTTCCGTGTGATGGATCGATCACTATCGGCAGGTGCGTTTTCTCTTTCAGGACCGGAATAGCCGAAAGATCAAGCGTATTACGGGTGGCTGTCTCAAAAGTACGGATGCCGCGCTCACAGAGAATAACCGACTGGTTACCCTCACTCATAATATACTCGGCACTCATCAGGAATTCCTGAATCGTCATCGACATGCCCCGCTTCAACAGTACGGGCCGCTTCAACTGTCCAACCTTCTTAAGCAAAGCAAAATTCTGGGAATTGCGGGCGCCGATCTGAAGCATATCGGAATACTCGGCAACCAGGTCGGCAGACTCGGGATTGATTACCTCCGTAACAAACGGCAGACCTGAGATATCCCTGGCTTTGGCAAGCAATTTGAGCCCCTCTTCCTCCAGCCCCTGGAAAGAGTACGGTGAGGTGCGCGGCTTGAATGCGCCACCACGAATCATATGAGCGCCGGACTTTTTGATCTCTATGGCTGTCTCGACTATCTGTTTTTCGCTCTCCACCGAACATGGCCCGGCCATGACAATGATCTGTTTGCCACCAATACTGACATTGTCACTGATCCTCACCAGACTGGATTCTTTTTTTACTTCCTTGGAAGCCAGTTTGTACGGCTGCAGGATCGGCACAACATTTTCCACGCCGTGCATGGATTCCAGAGTCTGCAGAACCGCCTTGCCACGCTCGTCACCGACGGCACCGATTACATCCCGGGTAGCACCATGGATAATATGCGGCTTATAGCCCAGTTCCTTGATTCGTTTCACAACTTCATCACGATCTTTTTTTGGCGCACCAGATTTCATTACTATGATCATTTTGCACTCCCTTTTTCACAAAACAAAAGGCCGGAGGTTATCCCCCGGCCTTTTGCACGCGAATCGCGGCAATAAAAAACCGGGGAGACTTCCGTCTGCCCCGGTTTTGTGAGTGTAATTTGGTGGTTTCCCCTTACTTACACCTCTACCCGGGCAGACGGCTTAAAATAATAGCCGAACCAAAAGTAAAAAGAATAAGTTGTAAAGAAGCCGTAAGTTTTCATGTGCCCAACTAAATCATAGCGCTTAATCTATTGTCAAGAAAATTAATAAACCGCCAGTTCATCTGCAACCTTGACCAGATTGGGCAAGTCAGGTTTTGTCAGAATGTGCTGGGCACCGAGTCCGATCCATTTTCGTTTATTGTCTTCGGAAGCCAAGGACGAAAAGATGACTATTGGAACATTCTTCAGGGCGTCGTTTTTTCTGACCAGTGAAGTCAGGTGAAGACCGTCCATCTGGGGCATTTCCACATCTGTTATCAGCAGACTCATTATCTTTCTGATATCAGTACCGCTTTCGACAGACTCTTGAACTTTTCTCTGAATAATTTCCCAGGCCAGAGCACCATTTTCGGCTTCTTCTACTACGTAGCCCGCATTCCTCAATGTTGAACACATCGTGTTACGGATAAAGAGTGAATCATCGGCAACAACTATTGTTTTCTCGGAACGGTGGGCATCAACCTCCCTGTCCATCAGTTCGGAATTATCAATCGGCCTCAATGCGCTTTGCGAACAAAGCTCTCCGACAATTTTCTCAAAGTCCAGCACCAAAATGATGCGGTTATCCATCTTGACCAGACCGGTAACCTGTTCACTATGTACGGACCTGGCAGGTGGCTCAACATTTTTCCATGAGATTCTGTAGATACGTGACACGGAGTGAACCAGCACTCCGACCATGATGTTGTTAAATTCCAGTACTACAACACGGTCGGCGACCATATCGCCCGTATCCTTACCAAGAACAGTTGCCAGATTGATAATCGTGATCACTTTTTCGCGCAGCTTGATCATCCCTTCAACGCCAGGCTTTGCATTAACAACTTTAGACATCTGCGGAAGACGGATAATTTCGCGCACCTTGGCCACATTGACGCCATAATAACAGGGGATTACATTGCCGTGCCAATCAACTTCGTCAATCCTGAATTCGACTATTTCCAGCTCATTGGTATCGCTTTCCAACAGTATATTGCCGGCTGATTGTTTCATGAATGCTCCCCCAACAGATTCGATAGCGCAACTTTAGCACACTAATTAAAAGATTTGTATTCGTAATTATACGTTACAATCCAAATAATGCAATCAGTCCATAACAAATCCTGCCAACCTTGACACCCGTACTATGCCTATGTTAGCTTTATTTTTTTAATTTTCAACCATTTTGGAGTCAGTATGGCCTGTCCGGATTACGCAAAATTCCTCCAATTGTCAGCCAGTGGCAATTTAATACCTGTCTATCGCGAAATTATGGCTGATATGGATACGCCGGTCACCGCATTCAGAAAACTGGATGACGGTCGTTTTTCCTTTCTGCTGGAAAGTATCGAAGGTGGTGAAAAATGGGGACGTTACAGCTTTATCGGCTCCAGTCCGTCACTGATTGTCCGTTCAAAGGGCAAGACGGTAGAAACCATTGAAAATGGTATACTGTCATCAGCAGAACACGCAAACCCTCTGGATGCGGTCCGCCTGATCCTGAAAGAGTTTACTCCGGTTGAAGTAGAGGGACTGCCCCGCTTCTTCGGCGGCGCTGTCGGCTACATGTGTTACGACATGGTACGTCACTTCGAACGGCTGCCATCAGAAAAACCGGCTGTCATTGACGCCTATGAATCATATTTTTTGATTACCGATACGATTGTCATTTTTGACACCATGAGTCAGAAAATTAAAGTTGTATCCAATGCTCATCTCAAAGCTGGCGTCTGCCCGGAAACGGCCTACAACCAGGCTATTGCGAACATAGATGCCATGATTGCCAAACTGCGCCAACCGCTTGCAATCGTTTCCGTGCCAGCGTCGAAAAAAAAGCTGGAACTCAGTTCAAACCTGACCAGAAAAGAGTTTGAAGATTCAGTAGTTAAATCAAAGGAATACGTCCGCTCAGGCGATGTAATCCAGGTTGTTGTTTCCCAACGGTTCAGCGGTGAATACTCATCGGACCCTTTCGATATCTACCGTGTCATGCGAACCACCAGCCCTTCGCCATACATGTTTTTCCTTCGTCTGGATGACACTGTCATTGCCGGAGCGTCTCCGGAAGTCATGGTACGAAAAGAAGGTCAATTGGTGGAACTCCGCCCCATAGCCGGAACCCGTCACAGGGGCGCCACTTTGGCAGAAGACCAGCGTCTGGCTGAAGAATTGCTGGCCGACCCCAAAGAGTGTGCCGAGCATGTAATGCTGGTTGACCTGGGACGCAACGACCTGGGAAGAGTCTGCGAAACCGGCTCAGTTAAAGTTTCGGAACTGATGGTGATCGAGCGTTACTCCCATGTCATGCATATTGTTTCCAATGTGCAGGGTCAGCTGAAACCAGACTGCGACGCCTTTGATCTGGTCAAAGCCACCTTCCCGGCCGGGACGCTTTCCGGAGCCCCTAAAATCAGGGCCATGCAGATCATTGACGAACTTGAGCCGATGAAGCGTGAGCTATACGGCGGAGCGGTTGGTTATTTTTCCTTTTCCGGAAATATGGACCTGTGCATTACCATCAGAACCCTGGTTTTCAAAGATGGCAAAGTGCACCTGCAGGCCGGGGCCGGCATAGTTGCCGACTCGGATCCGTCAGCCGAATGGCATGAATCAGTCAATAAGGCCATGTCTGCCAGACGTTCGCTGGAAATCGCCGCCGGAGGAATCGAATAATGCTGCTGATGATCGATAATTACGACTCATTTACCTATAACATTGTGGATTACTTCGGCCAGTTGGGTGAGGATGTCCGCGTTTACCGCAATGACAAAATCACTTTGGAAGAGATCGAGGCATTAAAGCCTGAACGGCTTGTAATTTCACCCGGTCCCTGTTCACCGGAAGAGGCGGGCATTTCCGTAAACGCCATCAAATATTTTGCCGGGAAGCTGCCGATTCTTGGTGTCTGCCTTGGACATCAGGCTATCGGCGCTGCTTTTGGCGGCAACGTGGTTCGCAGCGTTTCTCTGATGCATGGCAAAACCTCACCTATTAATCACGATGACAGGGAGATTTTCAAAGGCCTTCCCAACCCGTTCCAGGCAACTCGTTATCATTCTCTGATCGTTGACCGTCCGACCCTGCCGGACTGCCTTGAGGTTACAGCCTGGGTAGAAAATGGTGAAATCATGGGACTGCGACACAAACAGCTGCCGATCTGGGGCGTACAGTTCCACCCCGAATCAATCCTGACCGAGGGCGGTATGCAGATTTTGCAGAACTTCCTGGAGATCAGCAGGTAAAACCTCATACAAACAAATGGCCGGTCCGCAACAAGCAGACCGGCCATTTCCATTCAGCATTTCATTTTTTACCTATTTGATTCCCTTCTTATGCATTTCCGGAGCATACTTTTTGTCCAAACCTTGAATATGCTTGATCAACCAATTTTTTAAAAAGCTCATAATTTCCTGACCTAAAGCTGTACCGGCAGCATATTTTTCCTGAATTTCCACCAGCTGTTTTACAAGCGCAACATGTGCACTCTTCTGTTCATCATAGCCTGAGTAATTGCACTGCTGCATTAACTTTTCCTCGTGGGCAAAGTGGGTTTTGGTGTAATCAACGAGTTCATTTAAGATAGATCCAATCGTATCTTTACTGCCGCCAGAACGCATTGAGCTGTAAAGTTTATTTATGATATCAATCAAGCGAATATGTTCATCGTCCATAGGTTTTACTTTAACACTGTAACTATTACTCCAGCTGATCAACTTGGCATTTTCAGAGAGTTTGAATTGGCTGACCAGCCGTTCCAGCTCTGCCGCCAGCCGGCTAAGATGCTGGGCGGCATTGGAGGTTTTCCTGGCGCCGTCAACAGAGTTCTGGGCAACATCCGTAATTTGATGAATATTGCTGCTGATCTCGCTGGTAGTGGCGGTCTGTTCTTCAGCCGCAGTTGCTATCTGCTGTACCTGCATATTAACATCATTAATTTCGTCCTGAATTTTACGCAGTGCCTCGCCGGAACGGGCAGCCTCGGCTGTGCCCTGCTCCACCTCCGAAACCCCCTCTTCCATGGCAGACACTGCCGATCGGGTTTCCTGCTGGATAGCCTTGATCATCAGGCCGATTTCGCGAGTGGCTTTGGTGGTTCGTTCGGCCAGTGCGCGGACCTCATCGGCAACAACGGCAAAGCCGCGACCCTGTTCACCGGCACGGGCGGCCTCAATGGCGGCATTCAGCGCCAGCAGGTTGGTCTGATCGGCTATATCCTCAATTGTTCCAACAATCGCCCCAATTTCATCAGACCTTTTTCCAAGCGTATCAACGGTTGTGGCCGAAGACTGAACACGTTCCGCTATGCGCTGCATAACCTCAATCGATTTTTCAACAACTGAGGCGCCGTGCTGGGCAGCCTGATTGGCCCGCTGGGCGCTTTCCGCTGCCATCTGGCAGTTCTGGGCAATATCACCGGATGTGGCAGACATTTCTTCACTGGCGGTCGCTACTGTTGTGGCCTGTATGGCCACTCTTTCGGCCCCATCAGCCATCTGAACAGCACTGGCCTGCATTTCATTGGCCGAATCAGAAACCTGGCTGGATGAATCAGCCAGCATACCTATCATTTCACGCAAACTGCCAATCATTTTTTCAAAAGACTCAGCCAACTGCCCTATCTCGTCATGTGAATCCACATGAACCTCAACTCCCAGGTCACCGGAGGCCACCTGTTCTGCATCAGAGGCCAGACGTTTCAGAGGTGAAGTGAGAACTCTGGAAAACATCAATACCAGAGTAATTCCGATCAGAACACAGGCGGCAATAAGCACAATAATCCAGATGCGGGTTGAGCTCGCCACATCAAACCCATTCTTGCTGGCTTTCTGTGACTGTTCCATGTTGACCTTTTTCAGTTCTGCCAAAACAGCCAGTGTCTGGTTGAAGGCCTTGCTGGATGAACCCATTACAGCCTTTGATACTTCTTCCCCTGCCTTTCCCTGAAGTGCCAGTTCTTTGAGTTTGGGAAATTCTGCCTGATAAGCCTGCAATGACTTTTTAAAATCATCAACAAGCTTTTTTTCCGCGTCAGTATCAATCAGCTTTTCATAAACCACCAGTTCACTCTTAAGCTTTTCTGTCACTTCCTCATTGCGCTTGACATATTTTTCCTTATCAGCCTTGTCCGATGCCAGAAACATCAGCAGTTCTCCCCTTCTGAAACTGCCAACATAGCCGTCGATATTTGAAACATGATTGATACTCGGTAGATCGCTGCTGGCAATCTGACCGGTAATCTTAGAAATACGCCCATTCTGCACAATGGCATAGATACCGACAATTGTTGTCAGTAGAATGACAAACATAAAGGTGCAGGTCATCTTGGTGGCGATAGAAGCATTCTTAAACATAAGTGTACCCCCTGAAACGGACAATTCAGAATGATTCTGATTTATTTTTTTAAATTGTTACCCAGATTTGCAAATAGTCAAGTCTCATTAAATCATTTTTTTTGCAGGGAAGGTTGCATATTCCACCTGTTTTTCATATATTGATTAATCAATTAAAAATCAGGAATGGTGCAAATACTAATGACAAGAGAACTAGCAAAAGGCTATGAGCCTCATGATGTTGAAAAAAGATGGTACGCTGAATGGGAAAGCAAAGGTTACTTCCACGCTGCCGCCACGTCCGACAAAAAAGCCTACAGCATTGTTATTCCTCCGCCGAATGTAACCGGCGCACTTCATATGGGCCATGCCCTCAACAATACCCTTCAGGACATCCTCTGCCGCTGGAAAAGAATGCAGGGTTACAACGTGCTCTGGATGCCGGGCACCGATCATGCCGGTATCGCCACCCAGAATGTTGTGGAACGCCAACTGGCAGCCGAAGGCAAGGACCGTCACGAACTGGGCCGTGAAGAATTTATCGAGCGGGTCTGGAAATGGAAAGCCGAGTCCGGTGGCCAGATCATCGGCCAGCTAAAACGCCTGGGTGCCTCCTGTGACTGGGAGCGTGAACGTTTTACCATGGACGAGGGCCTTTCCAAGGCTGTCCGTACAGTATTTGTCAACCTTTACAAAGAAGGTCTGATCTACCGCGCAAACCGGCTGATCAACTGGTGTCCACGCTGTCATACGGCGCTATCCGATATTGAAGTTGAGCACGAAGACAAAAAAGGACACCTGTGGCACATCCGCTACCCGATTGTCGGACAGCCGGGTAAGTTTCTGATTGTAGCCACAACCCGTCCGGAAACCATGCTGGGTGATACAGCCGTTGCTGTTAATCCTTATGATGAACGGTACCAGAATCTGGTCGGCGAAAAGGTTGTCCTGCCGCTAATCAATCGTGAAATACCGGTTATTGCAGACAGCTACGTTGATCATGAATTCGGCACAGGCGTAGTCAAAATCACCCCGGCCCACGATTTCAACGACTTTGAGGTTGGAGCGCGTCACGATCTGGACCGGATCAATGTATTGGATGAATCGGGCATCATCAACGCAGCCGGCCACCAGTACGAAGGGATGGACCGCTTTGCCGCCCGCACCCGGATTGTCGCCGACCTGGAAGAGGCCGGTCTACTGGAAAAAATTGACGATCATGCCATGTCAGTCGGCGGCTGTTACCGCTGCAAAACAGTTGTGGAACCGTATCTCTCCATGCAGTGGTATGTCAATGCCACAAAAATGGCCAAACCAGCCCTGGCTGCGGTCAAAGAAGGCAAAACCCGCATTCTGCCTAAACAGTGGGAAAACACCTATTACGACTGGATGGAAAACATCCGTGACTGGTGCATCTCGCGCCAGATCTGGTGGGGACACCGCATCCCGGCCTGGTTCTGCGACCACTGCGGGCACATCAATGTAACCATGACCGATCCGACCCACTGTTCCAACTGTGGCAGTGACGAAATACGTCAGGAAACCGATGTGCTGGACACATGGTTCTCTTCGGCCCTCTGGCCATTCTCAACCATGGGCTGGCCGGACAATACGGAAGAGCTTAAAACATTCTACCCGACCGCCTGCCTGGTGACCGGGTTTGACATTTTATTTTTCTGGGTTGCCAGAATGATGATGATGGGACTGCACTTCATGAAAGAGGTGCCGTTCACGGACGTTTATATCCATGCCCTGGTTCGCGATGCTCAGGGACAGAAGATGAGCAAGTCAAAGGGTAATGTGATTGACCCGCTGACCATCATTGAGGAATACGGTACCGATGCCTTCCGCTTTACCCTGGCCGCCTTTGCCGCCCAGGGTCGCGATATCAAACTGGCAGAGGAACGCATTGCCGGATACCGAAACTTCTGCAACAAAGTCTGGAATGCCGCCCGTTTTACACTGATGAACCTGGAAGGGTTTGATCCGAATGGGGTTAAAATTGAAACACTTGTTCTCTCCGAAGGAGACAAGTGGATTCTGCACAAACTGAACGAAACGGCTAAAGCTGTCGATGAGACCCTGAGCGGCTACCGCTACAATGAGAGTGCCATGACCCTCTACCAGTTCACCTGGAGCGAGTTCTGCGACTGGTACCTGGAACTGTCCAAACAGGATCTGTACAACGGCACACCGGAACGCAAACAGACTGTTCAATATGTACTCTGGTATACCCTGGAAAACCTGCTGCGTCTGCTGCATCCGTTCATGCCGTTCATCACAGAGGAAATCTGGCAGGCGCTGCCTGCTGTGGTTCAGAAAACGGAAAAATGTAATATTGTATTGAATCCAGATCGCAGTATTATGCTGGCCGCCTACCCTGCCCCACTTGCGGAACTGAATTTCCCTGAAGCCGCTGCCAATATGGAACGGGTTATGGATGTTATCAACGGCATCCGCAATATTCGCGGAGAGATGGAAGTTCCGCCGAGCAAGCAGATTGCCGTGATCCTCTCCTGCGGCAGCGCCGAGAGTATGCGGATTATGAAGCACAATGAAAACTCCATCATCAGCCTGGCCCGCATATCAGATCTGGCCATCGGCCAGGAGATTGAAAAGCCTGAGGATGCCTCAATCCAGGTTGCCGGTGATGTGCAGATTTTTGTCCCTCTGCGTGGACTGGTAAATGTGGAAGAAGAGGAAAAACGCCTGTTGAAGGAGATCGCCAAGATTGACAAGGAAATCGACATGTTCTCCAAAAAGCTGGAAAACCCCAGCTTTGTTGATCGTGCTCCCGTAGAAGTTGTTGCCAAGGAACGTGAAAAACTGGCCGAGGTAACAGGCAAGAAACAGGTTCTTGAAGACAGTCTGGAGAAGATCAGAGGATTGAAGTAGTATAACCGGTTCTTCTGTGATAAAGGCTTAATAAAAAACAAGAAACTAAAGAGCGTTCATGTCCAGAAAACACGTTGCCATATTTGCAAAACTGCATGATCCACGCTGTCAGGGAATTGCCCATGAGCTTGTCGCATGGCTGGAGGCAAAGGGATGTACGCCCCTGGTGGACGCCCATCTGGCAAAACACATTGACTACAACAAAGGTTCCGCCCAGGAGATAATACTCGAAAAAGCGGAGCTGGTAGTTGTCCTGGGCGGCGATGGCACTCTACTCTCGGTTGCCAGGATTTTCTACGGCATTGACATTCCCATTCTCGGCATCAACCTGGGCAGCCTGGGCTTTCTGACCGAAGTAACTGTCGATGAACTTTATTCCGTCCTTGAACGTGCCCTGGAAAACAATCAGCTTACCTCCAGAAGAATGATGCTGGAGGCCACTATACACAGGGACGGCAATCAGCTGGAGCAATTCCGTGCCCTGAATGAAATTGTCATTAACAAGGGTGCCATTGCACGCATCGTTGATCTGGAAACCTGCGTCAACAAACACCCTCTCACGACCTTCAAATCCGACGGCCTGATCATTTCCACCCCCACCGGCTCCACCGGCTACTCCATGTCCGCCGGTGGACCGATTATCCATCCCTCCATGAGCTGTCTGGTCATTACTCCGATCTGTCCACACACCCTTACCAACCGGCCGATTGTAGTAACAGACGACTCTGTAGTCTCCATTACCGTCAAATCATCCTTTGATGAAAAGGTCTATTTGACCATGGATGGACAGACAGGATTTGAACTGCAGGAGGGTGATTCGGTTGAAGTACGCAAGGCACCAGCCGCAACATCACTAATCGTGTCCCGCAACCGTGACTACTTTGAACTTTTGCGAACAAAACTGAAGTGGGGCGAAAGATAAAGGCAGTTCATGGTTCGTGGTTTTTTGTTGAAAGCCTTGAACCACGAACTACGAACTACGAACCTTGAACCACGACCCTTGAACCAACAAACCGGTGTTAATCATGCTGACTGACCTTTCCATTACCAATGTTGCCATTATAGATTCGCTGCGTCTCTCCCTGCGGCCCGGACTGACCCTGCTGACCGGTGAAACCGGTGCCGGAAAGTCGATCATAATTGACGCTGTCAGTCTGATCATGGGTGGACGGGCCTCCAGCGATCTGATCCGCTCCGGTGAAGACGAGGCAAATGTGGAGGCACTGTTCGACATATCCAATCTGCCGGATATTGCCCAACTGCTTGCTGATTCCGGATTCGATTCCCATGGTGAGTTGCTGGTAAAGCGCTCCATTTCTCGGGCCGGCAAAAACCGGATTTTTATCAATGGCGGCATGGCAACCCTGTCCCTTCTGACTGACATTTCCAGCCGCCTGATCAATATTTACGGGCAACACGAATCTCAAACGCTTTTGCGTCCGGAGAACCAGCTGATGTTGCTGGATGCATTTGCCGGGACAACCAGCCAGCGAAATGAGTTCAGCTCACTGTTCAACGATCTGCAAAATATTCAGGATCGTTTGACCCACCTGGATGACCAGGTACGCGAGACAGCCCGCAAGCTGGATCTGCTGTCTTTTCAGTCGGAAGACATTGCTAAAGCGGAACTGAAGCCGGGCGAAGAAGAGGAACTTGAGGAGCAGAGGACGTTGCTGGCCAATGCGGAAAAACTCGGTGGATCCAGTTCAGAGGCATTTGAACGTCTTTATGGCGGTGACAGTGCCATTCTGGGGCAACTTAAACGTATCAGCAACTCGATCAGGGAAATTGCCGGTATTGATTCATCACTTGAAGGTATTGCAGACGCTCTTGAAAACAACTATCTGCAGCTGGAAGATACGGCCATGAGCCTGCGCAGCTACTCTGCCCGTATAGAATCTGATCCCGCTGCATTGCAGTGCATTGAAGACCGGCTGGACCAGATCGGCAAACTGAAACGTAAATACGGCACTACAATTGAAGAGATCCTGGCCTTTAAACAACAGGTGGATCAGGAACTTGATCAACTGCGCGAGCATGGGCTGGACCGCCAGCAGCTTGAAGCGGAACTGGGGCGCCTGTCCGGACAGCTTATGGCAAAGGGACAGGAACTAAGCAAACGCAGGGGCCTTGCCGCGCTCGAGCTAAAGCAGGCACTGGAGAGTGAAGCCCATCAGCTTGCCATGAAAAATGCCCAGATCGAGGTGGCCCTGACAGCACTTCCGGAGCCACGTTCCAGCGGATATGAACGGGTTGAACTGCTCTTTTCACCCAATCCGGGCGAACTGCCCCGCCCATTGGCCAAGATCGCCTCCGGTGGAGAGTTATCCAGGCTGATGCTGGCTTTCAAACAGGTTCTTCCTGAAGGTGATGCCCCAACTTTAGTCTTTGATGAAGTAGATACCGGCATTGGCGGAGCAACGTCTGATATTGTAGGCAGAAAGCTGAAAAAAGTCGCTGCCAGCCAGCAGGTCTTCTGTATTACCCATCTGCCACAGGTAGCGGTCTTTGCAGACCAGCATCTGCGGGTCGAAAAACAGGTTGTAAACGGTCGTACCACAACTGTTGTTAATGCGCTGGATGCCCCGGCCCGTATCGAGGAAATTTCTCGCATGCTCGGTGGTGCTGTTATTACCGACACAACCAGAAAACATGCAAAAGAAATGCTAATTTCAGCAAAAATCTGAAACAAGGGAAGGTAGTTTAAATATGGGGCTGGTTCAGATTGATAACCTGACAGAGGGTATGGTGCTTGCTGCTGATACGCATGACCGCAACGGCCGACTGTTGCTGACACAGGGAACTGAGCTGACCAGTCGCCATATCCGCATGTTTATGACGTGGGGCATTCCAAAGGTTGACATTCTGGATCACGAAGCACCACATGTCCAGACAACTGTTGGAGAAGAAATTCAACCAGAACTTATGCAGCAGGTGGAAAGCGAACTTACGCGGCATTTCCGCAAAATTGATCTGACTCACCCCGCCATGTCTGAACTATTTCGACAGTGCCTGATCAGAAAGGTGCGACATGCGAACAGCTAGTCCTTCTCTGGACTCCATTGTAAATAACGCTTCAACCATCTACTCTCTGCCGCTGATACACGAGCGCCTGACCCAGGCGATCAATAATCCGCGCGCCTCAATATCCGACATTACTTTGATAATTTCAGAGGACCAGGGTCTCTGCTTCCGCATCCTGAAATTAGCTAACAGCCCCATGTTCGGCTATCACAAGAACATCGACACAATTACAAAGGCCGCCACCATCATCGGCACACAGCAGTTGCGCGACCTCTCCATGGCCGTTTCTGTCATAAATGTCTTCAAGGATATTCCGGAAGACATTTTGAATATGACAGCCTTCTGGAGACATAGCATCAGTACCGGCATCATGGCACGGATTATTGCTTCACACAGACGTGAAACCAATGTGGAACGTTTTTTTGTAGCCGGAATTATGCATGACATCGGCCAATTGATAATGTCCACAAGCATGCCGGTTCTGCTTCGTGAAATGATTGAACGTTGCAATGAGTCAGACCGGTTTCTATTTCAGTTACAACGCAGCGAGCTTGGCTTTGACCATGCCGATGTGGGTGGAGAACTGCTGAAAAAATGGAAAATCCCGGTCATTATTTCCGAACCGGTAGCCTGCCATCATGATCCTGCACGAGCGGCAGTATATCCACAGGAAGCGGCTCTGCTACACATTGCAGATCTTTTTGCACATGCTATCCAGGCCGGCACCAGCGGAGAATCCTGCGTACCGGTACTGAATGAAGCTGCCTGGGATTGTCTGAACATCCCTGAGAGTGCCATTGCCGGTATCATCCAGCAGGCAGATGAGCAGATCGAAAAAACGTTGGAGACCATTTTTGGTGGAACTGACTTATGAGCAGTGAACCGGAAAAAATTTTGAACGAACTTGAACGTTTAAAGGAACGCAATCAATTTCTGGAGGAATGCAACCTTCAAAACATCTGTATTCTTGATGTACTGGCTTCCAGCAGAGATTTCCAGGAAGACTTGAATAGCGAAAAAGATAATGTCTCCATCTTCAAAGCCACTTTTCAACAATTGAAAAGACTGCTCCCTTTCCAGAAAATGGCCTTCTATCTCAATACGGATGACAATAGTTTTGATCTGTCCGAGTGTCTGCCGACCGATTGCTACCTTGAGATGGAACAAGAAGTGGACCGGAAAATCCGTGAAGGCAGCTTTGCCTGGGCCATTAGCCAGAATCACCCCCATGTTGTTCCGGGTATTAATGAAGAGCAGAGTGTTGTACTGCAGGTAATTGCCACAAAAAGCAGGATTACCGGCATGTTTGTCGGAATAATGCCGGGCAGCAACAGCATTATTGATGCTCCTTCACAAAATGCTATGACCATAATACTTTTAAATACAGCCTATGCGCTGGAAAGTAACAGACTTAACAATGTGATCAGGGATCATGTTCAGAACCTGGAACAGAAGGTTGAAGAACGAACCAGTGAACTTCAGAAATCCCGTAAAATTGCCGAAACAGCCAATCGTTCAAAAAGCATTTTTCTGGCCAACATGAGCCATGAACTTCGAACTCCGCTGAATGCGGTTATCGGTTTCAGTGATGTGCTTTTATCGCAAAGCTTCGGACCGATCAATGAAAGACAGCAGGAATATCTTGGTTACGTATTTCAAAGCAGTCGACATCTGCTGGATCTGATTAATGACATTCTGGATCTTTCAAAGATCGAGGCCAACAAAATGGAGTTGCGGCTGACCGATTCAAACCTTGAATCGATCCTGAAGAACAGCCTTATAATGCTTAAGGAAATTGCCCACAATCGCAAAGTACAAATCACGCTCAATATTGAACCATCACTACCGGCGACGATAAGGGTCGACGAGCGGATGATCAAGCAGGTCATGTTTAACCTGCTTTCCAATGCCGTAAAATTCTCACCACCCTCCGGTCATGTTTCTGTCCATGCAGCCGGTGAAATCAAGCTCGGCAGTCTTCCCGAGAAAGCTGTCTATCTGTTGAGTGATGCGGCAAATATGGAAAGCAGTTATGTTGAAATCAGTATTACAGATAGCGGTATCGGGATTTTACAAGAAGACCTGGAACGCATATTCAAACCATTTGAGCAGTCTGACAACTCGGCAACAAGAGAATTTGAGGGCACCGGACTGGGACTGACTCTCTGCAGAGAATTTCTGGCACTACATAAGGGTACAATCTGGGCAGAAAGTAATGGCCAGGGAACGGGAAGCACCTTCAGGCTGATTTTACCGCAATAGTTAAAACAGAGGGTGAATATTTTGAGTACAGAGATCCCGGTTAAATCTAAATTAGTACTGCTATGCGATGATAATCTACTGAATCGCAAATTGATCACAGCGTTTCTGCATGGTCCGGAGTACCGGATCATTGAAACCGAATGCGGATCTGACTGTATCAACGCTGCTAACAGCTGTCAGGACCAAATCGACATAATTCTACTGGATATCGGTTTGAAGGATATTAGCGGAGTTGAAGTCTGTCAGGCCATACGGACCAGCAACAGGGAATATCTGCATCACCTGCCGATTATTGCCTATACCGCCCACGCCATGGAAGAGGACTGCCGGGAATACCTGGCAAAAGGCTTTTCGGATGTTTTAATCAAACCTATCGTGCAAAATGATCTTTTTCGCATAATGCAAAAATATCTGGATTGATTACAATTGATACCAAACCAAATTACATTTAATGATTAAAACATACAGAGGAACCGGATCAATGAAAATCATGATCGTAGAAGATGACCTTATGAGTCGCAAACTGATGGGGGCTTACCTGGAGAGCTACGGCAAGTGTGATCTGATTAGTAACGGCAAAGATGCACTGGAAGCCATAGTGCTGTCACAACTACAGGGCGAGCGCTACAGGCTGGTCTGCCTGGACATCATGATGCCAGGCATGAGTGGACAGGAGGTGCTGCAGCATCTCAGAAGCGTGGAAAAAGAGCTGGGAATTACGCCGGACGAGGAAGCAAAAGTCATCATGACCTCTGCCCTGCAGGACTGTGAAAATGTAATGGGGGCTTTTCGGGAACAGTGTGACGGTTATCTGGTGAAACCTATTGATAAGGATAAATTGTACAAAATGATTAAAGAACTTGGGCTTTAATAATTTCTGGCTAGGGTGCCTTAATCCTTAACCGTCATTGCCAGCCAGATACCACCCAGTACAAAAATAAAATTGGCTCCCCAGGCAGCTACAACCGGTGGCAAGACACCACTGCGGCCATAGGATAGCAGTACCGCATTAACTACGAAAAAGACAAAACCGATGCCGATGCTGGCTCCGATACCAAGTGCTATCCCGCCGGAACGGCTGTTACGCAGCGCAAACGGAATTCCCAGGATAACCATGACAAAAGCCGCAAATGGGGCTGACAGCTTATTATGCATCATCGTTAAATATTGGTAGGCCTGATAACCGCCATTCTGCAGACTTTCGGAATACTCCTTCAGCTTGCGATAGCTCAGATTATCGGCATTCTTGTCCAATACCTGCAGGTCATCAATCTTCAGGTTCAGGGTAATATCCATTGTATCTTTTTTTTGACTGCTAAAACCCTTCCCACTACTGAAATCCTTGATAGAGACACCCTGCAAAACCCAGCCACCATCTTTTAACTGCGCCGAATCTGCATCAATACGACTGACCGGATTCATGGCAGCATCAACAGTCCAGACAGACACCCCTTTTAGCATTCTTGTTTGAGGATCAAACAGTTGAGCCTGTAAAATCTGGGTATCTGAACGGAACCAGATGTTGTTGCGCCTGAATACCGCATTATCTCCCTGTTTCTTTATTTTGACTCTTTCAAAACGCATCATCCGCTCCGAGCTTTCGGGAACGATCAATTCTGTGTTTGTTAAAAGCAACAGACAGATGGCCAGGCTCATACCCAGCATCGGCATTGATATTCGAAACAGGCTGACCCCACAGCTGCGCATGGCAATGACTTCGCTGTTGCGTGACAAGAGCCCCAATGTCAGCAGGGTAGTCATCAAGATGGAAAAAGAGGCTGTCTGGCCGATCATTTCCGGTATCTTCCAGAGAAAATATGAGGCAATGTCAAGCACATCACCGCCTGCACGCAGAAAGCGGGGAACCCTCTCCATCATATCCAGCACCAGGTAAACAGCCAGAAAGCTGCCCTGGCAGAGCGCCAGCAGACGGAGCCATGTAACGGCGATATATCGGCTCAGTATTCCCATC
Organism: uncultured Geobacteraceae bacterium; assembly: GCA_964509295.1. GTDB lineage: Bacteria > Desulfobacterota > Desulfuromonadia > Geobacterales > Pseudopelobacteraceae > JBGSQR01. The sequence continues at coordinate 68,775 of CAZDWS010000012.1, read as the reverse complement.
TCAGGCCTCTTTCCGGAACAAACGTTGAAACATGGCAATGGTTGGCATGGGAATTTCGCGCTCCTGAGAGGCCATCCTTAACAATACCCATCCAAGCACCAGAAAAATCACATTCGGCAGCCAAAGGCCAATTATGGCCGGAATATCACCCTTTTCCACCAAGGTTCTCAGCACAGAAAGCATTACATAATAGGTAAGCAGTATGCCGATGCTGATGGAAAAACCGGCTGATTTGCCGGAACGCCTGTTCTGTATTCCCAACGGAATTGCAAGCACGGCAAAGACTAATGAGGCAAAAGGCAGGGCAAATCGACTCTGCAGTTCGGCAGACATTTTCAGCCTGACCTGAGCAGGTGTGGCCGGGTCTTTAATGCGGCTTTTCAATTCATTGATGCCCATATCCAGCTCGCTATAACCGACGCCGCCCTTACTATCAGGCCCGGCAATAGTCATGATGTATTCACTGAAGTTTACCAGTTGATATTCATCGGTTTTACCGGTTTTGTGAATACTGCCCTGGCGAAGGACAATGCGAATATCATTCTGACCCGACACACTACCCAGCACACCATCAGCGGCAAAGATCGTCAGCGGCCTGCTTTTGTCCCGGCCGTCATGAATTATCACGCCTTTTAGGGTATGTCTCTCTTCATCATAATGATCCGTATAAAGCACAACACCCGGCATATCATCCCAGAAAATCTTTTCCCGGATTGTTGCAGTAACATTTTGCTTGAGGACCTTAAAACTCTGCAATTTGAAGGCGCTGTTACCCCAGGGGACGCCAAAAACGCTGATGGCGAGCCCCAACGCTGTGGCAACTGCTGAACAGATCAGTACCGGCGGCAGGAGCTGTACAAGACTGATACCTCCAGCCTTCATGACGGTAATCTCATTATCGGCAGACAGGCGACCAAAAGCCATCAAGACAGCCATCAAAAATGCCATGGGTAGAGTAAAAACCAGAAAAGAAGGCATCAGATAGGCGATCATCCAGGCGACATCTTCCATTGGAACACCACGTGAAACCACCATATCGGTCAACTTTATCAAGCGACCCATCAGCAGTATCAGCGTAAACACGGCAATGCCCAGCAGAAACAGGGAAACAATTTCGCGGACTATGTAAAAGTTGAGTATGCGTTTCATGGGTGGGGATGATACATGACTGGGCGGCCTGTGTAAAGAAAGCAGGGGAAATAAGCCCTTTCAAAACTGAAACTACTTCAATTCCCTGATGATTTCCGTCTGCCTTTGAGTAAGAAGTCTTCCTATCTGATCTTCGGTGGTATTATCATGTTCGAAAGTAAAAATGCACCTGTAACTTCTGGGTCCCTGCTCTCCCCTGACAAATTTGACCATAATACGTGATTTATGGGTTCCCTTGAATGTCTTGAACGGCATATCCATATTCAGATAGAAAAATTTATAGTTCCCCATCAGCTCTGGGTCTGGAATATCAACAGCACACCCGTGAAGAGAAAGTTCCCGCAGCTTACCATTGAATTGCATTGGACCGGCTTCAATAATCAGTGGAAAAAGGGAGTCAATCTTCACGCGAACCGAAGTACGACGTTCTGGATAAACCTCAACATAATAGAAATCAGAGATAAAAACTTCTTTTGTATCTGACTGGTAAGTAGCTTTTGCAAACACATCGTGCCGCAAAGCAGAAGAACGGATAATAGTGTTATTGCTGATTGCAATGGCCCGTGCCTGGGCATCAGAGGTTCTGCAGGAAAGTGTATCTCCAAATGCGTATGTTATTGTTGCCGTACTAACTATGGCAACCTCTTTGTAAAAATTAAGAAATCTTACTTCTGCCGGTTTTTCAGCACCAACAATACCCAGCAGAATCTCAACAATATTATCATTGTTGTCGTCTTCAATCTGCCGGTAATACTCGTTATAGTTTATATTTGGATCACTGGTCATTTGTACCTGTTTTAAATTCAAATTAATATTTCAACAGAGCATTTAAAACAGCTTGATATTTTTCAATTTATACCACACAAAATCAGTTCATGAAAGCTTAAAGCAAGCAGAATAGCCTGTTTAAGCCTATTTTGACTAAACAGTATCAATAAAAAAGGCCTGCAGAAAATTCCGCAGGCCTTTGAAAAACTGCCTGAATACAATCTAGGCCTGAGCAGCCCAGAGGCCATGCAGATTACAGTATTCACGGGCGGTCAGCTTTGCAGCGGATACGTTGAATACGGCTTCCGGCGCTGAACCCGGCTGAAGAAACTGGCGATAGGACTTGCCGTCGGCAATCAACTCAATCCACTCGATGTAATGTTTTTCTTCCATTGGATGAGCAACGCTACCCACAGTAACTTTAACACATCCCTCACATACCTCGATCACCGGTACATGTTTTTCCTTAGCGGCATCAACAGTATTTTCAGTGATGAGCTTCATGTCCTGACCACAGCATGCCAGTTGACCATCGGCAGCATGAATAACTTCAACAATATTTCCACACAGTTCGCATTTGTAAACTTCCAGCAGATTAGCCATTTGAATCCTCCTGATTTGAGTTTTGCCTTTGCAGGCGCTGACGAATAGTTGATCTTACTACTTCATTTTGCTTTAAATTGGTTTAAACAATTCAAACACGACAAATATAGTCCTTTTATACCTCACTTTTAAAAAAATGCAAGCAGGAAAATAAAAACGGGTGTGCAAAATTGCACCCCCGTTAAAATTTGAAGCCTGTTTAACGCAAAGAACCGTTAGTTTTTGCCACCTGCGGCTGCCCATTTTTCAAGGTCTCCGATTGTTACGGACTTGGGTCGTTCCAGTGGATATGAGAGTGCACGGTCCCAGGTTATGTTGGCCATGGTGCCCAGCGCACGCCCTACGGCAAACAGTACTGTATAGAAATCACATTCATTAACACCATAATAGGCCTGGATAATACCGGACTGGGAATCCACGTTTGGCCACGGATTCTTGGTTTTGCCATGTTGCGTCAGAACATCCGGTGCGGTTTCGTAGATTGCAGAAGCAAGCTTGAACAGAGGATCTTCCTTGAGTCCGGGGGTATTCTGACAGAATTCTCTTAACGCAAGATAACGTGAGTCAGTGACACGTAGAACGGCATGTCCATAGCCAGGAATTACCTGACCGGCATTAAGGGTATCCCATAGTGCCTTGGCAACATTTTCCTTATTAGGCTCAGCACCATCCAGTTTTTTCTGAAATCCCAGAATCCATTTCAGCACTTCCTGGCTGGCAAGGCCGTGCAACGGGCCAGCCAGACCATTAAGACCTGCAGAGTAAGAATAGTAGGCATCGGAGAGTGCTGAGGCGACCAGGTGCGTTGTATGAGCTGAAACGTTACCGGACTCATGGTCCGAATGGACAATAAAATACATCCTGGAAACATCATCGTACGGCGGTTCAATTCCCATCATGTGAGCAAAGTTGGCCCCCAGATCCAGCTCGGGATTCGATGTAATAATGTCGCATCCCTTATAGAGATATCGGTAGATGAAGGCGGCGATTTCAGGCAATCTGGCCACCAGATCGCTGCCATCCTCGTACATGTAGGCCCAGGCATCATTTTTATTAAATTTAGGTGAATTGTAATAACGGGCAAACTTGGAGTCGCGCTGCATGGAGAGCACGGCGCTGGACAGCATGACCATGGGATGGGTACCAACCGGCAGGGCACGAATCACGTCAAAAACATAGTAAGGAACATTGGCGCGTCCCTTGAAATCGTGCAGGACATCCTCAACTTCATCTTCTGTCGGAATTTCACCGGTCAGAAGAAAATACCAGAAGGCCTCAATCGTTGGATAGGACGAATCCGGAGCTTTTGGCAGCGCTTCAATTGTTTCTGGTATGGTTTTGCCACGAAACCGGATACCTTCATAGGGATCAAGACTGGAAATATCACTGACCAGACAGGTAATATCACGGGCACCGCCAATGCACTGCTCGATGGTAACATCATCAATCTTGACTTTGCCATGTTCCTTGAGCAACTCTTTGACACGTGGCCTGGTCTCTTCTATCTTTAGTTTAAGGGCCTCTTTCAGTCTCATCGCGCAACCCCCTTCAGTTTTTATGCTGCAGCAGCTTCCTGACAATCAAGAACCACGAGCTCATCACTTGTAAAAGTTATTTGTCTAAGTCCATCAACACCAAGGAAAAAAGTATCTTCAATTCCAACCGATCCAATTCCGGGAAAAACCAGCTTCGGCTCAAAGGCGAAAGCCATTCCGGTCTCAAAATGCATTTTATCAAATCCTCTGGCAATGAACGGATACTCATCAATCTCAATGCCCAGACCATGACCTATAAAAGATACCTGAGCGCCACTGGCCCCCATGAAACTATCGGCATAGCCCATGTTCACAGCCAGTTCATGACACTCCGCATAGACTGAACCCCACGAAACGCCCGGCCTGACAATCTGCCTCATTAAATCCTTGATTTTGAGCATATCATCATAGCCCCTGGCAAGGCTATCAGAAACAGGACCGATGGAGAAGATCCGGGTCTGATCAACCATATAGCCGTCGATACTGCCGGTAAAATCTATGACAATCGGTTCATTACATTCTATGGTACTTTTTCCGGCCCCCTGGCCAAAGGCCGGATGCATACCCGGCCCGCCAAGCGGAGTATCGTTATAAGCCGGAACGGCACCGGCAGCGCCGGAAAAGGCGTGTCCGAAAACCATTTCACCGTTGAAACTGCGCATGCGCATAAAGCCCATGTGGTTGTTGATCCGGGCCACATACTCCAATTCGGCAGCCAGCTCAATCTCGGTCATACCCTGGCGGATAACTTGACGTGCTCTCTGAAAGATTTTATCAACCTGTATGGCGGCCTCTTCCAAGATCGAGACTTCGTAATCCGACTTGATCATGCGTACCCTGCGTATCAGGTGAGTTGCATCAACGAAATCGGCATCAGGATAGACTTTACGATATCTTTCAAAAAAACCGACCGGAACAACATCCAGTTCCATCCCGATTCTGGCAGGTTCTTTGTAACCATATTCAGCCAATCTGCCCGGCACATCCTTCATGGATGCAAAAGAAACTATCTCTGAAAGTTTTGACTCCTGGCGAGCCCGGTTCAGGTCCTTGCGCACCATATATATGGGCGAACCACTGGCAGGAACATACAGATTGCCGCTCTGGGTTGTACCGGTAAAGTAAAAAAGATCGGCGTTCTGAACAATGATAACAGCATCCAGACCATCCGCAAGCATGTATTGCTGAAGTTTTTTCCAGCGTTGTTCAAGTTCTTGTGCGGGCGTAATTCTCATCAAAAATTAACCTTTCTAAGTTGAAATTGAAGTTAAGGCTAAAAAAACCTAAGCCTTAGGCTGCTTACTGCGGCAGTGGTGGCGGAACAGTGCCAAAAACGGAGTTCAACTCAGGCACCTGTTCAGCAGCCTCCCAACCGGCCATACCCTGTTTCCAGACCAATGTTTTCTTTGTCAATTGACCGGACTGGGCCATCTGCTGAATAACAGCTGCATCAAAAGGCCCCGTCTGCTGTCCGTTCAAAGCGACAAACAGCTGCATCTGCAGCGGCAGAGGCGGTGGAGCCGTCGATTGTGCCGATTGGGTCTGACCGCTGAACATCCCCCCCATGGCACCGGCCATCAGTCCGCCCATCCCCAATCCCATTCCGACACCTACTCCGGCTGCAGCAAGTCCACCCGGATTATTGGCCGCATCCCTGATTGCACTGGCTGTCTCATATTGGGTATAAGTCTGCATATTGCCGATAGCCCGCATGGCTCCGGCCTTGTCAATGGCCCGCTCCACCTCTTCCGGCAAGCCCACATCCTGTACCTGCACCTCGGTCAATTCCAAGCCGAATCCTTCGATAGTCGGTGCAATACGTTCCTTGAGTGTAGTTCCAAGCTGAATCACCTTGCTCTCCAGATCAATGACCGGAATACCGGCATCCGGCAGGACCTCCTTAATACGGCTGCCGATCTTGCCGCGCAGATTGTCTTCAATCTGGTCTGTAGTAAAATTACCGTCGGTTCCCACAATCTCGCGGATAAAAACAGCCGGATCCTTGATTTTTATGGAATAAAGTCCGTAAGCGGTAACACGCACGGCGCCGAATTCGGCATCACGCATGGTAACCGGTCCGGGCGTGCCCCATTTCAGGTTGGTAAACTGGCGAGTACTGCAAAAGTAAACTTCAGCTTTGAATGGACTAGAAAAGCCGTACTTCCATCCCTTCAGGGTTGCCAGGATGGGCATGTTTTGGGTTTCAAGGGTATAAGTGCCCGGTTTGAACACATCAGCCAGCTGTCCTTCATTGATAAAGGCGGCCAGCTGTCCTTCCCTGACCACCAGCTTTGCTCCATACTTGATCTCATTATCATAACGTTCAAACCGGTAAACCAGCGTATCCTGAGTATCATCCAGCCATTCAACAATATCAATCAGTTCGCCTTTAAGCTTGTCCCAAAGTCCCATTGCCTTCCTCCCTTGACACCATATTTAAACTTCCAGATTCAATTCCTTAATAGCCATTTCCCTCATTTTAAACTTCTGGATCTTACCGGATGCGGTCATGGGAAATGAATCCACAAACCTTACATAACGTGGAATTTTGTAATGGGCAATCTTGTCACTACAAAAAGACTTCAGTTCTTCTTCCGTCATCTCCATTCCGGTTTTAAGAATTATTGCCGCCATGACCTGTTCGCCGTATTTGCGATCCGGCACTCCGTAAACCTGAACATCAGATACTTTGGGATGAGTATAAATGAACTCTTCAATCTCGCGAGGATAAATATTCTCACCACCACGAATAATCATCTGTTTGATCCGGCCTGTGATCTTGCAGTAACCGTTCTCATCCATAATGGCCAGATCTCCGGTATGCAGCCAGCCGTCGCCGTCAATGACCTTGGCGGTTTCCTCAGGCATTTTGTAGTAGCCCTTCATCACCATGTATCCTCTGGCGCAAAGCTCACCCTGCTTGCCTGGCGGAAGAGTAACACCGGTTTCAATATCCACAATTTTGACTTCCGCGCCAGGAAGAGCCCGTCCAACCGTAGCGACCCTCAATTCAATCGCGTCTTCCGTACGCGTCTGGGTTATGCCGGGAGATGACTCGGTCTGGCCGTAGACACTGGTAATCTCCGTAACATGCATATCTTTTACGGCCCGCTTCATGACCTCGATCGGACAGACAGAACCGGCCATGATTCCGGTCCTCATACTGGAAAGATCAAACTTGCTGAACTCCGGATGCTCCAGTTCGGCAATAAACATCGTCGGCACACCATGTACGGCAGTACACTTTTCCGCCTCAATCGTCTGCAGGACTTTCAGCGGATCAAAGGTCTCCACCGGTACCATGGCAGAGGCATGGGTAACACAGACCATGACCCCAAGAACACAACCGAAACAGTGAAAGAACGGAACCGGAATACAGAGACGATCCTTATGGGTGAATTTCATACACTCACCAATTGCGTAACCGTTATTTACAACATTGTAGTGGGATAGCATGACCCCCTTGGGGAAACCTGTGGTACCGGAAGTATACTGCATATTAATTGTTTCGTGACAATCCAGAGAGCTTTCAACTTCTGCCAGATCAATATCTGGCACAGTAAGTCCCAACTCAATCAACTGATCAAAATTAAGCATCCCGCCTGGAGTGTCTTCACCAATGAAAACTACTTTTTTCAAAAAAGGCAGATTATAGCAATCCAGAGGTTTTTCAGGATCAGAATTAAGAACTGGAACAACTTCGCGGAGAGCGTTTACATAGTCAAAACCCTTGAAAGAGCGGACCATGAAAAGCATGGAGGAATCGGACTGATTGAGAATATATTCAAGTTCGGATGATTTGTAGCTGGTATTTACGGTAACCAGAATGGCACCGACTTTGGCAGAGGCAAACTGAAGAACAACCCACTCAGGGACATTATTGGCCCAGATAGAAAGCTTGTCCCCCTTTTTAACTCCAATTTTGAGAAGACCTTTTGCAACCTGCCGACACACTTCATTAAATTCTTTATAAGTGTACCTGAGCTTCCGTTCCGGGTAGACCAAAGCTTCATTGTCGGGATAACTGCTGGCCATTTCGTCAAGCAGTCCACCGACGGTGTAATCAAGTTGCTTCGACATATGCAAATGCCTCCCTTGGGATATTTTATTTGTAAATTGCTACACCTCTATAACATGCTGATATTTATCAAATTTCCATATCACAAGCAATCAAACAAAGTCAAGCCGCATTCCGGTCAACTGTAGAGTTATAAAGCCTGACAGATATTACATTTACACACAACACTATCCAAAAACAAATAAGAAACTATTTAACTAGAGCTATCTCGGCATAAAAAACTACCAGACACAGCCTTTAACGCCAGACCATATGTTACACACATATGTAATTAACCAACACAACAACATTTCCAAAATCAATTACAATATTAGAATCAGACAAAACTACGTAAATTGGGTACTGATTTAACGTTGTTTTTAAATATTATTGTCATGCAGTCAATATTAGGCACACAGGTTGCTAAATAAATATTTCGCGATACCTATACAACACAATTCCTATTTAAAAAAGACTGACTATTTCCCACAGAACAACAAACAGCCACAGAAGAATCACTTTTACTTATAAGGGTTGCAAAATGAAAACTAACGGATTACCAAAAAAGCAGGGACTGTACGATCCACAATTTGAGCATGATGCCTGCGGTGTCGGCTTCGTGGCCAATATCACCGGAAAGAAAACCCATGAAATCGTACAACAGGCACTGACCGTACTAACCAACCTGGACCATCGCGGTGCAGTTGGCAGCGAGCACAATACGGGTGACGGTGCAGGTATCCTGCTACAGTTGCCGGACGCATTTCTGCGCAAGGTCTGCGCGCCACTTGGCTTTGAACTGCCAGAACCGGGTCACTATGGCGTCGCAATGGTTTTTGCCTCCCCTGATGCAGAAGAACGTATCAACGCAACTCACCTTATGGAGAGGATCGTTACGGAAGAAGGCGCCGTGGTTATCGGCTGGCGCGACGTCCCTACGGACAACTACCTCCTTGGCAACACTGCCAAGGACGGCGAACCGTTCGTGCGTCAACTTTTCCTCAAGCCGGGCAATGCCTCCTGTGACGAAGCAGCGTTCAACCGCAAACTATACATTATTAACCAGCGCGCCATCCACGAGATTCGGGACACCGAGGTGGACGGTTACTGGTATGTATCCAGTATTTCAACCAAAACCATCATCTATAAAGGGATGCTGATGCCTGGGCAGGTTGACCGTTATTTTCCGGACCTGCGCGACCCGGACATGGTTTCCGCATTGGCACTGGTGCATTCCCGTTTCTCGACCAACACCTTTCCAAGCTGGGACCGTGCCCACCCCTATCACTACCTGGCCCACAACGGTGAAATCAACACCCTGCGCGGCAATGTCAACTGGATGAATGCCCGCCAGCCTCTTTTCAACAGTGAACTGTTCGGTGAAGACATCAAAAAGGCACTGCCGATCATTAACGCCAACGGCTCCGACTCTGCCATGTTTGACAACTGCCTTGAACTGCTGGTTATGGCCGGACGTTCATTGCCACACGCTGTAATGATGATGGTACCCGAACCGTGGGAAAACCACGAAGGAATGAGTAAGGAAAAACGCGCCTTCTACGAGTACCACTCCTGTATTATGGAACCGTGGGATGGGCCGGCAGCTGTTGCCTTCACCGACGGACGCGTCATCGGCGCAACCCTGGACAGAAACGGCCTCCGCCCTTGCCGCTACTATATTACCAGCGACGACATGGTGGTAATGGCATCTGAAGCCGGCGTCCTCCCGATTCCACCGGAGAAGGTAATCAAGAAAGGACGTCTGCAACCGGGCAAGATGTTTCTGGTGGATACGGAACAGGGACGCATCATTCCGGACGAGGAAATCAAACAGCAACTTGCAGATGCCAACCCCTATGGAGAATGGCTGAAGGAAAACCGCCTGATTCTCAATGATCTTCCCGATGCGCCAAGCGTCCACGAACCGGACCACGCCACCGTAGTGCTGCGCCAGCATGCCTTTGGATATACATTTGAAGACCTGGATGTGGTTATCGGCCCCATGGCAAAAAGCGGGGCGCAACCGTTGGGCTCCATGGGAACAGACACTCCGCTGGCGGTTCTTTCCAACCATGCCCAACTGCTCTACAACTATTTCCACCAGCTTTTTGCCCAGGTCACCAATCCACCGATTGACCCTATCCGCGAAGAGATCATTACATCCACAACGACTCTGATCGGATCTGAGGCCAATCTGCTTGATCCCACAGCAGCCAGCGCCCGCATGATCGAACTGGAACAACCGATCATCTGCAATGAGGAACTTGAAAAACTGCGTCACCTGAACCTGCCTGGTTTCAAACCGGTCACGCTGCCGCTGTTATTCAAGGCAGCCGATGGTGTTGAAGGTATGGAAAGAGCCCTGGAAGAGTTGTTCAGCGAGGCATCCCTTCAAAATGAAAACGGTGCCAACATCCTGATCCTCTCCGATCGCGGTGTAAATGAGGAATTCGCTGCTATTCCTTCCCTGCTGGCGGTTGCCGGCCTGCATCACTATCTGATTCGCAACGACAAGCGCGCCAGCGTTTCGCTGGTACTGGAATCGGGTGAGCCGCGTGCCGTACATCATTTCTCAGTGTTGCTCGGTTATGGCGCCAATGCCATCAACCCCTATCTGGCTTTCGAAACACTGGATGACATGATTAAGACAGGCATGCTTCCCGCTATGGATCACAAAAAAGCGGTCAAAAACTTCCTCAAGGCATCCATCAAAGGTGTTGTGAAGACCATGGCCAAAATGGGTATCTCAACAGTACAGAGTTATCGCGGCGCCCAGATTTTTGAAGCGGTCGGCCTGCACAACTCCCTTGTTGACAAGTATTTCACCTGGACACCTTCCCGTATTGGCGGCGCCGATATAAACGCCATTGCCGCAGAGCTGCTGGTCCGTCACCGCAAGGCCTACCCGAAGCGTGTTGCCAGTGAACCGACTCTTGATCCGGGCGGCCAGTTCCAATGGCGTAAAGATGGTGAGGAGCATCTGTTCAATCCTCTAACTATCCAGTCGCTGCAGACATCGACCCGCAACAATGATTACCAGGAGTTCAAAAAGTTCTCCACACTGATCGACGAACAGAGCACACGTCACTACACCCTGCGCGGCCTGCTGGACTTCAAAAAACGCACTTCGATCCCGATTGAAGAGGTAGAGCCGATTGAAACAATCATGAAGCGTTTCAAAACCGGCGCCATGTCCTACGGCTCCATCAGCCAAGAGGCCCACGAGGCGCTGGCCATCGCCATGAACCGCATCGGTGGTCGTTCCAACACCGGCGAGGGTGGCGAAGACCCGGCCCGTTTCAGCTGGACCAACGAACAAGGAGACTCAAAGAACAGCGCTATCAAGCAGGTAGCTTCCGGTCGTTTCGGCGTTACCAGCAACTACCTGACCAATGCTCGCGAAATCCAGATCAAAATGGCCCAGGGTGCCAAGCCTGGTGAGGGCGGCGAACTTCCAGGCTCCAAGGTTTATCCATGGGTAGCCAAGACTCGCCATACAACTCCGGGTGTCGGCTTGGTATCACCACCGCCGCACCATGACATCTACTCCATCGAGGATCTTGCCGAATTGATCCATGATCTGAAGAACGCCAATCGTCGCGCCCGCATCAGCGTTAAACTGGTTTCCGAAGTCGGCGTCGGCACGATTGCCGCAGGTGTTGCCAAGGCCCATGCCGATGTAGTCCTGATCAGCGGTTTCGATGGCGGAACCGGAGCTTCACCGATTTCCAGTATCAAACACGCCGGTCTGCCATGGGAACTCGGCCTAGCTGAAACCCACCAGACCCTGATGCTGAATAACCTGCGCAGCCGTATCACCATCGAGGTTGATGGTCAGCTAAAGACCGGACGCGATGTTGTTATCGCAGCCCTGCTGGGTGCCGAGGAATTCGGCTTTGCCACCGCACCGCTGGTAACTCTTGGCTGCGTAATGATGCGTGTCTGCCACAGTAATACCTGCCCTGCCGGTGTTGCCACACAAGATCCGGCCTTGAGGGCCAAATTCGCCGGCAAGCCGGAGTATGTGGTCAATTTCATGCGTTTTGTTGCCCAGGAGGTCCGGGAACTCATGGCGCAGCTTGGCTACCGCTCCTTTAACGAGATGGTTGGCCGCGTCAGCGACCTGGAACCAAAGAGCGCCATCCAGCACTGGAAAGCAAAGGGAATCGACTTCTCCAACCTGCTCTACAGCCCGGAGAGATCGCCTTCAAACAGCACATACTGCATCGAACTGCAGGATCATGGCCTGGAGAAATCCATGGACATGACCAAACTGCTGGATATCTGCAAACCGGCAATTGAGTGTGGAGAAAAGGTTTCTGCCGAACTACCCATCACCAATATTGACCGGGTTGTGGGCACGATTGTCGGTAACGAAATTACCCGCAACCACGGTTCAGACGGACTACCTGAAGGAACCGTCAACCTCCGCTTCATCGGCTCTGCCGGACAAAGCTTTGGTGCGTTTACCCCCAAAGGGATGACGCTGGAACTTGTTGGTGACGCCAACGACTATCTGGGCAAAGGCCTGAGCGGGGGAACCATCGTTCTTTACCCATCAGCCGCTTCAACCTTCAAAGCAGAAGAAAACATCATCACCGGCAATGTGGCCCTTTACGGCGCCACAAGCGGAACTGTCTACATCTGCGGCATGGCTGGTGAACGTTTCGGTGTCAGAAACTCTGGTGTCAACGCGGTAGTAGAAGGGGTTGGAGATCATGGCTGCGAATATATGACCGGCGGAACCGTGGCAGTTTTGGGAGCTACCGGACGTAACTTTGCCGCAGGTATGAGCGGCGGTGTCGCTTATGTGCTGGATGAGCAGGGTGATTTTTCCAACCACTGCAACACAGAGATGTCAGCGCTGGAACAACTTGATAGTGACGATCTGACGACTTTGAAGAGTATGATCGAACAGCACAAGGATCGCACCGGAAGTGCTAAAGCTGCGGCAATACTATCCAACTGGGCTGAATATTCCGGTAAGTTCATCAAAGTCATGCCTATGGATTACAAACGTGTGCTGCAGGCGCTGGCTCGTGCCACTGCTGCAGGTTTGAGCGGTGATGATGCCCTGGCGGCAGCATTCGAAGAAAACTCGGCAGCAGGTAAAGCCTGATTCGCTATTTGCAATTATTAGATCAAAGACTAAAGGCATCTCACGCAAAGACGCGAAGACGCCAAGAGATTCAAAAACAAATATTTAACCAGTAGTTTAGACTTTTTTGTTTCTACCTATGTTTTTCTTTGCTTCTTTGCGGCTTTGCGTGATCAATGGTTTGTTTTTAAAGAGCTGTACAGTTATGTTTACTTTAACCAATTAACGATATAGGAAACGACTATGGGAAAACCAACAGGATTTATGGAATACCTTCGGGAGCTGCCAGCTGACCGGGATGCCCAGGAGCGAATCAAAGACTGGAACGAATTTCACCTGCATATGCCGGAGGACAAACTCCGCACCCAAGGTGCCCGCTGCATGGATTGCGGCATACCGTTCTGCCACACCGGCAACCTGCTGAGCGGCATGGCCAGCGGCTGCCCGATCAACAACCTGATCCCGGAGTGGAACGACCTGGTCTATCGGGGCCTCTGGAAACAGGCCTTGGACCGTCTGCACCGGACCAACAATTTCCCGGAGTTTACCGGACGTGTCTGCCCTGCTCCCTGTGAAGGAGCCTGTACGGTCGGCATGCAGGGCGAACCGCCCGTAACCATCAAGAACATTGAAGTAAGTATTGTTGACCGGGGCTGGAAGGAAGGCTGGATTGTTCCTGCTCCTCCCAAGATGCGAACCGGTAAAAAGGTGGCTGTGGTAGGTTCAGGTCCTTCGGGATTGGCCGCAGCGGCCCAGCTCAATAAAGTCGGGCACAGTGTTACCGTATTCGAGCGTGCTGACCTCCCCGGCGGCCTGCTGATGTACGGCATTCCCAATATGAAGCTGGACAAACGTGAAGTTGTACTGCGTCGCATCAAGCTTATGGAAGCCGAAGGCATCAACTTTATCTGCAATACGGCAATTGGCGGCAGCGCCTATCCTGTGGAAAAACTGCGCCAGGAATTCGATGCCATTGTACTGACCACCGGTGCCACTCTGCCGCGCGACCTCCCGATTGAAGGGCGTTCTCTGAAAGGGATCCACTTTGCCATGGACTTCCTGACCGCCAACACCAAGGCGGTCCTGAATCCGGGATCTGACTTCATCTCCGCCAAGGGCAAGGATGTCATCATCATCGGCGGTGGCGACACCGGAACCGACTGTGTAGGTACCTCAATGCGTCATGGCTGCAACACGGTTGCCCAGCTGGAAATCATGCCCCAGTCCCCACTGGTTCGTGCCGATAACAACCCATGGCCAGAATGGCCTAAAACCCACAAAATGGATTATGGCCAGGAAGAAGCTGAAGCAAAGTTTGGAGCTGACCCGCGCGTATACCTGAATACTGCCACAAAGTTTGAGGGTGATGCTGACGGAAATGTAACTGCCGTACATACCGTTCAAATTTCCTGGAACAAGAACGACAAGAGCCAGTTTGTTCCCACACCGGTACCAGGAACCGAGCAGGTGCGACCTGCCGGCCTTGTACTGCTGGCCATGGGCTTTCTTGGACCGGAACAGCCACTGCTTGACTCGCTGGGAGTTGAACGGGATGCGCGCAGCAATATCAAAGCGGAACTTGGGAGTTTTGCCACCAGCATACCCGGTGTTTTTGCTGCCGGAGACTGCCGACGCGGCCAGAGCCTGGTTGTTTGGGCCATAAATGAGGGACGCGGTGCAGCACGCGAGTGCGACCGTTACCTGATGGGTGAGACAGAACTTCCCTGATTATCTATTCAATACAATGACTATCAACCATAACCCGGGTTAGCAGAAATGCTAGCCCGGTTTCATTCGCGCCTGACAATTTTTATCAAAATTATTTTCACAATTTCTGGCCATGACTCAATCCTGACAGTGGCGTATTGACTTCTCCACAGTTCCTGTTGAAAACCAGTTGAATGCGCGATATAACTACTTGTATTTCAGCCTGTTTTGTTAGTTTGAACAGTTTTTAGGCAACACCCCTGTCAAGCAGTTTAATATTAATTTACTCCCAACTTTGACAAAAAATTAACCTACTTGTAACTTTCTTCCAATTTAATATTCATGTGAAATCATATGCTGTTATCAGATTATATTTAAAAAAAATGTAAGCTGAAGCTATTAATTGCACGATTGATTTTAATCATCTATATTGGCATAGATTTCTGCTATAACCCTACTTAGCGGCATCCCCTCATAGTCAAAATACATTCAAATTTTAATAGCTGTCGCTGCAGAGGCACAAATGAATAATAATGAATCCTTACAACTGCACCTTTCTCAGATAAAGACGTTAATTGAACGTCACCAGCAAATTGAGACCGAGGATTTTCCTCAACACGACGTTGAACTGGAAAATCTGTTACACCAGCTTGCAACTGGCCCAATAGCACGGATTCTGGAAGAACTTTCCGATGATGAGCGGCAAATTGTCTGGCAACTCACACCTGACGCAAGAAAAGAAGAAATCCTGCTTGAAATCGAAGACTCGGTGCGCGTTGAATTACTCTTTGAGGCCGAACCAAGGATTGAGAGTACCCAGATCCGGGTTTTCGACCTTTTTGAAGGACGCCTGCGCCAGATCCCGATTGAAACCCGCAAGGATCTGGCCAAGGCAAAACCGATCTGGGTCGACCTGGTCTCTCCCGAGGAAGAGCAGCTTAGCTGGGCCAGTGAGATTTTTGGAGTGGAGCTGCCTGATCCGCAGGAACTGACCGACCTGGAAACCAGTGCCCGCTTCTACGTGGAAGATAACGGCGAAGTCCATCTGCACTCCGACTTCCTGCTCGACCGGGAGGATGAGTCACGCAACGTCATGGTCGCCTTTATTCTGCACAGCGGCACCCTGTTTTCTGTCCGCAATGAAGAACTGCCGGTCTTCCGCCTGCAGCGATTACGTGCCCGTGCCCAATCCGGTTATGTAACCGAGGCAAAAGATGTACTGCTGGACCTTTATGCCGCAGACGTGGAGTACTCGGCTAATGCGCTTGAGGATGTTTATTCCGAGTTGGAAGCGGTGGGCAAGCATGTTTACGGCAACGATATGACTGACGAGGAATCGGCCAAGATCCTTGCCTCCATCGCCGAAGAGGAGGATCTGAACGGACGCATCCGCCGCAATGTTCTGGACACCCGGCGCGCCCTCTCCTTCCTGATGCGCGGCAAATTCCTTTCCGATGTACAGCATGATGATGTGCGAGAGATCCTTCGTGACATCGAATCACTGGACGGCCATACCGCATTTCTGTTCAACAAGATCAACTTCCTGATGGACGCCATTGTCGGTTTCGTTAACATTAATCAGAACAAGGTCATCAAGCAGCTGACAATCATCAGTATCATTTTCATGCCGCTCAACTTCTTTGCCGGAGTTGGCGGCATGTCGGAATTTTCCATGATGACCCAGGGCATGCCGTGGCAATTAGCATATCTTTTCTTCACAGTTGCCATGGTACTGGTCGGCTGGATCACCTATGTGTGCCTGCGGTATTTTGAAAAAAGAAAGATAAAAAGCAGTGCTGCAACAATCAGGAAAAATATTTAATTGAGTTTTATTCTCAACGATCGCTGCAATAAAAAAGGGCCTGCATTCAACAGGCCCTTTCATATTCTTATCACTTAGTCCTGCTATCCATTCAGACAATTTCAAGTGGCCTTACGACAGATTCTCAGCAGCAGATCCCCTTCAAACAGCATGGGCTGTCTGCGAATTCCTGTCAACAAACCGGAAACCGGAGCTGTCACCTTGCTGATAACATTGCCATTGAAACTGTCATAGATATAACCAAGTTCCTGATCTCTGCTGACCCATCTGCCAACCTGCTTGTCTGATACAAACATCCCGGCCCTTTCCGCATAGACCCTGCTGGTAAGTTCATGGGAGAAACTGAGAGCTTCCTCTTCTGCTTCAGAAAGATCAACCCCTTCCAGGACTCCGATCCGGCCCATAAAATTAACCAGACCCCGAAAGACCTGCTGACAATGCAGCAGTTGAATTGCCCCGGCCTGACCGACCTGCAGCAGAAAATTCTGCCCCGGCCAGAAACTCCAGGCATTCATCAATGTGGTTGAAAAAACGGGGCTTTTGGAACGTTCCATTACAGCGCTAAGTCCCAGCATTCCGGCTGTTTGACGCTCTTCCGGGGTGGGATCATAAATGCGCACCTGGGGCATTTCCTCAAAAAACAGATTTGAGCTATGTACATCGAACCGGTATTCTGCCCGTTTTGTCGCCTCCAGAACCGTGCATGCAATCCGCTGAGTGGTTTCGCCCAGTTGATTGCCTGGAAACATACGGTTCATGTCCGTACTGTCAAACGGCCAGGAACGGCGTAATGTATTGACACCTAAAACGTTAACAGCAGGTATGATCAATACACGTTTGAGCAGTTTCAGCTTGGGAAATCGGCCTGACTCGACTCCATGAAGAAAATCTGCCAGACGCGCCAGAATATAAACTCCGTTGAGCTCATCGCCATGCAGACCGGAAACAAATGCAAGTGCCGGATGAGTCGAAACTGGACCTATTTCGTGATAGGGAATATTAAAGTCTTCGCGCAACGGCGCGGTCATCAACAAAAGGTCTTTAGTACTCATGGGCGGATCTCCTTTCTGGCCATGACTCGCGCCATCAGCGATCCTTCATAAACCAGCGGATACTCACGAAGGGTAAACAGCACCCCATCCACGGGTGAACGCACTTCAGCCAGCTTGCTGCCATTCATGGCCGAAACTATCGACCCGAGCAGCTGCCCCTTATGCACATCGGTCCAATGATCGATAATCGGCACAAACAGTCCGGAAGTAGAGGCATTCAGGAAATGTACATTGCTGTCATCTGCTATTTCGGCAATATGATTTGCTTCCGGAATTTCCACATCAGCGGCCAGCACGCCCAGGTCCTTCCAAAGCCTCAATATGCCGGCCACCAATTGCCGGCAGTAGTCCGGAGAAATACGCATGCCGACCCCCATCTCCACTACCAGACAGGGCACACCGATACTGTTAAGACTATGAGCAATGGTAGCTTCCAGTACGGTTATGGCACCATGCAGCCAGATCAGGTCCACATTCATGCGTTTGGCCAATGGCACCAGATTATCTTCAAAATCGCAGTTGATACGTACCTGCGGTATTTCCCGCAGATAGATATTGCTGGCATGGATATCAATGACAAGTGCTGCACCCTTCAAGCTTTCAATTGCAGCATGGGCAATCCGCTTGGGCAGGTCACCATGCGGTGCTCCCGGAAAGCTCCGATTCAGGTCCGTATCAAAAACCGGGATAAAGCGGGTCAGAGTATCAAGACCCAGGGTATTCATGGCCGGATAAAGCTCCACGCTGCCCAGAAGTCCGGTGGGATTGCTGCTTGCCAACTGTTCCAGCCATTCTGCCAACAGATGACAGACATACAGCCCTTCCAGCTCATCGCCGTGAATACCGGATACAATAGCAGCTCTTGGTCCATTACCACCTTGATATGTTGTTCTTCGAATCTGGAGGCTTTCACTGTAAGGCATTTCAAGCGACAGAATACTGGAGGTGCTGATGGAGATCTGCGGTGATTTCATCAATGGTCGGTTGCCCCTTAGTTTTTATGATTTACTGCTGTGAAATGGAAAGTATAACTTCCGGCTGTCCGCTACCTGCTTCACCCTTATAACTGCCGCGCTGCGGAGCTGCATCCTGGTAGTCACGTCCGACCGCCACAGAGATAAACTGGTTATTGGTCAGAATACCCTGGGTAGCGTCAAAGCCTGTCCAGCCATTTCCCGGTATCAATACTTCCACCCAGGCATGGGTTGCGGCAGCAGCCTGAATTTCAGCGGACTCTGTTGAAGCAAGATAACCCATGACATAACGTGCCGGAACCTTCCAGGATCTGACAATGGAAATCAGCAGGTGGGCGAAATCCTGGCAGACACCGGCCCTCGCCTGCAGAGCTTCTGCCAAAGTTGTATGAACGCTGGTCACTCCCGGTTCATAGGCTAAAGTCGAGGCAACCCATCCCATGGCGGCCTGCACGGACTCAAGAATCTGTTTTCCGGCTTCATGTCTGGGAAAGTCAAATGACTCATCCAGCTGATCCAGACAAGGTGTAGCCGGGCTGCGGCTTAAAATATAATCGTAAACAGTCGGAGTCTTGCGCAATGTATCCCTGATCCAGTCCCTTTCTGCAACAGGGTTTAAAACCTGGTAATCAAAAGGGTTCTCCAATGAATTTTCCACTTCTGCCCGGACTCTGGTAACCAGTCTGGTGTGCATCGGCAGAATCTCAAAGGCATGTACATGGTTGCCGAAATAATCATAATGACTCCGCAAAGAACAACGCGGCTCAGTTGTAATTTCAATGTTGATCAGCTTTTGGAACCGGTCTTCACGTGGAGTCAGGCGCAGTTCGATATGATGCTCGCTGACCGGAGACTGATATTCCAGAGTGGTTTCATGTTCAATCAAATAGCGCATATTATATCTCTTCCGCATACACTTCAAGAAAGTCCGCCTGGGCCGCCTGGTTCAAGGCTGCAACAGCTGAAAGAAATTCTTCAAGGAATTCATGCAGTCCGGTTGTAAAAATCTGCTCGGCAGAGTTGCCGAATAGCATATTGCCAATGTGCTCTAAGGCTTCGCGTGAACGATGTTTGTTATCAGCTCCGGTGGCTTCCAGAGCGCGGGACAAACGATCGACAGTATAGGCCAGGGAACGGGGAAAATCAGGTTCAAAAATGGTAAACTCAACCACATCGATCGGACGAAAACCGTCGTGGTATTTTCTTCTGAAAGCCTCATAACCGGAAAGTGATTTCAGCAACGCTGCCCACTGATAATAGTCCAGTGCCGATCCGACCTGAGTCAGATCAGGCAGCAATAGATGGTATTTTACATCAAGAATACGGGCGGTCATGTCAGCCTGTTCCGTAAAGGTACCCAGACTGTAAAAGCCAAACGCCTCGCCTCGCATCATGGTATTGGATGTCAATCCGCTGAAACGGGCCGTTTCACTGCGCACATATGAAAAAAACTGGCTGGCCTTCAACGGCTGCAGCGGATTTTTCAACCGCTGGTCCACACTCAGCCAGAGTTCGTTGATCGCCTCCCACATCTCTTTGGAAATCCGGTCACGGGCAATACGGGCATTCTCTCGGGCCAGACGGATACAGGTCCTGATCGAATTTCCGTTGGCCTTTTCTGCCGTCATGAACTGCAGTACGCGCTCCTGTGTAATCTGGCCATCGCCGTACAACCCGGCAAAAGAGTCTTCGGCCGATGTGATACTCAGCAGCGGTCGCCACTTGTCTGTTTCGGACATATCCTCTTCAGCTTCCAGCAGGTAAAGCATATTTATATCCATCAGACGGGCAGTATCCCCTGCCCGCTGCAGATAACGGGACATCCAGTAGATGGAATCGGCAATGCGGCTCAACATAATATCAGCCTCCTCATTCGGCTAAAACCCAGGTATCCTTGCTGCCGCCACCCTGGGAGGAATTGACAACCAGCGACCCTTTAGTCAAGGCCACACGGGTCAACCCGCCCGGAACAACATTTATTTCATCACCGTAGATGATGTAAGGCCGCAAATCCAGATGACGCGCATCCAGCTCACCTTCCATATAGCAGATATGACGCGAGAGCTGTACCACCGGCTGGGCAATATAGTTGCGCGGGTCCAGCTGAACCTTGGCAGTAAACTCCTTGCGCAGTGCCGGTGTGGATGAAGGCCCCATCAACATGCCGTACCCGCCCGATTCACTTACAGCCTTGACCACCATCCGCTCCAGATTATCCAGCACATAGGCACGCTCTTCAGGATTGGTCATCTGGTATGTGGGCACATTCTGCAGAATGGGAGCCTCGCTCAGGTAGTAACGGATAATGTCGGGCACAAACGGGTAAACCGCCTTGTCATCGGCTATTCCATTACCCGGTGCATTAACGATGGCCACATTACCTGCCCGCCAGGCATTTATAATACCTGCTACTCCAAGAGTAGAGTTGGAACGGAACAACAAAGGATCCAGAAAATCATCGTCTACCCTGCGGTAGATTACATCAACCTGTTTCAGGCCGGTAGTTGTTTTCAGGTAAATTTTATCGTTTTTGGCCACCATGTCGCGACCTTCAGCCAGTTCGACCCCCATCTCCTTGGCCAGAAAGGTGTGTTCGAAATAAGCGGAGTTATAGATGCCGGGAGTCAGCACAACTATTTCAGCATGATCCCGACCGCGAGGTGAAACCGATTGCAAAGCCTGCAGCAACAGGGACGGATAATGCTCCACCCTCCTGACACGGTACTTGGCAAAGAATTCGGGCAGAATACGCCGCTCGATAATCCGGTTTTCGATCATATACGAAACACCGGAAGGAGTGCGCAGGTTATCTTCCAGGACCAGGAATTTACCGTCCTCGTCACGAATAATGTCAATACCGCTAATATGGGTATAGATATCATTGGGCGGATCAATGCCCATCAATTCGCGCCTGAAATCCTTGCCCTGGTAAATCAGTTCTGCCGGAACAACGCCATCCTTGAGAATTTTCTGATCGTGGTAGAGATCTTTCAGAAACAGGTTAAGCGCCTTGACCCGCTGCTTAAGACCGCTTTCAATAATACTCCACTCTGACGCGGTTATGATCCTGGGGATCAAGTCAAATGGCCAGATTCTTTCAATCCCCTCGTCAGAATCGCCATAAACGGTAAAAGTCACCCCTTCAGCATGCAGGGCCAGTTGCGACTCATGCATTTTGGCTTCCAGGGCATTCTGTCCGACAGACTGAATATGTTCCCAAAGCGGTCGATAATGTTCACGCGGTGTAAAACCGTCCGTATAGAATTCGTGGTAGGAGATGCGTGGTTTGTGGGGTGCAGAGTTAAAGTCGGCCATGGCTCACTCGATGCAAAATGAAATGTTGTTACACTACGAATTAGCAAGAAAAGCGCCAATAATTCAAGTATCGTAATCAACTGATATTAAAGCATAATATTACCACTACGACTAGAAGCGCAACCAGGCTGAGCGAAATAGCACCAAACTGCACAAATAACATGCACAGCAAAAACAATTATTTGGTACAATGATATTGATTTTATCAGACTTTCAGTTTGTGTCACGATGGGCATTCTCACATTTTGGTGTAGACTTAAATTAACCAGATGCTATACAATCGGATCAGAGGTCAGACCAATTCAAAACAAGGAGATCACATGTACGGAGAAGACAGAATTTACAAAAAAGTTGAAATCATAGGCGTATCAGGCAAAAGCATTGAGGGCGCAATAGAAGCAGCTGTTTCCAAGGCAAGCGCATCACTTGAAAAACTTTCCTGGTTTGAAGTTCAGAACATTCGTGGACATATTGGCGAAGGCGGCAAGGTTACCGAATACCAGGTGGACCTTAAAGTGGCTTTTCAGCTGAAGAGCAAATAGTTTTCAGTAGACAGAGAATAAAAAAAACAGCCTTTGATTTCCAATTCAAAGGCTGTTTTTTATAAATTGATCTTAAAACTGTCTACACA
Organism: uncultured Geobacteraceae bacterium; assembly: GCA_964509295.1. Lineage (GTDB taxonomy): Bacteria > Desulfobacterota > Desulfuromonadia > Geobacterales > Pseudopelobacteraceae > JBGSQR01. The sequence continues at coordinate 46,064 of CAZDWS010000012.1, read as the reverse complement.
GTTTTTTATGTCTGTTCCAATGTTTCCATTTCAGGGACAATAAAACTGCCGGGCTCTTCAAAACTGACCCGGCCGATTTTGGCAGACCTGAGTTCACGCAAAAAAGCCTCCGCTGCGCGATGAATATCAATTTGACCACCGGCAATCAGACACCCCAACCTGCGACCGATAGCCTCCATCAGCAGATGAGTCTCTTCTGGAAGTTCCGTTAGCTTGTAACGGGTTTTCAGCAACTCCGGATACCGCTTCATCATATACTCGGCAGCAAAAAAACCCACGTTGGTATAATCAAGCGCCCCGGCTCCGATGGCACCGCTGGCGGCCAGACGGTAAGCACCCTGCTGGTCATCCATATTCGGCCACAACAGGCCGGGAGTATCGGAGATAATAATCCCGTTGTGCAGGTCAATTTTCTGGGCCGTAGTTGTAATGGCCGGTTTATCGCCAACCTTGGCAATGCTTTTTCCTGCCAGTGTATTGATCAACGTCGATTTACCCACATTGGGGATCCCGACCACCATGGCCCGTACCGGAAAACCGGGGTTGCCGCGCCTGGGAACCATTTCCCTGCACAGCTTCAACAAAGGCTTGGTCTCCGCATGCTGTTTGGCCATCATGGGAATTGCGCGCACACCGGACTGTTTCTCAAAATAGCGCACCCACTCCCTGGTAATCTGTGGATCTGCCAGGTCACTCTTATTAAGCAACTTGATGCACGGTTTCTGTCGCCTCATCTCTTCCAACTGATGATTGGAACTTGAGACCGGCAGGCGGGCATCAAGCACTTCAATCACAATATCTATTTTTTTAATCAACTCGACCATTTTTTCATGGGACTTACCCATATGGCCCGGATACCATCTAATCGTCATATTTATTCCTCAGTCTAAATTTAAAACTTTGTGATAATAGCACAATCAAGCTGTTTATGGAGATTATATCTATATCAGGAACTATTTTAAGGTCCGAAATTTGTGTTTATGGATTGCTATGATACATTATTACAATAATCATATTTTCTGAGGTGAATTAAATGCGCGGCATTCATGGAAATCTCAGCCTCATGTCGCTGATGGACCTGATACAGTGGGCTAACAACAGCCTTCGTACCGGTACACTTGTGCTTTCCGAGCAGGAAAAACAGAAAAAATTCTATTTTCAGGATGGCAAGATTATCTTTATCTGGTCTGAATGCCGCGGAGAGCGCATTGTGGACTTTCTGAGACTTGAATCGGCGATTTCCAAGCAACAGTTGAACGAAAATATTGCCGATGCCCAGAATCTGGGCCTGCCCTTCATCGGCTATCTACTGGCTGAAAAAATCATCAGCAGGGAAAAACTGGAAGAGATCATCGGACAGGTCGCCCAGTCAGCAATGACAGACGCCCTGAAATGGGAGTCGGGTGAATTCGAGTTCATCGACGAGCTTCCCAGCTTTGTAGTCAACGGACCGTTACAATTTGATTCAACCCAGCTGTTAATTGAATCTGCCAAAGAATTTGATGAGACTCACCTGGAAAAAAAGGTCGATAAAGATAACATCATTGAGGAGATCAAGTTAAATATCAGAGAAGGGAACATTGAGCTTCCCCCTATTCCCGATATTATCCAGAAAATACATGAAAAAATAGAAGACCCTACCACATCAATAGAAAAGATTGTGGACTGTATCACAGACCAGATCCTTGTTTCCAAAATTCTCAGAATCTGCAACTCACCTTACTACAGTAACTCCTCCAAAGTTTCCACCCTGAAAGAAGCGGTTATACTGATCGGCCTGAAATCCTTGTTGAGTATCATAACCGTCCATGCCCTCAGCTGCTTCAGCCCCAGAAATTCCGATGAGATCAGAAAAATCCTTCATCACAGCCTGGTCTGTGGAATGATTGCCCGCCAGATAGCAAAGGACATGGGCAGCAACTACGAACTGGCCTTTATGTGCGGTATGCTGCATGACATCGGCAAAACCGTCATGCTGGATATGCTCTACGACTATATGCTTTCACCGGTATTCAGGGCCAGGATAATAGAAGATAACCATACGGAAATAGGCTGTATGCTGGCCCAAAAATGGAATTTTGGCGAAGACATTCAGGAGTGTATTCTGCATCATCATTCACCTGACCAGGCTACCACCAACCGCAGCATGGTTGAAATAATTTACCTGGCCAACCTGATGACTCACACCAGCGACCAACCCGGTTCTGCCGGTGAGATTTTTCTGAACATGGCACAATTCAACCGTTATTCAGATCTTAACCTTGATAGGATCGACATGCAGCAGGTCAGTGTTTCAAACCTTCTGAACGATGTGGATAATCTGAACCGGAATGCGGAAGAAATCCTCGGCTGATTTCAGCGACACACAGCTGACACAATTCAAATTATCTGCAAAACACCCCACCCATACCCATAATTTTCATTAGATTTACGCCCCTGTAACACTCCTGTCATATTCACATGCTATGTTCCTGAACAAATATCGCTTTACCTGTTTGAGAGATCAATAACTCTTGACTCGGGAATATTATCAATTAAGGGAGCCGTTGTGACTATCAGGACCAAACTTATCGTCAGTTCATTTATCAGTATTGCAGGAATTATCGGCATCGCAGCCTTCAGCCTTGTCACCATCATCATGGTCAAGGACAAGATCACGGTTCTCACATCCCAGTCAACACCTCTCCAGGTCAAAACTGTTCAGTTTCAGCAATCAGTAGAAAAACTTTCCGCCGATCTTTTACAACTTGGACTTGCCAATGACCCGCAAGAGGTCAAACAGATATCTGAATCCATCACTCAAAGCCGTGATAATCTTGAAAAAATCAACTCGGAAATAAACAGTCTTAAAAAAAATCCCATGGAAACCGGTGTTTTTTCCGAACTGCATGAACAGGTTCTTAAAGCAACTGATGAAAAATTCAAAAGTATGGCGATTTTTCGTGAAGAGGCGGCAAAAGTCAACGGGGCCATGCTGAGGGTCGACAAATCTTTGGTAAGTCTGAAAGATCTCATTGCCGGACTGGTTACATCAGCCTCCAGAAGAGCAAAGACAGCAACCAAAACATTAAACGAGACAATCAGCGACAAAAGTACTGTTCCGGATCTGCTGGAAAATGTGCAGAATTTTCGCAATGAGGTCGATCACGATATCGAGCTGAACAGGAAAATCAACGACATCAATGATCTGGTATACGCCATTGGTGTAGATGCCAAACTGCTGGACGCAAAAGCGCGTATGATTATGCTTAGCGCAACACCGGCAGAACTGGACAAGGTTAATTCCGAATTGCAGGTGATCCAGCAACGTATCAACAAGAATGTGGTTATTGTTGGCAAAGCTGTTAAAGATATTAAGAGTTCAGGTTTCGTCAATGACACAATGAGTTCAATTGCCGGTTCTGTTGCCAGTGCTGGTGCCTCGTTGCGCACAATCTCCGCATCACAACGCAAAGTCCTAGAAAACATGGATTTTCTCGAACAATCAGTAAAAAAGGTCAAGTCCGTGGCTCTGGAGCAGAGCCGCAAAAGCGAAGCCAATGTTCAATCTACAGCCCAGGAGCAGCAGCAGTTCGTAAAGGTAATCGGAGAACGTGTAGACCTTTTCAAAATGCTGCTGATTGTTGCCTCTCTGACAATCATAACTGTGGCACTGATTCTCAGTATCAGCACAACCGTATCCATCAACCGCTCACTCAAAACCATGAACGAAACTATTGTTTCAATTGCCGAGACCGGCGACTTCAGCAAAACAATTCAGATTAAAAACAAGGACGAATTTGGCACCACCATGCAGGCATTCAATAATCTGATCGCCTCATTTACAAAAATTCTTTCAACGGTTTCCCACTCTTCCTCCCAGTTGACTGAAAGTTCTCTTGACCTGACCAACACAGCCCAGGAAATCCATAAAACAATCGATGCCCAATCAACAAACATCGGTCAGGTTTCAGCTGCCGCCATGGAAATGTCACAGACAGTATCACTGATCACCAGCAACACGGCCAGAATCGCAGAATCGGCGAAAGAGGCCCGTGATGTGGCGGCCAATGGCGCCGATGTGGTTGCCCAGACCGGCCGTGAGGTGGAAGAGATTGCTCACGCCGTAGAAGAGACAACCCAATTGATGCGTACTCTGCAGGAACATTCGCAGCAGGTGGGTGAGATTGTGGATGTAATTGTGGAAATTACCGACCAGACCAACCTGCTGGCGCTCAACGCCGCTATCGAAGCGGCCAGAGCAGGTGAGAATGGTCGAGGTTTTGCAGTGGTTGCCGATGAAGTCCGTAAGCTGGCCAACAGCACGGCAGAGGCAACCGTAGGGATTACTGAACGGGTCAACAGTATTCAGGGTGATACGGAGAAGGCTGTCGCGGCCATGCAGAAGAGCCTCGGTCGCGTTAAACGAGGAGTTGAGTTTTCCGACCAAGCCGGAGACTCTTTACGCAGAATAGTAGAAAGCGTTGCTTTGCTGCAGGATATGACCCGCGAAATTGCTTCAGCAACGGGCGAACTGGCACATACTTCCGATGAAATCAGTGCCGATATCGTCATGATTGAACGTTCATCAGGTGAAACCGTTCACGCTGCTGCCACAATTGCCAAAGAATCCGAAATCCTGTCGCAACTCTCCCTGGATCTGAAGCAGGAAATAAGTCGATTCAGCTTTGACGATAAAAAGGAAAGTGCTTATTACACTCCGACCTATCACAAAACAGAGCAGACAGACTCTATCACGTCCGGAAAACTGAGAATGCTTGCAGCCTGAAATGTTTGCCACTATGCGGTCAAAGCAGATAAGCCACTTAATGCTCCTGATGATCTGGATAACAATCATGGGTCTTTTCTTTGCCATGGCTGAAATCCAGATCGAAGGCCCCAACGGCTGGGCAACTTCCCTGCCAACCTGGCGCATTGAAAAGCACCCCTTGCTGGACATTTTCTGGGGCGGTCGGGCCATGACAGGTTATCATGCCTGGTTCTTTTCATTCATCATATTGGTGTTTCATCTACCCCATGTGGTATATGGGCAGATTTCACTAAAAACCGAGGCACGCTGCCTCGGCTCATTGATGTTTTTCTGGATCATCGAGGACTTTCTCTGGTTTGTACTCAACCCGGCTTTTGGCCTGATTCGTTTTTCTGCCGAACACGCTTTCTGGCATAAAAACTGGATTTTGGGAGTACCGACCGATTACCTGACATTCAGTCTGATCGGTACAGGTCTGTTGATATGGTCCTTCAAAGAACCCCTGAAAAGAACATAAGCAATTGATTTTTTTCAACAGCCAGTCAGTTCCGGAGCCTCATTTATGTCAAAGACTATTTCGACAAGCAATTCTGCCTTAGTGGATGAAATGAATAATTTGCTGGTAAGTACTTTTTTACAGGACAACAAACTTTCGCAGCCGCTTAGTCCTGAGATGATTGCCAAGTTTCTGCTGGCCAACAAACTGGCCAGAGATTGTGGAAACAGGACCCTGGAGCAGACCCAGCTTTTGATAAGCACCGCTTGCGATGAACGTTGTAAAGAGAATAACGCTGATGAAACATATAACTATTTCAATCAGCTGATAGAATACATTCACCTGTACGATGACATTCATGAACAAATCAGTAAACTGGCATTTATGGAAACATTGTTTATTGATGTTGACTTGATAACGTCTTTGCACAGAAACAAAGCCATATTCAACAGGTTAGAGGAGACTCTTTTTGAGCGCCTGTTTCTTTCGGACATTATCACCAGCAAATTTATGAGTAGCTTCGGGAAACGGAAATTAAATTTTGTGTCTCAAGGGTTGGATAAGATCTCGGCTGGACTTACTACAGCAACGGAGATCCTGTCAGGTTTAAAAGACTTGGAAAATGAACAAAAACTGCTGCTGTTTATTCTCGACAATGTCAGAGATAAAATCAGAAATAATTACTCTAAATTTTCCTCAAAAAATGACCTGGAAATTCTCAAAAGAGTGCTGACCATAGATCTTCACCACCAAAACCTGCTTAGTGATGAAATTCCCGATGAACTTTTCAACAGTGGAATTGAGATCATCAAAAAAGAGGCCATTTATTATAACAACCTGCTACCGCTGATACTACGGACTAATAACAGAGGACTTCGTGAGGAATTTATTGAAGAATCCGGCCTGGACCTTTTTTATATAGAAACCCTTGAAAAACAGTACTGTAACTCAAACAATATACCTGAAGAACGGTTAGCACAATTACGCTAACCGTTCTCAAATCCCTCTAAAAACTCACTACAGTAAATCCTTACAACAATCATTACCTACACTTTTAACCCTAATATGTTTACAGCAGTTCACCATTTCAGCCACCACATGAACCGCCTGTGCAGTTAGAATGACAATTCCCAGAACCGTAAAGATACTCATAATTTTCTCCTGTCTGCATTTAATTGAATATGAAGAAGCTACTTCCTGGCCAGCCAGATTTCCACGCGGTTATTTCTGTTTTTACCTTCAGTTGAGCTGTTATCCGCAACCGGTATCCTGTTTCCAAATCCTGCAACCACCGAAGCCGTAACTCCCCGCTGTACCAGTTCGTTTGCAACCGCCTGTGCCCTTGAACGTGAAAGCGCTTCACTTTCCTTATCGGGCTGAGAATTATCCGTAAATCCGAACAGCATTACCGGCCGCCCTATAAACTCTTTGGATGCCAGGGCCTTGATCAGACGATCAATGTCGCGCTGACCTTTATTGTCCAGCTTAAAACTGTTTTTTTGAAACTTGAAATTGAGAGACAGACGTTCTGCGCCTGCTGCCAGGCTTTTATATTCTGTTGGAGCGCTTTCGGGGGGAGTGAATGAGCCGGCCCTGACGGTCAAAGGTACAAAACCTGTTTTTTCAACAATTTCCTGTCCTTCAGCAGACAGTGAAAACTCGATAAATTCATTGACGCGCTGATTTTTTGATTGCTGTGCCGTATAGAGATACAAACGCCTGGCCAGCGGATAATCTTCGGTTGCAACAGTAAATGAGGTTGGAAAAATCGGCAGTGATGCGCCACTTTTCATGGAAACAGCTTTAGCTGATTTGATATAAGGCAGGCCAATAAAACCTATGGCGTCTTTATCCGATGAAACCTGCGAAGAAAGCTGTGCACTGTCTTCAAAGCGTTTTGCAGTGGAAATGAGTTTACTGTCCGCAAGAACCAGGCTTTTGAATGTATCAAATGTTCCGGACTTGTCGTCTCTGGCATAAAGATTAATTACTGTTGCACCGCCACCCATATCAGACCACTTTGAGGCGGTTCCCGAAAAAGCATTTTTAATATCCTTTATGGATAGAGATGTAACCGGATTAGCGTCATTAACTATTACTGCCAGACCATCCAGCCCAAGAATATGCTCACTTGCAAGCGAGTTCATATCACCCAGACCGGCGAGTTTCTTTGACTCGTCATCCTTGATGCGGCGGGAGGACATTCCGATATCACACTTGTCGGCACCAAGGCCCTCAAAGGCCGTTGACGAACCATGGGACTTTATCTCAACTGCAATACCGTCATGACTGCTCATCAGACCCTTGATCAGGATCTCTTCACCATTTTTGCCCGGTTCACGGGTAATTCTGGTTGCTCCGGCCTTCTTCAAATATGCCTCAGCCAAAGCTGGAGCAAGATTGGATCCGATCGTATTTGAGCCATGAATTCTAAGGGCGATAACATAACTCTGCCTGGTCATTAGCTTATAAGTAGCAAGTCCAATCACAATCAGAACACCGAGTATTGCGCCCGCAACCATATAAGAACGTCTGTTATCATTTTTTTCAGTTGACCTTATCGGCTGTATTTTGACAGCAGGTTCAGCAATCAGGCTTTTCTGATAGCTTTCAAGATCATGCAAAAACTCCTGACATGTCTGATATCGATTATCTGGTGACTTTTCCAATGCTTTGGCAATGACCATTGCCAGTTTTTCAGGAACATGGGGATTTATACTCCTGATGTCAGGCGCCTGTTTATCAAGATGCAGCATCAGGGTTGTCAGACTGGTTCCCTGTTCAAAGGGGAGCTTCCCGGAAAGCATCTGAAACAGTATGATTCCGGCGGAATATATGTCACTGCGCTGATCAACATTCTTAGGGTTTACAATCTGCTCCGGGCTCATGAAACCGGCGTCGCCATCTACTTGCCCCAACTCTTCCCGTTGCCCTTTCCCCAGGATCATGGCCACACCGAAATCAGATATTTTAAGATCGCCCTGCCGGTTCAACAGAATCATGGACGGCCGCATATTACGATGAACAACTCCATTGTCATGAGCAAAGGACAACCCGCGTAAAAGCTGTTTAAAGTATTTCAAAGCATGCTTTTCAGGGAATTGTTTATTGAAATGGATCATCTTCTCCAAAGTCGGGCCGGAGAAATACTCCATGGCAAGATAGTAGCGATCTTCCAGTTGAAAAAAGTCTGTTGCCTGGAGGATGTTGGGGTGATTAAGCCTGGCAAGCAACTTGGCTTCGTCATAAAATCTATCTCTGAACTGGTTATCCGTGTTGCTGGCAGGGGTCATTGATTTCAGAAAAAAACGTTTGCCCAACTGCAGGTGTTCACCGATAAACAGCTCAATATTTTCACTCTGCCTGACGGTGTGCTTGATGTGATATTTGTAGATAATGCGGTTTTCCATTTGTTCTCCAGGTAATTTTAACGACTATTGCAACCCCTATTTGATATCTATATAAACTTTTAGGGACTGACAATGCCCCCAGTTCATATTCAAGCCCTGATTCAGGCTGCTTCCTGTTCCAAATGCAGCTTATGGCAGGCGCCACAGTACATTTCACCATCAATTTCAGCCCACAGCACCCGGTTTTCCGTATCGCACCAATCACAACACCAGTGGAAATAATCTTCATTGGTTATGGTTTTCATATTTTTCCTCACTTTTAGTTTTTCATACTATATCCCAGATTTATTACAGTCATGTTGAGACGAATAAAACATTATGAAAACTTTGAGTAAGATGAGGATATTGAGTAGTAAAATTTCCCATTGTTTTACAACCATCAGATGTTATGATTCAAAACCATGAAAACTTTCCTGTTCATAAATCCGGCCTCCGGTCGTTTTGCCAGTCGTCGTGTCTCCGAAGTAATATCCCGGCTGGACAAAGCAGGCTTGTCACCGACAGTCTATTCGATCAAGACGCCTGCCGAAGCACTCTCCTGCTGTACTGTGATCAATCAATCCACAGAAAAGCCGCTGGTTATCGTTGCCGCGGGAGATGGAACCGTTAACGCCGTTATCAACGGCCTGGAGCCGGGCAAAGTCACACTGGCGGTTCTGCCGCTGGGAACATCCAATGTGATGGCCGCAGAAATCGGCATCAAATCCATTGAAGACGGTATCAATAGAATCATTGCCGGTAAAACCAGGCCGCTGTCGATTGGTATTCTGAAGATGGAGCAGAAGAGTTTTCGCTTTATTCTGATGGCCGGAATCGGTCTGGATGGTTCTGTTGTAAGGGATGTGTGGCCATTGGGTAAACGCCTGCTGCGACAAGGAGCCTATGCTGTTTCGGCATTACTGGGTGCTTTGAAGTGGGACCACAGCATGATCGAAGTTGTGACCGCTGACCACGCCGTCAAATGCCACAGTGCAATCATCTGCAGCGCTTCGCGTTATGGCGGCAACTTTGTGCTTTCACCAGACAGCGACCTTTACTCACCGGAACTGACAGCAATCTGCATCCGTAAAAATCGTCGCAGAAGTTATATCAGACTGGCTTTTGAGCTATTCTGCGGAAAAGCTGATACCAGCAGTGAAATGATCCGCATCCCTGCTGACGGAATTGAGATCAGGGGCACCAAGCCGATTCAGATCGATGGGGATTTTGTCGGTTACAGTCCTGCAAAACTGCTGACTATGGCTGATTTTGCGCAGATTATTGTTTAGCAGATAATACAGCAGAAACATAAACGGGACAGACCGCTTTTAAGAACACCTTAAGGCAGTCTGTCCCGTTTTTCATCACGGAATACAATATGAAAAGCAGGGTTAACGAACTACAAAGGAAGTCTCTCTTGCATCCTTGCCCGCTGCTGACTTGATCGTAGTGATCACGCGGTATTTCCCTTTTTTTGCGTCAGCCGGCAACATGAGAGGAATGGACGAATTATACGTACCGCCCGAGCGACTGACGATTACCTCTGGGCTGGCCATAAGTTCCCCATCAAGAGTAACCTCACGGGATTCGGTAATGTCAACCTGTGTGTCGCTTGATGGAGCCATAACGGCATAGGTTGCTTCAAGGGTGACCGTATTGCCCGGGGATACTGTGACAGGCGTTGTTGTGGCATTTTCGATTCTTACCACTGTTCCTGAGGAAGGCTTGTAATCGTATTTGGCTGATGTTTCCTGAGCGGTCTTTTTCTTGTCAACAGTGTAGTTACCGATAACTCCGCCAAGCAGCGCACCGGCAAGTCCACCGATAATAGCGCCCTTGGTGCGCGACCCCTCACCGGCCAGAACCGCCCCGGCAACTGCACCGGTAGCACCACCAATACCAGCGCCTTTCGCGGCTCCCCGATGTTCTTCCGATACAGTTACACAACCTGAAGTTCCCGACACAAATGCCATCAGAATTAACATTACTGCAAAACGTTTTTTCATTTTATGCCTCCCGCATGTTCAAAAGGTAGTAATAGATGTCTTGGCACCCAACAAGTAGAAATTATAAAACCCAATCATTTTTTGTCAAATCGGGTTAATAATCATGCGCAAGCCGTCCATGCCTGGATTAGGCATGGATCAACAACAGCCCTTGGCATATTTTTTAAACAGAAACTTTGCCTCTTCGTCACGCCCCTGTTTTTGCAATATGGATATGATCCGTTCAGCCGCCTCCTTGGCAAATTTGGGAGCAGCAAGCAGTTTGGAGTAGCTTTCAACTGCACTGGACTCATCCTGCAACGCGACATGCAGATCTCCCTGCATCATTGTGGCCTGTTCCGGCATCACATCGCTCTTCACCATCCGGTCCAGCAGCTGCAGTGCCTCACCCACCCGGCCGGTTTCACCATACAAGTGCACCAAACCCATATTGCAAAGCGGGTTTAAAGCATTCAAACCAACAGCCTTGAGCAAAAGCTGCTCACTCCGTTCAAGATCGCCATTTTCATAATGCAGGATGGCCATTTCATAATTCAAAATGTCATTATCCTGATATTTGGCCAATCCTTCAAAAATCCGTAACGCCTCAACCGTATCTCCCACCAGCTTCATGAGACACCCATTGGCAAACTCTTCCCCCATTGCAGCATATCTCTCCGGCAGATCCTCGGGCAGCGCATGATAAAACAGGGACAACCGGTCTTCACCGGACATACTTTCATCAGGTTCATGCAGATCGTAGGTTTCAGCCGCTACAGTTCCGCTTTTGCAGCTGCCGCAGCTTTTTGACGGCATGGCCGGCACGACCTGGATCGGCTCTTTTGCCAGGCTGGCCAGCAGCTCTTTCGATTTTGCCCTGAGTTCAGCACTGACAGCCAACTCAAGAATCAGGTTCAGGTGTTCTTCGGCCTTTTTACTGTCACCGCCGGAAATGGCATGCTCCGCCTCAACCAGATTCAGACGTCCCAGCATATTGCCGGTCTGGGCAATCTTTTGCTGTATTGACTCAACCTGTGAACGCTCTGCCCCGCCACCGGCCTCCAGCTTTTCCAATGCATCTTCATAGGAATTCCGGGCATGGGCGTACTGCTCGTCGGCCATGTACTGGTCACCCTTTTCCAGGTAATGATTGTAATCCTTGCCAAATCCGAACAGCTTTTTCAGAAACATGAAATTACCTCTTTAAAATATAATACTAGCGTCTGTTACCCGTAAATCTAAGCAGCATCAAGAATAAGTTGATGAAATCCAGGTAAAGGGTCAGAGCACCGAGAATAGCCGGTTTTCTGCCGGTTATCCCTTCGGCGGCCAACGCTTTGATCTTCCAGGTATCATAGGCCGTAAGACCAGTAAAAACAATTACTCCGATACCGGAAACAACCCAGGAAACCGCGCTGCTGGCAACAAAGATATTGACCACCGAGGCGATGATAATACCGATCAACCCCATGAACAGAAAGCTGCCCCAGGAAGTCAGGTCGCGTTTGGTCACATAACCGTAAACGCTCATGGCGCCGAACATGCCGGCCGTAATGACAAAGGTCGAAGCGATGGAACTGGAGGTATAAATCAGGGCCAGCAGTGAAAGCGTTACGCCGTTCAGTGCGGAATAAGCAACAAACAGCATGGTGGCTGCAGCTTCACTAAGCTTATTGATGGCACCGGACAGGATAAAGACCAGAGCCAGCTCACCGATCAACAGTCCGTAAAACAGCAGCCGGTTGCCAAACACGGCCTTGAGAATGGCAGGCGAAGAAAGAGTAATCAGCGCCATGACAGCCGTAATGGCCAGACCGGCCCCCATCCAGGCGTAAACCTGGCGAACCAGGGTATTCTGCCTGGTTATTACCTGTTCGGAAGTATTACTGTAATTGGTATTCAATTCATTCATATATGCTCCTTATTTTATATCCACTTATTTTGGCAATTCCTAATTCATCAACTTTCAAGCATGACCATATTATACGAATATTTCATAATAATAAACAGATACACATCCTGATTTTTCTTACAAAATATTTAGATGATGTCAAGAACAGAAAAGGCGGCCTTTAGGCCGCCTTTTCTGTTCTTGATAATGTCATGAATCCAATAAACATTAAAACTAATTAAGAGCCATTCTTTAACATTCAGCTATTTCTTTAAAACCTCTTCACGACTGCTCTTGTACTGATCATAATTCATATTGGCTTTTTCCAGGCAGCTCTGCACATCAGCCTGATTGCCCCTTTCATAACAATCCTGACGCTGCTTCTGCTGTAAACCGCCATACCATGACCGGTAGGAACAACCCTGCAAAAACAGGCAGGAAATTATCAAGATCAACAATACGAACCGTTCAGGACTAAAACTAAACGACAGCATCTTTAATTTCCCTGATAATCTCGATCTGTCTATTAAATAGATACCTTGAAAGTGCACTTTCAAGAGACTTGTCCGGGCAGATGGTGAATTTATAGTTATAAGGAGAAGAATCGTCTTTAATAGTGATCAGCTGGGCCGGTATCGTGACATTGATATTTATACTCTGATCAATATTGCTGATATTAAAGCGAAGCGGAGTAGAGGTATTGGTTGCAAGTGCAAAATAATTCTCAATTGTTACATTAAGACCGGACAGGGACAGGTCAAACAGATTTCCTTCAATGATTCCCAGCGGTGATTCAATGACAGTTGACACTTTCGGTTCCGGCACCAACCGGATAAAATTTCTGCGTTCCGCCATAATTTCCACATAACTGAATTTCACAAATACGGCAGCACGTTTTTTGATATTTACATACTGCATCTCTGCAAAAACATCATGCTTGAAGAGCGGGCTCCGGATAAAAACATAGCGGCTCTGTTCAATAGCATAGGCCTGTTCGGCCTGAACATCAAAGTCAGCCGCACCTCTATCCATTGAGTTTAAAGTTGCCGGATAGGAGAGCGGCATTCCCTTGTAATAGTTGATCAACTTGAATTTTTTATTAATATTAGCCTTGAGTATGGAGACAATTTCCGCTTGATCCTCATCAAATGACTTCTGAATGCGTGTGCTGTATAGGTCAATTATATTCATATTATCCTGTATTTAGCTGTTATGTTTATCAAGTGTTGCAGAGAACAGACCTATGCGTTACAAGCCAGCATGTCGGCTTCCAGTTTTTCCAGTTCAGATTCATTCACATTCAACATGCCGATCTCATGGGCGGCATCCACCGGTTGGACAAAACGTGGAAAGCAATTCAGGCCGAACTGGGTACTGTAAAAATTTACCAGGCGGACAATAGATAGCAGCGGATCGTGGACTGCGGCATGTTCCACATGGTGATTTGAAACAACGGAAATATACAGTTCTGGCACATTCCAGTAATTCATAATGCGAACGCCCTGCTCAATATGCATATCGGAAAAAACATCCATCAGGGTCTCGTGGCTCAGTTCAAAATCCAGTTCACCATGCAAGCTGATCTGTTCCATGGCCTTCAGCAGATACAGCTTACCCACATCATGCAGAAGTCCGGCCAGATAGGCTTGCTCTGCCAAATCCCGATGCCCGCTGCTGATTGCCAGAGATTTGCATCCTGTCGCACAGGCAAAGGAATGAAGCCAGAGTTTTTTCAGCATGTCATTAACGACCGGCAGGCTGGAAACGTGTAGTGAAGACTGGGATGCAGCCATGGCAAGATTGATTATCTGCTTTGTGCCAAGACGGTTTACGGAGTCCTTGATTGTCTCCGATTTGCAGCGTCCGGCATAAGCGGATGAATTGGCCAAACAGAGAATCTGGATCGACAAGGCCTGATCCTTGTTGATTAAATCAATGACATGATTGATATCAATTTCAGGGTCGGCCAGCAACTGAAGCAACTCCAGGGCCACCGGGTTAAAGACCGGCAGTTCAATCGGCTGTTGACAAATATGGTAACGGAGATCAAGAGAAAAACTCATATCGTTCCTTTTAGTAAGTTGGAAGTTATTTTCTGCGTTCTTCTGGCAGAACACAACTTCGTTAACGCACTTATCCTGTTTATCGGGGCTGAAGTAAAACTTTAATTTAAAATTTGTTGACTATATCGTTAAACAATTATGACTTCAAGAATGAATTCTTCAGTTGAATCTGCGAACCTTAAAAAAACGGCCCTTGATCCTGTTACTCGTCAGGCATGACAAAGCCTGATCAGCGCTTGCGCGAACAATTGCCACATAGGAATGGAAATCAAACACATCAATCCTGCCGACTTCACTGCCGGATATGCCACCCTCTCCTGTCAGGGCACCGACTATATCACCGGGACGCATCTTGTTTTTACGCCCCCCGTCAATACAGAAAGTCACCATGGGAGGAGCAAATGGTTTACCGGCTACCACAGCCAGCGATTCCAGATCTCCACGTGGAATAGTATAGCCCAGAGCTGCTTCAATAGCCTGCACCCGACGATTTTCATGCGACGTCATCAAGCCCAGGGCCAGTCCCTGCTCACCGGCCCGACCGGTGCGGCCTATGCGATGAATGTGAATCTCCGTATCGCGGGACAGTTCATAGTTAATAACCGCTGAAAGATCCTTGATATCCAGACCGCGAGCCGCCACATCAGTAGCTACCAGCACGGAAACACTCTTGTTGGAAAAGCGCACCAGCACCTGATCACGCTCCCGTTGTTCCAGATCACCATGAATGGCAAGCGCCGAAAACCCCTGCCTGTTCAACTCGTCAGCCACATCCTGACACTCTATTTTGGTATTGCAGAACACCAGAGTAGATTCCGGACGATAATGGGCAAGTATCCGGGCAACCGCCTCGATTCTACCCTCTTTTTCAACTTCAAAAAGCAGCTGTTCTATCATTCCTTCTTCATGCACCTCATCAACGCTGATCTCCATAGGCTCATGCTGTATATCAGCACTCATCTCCATAATTTCCGGCGGATAGGTTGCTGAGAAAAGCAGCGTCTGCCTTTTCCTGGGGGCGGCACTGATCAGCTTGGCGATATCTTCCTGAAAACCCATGTCAAGCATCCGGTCAGCTTCATCCAACACCAGCGTCTGCAGCAAATTCAGCTTCAGACTGCCCCGGCGCAGATGATCCAGCAGGCGTCCTGGTGTTCCGACGACAACATGTGCGCCATGCTCCAGCGGTGCCAATTGGGGCCCAAAAGGGACGCCGCCGCAGAGGGTCAGAATCCTGATGTTGTCCGTAAAACGAGCCAGCCGACGCAGCTCTTTGGCAACCTGATCGGCCAGTTCGCGCGTCGGGCAGATCACCAGAGCCTGAATTGCCAGACTGGCAACATCCAGCTGTGTCAATAGACCGATACCGAAAGCTGCTGTCTTGCCGCTGCCAGTCTTGGCTTTGGCGATCAGATCCTTGCCGGACAGTATCAAAGGCAGGCTGTGGGCCTGGATCGGAGTCATTTCATTGTAACCGAGCGAAGCCAGGTTTTTTAACATGGGAGCTTTTATGTGCAGCGTGGAAAAGGCTTTATTGGGCATTGGGTTCTCTTTCATTTGGAATAAAATTGCAATTTCAAATCAAAAATGAAACCAAGGCGGCGAGGATTGAGGCGACGAAGGCGTACACGCAGTACGTTGAGGAGCCGAAGATGAGCCAACGAAGGTAGCGCTTTGATTTGGAATTGTAATAAATACCCTACCGCACAGTGTGCTATTCGTCCAGCCCTCTCTGGCAATTACTGTTATTTTGCATGAATTTAACTGGGGGGTTTACCTCAAACCGATTTTCCCGTTATAATGCGCACATCGCTCCAATAACAAATCCGGAAGGTATCAAATATGGCCAGATGTTCAAGCTGCAACGCCCCGCTCCCCGCTGGTTCCCAAGTGTGCGAATTTTGCCGCAGCCGCACAGACATCGACCTGAAGGGTATCCACTTCTACACTACCCACGAAAGCGATTCTGCCCGGATCTGCCCGCGCTGCAACGTCAAGCTGAAAACCATCGATCTTAAACTGAACGGAACTTTCCTGATTGAAAGATGCGAAGAATGTCTTGGCCTCTTCTTTGACCCGAATGAACTGGAAGCGCTGCTGGAGGCATCCATAGCCAATGTATTCAAGATCGACAGAAACGGTCTGGACAGCATCAACCTGCGTCGTAAAACCGACCAGCATGCCGTTGCCTATATCAAGTGCCCAATCTGCGCACAGCTGATGCACCGGGTCAATTTTGGCACCAGAAGCGGCGTGATTGTGGATCGTTGTAAAAACCACGGCGTCTGGCTTGATGGCGGCGAGCTGAGACATTTGATGGAATGGATGAAAATGGGTGGCAAGCTGCTGGATCAGGAACGTCAGGAGCAGACCAGGCTGGAAGAGTTAAAAAAAGAAAACGAGCGACGGGAGAAACTGGCAAATTACAAGCCGGAACCGTCTCTCTTTGAAGGCTACGGTGACCCGTTGCGCCAGTCAGATCCGGATCTGTTCGATATCATATATAAGGCGATCAGAATTTTTACACGATAGCTTCTATCTATCTCGGATTATATATTACGGGCAAAAACCATAAAGCTCCGTGTAGTCAATCTACACGGAGCTTTATGGTTTAATCGAAGCAAAACACGCTAATTCTTTCTCAACAGCAGTAGATGATTCAGGTCAGGTTGTCCTGGTTCGCATGACAAACTGCTTATAACGGAAGTTAGTTCCAAGAACAGCATTTACGGCATCAAGAAACATCTGATTCTCCGGTGCAATTACCTCTCCCCAGTTTTCTTGTCCGTTGAACATTTCCGGCTCACCATTGGCCTCGGCCCGCAGACAAAGCAGTTTTTTGCCTTCCACCTTCACCCAGCAGCCATAGGCGTGAATCCAGTGAACACCGTCGGAAAACCCTTGTGCCATGCACCGGATTGCTTTAACCGTCAGGAAGTTATAGCCATCCCCGATCAATGCTCCCACATAGTTACCCAGTTCCGCAGCAACATGGATTCCGTTGCCAAGCTTGAACTTGGATTTTGCCACAGCAGAAACAGCTTTTACCGGTACGGATGTCTTATCACTCCGTTTTTTCTTTGCCGGCAACGTGTTGCTATTCTCAACATTTTTTTCCTGAACCCGTTGAACCGAGTTTAATAAAGCGCTCTTGTCCATAATCCCTCCAGGCTATTGTTTTTGTTGCTGACATTTGATCTATAACTGTACCCACATGTTTAATATAAGTAAAATATATAGTTTTCATACTAGCCATGAGCAAATCAGATAACTTCTCAAGTATTATTTCATAAATAGTATCAAAAGATTAAAGGCTCGCAGAAACGTCCGCAAGCCTTTAAACATGTCAGCCACCAGCTCAAATTGCTGTCTATCGATTAGAAAGCGCCGAAAGGATTTACCCTACTGCTCTTTCCTTTTTCATTTTTTCTATCTCAGCATAGACCTTCTCTGCGCAGTCAGGACAATAACCGTGAGAAAACTGGGCATCGGTACGTTTTGAAATATACGCCTCTGCCTGTTCCCAGTAGCCTTTGTCGTCTCTGATCTTTTTGCAACTGGCGCAGATAGGCAACAACCCGCTTAGGGTCTTAACCTGTTCCAGGGCAACCGTAAGATCGTCAACAGTTGTTTTAAGCTCTACCTCCGCCTCTGCTCTGGCTAAAAGGCTGTTTTCCAATGCAATCGTACTTGATTTCAACCTATCAATTTCATTGCCGGTCTCGCTGTTTTGACCAGGCAGCGCACCCAGTCGGTTTATTTCTCCATCTACAAACTCCAACGGCAGGATTACATGTTTCAAAATGTATCGTACCGACAGTGTCAACAAAACAACCAGTGACAAAGCCCAAAGCATGTGACTGATCAGCTTGTTTCGTGCCTGGGCCATTCCTTCATCCGCAATCCGCAAGGCGTATTCCGTCGCTACTGCCATTAACTCGGAAAGTCCATCTAATACGGGTATTGAAGAGGATGTGAGTTTTTCAACAGGCAATGACAATTGATCATTTTTACCCAGATCGGAAAGAGCCTGATCCTGCATTGGACGATAAACAGTCAGGTGCTGTTTTTTGACTTCATCAACCCTGTTTTGAACCTCTGATATTCTCAAATAACTGGCAAGCCGGTCTATTTCATTCCAGAGCCGGTCTTCACGCCCCCGCAGGTTGTGTATATAAATCAGACGATCTACCGAAGGTGCTTCCTTTGCAGAAAAATTTTCCGCAATTGCAGCAGATTCCGATCCTGCCGTTATACGCAATTCCAGAACCGTTGCAGCCAATAAAGTCAGGCGTGTAGTTTTTTCTTTTGGATTAAAATAACTGATCAGCATTACTGTTGAAGTCTGAATACTTTTAATCAGGTTATTTGCAGCAACAAGCCATTGACCAGACAACTCAGGATCACGTAAAGCACGGGGTAAAATAATATTCTGATCTATTTGCTGGCGCAGCTGTTTAATTTTTTCCCACTCTGCGATGATGACCTGAGACTTCAATTCCGGGGGAGAAGTCTCACTCTTCAAGGCGGCCTGCAGCGCAGCATCCGCCAAACTGCGCCGTTTATTGATAAAATCTCGATCCTGTGAAGTAACAGGGGCAATGCCCCGCATAACAACAACCGTGCGTCCGCGTTCATAGGCCAGGTGTTGAGCAGCAGCAAGCAGCCTGGTTGCAACTGGAGCCCATTTAGAAAGATTACGATCCTGTCGATAAGCACCAAGGCTGTCTCTAACTTGATAGAGAGAGGCTATAACCCCCCAGCCACCTACAATCAACAAGATGGAAAACAGTACTGTACGTATTGAAAGCGTTTTCAACTGTTTTTTAAGCTGTTGTATAATCATGAACTCAACTCTTTCTTTGACTTGGGGGCTGATTCATTCTGTAAAAAACCAGACCTGTTCGACTGAGATTAATTTTAATATAACAGATTAAGACCGATTGCTCCAACTATCTTACATACAACCACGTTCGATATAAAAAAAGGTTTCCGGCATCAGCCGAAAACCCTTTCTGTTAAAGTAAACCTAAACCGTTATGTCACAAATCAATCATGGTCATCAAATGAACTTCCTTGTCCTGAATCAGGTTACCGATGGCACTAAAACAGCTTTTGTAGTGATCAGTTTCCTTGTGTTTTTCAAGGCATTCTTCATTGTCCCAGTTTTCATAAAAAATAAAAACCGCCGGGTTTGCAATGTCCTGATGAAGCATATACTCAATGCAACCTGCTTCAGACCTGGTCGGGTCGACCAGCTTAACCAGCGCTTTTTTAACATCAGCAATAGATTCATGTTTTGCTACAAGCTTGGCAACTACTGTCAATAATGGCATACCTGGGCTCCTTTGAGTTCATTTATAAAAAATGCCTACCATGATTTTATACTTTATCCAGCACCCGGGTAGGAACTATCTGATAAAATTCATCCGAACCTTTGCCTCAGCTTCCGGCGGCACAACCGTACCTTTACCGTTTTCCACCAATTTCATCAGCCAGGCCATGTTTTTACCAAGGATACGCATAATCTGCGCCCCTTCCAGATCCTGCTGAACTTCGCCAGGCGTAGCACCATGTATAACATTCCAGTAATTGGAATTAGGAATGACCATTTCGGCATAATGCAGGTAGTTATTCAGCTGGTTAAATGTGGGAACTCCGCCGGAACGCCTGACAGCAACAACAGATGCGCCGACCTTCTGCCGGAACAGACCTCCGTTCATACCTGACACATAAAAAAGACGGTCTAAAAATGACTTCATGGTGCCGCCAATGGCTGCATAATGTACCGGCGTACCAAGTATTATGCCATCTGCAGTTTTCAGGATCTGGAGATATTCATTGACCACATCTCCGGTCAGCGCACACTGTTCATTCTTGTTTTTTCCGCACATTCCGCAGGCGATACATCCCTGGATCAACTTGTTGCCCACATGTAGTTCCTGGACTTCGATGCCCTCTTTTTGCAGTTCTGCAGCAACCAGCTGGATTGCGTGGTGCGTATTTCCCTCTTTTTTCGGACTTCCATTAATGGCAACTACTTTCATAGCTCTCTCCTCCTGTTCTTTCTTTGCTTAAAATGCATATATCCAGGCAACTTAATTTTATTGATTTGCAGCTTTTGGCATTGGACTGAACTCAATGGGTACCCAGCTGTAACTACCCTTTCCTTCTGCCCTGACATGACCGACACCTGGAAACGGCAAGTGCATACCGGCCACAAGTGATTTACTTTCGGCCATGGACTTCATGATGCTGCGCCTGGTTGCAATGGCCTGCTTCTGGTCGATATCATACTCAAAGGAGACACCCGGTTTGGCGAACTGGACGGCATGGGCATGCACCAAATCACCCCAGATCAGCAGTTTTTGACCTTCTGATTCAACGGCATAAGCCGTATGTCCGGGGGTATGACCATTGGCCTTAACCGCCTTGATTCCCGGCACCAGCACACTGCCTTCCGTAAAAGTATTCCACTGACCGCTGGCCAGATACGGAGCGGCAACATCACGAGCCATCTTAAAAAACGGTTGCACCTGCTCCGGCGAACTATCGGCAACTTTCTGTGACAGCCAGAAATCATTATCGGCCTTGGCAACCCAAATTTTTGCCTTGGGGAAAAGCGGCTGGCCGGCGACATTGTTCAATCCGCCCATATGGTCGCCATGCAGATGCGTGATAATGACCGTATCCACCTGTTCAGGTTCATAACCGGCGGCCTTCATATTCTGCAGCACATAGCCCAGAGACGGTCCAAACAATTTCGCAGCTCCGGCATCAACCAGCACCAGGTGTGTTCCGGTGTTGACCAGATAGGCATTCACCGCTGTCTGCATTTTGGGGTTTCCGACAAACATGCGTGAAAGCAGGCGCTGCAGATCGGTGGGAGTGGCGTGCTTGAGCAGTTTTGTATCCAGTTCAAGGGCACCATCAAAGAGCGCAGTAATTTCGAATTGGCCCAGCTGCATGCGGTAGTAGCCCGGCACCTGGGTTTGTGCCTTGGGGGCTTCAGCCAGTGCTAACGACGCAAAACCAAACAGAAAGACAGCGCCGAGGATCAACATGCATCGCAATATTTTTGCCATGGTAAATCTCCTTTTCTCAAATGTTCTGACGGTAATAAATTGCAGTATAACTTGAGGTGCTTGCAAAATGTCATATGAAGACAGATATCAAGACTCTCACTTCAATATACTTTACTTTCAGTTGATGATTCTTCAAGTCAGAATCATCAAAGCCGTATTAATATTTACCATGAAAGCGATCATTAAAAATTTGGAGATTTATTTTTTCAAACCTGTGCGCTACAATCTTCCTTATGACTTGTTTAGTCAATAACGAACTATTTTGGTACGTAGTATCTTTTTTGTAACCTAAGAAATCGCCGGGAGCATAAATGCAAAATAAAATTGAAAAAACAGATCTGATGTTATACAGGGACAAGGAGTACAAGTGCGGCATCGATGTCACACTTGCTGTAGTTGGCGGAAAGTGGAAGGCATCGATTCTCTGGCATCTATCACTTCAAACCATGCGTTTTTCAGATCTGCAACGGCAGTTTTCCGGCACCACCAGAAAAATGCTCACCCAGCAGTTGCGAGAGCTGGAAGCCGACGGCCTGGTGCATCGCGAGGTTTACCCGCAGGTACCACCCAAGGTTGAATACTCACTGACCGACAAGGGTAAAACCATCATTCCAACCCTGAATCTGATGTGTTCCTGGGGCAGGGATTATCTGAAATAATCACAAACAAAAAAGCCCGAACTTTGAAGTTCGGGCTTTTCGTAATTAAAAATCTTAAAAAAACAGTTGTATTATTGTTTTACCGAGACAATCGCTTCACGCGCCAAAACGTCACAACGCTCATTTTCCGCATGACCGTCATGACCCCGCACCCATTTCCAGGAAACCTTATGCGGACTGGTAACTTCCAGTAGCGCTTCCCAAAGGTCGCGGTTTAATACCGGTTCTTTTTTGCTGTTCTTCCACCCTTTGGCCTGCCACCCCTTGATCCATTCCGTGATACCTTTGACAAGATACTGGGAATCGGTTGTGACCGTTACCTGGCAGGGTCTGGTCAGCAGGCGCAAGGCTTCGATTGCGGCGGTCAGTTCCATGCGATTGTTTGTGGTGTGCCCCTCTGCCCCGCTCAGTTCCTTTTCATGGCCGTTACAGCGCAAGATGGCACCGTATCCACCCGGACCCGGGTTGCCGCTGCAGGCACCGTCACAGAAAATTTCAACCTGGGTGGATTTGGTGCCGCCAGACAAGGAACCCGCTGCTGTTTCACGCTTGACCGACATAGGCCCCCTCTTTTTTCAGCAGTTCGGCAATGGCAGCCATGATCCTGTCTGATATCAACTGCTGGTTTTCCTTGCAATTTTCCAGTTGAAACAGATCGGAAAAATCCAGCGGTTCACCGAATACAACTTTGGCCTGCTGCCCGAAGCCTGGAAACTTCCAGTTATTCAGCCCGATCAAAGCGGTCGGAATTACTGTGGGATGTATTTCATAAATGATCTTGCCTACCCCACGGTTTCCCTTGCCCAACTTCCCATCCTTATGGCGGGTTCCTTCAGGAAAGAGCATTACCTTTTGGTCCTTAAGCAGATTTTCCAATACACTGGCGGCCTTGATGTCACGCTTGCGCTTGACTGGAAAAGCGCCCCAGGAGCTGTAAAGAAAACTGGTAAACGCTTTTTCAAACAGCTCCTCCTTGGCAGGCGCCCAGACCATCTGGAACGGCTGGCTTTTAATTATTGCCCAGGGTAGAAAAATTGTTTCATAGGCAGAGATATGATTTGAGGCCAGCAGCACCCCACCTGTTTTCGGTATATTTTCTGCGCCCTTGACAACAAAACAGTTCAGCAGAGATGCATAACTCCCTATGACATAACAGGAGAATGTGACCCATAATTTTCTAAAAAATGAAATCTTCACTTGTGTAGCCACCTTGAGTTTTTCATATTTTTGACAACATATTCTGACCTATATACCACTTCTTGATACAATTCGGCAACTGGGAACGGGAAAACCTGATCTTTCCGGACGGAAACTGTTTTAATAATTGTTATTTATGGTATATTATTAAAAAATCAAATCTGTTAGATCTAGCTTTTCCACAAAACTACTATGATCCAAAGGCCCCTTCAGCATGAATATTAATAATCGCCGGACCATCTTTAACGGACTGGTGATCAATATTGAAGAGATGGACGTTGAAATTGGTTCTCTTGGTTACCATAAATACCAGATTATCCGTCACCCCGGCGGTTCTGCGGTGCTGCCGGTTCATGAGGATGGTACTATTTCACTGATCCGCCAGTTAAGACCGGCGGTTGGAAAATCCATGCTGGAGATCCCGGCCGGCAGACTCAGCCATCTGGAACCGCCAATGGATTGTGCGGCCAGAGAACTGCTGGAAGAAACCGGCATAAGAGCAACACAACTGATTCCGTTGGGCACGATTTATTCTTCACCAGGTGTTTTTGATGAAATTATCCACCTTTTTGCAGCCACAGGCCTTTCCCAGGGAATTGCACAGCCTGAGTCAGACGAAGACATTGAAGTTTTACGAGTACCTGCTGCAGAAGTACATGCAATGATTCTTGATGGCCGCATATGTGATGCAAAGACTATGGCGGCAATTTTTAGATGGGAGCTCTTATGCCAAACAGCAGCCACCTGATCGGCAGACAGCCGATTCTGAACCGCAATGAAGAGACTGTCGCCTATGAACTGCTGTTTCGCTCAGCGGGCTCAAATAACGCCGCTGACATTTCTGACGCTTCTCAGGCCTCTGCCAGCGTAATAATAAATACTCTTTCTGCTTTCGGTCTCGACCACATCCTGGGGTCGCATTTGGGCTTCATCAATCTTGATCTGGAACTGCTGATGAGCGATTCAATCCAGATCCTGCCTAAAGAGAGGGTTGTGCTGGAGCTGCTGGAAACACTGAAGGTCACCCCTGAGCTTATAGAGCGCTGCAGGCAGCTGAAAGATGAAGGTTTTGTCCTGGCTCTGGATGATCATGAATTTGACCAGAACTATGCTGAATTGTATGATATCGTTGGCATTATCAAGGTTGATCTGTTCCAGTCCCCCATAGACAGGTTGGCGGAAATGGTCGAACGATTCCGTAAATATCCTGTAAAACTTCTGGCTGAGAAGGTTGAAACCAGGGAAGAGTATCTACGTTGCCGGGATATGGGTTTCGATTATTTCCAGGGTTATTATTTCGCCAAGCCGTCAGTAATGGAGAAAAAACGCTTTGATGATTCCGGCACCAACCTGCTCAAGCTGATGCGTCTGCTCTCGGAAGATGCAGAGATTGGAAAAATCGAGCAGGCTTTCAGGGATAGCCCGGGATTGACCTACAAGCTGCTGATGCTGGTAAACTCCGTATCGCTCGGTGTGCGGATGAAAATAAACAATGTGCGCCATGCTGTGGCAACACTGGGCCGCCAGCAGATCAAACGCTGGGTCCAGCTGGCTCTGTTTGCATCCGAAGGCGAGGCAGGCCTGGAAAATCCATTGGTGGAGATGGCAGCTGTAAGGGCGGCTTTCATGGAGCATCTGGCCGAATATATCCCTGAGTTGAGAGGTAATGTGGATGCCACTGACCAGGCATTCATGACCGGCATACTCTCATTGCTTGAAAACATCTATAATGTAAAAACAACTGAAATAATTGCCAATTTGAACCTCTCTGACGAGATTGGTGGTGCATTGATTAACAGGACCGGTAAATTCGGCAAGCTGCTTTCCCTGGCTGAACTGTTCGAAAACCTTGAATTCAAGGAAGCCACTTCACAATTTGAAGCATTGGGACTGACCCAGGAAATGGTCATGGCGGCACAGGTCAAGGCCTATAACTGGCGTGGCGAGATGAGATAGTATGACTGTATTTGCCGTTAGTGAAGAAAAAAACCGCTGGCTGCAATTGAAAATGGCTGAACTGAATGTGCGCGAAGAAGATTTGCAGGAAAGCTTTGTCCGTTCATCGGGCAACGGCGGGCAGCATGTCAATAAAACTTCCAGCTGCGTTCAACTACTGCACAAACCAACCGGAATCAGCGTCAGCGCATCAAGAGAACGGAGCCAGTCCATAAATCGCTTTCTGGCCCGACGCGAACTGCTGGAACGTCTGGAAGCAGGAAGCGGTGTCATAACCAAGGAAATGAAAAGAATTGCCAAACTGCGCAAACAGAAGGACCGCAAGCGCAGAAGAACGGAAAAGAAGGAAGAATGATCACACGCGAAACACTTAAACGTCTTGAATTCAACAAGATTCTTACCGAAGTAGCCTCCCATGTTCACTGCCATGTTACCCGCCAACGTATTCAGGAAACAGTTCCGCAGACTAATAGAGAACAGATCGGCATAATATCCGGCCGAGTAGAGGAAATCCGCAGACTCTCCGCAGCAGGAGTAAGCCTGCGTTTATCAACCTTTGACGATATTCGTCCCCTGATGGATACTCTCCGGCCAAGTGGTGTTTTTCTTGCTCCGCAGGAACTGCTTTTGTTTATCCCGGTACTGGCAGTTTTCAGGGATATTACCCGACAGCTTGCGCCACGCAGCGACATCCCCATGCTTTCTACGTTCGAAAACCCGCTCAAGGCGTTTCCTGATATTCTGGAGCCCCTATCTGCCTCCATCGACAACGAAGGCAACATCATGGACAGCGCATCGTCGCAACTGCTTGAAATCAGGCGCGCCAAACGCACACTGGCCGCCCGGATCCGCAAGAAGATCGAGGAGATTGTCCGCGACAACAATATCGAGATTTTTCTGCAGGACGACTTTATTACCCAGCGTTCCGGCAGATGGGTGATTCCGGTGCGAATGGACTCCAAGGGGATGGTCAAGGGCGTTGTCCACGATGTCTCGTCCTCCGGTGAAACCGCTTTTATGGAGCCGCTGGAAATTATTCCCTTTGTCAATGAGCTGGAAAACCTGAGCGCTGAAGAAAAGGCCGAAGAGATCCGCATCCTGAAACAGCTGTCCAGCTGGATCCGTGAAGATGCGGCTGAAATAGCCAACTGTTTTGCGACGCTTGTGCTATTGGATGAACTGAACAGTATCGCCGTATTTTCCGACCGCTATAACCTGGAAAAACCTCAACTGAATGAAAGCGGGATAGTTAAACTCAGCGAAGCGCGTCACCCCATGCTGCTGATGCTGCAGCGTCAGGGTGGCCTGTCCAGGGTTGAGCCGCTGGATTTGCAACTGGGTGAGCAAGGCCGGGTCATGGTCATCACCGGCCCCAATGCGGGCGGTAAAACCATCGCCCTGAAAACCACCGGGGTGTTGATCCTGATGGCACTCTGCGGCATACCGGTTCCGGCCAATGGCGCGCAGACCAACCTGCCGCTGCTGGATACGCTGCTGGTGGACATCGGAGACGATCAATCCATCGAGCAGAGCCTTTCCACCTTTTCCGCCCATGTGGCCCGCATTGCAACCATCCTGGAACAGGCCGGACCACGCACACTGGCCCTGCTTGATGAACTGGGGGCAGGCACCGAACCGCAACAGGGCGCTGCCATTGCCTGCGGCGTACTGCGAGAACTGCAGGAACAGGGCGCAGCCGTCATCGCCACGACCCATCTGTCCGACATCATCGGTTTTGTTCACAAATCACCCGGCATGATCAACGCCGGTATGGAATACGACTCAAGAACATACACACCGCTTTACCGTTTGATCAGCGGAGAACCGGGGCACTCCCACGCCATTGACATCGCCCGCCGGTTCGGACTGCCGGAACGGGTAATTGTTTTTGCCCGTGAAATGATCGGCACAGCCGGAGCCGAGTTCACCTCGCTACTGGCGGAACTGCGCCGCAAACGGGTAGAACTGGATGATACCGCCCGCAGCCTTGAACGGCAGCAGGAACGAATCAATGACATGCAGAAAGAAGTGGAAGCCCGTTCCGCAGGCATTGCCCAAGCCAAACGCGAGGCATCGGAAAAGGCCTGGAACGAGGCCAGAGAAGTTATTTCCAACACCCGTCGCCGGATGAATGAACTGCTGGACGAGTTAAAACGCGAAAAACGGACCGAAACCATCGACAAAATCCGTAAAACCGAGGCCGAACTGACGATTCAGCTCAAACCTCAACTGGAAGAGAACAATGACCTGCTGCCGCTGAAAGAGGTCAAGCCCGG
The DNA here is from genome assembly GCA_964509295.1 of uncultured Geobacteraceae bacterium. Lineage (GTDB taxonomy): Bacteria > Desulfobacterota > Desulfuromonadia > Geobacterales > Pseudopelobacteraceae > JBGSQR01. The sequence goes on along the minus strand of CAZDWS010000012.1, from coordinate 18,317 downwards.
AGATCAGGTACATGTCCGCTCGATCAATAACAACGCGGTGGTATTGCAGGTTGACAGCAAGCGTGGCAAAGCAAGGGTCAGGGCCGGCAGCATGGAGCTGGACGTATTAATCAGTGACCTGGCTGCCAGACGCAAAGCTGATGTAAAAAAACAGCCGCACCTGCCACAGAGACAGTGGAAAGTTGACACCGTTGAAAGTGAAGAGAGGGAATTGAAGCTGATCGGCTTGCGGGTGGAAGAGGCACTGGATATGCTGGAGCCGTTCTTGAATCAGGCCTCTTTGAGCAATATCGGTGAAGTGCGCATTATTCACGGACTGGGGTCAGGTAAACTCAAGCAGGCGGTGCGAGAATACCTGTCACATCACCAGCTGGTGGAAAATTTCCGCTCCGGAGAGCCTCATGAGGGACGCGACGGGGCAACAGTGGCAAAGATTCGGTTTTAAATGCGGTTCGTAGTTCGTGGTTCAATGTTAAAACCTTGAACCTTGAACTTTGAACCGCGAACAAACTAACAGGTGTTAAATGTCCCATTTCATTGTTGAAATAAGCGAGCAGGAAATCAAGCGGGAGCGGGAGAAATCCCGCGAACTGAGACGCAGCCGCTGGTGGCAGAACAGGGTGGCCCTGGGCGTATGTCACTGGTGCAGCTGCAGTTTTCCGCCCGATGAGCTGACCATGGACCATATCATACCGATTTCGCGCGGCGGCAAGGCTTCGCGAAATAACGTGGTACCATCCTGCAAGGAATGTAATAATAAAAAGAAGTACCTTCTGCCCATTGAATGGGAAGAATATCTGAACCGTCAAGAAAAACCGGAGTAATCTTAAATTGAACCAGAACAAAAGCCGCTACAAGGTAGTCATCTACGACTGTGACGGAGTCATGCTTGACTCAATTGAATCCAACTATGTATTTTACGATAGCATTATGGCGCACCTTGGCCGACCGAAACTGGACCGTAGCGACACTAAATCGCGCATCGTGCTGCATACCTATTCATTCACGAATGTGATGAACTATTTTTTCCAGGATGACCCGCAGGCGGAACAGGCCATGACTTTTGCCAAAACCATCCGTTACCGCGACCTGGTTCAGTACATGCGCATGGAAGAAGGCTTTAAAGAGACGCTGGACCAGATCAGGGAACATGTTTCACTGGCGATCTGCACCAACCGGGCAACATCCATGGAGATGATCATTGAAGATTTCGGCCTGGAAGGTTACTTTTCCTGCGTCATGACCGCCGGCAAAGTGACTTTTCCAAAACCGCACCCGGAGCCGCTGTTAAAGGTGTTGGAGCATTACAATATTGAACCGCATGAAGCTTTGTTTATTGGTGATGCCGAGGTTGACCGGCAGTCGGCAGAAGGTGCCGGGATACCGTTTATCGCCTACAAGACACAGGTGCCGGCAATGGCTCGCATCGGGCATCACAGTGAGATTCTGGAACATATTTTCGAGGCAGTTTAGACAGCAAACCTATCAGGAGGGTAACCATGCACAAACAACAGTATCAGGAAGCCGGTTCAGTTGAGATCAACAACGAAGTTGCCAAGGGGATTACGGGAAGGGTTGTTATCGGAAAAGCCAATGGTGCCAATAATTTCTGCATGCGTGTTTTCGAGATCGCTCCCGGTGGGCACACCCCCAAGCACGCCCATGCCTGGGAACATGAAATATTCGTACACAGCGGAGCGGGCGAGGTATTCGGCAATCAGCAGTGGAACAGCTTCAAGGCCGGTGATGTGGTCCTGATGCCGGGCAATGAAGAGCATCAGATCAGAAATATTGGTAACGAGAAATTGACTTTCGTCTGTCTGGTTCCTAACAGCGCACCGGAAATCTGACAACCTGCTGCAATAATATGAAAAAGAGTGGGCAGCCCCTAATGGGTCTGCCTTTTTTGCACAAAAGAATATATTAATTTACTTATTTTCAAGCAGTGAGTATATTTCAAAAAAAGTCCGGATCTCAAAATCCATGTCCCAGAAAATAGTCTTCTTATTTTTATAACAAAACCAAACATTATCTAGCAGGCTCCAAACAGGAGAGATAACAATGATCAACACAGGTACTTCTGAGGAAGCAATTGCAGAAACTGAGCGCGAAATGGGTGTTATTTTTCCGGAAGGATTAAAGCTTGTGTGGCGCAAGGCAAACGGCTTTGAATTACCGGGAGGATGGCGTTTTTATCCGGTATTTGACCCTAAAGAACCCAGAAAAACCGGTAACCACATCGGCTATGAAAATACAAAGGGGCGATGGCCTCATATGGACAAGTCACTGGTTTCAATTGCAGGCACCAATACGGGCAATCAGCTTGTTCTGAAAAATATCGGCAATGTACTTGAAGAAACCATTTATGTTTGGAATCATGACAGCAACCATATCCATGAATGGAGTCAAGACCTGGGGCACCTGCTCGCCCAGGCGGAACTGCGGATGTCATCTGTAGTTAATAAAAAATAAGAAAGGGCAGCTCTCATTGAGAAGCTGCCCTTTCCTGTTCATCAGATACCGCAATCACTACCCTTGCGGCTGATCCGGCTGAAATATTACAAACCTTTCCATTACCCAACCCACCGAACCATCTTCCAGCTCGACATTTAACCAGCCAGGAACAGCGCCGATCACATAAAGCTGTTCGCCATAGTTGATTACTCTGAATATGCTATAGGTTGCTGCCGGGCCGGAGCGGACATTCAGCTGATCCGTATTGACAGTCGCGTTGCCGGTCTTTTCCTGCACAGGTGGATTGACGACAACGTAACCATCAGGCCCCCTGCTGTAATAGGTGTCCCCAGCCAGGTAATAGTTATGCCCGCCAATGACAAAAGAGACAAACCCCAGTGGCAGCGTAGCGATTACCGCACCAATGGGGGCCCTGACCAGGACATAACCATTACTGTGTCGATTATAATAACGGCCTTCATGAAAGAAAAACGGGCGTTTGTTGACAAAGATTTCGCGATGCCCGCCTGGAAGCTCGCGCACAACCGTCCCCACTCTATGTCTGTGCCCGCTGCCATGACTGCTTCCACGACTGTGACCGATGCCGTCATCGCTGCCACGTCCACGACTGTGCCCTGGACCGTCGTCGCTACCGCGACCACGCCCCCGCCCAAAATCATCACTCCTGTCATCACCACCACCGCCACGACCGCCTTTTGCAAAGGCAGAATCTACCGGTATTGAAACTACGGAGGCCAAAAGTCCCAACACAAACAGTTGCCTGCCGAGTTTGCCTGCTTTAAATAGTAACGTCATTAAGCTCTCCCCTTTCGATGTTTTCAGTTTCGAAAATTTAGCAAAACCAGCGGCTATTCCTGAGATCATCAACGTACCGCTAATTCATACCTGATAAAATAACATAACTTTTAATTTTGATGCAGCAACAATTCTGCAGCCGGAGACGGCCATTGGAAAAACAGCCAAAATACTTCACTAATTCAAACAAATACGCTATGAATTCAATTGAGTATTTCAATTTACATATTTTCAAACAGTGCGTATATTTCTGAAATATACATTAATCCATTCAGCTTGAGATTAGAGAGATAAACATGAAAAAAATCGGCATAATCGGCGGCCTTGGACCTGAGTCCACTCTGGACTACTACAAACGTATCACTTCTTTTTTTCAGCAGCACAATCAAAGTTTCTCAACCCCTGAAATAATCATCTACAGCGTTGACATGTCCGAGTTATTTGCCTTTGTCACCGATCAGCGCTGGCAGGCTCTGGCGGATTGGTTGGCGAGTAAGGTAACGGCTCTCAAAAACGCCGGTGCCGAGTTTGCTGTGATTTCCTCAAACACCCCCCATATTGTCTTTGATCAACTGCAGCCGCAAGCTGCCCTGCCAATGATCAGCATCGTTGAAGCCACGCTTGAAGCGGCTAAATCCATGGGGTTTAAGAAAATAGGGCTGCTTGGAACAGGTCTGACAATGCAGACCAATTTCTTCGGCGAGCGGTTTTCACGAGAAGGCATTACTGTTGTGGTGCCAAACGAGCAGGAGCGTTCCTATATCGAGGAAAAGCTTTTCAGCGAGATTGAGTTGGGTATATTCAAGGAAGAAACCAGGCAAGGGCTTTTGAGCATCGTGCAAGATATGAAAACACGGGATGGCATTGAGGCTGTAATCCTTGGGTGCACGGAGCTGCCGCTGATTCTCGACCAGAAAGATTCTGATGTTCCTTTCCTGAATACAACAGCCATCCATGTCGAGGCCATTTGCAGGTTCTGTCTGCAGCCGAGCTGAGAGCGCTGCAAGAGTCTAGGAGGTAAAAATGGGACGGGCTACTTTATTGACGGACAACATTAAACCAGCCTGTCATGTTTTGGGTCACCCAAGGTAGAATTAATTGCCAGCGCTGTAGTTTATATCTTACAGCAAGGCAACCCGTAAAAAGACATGAGCACCAATCGGGGTTTGACCCACCTGTTGGCTAAAATCATAAAGGATTTAAAACGATGCAAAAATGGTTATTCCTGACAGTGGCAATTCTGAGTGAAGTGGCCGGCACATCGGCTCTAAAATCTGCCGAAGGTTTTACAAGGTTCTGGCCTTCGACAGTAGTTGTTCTGGGCTATGCTTCTGCCTTTTACTTTTTATCGCTAACCCTTAAATCCATTCCCGTAGGCATCGCTTATGCCATCTGGTCTGGTGTTGGAACAGCTCTTATTACCTTGATTGCCTGGTTTTTTATGGGACAGAAGCTGGACCTGCCTGCAGTTATGGGAGTTCTGTTAATTGTGTCGGGTGTGCTCGTCATAAACGTGTTCTCAAACTCAGCGGCACACTGAACATTTGCCGTCCGGCAGTAAATATTAGAGGATTAATTTCCAATTTAATGCAAGGAATTCCATGGCGCTGAATAACCAGAGCGGATATAATCAAAACAACTAGAAATGCACTTCAAACAAACCCAAGGAGGAAGAGATGAAACGGATCATTTTGTTAGTTTGTTTGCTTGTTCCATGTACTGTGTTCGCCGCTGGCTGGGGTAGTGAAGGGGTTTCCCGCAAGGAGAGCACCCCGGGCCTTCAGGAGATTAAAAAAACGATTGATAGCCAGAAATATTCCGAGGCCATCACGCAACTTAAGGCATTTATCAAGAAGGATGCAAAAAGCGCCGATGCCTATAACTTGCTCGGCTTTTCCTATCGCAAAAGCGGTAACCTGCCCGATGCCTTTAAAGCCTATGATAAAGCACTGGCTTTAGATCCGAAACACCTGGGTGCCCATGAATATCTGGGCGAGGCTTATTTGCAGAAAAGAGAGCCGGAAAAAGCAAAGGCAACTCTGAATAAATTAAAAGGTATCTGCGGTGAATGCGAAGAGGCCAGAGATCTGGAAAAGGCCATAGCAGCCTATAAGTAGTAAAAACATTGCTACGGAGACTTGATGAAAAACAATGGGCATAATGATCATTTTTTGATCGTTATGCCCATAAAATCTGAAAAGCTCAATTACCATCAACGTTTAATTTACGCCTCTGGACAGACCACTCAAACAAATCACACTATTTCACAAGCCGCCTGACAACACGACCCACCACAAGCGGATACATATCTTCATTGCTGATGTCCAGGGTTTCTGATTCACAACCTACAGCATCGCATTTGGCATGCAACGTTCCGTCCGGTTGACGAAACACACGACGCACTACCATTGTTCCGTCAGGATATCTAAGGGCCAGAACTCCCCCGTTAATTGTACTTTTGTACGAGGTATCAATAAAGACCAGGTCACCGTCCTGAACCCAGGGGACCATATTATCGCCAATAATTTTCATCAGCAGAAGGTCTTCCGGCTGTATACCCAGGGCGTGAATAAGCCAATTTGTTCCCGGTGCCAGCACATCCACAATTTGCGGCGACTCAAATACGCAGACTTCATTGCCGTAAGAATCTTGCTGAACAAATCTTTTATAAGGAGGGCAAACTCTCGGCTGATCCTTATTTGTCAGGTCAAGCTCACTAACCTGCGATCCCTGTTTCTGCCGACTTGAACTAGCCTTGTTGCCTGTCAGGATATACTCCAGATCAAGCCCCTCTGAGCCGCATATGGCAACTATTGCTTCTGTTGGAACGGTATTTCGTTGTTTCCAGTTATGTATTCTACGTATGCCGACAGACATTGTTTCAGCCAGCTCAATGTCGGTATGAATTCCCAACTCCTCTTTAAGACGACTCAATGCATCCTTTGTATTAATCATCACATGCCCCCCAGGTACACTAAGCTTGGAGGTTTCACGGGATGCATTACTATTTTTGATGTATTCATCACACATGTGCGTAACTTTTCTGTTGACGTTTTTACTCATTATCAGTTATTCCTTTCTCCTAAGCATTTTTAGTTTACCGTTGAAAGATGAAATAAACCTTTATTGCGTGAGTATACGATGTATTTGCAGAACAATCAACCAGATAGGTTCAAAAAATCTGAGTAACAGTTTTTTCAGGAGGATCATAAGTGAACTCGAATACATTTGAAAATGATCAAAAAAACACCATCAACGTCAAAGCATTCCTTAAGCTGATCAGATTCGCCGAACACAGACGAGAAGATGATGATGTCTATTTTTATATATTAGGCGGCAAACTGAAATCATATGACACCAGCTCGCATCCGATTTTAAAGCTGAATGCCCGAGGAAAATGTCTAGATATTGCCGGTGCCTATCACCATAACCTGAAAACCTGGGAAGACGCTTATGACAAGGGTATTGTTTCTGATTTTTCGCCAGCAGCCCAGGACAGGCTTGCCGTTAACAAAATGATTTCAAAAAATGCATTAAAATTTGTGGAAATCGGTGATGTGGAAAATGCCATTAACAGGATCAGCACGATCTGGACGACATTGCCCGGTGCCGGTAATTCCATAATGGAAATGAGTGAAGCAAAATTGAGATTTGCAAAATACCTGCGCGAATTCAGTAGCCAACTAACTGATAAAAATCAAGTGGTGTAGTACATAAAAGGGGATCGCATGAAACTGTCTTTCTATGTTTGCTTCTGGCTGCTGGCCACATTAATTTCAGTCAAGTATTATACATATGTCCACAGCAAAATCCTTGCTGGCGGTTTTCAGTCAACTGATTACATTTCAATCGTTATTGTGCCGTTTATTTTCATATCTGCAACAGGATTGCTGATTTACAAGATATTACTAAGTCGAAGGTTTTATTAAAACTCATCACAAATAAAGGCTGAACCAACGCGGATCAGCCCTTTTTTGTCCCAGCTATCAGCCTATAATCACCTGACAAGTTTGGATAACTTCTTAAAAGCATCCGTACCGGCAATTTTCATCAACTGAAACATGACCGACTCTGTACAGGTCGGTACGGCACCAGCTTGAGTCATTGCCTCAATAGCGGTCTGCCAATTACGCTTTTCACGACTCATGACCGCATCCTTAACGATATGCACATCAAAACCGGCATCCAGTAGCTCAATCACGGTCTGCAGCACGCAGACATGTGTCTCCATACCACTTACGATGATCTGGGTTCTGCCGCTTTCTTTCAGCTGTTTGACAAAGGCCTCGTTACCACAGCAGCTAAAAGTCATTTTTTCGTAACATGTCGCCTCAGGTGCCCTCTCCTTCAACTCTGCCACGGTGGAACCAAGTCCTTTTACATACTGCTCGGTAAAAATCATAGGCATTGCCAGCTCAACTGCACTTTCCAGCAGGATTCCAATATTTTTTGTCAAGTGACGCAACACCTTTTCATCCATGGCGACACAGAGTTTATCCTGCACATCAATTACAACCAGCAGAGCCTTTTCCGGCTCCAGAAAGAATTTTCCCTTGATTGACATTTTCTATCCCCCTTACCTTTGTTCAAAGTTCGCAGTTCAAGGTTAAAACTATGAACAAAGAACCACGAACCGATTAACACCCTCAATCCCTCTTCAGCTCTATTCCCAATTCATTAATCTTCTTACGCAGAGTATTGCGGTTGATTCCCAGCAGGTCTGCCGTCTTAACCTGATTCCAGCGTGTTTTTTCCATAATAAAACGAATCAGCGGCCTTTCAACCTGCTCCATTACCATGGTGTAGATATTACCCTTATCAAGTTTCTCTATCCCGTTGAAAGAAGTTCTCAGCTTGGCCTCAACTATTGCTTCCAGTGAGGCATCGCCGGTATTGATTGCACTGGCGGCTGTTGAAATCTGCAGACCATCAAAATCGGCAGCGGTCAACAAAGGATCATTGGAAAGAATGACAGCACGTTTAATTGTGTTTTCCAGCTCACGCACATTGCCCGGCCACGAATGGGAAGAAAGCAGCGACATGACATCCTTGAAAATCTGCTTTGTAGGTATATCCAGTTCTTTGCAGGTCTGTTCCAGAAAATACTGGGCCAGCTCAGGGATGTCCTCACGGCGTTCCCGCAACGGCACAAGATTGATCGGCACAACATTCAGGCGGTAATACAGGTCTTCACGAAATTCCTTTTTGCGCACCCTTTCTATCAATTCCTGGTTTGTAGCGGCCACTATGCGCACATCGACCGGAATATTATGGGTTCCACCGATCCTTGTTACTTCATGTTCCTGCAGCACTCGCAGAATCTTGGCCTGAAGATCCAGCGGCATATCACCGATCTCATCCAGAAAAATAGTCCCCAGATTGGCCTGTTCAAACTTGCCCTGCTTACGCTCGGTGGAACCGGTGTAAGCGCCCTTTTCAGAACCGAACAGCTCACTTTCCAGCAGGTCGCGCGGTATGGCGGCACAGTTGATGGCAACAAATGGCTTGGCGAGACGGCTGGAATTGAAATGCACGGCCCTGGCAACCATCTCCTTACCGGTACCTGACTCACCCTGGATCAGGATCGTCACGTCACTGTCAGCAACCTTGCCAATGGTTTTGTAGATGTTCTGCATGGCCGGAGAGTTACCGATGATGTTTTTTTCAACCTTGTAGCGCTCCTTGAGTTCCTGCTTGAGGGTCGACACCTGACAGGCGATCTCTCTGGCACGGGCAACCTTCTCCACGATGGCATCAATCACATCCAGGTCAAATGGCTTGGTGATGTAGTCGTAAGCCCCGCGTTTCATAGCTTCGACAGCATTTTTCATGCTGGCCTCTGCCGTCATGATTACCACCAGCAGATCACTCTTCATCTCGCGCACACGGTCCAGCAGATCAAGTCCGCTCATGCCGGGCATCTTGATGTCAAGAATTGCCAGATCATAGCTGTTTTCCTGGATCATGGCCAAGGCCTGACGGCCATCAACCGCAAGATCGACATTGAATCCCTTGCGTTTCAAAGCCTTGGAAAGAACCCAACGCATGCTCTCTTCATCATCAGCCACAAGTATTCTGCTTAGCGACATATCTATACCTCGGTTTGTGGTTCGTGGTTCGTAGTTCGTAGTTCAAGGTTTTTTAACCACAAACTTTGAACCAGGAACCTTGAACAGTTTTTATTGTATCAACGGCAGCAGCACTGTAAATTTTGTGCCATGCCCCGTATCCGACTCCGCCTTGATCATACCGCGATGCTCCGCCACAATCTTGTGGCAGATAGTCAGGCCAAGACCTGTACCGGTGGACTTGGTACTGAAAAACGGTGTCCAGATATTTTCCAGGTCTTCCTGCGGTATGCCCGGACCGTCATCGCAGATCTCAATCGCCACCATGCGCGAACGTCGTTCATTCTGCGACATGTGATAATCCGACAGGACTCTGCTGGTAATTGTCAACTGGCCGGTTTCCCCCATGGCTTCAATCGCATTGCGGATCAGATTGAGAAACAGTCGTGTCAACATCTCTTCATCGGCAATAATATCCGGAATACTTGGATCAAAATCAGTTACAAAAGAAATTTCTTTTCCGGCAACGGCCTGTTTCTGAAGCAGCAGAATATCATTCAAAATCATATACAGATTCAATGGAGCCAGCTTCAGCCCACGCGGCGAAGCAAGCTCCAGAAGTTCCCGGATAATCCGATCAATTCGTTCTGTTTCACGGATCATTACCCTGGTATATTCCAGAAGATCATTTCCTTCCGACAGCTCTCTTTCGAGCAGTTGCGCCGCCCCTTTGATGCCGCCCAAAGGGTTTTTAACCTCATGGGCCAGACCAGCGGCCAGCGCCCCCAGGGTAGAAAGTCTGTCCGATTGACGAACAGCCGCCTCAAGTTCACGGATATAGGTGATATCCTTCAGGGCCAGAATGGCTCCTATATTTTCTCCATTACCGAGCATCAGCGGATAGCAGGTGGCTGAGACGGGCTTCACCTTGCCAGTACTGCGCACAACAACATTTTCATGGTCGGAGATAGTTAATCCGGTTCTGATTGTCTTTGCAACCATTTCCAGTAAAGTCGTTTCCAGTGAAAACAGTTTTTCAAAGGAGCTGCCGACCGCCTGACGCCGGGAAAAACCGGTTATTTCTTCTGCCGCCGGGTTACAGAGGGTAATAGAACCATCCAGGCTGACAACAATTACTCCATCGCCAACGCTGTCAATAACTGTTGCGTAGTAGTCGTCACGGCTATTCTGGTTTTTTAATTTGTTATCAGTTGGTTGCATTTTTGATATCGGGAATCTGACCGATCCTCTCAGTAATAGCGATAATGTCTGCGGCTGTACGCGCCCCGTTTGTTTCGCGTCTAATCTCGGAGGCACCGTTGAAACCACGGGCATACCAGCCGATGTGCTTCTTCATTTCACGGGTCGCAACAGCTTCTCCGTATTCGTTGATGTAAAGCGTAAAGTGCTCTCTAATTGCAGAGGCGCGTTCCAGAGTTGTGACCGGAGCGGCCTCGCCATTCTGCTGTAACTCCAGCAACTGCCTGAAGATCCAGGGTGCCCCCAAAGCTCCACGGGCTATCATGACACCATCACAACCGGTTTCAGCAAACATGTCCAGACAGTCCTGGGCAGTAAACAGATCGCCGCTGCCAAGCACCGGTATTGCAAGCTGCTCCTTCATTTCCCTGAGATGACTCCAGTCGGAGTGTCCCGAAAACATCTGGCTGCGGCTGCGTGGGTGAAGTGTAATAGCATCACACCCTTCCGCTTCGGCAATCCTGGCCAGCTCCATGAACGTGTTGTCACCGCAATGCCAGCCGGATCTTATTTTGATCGTAAGAGGCATTGTTGTCACCGCCCGCACAGCCCGGATTATGGCGGCCACTTTCAGCGGCTCTCGCATCAGGGCGCTACCGGCGCCTGTTCCGACCACCTTGCGCACCGGGCAACCCATATTGATATCAAGCAGCTCACCAGAACCGTCAACCATGCGGGCTGCCTCTGCCAGGTCAGCAGGATTGTCTCCAAACAACTGAATTCCCAACGGACGATCTTCGGGACAGCTCTTTAACAGTGCCAGAGTATTGGCCCCTTCACGCACCAGACCATTGACACTGACCATCTCTGTATAAGCCAGAGCAGCGCCTGAACGACGGCACATCAGACGAAAAGGCAGATTTGTTATTCCAGCAAGTGGGGCAAGCACGACGTTGTGCGCCAGGGAAAGAGAACCTATTTTTAATGGTTTCAGCATTTTACACACGAGTAACAAAAAACGGGATGGGATAAATCAAAGCACTTATGCCTAAATTTTAGGCATAGTAACATAGCATACTGAAATGGCAAGAGAAAAATATCATTGGAGAACAAAATCTCAGAAAGCGAATAACATGAAAAAGTTATTGCCAATAGCGGCATTTAAGGCTTTAATACATATAGCTTCACCATGTAAGTTCTATTACCATCTTTTATCTGCAAGGGGCTTAATATGTTTGGAATCGGAATGCCGGAACTTATCATCATTCTTGTAATAGCACTAATTGTAATCGGTCCGCAAAAGTTGCCGGATATTGCCAGATCACTCGGCAAAGGACTGGCTGAATTCAAAAAGGCATCGGATGACTTTCAGAATAATATTCGCGAAGAAGCAGCCAAGGAGCCTGAAAAACCTGCCGCACCGCAGAATGTAACTTCAACTGACAAGCCACATATGGACACAACTGCGACTGCCGAGGCAAAACCGGAAGATGCGGTCAAGAAGGATGTCAAACCTTCCTGATCAAACCAGCATATAGTTAAATAAAAAAAGAACCGGCAAAAACCGGTTCTTTTTTTATTCTCCAAACTATAACTGCCGCCAAACACAAGGTTTGCATCTACTTGACTTCCACCTTGATCTGTTTGGGCTTTGTCTCTTCCTTCTTGGGCAGGGTAATAGTCAATACACCTTTGTCTGATGTGGCCGAAACCTTTTCCTGATGCACATTGGCAGGCAAACTGAAGCTACGCTGGAAAGAGCCGAAATATCGCTCGATACGATGATAATTTTCCTTCTTTACCTCACTGACATGCTTGCGTTCACCCTTGAGCAGCAGCGTATTATCCTCAATATGCACCTCAATATCCTTCTGATCCACATCAGGGAGTTCAGCCTTGATAATAATGTTGTCTTCAGTTTCATAGATATCAACCGGAGGCTGCCAGATCCCCTCCTTTATATCCTCCCCTGCCAGATCGTGGTTCCATGAAAGATTGAGGAGCCGGTTCATCTGCTCCTGCATGCCGCGTAATTCTCTCAATGGATTGTACTTGACGAGTGCCATGACTTTTTCCTCCTCCTTCGAGTTACGTTTTAAAAATTACTTCTTCTTATAAAATGATAATGTCGGAATGCCGAATGTCAAGGTCATTTACTGCATATTTACATTTAACATAACCATTAAATACTGAATATATTGATTAATGCAAAAATAATGAAATGTTGCATGTGAAAATATCAATACTTGCAATCAGGCTGTTATTCACCTGCCCTGCTACAGCTACAGGAAAAAACAATGGACTCCAATATTCAAATACTGGCTGTCGATGACGATCAGTTCAATGCGCCTGGGCAAGGCGGCTGAATATCGCGACATGGAAACCGGTATGCACACGGTCCGTATCAGCCATTCTTCACGAAAACTGGCGCAATTGGCAGAACTTGCGGAAGAACAGTGCAACTTGCTCCACTATGCATCTCCCCTGCACGATGTGGGTAAAATCGGCATCCCTGACCGCATCCTGCTTAAGCCGGAAAAGCTCCAGAAGCACGAATTCGAAATTATGCAGATGCATACTCTGATCGGCACTACAAAAAAGCATATTCAATAGAAAAGGCTGTCACAATGATGCGAAAGGAACGGGAACGTTTCTTTGATCCTGTTCTACTGGACCTTTTTATGGCAAATCTGAATAGTTTTATTGAAATCAGATCCTCTTTCAGTGACCTCTACGAGAATGGCACAAACCCGTTTGAAGAGCTGCTAAAATACGAGCAGGCAATCCACTGAGACCAGATATCCTAAAACTATTTTTCAGCAGACTTGCAAAGAAATACAAATTTAGTATTGACACCACCCGTACGCTATGGTAAATAATCGTTTCTTTTCTGGATGCAGTTTGATTTCAAACGCAACCAAAAACTGAATATTCCCCTTTAGCTCAGTTGGTAGAGCAGGTGACTGTTAATCACCTTGTCCATGGTTCGAGTCCGTGAAGGGGAGCCAGAAAATTCAAGGGCTTACAGAGATGATCTGTAAGCCCTTTTTTGTATCCATAAAATTAGTTGTACTTTAGTTGTACTTTTGCAGCTTACTACCCCTCCGAAAACCTGCTGGCTTCACCTGAAATGCTGTGAAACATGCCCCTTCAACTTCATAGAGCGACAGCGACTCCTTCATGCCGTTACTAAAGAATCTCAACACTCAATGCATTCCACCTATAAATTGATCGTCACCATCACCCCATGATGATCACTTAAACTTACTTCATCAACCTCATCGTATGGCCATATGGTCAACTGAGAAGAAGCTACAAGACTCATTGATAAGCAGATGTGATCAACCAGTGGCTTGGAAAGCTTAGCGCACTTATCACTATTTTCCGTAATGCACTCAAGTCCGCACAATGACAACGAGTCACTTATTTTCGCAACAGACTCAACGTCTTTATAAGATCCAATTAAGCCCCGATGTTGATTAAAATCTCCAGCAATGCACATTAAGTGTTAAGGGTACGATTTTGAAAGAACCTCCCTTCACTAGTTTGCACTTTGACTTGTCTTCGATGCTCATCCCATCTTCCAGCGTTTGAATCGTTTAGAAAACCCCTCATCCTTGTCCCACGGGATAACTGTTCCGTTCCATAAACGAGTAATGAACTTGCATCGGGAATAATAATTTCAGCACATGCAGTAAAACGTGATGCGCTAACGGCGCGGATAGGTAATTTAGACCAAATTGTTACTAATGTCTCGCCTTCAGCATGATAATCAGGAATTGGGAACGATGTGAGACTATGCCAGCCGCCCCCCAAGAAAATCACATCACGAGTCTCAGTTAAAATCCAAACACCCGCATCATGCTCTAGTATCTTTTGAAGTCTTTGAGGGTTTAGGGTGCCGCCTTTGCAAGGTCGCTGAACATTCCAGGTGGCAATTTTTATCTTCATATTACCCCCCTAATAATTCGTGATCTTGATTCTCTCTCTTTGTCCACGCCTCTCTTGGCAATCATAAGTGTTTAGACCGTTCACATTAAGGCGTTTATTTTTAAAAGGTACAAAGCATACCATATTTTTGAAAGAGTAAATCAAGATAGTTGACAACATCATACACACCTAAGATAAGCATACTCACCTCCTCGCAAGGCCCGGCAAAACAGCTACTGACGGATGGGGCATGGGGGGCTTTTCTCAGCGCACCCTGGCCTACGCTCATACCTTCATACATATTTTCCCGGTGCGGGCTGAATAATGTGTCTAGCAATTTACATTCAGAATTTACCACACCCTGGCTCCCGGTTTCTTCGTTGAATTGCAGTCTAATAACTCTAAGCCGTCACCTTAGGGTAATCACTCACCGCTAGACTTTTACAAACTGATTACACCCTGCTATAAATCACAACGAACATATTACTACAATTTGATTACCAATCTCTTGCGCGTTCCTATCTCTGGCTTAGATTAGAATGCTTGTCATATGTTTTGTCGGTGGTATCTTGCCGTATGGTTCAACTCATGGCATTGCCTAGTAAAAAAACATCCTGACCAACAACCAAAGCAGAAGAATGCCCGGATCTGTTCTATAACAAGTTAAGAAGAAGGTAGAGATAACTATGAAAAACTCCTTCAATAGAGCTGATGCTTTTTCTTTGAATATAGTTGATTCGGATTCAGAAGAAGTCGATCCGATCCAGTTCCTAATGACGGCTGACAACAGTCTTTTAGCATTTTCGGGAAAAAGCACATTCGAGGTTTTACCAGCAGAGAAAATTGATCCTGAAAACACCGAACCAGAGACGCGGCATAGCTATCAAAAAATTTTTCAGGTTGGCGCTGAAAACCCTCTTGTGGCAAGAACCATTATACAAGCTGACTCACTTCTGGATTCGGTACTGTTACGTGCGAAGCTCGAAAAACAACAAATTTTAGACCACGTATGGGGTTGTACAAAGCTGCTTCTTGCATGTGAAGCATCTTACAATTACATCTTTTCTGAAACTACAAGGCTTTTACCGATATGTGATGAAATAATTGAAAAGGGGAAAAGAAGCAGGCAAATATCATCATTACCTCAGGTCAATGATCTTTATCAGCACGTGACATCCTTTCTTGGAAATGCGAAAAGGTTTCTTGAAAAAACATACGAGCTTCTCTCTGTGTTCTATGGCGCGCCTAATACTGAAGCCAATTTTCAGGCATACAGGATATGGATGCTATCAAATGCGCCTGAGAGGAAAGAAATTAATGATCTGATTGAACAAGACAAGGCATGGGTTAGGCATGTCGCTTGGTGTCGAAACGCTCTTGATATTAATCATTCTAAGCAGCACTTCAGGTTAGAAATCCAAAACTTTAAATTGCATCCAGGAAACAAGTTCTCCACGCCTAGCTGGAGATATGACTTCACTGAAAAAGGTGGCGGAACACAAGAACAATTTACTGACATCATTCATGACATGGATGTCTACATGTCAAACATGTTGACGTTTTTTGAAGAATTGCTCCTTTTTTGCCTCAAGGACAATTGGGATAATAAGTTTAACTTCGCCTTGTTCAAAAAAAGACCAGAAGACATGGACCCGAAGTGTCCTTCCTTGTACTTTATTTCATTCAGTTCAGACAGTATTTTTCTGCAACAGTCTGATAATCCTTAACCAACAGCAAGACCGGCGGAGACCGGTCAGCCTTGTTACGTTAATCAAAGCTTGATTTAGAATTGAAATTGTCATGGTTTTAAGTCGATATTATAAGGAAAGGAGCTTTATGTCTGAAATTTATACATGGTTTGGAAGTAGCCAATTTGGTAACTTTTTCCAAGCAACTGGACCAATTTTGGGTGTTTTAATGGCGGCAACTTATGGGATGTTCGCCAAACACATTAAGAAAGAGAAACTTCAAACAATAGGTATAGCCTTCAAGGATACTGTCGTAGGACTCTCATCAGATAGTAATGAAGTGCGTTTGGCCTCTGCAATTTTGCTAAGAAGGTTTTTTGACGAGAAAAGCGAACTAGGTGTTGGTAACACTCCGTTTGCAAAAACTGCAGTTAGCGTAATTGCAGCTGTGTTGAAACGAGCTCAAACGAGCGACTTCCAAAAAGTGTTGTCAGATTCTTTGAGGTATGCGCCAATAAATTGCTTGAAGGGCAATGATTTCCAGAGGGCAAATCTGTCAAAAGCTTATCTTGGTGGTCAAGGTGTTAATTTTGAAGGTGCTGATTTTTTCCAAGCCAACCTATCGGGAACCACTCTTAAAGATGCTGTATTAAACGGTGCACAGTTCTATGAGGCTTCACTAAACGGAACTAAGTTTAGGAGGGCAAAACTCCGCGGTTCTAACTTTAATTTTGCAGTACTTCATAAAGTGGACTTTCGTGATGCCGACTTAACTGGAGCGAACTTTGAGAATGCTAGTATACGAGAAGTTGACTTCACTGGAGCTATACTTAAAGACACTTGTTTTGATAATGCAGTAGGTTATGGTAATAAAAATGCTCCAGTTTATATTGATCCACCAAAACATACTGAGACAACTTCAAAACTAGTATTTATCAGTCGCCCAGGACTTTTAGACACACGGCAAAGACTTTTGATCGATGGTGTCAAAGCAATGGTTATTAATAGAGGCTGCACACCTTTAGAACTGGTCCGCGACGAATATGATGTATCTAACGTATTATCTAATGTTTGTAATAAAATTAGTCAATGTTCCGCAATGATAGTTTTCGGATTTAAATCTATACATGTAGTTGAAGGTGTCATGCGCTATTGCACAGAAGACATGCGAGACCTTAAGCATGAATTTCTTTCTACACCATGGAACCATATTGAAGTGGGTATGAGTATCATGAAGCGTATTCCTATTTTGTTACTTGTGGATGACGGCATCAATGATGGTGTTTTTGACACTAGCATAAACGACCACCTCCTAACTAAGTTAGAAATGGGGGAATGCCTCAATGACAAGAACAATAAAGTTATGAATTGGATGGATGCTATTGTAACGTCGTTGTAAATTGTTAAAAGACGCCTAACAATGAAGATCAGAACCATGCCCGTTGACGTCAGGATGTAGGCACAATGGTAAGACGGATAGCGCTTGTTCCTGTGTAAAACCAAAGGTAATTCGGCTATTGCCGCAAAGGAATTGTATTTCTTGCTGATGTTCAGGGGCATGCGGATGATAAGATCTTTCAGCAAGTCATAGGACCTGCCAAGAACCAGGCAGGACAGCTCTCAGCCGTTACAAAACAGAAGGAGCAACCATGTTCGAAATTGGCAAAGAGTATCACCGCAAAACTGAAATTCATGGTTTATACAAAGGGCAAGCCCAGGGCGGAATATCTACACCGAAAGATTTCTCGATGGTTTTTGTATTTACATCTGACGCAGGTTCACAGCACGGGTATAAAGATGAATACCGTGATGATGGCATGTTTTGGTATACGGGCGAAGGTCAAGTCGGCGATATGAAAATGGAAGCAGGAAACAAAGCTATCTTAGAGCACGTCAAAAACAACAAAACTATTCATGCTTTTGAGTGCACAAGGAAAGCGTACGTTCGTTATCTTGGATCAGCTGAGTGTTTGGGATACCATGAAGAAACGAGGCCCGATCGAGAAGGGGAAGATCGAAATGTTTTTGTATTCCATCTAGACATCAATTCAACCCCTGCCGATATGCAGACATCACAACCTAAGTCATTATCTAGTTCAAGAGAAGTTGTTAACAGGCATGCAAAAATGACCCACTTTTAGTATAAATCGGCGTCCAAAAT
>CAZDWS010000011.1:0-150904 GCA_964509295.1 uncultured Geobacteraceae bacterium | reverse complement strand
ATTTTGGACGCCGATTTATACTAAAAGTGGGTCATTTTTGCATGCCTGTTAACAAAGTTATCGTTAAATCTGACATTCGGCCAAGGTTTTCCAGCCCGGATATCACCGTCATCAGTAGCAGAGTAGATAATTGTCTGCCCGCTTTGTGGTAACTGGATATC
Source organism: uncultured Geobacteraceae bacterium (assembly GCA_964509295.1). Lineage (GTDB taxonomy): Bacteria > Desulfobacterota > Desulfuromonadia > Geobacterales > Pseudopelobacteraceae > JBGSQR01. The sequence continues at coordinate 150,743 of CAZDWS010000011.1, read as the reverse complement.
AGAGGCAAATGACAAACCGGTAAGTTGAACCAGTGCACATAGGACTAGAGTCAGAAGTCTGTTCACTTTGATAACCTCAATTTTGGATATAATTTGTTAGAAGATTGGTTTTATGTGATTAAAACAACTTATATTTAGTTGTTATGAAAGCTGCTTGAAGCTGTTAGTTCTGGCTGCATTCATTTGCAAAGCGAGTTTTACTAATATTGTTGAATTACTGTTATTGTTATGAATACAGGGTGTTACAGAACTAAAGTATGAGGAGAATGGTAAAGAATTGTTTGAGGGTGAATTAAACACATTAAGTTAAATTGTGTCAACATATTATTTGAAATATATTTTAATAAAATGAATATCCGTTGTTGTTTTAAAATTGAACGTACTCAATGTTGAGAAGAGAGGCTTATGGCAAAGGAATTGGAGGAATGAAAAAAACATAAATCTTATAAATGGAATGTTTTTGGAGTATTAATGAACGTAAAATCTTTCACTAGGCTTTCACCAGGTGGACGACTTTTGATAATTTTTACTGGACTTGAATGGACTTTGTTCAGTGGTATAGATGCTTTAAAATGTTAGATATTTATGGGTTATGGTTGTTTCTGTGGAGCATTTAGTCAGTTTTCGAATCCAGTTTCCCGCTCCAAAATAAATATAGGAAATCATTCGTGATTTCCTTTTTTATTGCCCCGGCTTTCACCAGGACTTTCACTAAGAAAGTTTAAATGAAAGCCGGGGCTTTGTTTTTCAGGGGTCTACTATCGGAAAGGAAGGCCGTTGCATCTGCTGTTGCTTTTGCCAGGAAGATGCGACAGTAAAACACCAGCCTCCTGAATGGACCACCCTCCTTACATCGCCGCGAACTGACGTTCAAGACCCTTCGGGTCCTTTGCCCATAATTCGCTTAACTGTGAAGACATGGGGTCGGGGAAAATATCTTCCAAGCCGGCAATGATACCGTTGACTATGTTTTCCGCTGCCACTCGCGCATTGGTTTTAGGCATGTCAACTCCACGCGACATGTCGGTGTCAATCGGACCTGGAAAAATGCCGTGTACAAAAATGTTTTTGGTCTTTAATTCTGTGCGCATCGCCTGAGTAGCCGAATAGAGCGCCGCTTTTGAAGCGCTATAGCCACCAAAGCTGGCTATGCTGGCCAGGCCAACTATTGAGATGACATTGGCAATCGCGCCGTTACCTTTACTTTCAAGCACAGGTACGAAGGCGCGGATCATATTGAGCGTTCCAAAATAGTTCACGTTCATATCATGCTTCAGCAGGTCTAACTCGCCCGCAATAACCCCAGTAATAGAAGCCACACCGGCATTGTTTATTAACACATCAACATCTTTCGCTTGTTCTACGGCATTCTGGATTTGCGAACAGTCTGTAATGTCGAGTTTTACCGGTACTACGCGAGCATCGTTGAAGTCTGGCAAGCCTTTAACATCACGTGCTGCAGCGTAGATTTTTTTTACTGGTTGTTGGAGTAATGATTCTACGATTGATTTGCCGATACCCCGATTGGCACCGCTAACGAAGATAATTTTGTTATCGAGATTCATAGTAATTCTCCTTTGTTTAGTGATGGGGATAAGAAAGTCGTTTTTGATGGCCACTTACCAATTGTATAATTATACAATATTTGTTCGATTGTGCGATATCGATGTTATCGCGTGGAAACAATACGAATGCCACGATAAAAGAAGTTAAAGTAAAGCTTCCTTTGTGGCATGCGCTTTTTGCATACTTATTTTTCATCGTCATGACGATAGGTTAGTACACTTTTTATGTGCTGTTCTAGTTATGGCCCAAATTAATAAACACCAGTCAGGCTTGACTGTATTTTGACTCTTTGATAGATAATTTTCTGCCCGGTGCGCATTCTGTTTGCAAATTCCAACCTTTAGATGTATCCGCGAATACCCACTTAACTTAACTCCCCTAATTTTAGCTGTTTATGTGTTTCATTAAAATTATGCTTGATGGTGACACACAGGCGGTATAAATTGTAAACTGCATTTTGTTAGAGTTGTATTCGGAAAGTGTCAGGATCGCATTTGCGATACAATTTAAAACATTGTCCGTAATAGTTGATTCAGAAACAGACGGAACAGTTCTAATTCACCAATAATAATACTTTGAAATTTTATTTATCCGGAATTCCGGAAATCATACAGGATGGCATTTGTGCATAATATTTCCGACCGCAAGAATATAAAAACAAAGTTGGAAAAGTCTCGGCTCTTTCACGAAAAGATCATTGATTCCGTTGCCGATCCATTGTTAGTCAAAGACAGCAACCATAGATATGTTCTGGTGAATGACGCCTTTTGCAGTTTTATTAAACGTGAACGTAGTGAGCTTCATGGAAAAACAGATTATGATCTTTTTCCTCGGCAAGAGGCGGATTTGTTTCAGGAAATTGACAGAATTGTATTGAATCAGGGTATAGAACATGTAAATGAGGAGACGGTAACAGATACAGATGGGGCTTCACACATCTTTGTTGCCAAGAAAACCCTCTACATTGATGAGCATGACGATAAATTCATAGTTTGCATACTTAGAGATATTACTGATCAAAAGATCGCCGAGGAAAGGCTCAACGAAAAACGCAAAAGTCTCACCGCCATGGCAATTGGACTTTCTTTGGCCGAGGAGCGTGAGCGGATTCGCATCGCTTCTGAACTGCATGACCAAATTGGTCAAAACCTGATTCTGGCAAGAATCAAATTTGCCATGCTCGAACATGTGCAGGATTCCAGTGAATATTCCCATGCACGGTCAATAGTCAGTGACCTGCTTGATAAGGTTATTCAGAATATCCGCTCTATGACAGTACAAATCAGTCCACCGCTGCTGGTAGCTGCTGGGCTGGAAGCGGCTGTCGAGTGTCTGGCAAGGCAGATTCAAACTGATTACAGTCTGAAAGTTGATTTTATTGATGACCAGAGTGAAAAAACACTTACCGATGAACTCCGCTCTGTTGTTTATCAGATAGCCCGTGAACTGCTGATAAATGTGGCCAAGCATGCAAATTCCGACTTTGCGAAACTTTCTATAGGCCGTGATGGCGATATGTTTTTGTTGTGTGTGGAGGATTGCGGAAAAGGTTTCAGTATTGATGAACATGTATTGAACTCATCCGAAAACTGCAGTTTCGGTTTGTTCAATATTCAGCAACGTGTTGAGTGTCTTGGGGGGAGCATGACGGTGCAGTCTGCTCACAATAAAGGGACAAAGGTAACAGTTCAAATTCCTCTGAGTCTAGAGCAATCCGTAGTGTCATTGTGCTGCAAATAGCAGTTTGGAGGTTTTATGAGTATCAGTGTGCTGCTGGTTGACGATCATCTGATAATGAGGGAAGGGTTGAAATTACTGCTGTCTAAAGCCACTGATGTGGTAGTGGTTGCAGAGGCGTCAGATGGCAAGGAAGCAATTCTGAAAGCAAAGGATTGTCTTCCAGATGTTGTTGTAATGGACCTGACCATGCCGGTTATGGGGGGAATAGAGGCCGCGAGGCATATGGTAGAGGCTCGTCCGGATATCAAGATACTCGTACTGTCAATGGTTGCTGATGAAAATTGCGTCTTAGAAAGTCTTAAAGCGGGCGTTAAAGGATATCTGTTGAAGGATTGTGCCGCCGAAGATCTGGTCAGGGCAATCAGAATCGTTGCAGATGGGCAGTCCTACTTGTGTAAAAAAATTACCGATATTGTTATCAAAGGCTATACAAAAAATAATGCAGAAGAAGCAACACCTGCAATGTCTACGCTTTCCAAGCGCGAGTTGGAAGTGCTCAGGCTTATTGCCGAGGGCAGGAATACCAAGGAAATAGCTTTTGCTTTTTCTGTGAGCATTAAAACCGTTGAGGCCCAACGAAAGAATGTAATGATAAAGCTTGATCTGCATAATGTCGCGGAGTTGACCAGATATGCGATATGCAAGGGCATCGTCTCAATTAACCAGTAGTAAGCAAGGTATAATCCATTCCCCTATCCACTCTTAAGGTTATTCGTAACTACTTCTTCTGTAATCCCTGAGTTTTGTTCTTGCTGTAATCTGTTAGTCTCCAAGTTGTAATACAGATTTACATAAGTTTTATTTATATATTGTTGATCATATTGCTTAACTGTCATGTCAATTAGCTGCGGATTTAATTGTCCGGCATAATAACAGATATACTAATTGATTTTATTTTATGCATTAAAAGGGAGATATTCGTGAATAAGCTGGCTAAAATGTCTATTATTAAAAGGTTGTCGATTGTTCAGACCATTACGGTTTTGGTTGTCATGGCTGTCTTTACGGTTACGTTGACTTCGTTTATTCAAAAACGCCTGGTGCAACGTACGGAAAAAGAGCTGGCCCAGCAAGTAGAGCTGGTGATGAATTCCATGTCGTCTTTTGATTCTGCGCTTGTCGATAGTGCCGGTAAACTCTCCAGTGTCTTTCGCACTTATTTTTCGGGCGGTTTTTCTCTGAATGAGCAAAAAATGGTGACTGTCGGTGAGAAGTCCGCGCCTACGTTAACTGCAGGCTCAACAGTGATTAATCATAATACCGAGCTGGTTGATCGTTTTACCAGTGTGACTAAAGCGGTTAGTGCGATTTTTGTTCGCTCCGGAGAGGACTTTGTAAGGGTTTCAACTTCAATCAAAAAGGAAGATGGCAGCCGAACTGTTGGAGCAGTTCTGGATAGAACTCACCCTGGGTATCAAAAACTTTTGAAAGGCGAGGAGTATGTTGGCAAGGCCACACTGTTTGGAAAAGATTATATGGCTAAATACGAGCCGATCAAAGACAACAGTGGCAAGGTAATCGCGGTACTAGGAATCGCCATGGAATTTTCAGACAGTCTCAAGGCGTTGAAAGATAAAATTCTCAAAGTCAAATTCGGCAATACCGGTTATGTTTACGCAATTGACGCAAATGAAGGTGCACAGAAAGGTCTTTTTCAGATTCACCCCACACTCGGCGGAAAGAGTTCCATCGGCATCAAGGACGCCGATGGTCGTGAGTTTCTGGAGGAGGTTGTTAAGAAGAAGGATGGTGTTACCCGCTACAACTGGATCGACAAGGCGTCCGGACAAACCTCGGCCAAAGAAAAAACTGTGGTCTATCGTCACCTCAAGGAGTGGAACTGGGTTGTCGTGGCCGGTGCCTCAATGGATGAGTTGAATCCTGAAGGGCCTCTGCTCCGTAATGCCATGATAGGGGCAACTGCGGTTGTTCTTGTGGTGCTGATAATTGTTTTTGTATTTATGGTGCGCCGCTGGATTTCGGATCCACTTAATACATTGCTGGGAAAAACCAATCTACTGGCTTCAGGAGATTTCAGGGGCATCGTTGCTGTTGATCCAAGCGGTCCAAGAGCTGACGACGAGGTTGTTCTGCTGTCAAATGGGGTTCAGCATATGGCCTATGAGCTACGTTGTCTGATTGAATCAATTAACCGCTCTGCAGAAGAGGTCGCTGCAGCTGCGGTACAGGTAAAATCAAGTGCTGAACGGATTGCGACAGGTGCAGAAGAGGTGGTTGCCCAGGTTAGTACTGTTGCCACATCCGGTGAGGAAATGTCTGCAACCTCGGAGAATATTGCCCTGAACTGCCAGTTGGCCGCCGAAGGTGCCCAACGTGCCTCCGAATCAGCACATAATGGTGAAGATGTCGTTAAGCATACGATTGTGGTTATGGGGGAGATTGCCCATAAGGTTCAGCAAACAGCTAAAACAGTTGAAAGTCTGGGAGCTCGCAGTGACCAGATCGGTGAAATCATCGGCACTATTGAAGATATTGCCGACCAGACCAATCTGCTGGCTTTGAATGCAGCCATTGAGGCGGCCCGTGCAGGCGAGCAGGGGCGCGGATTTGCAGTTGTTGCTGATGAAGTGCGTGCGCTTGCAGAGAGGACTACCAATGCTACGCGTGAGATTGGCGAGATGATCAAAGCGATTCAGCGGGAAACAAAAGGAGCGGTTACTGCCATGGAAGAAGGGGTCCAGCAGGTTGAAGAAGGAACGGTGGAAGCTGCCCGTTCCGGTGAAGCCCTGCGGGACATTCTGCAACAGGTTAATGATGTGTCCATGCAGGTAAACCAGATTGCCACTGCTGCGGAAGAACAGACCGCCACTACCGGAGAAATTTCCAGCAATATGCATCAGATTAATGAGGCTGTTCAGCACACCTCACAAGGGTCACATGAGTCGGCAGCTGCAGCAACCCAGCTGAGTGGAAATGCGGAAACATTGAAGAGGCTGGTGCAAAGATTCAAGCTGTAGTAATACTTGCTTCAATATGAATATATCTTTAAAAGGAATCCTTCGGGGTTCCTTTTTCTTTTTCAATACTCAAGAGTTTTTCCTTAATCTCCAGTCCGCCGCCATAACCAACCAGTTTCCCGTTCGCTCCGATGACCCTGTGGCAGGGAATAAAGATCGGAATCGGGTTCCTGTTATTTGCCATGCCCACAGCCCGAACCGCTTTTGGGTTGTTGATTTTAATGGCAATGTCTTTGTAACTGGCCGTTTTCCCGTATGGGATGTCACGAAGGGCCTGCCAGGTTTTTAACATGAAATCGGTCCCGCAGGTTGCCAGTGGCAGGGAAAATTCTTTCAGACTGCCGCTAAGGTAATCTTCCAGTTGGTGAAAAGCATCTTTAATAAGATCGGTTTCAGCGATTTCAGCCTCTGATGGAATATTGTCATCTTCAAAAAAAAGATTGGTGATAAAACCATTATCTTCTGCAATGCCTATTTTCCCGATAGCGGTTTGATGGAAATACAGTTTCATTTGGCCTCCCTATTAGTTGTAAAACGATCTGTTACCATGGTCATTATACTTCTAACAATACATGCATTGTCAGGTATTGTAAACTTTAGCTGAGCGTTCTGCCTGTCGTGTTATCTCACCGTAATCCCAAAAAAACAATCCTCTGTTTCAAACGCTTGACCTTGTAGTTATTGCCCTGTATCTTCACTTCGCCCAAGAGAAAAATTATCATTAAAGGAGCCCGGACATGGCGGTATACGAAGTCAAACACCCTCTGATTCAACACAAGATAGGCCTGATGCGCAAGGCTGACCTGAGCACTAAACAGTTCCGTGAGCTAGCCTCGGAAATAGGCCGGTTACTGACCTACGAAGCAACCAAGGATATTGTTACCGAGACCATTACGATCCAGGGCTGGGCCGGACCTGTTGAGGTTCAGCAGATCAAGGGTAAGAAGATTACTGTAGTGCCGATTTTGCGTGCCGGTCTGGGTATGATGAACGGTGTTCTGGATATGATTCCCAGCGCCAAGGTCAGTGTGGTTGGACTTTATCGCAATGAGGAAACGCTAGAGCCGGTTGCCTATTATGAAAAACTTGCAGGTGAGATGGAAGAGCGTACCGCCCTGATTATTGACCCGATGCTGGCTACGGGCGGTTCGTTGATTGCAACAATTGAGATGCTGAAAAAAGCCGGTTGCAAGCATATCAAGGGACTTTTCCTGGTTGCAGTACCGGAAGGACTGAACAAGGTGACTGCACTGCACCCGGATGTGGACATCTTTGTTGCATCCATTGACGAGCGCCTTAACGAAGTCGGTTATATTCTGCCTGGCCTGGGCGATGCCGGAGATAAGATCTTCGGGACGAAATAAGTTTAATACAGTTATTTTGCCTGATTAGTATCAATCCCTTCTCCCTGAGGGAGAAGGTGGCCGAAGGCCGGATGAGGGGGCAGCAGTGCCATAAAAATCCACCTCTGCCGCCTCACCCTGACCCTCTCCCTCATGGAGAGGGGACTGCTAAATACCCATAGCTGAAATTGATTTTAGTCAGGTTTTTTTGTATGTTTACCTTAAGAGGAGACCACATCTATGTCAAAACATAAAGAACCGGTCTGGCGCACAGCCCTTTCCGGTGCACAGATTCTATTTGTCGCTTTCGGCGCTACTGTACTGGTTCCGCTGCTGACCGGCCTTAATCCCAGCCTGGCCCTGCTGGGCGCCGGTATCGGCACCTTGATATTTCAGGTCTGCACCAAACAGCAGGTGCCGATTTACCTTGGATCCTCTTTTGCGTTTATCGGTCCGGTGATCTATTCGGCCAAGACCTGGGGCATGCCGGCTACTTTTGGCGCTTTGGCTGCAGCCAGTTTTTTTTATTATGTTGCCGCAGTGCTGGTCAAGTGGCGCGGAGTCGGTTTTATTCATCGTATACTGCCGCCGGTTGTAATCGGACCGGTTGTTATGGTTATCGGCCTTGGTCTGGCTCAGGTTGCTGTAAGTATGGCAACCGGTAAGGCCGGTGATGCGCAGGTTGTGCCCTACGGTACTGCTCTGAGTGTGGCTGCCATATCGCTGGTTGCCACAATGCTGACCGCCATTCACGCCCGTGGCCTGCTCAAGCTGGTGCCGATTCTGGTGGGTGTTTCGGTCGGTTACGTAGTTTCAATCTTTTTGGGACTGGTGGACTTCAGCAAGGTTGCCAACGCACCCTGGCTGGCGATCCCGGATTTTGGCCGTCCGGAATTTAATCTGGCGGCGATCCTGTTCATGATCCCGGTTGCAATTGCCCCGATTGTTGAGCACGTGGGCGGTATTTTGGCCATCGGTTCGGTTGTCGGCAAGGATTACACAGAGAAACCGGGCCTGCACCGCACATTGTTTGGCGACGGCCTGGCCGTAACTGTTGCCGGACTTTTCGGCGGACCACCGGTTACTACCTATGGCGAAGTTACCGGTGCTGTTATGCTGACCCGTAACTATAATCCGGTTGTCATGACCTGGGCGGCCTGTTTTGCCATTCTGATGGCTTTTGTTGGCAAGTTCGGCGCTTTTCTGCAGACAATCCCCATGCCGGTCATGGGTGGCATCATGATCCTGTTGTTCGGTTCCATTGCCGGAATCGGCCTGAAAACCATCATGGAAGGCAAGGTTGATCTGATGAAGCCGCGCAATCTCTGCCTGGTGTCGGTCACACTGGTTACCGGTATCGGTGGGCTGGGTGTTACCATCGGCAGTTTCAGCATGCAGGGAATCAGTCTCTGCGGTGTGCTGGCCGTTTTGTTGAATCTGATTCTTCCGGCAGGGGAAACAGAAGAAGAGATCAAACCGGCGGCTTTTCCCTAAGCGCCTCAATGTTCTTTTTGGTACTTGTTCTCTTGAATCAGTCTCTTGGTGCGGTATGCTTAACTGAAAACTGATTAAAGGAGGGGCAACATGTCAACGACAACGATACAGGATCGCGCAGCCGGAGCCGTTATGGGTGCTTTCATCGGTGATGCGCTCGGGCTTGGACCGCACTGGTATTATGACTTGGATGAGCTGCACCGTGATTACGGAACCTGGATTACCGGCTATACTGATCCGAAGCCGGGCCGTTATCACTCCGGCCTGAAGGCGGGACAGCTTTCCCAGGCCGGTATCATCCTCAGAATGACACTGGAATCGCTAGTTGAAAAAGGCGGCTATGATCAGGAGGATTTCTGTCGCAGGATTGATCAGAATCTGTTTCCGCTGCTGGACGGTACTCCGGTCAACGGGCCGGGCGGCTATACCAGCCAGTCGATTCGTGAACTATGGCGTCAGAGGGTAGTGCAGAAAATACCCTGGGGAAAGACCGGCGGACATGCGGATGATACGGAGGCGATCGAGCGGACCCTGGCTCTGGCTGTGCGCTATGCCCTGGAACCTCACAATCTGGCGGAAGCGGTCACCGGCAATACGGTCCTGACCCAGATTGATGATACGGTTGTGTCCATGACAGTTGCTTATGGTGCTGTGCTGGGTATGCTGGTTCAAGGACATAAACTGGACGAAAAACTGTCGACCAAACTGATGAAACTGGTCAAGAGCGGTGAGCTGCCGTTCCATGCCATAACCAGTGATAATCTGCAGCCTCCAAAACCGGGTGACCCTGACCCGCCCAGGGCTGGTCGTTTCGCTTCACCGGATGCGCTGCTTTCACCATCGTTCATGGCTGCCGCTGCCGTAGATCCGGACATCCACATCGAACCGGCCTGGAAAGTGTCGCTGGTTTACGGCATGCCATGTGCTATCTACCATATTCTACCGTCTGCCTACTATCTGGCGGCGCGTTTCCGCGACGATTTTGAATCAGCCGTGCTGCACGCCATCAACGGCGGCGGACAGAACATGGCTCGCGCCATGCTGACCGGTACGCTTGTGGGTGCCCAGGTCGGATTGTCAGGAATTCCGGAAAGATTTGTAGACGGGCTGGAGGATTCTGCCGGACTCTGCCGGCTGGCTCAGGAACTGGCAGAACAAGTGAAAATGGAGTAATTTTTGATTAGAAAGACAGACCTGCGAGGTTTTTAAAACCTCGCAGGTCTAAGATGTCATTTTGAATGTAAGATAGATAAATGACTATCCAAGCATCCTGAAAGCCGAAGCCTTGATAACGGCAAACAGCTCGCTGCCGGTTTCTACAGCGAGTTCGTTTGCCGCTTCTTTTACCACAGTTGCCACCATTCTTTCTTCACCGACAGCCAGTTCAATCCCCACCTTGTGCCCAACCTCAAATATTGATGATACTCTGGCTTTGATCAGGTTTCTGGCGCTGATGAATTCCGGGTGTTGTTTCATCAGAATAATATCATTTGATGATAATTCAAAAGTGTTCTCATTTTGTGCATTCCCCGGAGATATTACCAGTTCGGTTCCGCCCCAGTTGTAGTGGTTCAGGCCGTTGATTCTGGACGGATCTGCCAGGGTAAGTATGTTGCGGTAGCCTGCGGTGGAAATACCCATCTGTAATCGCGCCAGATCCTGGGTGCTGGTCAGTCCCACAACACCGCCATGGGACAAACTGAGGACATAGTCGGTCATCAGCTGCATTTCCAGCATGGAGTGGGAGATGAACAGATACGGTATGCTGAAGCTGTGGCAGACCAGTTTCAGATATTTGATGATCTGGAATCGCAGGTTGTCGTCCAGCGCGGAAAGCGGCTCGTCCAGCAGCAGCAGGCGAGGGTTGGACAGCACGGCCCTGCCGATGGCGACCCGTTGTTTTTCTCCGCCGGAGAGCAGGTCAACGCCTCTTTCAAGCAGGTTGCCGATTTGTAGAACTTCAACCAGTGAATTAAAGTCGATCCGTCTTAATTCTGGCGCACTCCGTTTGTATCCGTAGAGCAGGTTTTCTCTGACGCTAAGATGCGGAAACAGGTGGGAATGCTGAAAAACCAGGCCGATCCGGCGATGCTCGGCCCGGATATTGATGCCGCGTGCGCTGTCAAAAAGGGTCTCTCCGTTCAGGGTTATACAGCCTTTATCCGGCTGCTGCAGGCCGGAGATCAGGTTGACCAATGTGGATTTGCCGCTGCCGGATGTACCAAAGATACCGGTATGATCGCCGGACAGGTTGACATCGACCTTCAGTTTGAAGGCCCCCAGAGATTTATAAACGGAGATGTTCAGTTCCATTTCATTGTCCCCCTTTTATGCGCTTGCCCAGATACTCGTGCAGCAGCAGGATCAGGACTGAGATGGCGATGGAAATCATGCAGAGGGTCATGGCGATACTGTCGCCGCTGGGTGAACTGGTATATTCGTAGATAGCCAGCGGGATAGTCTGGGTGACACCGGGGATATTGCCCGCCACGATGATCGTTGCCCCGAATTCACCCAGGCCCCTGGCGAACATCAGTGCGGAACCGGCCAGCAGGCCATGCATGGAGAGCGGGATGATCACCGAAAACATCCGGTCCAGCCAGCCGGCACCCAACGTACGTGCGGCATCAATCAACCGCAGGTCGATGGACTCCATGCCGATTCGGATAGAGCGTACCATTAGCGGGAATCCAACCACAGAAGTTGCAATCACCGCCGCTTTCCAGGTGAAGATCAGTTCAATCCCCAGCGGTTGCAACAGGTGCCTGCCGATAAAACCATGCTGCCCCAGCAGAATCAGCAACAGGTAGCCGATTACCACCGGCGGCAGGGTCAACGGCAGATTGATCAGCACATCCAGTATGATCATGCCCCGAAAACGCCGGAAGGTCATCAGCCAGGCGATGGCAAATGCAAAAGGCAGTGACAGCAGGGTAGATGCTGTCGCTATTTTCAACGAAAGCAGAATTGCGGCATAGTCTGTGGAAGTCAGGTCGAACAAGCTTTTACCTCGGAAATGAGTTTTAAAACACTAAATACATAAGCAGATTTCACGCGACGACGCAGCGACGCAACGTTTTAAAACCAGGCATAAAGGCTTTTAAAGGTTCTCGTTGCGTCGTCGCCTAAGGGCGCCTACTTTTGGTGCGTGAGAAAAGCCTTTAAGCCTTATTGACTTACTTACCTCGTCTCAAATCCATATTTAGCCAAAACGTTCTTTGCCTCTTTCGAGGTAAGGAATTTATAAAACGCCTTGGCATCGGCATTTTTAGCGCCTTTAGCGGTCAGTGCCGTCGGATAGCTGACCCGTGGATACAGGTTCTGCGGTACTGTAAAAAGAATCTTGGCCTGCTTGGCCTGCAGTGCATCAGTCTTATAAACAAAGGCGCCAGCGACCTCGCCGCGTTCGGCATACATCAGGCTTTCACGCACATCCCGTGCCATAACCAGTTTTTTCTCAAGCTGTTTGTCAATGCCGGCCTTTTTAAAAGCTTCCATTGCGTATTCTCCGGCCGGAACGCTCTTGGGGCTGCCAATTGCAATTTTATTCAACTTCTGCAGGCCGCTCATATCCGTTACATTGCTGCCTTCCTTGCCTGCAAAAACCAGCGTGTTGTAGGCAAACATGCTTACGGATGAGGCATCAATAAGTTTTTTATTGTTCAGATAATCCATCCATTCCGTATTTGCAGAGATAAATATATCGGCCGGAGCACCGTTTTCCACCTGCTTTGCCAGCATGCCGGACCCGCCATAATTTTTAGTCAGCTTGATGCCCGGATGGTTTTTGCTGAAAGCAGCGGAAAGTTCGTTGATGGTTTCTTTCAGGCTGGCGGCTATGGACAGGTTAACTTCACCGGCCTGGGAAATAGTTGCAAATATTAACAATTGAAACAGAGTTGTCAAAAAAAGTAATTTAATAATTTGCATATTCAGGACTCCTTGAATTTTGTTACATGGACTTACCGCTGATCAGTTGACGCCCAGAATTACACTGGAGGCTTTGAAAATGGCGCAGGCCTGACTGCCGACTTTCAGTCCCATGTTCACACTGCTTCCGTGGGTAATTACGGCACTAATGGTATTGCCGGCGCCAATTTCAATATCTACCTCTGTATTGACCGGACCTTCTATGATCTTTGACACTGTTCCGCACATGATGTTGCGGGCACTGATTTTAGTGTCATGAAGATCTGTGCCGATAATAACCGAACTGGCCTTGACAATGGCGTAGGCGTCCTTGCCGACTGCCAGTTCCAGGCTTTCAATTGCTCCGTTTGTTACTGTTGCTGCGATCTGCGCTCCGCCCTTAAGCGATAGGATAACTTCTGCATTTACAGCACCCTTGGTTATGGTTGTTACTGCCCCTGAAAATACATTTCGTGCGCTGACTTTCATGGATATTCTCCTTAAGAATTGATATAGGTAATCGGCGTTGCCGAGCCTGTCGGTCAGGCTGTTCAGGAACTTTTGGTGTTCTTCCTGAATTACATGAAACTCTTGCAGTATTCTTTTGCCTTCAGCGGTCAGCGTTGTTCCTCCTCCGCCTTTGCCTCCTGACAGGCGATCAACAAGCGGCTTGTCGGCCATATTGTTGATCATGTTGACCAGGTCCCAGGCGGTTTTGTAGCTGATGCCGACCGCCCTGGCCGCCTTGGTGATTGATCCCAGTTCGCCGATCTGTTCCAGCAGTGCCATGCGGTCACCGCCCAGGAACTTGTTGTGTTCCTTGTTCATCCATAAGGCGCCTGACAGTTCCATGTTTTTATTTTGCATTGCCATACCTCGTACAATTTTTTAAACAAGTTGTAATAAGATCCTCTTCATTGAGGATCTAACCACAACACTGTGGTTCGGTTATGTAATTTAATACATAACGCATGCCAAAAGCAAGTGTTGTTTAAGTTACTGTATTTATTGGCTAATGTTTTGAGAGTAGGATGTTTGGCTTGCTGAGAAGCACAAAAAAATGGCAGGTGCGGTTTGTTTAATCACTGAATGAATATTAATTCTAGAAAAAGTAGTTGTTTTCGCGAAGTCGCTAAGTTAGCGAAGAAAAACAGATGGATACATTAATACTTTAATCACCTGTTTAGTGAAGTATAAATATTTAACAAGCCTTTGATTTCTTTGCATTTTCGCGACTTAGCGTGAGAGGAATTACCGTTTTTAGGTTAACTACAGGCGAGAAAACAGTTCGGAAAGCGGGTGAGCCAGATGAGTAAACTCATATTCGGTAGACTTCCCGGCGATGTCCTACCTTGACCACCCAGACGGTCAGTTCATTATCCTGTATAGAATAGATGATGCGATAATTCCCTTGGCGAACGCGGTATTTCTCCTGTCCTGAAAGCTTTTCACACCCAATTGGACGTGGATCCTCCGTAAGGTTTCGAATCCGTTCCATGATTCGTTGCAGGTCGTTTTTTGCAATGGAATCGAGATCCTTCCTGACGGAGTCTTTGAAAAAAATCTTATAAACGGCCATTAGCCTTGAGCTCTTTCAATACGGCTTCATAGGATATCAGCGGTTCGTTGACCCTTTCCTCAAAGGCTGCCAAGTCCTCGGCGTCCTCGGCCAGTGTATTTTGTACCGCGTCGTTAACAATATCGGAAAGAGAACGGGATGTCTCCAAAGCCTTATGTTGAAGTGCCCTGTGCAAGGCAGGGTCAAAATAAACGGTTGCCCGTTTGGTAAGTGTTCCCATAGATAATACCTCCTGAATTTATAATAGCGCTCTAACGTTATAACGTCAAGACGTTTGTTTTGTAGTAGTGCTGTTGGCATGTATCGGTTCTTTGAAAAGCATCGATAAAATTACGAGACATGCCAGGTGCTTTGGGGAAGGCACCCGCTACCAGATATGGGTTACCATATTTTTACAGATCCCTGTTTCAAATGCTTGTGTCAGATTGGTTAGCATTTACTTTCATTTTCAGTAAAAACTGGCATAATCTGTTGCAAGTGATTTCCAACAGGAGGTTTGATCATGTCCGGAAAGTTCCCCTCGAAAATACGTTTAATTTTTTTAGTCTCATGTCTACTGATGTTTATGCTCTGCAGTTCCGCTTTGGCCGCATCGGAATACAAACTGTCAAAAGGTCAGCTGATTTACGTGCCGGTCTATTCCAATATTTTCAGCGCACCAAAGAAGATTCCATTTAACCTGGCTTCTCTGCTCAGTATCAGGAATACGGACATGAACAACGCTATTACGGTTCATTCCGTTGATTACTATGATACCAAGGGTTCTCTGGTTAGAAAATACTACCAGCAGCCTGTTATACTTGGCCCACTGGAAACAACCACTGTTTATATTCCGGAAGACGATACCAGTGGTGGGGTGGGGGCGAATTTCATTGTCAGATGGAGTTCTTTGAAAGAGGTTAATACACCGATTATTGAATGTGTCATGATCGGCATGAAGTCGGGGCAGGGGATATCATTCGTCAGTCCGGGGCAGGAGATACGAAAAACAGGCAAGTAACATAAACTTTCATTTCAGGCTGTTTCGATCCCGAGACAAGCAAACTGTTTAGTTCAAAAATCAGGGTGGTGATCAGGCTGGCTTTATGCCAGCCTGATCACCACCCTTTTCTGTCAAGCAAACCTATTTATCAATACCAATATTAATCCGGCTAGTTATCCAGAGCACCGGCATCAATCCAGCCTTTTATCAGGTCCAGACTGGATGTGCTTAATGGCTGGCTGCCCAATGGCATCTGCGGCAGGAAAGCACCGGTCAGTCTGCTGACAAAATAACTTGTAGCTGAATTGCCCGGAGTGACCCGGCTGACTGTACTTGCATAGGCAAGGCCCGGTTCCAGAGACATGGGTGGAACTCCCGATGGGGATGCTGCTCCTACTACATGGCATATCTGTGCGGCACATCTGGCACTGAAAATGGGTTGAATATCGAGCGCGAAAGATATACCGGGTGTTGGCGCGACAGTAACCGGTGAAACTGGTGTCATAACCGCAATCGACGGTCCGTTTACCGTAGTGGCACCGGATTGAATCAGGGCCTGGGTACCAAGGACTTTGTCTGTTATAACGCTGCCGTTCAGTTGGCCGGTAACGTTATTCAGGGCCAGTCTTCCGGTGCCGCTGCCCAGGGTTGAAACCGGAGGAATTTCTTTGGCGCCGATTAATGTTGCGGTGCCGATTTTTATTTCTGGTTGTAGAAACTGACCGCGCAGTTCGCCAGCTGTATTGGCGGCAGTACGCACAATAATATACAGTTCGCCACTGTTGAAACCGGTGACTTGCGGGTCTCCAAGAATAGTGTTTACCGGCAAAACCCAGAAGCCATTACCCCGATTCACAAGGGTGGCGACAGCAACCACGTTTGTACCGGCCGGGCCGGTGTGAAGAGTAACAGAAGTCACAGTACTATTGGGGCTGGCGACTTTGACAAATCCGGAAAACTGTTTAGAAGCTTTTTTCATCGCAAGGAACCCGACGCCTGAGGCGCTGGTAACTACAGGTGTTACTACGCTGGAGCCTTTCAATGAAGCGCTTCTGACCTGCTGATCCAGCTGGCCGCGAATTTCACCGTCGGGAAATGCGGGGCTAGTTACATTGAAATAGAATGCACCGGCAGACAGCTGTGCGATCTGTGGGTCGGTCAAAGTGGTGTTGACCGGGATATTCCAGACAACCGGTCCACCTTCCAGGGTTAATACTGCGGCACCATTGGTACCTGACAGTCCGTCGTGCAGTTTTGCTGTTGTTCCCGCAATCCCTTCTGTGATGATAAAACCGTTAATCTGTTTTGTATTCGGATCAAGGGTTATGGAGCCGTAACCTGTTGCCCGTGTAACTACATTCCTGGGCCTGACAGGTTCGCCGCCAAGGATGGTAGAAAAGGTCAATGGATTATTACCCGGATTTGGAGCAAACGGGTCACCGTTGTCCAGTCTGTATGTCGCAGCCAGTGGCGTTACTTCTCCTCTGACCTCGCCTGTGCCGGCGGCTGTACTTTGAACATTGAAATAGAGCTGACCGGCATCAAAAAGAGTGGTTGTCTGACTTGCATCCAGAATGGTGAGGTTTGAGACATACCAGTCACTATGAGTCGCAGTGCTAGTGCTACTTTCACTGCTACAGCCGAAAAAACTGGCGACAATTACCATCAACATAGTGTAGCGGAGCAGTGATGAAAAAAGTTTTTGCATTGCAAATCCTCCATACAGTTCAAGTGTGCTGTAAATTATCATTTATTGACTCAACAAGTATAGAGGGTAAATTTGTTAATAGCGGAATGGTGTATTTTTGATATTATTTATTCGGTATACTTGAATTAAGGGAATGAATCCGGTAGGCCTGTTTGGAGGCTTTTATAAGGTCAGAATTTAAATTGACAAAATATATTGTTATATTCAAAGTTAAAATAACAAATTTAGTCGGCAATGTATTTTGAATTTTAATGGAGAACTGATTTGCGATCAACAGTACTCAAAAAAACAGCCGTTGTCTTTCAAATTACGGCAATTGTTCTTTTGCAGTTGTATGCTGTTGTTCCTCTGATTTTCAAGTCTTCTAAAGCGCAGGCAGGCAGTATCCAGTGCGTTGGCGACCATAAAAAATGTGGCTGTTCCCCGTTTAAAGTCTCTTCCCAGACCTGCTGCTGTTTTAAATCAGGAAAAATTATCAAAACAGCTTTTTCAACAGACGATCATGATTTCAAAGCAAATTTTCAGGATGGTACGATAGCTGAAGCGACATCTGTAACTGATGAAAAACAGAAAAGCTGCTGCATCGGAATCGGCAGCGAAACAACAACAGCATCTCAAACTAAATCCGGTAAAACTATTCCGGAAATAAAATCCAACTCCTGTTGCGGTGATCCTGACCATATTTTTACTTCGCTGGAGCAATTAAAATTCATACGTCAACAGCTATTTAACAACTCTCCCCAGTTTTCCTCTTTCGTGAAGTATCAACAAACCAATACGTTCCATGACCGTTTTCTGGAACCGCCTGTTCCACCCCCTCAAAACACTATAGTCGTCTGATTTGTCTCAACCCCAACTGTTTTCTTCAATTGATATTGTTGACTAGAGCTGCCGCTGTTTCCGGTTTTCTCAATCTATTGAGGAGAAATTGGTCTCATTTGGCGTTGTTAAGTTCAGCCCAGACTTTATCGGTACGGAGTTTTATGATTATTCCGCATCAGGCCAAATGGTTCGGCTTATCTGCTGTGTTGCATCTGGTTGTTGCTGCAGGCATTTATGCAGTAGCGGTCCGAGATGTGCAACGTACGCCTAAAGCCATCATGGTGGTGCTGGAAAACCTTGATTTGCCTGAGTTACCCCGGCATAAGGTTCGCCAGACGCCCGCCAGGCCCTTGGTGCGTCCGGTTTCACAGTTGAAACCGGAACCGGTGGTCAATCAGCAGAAGCAGAGTCGGCAGTTACCCGAGGCTGTTGTTGCTCAGGAAACCACAACCAAAGCTGTTCCATTCCCGAGTCGTTCTGTGGAGACTCCAAGAGAGTTACAGCAGAGGCCGGTTGTGGTAGGTCGATCAACGTCAAAAACGACAACGTCTTTCGGTGATTCGAGGTCACCGATAGAAAAGGCGCAGCAGCAATATTTGAAAGAACATTTTCGCTACATCAGCGACCTGATAGCCAAACGGCTGGTTTATCCGCCCATGGCCCGTCGCATGAACTGGAGCGGCAGGGTGGCTGTGTCATTCACCATTGCGGAGGACGGAACAGTTCATGGACTAAAGGTGGTCAGGTCATCGGGGCATTCCATGCTGGACAAAAGTGCCCTGGAAACGGTCAGAAGCGCTGCCCCGTTTCCACGGCCACCGGTAAGGTCTGAGATTGAGGTACCGATAAATTTCAGCCTGACGCAGTAAGCATCAAATACATATCCATATTTAATTGAAGGAGAATATATGAGTTTTAAAAAGAAGAAATTATCTGTTCTGGCAGCAACAATTGGAGTTGCCCTGATCTGTCAGAATGTGCAGGCGGAAAACCAGATGCTGGATGAAATTACTGTGCGTGGTCAGAAGGAGTCGCCGAAAGAAGAGAGTCTGTCAATCCGTGAGGTGCGCGAAAGCCCGGCCAGGGATATGGGCGAAGCGCTTAAACAGGTTGAAGGGATCAATATTGTTCGTAAGGGAGCGATAGCCAATGATATTGTTCTGCGCGGGTTCCAGAAGGACAATATCAATGTGTTGATCGACGGTGTACGTCTGCATGGTGCCTGCCCAGGGCGTATGGACCCGCCGGCGTTTCATTATGATTTTGCTGAAATAGAGCAGGTCAAGGTCATCAAAGGCCCCTATGATCTGACTAATCCGGGCGGCCTGGGCGGAATGATTGATGCCCAGACCAAAAAACCGGGCATGGGTTTTGGTGCTGATGCCAATATGGGTTACGGCAGCTGGAATGCCACCAACGCTTCCCTAACCGGCTCTTACGGTAAGGAAAAATACGATGTCCTCCTGGGATATGCCTATAAGTATTCCGATGTGCCGGAATCAGGCGATGGAAAGAAATTTACCGAGATCTACCCGGCTACCAACAGAAACCGCTATAAAGCTGATGCCGTTGATTCAAAGGCCTACGAGATCAATACCGGCTGGATAAAGCTGGGTGTGAACCCGACCGCAAATTCACGTAGCGAGATCAGCTATACCTATCAGGATGCTGATCATGTTCTTTATCCATATCTGAAAATGGATGCGGACTATGACAATGCCCATCGTCTGAACTGGAGCCACAGGTTGCAGAAAGTTTCAACCCTGCTTCAGGATCTAAAGATGCAGATTTATTGGGACAAGGTTGAACATCTGATGGACGACCGTCTGCGCGACAGCTCTAACCCTCCGCCAGCCGCAGTAAACCGATTTTATTCAATGCAGACTGACGCAAAAACACAGGTAATCGGCATGAAGTTGAATGCAGCCCTGGCAACAGGTCCTGGAACTCTTAAAACAGGAGTTGACTATTACAACCGCAACTGGGATGCGGTCAATCGCCGGGCCGGATATTTTGCTTATCGTGATGTTGCCATGATTCCGGATGTGTCCATTGATAACCTGGGAATATTCGGTGAGTATGAGATACCATTGGGGAAAGAGTTCGCGCTGAAAGGCGGACTGCGTGGAGACCTGACCTGGGTCGAGGCGGCTAAGGGAAATACGCTTGTTACCGCAGGAACCAAACGTGATTTTGCCGATGTCAGTGCTAACCTGCAGCTGACCTATACTCCGGTCAAAGGGCTGGATATTTTTACCGGCATTGCACGCGGAACACGTACTCCGGACCAGCAGGAGCTGTTTCTGGATGTGCCGGTTGCCGTGCCTTCGGCAACGGCAATTTACTGGCACGGCAATAAGGATCTCAAGTCCACAGTCAATCATCAGGTTGACCTGGGCGCCAAATATTCTACTGAGCGTTTCTATGTCAACACATCCGTATTTTACAGCGACTTGCAGGATTATATAAATTTCTATCAGGGGCCGACAGCTTTCCACAAAAGCTATCAGAATATTCATGCCACCATGTGGGGAGCTGAACTGGGCAGCCAGGTCTCTCTTGATTACGATTTGTTCCTGAGAGGCTCCATGTCCTATGTTGAGGGGCGCAATGAGAGCGCCGATCGTCCCCTTTCCGAGATCCCTCCACTGAAAGGGTCTGTTTCCGTACGTTATGACAATGGAACATTTTTCCTGGAAGCACAGGAAAATCTGGCACTGGAACAGGACAATGTGGATAGCGGTCTCAATGAAACCGCAACCGCCGGATGGGCAACCACTGATTTGAAAACCGGCTATAATGCAAAGGGTTTTACCTTGATCGTCGGTGTCAATAACCTGTTGGACAAGCAGTACTTCAGTCATCTTTCCTATGCCCGTGATCCGTTTGCAAGCGGGGTAGGTCTGAAAGTTCCTGAAGGCGGGAGAAATGTATATTTTTCGGTGGGGTATAAGTTCTGATAAATTGTATTCGCTGCTTCAAAAATGTATGAGTGACTCCGTTTCACTCTAAACTTAAATAACCAGAAAGGATCAAACATGAAAAAAATCATCTTCGCAATTCTGTTCAGTATGTCACTTGTTGCAGTTGTCTCCTTTGCAGCCGACAAGGTTGAGGTACCAGCTTCATGCCAGCATTGCGGCATGGACAGGACCATGTTTTCCCACAGCCGGATGTTGATTGAATATGATGACGGTACATCTACCGGTACCTGCAGTCTTCACTGTGCGGCTGTTGAACTTGCTATTCAGATAAACAAAACCCCGAAGACAATTAAGGTGGCGGATTATAATTCCAGACAGTTGATTGATGCCGAAAAAGCTGTCTGGGTAATTGGCGGCAATAAGCCTGGTGTTATGACCACAACTGCCAAGTGGGCTTTTGCCGTTAAGGGTGATGCGGAACTGTTCGTAAAGACAAATCAGGGCAAGCTGGCTACTTTTGAAGAGGCTATCAAGACTGCTTATGATGAGATGTACAAAGACACCAAAATGATCCGGGAAAAACGTAAGATGCATAAAATGAAGATGATGGACCCTAAACATTAAATTTTGTATTAATGTAATAACAGGTTTTAGTGATTGGTCAAAATATTGCCTGGAGCTATGACATATGATGTTGTGGCTCCTTTTTTTATAAATCCATCTATTGATTATCTGGTTTCGTGCTAAAGTATTCCCGATAATCATGTCAAAGGAGCTAAGAATGCATCAATCACTGGGAGCAAAACCGATCCTCTTCCCATTGCCGGTACTGATGATCGGTACTTATGATCTGGAAGGCAAGCCGAATCTGATGAATGCCGCCTGGGGCGGTGTCTGCAGTTCACAGCCGCCATGTGTCTCCATTTCCATCCGCCCGGAGCGCCATACCTATAAGGCCATTATGGAGCGCAAGTCTTTTACAATCGGCATTCCTTCGGCTGGGTTCATGAAACAGGCCGATTATGTGGGGATTGTTTCCGGTAAAACTGCAGATAAGTTTGCGGCTACCGGGTTGACTTCTGTCAGAAGTGAGCTGGTGGATGCCCCATATGTGCTTGAATTTTCTGTGTCGCTGGAGTGCAAACTGCTGCATACGCTGGAGCTGGGTGTCCATACCTTGCTGGTGGGTGAAATTATGGATGTCAAGGTTGCTAAATCCGTTCTGGATGAGGATGGACTGCCTGATATTTTCAGGATTAACCCCATGGTCTATGATACGATCCGCAAGGCTTATCATTCGGTGGGTCCGGTATTGGGCAAGGCCTTTACGGTTGGTAAAGAACTTTAAATTGGTTTTATTATAATATTTGAGGATGGAGGTCTGTTGATATGGCTCTGGTTCTAAAGGAAACAGTCGGAAAAGTCGGTGTGCTGACTTTGAATAATCCGGCCAAGCATAATGTGTTAAGCGAAGCTATGCTGCAGGAGCTGATTGACGGTCTGGAAGATATGAAGCAGCAAAAGATGCAGGTTGTCATTCTGCGTGCACTTAAAGGTGCCAAAGTCTGGTCGGCCGGATTCGATATCCGGGAACTGCCCACGACTAAGCGTGATCCGCTGGGGTTCGACAATCATCTGGAGCAGTTGCTGCGGGTGGTTGAGACCTATCCGGGGCCGGTGATTGCCATGGTTCAGGGTGGTGTCTGGGGCGGGGCCTGTGACCTGACCATTACCTGCGATATTGTTGTCGGTGATCCAAGCTGCACCTTTGCTATTACACCGGTGAAAATAGGGCTGCCATATACGGCATCGGGTATCCTCCATTTTATAAACCGACTGAATATGAATCATGCCAAGGAAATGTTTTTCACTGCAGAACCGGTTGAGGCAGAGCGGGCCCTGGAGTGGGGTATATTGAATCACCTGAAACCAGCCGAAGAGTTGGAAGAATTTACAATGGCATTTGCAGAGAAAATCACCAGGCATTCAGCCATGGCAATTTCGGTTATCAAGGAACAGTTCCGGGTGATTTCCAATGCCCATCCGCTGAGTCCCCATGGTTTTGAACGTATTCAGGGTTTGCGGCGCAAGGTTTACGACAGTGCCGATTATACCGAGGGGATCCAGGCGTTTCTGGAAAAAAGGCCGCCGGTGTTTCGTGGAGAATAAATTTGAACTTTCTTGAGTTGGCAGGAAAAAGGCAAAGTGACAGGGGCTACAGTGATAAGCCGGTCAGTCGTGAACTTATTGAGCGTTGTCTGCAGGCGGCTCGTCTTGCTCCATCGGCCTGCAACAGCCAACCCTGGTCTTTTGTGGTGGTTGATGAGCCGGTTCTCTGTCGTTCAGTTGCTGAAAAACTGCATGATATGGTGATGAATAAATTTGTATTGTCTGCTCCGGTACTGATTGCCGTGGTTGCAGAGCTGCCAGGTCTGATCCCCCGCCTGGCCGGCCAGTTGAAGGATAAGCCCTACTATCTGATGGACATGGGTATGGCTGTTGAGAATCTGTGTCTGCAGGCGGCGGATGAGGGGCTGGGAAGCTGCATTCTGGGTTGGTTTGATGAAAAGGGTGTCAAACAGCTGCTGGGAATTCCGAAAGATAAACGTGTGCCGCTGGTTATTACAATCGGTTACGCAGCTGATCAGACGATCCGGCCCAAGGTCCGCAAGCCGGTGGAACAGGTCTGGTCGTATAATGGGTATAAATAAAATCGGCCTTCATCCTTTTGATTGGTTTTGTTTTGTCTGTAAACTAAGGAAATTACATTGAGTAAGTGTCTGTTTAAACATGGAAATAGCATTCTGTTTGGCAAAAGACTATGGCAATCTATGGTCATGGTTGTGTTTATGGTTATGCTGTTTACAGTGTTGTTGTTTGCTTTTCATCATCATGAGGATGAAAAGAATCATGAATCAGATTGTAATATCTGTTCAGTTTTACATGATCGTCTGGCTGATGATTTATTGCAGCCAAAGGTAATAAGCTACCTGCCGTTTGTCTTTTTTATCTGTCTTGCGCCTCTTGTTTTGATTGTTGATTTCGCTCGCTATTATCAAACCCAGCAAAATCGAGCTCCTCCCGTATTCTGATTCTGGTTTAATTGCCAAATATCGGAACTGCATTTAGTTATTCCAAACACTAATGAGGTGCTTAATGAAGTTGATGCTAAATATATTGTTATTTGTTTTAAGTCTGGCTCTATTCACCGCCTGCCAGAAAAAGGAAACGCTACCACCTGCGGGATCACCTAAAAAACTGATTGTGGTCACAACCCTGTTTCCTCTCTACGATTTTGCCCGGACTATCGGAGGTGACAAGGCTGAGGTTAACCTGATCATACCTCCTGGTGTGGAAGCCCATTCATTTGAACCCAAACCGGAAGATGCTGTGCGGGTTTCAAAGTCGGACCTGTTTGTTTTTACCAATGAATATATGGAACCATGGGCTGTGAAGTTTGCAGGAGGGGTGAACAGCGGTAGTGTAACCCTGGTGGATTCCAGCAAAGGGGTCAAATTTCTCAAGTCCGGTGCGGCGGATCATGGGGAAAAGGGGCACGGCGGGCATAAGGATAAGGGCCATGATCATGCTGAAGGTAAGGATCCACATGTGTGGCTGGATTTTGACAATGCCCGGATCATGGTTGATAACATCTCTGTTGCTATGGCTGCCAAGGATCCCGTAAACAAAGATTACTTTCTTGCTAACGCAGTTTTAGTAAAAAATGCACTGAAAAAACTAGATGATGAATTCAAGGCAGGATTGTCTGCTTGTTCCAAACGTGTAGTTCTGCATGGCGGGCACTATACTTTCGGCTATCTTGCCAATCGTTATGGCCTGAATTATGAGTCCGCCTCGGCTGTCAATGCAGACGCCGAACCGACGCCGGCCAAGCTGATTGCACTGGTAAAGCAGGTCAGGGCGATGAATTTAAAGTATGTTTTCAGCGAAGAACTGCTGTCACCACGAGTCTCGGAGATGATAGCCAAAGAGGCCGGAGTTTCGGTGCTGATGCTGCACGGGGCACATAATATCGGTCGGGAGGATTTTGATCGGAAAACAGATTTTATTTCGTTGATGGGAAGGAATCTGGCCAGCTTGCGAACCGGGCTGGAGTGCCGATAGGTTTCACGGCTGCTGAAAAAAGAAAAAGCACTTACGAAATGATCGTAAGTGCTTTTTTTTGTATGGCAGGGGCGCCAGGGATCGAACCCTTATAGGGTATAAAATGTAATCCGGATGTATACCAACCCTACCTATTCCAATTATTTACGTACAGGCAAGAATCCCTTAGATAAAAGGAATAACGGTATTTGTCTGTTGAAAAATCTGAATATTTAACATTTTTTATAATGTGCAATGAAATGTGTATTATGAATGTTCAGAAGGTAGGACATCAGGGATTAAATAAATGTGCAGAGTAGGATGGGCAATAGGTCAAATAATACACAGGGGGCAGGGGCGCCAGGGATCGAACCTGGGAATGCTGGAATCAAAATCCAGTGCCTTACCGCTTGGCGACGCCCCTATATTCCCATTTGAAGAACACTTTCTATAGCATATCATCTTACTGACATTCAACAAAAAAACGAATCTACCTGCCGCCGAGTACACAAAAGTCTTAGTAGTGCTCGGTTTAGTTGGTAGATGTACAGAATATTATGCTGAGATTGATATCGGTGGAGTCGAGAAATATGAGCATCACAATTATATAGTTTCAGTTAGATTGATATAGGTAGGAGTAAATTACTAGTTATTTCAAGATATGCAAATAGGGAAAATACAAATAGTGGAAATATGCTGATAAAAACCGGGACGCCTTTGGCCCGGCATTTTATTAAAAAGTTTATTTTACCGGTTGCACAAGCATTGAAGTTGCATCTTTTTTGGCGATGTCGCCAACCTTGATCTCACCTTTAACAATCTCTGCCTCAAAATAGTGCGCTCCAATAAAAGACAGAACCTTTACTTGACCAACTTCTTTCTGCTGGTTGGATTTACCATAAGTTCGGAACACAGTTATTACATCGCCGATAGCAATTTCGTTTTGGGCTTCAACATTTCCGCTGTGGAAGAGATGAAGCTTGTTCCCCATTTTCATAACAACTTCACTTTTTGCCTTTTTGGGGCTGGCTTGCGCTGCCAGCGGCATAGCTACAAACATCATAATCATTGCAGCGGAAAATAACACGGTAAGCTTTTTCATTTGAATCTCCTTTTCGGTATGATTAGTTAAGTTCTGACTTGTGATGGCCATATGACTCAATCTTTACAAGCCTCCTTTCCGGCCACAAAATAAACTATGTTTAATGTGGTTATCAACATTTACGATGAAAGTATAACTTAATGTTTAGCATAATAATTCTGAGTTACAAGAACAGCATGGTCCTTAAATTATGTCTAGTCTCATTCATGTAAGTGAAAATGGATCCTCAGGGTTAATGAGAATGACCACCGCTGCTGCCAGATCCTGAATGGTACTGTGGACGGTCATAGTCTGGAGTTCGATTTAAGTGTTTGCCATCAAGAAAGTCGATGACCGCACAACCCGAAAAAACAAGCATGAGAGTGAATAATAAAACCAACCGCGTAATATTCATTGGGTGTCCTTTGTTTTGGAAAAAAGTGGCGCACCCCACCAAGGAGGTCTTTCCAGGGGCACGCCCATAACAACTTGTTTGTATCGATAAAATTAGTGTATTCCATAATGTACTGCAATTTCTCTAGTTGTTGCTAGCTGCGGCTGCAAGCAGGAATACCGTATTTTTGTGCAACAGCATTTATCTTGCTTTTAAGTTCCTTCTGTGCTGCTTCAAGCTCCCCCTCTTTGTACTTATCAACATAATCAGATAAGCTGTATTGCTCACGCAGTTCAAACTCCTTGTTCTTTAACTCATTGGTGAGTTCTGAAGTCTCCTGAATAAACAGTTGATAAGCCGATTTACTGGCGCAGGTGTCCATGCTGGGATCTGAGCCGGCGGCTGAGGCTGAAAGCGCACTAAATGAAAGTATACCTACCGCCATTGCAATACCTACGACCATATTCTTTTTCATTGTTGATAATCTCCTTATGTTTGTAGTGGGCTACCGTTTGATATTTTATTTAGCATCATGCATGCCAACAAAGCCTGTATTGCATAAGCGTAAATATATCAAATAGTTGTCCATGTAAGTGGTCTTGAAGCAGATCTAATGCAAATCTAATATGCTACAAAGGGCTTCCGGAATCGGAGGATATTCTACGATCAGAAGTTAAATGAGGTAACTTGACCCGACACTTTTTGCCACACGACAAATAGAGGGTATTATTAGTATATAAGCTAAAAATAACCGTAATATCAGCCATCTAAAAGACACTAAATCAGCCACTTCAATCATCACGACTCACCGAACAAATCTCTGATCAAAAAACAGTCTTGACAACGATACCCATGGGGGGTATTTTGAAATTATACATACCCCCCATGGGTATAAAGTTAAGGAGATCGCTATGGGAGAAACAGCAAACAAAAAACTAGTATCACGCGTAAAGCGTATTGGTGGGCAGGTTGCCGGAATAGAACGAATGCTCGAAGATAAACGCTATTGCGTGGACATACTTAACCAGATATCTGCAGTTCGGTCAGCTTTGGATGCCTTGGGAGTTGAATTGCTCACCAGGCACCTTGAAACATGTGTACTCGGGCATGGCGGTAACACAGAACATGAAAATGCAAGACCAATGACGCAAGAAGAACTGATGACCGAAGTTAAAACCGCATTGTCGCGTTTTTTGAAGTAGGTGGCAAAGAGGAGGATTCGTATGCCTACAACTAAAATTACCAAAGATCCGGTCTGCGGCATGGAATTGAATGATTCCACCGTAACCGAAAAACTACACTATGAAGGTAATGACTATTACTTCTGCTCCGCTGACTGCAAGCAGAAGTTCGATGCCGAGCCACATCGCTACCTCCACGAAAAAGATCATGTAAAGACGGAACCGATTACGTCCAATATGGCAGAACGTTGTGAACTCCCATTAGTGGGGATGCATTGTGCTTCATGTGCCGGCCGGATCGAGAAAGCACTTGGCAGTACATCCGGAGTTGTTTCTGCCAATGTCAACTTTGCAACTAACCGCGCAACAGTCCAATATGACCCTCAGGCAACGGACATAAAGTCACTCAGCCAGGTTGTACGTGACCTTGGATATGATGTGATCTCCACAACTGCTGCTGATGGGCATTCAGCTTCAGAAGATATGCATGAGGCCGAGAACAAGCTTCGTGAGGCAGAATACCATCAACAAAAGGTGCGCTTCACAGTTGCCCTAACCCTGACTATACCTGTTGCGGTATTGGCTATGGCTGGTCACATTTTTCCTGCACTTGCCGATGTCCTTAATTTTCCGGGCCGGGCATGGGTAGAACTGATTCTCGCGACGCCGGTTTTGTTCTGGGCCGGTCGAGAGTTTTTCAGTGGAGCTTGGGCAGCTGCCCAGCACCGCGTGGCTGACATGAATACACTGGTATCACTGGGCACCCTGTCGGCCTATTTGTACAGTTTCGTCGCTACTGTCGTTCCTCAGCTGCTGACTGTCAGCACAGGGGAAGCCGGGCATTCAGCACACGGAATGTCGGCAGGCGTATACTATGAAGTGGCAGTGATTATAGTTACGCTGATCCTGATGGGGCGGCTCCTGGAAGCCCGCGCCCGTAGCAAGACCGGTGGCGCTATTCGTGCTCTTATGGGACTGCAGCCGAAAACGGCTCGTGTCGAACGCAATGGTATCGAGTTGGATATACCCATTTCAGAAGTGCAGGTGGGAGATGTTATCCTAGTGAGACCAGGCGAGAAGGTGCCCGTAGATGGACAGGTTGTTGAAGGTGCATCCTCGGTGGATGAAAGCATGCTGACTGGCGAGCCTTTGCCGGTTCAGAAAAAAAACGGTGATACTGTAATCGGAGCAACACTGAACAAAACCGGTTCATTCAGAATGCGAGCCACAAAAATCGGCAAGGACACGGTCTTGCAGCAGATTGTAAGGCTTGTACAGGAAGCCCAGGGGAGCAAGGCGCCGATTCAGCGTTTGGCGGATATTATTGCCGGATACTTCGTTCCGATCGTTATCTGCATCTCGATTGCGACTTTTGTAGTCTGGTTCGACCTTGCGCCTCCGGAGACCAGAACCACCATGGCGTTACTCACCTTCGTTTCAGTGCTGATAATCGCCTGCCCCTGCGCACTGGGTCTTGCCACACCGACAGCTATCATGGTCGGAACCGGTCGAGGTGCTCAGAGCGGGATACTGATCAAAGGTGGGGAAGCGCTTGAAACAGCACACAAACTGACAACCATCGTTCTCGATAAAACAGGCACGATTACCCGTGGAGTTCCATCTGTGACGGATATTGTGGCGCATGGTTTTGATGAAAACACGCTTCTGCAACTGGCTGCTTCAGCGGAAGCTGGCAGTGAGCACCCGCTTGGCGAATCGATAGTTCACTCAGCCGAGGAACGTGGATTGTCCCGGTCTCCGGCCAGTGAATTTAATGCCATCCCTGGTTACGGCATCGAAGCGGTGGTGGATGGACAAAAGGTTCTGATCGGAACTGCCCTGTTGATGAGCGAACGCGGACTGGACGTTGACCAACTGGCAGCGCACCGCTTGGCTGATGAAGGTAAAACGCCCGTCTTCATTGCAATTAACGGTGTTTTCGCCGGCATCATAGCTGTTTCAGACCCGATAAAAGAGGGCTCACTGAGAGCGATTGAACGGTTGCATGCGCTTGGGCTGGAGGTAATCATGCTGACCGGAGATAACCAGCGAACTGCAGAAGCGATCGCCCGACAGGTTGGTGTAGACAAGGTACTGGCAGAAATACTGCCGGAAGGCAAGAATGAAGAGATCAAGAAGCTCCAGTCCCAGGGAAAGATAGTGGCTATGGTCGGAGATGGAATCAACGATGCCCCGGCCCTGGCTCAGGCTGATGTCGGCATTGCCATGGGCAGTGGGACCGATGTGGCCATGGAGGCCGCCGATATCACGCTGGTGCGGGGGGATCTTAATGGAGTGGTATCCAGTATAGCCCTTTCGAGGGCGACCATATCCAATATCAAGCAGAACCTGTTTTTTGCATTCATTTACAATATTCTCGGGATTCCAATTGCAGCAGGATTACTCTACCCAGTGACCGGTTGGTTATTGAGTCCGATCATCGCTTCCCTCGCAATGGCTTTGTCATCGGTTAGTGTCGTGACCAATGCTCTGCGCCTGCGCGGTTTTAAAGTTGAGAGGAGTTGAGCATATGGACATCACGCAAATAATAGTAACAATAAGCGGGCTTATACTGATTGGACTGACTCTCTGGTTTTTCTTTGGAAAACCTGCGGAAACAAAATCAAATAGCAAAGGTGATCTCTATGCCTGCCCAATGCACCCATGGATTACCAGTAGCGACCCGACAGCTGATTGCTCGATCTGTGGCATGAAGCTGGTACGCAATAGCGGAGAACACAAATGATGGGACGTTTTAAGGATAATAGGAATAAGCAATGAAACATCCCAGCGATTCTCAGAAAAAAGTCATCATACTGGCAACACTGGTTGGGGTAATCGCTCTGCTTCACTATTCAACCCCAACTGAGCCGCACTATTATCACAAAATCCACATTGTATTGCGGAAGCTCTACTTCTTGCCACCGGTAGTCGCCGCCGCATGGTTTGGTTTGCGTGGTGCAATCATTACTACCAGTGCAGTCAGTGTGCTTTTCTTGCTGCATGCTTTTCTTGATTGGCCTGGTAATTACATGGAGCAGGCAAATCAAATAGGTGAACTGGCTGGTTTCTGGCTGGCTGGTTTGATACCGGGCTGGTTGTTCGACAGGCAGAGATCTTTGCTCGTGGATCTTGCAAATGCTAACGAAGAAACGCTTATTGGCCTGGTTTCCGCCCTGGACCTGCGGGAACATAATACCAGGATGCATTCCCAAAGGGTTCGGGAATATACTGAGTTAATCTGTTCACGGTCAAATATCGATGAAAAACTGAAGCGGGAGATCGGCTTGGGGTCACTACAGAAAACGGAATCTAAAGTACGTTAAGGTCTTTGAACAGGTCGCAATGACCTAAATTTACTGCGTTCAGCCTTCTTGGTTTGCTTCCAGATATAATCACCTGTCAGGTTGATATGTTCCCAGCCCAGAGGCGATAAATTCCGAAGTAGATTATTATCAACATTCTTACCATGATCCCGCAATGCCTGGATGGCTTTCTCCAAGTATACAGTGTTCCAGAGGATGATTGCCGCCACCACCAAGTTGAGACCGCTGGCACGGTAACGTTGATGCTCAAAGCTGCGGTCCCTCATTTCACCCAATCGATTGAAGAACACAGCACGAGCCAGGGCATTCTTGGCCTCACCTTTGTTCAGCCTGGCATTGACTCGTCGTCGCAAATCAACATCCTGTAACCAATCTAAGGTAAACAGGGTCCTTTCTATCTTGCCTAATTCACGTAACGCGATAGCAAGGCCGTTTTGTCTCGGGTAATTGACCTTGTCACATAGCTGGAGAAACGTGGGGTTGATTTTAAAAGCCTTACGGACAGTATTGATACCGGCACTCCGTCCGGACGTTTTTTCTTTCACATGATGGCAAGTTTGGCTCAAATGGAAAGAGAACTGATTATTGAACGGACCAGAGCAGGCCTGATTGCCGCACGCAAACACGGGAGAATTGGAGGCCGTAAGCGTAAGATGACCGACAGCAAGATTGAATCGGCAAAGAAACTCTTATCATCAGGAGTTCCCCCAAAAGAGGTTGCAGATAATCTTGGGATATCTATTCCAACTCTTTATAGGTGGATACCTGCTTCAACGATTTGGACGTAGAGAAAAAAATTATATTGAGGCTCTCTGTTTATCAAGAACCAAAAATAATTCACTTGATATTCGCATATCTGTTCCGAAATTGTTGCAAAGCACCTTCACATAGGCTCACATTTGCTTCCAAGCTCCTCGCCAAATGGCGAGGAGCTTGACTTTTCAGCAGTCCGATTTATTTTGAATGGCAGTTGCCACAACTCTCTTTTTGAGTGCAATACCCCAGTAATCTCATACCATTGAACACCACCAGCAGACTGGCACCCATGTCGGCAAATACGGCCATCCAGAGCGTTGCATATCCAATCAAAGCCAACACTAGAAAAACTAACTTGATGCCCAGGGCCAGGGCGATATTCTGCTTCAGGACTGAGGCGGTATATCTGCTCAGCATAATGAAATAAGCAATTTTGCGGGGATCATCATCCATAATCGCCACATCAGCGGTCTCCAGAGCTGTGGCGGTTCCGGCCGCACCCATTGCGAAACCGATATCGGCTCGTGCCAGCGCCGGGGCATCGTTCACGCCATCTCCGGCCATGCCTGTATTGCCATACTGTTCTTTCAGTTCAGCAATGGCAGTTTGCTTGTCCACCGGCATCAGGTTTCCGCGGGCATCCTGAATCCCGAGTTGAGCCGCAATAGTCCTGGCAGTGGCTGAGTTGTCACCGCTAAGCATCACAGGTTCGACATTCAGAGCCTTAAGCGCCGCAACCGCCTGCGAGCTTTCCGGCCTGACAGTGTCGGCCACGCCGAATACCGCTACTGGTCCATAAGTGTCGCATAGGACAATAGCGGTTTTACCCGTATTTTCCAGCATCGACAGTTGATCTTCTAAAATCTGCGAACAAACGCCCAGTTCTTCAACAACGCGATGATTGCCAAGGTACCATTGCCGGCCATCGATCTCACCCTTAACACCGTGGTTATTGAGAGACCCAAAGTTCTCCACATGCAACATCTTGGCATCGGGTTGAAGTTTACGCCAACCATTTACCAGGGCCTTGGCAACAGGATGTGTGCTATGGTCATCAATGCTGGCTGCGATCAGCAAGGCTTCTTCAATCGGCAGGTCGCCAGACGGGATCGTATCGGTCAGTACCGGCTTGCCATGTGTAAGCGTGCCGGTTTTGTCGAAAGCAACGGCTTTCAATAATCGACCGCCTTCGAGGTATGTGCCTCCCTTGACAAGTATGCCGTGCCTTGCCGCTGCGGCAAGACCGCTGACAACGGTCACCGGAGTTGAAATTACCAGGGCGCAAGGGCAGGCAATTACCAGGATTACCAGAGCCTCGTAGAACCAATGCCCCCAGGTTCCGCCGAATAGCAATGGCCCCAGGACTGCCATGGCAAACGCAAAGGCGACCACCGCAGGCGTATAATAACGGGCAAATTGATCAACGAAACGTTGTGTCGGCGCACGTTGCGATTGCGCTTCCTGAATAGCTGCCGCAATCCTTGCCAGGGTGCTCTCGCCAGCCGCAGCAGTCACCTCTGCCTCCACCACGCCGTCTGAAACGATACTGCCGGCATAGAGCGCATCGCCGATTTGCTTGTCAACAGGCAAACTCTCCCCAGTAATCGGGGACTGATCAAGAGCAGCTCGACCGGAAACAACCCGCGAATCCAACGGCACTCTGGAGCCTGTGCGGACACGGATCCGGCTGCCGATTTGCACTTCAGAAACCGGTCTTTCCTGCCAATCACTGCCTTCCTTGACCTCGGCTGTTTCCGGGGCCAAAGCGGTCAACGACTTGATAGCGTTACGCGCCCGTTCCAGCGACAACACTTCGATTGCCTCGGCAAGCGCGAACAGGAATACAACCATGGCAACTTCCGGCCATTTTCCGATAATCATAGCGCCAATAAACGCTATGGACATCAGGAAGTAGATATTCAGGGTCAGGTTTTTAAGCGCTATCAACCCCTTTTTGAGCGTGGGGAGCCCTGCGCTCAGGAGCGAGATCAACGCTAAAGCGATTACCGGCAATGAGTTGTCTTGCCCAGTCGTCCAGGAAACTGCCTCGGCAACTACTGAAGTGATGCCGCTGACGGCCAGCAACCATTTTTGTTTGGCGCCCAGGCCCGCAGGGTGGACTTTTACAGGCTGGCCTTCTTCAAGAATAGTTGGCGGCATGCCCAATGAGTTCAACGCAGTGACTATCACCCCTGTATCTTCCAAACGATGATAGACCGTCAGCTCACGATCCAGCAGGTTGAAATCCAGCCTTACAATCCCCGGCATAGGTTCTAACTTTTTGCGAATCATGGCTTCCTCGGTCGGGCAGTCCATATTGTCGATACGGTATCGAGCCCGGCTTGTGTCTTCCGGAATTGGGTCTGTCACGGGCGCGTTTGCGGCTGCGGTTGTCGCGGAACAGCATGTACCGGCAACATTACGAGTCTGAGTTTGTTCAGCCTTTGCCCCACTACAGCCACACGAAGCAGCAGGATTGGCCGTTGTTGGCTTGCCGTTTCCAGGTAAGTCGGGATACATTCCCAATGTATTCAACTCAGAGACAATTGCCTCTGTACAGGCCAAACGATGATAGACTGTTAGCTCCCGCTTCGGCAGGTTGAAATCCAGCTTTACAATCCCCGGCATAGGCTCCAATTTGTTGCGAATCAGCTTTTCCTCGGATGGGCAGTCCATATTATTGATATGATAGCAAACCCGGCTGGCGCCTTCCGGTGTTTGACCGCCTTTGCCGGTCTCTGCATCATCTGCTTTCTGTGTTGCGGAAGATCCGCATGTGTCGGCAACATTGCGTGTCTGCGTATCTTTAACTTCCGACCCACTGCAACCGCATGAACAGTCGGATTTGGGCTTAATCTTGAGTTGTAATTTGGGTTTTATTTTTTCTTGTTGATTCATGATTGGACACCTCCGTTATTTATGTTAGCATTAAACACCCTGAACCAACTTCAGGGTCAAGCACTTTTTTTAAAGGGGCGCATATGAAAATCGGTGAGCTGGCAAAACGCGCTGATTGCAGCGTGGAAACAATACGTTTTTACGAACGGGAAGGATTGTTGAAAGCGCCGGTGCGCGATGAAAATGGTTATCGAAGCTACTTGGATATCAATCTGCAACAACTCAACTTTATCCGGCATTGTCGTTCATTGGGCATGGGATTGCCGGATGTACGCACATTGCTCGACCTCCAGGCTCATCCGGACTTGGCTTGCATCGAGATTAACCATTTGATAGAAAGCCAGATCGCTCGCGTCCACCAGCAGGTCAAATCGCTGCGCATATTGGAAAAACAGCTTCATGCACTGCGAAAAGCTTGTCAAGTCAACTCAACTGTTGCTAATTGTGCCATCCTACGCAATCTGGAGCAGGCGACAGAAGCGGAGGATTGCCCCTGTCACAGCGCCCGAGAAAAAAACTGAATACACAAAAGGGGATGACGTTTCTTGTCATCCCCTTTTGCCCTAGACCAACGGACTCTAACAGTCATGAACACATTGACTTGACCGACCTTTATTTAGTTTTCATCCAGAGCTTTCGAATGTAAACTATTTAATAACTTCGGAAATAGCATCTTTGACTGCCGACAGGGTAATCTGGTTTACGCCTACTAAAATCTTTTGCTTCTTGTTCTTATCGTTCGCCACAACTACCGATGGTGTCGAGTCGACTCCAAATCCTCTGTAGGTGGTCAGGTTGTACTGAAGGCCATATAGAGTATCTGAATAATCTATCTGTCTGAGTTTGACACCAAAGGGGGAAACTGCCGCCTGGACCTGTTCTGGAGTTGGTTTTTTTGTTTTCTTTGCCAACTCAGTCAATGCTGCTCTTAGTTTAAGATACTTTGCTTTTTCAAAAGCAAGAAATTGAAGGTTGAATGGCGTGTAATTGTTGGTTTCAGGATGAATGGGATAATCAATAAAAGCAATTCGGGCCTTTTTTGACACCTGGTTATAGATTTCCTCGATCCTCGGCTCCAACTCCCGACAGGCAGGGCAGAACCAGTCGCTGATGAAGTAGACCGTCACAGCGCTGTTTTTCTTGCCCAGAAAAAGATCAAGGCCAGCCTGGCTTTCCTTGGAAACTCCGAAAATGGCTGCAGATATCCCGATAGCGATTGCCGCAAACTTGATTATGAAGTGTTTAAAGTTGTTTTTCATTGTTCCTCCCCTTATGGTTTCGTATGTCAGCACGGCACAGCCGCTATATACGACTGACGCAATTACAAGACAGATTGGACACCACTTGCCGATTACGTACTTCTGCAGCCAGATAAAATGCAGTTCAGCGCCGGCAGCGCTGAAAAACATTAGTAGCAATATTAAATGTGCAGCAGGTAAACGTTTACGGATCGCAATCGGTATGAATGCAGCAATAAAGAAAATGACCCCGAACAAGCTGAAATTCAGTCCAAAAATTGTGAAGGCGGCTGCATCGCTGCATGCCTCTGTACATATGTCAAGCATGTACATAATGGAAAGAATTAATCCCGCAAGCGTCAGCAAGCTTATTAATGTGGTGGTAACACGGTTAGATCCGTGATGCCGGTAGCTGCGCAAGAAGTGTTGAAACATGACCACCCTCCAGGAAAGAAGGACACAATTTTGAACTGAATAACAGCATGTTCAGAGATTTTCTACTTGCCCCCGTAACTGTGCAGACCGGACAGCAGCAGGTTAACTCCCAGATAACAGAACAGTGTTGATAGAAAACCGAATATTGATAGCCAGGCAGCTCTCTTGCCGACCCACCCCCTGGTAAAACGCGCATGCAGGAAAGCCGCATAGACAAACCACACAATCAGTGACCAGGTTTCCTTGGGATCCCAGCTCCAATACGATCCCCAGGCATAATTAGCCCAAGCAGCGCCGGTGATGATTCCCAGAGTCAGCAATGGAAAGCCGACCATAATTGCCCGGTAGTTCATGTCGTCAAGAACTTTTATTGGTGGAAATACAGCCAGCAGGCCTCCTGCAGGTTTATTGCTGTCAGCCTGTTCAAAATTCGCCTTGATCAGGTACATGATGGAAACACCACATGCCACTGCAAACGCGGCATAGCCGAGAAAGCACGTAACTACATGATACAGTAGCCAGTTGCTTTGCAGGGCTGGCATCAAAGGACTGATCCTGTCATCCATGATGACAAGTTTGCTCAAGGCAGTGCTGCCGGTCATATTAACAACAGAAAACATCTGGGCCCAGGCAAGGCTGAACAGTGCAAACGGCATGACAAATACACCGACAATCTTGTATTTGTATTTCAAATCGATAATCAGATAGATTAGCACAATGGTCCATGAAAAGAAGACAATCGATTCATACATATTCGATAATGGTGCATGGCCATAACCGAGGCTGTATGACTCAAACCAGCGCAAGCCTATTGCAACAGTCTGTAGGGCAAGACCCGCATAGGCAAATCCGGAAGCAACTATTCCAATTTTCTTGTTCTGTACAGCCAGCAAAATGACAAAGAAAAACATGGAAAAGAAATATAGCAGTCCGGTCCAGTTCAACAGTTGTGTGCTAATCAGATTCTGCGCAACTCCACTCATATATTAACCCCTCTCCTTGATGCACTCTTTAAGTTTCTCGGCCAGTTGCTCAAATTCACCTTCAAAAGCGGTCTGGTTCTTGTTCGCGTTGCCATACATGAATACATGCCCTTTTTTGATAACAACCCAGATGCGCTTATGGGACATGAAGAAGGCAATATAAAGACCAACAACCATTAATGCGCACCCCAGCCAGACAAACCAGACGCCAGGATCTTTGGCGACTTGCAGGCCCGTGTACATTTTATCTTCCATTCCCTTGTAGTGCAGAATGTTGCGCCAATTGTGCTCCTTGGCGTGTTTAACATTCAAGTCGGTGTGATTTGCGTAAACAACAAATTGTTCGGCTTTTCCATCCGGGCCTACTAGTTCTACGGCTGCGGCCGGACCTGATTTTCCGGCTTCATAAGGTGAAATGTCTGCAGTGGCCTGTGCAACCCTTAAAACACTTCCGTCCGGCAACGTCGCATCATGATCTGGTGATACTGTCAGCACGGTTTTGTTCTTGCCGTTCTGGTCTGTCAGTTCAAAAAAATAGTTGCCGGCATTGCCGTAGCTGGACTGATAGAAAGTAATGCC
The DNA here is from genome assembly GCA_964509295.1 of uncultured Geobacteraceae bacterium. Taxonomy (GTDB): domain Bacteria; phylum Desulfobacterota; class Desulfuromonadia; order Geobacterales; family Pseudopelobacteraceae; genus JBGSQR01. The sequence goes on along the minus strand of CAZDWS010000011.1, from coordinate 112,723 downwards.
TTTGTATTGCAGCGGATCGTTAACCACAATTCTCGCATTGGTGTAATCCTTGACAGGTTTCCCATTCTCAAGAACAGTCAGAATGCTTTTAAACTCTTTCGGTACACCAGTATCATAGTGCGTTACCGAAAATTGTTCGCAGCGCAGTTCAAAGCCGAGAGGTATTTTTTTACCATTTCTGGCTTCAAAGCTGTTTACCGAGCTTCCTTCGGTAATATTCACATAACCGTTAAATCCGAATAAAGAACCGATAATCCCGCCGATGAAAATCACCAGAATACTGGAGTGGACAACATACACACCCAACCTGCTCCAGGGCTTTTTCTGCGAGAAAAGTTGCTGTTCTCCATCAAAATCAGAAACAACAGGCTTAGCAACTTCCGCAGCAAGAAAATCAACGACTTTTTTCCCGACAATATCGGCAGGGCCTGAAAATGAGCAGTCCATTTTCATAGAATGGGTTTTGCGAGCGGCCTCATCAAGCGCCACTATCGGCTCAGTCACGAACTTGAAGACATGCGGAAGACGCTTGATAGAACAACAGACCAGATTGAGGCTCATCATGTAAAGCAGTGTGATGAACCACCAGGAGTGGTACATATCGAAGAAGCCGAGTGATGTGTAGATCTGTAATTTTAACGGGCTGAGTTGCTCAACATATTGCGGTGGCAACTGCCCTTGCGGAACCACAGTTCCAATAATAGAGGTAAGGGCAAGTGATATAAGCAGAGTAATAGTCAACTTTAACGAACAGAAAAAATCCCAGAAGGATTCTATGATATTACGTTTTGCTGTAGTCAATTTAGTCTCCAAATTATGGAATTATTGTTATTTAAATACAAATGGCTGTGCGAATAAACTACGCCATTTTGGATGCAAGAAGTCCACGTGCATCACAATGCATTGAGTTTAATACTGGTTGGGGTTGGTCAGATTTTTGCTGAGTCGGGGGGTACGAATAGGGAAAGGTACACTTTGGGGGTATAGAAGATTATTTCGGGTGGATTCAGATAAGTAAATGGGCGTGTAAATGAGAAAAACAACGGTTCAACTGCGAGAGATGCGTGACAGAAAGAGTAGCACGCGTGTTTGCTGTTATGGTTGGATTGTGATTTTACAGGCGCACACGGGCAGTCTTCACAGGCCAGTGTTGGGTTTTCAGTATCTTGCTGAATAGCCGATATTGATGTTCCTGCATTATCGGCGGCATTACAGACCACGACCATTCCAAACAGAATTGTCAGGAGTAAACTAAATGCAATTATTTTCCTAAACTTAAAATTCATGGCTTGAGCATACAAGTATTGTCAGAAAAAAACTACATTTTTACTACGGCCTAACACGAGTCAAGCGCCAATGGGCTTAAATTTTAGTTCGATACATTTGGAGCGGCAGGCAGACGTATGGGGCCTGTAAAGTATTTTGTGTAAATGGTTTTTGGGTTTAGAAGTTCGGTAGTCTTTCTTCAAACATGATACTGAGCTGATTCAATGCCGATTTCCAGTCTTTGATCGGCATTGTCCATTTTTTAGAGATATTTGACATTATCGGAGGACAAATTATGGGCATTGCAGACCATGACCATTCCCGATATAATTGTCATGAGTAAACTGAATGCAGCTATGCGCCTTAATTTCAATTGCATGCAGCTAGAATACAAACTTTGACTGGAAAATGACAATATTTTTTTGAGTACGGTCTGATGCGAGTCAGGCAATTTACGTCTTCGATAACTGAAGCAGATTCTTGTCATGGGACGATTCGACTGAAATAAGCATTAATTTCTGGAGTGTGCCTGAAAATGACCAACACTATTCTCCTTGTTGAAGATGACGCCAGAATTGCGGAAGTAGCGATAGCATATCTGGAGCGAGCCGGGTTCCGTGTTCTGCATACTTTCACGGGCCGGGAGGCTATGACTCTTATTTCGACCGATCAACCCGCGTTGGTTGTCCTTGACCTAATGCTTCCCGACCTGAGCGGTGAGTCGATTTGCCGTGAGTTGAAGGAAAACGCCGATATCCCAGTCATCATTTTAACAGCAAAATCCTCGGAAGAAGAGCGATTGGCAGGCTTTGCCCTTGGTGCCGACGACTATATTGTTAAGCCCTTCAGCCCCCGCGAACTGGTGGCACGGGTCCAGGCGGTTCTGAAACGCACCGGTGTTACAGAAAATGGCGCTCGGCTTAGTTTCAATGGAGGGCAACTGATTATCGACGACCGGAACTACTCCGTGGTTTGTCGAGGCGCTGAAATCCGTCTGACGGCAGTGGAATTCAAGATCCTCTTTGCTCTTGGCGCAGTGCCGCACAAGACCTTTACCCGTGAGGAACTGGTTAACAAGGCAATGGGGTACAATTTCGACGGATATGAACGGAATATCGACTCCCATATCAAGAACATCCGCCAAAAACTGGGAGACAGCCCGAAGGTGCCGATGTATCTTATAACGGTGTACGGTCTCGGCTACCGATTCGGTGGTGTGCGAGATGTTTAAAAAATTACTGTTCATACTGCTGTTCATGGCAGCCCTTGGCACTTCGTCGGCGCTTCTTCTCAGGGAGCTGGTCGTGCGCGATTACAGCCGTCTGACCGAAGCAGAGCAGGAAGACCGGGCCTCCTGGGTGGTTGCCGACCTGGAATCGGTATTCGCAAAACATAAGTCCTGGAACCGTGAGATGGCAATTGAGGACGCTGTCTGGGCGCTGCAACTCGGGTTGGAAACCAGGTTGCTGGACCGTGACGGCAGGATTGTCATGGAGACAGCCGGAGCGCTGGCTTCCCTACCCCCGGAAAAACGATCCCGTCTCAAGACCGGTTCGACAATCGGTAAAGAAGTCGGGAAGGATGACTTCCATGCCTACCCGCTGTTTCTGCATGGGGCGGAGATCGGGCAACTGCAGGTCCGGTTTCTTCCCGACAAGCGCAACAGTTTTTTCGTCAGCAGGACCAACCGCCTGCTCGCATACGCTGCTGTAATTCTCGGCTCGATAGCCTGCATACTGAGCGTTATCTTTGCACGTAGGTTGAGCCGTCCCATCGTGCGGTTATCCCAGGCAGCGCAGAACATCAGCCAAGGCAACCTGACAGAACGGGTCGAGATGTCAGGTAACGATGAGCTGACTACCCTTGGCCAGTCGTTCAACCAGATGGCTAATACACTCCAGATGCAGAACAAGCTACGCAAACAGATCTGCTCCAACCTTGCCCACGAACTGCGCACCCCGTTGACGATCATGCGCGGACAGCTTGAAGGGATTCTGGACGGTGTCATTGCCAATGACGAGTCGCGTATAAAACTGCTGCTGGAGGAAAACCATCGGCTCACCAATGTGGTTGCTTCTATGGAAGAATTCTTCCAGGCTCAAGCGAGTGTCCTTACACTTTCGCCCCTCGAACTGCCGGTCCGTCATCTGTTCGACAATCTGGCCAGAAATTTCGAGGTTGCTGCACGAGGTAAGGGAGTAGATATCAAAATCGAAGCCGATCCGGAGTCCATCGTTTATGCCGATCCGGAACGTCTCTCCCAGATTCTCATTAACCTTATCAGCAATGCCCTGAAGGCAACGGCACTGGGTGGAACCATTACCCTTGAGGGGAAGAGATATCCCGGCGGCTGCACCATCTGCGTCATCGACACCGGCTGCGGCATTGCGGTTGAAGAACTGCCTCTGATATTCGAGCGATTCTATCGAGGTAAAGACTGCGGTCTCGGCCTCGGACTGGCCATTGTTAGGGAGTTGGTGGATGCGCACAGCGGAACCATTGAAGTCGCAAGCACACAGGGAGCAGGGACAACCTTCACACTCAAGTTTCCAGATCTACCGAAAACTCCACAATTCTCCACAACCGCTACATAATTCCCCCATACTCCCTTGCTATCCTGTCACCATCAGTACTGACACTACACAGGCAAGGGAGAAAAATCATGAAATCGGGAATGGTAACAGTTATAGCGGTTGTCGTGGCTTTGCTGGCAAGTTCGGTCGTCTACGCGGGGTGGGGCTGGGGTGGCGGCTGGGGTATGAGCGGCACCGGGCAGAATGTGAGCACACAAAAAATGAGGAGCTTTCAGAAGGATACGTTGCAGCTCAGGGAAAACCTTATGGAAAAGCAGCTTGACCTACAGGATGAGCTCAGCATGGAGGTTCCCGATGGAAAAAGGATAGCCGCACTCAGGAAAGAAATTAACAGTCTGCAGAGCCAATTGCAGTCGGCAGGCGCCAAGTACGGCATGACCGACTGGGGTATGGGTAGCGGTAGCGGAAATCGTCACATGATGGACCACGGTTGTGGGTGTGGCATGTGTGGCTGGTAATGGCTGATATCTCGGGGGAGCGTATAAGCTCCCCTTGAAATGGTGATCCGTATGATGCGCAAATTATTTTTCATAGGTGGAGTATCGCTTCTGGTTGCCACAATGCAGATCTCCGATGCTGTGGCATGTCAATCGTGCATGGACCAAGGGTGGAATAACAGGTATTGCAATAATCAAAACTGGGGCTCGTACGGAGCCCGCAAAAGCGTGGCTTCGATTGAACAGGCCCGTCATGACTTTGTGGAGTATTATGCCGGCAATGATGTGAAGGTCGGCAGGATTATAGAAAGGTCCGGATACTTTGAGGCGGAGATTCTTGACAAAGGCAACAAGTTGGTTGACCGGGTGATTATTCACAAACGAAGCGGGCGCATCCGGTCGATAAGGTAATGAATTGTGCCTGCAACCAGAGGATGTTATTTGATATTTTGCTTAAAACATCTCAAACCACAGAAAACGGAGAGTGAATATTGCTTAGCCTAAAATACAAAATTCTGTTCACCATGTTTCCTAGCCTTCTTGTACTTGACCAGGCAACAAAGGCCTATGTTGTCCAAACCATGGAACTCTACCATTCAATTCCCGTAGTCGAAAATTTTTTCAACTTTACCTACCTGCGGAACAAGGGAGCAGCTTTTGGCATCTTCGCTCATAGCAGTTACCGGCTTCCCTTTTTGATTGCGGTATCAGTGATCGCCGTTATCGGGATTATCTATTACTATAGTAAAATCAGACACGATGAGAAGAGCACGGCCTTTGGGCTGACGTGCATACTGGCCGGTGCTGTCGGCAACCTTATGGATCGGGTACGGTACGGCGAGGTTGTGGATTTTCTGGATGCTCACTGGTACGGACGTCACTGGCCCGCTTTCAACCTGGCGGATTCGGCCATTTGCGCCGGTGTTTTCATCCTTGCCGTTGCCATGGTTATCGAGGAAAGACGGCTGAAGGCACTAACACAATGAATCACCCCGCCGCAAGCAGAGTGGTATCTGTAAACCTTACTTGATATGAATCGCTCCAATGGGTGGGGAGTTCGCATTTCAGTGATATAATCTGATTAGAGAGGGGATTACAAATGGACCTAAAAACACCGTATGCCTTTGGAAAAACAGTGGACATGACGTATGCCGAAGCCGAGCGAAAAGTGCGTGAGGAACTGGCGAAGGAAGGCTTCGGAGTACTCACCGAAATCGACGTCAGGAAAAAGTTTGCCGAAAAGCTCCAGAAGGAATTCCGCGATTACATCATTCTCGGCGCTTGCAATCCGCCGCTCGCCTATGAAGCACTGAACCGGGAAGTCGATCTCGGGACACTGCTTCCCTGCAATGTCGTGATCTATACCAGGGATGACGGCAAGACCGCAGTCATGGCCATGGACCCGGTTGCGGCGCTTTCCATGATAGGTAACCCGGAGATGGTCGAATTTGCCAAAAAGGTCGCGGAAAAGCTGGAGCGGGTGCTTAAGTCAATTTGATGTGCCCCAAATAGGCCTCACCTGATGCCGTAGTGCTAATGATTTGTGCGATGTCTCAATTGAAGCCATCCATGTATGGTTTGATACGGGAGGATTGGCTCTGTCACAGAACTTCGAACCGTGAAGATAGTACGGTTGAATCACGCATTTACTGCATCCTTCAACTGGACAGAACATTGTTCGTTGCTTTCGTTTTTTTTTGACTCGCCACTCTGTAGCCGCCACCTGACCTTGGCATACTCGCCAGCATTTTCAAGGTTACTGAAATCTAACATAAAAAAGTTTCCCAACCACCGATTAAGTGTTGACAAAAATCGTTCATATCGACAATAATGAATTTCATATTCAATAATAAATGCAAAGACAAATTGGCTAAATCTCATTCATCATCACATATGGCTTACTTTTCCATAAAACCCAATATGAACTATTCTAATAATCAAAGCACCGGCGGTAATGATCTGTGTGGATCATGCCAATATTACGCATGTCATTCTCCGATATTGAGTCAACCGACCCAAATTGCCCGTTTTCCGCAATACGAGAATCTTCTGCCAACTGGTGAACCTTTTGCAGTCCTATCTGAAGAGTTTCTTTCCATATATTCCGCCGAAGAATATTGCCTGATTAGTTTTTCCAATCAGCATTCTTGAGTATGGCTAAAGTTTGAAGGAGAACTAAAGTTGCTGCAATCTACAATTGAAATCAACTGTCAATATCTAAAGAGCGTAACACAATCAAGAACAACAACACATTTTTGGAGGAATAAATGAGTCAACAAAATAACTGTAGCTGCCACGGCGGAAAAACGTGTGAGGAAAACGGTCTCAAAAAAATCGTCATGGTTGGCAATCCCAATGTTGGTAAAAGTGCCCTGTTTAACCGGTTGACCGGCTCTTATGTGACAGTGTCAAACTATCCTGGAACCACAGTCGAAGTTTCCCAGGGCAAGTGCAAAATTGCTGGAGATGAATATTTCGTCGAAGACACGCCCGGTATGTACTCACTACTTCCAATTACAGAGGAAGAACGGGTGAGCCGGGATATCCTACTGACCGGCAAGAGTGACGTTGTCCTGTGTGTAGTTGACGCCAAGAATCTGAAACGGATGCTTTCGCTGGCCTTGCAGCTGGTGGAGGCATCCCTCCCGGTTATTCTTGTTCTCAACATGATGGATGAGGCGAGTCGGCTTGGTATCCAGATTGATGAAAATGGGTTAGAGAAAAAAATGGGGATTCCTGTTGTGGGGATTTCCGCCCTTTCCGGCAAGGGAGTTGATGTCCTGAAAAGCCGAATACATTCCTACCGTCGCCAAGAGAGCACTGCCGAGGTATTCTATGGTGATGCAGTCGAAGGGGCCGTCAATGCCCTGGCTCCGCTCATGCCCGCAGAAATCGGATTGTCGCAAAGAGCGCTGGCCCTGCTGCTGATCCAGAATGATCCGAACATTTCTGAGCTGGTTCGTTCAATGGAAGGAAATTCACCGGAGTTCTTGGATCTCACTATCGCCGAGTTAGAGAAGAATCTGACCGAGCCGGTCGGCTATACCGTCCCGATGATGCAACATAGCACTGCTGAGGAGCTCTGCAATGAGGTTTTTAACCCTCCTGCTGACAAGGAACCTTCCTTTGCCCAGCGCCTCAGCAACTGGACCATGGAACCGTTGACCGGTATTCCGATACTCATGATTGTCCTCTACTATGGCCTGTACAAGTTTGTCGGTAGCTTTGGTGCCGGCACCATCGTTGGTTTTTTGGAGGAGGATGTTTTCGGGAAATATCTCAGCCCGTGGATTAACAACATGCTCATGGTTTATGTGCCTTGGGAACCGCTACGGGAGCTGATCGGCATGCAGTACGGCATCGTCACTCTTGGCATACGTTACGCAATTGCCATCATCCTGCCCATTGTCGGCACCTTCTTCATCGCCTTCTCAATAATCGAGGATAGCGGCTATCTGCCTAGGCTGGCGATGTTGGTAGACAGGATTTTCAAGAAGATCGGTCTCAACGGAAGGGCGGTCATCCCAATGACGCTCGGTTTCGGCTGCGACACTATGGCTACGATGGTGACACGCACCCTGGAGACAAAACGTGAAAGAATTATCGCCACTCTGTTACTGGCCCTGGCCATACCCTGCAGCGCACAACTGGGCGTCGTTCTTGGCATGGTGGCAAATAACCAGGCAGCCATGGCTGTGTGGGCTGTTTTCATGATCGGGATTTTTTTGCTGGTCGGTTTTCTCACCGCCCGGCTCATGCCTGGCGATCGTCCTAATTTTTATATGGAAGTTCCACCTCTCAGAATGCCGCGCCCCGGAGCGGTCTTCATCAAGACCTATACCCGCATGCAGTGGTATTTCGTGGAGATCCTGCCTATGTTCATCTTGGCCAGCGTAATGATCTGGCTCGGCAACATCACTGACACGTTCAAGGTGGTCGTTTCGTGGCTGTCGCCGGTTATGGGCTGGATCGGCCTTCCCAAAGAGGCGGCGGTGGCTTTTCTGTTCGGCTTCTTCAGGAGGGATTACGGTGCAGCCGGACTCTACGACCTTCAGAAGGCAGGTGCCCTAAGCGGCAATCAGCTGGCAGTGGCGGTCATTACCCTGACCCTCTTCGTCCCCTGCATCGCTCAGTTTCTGATGATGAAGAAAGAGCGGGGTCTCAAGATGGCGTGCATGATCGCGTTGTTTATCTTCCCATTTGCTTTTCTGGTCGGCGGGTTGGTGAACTTCCTGCTGAATCTGACTGGCATTCAACTTTGATAGTCAAAAGCCAAGAACATAAGACATGGAGATACTATGAAAACGAACGAACGTATTGAAGAATCTTTGGAAAAACTTTGGGAACAGCTGGAGGAAAACTCTGGTGGAAAAATATTGCCGGACATTCTAGACCCGGAACAGAATGCTTCACTGGAAACACTGGAGGAAAAAGGGCTTATCGAAAAATTCCAGGGTGGTATCAGGTTTACCGAGGCAGGACGCGAGGAAGCACGTCTGGCAATCAGAAGGCATCGCCTTTCTGAGCGCCTCTTCCACGACATCATAGAAACGAATCAGAACGACATGGAGGAAGCCGCCTGCCAGTTCGAACATGTGGTCAAGAAGGAGATTGAGGAAGAGATTTGCCGGTTGCTCGGACATCCTGAAACCTGCCCGCATGGAAAACCGATTCCTCCCGGCGCTTGTTGCCAAAAAGCGAGGCTCAGCGGCGACAAGTTTGTGGCTTCACTTGCTTCATTGAAACGAGGCGAAAAAGGTGTAATCGCTTATATCAAGGCAGGAGACTCGAAAAAACTTCAGAAACTTATGGCCATGGGCATACTGCCAGGCAACCCTATCACTCTGACCCATGTCTTTCCATCTTTCGTATTTACCGTCGGCTACAGTCAGTACGCTGTGGATAGGGATATGGCTGAGGCTATTTATGTCAAGAGGGCTGTGCATGCTGAATGATATTAGCGAGCTAACACTGGCGCGACGTGCGTTTGTCAAGAACATCGGCATGCTTTTGGCATCCTTGATGGTTCCGAGTATTGCATTTGCATCGAAAAATTCAAAAAACAAAAAAAACGAAGACGACAAAAATCAGGCCGTAGTACCGGCTCATGTGACTGAAATAAGGCACTGGTCCAACCCGGCCTATGCGCGGGTATCTATCACTCTTGACCAGGAAACCAGTTACAAACACAAGATGCCGAATCGTACTATTAATGCAAAAGTATCATCGCAGATTTATATTGATATTATGAACGCAGGGTTGACTGCCGGACTGACCGATATTCCTGTCGGCGATGGCCTCCTGAAGTCCGCCAGGATCAGCAAACTCAATGGCAATTGGGTACGACTTGTGGTTGATGTTGAAAATCTCAAAAAATACGAAATCTTCTCATTTTATGATCCGTATCGCATTATTATTGACATGCACGGTGAGGGGCGCACCGGAATTGCCAAAAACGAGGATAATATCCATAATCGGCCATCCGCTGTAGAGGAGAAGAAGCTCGAACCGAAGAAGGATCGGACGAAGCAGGGCAAGATCAGAAGGATAGTCATCGATCCGGGCCACGGTGGCAAAGATCCCGGCGCGGTCGGTGTCAATGGAACCATGGAGAAAGAGGTGGCATTGGCTATAGGAACAAAACTCGCGGAGAAAATCAAAAGAGAACTTGGCATCGATGTAATAATGACCAGAACAACCGACGTATTCATACCCTTGCAGGAGAGAACTTCCATCGCGAACAAAGTTGAAGCAGACCTGTTTATTTCGATACATGCCAACGCCTCCCCGAACAAAAGCACGGCGGGGATCGAATCGTACTATCTCAATCTGGCGAAGACCGATAAGGCGGCCCAACTGGCGGCCAAAGAGAATGGTACATCACTGGAGAAGGTCAGCACCCTCCAGGCGATCCTGTTCGATTTGATGGCCAATTACAAACTCAACGACTCTGCCCACCTGGCTGATGAAGTCCAGAGGGCGCTTTACAAGAAAGTCACCAGTAAATATAAAGGGTCCAAGAATCTTGGTGTGAAGCAGGGTCCGTTTTTTGTTCTTGTGGGGGCCACCATGCCGAGCATTCTCGTAGAAACGGCCTTTCTGAGCAATGAGATGGAAGAAGCCCGGTTGTCGGACCCACACTACCAAGAGACGACGGCAGATGGAATTTTGAAGGGCATTGGAAGTTATATCATGAGTTTGAAGGTGTGATTGGTCGACACTCCCGGCGCACTATCATACTTTATAAGCAGTTTTATGTGGTGCCCCCAATAGCAATGCTTTTTGTAAATGAGAGAAGTCACACAATAGATTTATGATGATACAACCTGATTTGTATTAAATTGCCGAAAATTATATTGGTGGATCAAAAATAAGGGACTCGGCTGATGCTCTTGCCAAGTCCCTCTCATGTATTATTTCGCCGTATAGATGATGCTGTATTTGAAGGTTTCTGGCGCAAGCCAGTCAATAACTTTGCCGCCAACAATGGCATAGGGGTACATCAGGTAATTGACTGCATCGCCGGATTGTGGCGGATTTAGAGTTAAATCACGACCGACTGCTAATTTTACTCTGTAAGAATCAATGCCTCCCCAGAAATATGCCCGCAATTCTGTTGTTTTGGCATCACTTAACTTAAGAACATCCGTCAGCATAGCTTTTCTTACATCCGCAGCATCCACAGGCACCCACCCATAACCAGGGAGATAGAACTCCGCCCAGCAGTGCTGCCATGTTGTTATATCGTCACGATCCTTTTTCCCCATTCTGATTCCGAATATTTCACGTGCAGGAACTCCGGCTGCCCTTGCCAATGCCACAAAGATTGAGTGTATATCGGCACATTTTCCACCTGGATCAGATAAAAGTGAATGAACATCCCCACCTCCGCATCCTCGGGTAGCCGGATTACGATATGTATTTTCACAGGTCCAGTCATAGATGGCCTTGGCTTTTTCAAGAACCGTATTTTTGCCGGCTGTAATTCTGGCCGCCAGTTTACCAACCTCGCCATCTACAGGTCCGTATTTTGTCGGCTGAAGATAGAGGGAGTAATCAGCCGGATCCCAAACAGTCTCCTTAGCCGGAAAGTTCCTGACTGTTAATTCATTGCGTTTTGCATGGAAAGAAAAAAATAATTTACGGCTGGTAGTTCCTTTATCCCAACGCGCATACAGCATGGGCGTACTGTAGGCTTTGTCGGTATATACAGCCGATGCTGCGTAGTCACCTGCGATCTTCACATTTGTGATGTCCTGGTCTTTATCTGAAACAGGATAGGGAATCCATAGTTCAGCTGCCTCTCCTGGGCTTTGGGAAGATAGATCGATGCTCATGCTGATTGTTCCGGTATGGCTTTTTGCCTGCGCGGTGGTTGCTACAAACATGGAGATCATTATTGAAATGCCAAAGATAACAAGATTATTTACTTTTTTGCTGGGTATCATTTTCTCGCCTTTAGTGGAAGTTTACTGAATAGCTCAGCAAAGTATTATACAGCCCATTGGATGTCAAATTCATTATTGATCGGAAAAAATATCAGGGAACTAAAATATAGACCTCAATAAAGTCATGATGACTTGATTTGTGGGGAATATTCTCCTTACAAAATGAATATTCTTCAAAACTTTATTTATTCAGCACTATCCAAAATGTGAATTGTATTATTTATGCGAGTGTTCTCGGGCTGTTAACGACTTGCGGGGTCTTGGCATAATACTTGATAAGACAATGTATTGAAAGGGAGCGGCCCATGTCTCTAGTAAACAGTAATACTGCAATAAACATCATCGAGTGGACAGGTGTCGCCTGCTCCCTGGCGGGATCTGTTCTAAACGCTCACGGTAAGCGCTTTTCTTTTGTTTTGTGGACTTTGTCGGCAGTACTTCTGGGGATAGTGGCTTTTTCTTTTGACAGGCCTGGCTGGCTGGCGCTGCAAGTTGTCGGTATTGCCATAAATCTCTATGGTATGCGGAACTGGCAAGCGGATGCACCGACCAGGGCACTTGCGCAGGTAGATTGATAGGAGGTTTGTCATGAATGCTAAAAAAATATCTACTTTACTTTTACTAATTACTGTCATTACCGGTTTAGTAGTTCTCGCTTTTCGAGTCAGGATCGGAGTAACAGCTGACTCAGTTGCGGTTTTACGGACGGCAGGCATGACCTGCGGTAGCTGTTCAAGTAAAATAACCAAAGCTTTGGAAACAGTTAAAGGTGTTGCTGTAACAGAGGTGGACGTGCCAGGAGGCTGGGTTATTGTAGGCTATGATACGAAGAGTGTTAAACCGGAAGCTTTAGCAGAGAAAGTAAATGGTGCCGGCTTTGCCAGTAATGTTGATACGGTGCTTACACCTGCAGAATTCAAACAGATTGTAGGAAGAGATTTAGGGACAAAAGTTGCCTCATCCTCTGGTTGTTGTGGCGGAAAAGGTGGCGGGTGCGGAACTCAAAAATAACGGAGTAAAAGGAGATCCTGATGGCGATAAATTACACTAAAAAGTATGTTTTGGCAGGCACAGCAACATTGATTTTGTTGGTAGCCAGTTTCGGCCTGTTTGGCTGTTCAACAGACAAGCCGGGAAATGTGACAGCAAATGGTGATGTAGTATCGATTTCAACTTCCAACCTGGCCGACGGCAAAGCCCGTTTTTATAAATTTAACGATGGCGGCAAGGAGATCGCTTTCTTTGCAGTCAAAACACAAGATGGCAGCTATAAAGCTGCTTTCGATGCCTGCGATTCTTGTTTTCGCGACAGAAAAGGTTACGAGCAGCAAGGAGACAAGATGAATTGTAAAAACTGTAACCAGAAATTCGCTATCAACCGCCTTGGCCCCAACGCCACCGGTGGATGCAATCCTGGCTACCTGCCCAGTAAGCTGAACGGCGATGCTATATCAATCAATTTAAGCGACCTCAAAAACGGAGCCAGATACTTCTGATGAAACTACACACTATTTCCATCAACAACCTTAAACGGCGCAAGGCCAAGATGGCGTTCCTGACTATAGGACTGATGGTTGGTATTGCTACCATTGTCACGCTAGTTACACTCACAGCTTCCATGTCCAGTGATATTGAACGCAAAATGGACGAGTTCGGCGCCAATATTCTAATTACCCCCCAGAGCAACGGTCTGGCCATGAACTATGGCGGCATCAGCCTGGGAGGCGTGACTTTTGACCAGCGCGAGATACTGGAAGAGGATCTGGCCCGCATCAAAACAATCACCAACAGTAAGAATATTTCGGCAATCGCTCCTAAAGTACTGGGTGGAATCAAGATAGGGGACCACGACGTACTGCTGGTCGGCGTCAACTTCGAGAGCGAGTTGAAGATGAAGCAATGGTGGAAGATCTTCGGTGACTCGCCCAAAGGTGACAACGAGTTGTTACTGGGCAGCGATGCATCCAGGGTCCTCAATGTCGGCTCTGGTGACAGCATCACCGTAAAAGGGGAAACTTTCAAGGTAGCTGGAGTACTCGACCAGACCGGCTCTCAGGATGACTCACTGGTTTTTGCGTCACTTGGCAAAGCACAGAAACTGCTTGGAAAGGAAGGCAAAATTACCCTGGCCGAAGTTGCGGCTCTTTGTTCCGGCTGCCCGATCGGCGACATGGTCACACAGATCGCAGAAAAACTTCCAGATGCCAAGGTGTCGGCAATTCAGCAGGTGGTTGAAGGTCGGCTTAAAGCTTTGGATCAGTTCAAACGTTTCTCTTTTGCAATGGCCGGCGTAGTTGTCTTCATCGGTTCCCTGATTGTTTTTGTAACCATGATGGGCAGTGTAAACGAACGAACAACCGAAATCGGGGTTTTTAGGGCTATTGGCTTCAGGAAGAGTCATATTATGCAGATCATACTTTTGGAAGCGGCCTTGGTCAGTCTGCTGGCAGGTTTTCTGGGGTATGCCGTCGGTATGGGCGGAGCCAAACTGGCGCTTCCATTTATGGCGGAGAGCAAGAATGCCCACCTGATCTGGGATACAACCGTAGCCTTCGGATCCATTGGACTGGCTTTGACACTGGGGATTCTGGCCAGTCTCTATCCTGCACTGCATGCAAGTAAAATGGACCCAACAGAAGCCCTGCGGGCACTTTAGTAAGTTAGAAGTTGTTTTCTGCGCTTTCCGGTAGAAAATAACTTTGTTAGCGCACTTATCCTGTTTATCAGGGCTAAATCGAGGACATCATGGCACTAATTGAAATCAATAACGTTAAAAAACACTACACCAGCGGCGAGGATGTTGTCGAAGCCCTGAGGGGCGTAGATATAAGCATTAAGGACGGTGAGTTCATTACCATCATGGGCCAATCCGGTTCCGGCAAAAGTACATTGCTGACTATCCTGGGCGGAATGAACCACCCCTCTGCGGGCGAGGTCGAAATGGCCGGTGTAAAGCTATACCAACTCTCCGGTGAGAAACTGGCCGACTTCAGGGCACAGAACCTGGGGTTTGTTTTTCAGTCGTTCCACCTGATTCCTTATCTGACTGCCATCCAAAATGTCATGCTGCCGTTGGCTATCGTCAAGAAAAGCAAAGAGATAAAGCAGACCGCTGCTCGGCAAGCACTTGAAAGGGTCGGTCTCGGTGCGAAACTTGATCGTTTGCCAAACCAGTTGTCTGGCGGAGAGCAAGAACGTGTCGCCATTGCCAGGGCTATTGTAAACAATCCCCATATTCTTCTGGCAGACGAGCCAACCGGTAACCTTGATTCTAAAACCAGCGAAGAGGTCATGGCCCTTTTTAGAGAACTGAATGATGCCGGCCAGACTGTAGTTATGGTGACACACAATCCAGACAACGGTCGCTATGCCGACCGGACAATTACTCTTAAAGACGGGATGGTGATGAGTGAGTAAGCTTGACAGATTCAGGGGGCGAATATGAAAGAGCTAGCCGTGTTGGTGGCTGATGACGACAGCGCAATCTTCGTGGTAATTGCAAGGATGTTCAGCCACTTCGAAGCTAAAGTTGATTATGCTTCGAGTGCTACAGAGGCAATTGATAGCCTGAAGACTCGTGAATACAAAGCCTTGCTCACTAATGTTGATATGCGGGGAATTGGTGGATTGGAACTTGCCCGATGGGCACGGGATCTGAGTTCGACTTTGAATATTTTACTATATGCCAGCAACACTCCTGAGCAGCTTTTAAAGCTGGCTCTGGACCCAAAAGTGTTGGATATTTCTGATGGGCACCTTAAACCTTACAACCTTAGTGACATGTTGAAGGGCGTTATGACCAATGAAACCGGGAAAACCTATCTGCTGGAATAGCGTTGTCACGCTAATACAATTAGGAGGTGTAAGATGGATGCAATGATGATAAGTGCTTCCGCGCTTACGGCAGAACGGTCAAGAATGAATCTGATTGCCAGTAATCTTGCTAACGCCCTCACTACACGGACACCTGAAGGCGGCCCTTATAAACGTAAGGACGCCATGTTTGCCGCCATGTCGATGGAAAACCCTTTTTCGACTATGCTGGACCTAAAGGGACAGCCAGACACGAAGGGTGGCGAGGTTATGGAAATTATGGAAGACAACAACCTTCCACGTCTTCAGTATGAGCCCGGTCATCCAGATTCGAACTTCCAGGGTTATGTGGCTTATCCGAATGTGAATGTGGCTGTGGAAATGACCGACGTTATCAGCGCAACTAGAGCATACGAGGCTAATGTGACGGCATCGAAGGCATCCATGGGTATGCCGATGAAAACAATAGAGCTGTTAAGTAGGTAGGCACTAGCACTTCAAAAAAGTGCGGTTTATGAGGTGGAATAATTAATACCAACAGGTCGATACAAAAATGAAACGAATCTTATTCGCGATAACAATACTTTTGGGTATGCCGGTTTCTGCTCTGGCAGAAATGGAGCTGCCGGTTGCTAACGGTGTCATAACCTCCGGAATAGGACTGCGTGTTGACCCATTTGGCAGCGGTAAACGCATCTTCCATCGCGGTATCGATATCGCCGTACCGGTTGGCACGCCAGTACGGGCTATCCGCAAAGGACGGATAGTTTTTGCTGGCGATCGTCGCGGCTATGGTTCAGCAGTAATCATTGAACATGCCAACGGTGATCGTACGCTATATGGGCACAACTCCCTTATTAAAGTTAGTTCTGGCGAGTTGGTAGAGTCAGGCACTGTAGTAGCATTTTCAGGAAACTCAGGCCGCTCAACCGGTCCTCATGTTCACTTCGAAAAGCTGCCGAGTGCTCATCCAATTAATGAATCTCCGGAGACAGTTGAAGCAACTGTAAAACAAGTTATCGTCAATAACGACAGTCGTCACATATATGAACAAAGGATGGATGAGTCGATAAACTCCGTTCTCCGTACAATCAGCAGTGGTGGATCAATCGGTCATGGTAGCTGAATATTTTCAGGCGGACGCATTTCAATGGAAATTATGAAATCAAACTATAGCGCCATGAACGGAATGTTATGAAAAAACTGATACGTCCATTCATACTTTTAGTGTCTATCATCGGCATCAGTTTTTTGCACTACATGACGCCGCTGAATCTGCCATTTTTGCATGATATCTATCAGCGGCTTTATTATCTGCCGATCATCCTGGCAGCTTTTTGGTATGGCCTCCGCGGTGGCCTGGCTTGTTCTTTTATAGTCAGTATTGTCTATGCTCCACATATTTTATTTCAGTGGGGTGGACATCTCACTGTGGAGATGGAAAAATACCTGGAAATAGTGCTTTACAACATAGTTGGTGGTGTCACAGGTCTCCTGTCGCAGAAAGAATGCGAGCGGAGCACAGAGCTGCAGCTTACTGCTGCGGGCTTGGATGAATCTTTTAAAAAGCTTCAAGCCCAATCAGAAAAAATCATAGTCATTGAAGAGCAATTGCGTCGGTCAGAAAAGCTGTCAACTCTTGGAGAAATGGCGGCTGTACTGGCTCATGAAATCCGCAACCCTCTCGGATCGATTCGAGGAACTGCAGAAATTCTGAAGGACGACTATAAACCAGGCGATCCCAAACATGAGTTTATCGAAATTCAGATTAAAGAGACCGAGCGCCTGAACCGGGTAGTTGAGGATTTTCTCCACATGGCTCGTCCGCAACCTGTTGAAATGCAGGCCTGCAGGGTTCAGGAAGAACTGGAAATGATTGCAACACTGGTTTCTAACGATGCCAAAGAGCGGCAGATCAAATTGCTGGTACAACAGCCCGTCAACGAAGTAATCATGAGGGCCGACGGGGAAAAACTCAGGCAGGCATTTCTGAACATTGTCATTAACGCCTTGCAGGCCACTCCACCAGGCGGCAGTGTAATAATTTCGACTAAAATTTATCAGTCAGAACTTTACGAAATCTGTTTTCGTGATACCGGCTCGGGAATTGATACAGAGGCACTTGGACGCATATTCGAGCCATTTTTTACCACCAAACAAAGCGGTACCGGATTAGGCCTGGCGATAACAAAAAAGATCATTGAAAGCCATGGCGGGACAATGCTTGTTGAAAGTGAGATCGGCCATGGGACGACTGTCACAGTCCGATTGCCGATACATGCTGAAACTAATGGAGGGTTATCTTGAAAGCTAAAATACTTGTAATCGACGACGACACTTCGCTGAGGCGAGTGCTTGAATATAACCTTCAAGAAGAAGGCTACGAAATTCAATCTGCTAGTTCCGGAGAGGAAGGCTTATATCTGTTTGGCAAACTTCAGCCCGATCTGGTCATCACCGATATGAATATGCCTGGCATGGATGGTTTAATGGTGCTCAAGTCAATTAAGGAGCGCTCTCCAGATACATTGGTAATAATAATCACAGCTTTTGGAACAATTGACGTGGCAGTGGAAGCGATGAAGGTTGGTGCATATGATTATATTACAAAACCGTTCAACAGAGATGCGCTTAAGTTGACTGTCAGTAAGGCACTCCAATTCAGCGGATTGGCAGAAGAGAACAAACGGTTAAAAAGTGTATTGTCGGATAAAGCCGATTTCCGAACCATTGTAGGTACATCCAAAGAAATGGAAAAGGTTTTTGAAGTAATTCGCAAAGTTGCTGACACGGAAGCAGCAATATTAATTACAGGCGAATCCGGTACAGGTAAAGAGCTTGTTGCCCGTTCCATCCACAACAATAGTTCGCGAAAGGATGCTCCTTTTGTTGCCATAAATTGCGCTGCGATTCCCCGTGAATTACTGGAGAGTGAGCTTTTTGGTCATGTCAAGGGTGCCTTCACCGGAGCGATTCGAGACAAGACGGGAAAGTTCCAGCTGGCAGAAGGAGGGACGCTTTTTCTGGACGAGGTTGGCGACCTGCCGGTGGAATTGCAACCCAAGCTGTTGCGGGCTCTACAGGAAAAGGAAGTGGAACCAGTTGGCGGTGACAAGATTCAAAAACTGGATGTACGTGTCTTATCAGCTACCAATTTGAACATCGACAAGGCTATTGTTGACGGCACGTTCCGCGAAGATCTGTATTACCGGTTGGCGGTGATTCCGATCCACCTGCCGCCATTAAGGGAAAGACGTAAGGATATTCCGCTCCTGATCAAATATTTCTGCTCCAAGCACGGTAGTGAGCAGATCTCTATTGATAAGGAAGTCCTTGAAACCCTGATCATGTATCCGTGGCCTGGAAACGTGCGAGAACTGGAAAACACCGTCGAACGCCTGCTTATTATGCGTAACAGTGATCTGATCAGTCTCAATGACTTGCCGGATAAGTTTCGGGAACGTGGTGCTTCTAGTCGTGCATTCATAAAGCTACCCGACGAGGGGTATTCTCTTGAGCAGCTTGAACGGGAGGTAGTTGTTGCTGCTTTGGAATGTAATTCCTGGAATCAGACAGCTGCAGCTCGTTTCCTGAGGATTCCCCGCCATACGCTTATCTACCGGATTGAAAAATATGACATTACACTGCCTAACAATAAATAAATATTGATGTATAACTAGGTATAGTGCTTCTTCACAGTAATCACGCAGAGTTAAGTGTGTTATATTCTTAGTGGGATGTAGGTTATTCTACGCCTTAAATACGCACAATTATCATTATATTAACAATATTAGCCAGATAACGTTTGGCATGGTCTCTGTATAAGATACTCACATTGACATCTCACAGTCAGGAGTTCCCATGAAAAATCTTCACACACTTGCAGTGCTGATGCTGCTTGTAATTTCTCCCGCTATGGCATGGTCCGAAGAAGCACAATTGTCGACAGAAAACTTGAATAATCTCGTCGCTACAGCAGTTGCCAAAAATCCGGAACTTAAATCCTCACAGGCCCGTTGGCAGATGTTTGCTAATAAAGTTAAGCAGGCCTCAGCCTTGGAAGACCCGATGCTGATGTTCAAGCTTCAAAATATGTTGGCCCGTGAGCCGTTTGTGTTCAATAAAGATCCTCAGTCCGCCAAAGTTATCGGAATCTCCCAGCAAATCCCTTTCTGGGGCAAAAGAGCCATTAAAGAGGAAATTGCCCAGTATGAGGCCGAGTCCTACAGGTGGTCGGTTGAAGAGCGCAAACTGGAGTTGACCCGGATGGTCAAGGAGACCTATTACCAAATCTGGACGGTAGACAAGTTTTTGGTAATCATTGACAAGAACCTGAGGATTCTGGAAGACTTCGTAACCATTGCCGAATCCAAGTATTCTGTCGGACAGGGCGTGCAACAGGATATCTATAAGGCCAACCTGGAAAAATCCAAAATGCTCGACATGCAGATTACGCTCAGGCAAAAGCGCAGAAGCCTGGAAGCAAATCTTAATTATCTTGTGTATCGCCCGGTGGATACTCCGGTTGAGGCCATTGTCGATTTCTCCCTGCCCGAAGTCAGAGATTCAGCCGAACAGCTGAATAAACTTGCTCTGGAAAAACGTCCCCAGATCAAAAGCCTGGCCATGTTGACCAATAAGGGACAGGCCTCCCACCGCTTGGCGCAGAAAGAATTTTATCCCGACTTCAACCTCTCATTCGAGTACATGTTCAAAGAAGCAGTATCGACCGAAATGGTTCAGGATCCTGGCTACAACATGTTCAGCGTCGGCGTGACCTTTAATCTCCCCTTTCAACAGGAACGCCGCCGAGCCATGCTTGCTGAATCCAAGTCTGAGACAACCATGGCAAATGAAGAGTTAAACAACCTTAAAAATAACATTAGTTACACCATCAGCGATACCTTGGCTCAGTTGGAGCGCCGTCGTAAGCTTGTGGAACTCTACAAGGGTGGGATCATCCCCCAGGCAGAACAATCGCTGGAGTCAGCCGTGATAAGCTACCGGGTTAATAAGGTGGATTTCCTGACGCTGCTCGACGGGCGAGTCAACCTGTTTAACTATGAGCGTGAGCTGTACGAATCGCAGGCCGAGTACATGATGAATCTGGCCAAGCTGGAAGCTGTTGTAGGTGTGGATTTAGCCGTACAAGATGCCATGCCTGCTTCAGTACCGCCAGCCATTCCAACTGAACTGTTGCCAGCATCCGAACATTCTCAACATCACTAAAATTTTCGATACCGAGGTACAACCATGGCTCTGAACAGGAAAATCGCAATCCCGCTGGTGGTAATAATTTTAGCTGCGGCTGCAGGTGGCGGCTGGTATGTCTGGCAGAAGAAACACCCGGAATCAGCCGGCGAGCAAAAGTCTGTGCAGGGCAAGCAGCTCTATACCTGCTCCATGCACCCATTTATCATCAAGGACAAGCCGGGCACCTGCCCGATTTGTGGCATGGAACTGATCAAGAAGATTGAAGGCGCCGCAGAGGGTACTGCCCAGACTCCGGAGCAGAAGCAGCAGGCCGAAATGATCGGGCATGTTTCTCTATCGTCTACCCAGCGGGTCATGGCCAATGTGGCCACTATCGAGGCTAAGCAGCAGACTCTGAATAAAGAAATTAACGCAGTCGGCATCGTCCAGTACGACCAGTCGCGACAGGCCAAGGTCACTGCCTGGATCGCTGGCCGTATCGATAAGTTGCACGTCAATACGGTCGGTTCTTCTGTCAATAAGGACAAGCCCGTGGCAGAGGTCTATTCGCCGGACCTGCTGTCCACCCAGCAGGAATACCTGCTGGCCGTAAAAAGCCGTAACCAACTCAAAAACTCGCCCATACCATCAATTTCTCAAAATGGAGACGGTCTGGTTGCCTCTGCCAAGCAGCGGCTAATGTTGTTCGGCGTAAAGGAAAGCCAAATCGCTGAACTGGAAAAAGCCGGTAAACCGAATATCCGCCTACCAATCTACACACCCCTTTCCGGCGTCGTGATCGAAAAGATGGTTCAACAGGGGCAGTACGTAAATGCCGGTGAAGTTCTGTTTAATATTGCCGACCTGTCCAAAGTCTGGGTTGAAATCGAAATATTTGATAATGAAGTTCCCTTTGTGAGGGTGGGACAACAGGTTGAAATCCGGTCTGCCATTGAACATGGTATGAAATTTAACGGAAAGATCAGCTATGTATACCCGTTTCACGACCCAAAGACCCATACAGTCAAGGCGCGGGTAGAAATGCCTAATCCCAAACAGATGTTGAAACCGGACATGTTTGTTAATGCCACAATCAGGGTTCCGCTGGCCAAGGGTATCGTTGTTCCAATAACAGCTGTTATGGATTCGGGTAAACGTCAGGTGCTCTGGGTAGAAACCGCTCCGGGCATGTTTGAACCGCGTGAAGTACAGGTGGGTGAACGGACTGATGATCAGGTACAGATTCTTTCCGGGTTGAAGTCCGGTGAAAAGGTTGCGGTTTCCGGTGCCTATCTAATCGACTCTGAATCGCAGCTCAAAGGAGGCGGTGCCGTAGATCACAGCCAGCATACCGGTGGCGCCAAGCCGACAGCTGATGGTCAGGCCCAGGCATCTGGCCAGAATCAGGCGCCTGCGGCAGATAAAAAACAACCACAGACAGGCCATGAAGGCCATGGCGCTCCACCCGCAAAGCAGCAGCCTGTAAAAAAGGGTCCTTTGAAGATGGATGACATGAAGATGTAATGAAGACTACCTAACTATCTCCTACAAGGACTGCTGCTATGATCGAAAAAATTATTGAATATTCCGCCCGTAACCGCGTGATTGTCCTGATGGTCTTCGGACTGATCATTGCCTGGGGTGTCTGGTCGGTTTACAGGACTCCTGTGGATGCCATCCCGGATCTCTCCGACAATCAGGTAATCGTCTTCACCGACTATCCGGGGCGTTCTCCACAGGTGGTGGAGGACCAGGTCACCTATCCACTGGCTGTCAATCTGCAGGGACTGCCGCAGGTGCGTGCTGTGCGTGCCTCCTCAGCTTTCGGCTTCTCGATGATCTATGTCATCTTTGAGGACAAGGCCGACATCTACTGGGCCAGAACCCGGGTACTGGAACGTCTTAACTATGCCGCATCTCTGCTGCCGACCGGAGTTGTTCCGACCCTGGGGCCGGACGGCACCGGTGTCGGCCATGTCTTCTGGTACACCATCGAGGGTAAGGGATATGACCTGGAACAGCTGCGCACATTGCAGGACTGGTTCGTGCGTTACCAGCTCAACACCGTCCAAGGGGTGGCTGAGGTGGCCTCTATCGGTGGCCTTGTACGGGAATACCAGATTGATCTGGACCCTAATAAACTGTTTGCCTACAACATCAAGGTCGGCAAGGTCATGGATGCGGTCAAGGCCTCCAACAAAGATGTGGGCGGCAAACTGATCGAACAGGCCGATGCCGAGTACCTGATCCGTAGCCGCGGCTATGTCAAGTCAAAGGCCGACCTGGAGAACATAGTTGTCGGCGCCGACATGCGCGGCACCCCCATTTACGTCAAAAACCTCGGTACGGTCCAGCTGGGTGGCGCCATCCGGCGCGGCATGCTGGATATGAACGGTGAGGGTGAGGCGGTCGGCGGTATTGTTGTCATGCGTTACGGTGAGAACGCCAAGGACGTCATCGACCGGGTCAAGACCAAGATCAAGGAGCTGGAAAAAGGTCTACCACCAGGCGTTAAAATCATGGTCTCTTATGACCGTTCCGATTTGATAGAACGGGCCATTAATACACTTAAAACAAATCTGCTTGAGGAGTCGATTGTTGTCTCGCTGGTGATCCTGATCTTCCTGCTGCATTACCAGAGCGCACTGGTGATCGTGTTGACCCTGCCGATCTCAGTGCTGATCGCCTTCATCACCATGAAGATGATGGGTGTCACTTCCAACATTATGTCACTGGGCGGCATTGCCATTGCCATCGGCGTACTTGTGGATGCCGGGGTGATCATGGTGGAAAACTGCTACCGTCATCTCTCGGAAATGCCGCCGGAAGAGCGTACACCTGAACGACGTCTGGATGTTGTCATCACATCTGCCAAGCAGGTCGGACGAGCGATCTTCTTTTCCCTGGCAATCATCGTACTTTCTTTCGTACCTGTCTTCATGTTGGAAGGGCAGGAGGGAAAACTCTTCCATCCTCTGGCTTTTACCAAGACCTTCTCCATGATGGGCTCAGCCCTGATCGCCATTACCCTGGTGCCGGTACTGATGTACTTCTTCATGCGCGGCAAAATGCCGCCAGAAAGCGCCAACCCGGTATCAACCTTTTTTATCAGGCTCTATTCGCCGGTCATCAGATGGGTGCTGGTCTGGAAAAAGACGACCATTGCTTTGAATCTTATTGCTCTGCTGATCGCCGTGCCGATGTTCATGAAACTGGGCAGCGAATTCATGCCGCCGCTGGACGAAGGCTCACTGCTTTATATGCCTGTCACCCTGCCCAATGTATCCATCACTGAAGCCAAGAGACTGATACAAGTACAGGATACCATTATCAAGAGCGTGCCGGAGGTTGAGCATGTACTCGGCAAGGTTGGTCGTGCCGAAACCTCAACAGATCCGGCACCGGTCTCCATGTTCGAGAGTATCATCATTCTCAAGCCCAAAGACAAGTGGCGTCCGGGAGTCAAGAAGGCCGACATCGTGTCCGAACTGGATGCCAAGCTGCAACAGATCGGGGTCCGCAACGGCTGGACCCAGCCGATCATTAACCGGATCAACATGCTTTCCACCGGAGTCAGGACAGATCTGGGGGTTAAGATCTTCGGCAGCGACCTGAACGTACTCAAGGATCTGGCGATCCAGGCCGAAGCGATTCTTAAGCCGATTCCGGGTGCCGCCGATGTGGTGGCGGAGCGGGTCACAGGCGGCAACTATATCGATATTGACATCGACCGCGAGGCTGCTGCACGCTACGGCGTCAGTGTGGGTGACATCCAGAGCATTATAGAAACGGCTCTCGGTGGCGAGATGCTTTCAACCACCGTTGAAGGACGTAATCGCTTCCCGATCCGCATTCGTTACCTGCGTGACTACCGCGACAACATTCCGGCCATTCGCCGCATCCTGGTCTCTAGCATGGAAGGGGCTCAGGTGCCGCTATCTCTGGTAACCAAACTCAAGATTTCCACCGGTGCTCCAGAGATCAACAGTGAGGGCGGACTGCTGCGTTCACTGGTTTTCCTGAATGTGCGCGACCGTGATATGGGCGGATTTGTAACCGAAGCCAAGCAGGTGCTGGAGAAGAATCTCAAGTTACCTCCCGGATACTATGTGGCCTGGTCCGGCCAGTGGGAAAACCAGGTCCGAGCCAAGGCGCGTCTACAGGTACTGATTCCGCTGGGCATGGTAATCATCTTCATCCTGCTTTACTTCACCTTCCGTTCGGCCCTGGAAGCTAGCATGGTCATGCTCTCGGTGCCGTTCGCCCTGGTGGGAGGGGTCTATCTTGTCTCGGCGCTGGGCTATAACCTCTCCGTGGCGGTCTGGGTCGGATTTATTGCCCTGTACGGCATTGCCGTGGAAACCGGGGTGGTGATGGTTATTTATCTGCATGAGGCGCTGGATAAGAAGCTGATCAATGGGCCCTGCACGGAACAGGATATCTACGATGCCACTTTTGAAGGTGCAGTGCTGCGCCTGCGCCCCAAGCTGATGACCGTGGCCGTGGCCCTGCTGGGCCTGATCCCGATCATGTGGTCCACCGGCACCGGCGCCGATGTGATGAAGCCGATTGCCGCGCCGATGATCGGTGGTATGATCTCTTCAGCAGTGCATGTGTTGATCATGACCCCGGTTATTTTCGTGCTGATGAAAAAGCGGGATTTGAAAAAAGGACGATTGCACTATTCAGGCATGAAACATTGATTAATTTTTAGACGAGGTGAAATAATGGGCTTACACACTCTTCAATGGTTTTTACCAATCGCAGTATTGTTGAGTGTTACATCTACCCATGCGCAACCCACATCAGGGGCGGTTCCGGCCGCCCCGAACAACTCCGCTTCCCAGGCTGCACCCTTTCAATATAGTTCCATATTTACCCAATACCATCCATTCAAAGAACAACTGCTGCTACCTTGGCGGGAAGCCAATGATGCTGTCGAAAAAATCGGCGGATGGCGCTTCTATGCCAAAGAGGCGCAACAAGCGGATAAAGACGAAAAGCCTTCCGAATTGCCGACTAACAATGATCCACATTCTGGACATGGGGGGATACCGTGAGACCTGGGTCCGGCTTGCGTAATTGCACAAAAGCCTTGCGTGCGTTGTTTTTACTAGCTGTTTTATCCGGTTGCGCCAGTGTCAACTTTGATAAATCTCTTGCCAAAACGAATCTGGAGGCGGCCTCGTTCACACAAGGCAATCTTCAGCTGGCTCAAACCAAAGAACAGCGTGAAAAGCTGGATCAGATCGCCGGTGAGATCCTGATAAAAACGGTCAGCCAGAATGATGCCGTCAAACTGGCACTGGTCAACAGCCCGGCACTGCAGGCCATGCTGGCACAGAACTGGGCTGAAGCGGCCAAAGCGGCCCAGAGCGGCCGCATAAGCAATCCTGTTTTTACTTTTGAACGGCTGGTTTCAGCCAATGAGCTGGAGATTGGAAGACTGCTGACGGTTGCCCTGCTTGACCTGTTTACCTATCCGCAACGCTACAGGATCGCTCAACAGCAAATCGAGCTGTCGCAGCTGCACCTGACCGGCAATGTCATCGACCAGGTTACGCTGGTGCGGCAGGCCTGGGTCAGGGCTGTGGCAGCCAAGCAGCAGCTGGTTTATGCCAGGCAGGTCAATGATGCCGCCTATGCAGGCGCAGAGCTGGCGCGTCGCCTTCAATCGGTCGGGAACTTCAATAAGCTGCAAAGGGCGCGACAACAGGCGTTCTACGCCGATGCCGCAACACAATGGGCAACCGCACAGCACATGGTCACATCCACAAGGGAAGAGCTGATCCGGGTCCTCGGTTTGACCGATACCCAGGCGCAAATACTCAAGTTACCGGACAGACTGCCTGATCTGCCAAAGGAACCACGCACACCGGACGATGTCGGTAAGGCCGGCACTGCTGGAAGGCTCGACATAAAACTCGCCCAGGCTGAACTCGATGCTGTATCAAAAGCGTGGGGCTTGAATCTGCTGACCAGCTTCACCGATATAAAGCTTGGCCTGCGATATGACACCGTGTTTGACAATGCTCAACATCAAAGCAACACCAAGCGGGGCTTTGAAATCAGCGTTAGTTTGCCTGTATTTGATTGGGGGGATATGCAGAGGGATGCCATGGATGCCCAGACGCTGGTTGCCGTGTATCGATTTGAAGCGACGATGCAATCGGCCGGATCTAGCCTCCGTGAGGCCTATTCTGCCTATCGGACCGCATTCGATATTGCTAGGCATTATCGCGATGAGGTGTTGCCGCTACGAAAAACAATCTCTGAAGAAAACCTGCTGCGTTACAACGGCATGCTGATCAGTGTGTTTGAGCTGCTGGCAGACTCGCGTGACCAGGTGGGCAGCGTCATTGCCTCAATTGCCGCCGAACAGCAGTTCTGGTTTGCAGAAGCAGCGCTGCAGGCGTCTTTGATGGGAAGACCAACCATAGCACAGGTCGGCGGCATCTCAGGTGGTAGCAGTGGGCGCGGTGCTGTAGCACATTGATCTTCAATATAAACGATGAGCATACCAAGAGGACTTCAAGAATGACATCAAGGAGACAGTTCATAAAGTCAGTTGGAATTGCAGGTGGTGCCCTGGCAGCCTCTGCTGTCAGCCGCGTCGTCATGGCCGCGCTTCCGGAACCGGTCCTTCAGGCCAGCCCGGATACCATGCCCCCTGTGGTGCCGAACAGTGGTCGCCCGTATAATCCGGTAACGACTCTCAATGGTTGGACCTTGCCCTGGCGCATGAATAACGGTGTCAAGGAATTCCACCTGGTGGCCGAACCGGTAGTACGCGAGATGGCTCCCGGCATGAAGGCTCATCTCTGGGGGTACAACGGGCAGAGCCCGGGGCCGACCATTGAAGTGGTCGAGGGCGACCGGGTTCGCATCTTTGTCACCAACAGGCTGCCCGAACATACCAGTATTCATTGGCATGGCCAGCGATTGCCCAACGGCATGGATGGTGTTACAGGTCTGACCCAACCGGCGATCCGCCCTGGCAAGACCTATGTCTATGAATTTATGGCACGGCGTCCAGGAACCTTCATGTATCACCCTCACGCAGATGAAATGACCCAGATGGCCATGGGCATGATGGGGTTCTGGGTTACACATCCCAAGGTAAAACATCCGTTGATCGACGAGGTGCAGCGCGACTTTTGCTTTCTGCTGAACGCCTATGACATTGATCCCGGCAGTTACACCCCCAAGATCATGACCATGCTGGATTTCAATCTCTGGTCCTGGAACAGCCGGATTTTTCCTGGCATTGACTCTCTGAATGTACGCCTGAACGACAAAGTACGCATCCGTATGGGCAACCTGACCATGACAAACCATCCAATTCATCTGCACGGGCACGAGTTTGTTGTGACCGGAACCGATGGCGGGCCTGTCCCGAAGAGCGCCCGCTGGCCCGAGGTGACAACCGATGTGGCTGTCGGTCAGATGCGGCAGATCGAGTTTGTTGCCAACGAAGAGGGCGACTGGGCCATACACTGCCACAAGAGCCATCACACAATGAATGCTATGGGACACGATCTTCCCACCATGATCGGGGTTGATCATCGAGATTTGACCAGTAAAATCACCAACCTGATCCCCGACTACATGGTGATGGGTGAGCGCGGCATGGCGGATATGACGGAAATGTCGATGCCGCTGCCGGACAATACGATACCGATGATGACAGGCGAAGGTCCGTTCGGTTCTGTGGAGATGGGTGGAATGTTTTCGGTAGTAAAGGTGCGCAGAGATCAGAAACCGGGGGATTACAGTAATCCCGGTTGGTACAGGCATCCCATCGGCACTCAGGCCTATGAATATACCGGATCGATCAACGAACCATCCAGACATAAATCATCGGGCGGTCACTCCATGCCGCTGATGCAGAAGGGAGGTAAAGAGCTGGAAATACAGATTCGCAAGCCCACGGGGCATTCCGGTCACTAAATCTGATTTGAGGTGGTTTCATGAAGCACTATCACATACTTGCTGTAATCTTTCTGGTTCTCATCTCCTCGTTGGCCGGTGCAAGCGGAGAACACCCCGGTGGCCACGGTAATATCTCTATTGGCAAGCCCGGCAAAGTGGAAAATGTAACCCGTACTATTACAATCTACATGTACGATACTATGCGCTATAAGCCTGCACACATTACGGTTAGGCAAGGTGAAACCATCAGATTCATAGTTAAAAATTCCGGTAAAATTAAACATGAATTGATATTAGGGACTGAAAAAGAACTCAAGGAACACTATGAAATAATGATGAAGCACCCTGAAATGGAGCATGACGATGAAAATATGATTACGCTGGCGCCGGGTAAGTCAGGCGAGATTATCTGGCAATTCACCAATGACGGTAAAGTAGACTTTGCCTGCCTGCTGCCGGGTCACTATGAAGCGGGGATGAAAGGGATTGTGTCGGTGAAATCATCACAGGAGAAAAAAAGGTTAAAAAAATGAAAATGCACAAATTGTTTTCAGTTTTTTGGGGCTTGACTCTGTTTTTGGGCATTTCTGTTGTTGCAACCGCACAAGAAGTTACACCCGATGCAAAGACGCAGTTGGTTGATGGCTCTGCGGAAATGACAGATGGAGTGATCCGCAAAATAGATAAAGAAAATAGGAAGATCACCATCAAACACGGCGAAATCAGAAATCTTGAAATGCCTGGCATGACAATGGTGTTTCAGGTTAAAGACCCAGCCTTGTTTGATAAGGTGAAAACGGGCGATAAAGTTAAATTCAGGGTGGAAAAGGCTGGTGGTTCGTTCGTTGTCACTGATATTTTGCCAGGCGAATAGCTGCAGTTATCAGTCACTGCGTGATTTACATACTTACAAATACATTTACCCGGACAATCCGAGGTTTTCGAAAGGGCTTCGCGGGGTTGATATGCATCTTAATTTCCGTAAACAATAGACAGGCTTTAATTAGATTTATAGCACGGAAGAATATGCTACGGCCTATGTAGAATATTCTCTAAACTGAAACGCCAGTCATGCTGTATAACTCAACAATAACAGTATGTTGTAATTTGGCATGACGAATGCTTTAAGTAAGATATATAAACGATTACACAACAAAAGGAGAATTTGAAACATGAAAAAAGTATCCGTACTGATAGCTGCAATTTTTGCCCTGGCTGCTCCAATCGCTTCTTATGCCGCTGATCATGGCAGCCACGGTGGTCATGACATGGGACATGGTGGTAATCAGGGTGATGTTGCCCATGAACAGGTGGTTGATGGTGTCAAAGCAACCTTCAAGGTCATGAGTATGAAAGAGCACATGAAGGCTATGGGAATGGAGTTGCCTAAGGGTATGAAGGAAACTCACCACATCGCTGTTGAGTTTAAAGATGCTAAAAGCGGCAAGGCTCTGACAGAAGGCGAGGTTAAAGTCAAGGTGCAGAATCCTGATAAAACAGATCAGACCAAAGACCTGATGGCAATGCAGGGACACTTCGGGGCAGACTTTGATCTTTCCCAAAAAGGCAAGTACGGTGTTATGAGCAAGTTTCTGGTGAAAGACGGAAAAACCCGTCAGGCCAAATTCTGGTACACAGTCAAGTAGCTGACAACGTCAAGGAGGATTACACCATGAAAAAGTCGATTATTACCCTGTTAGCAGTTGCAATGGTAGCTGTTTCGGTTCCGGCATTTGCAGCAGATCCCCAGCTTGATGCTTCGCACCAAAAAACCATGGATGAACAGTGCGCCAAGGAGTGCGATTTACTATTGAGGGATTGTGGCCAGGAAGTTGACAGTATTCAGCAACGGATCAAAAAGCTTAAGGTTAAAATAAATGAAGAGGGAGCTTCCAAGTATACACTGGAAGAACTCAAGATACTGAACAAAAAGTTGAAAGACGCCAACGAGACCCTGCGTTCGTTAGAAAAACCACGTTAGATAGTTACTAATACACGATTAAGCATGTGATTGACAGAAGTGGATTGTTTGATAATGTTTTTACATGTAGAGACGACTCTACAAACCTCCAAAGGAGAATCTATTATGAAAAGAAAATTAGCATTAGTATTGGTTGCAGTTGGAATGTTTAGTGCGATACCTGCGTTTGCCGCACATCAAGAATCGACAATGGATCACCAAATGATGATGGATCATGAAGGCGCAAGACAGTGTGCTTTGCAGGCTGAATCAATTCAACAGAAAATAGCGCGAATTCAGGGTGAGATTAAGCAGGGATCTAAAAAATACACAGCAGAAGAACTGAAGAAATTAGAAGGAAAACTGAAAGAGGCCAATGATGTTTTGGACGGCCTAGGCAAACGATAGCCGCAACCTAACGAGGCGGGCTGAAAAGCCCGCCTTAAACTTTTCAACTATAAGGCCATGAAAAAAATATTATCCATAACCACAGCAATAGCATTAACCGCTTTTCTGATTTATGCGATCACTTTTCAGAAAAAAGAGATACCTGTAGAAAAGCCTGGCAAGGTGACGGCAACCAGCGCCTATGAAAAACATTTCGGAGCTGCACCTTTGGTTGACAAAGGGACTGCGTTTGCCTTTGTAATCTACTTTCCTTCCAGCAAATATCCCGGCAAGGTCGTTCCTTTTCCTTTTTTCACCTTTGACGAGGGCAGCATCAAAAAAGTTGCTATCGAGCGACTTCTGATAAGCATGGATACCGGCAGCTACAAGGGAGAATTCATTCCTTTTGCAAGTGGCATTAGCCTGGCATCACTGAATGATGCTCAAGGAACTATAACGGTAAATTTCAGCAAGGAACCGGGTAAAACAGCAGATTCATCTATAGCTGCTGCACTTGTGTTAACTTTGCGTCAGTTCAATGGAGTCAAGGAGGTTAGGCTACAGGTCGAGGGGAAGGAAAGTCTGTTAAACCCCTCAGTAAAAACTGTCAACGACAACTCGATCCAGCCATTACCACCGCCACGGCTTCTAAGTATTACGGGAATGAGGGATAAAGGTTCCAAGGATATTGAAGAAGTGGATGCTTTCTTTGACCGCCCGGTGGATATAAAGGAACTCAAACTTCTGCAACAGGATGGACAACAGTTTCCCGGTGACCTTTTTCACTCTGTTTTTGACATGGCTGGAGTCCTCAAGCCAAAAACGCCTTCACAGTTCAAGGAACAGATGCCGATCAAGGTGCGCTGGAAGGTCGTAGATAAGTTGGGTAGGCAGGCAGAGGGAGAAAATGTCCTTCCACTTGAAATCAGGGAACATTGAATAAAAATGACTGTGGAGAAGCAATGAATAATACTTGTAAAACTATTGGATTAAGTTTGGCTATATTGTTGTCGGTTCAAAGCGGAATGGCATTGGCACATGGAACAGAGAAACATGGCAAAACTACGCCTGCCGATGCCCACATTAAGAAACTGCATGGCATGATGCCAATGTTTTCCACTTGTTCTGCCAATATTGAAGCTGCTCTGGACAAAGGTGATGCTGCCGCAATAGAGGCTGAAGCGGATAAAATCAATTCCGCTATTTTAGACTTAAATAAAACTAAACCACGCAAAAACATCAGCCAAAGTAAAAAAATGACGGCACAGATAAATAGTTTGGGAACGGCAATAAACTCAACAACTGATTTGGCCAAAAAAGGTGACTTTGCCGGCGCCAAAGCCTCTTTTAAGGAAGTTGATAAGTCTTGTATCGCCTGTCATGCGATATTCCGCAACTGAATAGCCGCTGAGCAAGAGAGAATGAGGTGAAGCCATGGATGAAAAAAACAGATTGGCGAAAAGAATTCTCGATAGATTAGATCAGCACCAGCAAGAACTTGCCATAACACAGCAGCAGCTCGACAGCAAAATGAAAGAACTATTGGATCTCAGGTCTCACCAGGCTGCTGTTTCCAAAATAGATATCGGAGCGATCATTCTTCCTCGCATGATGGAACTGGCGAGCCATTTTGATAATGCCAAGGTGGAGGTCCTTAATGTCGATGCTGATAGCAATTGCATCTGCGTTTTTAACCATACACCACGTTTTCCGGCAACGGTCAAACTTAGCATCGCTTTATTGCCGGCTGACGGCAAACGTCTGATTGTCCGTTACAGCCTGACAATTCTTCCGGAATTGATGGAGTTTAATCGCAACATTGAGATGGGTTTTTCTCTTGAAGGTGATGAAAAGAAACTTGCTGATTGGGTTGACGACAGGATTATCGAGTTTGTCGATACATACCTGCGCCTGGAAACTCATCCATTGTATCAGAAGGACAATATGGTCGTAGATATTGTCTGTGGAATGCGAATTTCGTCCACAGCTGCCACGAGTACGCTTGAGCAGGCCGGTAGAACATTCTACTTCTGTTCCGAGAACTGTAAAGAAGCTTTTATCAAGAAAAACCACTGATTCAAGGAGGACACAATGGATCTTCAAACTTCATACGCATTCGGCAGAAAATTCGACGTTCCATTCGCTAACATTGAACAAAGGGTTCGTGAAGAGTTGGCAAAGGAAGGTTTCGGTGTCCTTTCCGAGATTGACGTTAAAAGCAAATTCAAGGAAAAGCTTGGCCGAGACTTTCGTGAATATCTTATTCTTGGTGCTTGCAACCCCGCCTTGGCATGGGAGGCGTTTGCCAGAGAGATAAACATTGGTACGCTGCTTCCCTGCAATGTGGTTATCTATCTTGATGATGATAACAAAACCGTAGTTATGGTCATGGATCCGGTGGCTGCACTTGGAGTGGTTGGAAATGCAGAACTAACTGAAATTGCCGGACAGGTGCGGGCCAGGATGGAGCGTGTCCTGGCTGCGCTTTAGCAGATAGAATTACGTGGTCATGCGATACTCTGAATTTATGGGTTTCAGTCTTTAAGATCTATTATGTTTTTGATATTGTCAAGAGAACTGGTGGCTAACCACTTAACGATAAGCCCCATAAGGTCGAGCTTCCAAAAACAAGAGTGTCACCTTCCCACAACCTCCAGCGTAAGAGTTACCCATTTAAAGGAGAAATGTTGCTGATAATAATTGCCCGTATTGTCTGATATATCTGATTCACCTGTTCCGATGAAAGCCCTGATCGCTTTGGCTCAATGAGAAGCTCGACTCCATCCGATATGTAGATGTGACTCCAGACGTCGACATCTCCTGGCTCCCTCTGTTGTTGAGGTGGTTCATACTTATCACTAAATAAAGACTTGATTCGCTCTAAAGACAGGCCTGTCTTCTGCCATTTTTTTATCTCCAGTAGCTGTTCAACATGTTTCTGTGAATAGTACGCCCCTTTTTTTACTCCATCTGGTCGGTCGACCACACCATTCTCAATATAAAACCTGACGGTTCTTTTAGGAATATCGACGAGAGTACATAGCTCTTCAAGTGTATGTTTGTTGGCAGAAGACATTTAATTACCAGTTGAAATGGTTAAAAGTAGTGGTAATATAATATTGATTGTCGGTTAAGGATGCACATAGTGTTAGTTCAATGGCGATGTGGCGTCGGATTGTGCCGTTAACAATATTTTTAGTGCTTATTCTCAATAGTTTCAAGCCAATTATGTCATTTGAGGAAAAACATGGAAATACCTCAACAATAACTAGCTTCTATTGACAGTAAATTACAGCGTAGCATCTGCGTTACCAGGAGGTAATGATCATGGTACAGCGTCTTGTTATTACGCTCAACATGAGCCTGGCTGTGGTTGATTATTTGAAGGAAAAGCCTGAAGCCGGCGTAAAGATGGTCAACGGAATCATCTCTGAGATTGACTCCGACAAAAGAATTAAACTGCTACGTAATCAAATTCTTGTCGTGCTTGGAAAGGTGATCGAGCAGAACAGTACCGACACGGTAAGCAAGTTGCTTAATTGGTCAATTGCATGGAATTATAGCTATATCACTTCTGGCGAACGCCCGAAGATAACTAAAGTGATGGACAAAGCGATTAATAATGTCATCAAAATGGCAATGCGCGAACTACTGTGGAAGTTGTACAGCTGGGATTTTTCAGCTTCAAGATGTGATAATGAGCCTGACTTTTAAGGCAGTTTATTATCTGGAACTAGTAGAAGTGGAGGACAATATGACCAGTAGGATCGAATTAGGGAAAGTTGTAGCTACAAAAAAGGTGATGGATTCAATGCTGGAAGATCCCGAAAACTCTGCGCTATATCATGGGATGCTGCAGCGGCATGGAATCGGAGATTGGGGCGATTTGTCGGCAGTTGACTTCGACAAAAACAATGAATCACTTGAGCAGGGTAATGGTCGGCTATTTTCTTCCTTCAAGCTGCCAGTACGTTGTCCGGAAGATAGGCTTTGGATTATCACCGAAGTTGACAGATCTGCTACGACATTGATGTTTCCGAGTGAATTTGCTTTTAAGCCATGAGCCGGACAAGGGCAATACCGCTCATTGTAGATATAATGCTTAACAGATTATGAATGGTTGCGAGATTTTTCAGGAGTAGGTAGTTAACATGGGTGATGGCAGTGAATCATATAAGCTAAGGAGACGTCATGCCTTATTTAGACAAGGAAAAAAACCGAAAATACCAAAGGGATTTTTTGTACAAGAAAAAGAAGGATAACCCCAGGTGGCATGCTGAGCTGAAAAAAAACCAGAAACGACGTCGCGAAACCAATCAAGACATTGTAATCCAGATCAAAAAGCATCTTGGCTGTTTGTTGTGCGAAGAAAATGATACAGATAAGCTGCAGTTTCACCATGTTTTACATGAATTTAAAACAGCTACCGTCTCTGAACTGCTGTCGAACAGATCGAAGTTGATTGCTGTTATTAAAGAAATTGATAAATGTGTCTGTGTTTGTTCTGCATGCCACAAGAAGTTGGAAATATCTATAGATTTTCTTAAAGCAACCTTAATAAGTGATCGATGGGCCCAAGACTGGGGAGTCGTTGAAGCTTTGGATTGGTCTCACTGCCATCCACAACTCAGGCTAAAAAAAGGCAACTTCCTGGAAGTGATCAAGTCTGTTTTAAGAAACTGCCAGATGCACGATGAAAAAAAATTTTGTCGGCTGGTTACAAATCTCTCAGGGAGGTGATGCCATGGTTCGATACGTTGTTATCAGTATGCGACTTGGGTGGCATGTTGTTACTTATCTTCAGCAAAAACCAGAAGCGGCCCGCGAGATGATTGACAGAATTATTTGTGAGCTTGGAAATTTCAATAAGAATAATATATGCCGACCTCAAATCATTGTCATGTTCGGTAAGCTGTACAGTGATGATGAGGATTTTTGTAAAATTCCGATCAAGCAGCGTAGTACTATTTCCTGGAATTACTATTATATTATGACTGAAACGCCGCCTAAGATTAGTCAGACTGTGGATAGAAAGGTTAGAATTCTTGTTAAAAAGGCGATACAACAACTCCTCGATAATGTTTATTTAATTACATCACCATCTGCACAAAAAAAACGCCAACATTCATGAAATGCGGTTCCCCCTAACATTGATATAGCAAGATCCATGACAGGAACCTGCTCGGTAAAACTGCAGCGTATGATCAGACAGTGCTATTCAAATCAGATTTCTACAGGAACCTTTAACTGCGCTGCCACAATATGCAGAAGCATGAAAGGTTCCTCGTTGGCACCTAACATAATGCCAGGATATGGCAACGTCTTTCAGAGTCTTGCATGCTCATTATAAATCCCGTCACTACGGTTCAATGTGACTTTTATTTTTGAAACCACCGCACGATAATCCGCCATAGTTTTGTGAACAGGGACCCTGACTGTAGCTCCTTTTGGGCGTTGACGGCTGCAATATAGGCCGCTTTGTCAGCTTTGTCCCTGGCCTTGACTAGTGCAACCTGCTTTTGAGACATAGCGCCGGCCCATATCACCTGGTTTTGGTGGATCCAGTAATGCGATCTGCATGTAAAGCTCCAGTTGCCAATAGAGGGGCTGAGCGAAACGTTATTACCTTCCTTGCGAACAGACCAGTCGGCCGGAGTAAGCGGGGTTACCACCTCTTCACCGCAACCGCAGCAACACCTGTGACTAGCAGTGTTGTAGCGTTCACAGATATAAAGTATCCCCTCCTCCAGTTGTTCTGGAATGACATCCACGAATTCCGCTGAAACGGCTTTAGATTTCATGGGCGGCGGCTACTCCTGTCATCTCATCCCTTGTCAAAGAATGAGTGTCGATCGAATACGTTGTGTGATAAATCCCGAAGTGGTCGTTATAGAACCCATAGTACTGTTTCCATCTAATGACAGCAAGGGCAGCATTCAGGGTGTTCATATCCGCAACCTGGATATTTGTCCGGTACAGGTCGTGATCGTCATCGCTCCCCTGGTGGGCATGCCTGTCGAAATGATCTGACTTCTCGGAGGAGCACAGTGTTGCACGGCAGGTGCCAAAGAGCCGCCGGCTTTCCGGTTCAAGCATAATTTCCATGCCAACGTCTATAAACGGTATACCTTGCCTTCGAAGATGCAAGCTAATGGTCTTACGGGCCAGACCGCTATCT
This sequence comes from uncultured Geobacteraceae bacterium, assembly GCA_964509295.1. Taxonomy (GTDB): domain Bacteria; phylum Desulfobacterota; class Desulfuromonadia; order Geobacterales; family Pseudopelobacteraceae; genus JBGSQR01. The sequence continues at coordinate 75,515 of CAZDWS010000011.1, read as the reverse complement.
ACACAGAGGAAAACAAAGCCAACGTCATCCAGGTCGCTGACGTTATCCTCTTCAACATATCTGTTGTGGGGGACGATACCGGTGCGCATCGAATCATATATCTGCGCGTAGTAGTCCACCTTGGCAGGTTTTGCCTCAAGTGTCTCAATCGAGGCGGCCCCAGGTGAACGGAAAGCGTTGTGCTGCTCAAATACATCGCCGTCGAACAGATGGATCTCTTTAACGGGGGTCTTTGCTACCAAATCCAGAACATATGAACCGGTTCCACCCAGACCAATGATAGCCACCTTATCCATGACCAACTTTTCGGATACAGCCAGGATATTAGCACGGCTTGATGCTGAATCCCAATATCTGAACACCGAATTTTCCTCTGCCGGCATAATGACCTTGAAAGTGCATGGGGTGGCGGTTGGTTCTAATGCCAGGGCCTCATTCGAGATGATCGTGATGTACCGCTTCATTTTAGAATAGTAGTCTGGGTAGCTGCCGCTCTCCGGTTTATTAGAAAAACGGTGCTGGACCACAAACCCATCCCAGAGGGTGAAATCCCCGGAAGTATGCCTGATCCCCTCGATTGGGGCTCCGTTTTGGTAGCAAGGGTATTCGCCGACAAACCATACTTGGTGGTCTTTTTGTGGCGCAAGTTGGCCGACGGTACCATTAAGGTCGGTCACCACGGTGCCAAGTGCCACGGCACCCTGTGAGTTGACGTAGGGGATGGAGTGGATGAGGAGATGTCCATTGGACACCTCCACTTCGTATCCATCGTTCTGAAGTCGCTGAATTTCCGGATCAGGAACGATTTGTTTTGGTGACATTGAAGACCATCCTTTCTTTGACAGGGACTTCCTGTCCGTTGACGAGCGTGCCATCTTTTCCGTGGGGATTGGCGTAGGCAACAGTATACACCGTTGTACCGTCTACCTGCGCACCTGGGAAGGCCAGTTCCACGACCTTGAGGTAGGTGATCTTGTTGCCGGTCACCTCTCGCTGTCGGCCGTTGATGATGATAGTTGTTGTTTTGTCGTGCCCGTGGGTATCTTCTTCGTGTTCGTTATGCATGATTTGTTTCTCCTTCCACCGGGTGGTGTTGTTGGTTGAACCGTGTTTGTCTTCCGTATCTCGTCTCTCGTCTCTTGTTAGTGTTAGTCTGACGTCATATTTATACCTCCTTTACGTTGGTGTGAATACTGTTAACTAAACAGTTGACAGTGCGGTTAAAAAAAAGCCGACTACTTCCTCAGAACAGTGCCGACTGTGATGGCTGTGTATCCACCACGAGATTCAAGTCTATTAGCCGGTAACACATCGCCTCTACTGACACATTAGTAAAACCGGCTTCGATAACCCACTTAGCTGCTTCGCGGAGGGCTGGGTTTTTTGCCACCCCTCCTGTGAAGCTTTCAAGTTTGTTGATCGCTATTTGTTCGCCTCCGACAAGTCCCTTCACGGCATTCCTCAGCATTTTGGGTGGTGCCAGCAGAGTTGCAGCGAACTGATCCGCCTGCCACTCTGCGGGTTCTTTCTTGCTGGCCGTCCGGCATACTATTGCAGCGGATGGCGGTACATCACCGAAACCGAACATGGGTACCGTCATCAAATTCATTTCGTAGTAGGGCCGGTGCATGAACCAGTGACCAACCTCGTGAGCCATAGTGAAGGCCATGCGTGCTTCATTTTCCTCAAGCGAGGAGTCGATGCGTACAACCTTTTCGTCAAACCAGGTGGCTCCAAGGACATCAGGAATATTTAGGTATTGTTTAAGGTCGCAAAACTCGAGCCTGAGCTTAAAAAAACCTTCAATGATATCATCGACGTTGATCGGTAGCGAGAGTGGCAGTTTTTTCCAGGCAGAGTACTTGTCCAGCAGCTCCAGTGCCATCGACTCTACCTGGTTTTTTTTTATGAAGGGCACGGAGATGCTCATTTAACTTTGTCATCCTTGATATCGAGTAGCTTCATGAGATCCTCAGCAGAGTAGTTTTTGTCTCTTGCTCGTCTCAGGAAAGCTGGCATGCCCAAATCGGCTGTGATCAGATCGGCCACTTCAGCGGGTACCCTACCGGCCAGTTGCATCAACTCGTCGAAATTATCATCAAGTACTTCAGCAAGGACCTTGATTTTTTCCTCGGTCGGTTGTTTTTCCAGATTGTTCTCGACCCTTGATAGGTATGTCGCTGACACACCCACTTTTGCGGCGGTAGCACGTAAACCAAAATCTAGTTCGGTTCTCCGCCTCTTCAGTCGGTCACCGAGTGTTTCACTCATTGGTTCCTCCTATTTTTAATTATTTATATCAGAGTTTTTGTGAAGTGTCAACCAATAACTAAACAGTTGACATTGTGCCGCGATTATCGAGTCGGCACATGCAGTATACGCCGGAATTGGGTCTATATTGAAAGCCTATTCACAACCGAGCGAAAGGAAATTATACTGGGGCGTCTGAAATTTTAGGAATCAATTGTGCCACTCTGTGGAGAAGAATGCATAAACTTTGAAAAAAAGCGAGGAGGCAGGAACCCAGCGGGAAGGGGTTAGAACTGATATGCCGAGCTTCTTGGCCGACTCAATCTTTTATTCCTAGGTTTTCTTGTGAATATCATTATGCCGTCTCGACAGAAAGAATCCAGAACAAAGTGTCTCGGCGCGACTGGGTTTCTCAACTGCGCTTTTGAACACCTCCATTGAGCCCACAATGAGACAAAGCTTCTTCGCTCTCGTCAGGGCTGTATAAATCAAGCTACGCTCGACCATGGGGCTATCAGAAATACACGTGATTATGGTTGCGTCATACTCGCTACCCTGACTTTTGTGGATCGAAACAGCGTAGGCTGGCTTCATTCCGACATCAAACAGATCATCAGTTGTTAAGGTTACCTCGCCATTGTGACCCTCTAGCGTGAACACACCCGCGTGCATGTCGTCTTTTGTTTCTACCCTGAGTAATCGACCGGTTGTGCCGTTGAAAAGACCAAGGTCGTAATTGTTCTCGCTGACGATGACAGGATCACCTTTCATGATCCAGTGTGCACCCAACCGGATTCCTCTATTGCCGCCAGTCAGTTCCTTCTGAATGTAACGATTGATTTTTGTTCCACCATCGGGCATACGCTCGGCCATATGCGGTGTAAGTATCTGGGCAGCTGGAAGTATGCCTTCGCTTTCAAGCCACTTCAGCAACAGGAGTTTTTGACGCAAATCATTCTTACTGGCGCGAACGTGATAAACACCCTCAGCTTCGCCTTTCCACTCGGGTATCTCGATTTTGGACTTGTTTGAATTGTACTCCCTGACAGCCATTGCGACCTTGTGAAGCATCGATTGTTGGCGATGCACCTCGGTCAAATGAACGGAAGGAATGTCGCTCATCGCCGCCAACCGGTGCCAAACCAGTCCAAAGCCAACCGGACTGATTTGTGCTGTGTCACCGACGGTGAGCAAGCTAAACTGCTTTTTATCCATCATGGACAGCAGCTCATTGAATAGTGCCACATCGACCATTGAGGCCTCATCGACGATGATTAACGGGTTGCTATCAAGCTTAATATCTTCGGCACACTTCTTCACAGCAGATATGAAAGCGTGAATAGTGAAAGCTCTGTGGCCGGTCGCCTGCCGCGCACGCTCTTTGGCTTTGCCGGCAAGCGCGAGAAGGTGCGCCTCACGGTGCATGATTTTCGCAATATCAATGACAGCTCGCAAAACGGTGGTTTTGCCTGTTCCTCCGAAACCAGTCAGAACTGAAAATCGCGAGTTGAGGGCTGTAAAGATGGCAGCTTTCTGCAACTCGTTGAACTTGATGCCGGCGGCGCCATCGCGTGAGCAATAGTCGTCGATAAGCCGCTTGAGTTGTTCTTCGTTGTTGCAAAACAAATTCATCTGCGTTGGCCCGGATAGCAGATTCTCGATGCGTCTTTCGAGTTGCAGTTCGATGACTGCCGGGCCGTATAACTGGATGAGAAGTTCTGGCTGATGATTCAGTACACAAGCGGCCCTTCGTTTGATGGCCAAGCGTATTCCTTGTTCTGCACGAGTTTTGTTGTTCAAGAGTCTTTCAGCGCTCTCTATGAGCTTTGACAACGGCATGGCCGTATGACCACAACGCAGATTCTCGTAAAGGATATGCTCGATTGCGCCGATCAAACGGTGTTCAGCGTCTGGCGAGATGCCAAGTTTTATGGCGCATGTCTCGATGGTCCGCCAGATGCTTCTGGAGATGTCGCCGAAACAGACCAGGGCATACGGGTTGGTTTTCAGGCGCTCGATGGCGTTGCCGCGACAAAGGTAAATGATCTTGCGGGCAAGCTCCGGGCTGAACCGGTGACTCAGCAAGAAGTTGATGGTTTCGACTTCGCTATTCAGGCTTTGCCAAGAGTTTACCACCTCGATTGCGATTACAGGTTGAATAACCTTGGACAGGGCATGGACGTTGCCGTCATTCAGGTGTTTGACAAGGACGTTCGGACCGAACTCGTTGAGGAGTGCCGCTATTTTTTTCTGGCCGAAGAAAAATCCTTTGAATGCTGGATGGTGGGCCAGCAAGGATGAGATATAACTCTCCTCAGGGAGTTTAACTGGCTGGCATGTAGTGACACGCAACTGTTGGCTGTACAACTCATCGTCGTAATAATCCCCCACCATCCTCCAAAACTCGCCAGGGCGAGGCAGGTTAATAGACACCTTCCAGTCGATCTTGCACCTCAGTTCGTCACGTTCACCGATCACGATACCTTTGGCGATAGCACCGCCGAACCGGCCCGGGAAGACGCTGGTGACCTGAATGGTCTTGCTGACCGCAGCTGTCATAGCGTGAACCTCCGGCCAGTCTTTAGTAGTTCTTGAAGTGACAATTCAGCCTCTTTTTGTCGTATTTCAACCTGACGTCTTTCCTTGGTAAGGCGCTCGTTTTCCGCCTGTAAGGACTCGCACTCCTTGATTTTCATGTTGAGCAGTTTAGTCAAAGAAGAGGCTTCACGAGATTTTTCTTCAGCCTTCTGCGCCAATTTACTATCCGAAATTCTTTTTACCCCGACTCCGATGAGTTCAATGTCTTTTTTGAACTGGGTTTTCAGAGAACCGGTCAAGAGTACCTTGGTCGTGCATCCGACCTGTTCGGCCACGCCGTCTATACTGACCGTACCGAACTGGTTGCACGGAAACCTTTGACCAGTTGCGTTCAACCTAGCGATATAAGCGGCATAGTTGCGCTTATTGTGCTTGGTTGCCTGTTGTCCCTTTAATCCTTTTTTCTCGACGGTCATGTGCCCTCCGGTGGCTTCATTCCGGAATTTTCAAGTGCCCTGAAGAACGCGGTAAGAAGGTCTGACTCGACTACGACCTTCGGGTCCCGGTGCGATATATCAACGATAGCCCGCTTTTGCCAGTCTATTTCTATGAATTCCGCGTTGACGTCGATCAGGCGCTTCAGTGCCGTTACGGTCTTATCCAGGTGGTCGGGAAGTTCGCCGGTCGCACTACGTTCCGGCAGCAGTGACTTACCTCCTTTCAAGCTGTCAATCTCTCTAGTGAGGTGTTTGACCTGCTCCTGGAGGTTTTTAGATTCGCCTTCTTTTAGTGAGCAGTAAGCATCAACAGCTGGGTATTTCTTACGGATTTCTTTGATGTCCTGTGCCGTGATGCTCGGATTTTTAGCCGTTCCAAAATATTTACCCGACAGGTATTTATGCAACAAGAGGCGGTATGGATTCGGAGTTTCGGTGCCATCCCTTGTGTGGCTTTTACGAACGAGAGTGGTCGTATTGCAGGTCTTGCCTTCTATCTTTAGCATTGCGCAGATATGATTTGCGAGCTTCGTGATATTGGGGAATTTGAGTTCGCTCTTACCAAGTAGCATAAGGATTTCGTGGATTGACTGCTCGCGTTCACTGACAATCCCATTTTGGTAAGCCATGAATGTGTCTATTTTGTACTCCCGGACAACTTTCTTTCGGATTTTTCGAGTAGTCATGGCGACATACCGATAATGTTGCTTCCGGTAACCATACTGGCAATTCCTGGCAGCAAAACACGCCTAGCGGTTCCAGGGCCGACAATCTCGCCGACGCTTTTGTTGAGTTCGATAACCATTTCATCAAGTGTCAGGTTGTGAACTGATAGGAGGTTATGCACGAACGAGTAGACATCTGCTGCTGTTTGGTCCAGATCTTCATCTTTGAATAGGTCGCTCAAGTCGTCGCTTCTGCTCATGAACCTCTTCGATAATTTGGCGATGTTGGCTTTGATGGTGCGGTCATTCAACGAGACATAGGTTTTGGCTTCCTTGAGGCGCGACAGAACATATATTAGTCCCTCGTCACGCCGAGGGAACGGCGCTGCTTCCAGATTCTTGATGATTACCTCAGGAGTAAAGCAAAAATAATCCGGAGCATTACGATACTCTTCCTTCAGTTTGTTCAGCGACTCGCGGAGAACAGACTCTGCAATCATCAGACTGAAAAGGTCTTCGCTGATCTCTCTGCGCCGGGTTTCGAGGTCACCGCGTTGCGCGATGCTCATGCGTTCGCCTGACTTGTCTAGTCGGATATCAATATTGTGGCATTCCTCTGAAAGATTTCGCATTTCGCTGACGATTGCGGGCAGGTGGTCAACCGTACGCAAGGCGAAATCGCAAAAATTACAACGTCGCACCAGTCCTTGTTTTTTTCGCTCGGGTGGACACTCCGATCCAAAAGGGCAGATATGCGTCGCCTGGAAAGACAGCTTTTGGTGGAGCCCCTCGCGGAGAATGTCCGATCCGGTTTTCTCCTGATCTAAAATCGCTGTAGACATCGGACCGAAATCGTGGATGGCTTGCCTGATGTTGGCGGCGAACGCTTTTGCCACAGCACTGCAGGGTTTGTGCGGCTCGGTTACTTCTGGCCATCTTGATGTGTCCACGGCTCGCCGTGCACCATCGATAATCTGGAATGCATTTTGATGATTTTCCACCCGGTGGAAGGAACCAGGTTTCACAGCGGCGTAGTACCCCACTGTCAGAGGCGTCTGGCCGGTGATATATTTGCCGATGTACTCAGCTGGGAGGTAGGTAATGTACTGCATCACGACAGCCCTGCGGGCCGAATGGGGTGTCGCAGTTACCTTAAAACCCAGATTGTTTGTCTTGTCTGGTTCTGATGAGACAAAGTTGAGTCCCAGTTCGTCGACGTAACGCTGGAGAGCGTGAAAGATGAGCTTGAATTGTTCTGAGTATCCTGAGTCGCTGTGGGGATGTCCATTCTCGACATTGGTGGAGAATAAGGGCTTGAATTTCCCCCACTTAGAATCAGGATTACCTTCGTAGTAAATATCCTGCTCGAAAATCTCGCCATCAAGCATGTCCCTGAACTGACGACGCTTCCGCAAGACGTTGATAACCCGCCCTGCCACATAGGCGGGCCATGGGCTGGTCTTGACCTTGTCTGTATTTATATGCAAGGCATATATTTCGTGCTCTTCGATGGTCTGTGCAGTGATGAGGCTGTCGAACTTGGTACTGAGCCACTGAACGCTTTGCCCACGCAGGCCTGTCTCGAACATCACGAGAATTTGTTCCAATGGGCCAGTGTCGAGAAGGTAGATTCCTCCCCGACCCTTGATAGGAAATTTTTTCGGGATAAATAAGCGCTTCGGAACGATGTCAAAGTTAAGCTTAGTGCCGTCAAAGATTGCTGATGTGTCGGATTCAAAACCCTCCAGTTCTTTTATGTCTCTCAAAGTATTTGAGTCATCTATGCGACTGCCATCGTTGATATAAAAGTAAAACAATTGGTTGCTGAGCACAATGTTGTCAGCTCTCAATAGTGTCTCATTCATCTTATGCATGCAGTCAAGAAGTCGGTAGCAATAGAGTAGTGTGAGGAAAACGACCGGAGCGGGGATGTCAGCCTTTGTGCAACCCCATGGTCGTCCGCCGCCAGCGGGTACTGCGGAATTCTTGACCGGGTTGGGCCAATTGTTCGGGATACCCAAAAGTTCAGACGAGGTGATAATCTCTTCAAAAAAATCCCTGACTACCCGGACGCATTTAGCAATCATTTCTTGACTGTTGCCCTCATTGTATTTCTCGTTAAATAGCCGGAATGTCAGCGGCGGATTGTTAATATTGGGAAGAGGTATGGATTCCGGACGATGCACAAAAACCGCGCCAATGAAGTCGGTGATTTTCTCAGGGAAATTAAGCAATGACTCTGGATTCTTCAGGAACCACGCCGGGAGATACACGCCCAAGTAGAAAAAAAAGGACGAGAAGGCGGCGAGGCTGCTGGACTGATTTTCATAGTTTTTGTACTCCTTGAAGAGCTTGAAGGCGGCTTTCCACTGTTCCATCTTAGCCCGCCATTCAAAACCGTGTTCCACTGGAATTGGGCCATGCTGGGGTAAATGGTCAAAATCCATAATCAATCTACGGTTGGGCACCATTCTGAGCGATGCGACGAAACCAATGTCATCCTCTTTTCCTTGGATATACGCCTCTGACAGCATCCTGAGACTGCTCAGCAACTGATTGTGGCGCGAATAGTGAGATTCCTCAGCCTCTATTCCTGAATTACGACGGCGCCCGCTATCTCTCTTGGCCCAAATTTTGAACTCAGGTGTGTAGATTCGATAGTTCGGAACTGCGCCAACAACACTGAAGAAACCTTCTCGCGATGCATCAGACTTCCTGCATAGGTAAAGACAATTCAGGTACAACTTGATCGACCGGTTACCGCAGTTATGTTTTGACGCGCGCTCGAATACCGCTTCAATTTCGTCTTGGGTGACATCTGCAATATCGTGCCAAGTCGTTGCCACGCCCACGCTCAGGGCATACCCCGGAACCTGAGGTGCTGCTTTGCCAGGCTTCCAATCCAAATAATCTGATCCAATATCTTTTGAATTGCTTGTTGCCTTCGATCCTGCTGTTACGCTCCAGTCAATGTTTGTCTGCCTTGCGAGCGGCTTCAATGTAAGCACAAGCTCCCTCAAAGTGGGGTGCAACAGGTCAAGGAGGTGTTCCTTGCCGTCCGGTCCAAACCTTTCTGGTATAAAAGTGGGGACGCCGAACAGCGGTAGCAACAAAACACGCATCGAGACAAGCTTCAGAAAAATCAGTTTGGCAGGGAGCCGCATAAGGTCGTCGTGAGGATAGGCACCTTGTACAAGCTTCAGTCCCTGGGCAACTGCCGTATTGTTGATGTAGGGCACTTGACCTTTGCCATTGGGTTGTTGCAGGTAAAGTTCTAAGGCTGTAAGGAATTCGACACCAAGATTTTGTGTTCGGTAATGCTCAAGCACTTGGCAAAGCCGAACGCGGATGCGGTACATCCTTTTCTCGTTTTTTGACAGGCTGCGATCCTCCCCGATCTTTGAGCAAGCGGCTGGTATTGTCTCCATACCAGAAAGGAATGCCTGCTGGTACTTTTCCAATATAGCGTCGACCGCAGTCTGAATAGCCTGGCTGAGTTTCGTCTTGTCCTGTTCAAGTATGATAATTCGGTCGGTGACATTAACTGGCATGTATTTTCTCCTTTTAACTGTTCTGTTACCCCAAGAGATGCTTTTCGCGTGCGATCGCCTCTTTCAAGCTGTCAAACTCTCTTTTCATCAACTCGAGCCGCATCTCAGTGCTTGTGTTGACTGTGAAATCACTTAAAGCGGCGAAACTGATCTTTTGTTGCATCATTGCTAGTTGAGTGTCTGGAATCGCGTACCGCTGAGTAGACTTTTCAGACGCATGACCCATCAGGTCTTTGACTGCCAAAAGCCCCATGCCATAACTTCCGTCGTCGAAGGGGATGAAGTTGAGGCAGTAAACGCCATACATATGACGTAAACTGTGCGGTCTTTTAGGGGCAATGCCTATTTTCTTGCAGGCATTTACCATGGTGCCGGCAATGTTTGAATAATCACTCATAATCAACGGTGTGCCCCGGTTCTCACCCTTGATGACTTGGAAAATGAAGTTGTGATTATTGGAGAGAGTGAACTCTTTGCTTTTCTGATATTCGGCAAGCAGGCGCCAGAAATGCGTCCGGAACGGTTCTATGAGCGCCGTTCTCTCCGTGGCACGTCCTTTCCAAGGCAACGCCAGTATTTCGCTCTTGTTGCGAAAGAAACCGCCGAAATCCTCCATGGATTTGTTATAGGGGCAGCGTAGCCTAACAAGCTGTCTGGTAGTATCTATGTCTCTCCAGGTGAGGAGTAACACTTCGTGCACCCTGCAGCCGCAGGCCATTAACAGGCAAAATAGTGCCTTGTCGCGTAGAGACTTGAATCCCTCAATAATGAGTTTTGGGGCGTATTCAAACGGGAAGTGCTTCTGTTGGTAAAATTCATCGAGGTCAATTCCCTGCTCGGCATCCCTCTTGACTACCCCCTTCGATGGCATCAGTTTTGCGATACGTTTCATCCTGGCACCTCCAGACATGAGGCCTGCGAGCATGCTGTTCCTGTTCAGTGCAATGCGCACTGTGTTGGAAAGAGCCGTCTTACCAAAAGCTTCGGGGAAAAGGTCTACTTCGGAATAGAGGGGAGTGCCATGGATATCGTGAATACCAAGTTCGCGCATCGTGGCGTTAAAGTCCTCGCTCAGGTCGAGGTATTTATTGATCGCCCCGAGATACACAGACTGCGTATTCTGGCAGCAGGGTGTCGCATTTAGACGCGTTGCGACCTCAGCAACAAGAGAATCGCAACTTTCTGCGGCCTCAGCGAGAAATTTCGGGTATTTGCGTATCAGGCGAGCCAGGATAGCACCGCTCATATCATGATGGCTGTGCTCGACTTCGTAGTTTACGGCTTCAATCAAGAAGTCAATGAAATGGGCAATCCAGCGGATGTAGTTATATCGTGTGTTTCTCGCATCAGCCCCGCTGCCTGCTCCCGGCAGGAGGTGTTCAGCGAAAAATTCAAAATAAGGATCTATCCATTCTCTGCCATTGGCATCTAAGTGGAAGAGTGACCAGTTGTCATGGCCGTTTTGGCTGATCTTCACCAACCTGACGTTCTTGAGGGGTTTTACGCATTTCATCATGGCGTCACCTGCCAGATATATTTTATTATATCTGATGCACTTCCATTTGCTAATATACATGGCAAATTGACGCTGGAGGCTGCGACTGAGCAATGCTGTATTCGCATTTGAGGGGACGGGGATTTTTGACGAGAAAACAAAATACACCTCTCCGCCATGAAATGATTTGCTGACCCAGCTGCCTAAGTTGCCGGATCGATCATTTCATAAGAGTGGTGTATCGGGTGGGAAAAAAGCACTACTTGAAAAGTTTTGCCGCACCGTTTTAGCTAATTATAACTTTAACGGCTTAGGCGGGTGGCCCGTGCGCAGACCCCCGATTTATTCAATTAAAAATATTCTATCATAGGAGTAGTAAGTGTCAAGTGATGAAGTTTTTTTTATGATTTTGTAATGGGCACAAAAAAACCGCCATATTGATAGATGGCGGCTTGTTCTTAAAAGGTGCAATTCCTAAAAAGGGAGATTTTCTTTTGTTTTTAAGTTGATAGGCCCATTCAAAAGGTGCAATAAAAACTTATACCTTATAAGAACCTGGGAATGCTGGAATCAAAATCCAGTGCCTTACCGCTTGGCGACGCCCCTAAAAAAGGTTAAGGTTTTCGTTCACCTTGCTCACAGGTTGAGGTTTAGAATTTACTTGACCTTAACCTCAATCTTAACCTGTGTTTAAAGTGTTTCTACTGCTGCTGTAAACCAGTTTTCGGTTGTTGCAAGTGAATCTCTTGCTGCTTCAGCACTTTGCTGGTCTTTGAAAAGACCGAAAACAGTTGGTCCGCTGCCTGACATCATGGCACCAGCTGCGCCCATCCCCAAAAGACGTTTTTTGATTTCCTCGATAACCGGAAATGAAGGGATGGTGACTGTTTCAAGGTCGTTCGACATAATTGAACAGACATCTTGAATAGTGCCGAAAAACTCAGGGAGCTTAGCCAATTCAGGCCTGTCTGTCAACATTAAATTTTGATACACCCAGGCTGTCGAGACGTGGACACCCGGATTCACCAACAGGACCCATAGCTTAGGCATTTCGGGCATGGCCTGCAATTGTTCGCCGACCCCTTCTGCCAAAGCGGTTTTCTTGAAAATGAAAAAGGGTACGTCAGCCCCGAGCTTTAGACCGATTTCCATCAGCCGCTGATCGGACAGTTTTAGTCCCAGAATTTCGTTCATTCCCATTAAGACTGTTGCTGCATCACTGCTGCCGCCACCCAGACCTGCTGCTACTGGAATATTTTTTACAACTAAAATTTCTGCCCCTTGTGCGGTGCCGGCCAGGTCAAGCATGGTGCGGGCCGCTTTCCAGGCGATGTTGCCCGGTCCGTCAGGGACACCTTTCTTGCCGCAGGTTACGGAAAGTTCGGGTGTGTCAATCAAGTTGATGGTGATCTCATCGTACAGATTGACGCGCTGCATGATCATGCGCAGGTCATGGTATCCGTCCGGGCGTTTTCTGATGACGTCCAGCAGGTAGTTGACCTTGGCGGGGGCTTTTAGTGTAAGGGTTTTCACGGCGACTCCGGTATGTTTATGTTGAGATGTTTTTCTAAAGCAAGCAGGATTATAAATCAAGGTAAAACTGTGAAGCTTGCAAGTAGCCGCTTTTTGCATTTATAATACCACACTCTTAGATATACAGGAAACAGGGGAGGAGATGTTGATGGGACCAAGATTACCGGCTGAATGGGAGATGCAGGACGGCGTGCTGCTGGCCTGGCCGCATAGGGGGACTGACTGGGCATATATGTTGGAAGATGTCTGTCCGGTTTTTGTAGATATAATTCGTCAGATTGCCAGATTTGAAAAGGTTGTTCTGACTGCGCCGGTTGCTTCCGAAGCAAAGGCTCTGCTTGTTGCAGGCGGAGTGGATATGTCCCGGGTCAGTATTTTTGAAATGCAGAATAATGATACCTGGTCGCGGGATTTCGGCCCCATAACGGTTATGCTGAATGATCGTCCTGTGCTGCTTGATTTTGGCTTTAATGGCTGGGGGCTCAAGTTTCCCGCCAACCAGGATAATCTCATTACCAGACGTCTGGTGGAACAGGGGGCATTCGTTTCCGGAGCCCGCACCATCGGTCTGATTATGGAAGGAGGCAGTATTGAGAGCGATGGCATCGGTACAATCCTGACCACAGCCGATTGCCTGTTGTCCCCTAACCGCAATACGCAGTTAAGTAAAAGTGAAATAGAATCGGCTATGGGATCACTGTTCGGGGCGCGTCGTGTGCTCTGGCTGAATCATGGCTGGCTGGCAGGAGATGATACGGATTCGCACATTGATACCCTGGCGCGTATCTGCCCGGATGGTGTGATTGTCTATACGGCTTGTGATGATGAACGAGATGAACACTATGAAGAACTGAAACTGATGGAACGGGAACTGGCTGCATTCAAGGCGCCGGACGGCTCGCCGTATCGTCTGATTCCACTGCCCTGGCCCAAGGCCCGTTTTGATGAAGAGGCCCATCGCCTGCCGGTTACCTACGCCAACTTTCTGGTCATAAACCGGGCTGTACTGGTTCCGACCTATCAGGATGAGGAGAAGGATGTCAGGGCCATGGAGCTTATCGGTCAGGCCTTTCCGGGTCGTGAAATTATCGGTATCGATTGTCTGCCACTGGTTCAGCAGCATGGGTCGCTGCACTGCGTAACCATGCAGCTGCCTGCGGGAGTGCTGCCATGACAACACTCAAGGTAGCCTTGATTCAGCAGAGCTATTCCGGTGATCCGGTCGAAACCTTTGCGAAAACCGTCGCCATGGTCGAGTCAGCTGCAGCAGCAGGCGCAAAGTTGATATTGCTGCAGGAACTGCATAAAGGACCATACTTCTGCCAGGTGGAAGACCCGCAGCTTTTTGATCTGGCCGAGACAATACCGGGTCCCGGTACAGATCTGATCGGAGCCGTTGCTGCCCGTTTAAAGGTGGTAATCGTAGCCTCGCTTTTTGAGCGCCGCGCACCCGGCCTGTATCATAATACGGCTGTTGTGTTTGAGGCTGATGGCACTATTGCCGGTAAATATCGCAAGATGCATATACCGGATGATCCCGGGTTTTATGAAAAGTTTTATTTTACTCCGGGTGATCTGGGCTTTAATCCTATCCAGACCTCAGTCGGAAAACTGGGTGTGCTGGTCTGTTGGGATCAGTGGTACCCTGAGGCTGCCAGACTGATGTCCCTGGCAGGTGCGGACATGCTGATCTACCCCACAGCCATCGGCTGGGATCCGGCAGATGCCAGAGATGAACAGGAACGGCAGAGGGAAGCCTGGATAACCGTACAGCGCGGCCACGCCGTGGCTAACGGCCTGCCGGTACTGGCTGTCAATCGGGTTGGTCTGGAATCTTCGCCGGATAATGAGGAGAACCGGATCCATTTCTGGGGCAGCAGTTTTGTGGCCGGTCCGCAGGGAGAAATGCTGGCTGAGGCGACCAGGGAAAACGAAGAAATACTGATGGTGGATCTGGATCTGGCCCGTAGCGAAAAAGTTCGTAGAATCTGGCCCTTTCTGCGTGATCGGCGTATTGATGACTATGGTGAAATTTTAAAAAGGTATAGAGACTGATGCGAGCTGTTAGCTCGCAGGTTTAGGTTGAGGTTAAGGTTTAGATTTCTCAACCTTAACCTTAACCTCAACCTTAGGGGTTTATAAAATGGCCTTACTCGAAAAAGATCTGTTGGAAGCCCTTTCCAGCTCACGCATTCTGGCCTCCATGATTACTCCGGTGGTACTGATTTCAGCCTGCGGCACATTGATATTGTCTACGGCGACGCGATTGGGACGGATTTTCGACCGTGTAAATGTTATTAAGAGGGAAATTGAGGATGTGGTGACAAGCCGCACCAGTTACCCGGAAGAGAGTTTAACGTATCTGAAGGGGCAGCTTGTTCTGCAAAGGAAAAGGGCCAGCCTGATCCAGAAATCAATGTTTTCCCTCTATTTTTCAACTTTGCTGTTTATCGCCTCCAGTCTGGCGATCGCCTTTAATATCGCCTACGGCAGCAATGAACAGGGCTGGATACCGACTTTGATTGCCGTTGTGGGCGGCCTGTTTCTGTTTGCAGCCAGCGCGTTGTTATTATACGAAAGCCGGTTTAATCTGAGTTTTGTAGTCAAGCATATTGATTTTGTAGAGTTTTTGTGTGACAAGGCGGAGAATAAAGAAAAACAAAGTTGAATTGTTCAAGAGATAATCAAAAAGCCCTCCTATAGTAACGGGAGGGCTTTTTGATTTCTGTAATTTAGGAGTAGGTTCGAGCGGTATCTGTTACCCCTTCAGCCCCACTTCTTTAGCCAATGCCCTCCAGGCGGGCAGGCTCCTCTCAATTATCTTTTTGTCTACGCAATAGGCGATACGGAAGAATCCGGGTGCGCCGAAACCTGCCCCCGGCACCAGCAGAATATGGTGTTTCTGGGCCAGTTTGACGAATTCCACATCGTCAGCCAATGGTGATTCGGGGAACAGGTAAAAGGCCCCGTCCGGTTTGACCATACTGAAGCCCATGGCGGTAAGTTCCCTAACCAGCAGGTCTCTCTTTTCCTGATATTCCCTGATGTCGACAGATTCGTCCTGAAGTTTTGCCACCAGGCGCTGCATCAAAGCCGGGGCGTTGACGAAGCCGAGTACGCGGTTGCTGAAAACAGCCCCCTCCATGAACTGCATGACCGTATCCATACGCGGGTTGGCAGCCAGATAGCCGATCCGTTCGCCCGGCAGGGCCAGGTCCTTGCTGTGCGATGTAACAATGATAGAACTCTCCACCAGCGGGAAGATGTTGGGCACATGTTTGCCGTCATAGGCGATACGTGCATAAGGCTCGTCAGAGATCACATAGATCAAGTGACCGTTGCGCTGATGGATTTTTTTGAGCACGTCGCCCAGTTGACGCAGGCTCTCTTCCGGGTAGATCACGCCGGTCGGGTTGTTGGGGGTGCAGATCAGGATCGCCCTGGTCCTGGCCGTAATCGCTTTTTCGATTGCGTCGATATCAAGCTGAAATGTCTCACGGTCGGTCCATACTTCAACCGGAACTCCACCATGGTTGTCGATGTAGAATTTGTATTCCACAAAATAAGGGGCCAGGATGATGACTTCCTCTCCCGGATTGAGAATTGTCTTAAGCACAACATTCAAGGCACCGCCAGCCCCACAGGTCATTACAATATGGCTACCCTTGACCTCCAGGCCGGAATCTTTGGAAAGTTTAGCCGCCACAGCTGCACGTGTTTCCGGGTAGCCGGCGTTATTCATGTAACGGTGCATTCCTGGAAGCGGATTCTGAGCCAGTTCCAGCATTTCACGCTGAAATGCGGCAGGTGGTTCCACATCCGGATTGCCCAGTGTAAAGTCATGGACATTTTCTGCGCCGAACTCGGTTCTCATGCGCTCGCCTTCTTCAAACATCTTTCGTATCCAGGATGATTTTGAAATGTGTCCGGCAATCTTGCTTGCAATAGCCATAGAAGTTCCCTTCGTGGTTTGATTTCTGTTAATATGAGCAGATCATTTATACAAATGAATTACGGAGAACTCAATGGAAATTCCTCAATACCCTGCCGCCAGGCCATTGCAATTGAGTGATAAGGCATTATTTGACAGCATGTTTATTCTGTTTCAGTCGCAGATGTCCGAACTTACCTTTGCCAATCTTTATCTGTTCCGCAAAGTTCATAACTATCAGCTCTCCATGCTGAATGGGTCAATTATTGTATTTGGCAGGGGATATGACGGCCGTGAATATTTTCTGCCACCTCTGGGGGGAGATGGGGTTGCAGCATTGGAAAAGATGCTTGATGACGGTTTAATGCTGTTCGGCGATGAGGAATCCATAGCCGGCTGTCTGGATATGGATAGTATGGAGCGTGTTGAAGATCGGGACTCTTTTGATTATCTGTATCTGCGGGATGAAATGGCAACTCTGCCCGGTAACCGCTTTCATAAAAAGAAAAATCGTATCAGCTACTTCACCGCTCGCCATGAATATCAGACTGATTTGCTGACTTCTGCTGACATTGCTGAATGCAGGAAACTTCTTCTGGTCTGGCATACATCTGTTAACCGGATCAGGGAAAAAGCGGTGAATTTTGATTTTGAGGCCTGTGATGAAGCACTTGTCATGCTGGAAGAGCTGGGTTTGCAAGGTCTGGTTATCCGTGTTGAAGGAATTGTCAGTGCTTTTTCCCTGGGCGAAAAATTGAATGACAATACGGCTGTTTGTCATTTTGAAAAGACGGATCCCTATATGGAAGGGTTGGCTCAGCTAATTAATCGCGAGTTTGCGGCCAGGCTTTTCAAGGACTGTACCTATATTAATCGTGAACAGGATCTTGGTGAGCCGGGGTTACGAAATGCCAAGCTTTCCTATCATCCCGTGCGACTTATCAATAAGTTCCGCGTTACCGCTAAGCAATAAACTTATTGACATATCTATTTAAAACGTAGTACAAATTCTGTTCTTTTAAAGGACGGCTAAGGCCGAATCTCCTTGTTCCGGGTGAGACCGGGGCTAGAAAACCGTGAGGAGGAATTGCAAAATGAGGAAGTACGAAACGATTTACATCCTTCAGCCAGATCTGGGTGAGGACGAAATCAAAGTGATTGCGGACAAGATGCAGGACGTAATCACAGCCAAGAAGGGTGAGTTTGTTCGTCTGGAAGACTGGGGCGTCAGGAAGCTGGCCTACTCCATCAAAAAGTTCGCCAGAGGCCGTTATCTCTATCTGCGCAGCAATGGTGGAGCCGAAATGATTGCCGAAATCGAGAGACGTCTCAGACTTGATGAAAAGGTGCTCAGATACCAGAGCGTCAACATCACTGATCAGCCTGAGAAAGCTGTTGCCGAGAAAAAGGCGCCAGTAGCCGAGCCGGAAGCTGTCGAAGCAGTTGAGGCTGACGAAACCGTAACCGAATAATTCCCCGGAGGATATAATATTATGAGCAACGAAAGACCAACTAGCCAGCAGAGACCTTCAAGCGGCCCCGGCGGTCCTGGCGGTCAGCGCAGAAAACGTCCTTTTCAGCGCAGGAAAGTATGCCGTTTTTGTGCAGAAAAAAACCTGACCATCGATTACAAAGAGCCACGTACATTGCGCTATTTCATTACTGAGCGCGGTAAAATTGTGCCACGCCGTATTTCCGGCAACTGTTCTGCTCATCAGCGTCAGATTACCGAGGCGATCAAGCGTGCTCGCAATCTGGCCCTGCTGCCGGTAGCATCTACTCACGTGCTTCCTTAGTATCATCATATGAGTGATAAGCTGCAAAACGGGACAGTAGTTCAGCAACTTCTTCCGGCTGTCTTTGGAGCTGCAGTCACTACCATTCTTTTTGCCATGTGTTTTTTGATCCCGCCAGCAGGTATAATTTTATGCCTGCTGGTACCGTTTCCGGCCATTTATTCGCGTTTTCGTGTTGGTCGTGGAGCGGAAGCTTTTGTAGTCGCTATTGCTACCTTTCTGGTCTCAGCTCTTTTTAACACCCAGACCGCAATGTTCTATCTGGTTCAGTTTGGTTTGATATCCCTGCTGATGCCGGAATTGCTTGCCAGAGGGGTTGGGGCTGCCAGAACAATCGCCTGGACAACCGCCATAAGTCTGGTGGTTTGCCTGCTGGTTTTGGCCGGGTTTCATTTTAGCGGTGAACAGAATATACATCAGTTAATTGTTTCTTTGATAAAAGAGAGTTTTGACAAGGCTGTTGCTTATTACGAAACACGCGGATTTAAAGGTGATGATCTGGTTGCTGTAAAGCAGACGCTTGGTACTGCCGCTGACCTGTTTGCCAGAACCTATCCATCCTTTGTTACGGTTTTTGTGATCGCAATAGCCGGATTCAATGCGCTTTTGACCGGTCGTTACTGTCGGCAGTTCGAATCGGCACCTGAAATAGGTGAGTTCAAGGATTTTAAAAATCCGGAAAATTTGATCTGGGTATTAATTTTGGCCGGTTTCTCCATGATGTCCGGCAACCCCATGATCACAACACCCGCTTTGAATTTGCTGGTGATTCTGCTGCTTTTATATTTTATTCAGGGTATGGCAGTTGTTTTGACCCTGATTGATCGCAACAGCCTGGCAAGGACTTTGAGGGTCGCTTTTTACTTGATGTTGGTATTTCAACCTTATATTGCAGCCCCGGTGGCGGCAATCGGTATATTTGACCTGTGGGGTGATTTTCGCACCCCCAGAAAACAGGAAAACCTGTAAAAACAGGCTTGAAAAGGAGAGAATATGAAGGTCATCCTGAAGGAAAATGTTGAGAATCTCGGTCACATCGGTGACATCGTCAAGGTTGCTCCGGGTTATGCCCGTAACTACCTGCTCCCAAAAGGTTTCGCTGTACCGGCAACCGAGAATAATGCCAAGGCGCTTGAGCATGTTAAACGCCAGATGGCCTATAAAAAGGCGAAAGCCACTGAGTCAGCAAAAAACATTGCAGCCAAACTGGAAGCATTGGCTATTGAACTTGTTCATCAGGCTGGTGTTGAAGGCAAACTGTTCGGTTCCGTTACCAATATGGAAATCGCTGCTTTCTTGAAAGCCAACGGGCTGGAAATTGATCGTAAGATCATCGTACTGGCAGAGCCGATCAAACATGTTGGCGAGTTTACTGCAAAAGTTAAGCTTCATCCAGAAGTAACAGCTACACTTAAGGTTGTTGTTAAAGCTTCCTAGTAATCACTTGCAGCTGTTTGATGATACATAATTAAGTTAATTTAAAGCCTGCCGGTTTTTACCGGCAGGCTTTTTTTTGCGTTAACATGTATAAAAAATGTTTTTAATGTATTACATATGGAAGAACAGCGCGTTATGAGTCATATTTGTTTAAATTTGTAAGATTGTAATACTTTGGCCATGTGGTGGTTGACAATTAGCTGTACACAGGCGAAAATGAACCGTTATTATGGAGGATCATTTGGAAACAATAGTAATTGAAATTGTTGTCATCTTTCTGATGATACTGCTCAATGGTTTTTTTTCCTGTACAGAATTTGCAATTGTCTCGGTGCGAAAGAGCCGGATTGCTCAACTGCTGGTTGAAGGGGATGACAGGGCTAAAATTATTGAGGAACTTCAGCAGGATCCTCATCGTCTTCTGGCTGTAGTGCAGATCGGTGTAACCCTGGCAGGTTCAGCAGCATCAGCAATTGGCGGAACAATTGCGATTGAGAAAATCAAACCACTGCTTTCCGGAGTGCCGTATGCATTTGTGCAACATGCTGCCGAGCCTATTGCGGTTATGCTGGTTGTCTTTTTTGTCTCCTATGTTTCCCTGATTATCGGCGAACTTGTCCCGAAAGCAATCGGGCTTCAGTATTCAGAGAGTATTGCGCTTGTAGTTGCCAGGCCTATCAATGCACTTTCACGTTATGGCTCTATTGCAGTCAGCCTGCTGACTTACTCCAGTAAAGCAGTTATGAAGCTTTTAAGAATAAGTTCTGAAAGAGAATGTTTTATTACTCGCGAAGAGGTTCAGCATATTGTTTCCGAGGGCGAGGAGTTTGGTGTTATCAGTTCTTCCGAAAAAGAATATATACGAAATATCTTCGAATTTACGCATACTTCTGTTCGGGAGGTGATGGTCCCGCGCACTCGGATTGTTGGTATTGACATCGACTCGACCAGAGACGAGGTTGTGTCGCTGGTGCTGGAAAATATGTATTCCCGTTATCCTGTTTACAAGGATGAAATAGAAAATATAATCGGAGTAGTACACGGCAAGGATCTGCTCGGCAGGCTTGTGAGCGGTGAAGTATTTGATATCAATGCCATTATGAAGGCTCCGGTATTCGTGCCTGAAAGTAAAAAAGTCAACGATCTGCTCAAGCAGATGCAGCGCAGCCATAAGCAGATGGCGATGATTGTTGATGAATATGGTGGTCTGAGCGGGTTGGTTACATCGGAAGACCTGATTGAAGAGCTGCTTGGTGAGATCCGCGATGAACATGATGCCGGTGAACTTGGGCTGATACAGCGGCTACCTGATGGATCCCTGATTGTGGATGGTTTTCTTTCTATTTCCGATCTGGCAGAAATTATCCAGATAAAGCCGGAAGAGGATTCCCTCTATGACACGTTGGCCGGCTTGATTCTTCATCTTCTGGGACGTTTTCCTCTGCATGGCGAGAGTGTTGAATGGCAGGAATTTGTTTTTGTATGTGAAGAAGTAACACGGACATCAATTCTACGGGTACGTATCATACCCATAAAGGAATAATTCTGCCTATTCAGAAACGTAAATATGTAAAACTACTGGGCCTGCTATTGATGTATGGAACCGCCCTGATGATTGGCCTCGCTGTTTTTCTGCCGCAATTGATTGATCTCAATCAGTATCGTGATGAGATCATCAGTACACTTCAAAAATCCCTCAATCGTAAAGTCAGTTTCTCCAATGGTAAGTTCAAAATGCAGATCGGTCCCACGTTTGTTTTTGACAATGTGGTAGTCCGGGAGCTAGACGACAGCGGCGATCTGATCAAGGCCAGACAGGTTACCATACATCTTGCCGTTTTGCCGTTATTGAAAAAGAAGGTTGTATTGCGTGATCTGCTGCTGGACGGGGCGGAAGTCCGGCTGAAGCGTGACCCGCAAGGAAAGTTGAATATCGATGATCTTTTGAAGCCATCGGGTGAATCATACCAGATACATCTGAGCAGGTTTAAAACCACCAACAGTACTTTTTACTGGCAGGATCAGGCCATGGATAAACAGGGCCTGAATGCAGAAGTCAGAAACATCAATATGACTCTGTCCAAGCTTTCACGCGGCCACAAAGGGAGCTTCAAGATATCGGCTGAAATACCCGCTATTTCTGGTGCTGCCTGTCAGGTATCCCTTTTCGGAACTGCAAAAATTCCTGATGAAGGTAAATCGCTGATGGAAACTGATCTGAACGCCAACTGTGATATTAAACAGGCTGATCCGGGGCGTTTCTGGCCGTATTTCGGTAAGTATGTGCCTTTCGGCAATACGGGCGGCCGGGTGGATCTAAGCGGCAGTTTTAAGGGAAAACCGCGTGAGTTTAGCTCCAAAGGCAAACTGCGACTTGCCAATGTGTCCATTGTCTGGCCAACGGTTTTTCATCACCCGGTAAACCCTCGTGTCGCTGATCTTGATTACGAGATCAAGCTTAACAAAACCAGCATTGAAATGCCTAAACTCAACTTTTCAGCTGATGGTTTCAAGGTCAAGGGGAGTTGCAATCTGCTTGATATTACTTCCCCGGATATTCACATCAAGGCAAAAGCCACAACAGAGCCTTTTATTCTGGAGAATCTGCGTCAGTGGATTCCGTACGGCATAATTGCCAAAGATGCGTCACAGTACATCGAAGAACATGTTGTTGGAGGTGTCTTCAGACTGGAGTCCGGAATACTGGATGGCAGGGCGAGCCAGATTGTCACAATGGAAAAGGGCACAAATTATAATGTGCTCCATATTAAAGGCGTGGTTGATAAGGGGATCGTAAGCTACGGAAAGAATGCTCCGACTTTTAATAATATCAAGGCCGGACTGGAACTGGTCGGAAAAGATTTTATCCTTAGTCGCGTCACGGCTAATTATGGCGGTACCCCCTTTAAAGGTGAAGGCAGGATCACAGATTATCCGCTGAATGTGCCTTGCCAATATCCATTTCAGCTTGAATTTATTCCGAAACCTGCGGAAGTTGCCTGGCTGGCGCGTTTTGTTCGTGCTGATAAGCTGGAGTTCAGCGGCAATTCTCACCTTTCTTTGAAGGGTAGTGGTGTTATTGCAGCATATAAACTTTCCGGCGACTGGGATTTGAAACAGGCAGCTTATAGCTTTCCGGGGGCAATCAGAAAAACTTCAGGAATGCCGAATAACCTTACTTTTAGTGCCATTCTGGGGCGCGAAGAAACCCGTCTGACCAGCATTTTTTATAGTCTGGCTCCTCTTTCCCTTTCTGCTACGGCACAATTCAAATACGGAGATAATCCGTACCTGGGTTTTGAATTGCAGACGAACAAGTTTTTACTTGGAAGCAGTTTGCCTATCCTGACCGGCTGGCAGGATTATCAGCCGCGTGGCAGGGTGCAGGCACATATTGCCGGAAGTGGCAATCCGGAAGATTTCAGCGCCATGGATTACAGTGGCACTATTGATCTGAATGCCTTTTCATTTCAGCCTGGTGAGGAGTTGAAACCGGTCAGCAATATCAATGGCACAGTCAGTTTTAAAGGTAACAGTCTGGAGACATCCAGTATCAATGTGCGTTACGGAAGCTCGATGTTAAATGCCCGTGGGCGGGTACGCAGCTTTAAAAATCCGGAAGCGGAACTGCTGATTTCCTCTCCTCAATTCTATCTGAAGGATGCCTCACTGGTTCTTCCCCAGGCTGATGCCAGTATTAATAATTTGAGTGCAAACCTGTTTGTAAAAGACGAAGTTTATACGGTCAGATATCTCAACGGGCAGTTTAACTCCACCAAGTTTAATGTAAGTGGCAGTTACAGTGGCGGAAACGAGCCCGGCGGCGTATTTACGGTAAAGTCGCCAAATCTTGATCTGGATGATCTGTTACTGCTCTCGGAAATGAAAGGTCAGGATGCTGAAGAGGAAGGGCCTAATGCAAATATCAAGCTGAAGCTGAATGCGGAGGCGGGTAAATTCGGCAAGATTCTGTTTACTAATCTGAATGCTGATATTTCCGGTGAAGAAGGGGTTTTCTATCTGCAGTCGCTTAACGCTTTCATGTACGGTGGAACTTTGGCCGCCAAAGGGAGAGTTGCTCCTGGTGCATCTCAAGGACATCGTTACGGTCTGAATTTTAACATCAGCAAGGTCAATGCCGAGCCTTTAATGGCTGCTTTTGACTTGAATCGCAAGATTACCGGAACATTGTCTGTTGATGGTGACTTGACAGCCAGTGGTGCCAACATGCAGGAGATAAAACGTTCCATGCTGGGCAATATTCGTCTGAGGCTGGATAAGGGTAAGTTGTACCAGTTCAGTACGTTGTCCAAACTGTTCTCGATTCTTAATGTTTCACAACTCTTGAAGTTCCAATTGCCGGACATGGTTTCAGATGGTATGCCATTTAAGAGGATCAGGGGGAGTATTTCTGTTAAAGACGGTATTATGACTTCTCAGAATCTGTTTATCAATAGTGATGCGCTGAATATATCAATAATCGGCAGTTCCGACATTGTTAAGGAAAACCTGAATTTGACGATTGGTGTGCAGCCGCTGCAGACCGTGGATAAGATTGTTAATCGGATTCCGGTGGTGGGCTGGCTTTTGACCGGCAAAGGAAACGCTTTTCTGACCGCATATTTTGAGGCTACCGGAAGCTGGTCCGACCCAAAGGTAAGTGCCATACCTGTTAAATCGCTTGGAGAGGGTGTTTTAAATGTTTTCCGGAGGGTGTTTGAGTTGCCAGTCAGTCTGTTTACTGATACTGGCGAGGTTATTCTCGGGAAGTAATTTTTGTAAAAGTTATCTGTTGCTGAAGATTAAAAATAATCTTGACATGTAAAACAATAATCATCATATTGATTATCATGTTCAATAAGGAGCTTTTTCGTGATCCTGGAAAAAAAGAAAATCTTTAATAAATTTGCTGCTGAAAAGGGATTGCGCTCTACTCGCCAGCGAGACATTATTCTCGATTTTTTTCTCTCTACCCGTGAACATGTCAGTGTTGAGGATCTGTATCTGAAAATTAAGTCCAGTCATCCCGGAATCGGCAGTGCGACGGTTTACCGTACGCTAAAGCTGTTTGCTGAGGCAGGGTTGGCACGTGAAATACTGCTGCATGACGGGCAGACAAGGTATGAACATGTTATGGAGGGTGAACATCACGATCACCTGGTTTGTACCGGTTGTAATTCCATCATTGAATTTGAGAATGAAACAATTGAAAAGTTGCAGCACGAAATCGCAACCAGACATGGCTTTATGATCAAGAGTCATAAACTTGAGATTTATGGCCTGTGCGCTGTTTGCAGAAACACCTCTCCTAAATCACTTTAAAATAACAACTTTTTTTGTCAGTCAATTGAAAGTGAAATTCAAAAGCAGAATAATTTTGGGTTTGTAGCTTCAGTAAATGCGTAGCAAAGGATCAGAATATGGAAAACAGCGTAGATAAATTGACATTCAGTGAAACCATTAAACGCGTGGCACTGGTGGGTAATCCCAATGTGGGTAAGAGTGTACTGTTCAATGCCCTTACCGGTGCTTATGTTACCGTATCCAACTATCCGGGGACTTCTGTTGAGGTCTCACGAGGTAATACAGTTTTAGATGGCAAGGAATGGCAGGTTATTGATACTCCCGGCATGTATTCGATTCATACGATCACCGAGGAGGAGAGGGTGGCGCGGGAGATATTGCTGAATGAATCACCGGATGTTGTGGTGCATGTTCTGGATGCCCGTAATCTGGAGCGGATGCTTGCAATGACGATTCAGTTGATTGAGGCGGGTTTGCCGGTTGTGCTGGTTGTAAACATTATGGATGAAGCCGAGCGCATGGGGCTTAAGATTGATCTTGATGAACTGCAAAAGCGTCTGGGAATACCGGTTATTGGTGCCGCGACTGCCCGCAAGCGCGGGATTGATCAGATCAGAAGTGCTATTAGTACTTATGTGAAGGGGCCGGTTTCAGACCGATTTACTTATAGTGAGTCTCTGGAGAATGATATTGCAGAGGTTGTACATTTGATGAATGGGAAATATGTCCTGTCACGCAAATGTCTGGCCCTTCTTTTGCTGCAACAGGATGATGAGATCAACGACGTCTGCAGAGAGCAGGATCATGCAGGTTTTGAAAAACTTTCGGACAAGGTCAGGGAAGTCGGCTTCCGTCGCCGTGAATCATTCAATCTGGATCTGTCGCTGGAGCGAAGAAGGATGGTTTCAGGTTTGTTGGTCGGTGTATTTGTAGCACCAGAGAAAAGGGTTGTTACTTTGGCAGAGCGGATTTCCACGCTGACGGTACGGCCACTAACGGGTGTGCCTTTATTATTGATAGTGCTGTATTTCGGCTTATATAAATTCGTCGGAGAATTCGGTGCCGGTACTGTTGTTGATCTGCTTGAAAAGCAGTTTCTGGTGGAAATATTCAACCCCTGGATAACAGGCCTGGTTAACAGTCTTGTGCCATGGGAAATTATTCAGGAGTTGATTGTCGGTGAGTACGGCATAATTACTCTTGGTATCCGGTATGCCGTTGGAATAATTCTGCCGATCGTAGCAACATTTTTTGTCTTTTTTTCGTTCCTGGAGGATACTGGTTATTTTCCGCGACTGGCTTTACTGGTTGACAGGGTCTTCAAATATATCGGACTGACCGGAAGGGCCGTCATACCGATGGTGCTTGGTTTTGGTTGTGATACTATGGCAACCATGGTGACCAGGACACTTGAGACTACCAGAGAAAGGATCATTGCCACTCTGCTGCTTGCTCTGGCAATCCCCTGCTCGGCACAATTGGGCGTTATTATCGGACTGCTGTCCCAGTCTCCCGGCGCCCTGATGGTCTGGTCAATCTGCATGCTGCTGCTGTTTCTGGTGGTTGGCTTTCTGGCAGCCAGAATTATGCCTGGCGATGCACCCATGTTCTACATGGAGCTGCCACCAATGAGGATGCCGCAGCTGGGAAATGTGGTGACTAAAACCTATACACGTATTCAGTGGTATTTTATCGAGATCCTGCCGCTGTTTATTCTGGCCTCCGTGCTGTTGTGGCTGGGCAAGGTGACCGGATTTTTCGAGAAGATGATCAGCGCCATGACCCCGGCGATGGCCTCAATCGGACTTCCTAAAGAAACTGCTGTAGCATTCATTTTTGGTTTTTTCAGGCGCGATTACGGTGCGGCCGGTCTTTATGACCTGCAGTCCAAAGGGTTGATGGATGCACGTCAACTAACCGTAGCTGCTGTTACGTTGACTCTGTTTATTCCATGTGTGGCCCAGTTTCTGGTGATGAAAAACGAGAGAGGCTGGAAAGTGGCCAGTATAATTGGTGTAGGAGTCAGTCTCATCGCCTATGGCAGCGGTTATTTGCTGAACCAGTTTCTACTGGTAACAGGAATTTTGTAGTTCGATGTTTGGGGTTCGTGGTTCAAGGTTCGGGTATTTCCAGTCCCCAGTTCCCAGTCCCAAGTCACGGAGTTAAGAAATGAAATGCGGATATTGCGGTCATGAATTTGAAGAATCGGAAGGGAAAAAAGGTTGCGGCAGCTGTCGTGGTGGCTGCAATTCCATACATTGCCCGAATTGTAACTACAAAAATCCGATAGAGCCGGCATTGGTGAAAAAAATAAGATCACTATTTGATAATACAACAAAAAAAGGGGGAGTTGAATGAAACTTTCCGATAAGGCAGAAGAGATTTTAGAGGCGTTGTGGGTTGCAGTGGAAGAAGATAAACAGCCAGGACTTGATCCGGTTAAATCCGGTTTCAACCTGGATCATCCGGCCTATGACGAGTTGAAGGCGAACAAAATGGTCGAGATCAGGCTTGGTCTGGTTCATTTTCTCCCGGCAGGAAAAGAAGAAGGTCGCATGACTATTCGCAGGCACAGGCTGGCAGAAAAGCTGATGACAGACGTGCTGAACCTGAGAGGCGATAACTGGGACAGCAAGGCCTGTGAGTTTGAACATTTGCTTAACGAAGGCGTTGATGTGAAGATCTGCACGATGTTGAATCATCCGACCGTTTGTCCTCATGGTAAGCCGATTCCGCCGGGCGAATGTTGCTCTGTTGCCAGGGACTCAGGCGATTTGGGGGTCGTCGCGTTGACTGAATTCAAGCCTGGCCAGGATGGTGAAATTGCCTATATTCTGACCGATGACGACAAGAAGATGCAGAAGCTGATGGCCATGGGGGTCTTGCCTGGCAATAAAATAACCCTGGTACAGTCGTTCCCGTCATATATCTTCAGGGTTGGCTATTCAGAATTTGCCATTGATACCAATCTTGCCAAAGAAATTTTTGTCAGGAAATAGGTACGGATAAGCCAGCAGGGTTGACATGGTATGATTGGAAATCTAATATGGATTTTCAATCATATTTTCAGGGAAGGTGTATATGAAAGTCATTACTCTACTAGGCGACGGTATGTCGGATGTTTTCTATAGTGAGCTGGGTAATAAATCTCCATTGCAGGCGGCCAAAACACCTAATATGGATTTCATGGCACTGCATGGCCAGGTTGGTCTGGCACATACGGTGCCGGATGGTCTGCCGCCAGGTAGTGACGTGGCAAATCTGTCTGTTTTTGGTTATGATCCGCGTAATTGTTATACCGGCCGGTCTCCGCTGGAAGCGATCAGTATGGGAGTTGCGCTAGGGCCTGATGATGTTGCTTTTCGCATGAATCTGGTTACCCTGACGGAAGTAGATGGTCAGGTTGTAATGGAAGATTTCTCTGCGGGGCATATTTCAACAGCGGAAGGCCGTGAGATTGTACAAGCGCTGCAGAAAGAGCTTGGAACTGCAGAATTTGAATTTCATCCAGGGGTAAGTTATCGTCATCTGATGGTATGGCGTGGGGGTAAAGACGGAATGACGGTAACTCCGCCTCATGATATATCCGGCAGAGCTGTTCAGGCATATCTGCCTGGTGGAGATGGTTCGGATGTGATTAACGATATCATGAGACGTTCACAGCAGGTGATGTTTAACCATCCTGTTAACAAAAAAAGGATGGAGTCCGGTAAGCATCCGGCCACATCGGTCTGGCTCTGGGGACATGGCAAGTTGCCAGAGATGATCACCTATCAGGAAAAGTTCGGACTGAAAGGCGCAGTTATTTCGGCCGTTGACCTGATCAAGGGGATCGGCGTCTGTGCCGGTTTTGATGTTGTAAATGTGGAAGGTGCCACGGGTTACATTGACACCAACTATCTGGGTAAAGCCCAGGCAGCTTTGAAGGCACTGGAGGATCACGATTTCGTTTATGTACATGTGGAGGCTCCGGATGAAGCGTCACATTCCGGCAATATGGCTCATAAGATCAAGGCTATTGAGGACTTTGACAGTCAGGTGGTTGGTACAGTTCTGGAAGGGATCAAAAAGTTCAAGGAGTACGCAATACTCTGCACCCCCGATCATCCCACACCTGTCCATCTAAAAACCCACACGGCTGATGCTGTGCCATTTATCATCTATCGGGGTGGTACGGAAGAAGGTAATGGGGCTGTTGCATATGATGAGGAACAGGCTAAGGCAACAGGACTGGTAGTTGAAGGGCATGAGTTGATGGAGATGATGCTTAAAAACTGACAGGATTGTTTTATATGAATTAAAAAGGGCATTCGGTATTCCGAGTGCCCTTTTTAATTTATAATTTGTAAAAAATTAGATCACGTTAGTTGCTTTAAGGATTGATTTAAGGCAGCTTCCACCCTCATATTCATAACGGAAAAGCTCATTGCTCCGCTCCTGCCAGTGGCGCCCTGAATCCATTTTTCCGACAAAGTCATTAATGGCAATTCGATCAGAATCTGAAATCCAGGTAAATTCAAAAGCGCTGTTATAGAGTTTGGAATATTCATTCATATTTGAATAAACTGTTTTGGCCATGGCTGGAATCATGTCTGGTCCAACCGGAAGTGCAATGGCAAACATTACATTTGAACCGACCGGCATTTTTTCAGCACATTTGATTCTGATGCCGCCAGCAGAGATGTTAACCGACATTTTTTGGGAAACGGTTCTTGTGGTTGAATCAAGGAAAGAATCGTAAACACAGTGAATAGGTAAAAAAGTGCTGATCCTTTTATAGTTACGTTTTTCTACTATTCTGATTCTGTCTTCAATTCTTGCCGTTACAAAAGGAAGGATTGTATTGGGTATGATGGTGGCCCTGTAACAGATGGATTCGTTTGGCAGCTCTATTCTGAGGTCGGCCATGGTTGGTTTTGTCAGGTAAAATCCCTTAACATGCGAAAACATAAAAGAAACAATATCTCCATCCAGATGTACTACTGTTGCGGATTCAGCAATTATATTATCGCATGGCATCTTAACGTCAATAACAACAACTCTTCCAATCGGGAAATTTTCTTTCAGTGAAAACATTTCTCCCCCCGTTTTGTTGGCATTATATTACCTTAGAGCAGATCTAATATTAAAATAGGCGTGATCGTACTGTTTTTTATTTGGCAAATCCATATAATTTTCATGATGAGTCTCTTGATAATTATGTTAACTCGCCCTTCTTGCATGTTGCGGATGCCTGGCTTGCGGGGCTGATGTTTGATGAGCCGGCTTGGATGGTTTGGGTTTTGGCTTGTTATCGCCTTTAGATTTTAGATGTGTAGTACTATTTTTAGCACCACCGGAACTATCCTGTTTTTTTGCCACCTGTTTCCCGGGTCCGCGTGGTGGCCTTGGATCCCGGACAAACTCACTGTCTTTTTTGGGTGCTGAAATGGAATAATCAAATCCTTCGACAGTCCGGCGTTCAAGAGTCGAACCCAGTTTCTTTTCAATTGTACGCACCATGATGGTGTCTTCCGAGGTTACCAGTGTAAAGGCATCTCCACTACGGGCAGCGCGTCCGGTCCGTCCGATTCTATGGATATATGCTTCCGGTGTGTCCGGAATGTCATAATTGATAACGTGTGAAACCTGTGAAACATCAATGCCGCGTGCGGCAATATCTGTTGCCACCAGAATTTGATAAGTACCATCGCGGAAGCCATCAAGGGCAGCCTGACGGCGATTCTGGGAAAGGTTGCCCTGTAGGGAGGCGGCTTTGTAGCCGTTTTTCTCCAGCTGTTCTCCCAGACGTTTAGCGCGGTGTTTGGTTTTTGTAAAAACCAGCACAGATTCCGTATCCGTGTGTTTGAGCAGATCAAGCAGCAGTGGTGTTTTCAGGTGTTGCCCAACCGGATAGAGTGCGTGGGTTACTGTGACAGGAGGGGCGGTATTGCCGACCTGAACCGTAACCGGTTGTATCAGGATATCGCTGGCCAGCCGTTTTATATCATCAGGCATGGTTGCAGAAAAAAGCAGGGTCTGTCGTTTCGCTGGCAAATGTTTGAGGATACGACGGATGTCCGGAAGAAAGCCCATGTCAAACATCTGATCGGCTTCATCCAGTACAAGAACTTCAATTTTGGACAGGTCCATATTGCCCTGGTTTATATGGTCCAGCAGGCGCCCGGGACATGCAACAACAATGTCGACTCCACGCTTGAGTTTTTCGATTTGAGGATTTACAGGAACTCCGCCATAAATGGTGATACTTTTCAGGCGGGTCAGTTGTGCCAGCTGCTTTATTGATTCGTGGATCTGCTCTGCCAGTTCTCTGGTTGGTGCTATCACCAGGGCTCTGAGTCGTCCCTTTTCACCGTTGATCAGGCGATTGAGGATCGGTAATGCAAAGGCGGCGGTTTTACCGGTCCCTGTCTGGGCCAGTCCCATGACGTCCAGTCCGGACATGACCGGTGGAATTGCCTGCTCCTGGATTGGTGTGGGCTGGGTGTATCCTGCGGACTTTACACCGGCAGCGATTGATGGGTGAAAATTGAATGACTGAAAATCCATGTTTTTCCTTGTTTTTCATATTAGTGTCTGAAGTATAACAAATTTTTTGTTTAAGTCTTTTGGATACCTGATTTTGAGTTAAAAAAGTAAAAAGCCCCGACCAGAGCCGGGGCTTTTCTATTCCAGTTTTTCTATGCGGTCTGCAGACTAAATTTTTGTGACATTGGCCGCCTGAAGGCCTTTTGGACCTTTGACAATATCAAACTGAACGGCATCGCCTTCTGCCAGCGATTTGAAGCCGTTTCCAGTGATTGCGGAAAAATGTACGAAAATATCTTCGCCCTGCTCCTGCTCAAGAAAACCAAAACCTTTGCTGTCGTTAAACCACTTCACTTTACCTGTAGTCATGTTTGTTTCTCCCTATCCCCTTCTGTTGTTATGCACGCACGATAAAGTGGGTGCGGTTAAGCCGATATATCTCTTTCAGCAAGTTAGTAAGAAAATAATTTGAATGTTACTTTAAAACATTATGTGAAAAATAGCACATTATTTGTAGATTGTAAGCAAAAAAACTGAGTCATGAACGATCAGTATAAATAAAACTTAATCATGGGAGGGGCATGTGCTGATAAATATATTCTATGTAACTGTGGGCAGTGTCGCATTAATTTAAAAAATAATGTTGTTAAGCAATTTTATCCTTATTGTAACAGTTGTTTTGCATGGATGTCATAATAAAAATCCCCTTTTGTGTTGAGTCCGATCAGGAATTATGTTAATTTAACAAGTTAAATGCTATCAGAAAATCTGGCTGGAGAGATAAATGTTCAGTTCTATATTGAAAAAAATTATTGGCAGTAAAAATGAGCGGGAGCTTAAAAAACTCTGGCCGATTGTAGCGAAAATCAACGAGATGGAATCGTCCATCTCCAAGCTTACGGATGAACAGTTACGCGGCAAAACTTTTGAGTTCAAGGAGCGCTATAAAAAAGGCGAAACACTGGATGCAATGTTGCCGGAAGCTTTTGCTGTCTGCCGCGAAGGCGGCAAGCGGGCACTTGGTATGCGCCATTTTGATGTGCAGTTGATCGGTGGCATGGTACTTCATTCCGGCAAAATTGCCGAGATGAAGACCGGTGAGGGTAAAACTCTGGTTGCAACGCTTCCGACCTATCTGAATGCCATCAGCGGTAAAGGCGTACACGTTGTTACGGTGAATGACTATCTGGCCAGGCGTGACTCGGAGTGGATGGGTAAGTTATACTCTTTTCTAGGCCTGACCGTAGGGGTTATTGTTCATGGAGTTGAGGATGATCAGCGGCGCATTAATTATGCTGCTGATATTACCTACGGAACAAATAACGAATTTGGATTTGACTATCTGCGCGACAATATGAAGTTTTCGCTGGAAGATTATGTTCAGCGCGGCTTCAATTTTGCCGTTGTGGATGAGGTTGACTCGATTCTGATAGATGAGGCCCGTACTCCGCTGATCATTTCCGGTCCGACCGAGGAGTCCACGGACAAGTATTATGTTATTGACCGTATCATCCCCATGTTAAAAAAAGGTGAAGTTGTCGATGTGGAGGCTAATACCCTTTCCGGCAAACGTAAATCGTATACCGGCGATTTTACCATCGATGAGAAGGCTAAAAGTGCCACTCTTACTGAGCAGGGAGTCCTGAAAGTTGAAAAACTGCTCAAGGTTGACAATCTTTATGACCCGCGCAATATCGAACTTCTGCACCATACTCAGCAGGCGCTGCGGGCCCATGCCATGTACAAGCGTGATGTGGATTATGTTGTAAAAGACGGCGAAGTAATGATCGTTGATGAATTTACAGGCCGTCTGATGCCGGGCAGACGCTGGTCGGATGGACTGCATCAGGCTATTGAAGCCAAAGAAAACGTAACAATTGAAAATGAAAACCAGACGCTGGCTACGATTACGTTTCAGAATTACTTCCGTATGTATAACAAGCTGTCCGGTATGACCGGTACTGCTGATACTGAGGCTGAAGAGTTTCACAAGATCTACAAGCTGTCTGTTGTTGTTATTCCGACTAACCGTCCGTTGCTGCGTCCTGACTTTCCGGATGTTATCTACAAGACCGAGATGGAAAAATTCAATGCTGTTATTCAAGATATTAAAGAACATTACGAGGTCGGCCAGCCATGTCTGGTTGGTACCATCTCCATTGAAAAGTCGGAAGTGCTCTCTGAACTGCTGAAAAAGCGCGGCATTCCCCATTATGTTTTGAATGCCAAGCAGCATGAAAAAGAGGCCGAAATCGTTTCGCAGGCCGGGCGACTGAAGGCGATCACTATTGCAACCAATATGGCCGGTCGTGGTACTGACATTCTGCTGGGTGGTAATCCAGATGCCCTGGCTAAACAGTGGCGTCGCGAAAATCCTGAGGCCGATGATGCAGAATATCAGGCTGTAGTTGATAGGTATAAAGCGGAGTGCCAGGCTGAGCATGATGAAGTTATCCGGTTGGGTGGTCTGCATATTCTGGGTACCGAGCGTCATGAATCACGCCGCATTGATAATCAGTTGCGCGGCCGTTCAGGTCGTCAGGGTGACCCCGGCTCATCAAAGTTCTACCTGTCGCTTCAGGATGACCTGCTGCGCATCTTTGGTTCCGAGAGAGTTGCCAAGATCATGGATTTCCTCAAGATTGAGGAGGGGGAAGCCATTACCCATTCCATGATTAACAAGTCGATTGAAAATGCCCAGAAAAAGGTTGAGGCGCATAACTTCGAAATTCGTAAGAACCTGATCGAATATGACGATGTAATGAACAAGCAGCGCGAAGTTATTTATACCCAGCGTCGTGAAATTCTGGCCGGTCAGCAGATTCGTGAAAGCTATCTGGAAATGATGGATGAAACTGTCGAGGAAATCGTAAACAGCTTTGCCATTGAAAAAACATCCGCAGAAGAATGGGACTGGACTGCCATCAATGAAATGGTGTTCAAGTGTTTCAATACCCAGCTGGAATTGACACCGGAGATGATTGTACGTCTGAATCCGGATAATTTCCGTGATCTGCTCAAGGAACATGCCCATACTTTGTTTCAGGCCAGGCTGGATGAGATGGGGGAGGAACTGACTGACCATCTTATCAAGGTCGTCATGCTTCAGTCTATTGATACCCACTGGAAAGATCATTTGCTTAACATCGACCATCTTAAGGAAGGTATCGGACTGCGCGGTTATGGCCAGAAAGATCCCAAGCAGGAATATAAGAAGGAAGCTTATAATTGCTTCATGGAGATGATTATCCGTATTCGTGAAGAAGTTGTTGAGCGTATCTTCTGGGTACAGGTTGAAAGTTCAGAAGAGATAGAAGAGCTGGAGGAAGAGCAGCGCAGCAAGAAGATGGTTTTTAATATTGCCAGCGATGAAGAAAAACCAAAAGAGTCCGGCAAGGGTCAGAAGTCAACCAGTCGAAACAGTACCTGCCCTTGTGGCAGCGGTAAAAAATATAAAAAGTGCTGCGGAAAGTAAACAGCAGGTCAAGGTTAAGGTCAAGGTTAAGATTTTTATCAGCCTCTACCTTAATCTCAACCTGTCTCCAAAGGAGACAACATGGTTTTAAAGGGATTTCAGTTCTCTGCTGTTGAAGCGGCGATTAAAAAACCTGGCCGCAAGGATCTTGCACTTATCTTTTCGGAGGTTCCTGCCAAAGGATGTGCCGTATTTACAATAAATGCCGTTAAAGCTGCTCCGGTACTGGTTTCAATGGAGCGTATCAAGAGCGGTTTGGTTCGGGCGGTTATTGTCAACAGTGGCAATGCCAATGCCTGTACCGGTGAACCGGGTATGGTTGTAACTCTGGCCACATCGCAACTGGTTGCCGATGGATTAAATATTCCGGTAGAAAGTGTACAGGTTTCTTCCACTGGGGTGATCGGCGTACAGATGCCCATGGAAAGGATCAGTTCCGCAATACCGGCGCTGATTGACGGATTATCTTCCGGTACGCTGGATGATGTTGCACAAGCCATAATGACTACCGATACCTTTGCCAAGATGGAAGCCCGTTCTGCCACAGCTGGCGGGGTCAATTATACGGTTGCAGGGATTACCAAGGGGTCTGGCATGATCATGCCCAATATGGCAACCATGCTGGCATTCATCATGACTGACGCAGATATAGAAGCTGCTTTGCTGGAAAAAATGTTCAGGCGGGCTGTTGATACATCCTTCAACGCCATAACGGTTGATGGTGACATGTCCACCAACGATACCTGTCTTATTATGGCTAACGGTATGGCTGGTAATCCTGTGATTAGCGAGTCAACACCGGAAGCTTCTGTTTTTGAAGCGTTGCTCAATGATGTGCTGCTATCACTGGCCAAGCAGATAGTCAGGGATGGTGAAGGTGCTACAAAGTTTGTAGAAATTCGGATAACCGGTGCTGTAAATGATGCTGAAGCCAAACTTGCGGCCATGTCAGTGGCCAATTCCAGTCTGGTTAAAACCGCATTTTTTGGGCAGGACGCCAACTGGGGTAGGATTTTTGCCGCTGTGGGGTACTCCGGTGCAAAGCTCGATCAGTCGCGTATGTCATTGCATTTTGATGATGTATGCATGGCGCGTAATGGCGTTTTTACCGGTGGTGATGCAGAACAGCAGGGAACAGTTGTACTGAAAAAGAAAGATTTTACTGTAACGGTTGATCTGGCTTCAGGAAACGGCTCAGCTACCGTATATACTTCCGATCTTTCCTATGATTACGTTAAAATTAACGCTGATTACAGGACCTGATCAAATTTCTGATAATACTTTGAGAATGGCCCCCGAAAGGGGGCTTTTTTATGGAAATGCCTAAAGGAATTGTTTTGAATATTGCTGGGTTACTATTGATTTTTTTTCTGTTCTGGCCGGTTTTACCACTTAGCGCGTCTGATGATTTGCTGGATGCCGGACGTACGGCAAATATTGATTTTATGGTTGAAAATGCCATAGCCCATAATCTGATTGCTGGTGGCGTCGTAGTTGTTGGCAATCATCAGGGTATACTTTACACAACCTCACGCGGACGCCTGAACTTTGAAGCAGGTTCTCCCCTGATCAACGAGCGAACAATTTTTGATGTCGCTTCGCTCACAAAAGTTATTGCAACAGCTCCGGCTGTAATGAGGCTATTGGAAGCTGGTGCAATAACACTGATGGACCCAGTTTCGCGTTGGTTTCCGGAGTTTGTTGGATCCGGTCGTGAAGAAATTACTATTCTTAATCTTCTTACACACACATCAGGACTTGATGATATAGCGCTTAGCGTGGATGGACCGATCAATAATGCCATTCAAAAATTGATTGATCAGAGTTGGAAGTTGCCGGGAAACCGTTTCCGGTACGCAGACATAAATTTTATATTACTGGGAGAGCTGGTTAAGAGAGTGTCGGGAATGACACTGGATCAGTTTTGCCGGCTACAGTTGTTTGAGCCGCTTATGCTTAATGACACAATGTTTACACCACCGCTTGAAATGGGTAATACAATTGCTCCAACCATGGAAGCCAATCATGCCATGGTCAGTGGAACTGTTCAGGATTATAATGCCCGTCGTCTGGGAGGAGTGGCCGGACATGCCGGACTTTTCAGCTCTGCAAACGATCTGGCCCGTTTTTCCAGGCTTTTGCTTGGAGGTGGATCTGTAGACAACAGACGTATTTTTTCTGAGCGGGTTGTGTCACAAATGACCGCTCCGTATTTTTACAGCAACGGAAATGTGGTGCGCGGCTTGGGTTGGGATATTGAGTCACCGTATTCGGCACCCAAGGGGAATTACTTTTCTGAAATGTCATACGGACATACGGGCTACAGTGGCTCATCTATCTGGATAGATCCCCATCGGGACCTGTTTGTGGTCCTGCTGACAACTCGCCTTAATTATCATGATACAAGGCGATTCAAGCGATTACGAAGTGATATTTCCACACTTGCAGTTGCAATGTTTGGAAAATTCAAAAATCCTTGAGATTAATCATTAACATAACAAGAGTTTGAATAGCTTAAACCTTGACAGGCTAGCGGCGGTATGCTAGTTGTTTCTCATCTTTTTCTTAACTTCCGCACCTACTAATCAGGGGAGGGGTCGATGAGCATCAATATTCTCCTAGCAGACGACAGCATCACCATTCAAAAGGTGATTGGCATTATTTTCGGCGGTGACGAGTATACGGTTACCGTTGTTGATAATGGAAAGGCCGCTGTCGATAAGGCGATTGAAATTAAGCCGGATGTTTTACTCATCGATGCTCTTATGCCCGGAATGTCCGGATATGAGGTTTGTGAGCAAATCCGAGCTATTTCTGAGCTGAAAACAAAACCGATTATTCTTTTGACCGGTTCATTTGAACCTTTTGATGAGGACAAAGCAAAAAGCTGTGGGGCTGACACCTTTCTGTCAAAACCATTTGAGTCTCAGCAAATTGTGAACAAGGTTGCAGAAATGTATGAACTTGGCAAAACAAGATCTTCTGCAGCAGAAATAGTTGAACCTGTTACTCCTCCACCACTTCCTGTTGAGGCATTTGCTGCTCCCGTAGAGGAAATTGCATCAACACCTGGCGATATCTGGGGAGCATTTACACCTCCTGCTGAAACTCTGGAATCTCATCAGGAAGAGTCAGAGTTTACAGCCGTAATTGAAGAGTCAGCGTTCAAGCTGGAGGAACCTGTTGTTGAGGAAACACCGGCTGCCGATCAGATCGGCTCAGAGTGGGTACCGGTTGAAGAACACACCTTTGAGTTTGAGGAAGAGGCTCTGGCTGAACTACCTGCAATAGATCCGGAAACAGTTGATGTCAAGACCGAGTCTGCATTTGGCGATATCTCTTTTGAAGAGGCTCCGGAACTGGAGTCACATGAGGAAGCCCCGGCGGAAGAAGCTGCGGAGCTGGAATCACACGAAGAAGCTGTTGCAGAACCGGTTGCAGAAACAGCATTTACCGAACAAGCCATGCCGGAAATACTGGCATCAATTCCAACTTTTGAAGATACCGGTAAGGCGGATT
Source organism: uncultured Geobacteraceae bacterium (assembly GCA_964509295.1). GTDB lineage: Bacteria > Desulfobacterota > Desulfuromonadia > Geobacterales > Pseudopelobacteraceae > JBGSQR01. The sequence goes on along the minus strand of CAZDWS010000011.1, from coordinate 36,996 downwards.
TTGTCAGATCGGCAGCAATGTCGGTTATTCATCCCGGTCCATCCATAGATTCCACCACCCCTGCTTTTGAGCCGGTGTCCGCATCGGCCGTTTCACCTGCAGAACCTGTTGCCATGACGGAAGAACAGCTTAGAGCTGCGATTTCACTGGTTTCAAAAGACGTTATTGAGCGTATAGTCTGGGAAATAGTGCCTGATCTTGCTGAAGCAATGATCAAGGAAGCTATCCGCAAGATCAAGGAAGGGCAGTAAACACTTCCGGAACAATAAAATCATGTTTATGATGGGGATGCTTCGGCATCCCCATTTTTTTAGTAAGTTAGAAACTATTTTCTGCGTTTTCTGGCAGGAAACAGTTTCGTTAACGCACTTATCCTGTTTTTAAGGGTTAGTAAGTTAGAAGTGTTTTCTGCGCTTTCTGGCAGGAAACAGTTTCGTTAACGCACTTATCCTGTATGTCAGGGGTAGCATAAACAATAATAACTCAGGGGTCGCCGTATGATAAAAAAAGCCATTGCCAGAGTAGTTGAAAAAATTGATCTGTCTGAAGGTGAAATGATCGAAGTGATGAATCAGGTCATGTCAGGAGAGGCGACCTCGGCTCAGATAGGCGCTTTTATTACCGCTTTGCGAATGAAGGGCGAGACTGTCGAAGAGATCACCGGAGCTGCCCGTGTCATGCGGGATAGGGCGACACCAATCAGGGTCGGGCGTAAAATTCTGGATATAGACCGTGACGATATAAATATTGATCAGGAAACTATTCTGGATGTTGTGGGAACCGGTGGTGATGGGACCAATACCTTTAATGTGTCTACCACAGTAGCATTTGTGGTTTCAGCCTGTGGCGTCAAAGTTGCCAAACATGGTAACCGCTCCGTATCATCTGCCTGCGGCAGTGCCGATGTTCTGGAAAAACTTGGTATTCGCCTTGATGTTACTCCACAAATTGTTGAAAAATGTATTAATGAAATTGGAATCGGATTTCTTTTTGCACCGGCTCTGCACGGTGCCATGAAGCATGCTATCGGGCCTCGTCGCGAAATTGGTATTCGCACCATTTTCAATATCCTGGGCCCTCTGACAAACCCGGCTGGGGCTGATTGTCAGGTTATGGGTGTTTATCGGGCCGATCTGGTGGAAAAGCTGGCCGGGGTGCTGCATAAGCTGGGTTGTCGTCATGGTTATGTCGTTCATGGCAGCGACGGTATGGATGAAATTACGCTGACCGGTGAAACGCTGATAGCAGAGGTTACTCCCGGTGGTGTTAAAATATGCAGTATAAAACCTGAACAGTACGGTTTGCAGAGTTGTACCATGAGTGACTTGAAGGGTGGCGATGCTGCCGCAAATGCTGTTATTGTCAGTTCTGTGCTTGAAGGCGAAAATGGTCCTCGACGAGATATTGTCTTGTTGAATAGTGCATTTGCATTGATGGCCGCAGACAGGGTGATAAATCCTGAGGAAGGCATTGCCATGGCAGCCGAAGCGATTGATTCTGGGCGAGCACTGGATCAAATGCGCAAGCTGGCTGAAATAACAAATAGCTTATGAGGTAATAACATTGAGTAATACACCCGATATTCTTAAGAAAATAATTGCAAAAAAACTGGAAGTGCTCAAGGAGAGCAAGTCAGCCAAGCCGCTAAAGGACATCCGTAGCTGTCTGGGAGATCTGCCGGATACGCTTGGTTTTGAGGCCAAACTGCGCAATACCTTTTCTGCTAATGAAACAGCCATTATAGCTGAAGTCAAAAAAGCGTCTCCCAGCAAAGGAATCATAAGGACAGATTTTGATCCTCTTGCCATAGCAGGCATTTACGAGCATAACGGCGCTGCCTGTCTCTCCATATTGACTGAAGAACATTTCTTTATGGGTAGTCTTGCCTATTTGACCACCATTCGTGAAACTGTTGCTATACCGTTGTTGAGAAAAGATTTTATAGTTGATTCCTATCAGATTTATGAAGCCAGGAAAGCCGGCGCCGATGCGATTTTGCTGATTGCTGCCTGTCTTGAATTGTCACAGTTGAGGGACTTTCACGCATTGTCTCAGGAGTTGGGGCTGGATGTGCTGCTGGAGGTGCATGACGAATGGGAGATGGAAGTTGCATTGCAGACCGATTGTACGCTGGTAGGTGTCAATAACAGAAACCTGCGGACCTTTGTGACTGATCTTGAAACAACCGGCCGCCTGGCCCGTATGCTGCCGCCTGAACATTTACTGGTGGCTGAGAGCGGTATCAACAATCGCGAGGATATTGAACGCCTTATGGGAGATGGCGCCGCTGCCTTCCTGATTGGTGAATCAATGATGCGGGAAGCGGATATTGGTGCCAAGCTTAGAGAGTTGCGGAAAATCTAGTTGTTTTCTATTGCAGTTTCTGCACCATTATAAGTCAGTTCCTTGGATCTCTGCATTGTTGACCTTCCATCAAATTTAGCACCGTCTGCAATGGTCAGACGGGCGGCAAAAATGTCGCCACACACATCACCGCTGCTCTGTATGTCCACGCCCTCTTCCGCACGGATATTGCCCACAATCCGCCCGCCAACCACCATCACCCTGACAACCGCATCACCGGCGATATTGCCATGTTCACCGATGATTACGCAGTCGGCGCTGATGCCGCCTTCCAGTACACCATCTATTTTAACGGTGCCTTTGCTGTTAATCTCGCCACGAATTACTGATTCACGCCCGATAACAACTTCCAGTTTTTGCTGTTTATGGAAGAACATTCAGTTTAGCTCCTGACTCACAGTTGGATTTGTATGAAAATAGTAGCTTAACCTGGTGCAGCAGGTTTGTGTTTTGAATCGATGCGCTCACCGGAAAAGGTCGCCGGATTGACCTGCTGGCCATTTTTCCAGACTTCATAATGTACATGTGGCCCAGTGGAGTTGCCTGTGCTGCCGCTGGAAGCTATCTGAATACCTTGCTTAACGGTTTTGCCCGCTGCAACCAGCAGGGCGCTGTTATGGGCGTATACAGTACTGAAACCGTTCCCGTGTTCAATGACTACGACGTTGCCATTGCCGCCGCTCCAGCCTGCAAAGCTGATAATTCCGTCAGCTGTTGCCTTGACAGAAGTACCGGTAGGAACGGATATATCGATGCCGCTATGGAACTGCTCCTGACCATTTTGAGGATGTTTGCGGTTACCAAAGACTGAAGTTATTTTTCCGTCAACCGGCCATCCTTTTGGGGTGGAACGATAGACGTTTTGTTCCCGGGCCAGGTAACCTCTGATTTCTGATACTGATGACATTGATTCGCTGATTTGACGTTTCAATTCCTCTACATCAATTGACCCGTCATTGTTTCCGGCTTTTGCCGCTTCAAGAACCTGCTTTTTGGAGCCTAGTGAAAAAAGCCGTTTGAATTCATATTCAGACTCTTTTAAAGAACTGATAGTTGAATGCATTGACTGAAACTGATTGATCAGGGTGGTATATTTGTGTTTCATGACAAAATAATCGACTGCATGGTAAGTAAGGGACACGGTATAAATCAGGCCAACGAAGCCGAAAATTACGAGCATGCCGAGTACGGCGAACGGCATTTTCAGGTTAAGTGAGCCCCTGCTGGAGTGGGGAATCAGCATGATGGTGACAGGTGTAAACAGTTTCTTTTTCAATGGCCGGAGCAGCAGCATAAAGACTCCTGTGTCACGGAAACTATTTTGAATAGGAAGGTACAGAAATAGTTTTGTCTTATATCATGGATAGTTGCGAATGTTCAATCAAATACGAGAATGAAGCTCCCAAGTCGCTCTTCAAGCCCTTCGAGGGAGATTGGGAGATTGGGAGATTGGGAGAAAAATGGTAATGTGATAATCAGATGTTCATACGAATTATTTGAAATTAAACGCGAGAAGGCCTTGATCCGTGTTTATAAGTCGGATCAAGGCCTTATTGAATGCAAAATCAGGCTATAGCTTGAATTTACCGACTATCTGTTGCAGCTCTTCGGAAAGCCCGGATAGTTTGCCGGCAGTCTGTGCTGTTTTATGGGCACCTTCGGCTGTCTGATGAACAACTGTTGTTACCTGATGGATATTTGATGTTATTTCATTGGTTGTAGCGGTTTGTTCTTCGGCAGCGGTAGCGATCTGGCTGACTTGCATCGTCACGGCATTAATCTGGTCGAGTATTTTGCTGAGAGCATCCTCAAGTTGAGCGGCTTCCTCAATTCCACGTTCTGTTCCTCTGACACCATCCTCCATGGAGACTATGGCGGCTTTTGTTTCCTGCTGGATCGCCTTAATCATGTCACTGATCTCTTTTGTCGCTCTGGTGGTTCTCTCTGCCAGGGCACGTACTTCGTCTGCCACCACGGCAAAACCGCGCCCCTGTTCGCCGGCCCGTGCGGCTTCAATAGCGGCATTTAGTGCCAGCAGGTTGGTCTGATCGGCGATGTCTTCGATTGTGGCAACAATAGCACTGATCTGTTCGGAGCGTTCGCCAAGAGAAGAAATTGAGCTGGCGTTCTCCTTGGTATGCCTGCCGCGATCACGGATACCGTTCACCGTGCTGGTTACCACCTGAAATCCGCTCTTTGTTGCATCGGCGGCCAGCTGTGCATTGTCTGCCAACATATGGCAATTGTTGGCAATATCAACGGCAGTGGAAGACATTTCTTCACTGGCGGTGGCAACTGAAACGGTTTGAGCAGCTACGGCCTGCGCGCCAACTGAAATGCTTGATGAAGTGGCATTCAAGTCGGATGACTCGGCGGCCAATGATTGGGAAGCTACAGATATCTGCCTGATGATATCACGAATATTATCAATAAAGCGGTTCAACTTGTCTGCCAGCAGGCCGATTTCATCTTGTCTGTTGCCCACGTCGATTCTTTTTGTCAGGTCGCCTTCGCCCTCAGTAAGATCTGAAACGCGCTCACAGAGAATAGTGAGCGGCTTGAGCAAACGATTAAGCAGCAATATTATTCCCACGATACCGATTGTAAGGAATAACAGACCACAAATGGCTAATGTTCTAAGTTGCTTTGTGACAGGAGCAAAAACTTCAGACTTATTTGCGGAAATGCACAAAATCCAGCCTGTTGATGGTATTTGAGCATAAGAGAGAAGTTTCTCCTCTCCATCCACACGATATTTTGTGTGTCCGTTTGTCGCAACAGTCAACTGCTTTGAGAATTCGGTTAAATCTGTTGAAAGATCCTGGATTTTCTTTTTCAGTACAAAATCCTGATTTGGGTGTACGAGTATTTTGCCATCTTTATCAATTATAAAAGCGTAGCCGGAATTGCCAATTTTAATGCTGAGTATTTTCTGTACTACGTATTCAAGAGTTATATCCGAGCTGAGTACGCTGCCAACAGCATTATCCCTTAAAATTGGAGCCATAAACGAGAGGGTCAGTTTGCCAGTCGAAGCGGCAATATAAGGATCACTGACAGCTGGTTTGCCTAGCGCTTTTGCCTTGATATACCAGGAACGTTTACGGGGATCGTAATCTGCCGGAGGGATAAAGTCGTCGGAATGCAGGCTGATGCCATTTTCGTATCCCACATAGACCTTTCTGAATCCACCTGCCGGAGACAGAATTCTCATTAAGTTGAGGGTGTAATCCTTGGCCGTGTCAGGGTATTTGACCAGATCGTTTGCACCTGCCTCAATGACTGACAACTTGGATTGGATCCAGGTGTTAACATTTGCTGCATTGTCATTGGCAATGGCCTGATGACTTTCCGCAAGCATCTTTTCCATATTGTTTCTTGATCCGAGATAGGTAATAAGTACCAGGGCGCTTATGGACAGAACAAAAACAGCCAGTACAGCAAGATTTACTTTTTTTCTAAGATTCACGATTTACCTCAGTTGTGATTAAGCAAAATGTATTGTAAACAAATAAATAGTAAATGAGTAAAGTAGTCAAGATCAAAAGCTGATTTAAGCGGCTGGATATGTTTTGGGGCGGATTTTAACCGTGCTGGAACAATTTTGTAATATTGTATTTAGATTGTCCCGATACCGTCACTATATGGGGACAATCTAAATACATTAAAATCAGTTTTCAGGATTTGATGAATTTGGGGTGAAGCAGGTTTTCAGTTGAGAGGACTTCATCAAGTAATGCCTTGTCCATCAACTTCTTTTCCAGAACGATATCGTAAACAGATCTGTTTGTTTCCAGTGCCTCTCTGGCAACTGCCGCTGAATTTTCGTAACCGATAATTGGATTAAGCGCTGTAACAATTCCAATGCTGTTCAGCACCATTTGGCGGCAATGCTCTTTATTTGCCGTAATGCCGTCTACACATTTGTCTGCCAGTACTTTGAAGCCGTTACAGAGCATGGATATGGACCGGAACAGGCTGTTGGCAATGACCGGTTCCATTACATTCAGTTCCAGTTGACCATTCTCGGCTGCCAGGGTGACAGTCAGGTCGGCACCGATTACAAAATAGGCGATCTGGTTGACGACCTCGGGAATGACCGGATTAACTTTGCCCGGCATAATGGAAGAACCGGGCTGGAGAGGCGGCAGGTTGATCTCATTCAATCCGCAGCGTGGCCCGGAGGAGAGCAGTCGCAGGTCGTTGCAGATCTTGCAGACCTTGACAGCCACCCTTTTCAATACAGCCGAGATCTGCACATAGGCCCCAGTATCCCAGGTTGCTTCGATCAGATTGGCGGAAGTTACTACCGGAATGCCGGTCAGAGTTCGCAAGTGATCAGTGACTATGCGTGTATAGTCTGGCGGAGCGTTGATGCCGGTGCCAATCGCAGTCGCTCCCATGTTGATTTCCAGAATCAGCTTCTGTGCCTCGCGCACCCGTTCAATATCTTCGCCAATGGTGGTGGCGTAGGCCGCAAACTCCTGCCCCAGACTCATGGGTACGGCATCCTGCAGTTGGGTGCGCCCCATTTTTAATACATCAGAAAACTCTACGCTTTTGGTTGCAAAAGATTTTTGCAGATAAGTCAGACAGTCAATCAGGCTGAACATCTTCTGGTGCAGTGCAATCCGGAAGGCGGTCGGGTAGGCGTCATTGGTGGATTGTGAACAATTGACATGGTTGTTCGGATGGCAATACTGGTATTCACCTTTTTCATGTCCAAGCAGTTCCAGGGCCCGGTTGGCAATTACCTCATTAGCATTCATATTTGTAGAAGTGCCTGCTCCACCCTGAATTACATCAACTGGAAACTGGTCATGCAGTTTGCCGGCAATGATTTCATCACAGGCGACACAAATGGCTTTGCAGATGTTTGCTGGTAGCACCCCAAGTTCCATATTTGTTATGGCCGCAGCCTTTTTTACCTGTGCCAAACCCCAGATCAGTTCTGGTGCGCAAGAAATCGGGATGCCTGTAATGGGAAAATTTTCAAGAGCTCTCAGTGTTTGAACGCCGTAATAAAATTCGTTAGATATTTCGCGCTCACCAAGGAAATCATGTTCGAGTCTGAATGGCTTTGTCATGGTAACTCCTGAATTAATAGAAGAATCTTTTTTCAAAAGTACAAATCAAAAAGACAGAGAGGAACAGCCGTACACAGCCGCTCCTCTCTGGGAGGGAATATTTAAAAGTGCTGATTTAAAAATGCCTTGATATAAACTTCAAAATCCGCTTCCTGGTCGCCCATATAAACCATTGCTGAGCCGATTTCCGCGGCCAGTATGGCAAACAGGTATTTCTGCGGTAGTTTGGCAATCCTCTTGCTGTATCTGGCATTCTCGCTCAGGAATCTGGGCAGATGGCTCATGATCGCCTTCTTGAACAGAGGTTGCAGGCAGATTTCCGGCCGCTTCTGGAAGAACTTGAACAGCCTGGCATAGTGACTGTTGATTTCTGTGCTGATGGAGTTGGAAATCTCGGTGTAGAGCAGGTTTGGTTGTTCTTTGTGACGCTTGATGATCAGGCTGGCCTCGTCGGCTGCCCTTTTTTCCAGTATCTGCAGAACATCCGCAACATACCGGTCCTTATTGGCCAGGAACTCTTCATCGGTCAAAAGCAGGTTGGCGATGATCTCGTATGATGAAGAGATAACACCGCACTTGTTGGCCGAGGCGTCGCGCATGATGATGACACCCTTTTTCTGCAGCTGAATGCGGGCATCGGGAGTAATAAAAGAGTTGGCCCCTTCCACGATTACTTTAGATGACGGTGTGCCATCTGTATTCAGGAACTTATCCCAGTTGAGAATGTCTATGGTTTCCGGTCGGCCACCACCGGGGATAAACAGGTCTGCCTGTACGGAGAAAGGAAGTGCCCCGAATTCCCTGGAAAACTCATCAGTGGAAATCCATTCTTCTGTCAGCCCTTGATCGGTTTTGGTTACTTTTCTGTAAAGTTCCTTAAGCCCTTCAGTACGGCTGCCGGAGCGGAAGAGCATGAAACCGCCAGGGTTCAGTTTCTTTGGATCAAAGGCATCCAGATCCTTATCCAGCACAATCCTGGACAGTTCTTTGTGATTTGCACCAGCCATGTCACACAAAGCCGCGGTTCCATCCAGGATCAGTCTGATCTGTACTTTTGGGCAGCGCTCCAGCAGAAGACGGATGGCGTTGCCTGCCACATCTCCGTTGGGGCCGCCGGTAAGTTTGATAGAAAATGGGTCTTTGCGAATATTGATACCCAGGTCTGCCATGGTTATTTCGGCAAAGGTGACAACACCAAGAGAGGTAACGCCATACTCTTTATGATTGATACCGATCCGCTTGCTGGACATGATGCCGTTGCCCAGGATGTAGCCGCGTTTCTGGGACTGGCGGGCAATGGCTTCGATCATGTTGTCATGCATGTTCTCGTCAGGACCGAGTTCGATCGGCTCGTCTTCACCATAGTAGTCAACAACGTTGGGATTTTTGGCTGTGCCATTCTCGGTGATAAAAATGTCCAGGAAGGCGTTGGTAACTCCGTATTGCAGTTTGTAGAGTCTCCAGGTCTCCTGGTCACGATCTTTAGCTTTCAGGTTGGCCGCATTGAGCAGCATGACCATCTTGGAGCCGCCTTCGTAAATATCCTTGTTCTTCAGATGCTGGGTAAAGGCCAGAACAAAGTTCTCCCGGAAGAGAGTATTGGAGTTTGTGACAAAGTCATCGGGTGAGCGGGCAATGACTGTACGCCAGCCACCGCGGGCGATATCGGAAAATCCGATATGGTATCCAAAACCGAAGCGGCTGAAGAAGAAAGTGACCCTGAACGGCGTCCCCTGCGGAAGATCGCTGGTGAAGTCCGGGCCCAGTTCACCCAGATAGGCCGGATCAATCCTGAAGGAAAGGGCCTGCTTAATCAGGACGAAGAAATTGGTTTTAAGTGTGTTGCTGATAAAAGTCAGGCAGCAGCGGAAAATGGACCTCCGGATGTCATCCAGATAGCGGTGACCGGTGTTGTATCCATCTACTATGCGACGGGTTTCCTCAAGGGTGGTTTGGTAGCTCACATCCCGATCCTTGATAACTGGATCGAAGCGGCTGCGGAACAGCTTGATCATCTGTAGTGAGATTTCCGGCTGAGAGCAGAATGCGCTGGTAACTTCTTCCAGATCGAAGCGATCAGGCTGATTATGGGCCAGATTGGAGTGACAGAAGGAAATAAAGGCGTTGATCAGGGATGCATCTTCACCGCTGATGATGTTGTTGGTGACAAATTCGTTATAGGTATAGGAGCTGACATTTAGGATCTGGGTGTTATATAACTCGACCTGCAGACGACGGAACAGATCCGAGTCCTTGTCCAGGACTGAACCTTGCACCTTTACGTTGAATGTTCCCAGGAAGTAGGGGTGGATGCCATTGGAAATATTCAGACAGTAGGCCCGGTTGACACCCAGTCCCAGCCGTTTGAATACCTCCATGACCTGCAACAGAAAGTCTTTTTGGGGTGGGTTGCCAACAGCAAAGGTGATTCTTGACTCGTCGGTTTCTTCCATCTGTTCCACGTCCAGGTGAAGTCCGCCGCCCTGGTTGGCTTTTCGGAAAAGATTAAGCAGGCGCGCGACTCTTATTGGAGGAGAAATTCGGATGTAGTTTTCATTGTTAAGCCAGATGATTCTCAGTAATTTGTCGAATTCCTTCTGATTGAATTCTGTGAATTGTTTTTTTGCTTCAGCCTGGATGGGGTTACGGATTCCTTCCGGAATGATAACTTCTTTACCGTTTAATATGTCCTGATTTGACTTGCGGTCAAATTCAAATCTCTGAATTTCCAGGGTCTGCTGCATATCCGGCAAAGGAGAATCGGAGTGCGCTATCATGGCGTAGGAAATTTCACGCTCGCGGAAACGGCTGATGGATTCATACAGGGTGCCGGGCATGTTGGCCATGGCCATGATCAGGGTCTTTTCCCGGTCGGCCAGGATCAGACGGTGATTGTATTTCAGCACACCAAGTTCACGTTTCAGGATACCCATGGCTTCCGGTTCGTCACTCATGGCAACGAAGAAGTAGGGGTGCATCTCTTTTTTCAGCCAGGTAAAATTATCTTCTGTTCCTGTGATAGATGATTCAACTGGGTGTGAGGATTTTTTAGCCACAACCGTCTCCTTTATCTATTTTTCGTATATAAAAAGCTGCTCATGTCGGCTTGTTATCTTCTAGATTAAGACCCTTCTTCTTTATTGCACAATTCATTTTAAAAAGTACGGCCTGTTGAGTGGATACAAATTTAATGTTGCCATGTTCATTCCAAGTTTGATTCAAAGTAGTAGCCAAAAGAAAGGGTAGATAATTTATCTACCCTTTCTTTTGGTCAAGTGTCTAACTATTATGCCGCCTCTGTCGTAACTTCAGCTGCCTGCATCTCTAGATACTCCGGTTCACTTGCACTGACGCATTGAGCAATAACCAGGTCGCCAGCCACATTCAGTGTGGTTCTGCACATGTCGAGGAAGCGGTCAACACCCAGAATAAGGCCGATACCTTCTGCGGGGATACCAACCTGGGTCAGCAGGATTACGATCAGCGGCAGCGAACCACCAGGAACACCGGCTGTACCAACGCCGGCCAGGATCGACATCAGGACAACCATTACCTGGCTGCCGAGCGAGAGCTCAATACCGTAGACCTGAGCCAGGAAAAGAACAGTTACACCTTCGAAAAGTGCCGTACCGTTCTGGTTGGCAGATGCACCAATGGTCAAAACAAATCTGGAAATCTTAGGTGGCAGTTTCAATGTTCTTTCTGCTGTTTCAAGAGCGACAGGCAGGGTTGCATTCGATGAGGCTGTTGAAAATGCATAGAGGAAAACTTCCTGACACTGGGTTATGAATTTAAGCGGAGATTTCTTGCCGAAGGTACTCAGTGCAATACCGTAAACAACAAAGAATTGAATCAGCAAGCCAAGGACAACGACGCCGGCGTAGTAGGCCACATTCTGCAGGAATCCTGCTCCCAGTGTGTAGCAGGTTTTGAATACGATACAGAATACTGCGTAAGGTGCCAGCATCAGAGCAAAATCGATAACTTTAAGCGATGCGTCAAAAATTGTTTCCAGCATCTTGATAAAGACATTGTCTTCACCTTCTTTAGAGGTCAGGCTCAAGGCATAGCCAAAGATCAGAGAAAAGACCATCAGAGCAATAATCTCGCCCTGGAAAGCTCTGGCAGCAGCATCAATCGGGTTTTGAGGTAGCAGGTCAACAATGTAGGAGTACCAGGCCTTGTTAGATACAGCGGCAACATTTTTCTGGATTGACAGAACAGATTGACTGGAAGCCATGGCAACCTTGTCGAATACGAGTCCGGCACCCGGTTGCAGAAGTTTGGTCAGGCTGATGGCCAGCATAACGGCTATTGAGCTGAATACCAGCGTAAAACCGAGGGTTTTGCTGGCAACTTTTCCAAGACCTTTGCCTTTGGAAAGCTCAAAAACACCAATAATCAGAGCCGATACAATCAGTGGAACAACAACCATGAAAATCAGCCGCAGGAAAATAGAGCCTGTAAGAGTAAATACATCAATAACGCCTTTCATGAATGCAAACTCTTTAACCGGAATGTAATAATACCCGATTAGTCCAGTAACTACGCCAAGAACAAATCCCATCAAAAGCTTGTTGTGTTGTTTCATGATTTTTCCCCCTCATTCCATGTGATATTTAACTGCCCTGTATTGCTCCTCTAGTCGGTTTTGACTTTATAACGATTTTATACAAGAGATCTTTGCAATTGGATTGCCAAGACCAGATAAAATTGTCAAGTCGGCGAAATTGCGACATATTAAAAAGCTTTCAAAAATTAAGAAAGGTGCAGGGGGGTATAACCTGGGGGGTGTTTAAGTTGGAAGAGGTGCTAATAGTCTGTAAAAATAGATACTTGTGGTGTGAGTGAAAAGTTATGGGGGGTGTGTGGTTATAGCGGTTTACAGTGTGGTAAACCGCCATAGTCAGGCAGGTTAATGTATTTCAAAGCTCTTTTTCAGCCGCTTGCTGAGTGCCGGCTGGGAAATGCCGATCAGCCGAGAAGCAATGGACTGGTTGCCTTCAGCTCTTCTCATGGCTTCAGCTATCAGCAGTTCATCAATCTCATGCAGTGCAGGCAGTGGTTCGTGGGGAATAAAAACCTGCCGCTCCTTTGAACTGTTTTCAGAGTCTGAATTGCTGCAGGTTACTTTTTTGTTGATCACTTTCCTGAATGAATCCATTGAAAGCATGTGGGCCTGATGCTGGCTCATGGCATCGTAAACCATTGCCTTCAATTCGCGGATATTTCCGGGAAAAGGATGGTTGGCCAGCAGTACATAGAGTTCTTTGGGGACTGTCGGTTTTTTCTTTTCAAGCTTGCTGGCCGCTTGTTCCAGAAAAAAGTCGAACAGGAGCGGAATGTCATCCGGTCTTTCCCGGAGGGGGGGGATATGTACATGGTGTCCGCAGAGGCGGTAATAAAAATCCTTGCGAAATTGACCCGTAGGGAGTTTTGCTGCCAGGTCATGGTGGGTTGCGACAACCACTCCCGCATTCATACGTTTGGGAATGTCACTGCCGACCGGAAAATATTCCCATTCCTGAAGTAAGCGGAGCAGTTTTACCTGGGAAGCGATGCTCAAATCGCCGATTTCATCCAAAAAAAGAGTACCGTTTGTCGCCTGTTCGATCATGCCGCTGCGGGCTGAGTCCGCTCCGGTAAAGGCTCCTCTGGTATGACCAAAAAGAGTATCACTGAAAACGGTGTCATCCAGGCCGGAAACATTGACTGAAACCAGCTTTCCACTCCGATTACTTAGTTTGTGAACCGCCCTGGCGATCAGCTCTTTGCCAACTCCGCTCTCGCCGGTAATCAGTATCGGCTGGCTGCTTTTAGCCACCGCTTCAATATATTTGAAGATAGAAAACATGGCCTTGTCCACTGATATAATATCTGTAAAAGCCTCGGGATATTCCAGTCTGTCGCTGAGAACGCGTGACCGCATCTCCCGGTTTTCCTGTTGTAGGTCGATCATTCTGATGGCGCGTTGAATTCCCTGGACAAGTCGTTCTTCATCGACTGTTTTAACAAAAAAATCAAAAGCCCCCTTTTTCATGCACTCAACAGCTGTTTCCACCTGGTTCAGGCCGCTGATTACAATTACCGGGATTTCCGGATGCTCTTCAATAATCCTTGGTATCAGTTCCTCACCGGAGATGTAAGGCATATTAAGGTCCAGCATGATAAGCCCGATCTTCTGCTGTTTAAGGATATCCATAACCTGCCGGCTATCGCTGCAGCGCACAACGTTGTTGATGCCGCCGGACATGGCCAGAGTCATGCTCAGGCTGCGCAGCCAGGCTTCTTCATCATCGACCAGCAGAACTCCGTATGCAGGAAACAGGGCGTCAATCATAGTATTGCTATCCTTTCAGGATCGGAAGTGAGACGCAAACAGTCGTTCCCTCGCCGGGAACTGACTCGAAAACCATCCGGCCATTATGCTCTTTGATAATTGTATCCGAAACAGACAGGCCCAGTCCGGTTCCGCCTGAGTCTCTTTTGGTTGTGAAAAAAGGGTTGGAAATATGCGGCAGGTTTTCTTCCTCAATTCCCACGCCCTCATCCTGAATTTTCAGGATCAGCTCGTCATTATCAATATCATACAGGGTTGCCAGCCAGATTCCCTTGTTAGGATTTTGCAGGGACTGACAGGCATTCAGGATCAGGTTTACAATAACCTGTTCGATGCGTTGCGAGTTGCCTTTGAATGGCGGCAGGTTGTCTCCATAGTCGGCGGTAAAATGGTTTGTAGCATTTTTTATGGAGTTGTCAACCAGTCTGATGGAGGCCCTGACAACGTTGTTCAGGTAGATTGATTCATCCAGCTTGGAGTTGTCCTGCCGGGCAAAATCCTTTAGATCCTCCACAATCCGCTTGATTCGGTTGGCCCCCTCCTGCATTTCCTCGATCATGCGCGGTATCTCACCACGAATCTGCGAATACCTGAGTCCACGAATCATAAAGTCGCCTTCCTGCTGATAGCGTTCTTCCAGAAGTGCTTCGGTGACCTGATAGACATTTTTCAGTACAGGCAGGTTATACAGCAGCAGTCCGGTGGGGTTGTTGATTTCATGGGCAACACCGGAGACCAGAATACCGAGCGAGGCCATCTTGTCGGCCTGAATCAGTTGTTGCTGCTGAACCTGCAGCTTTTCCGTACGACTGGCAACTTCTCTGCGCAGGGTTCTGTTCCAGACAACAATGCCGATCAGAATCAAAATAAATGGTGATGTGGAAATGGCGCCGTACTTGAAAATCTTGCTCCATGAAACCGGTGGCGGCTCCAGAGCACCCAGCCATTTGTCGTAAATAACCTTGTAGCGCCCGGTGTTTTTGAGGATTGCCAGCCCTTCGCTAAACTGGGAAAGCAGCTCATCATTACCTTTTTTTACTCCATAAGCGTAAGGTTGACCGGCCAGCGGCCTGCCAACCGGAACAATATTGGAAAGCCCCAGTTCCCGGTTTAGGTAAAGTCCCGGCAGGTTACCGACCAGGGCATAATCTCTCTTGCCGGCTGCCAGTTGACGCATGGCTTCATTGTGCGTATCAACCAGGAAAAGGTTGGCGCCGACCTTTTTTTCGATCAGATAGTCATGCATGATGCCGCGATTCTGAACCAGGACATCCTTGCCCCGCAGATCACTGATGTCAATCATCTGCGGCGATCCGCGACGACCAAAAACCGAGTAGTTGATAATGGAATGGGGCGGAGAGAAATCAAATACCTTGTTACGTTCTTCTGAAGGGACCATTCCCTGTAGAATGTCCACGGTCCCGTTTTCCAGGGCATGGCGCATGTCGGTCCATTTGCCCAGTCGAATCTTGACATTCAGCCCCATGATTTCAGCAATAGCCTGAGTCAGTTCAACATTGAAGCCGGATGGTTTGCCATCGGAGTCGAGAAATTCGTAGGGTGGGTAGTTGTTGTCACCGCCTACGATGATCAAGCTTTTGGGTTGTGTGGCCAGGGTGACTGCAGGAAGGCAAAGCAGTAGTGAAACGATGAGCGCCAGTTTGATGAAACTGATCAGGCAGCTGAACTGTTTGGCAGACAACAGTTTATTTGACCGTATTTCTGTATTAAGCACTCTTTGGTTCCGATCATGAAATAACAATGATTCCTTCTTATAAGATTTCAGTCGGAAATACCATTTTTTTATCTGATAGGTTTTTATCTGTTGCTAACGACAAATTACTCCAGCCAATCAAAAGTCCGCGAAACAGCCTTTTTCCACATGGCGTAATTTCCGCTGCGCATGGTGTTATCAGCCGCTGGCTCCCAGGCTTTGTCAACTCTCCAGTTTTGTTTCAGCTCCGTAATGTTCTGCCAGTAGCCGGTTGCCAGACCGGCGGCATAGGCGGCTCCCAATGCTGTGCTTTCGGATACCCCGGGTCTGATGACCGGTACGCCCAGCACATCGGCCTGGATCTGCATCAGCAGGTTGTTGGCGGTCATACCACCATCCACTTTGAGTGACTTCAATGTTACACCGGAGTCAGCCTCCATGGCATCAACCACTTCACGGGTCTGGTAGGCGGTAGCTTCCAGTGCTGCTCTGGCAAAATGACCGCGCGTAGTTGAACGGGTCATGCCGATAACCATACCACGTGCTTCACTGCGCCAGTAGGGGGCGAACAGGCCGGAAAAGGCCGGTACAAAGTACATACCACCGTTATCCTCCACCATGCGGGCCAGGTTCTCCACGTCGGCAGAAGTCTCGATCAGTCCCATGCCGTCACGCAGCCACTGTACCAGCGCTCCTGTGATGGCGACAGAACCTTCCAGGGCGTAGACAGGTTTGTCTTTGCCGAACTGGTAACAGACGGTGGTCAGCAGGCCATGATTGGACTGGACGATTTCGGTGCCGGTATTGAGCAGCATGAAGCAGCCGGTTCCGTAGGTGTTTTTTGCCTCACCTACATCAAAGCAGGTTTGGCCGACCGTGGCGGCCTGCTGATCCCCCAGGTCGCCGCAGATCGGGATCTCGCCGCCGAATGGCCCTTCAGGGCGAGTATAGCCGTAAAAGTCCGGATCGCTTGAAGGGCGGATCTGCGGCAGCACCGAAGCGGGGATGTTAAGGTCATTCAGAATCTCTGCGTCCCACTGTATTGTCTCCAGATTCATCAACATGGTACGGGAGGCGTTGGATACATCGGTGATATGTGCGGCCCGCCCGTCCGGGCCACCGGTCAGTTTCCAGATCAGCCAGCTGTCCATGTTGCCGAATAACGCATTTCCACTTTCTGCCGCTTCTCGTGCGCCCGGTGCGTTGTCCAGAATCCATTTGATCTTGGGGCCGGAAAAATAGGTGGCCAGCGGCAGGCCGGTTTTGCTGCGGTAACGATTCTGACCGCCATTTTCGGCCAGTTGACGGCAGATTGTATCGGTGCGGGTGTCCTGCCAGACAATGGCGTTGTAATAAGGTATTCCGGTCCGCCTGTCCCACACTAGCGTTGTTTCCCGCTGATTGGTGATTCCGACAGCAGCAATGTTTTTTGCAGTAAGACCGGCTTTGCCCATGGCGCCATGAATCGATTCGCAGGTCTGTACCCAGACCTCCTGCGGGTCATGTTCCACCCATCCCGGTTGAGGATAAATCTGTTCGTGCTCAAGCTGATGAATGGCAACCGTCTCACCGGAATGGTTGAAAATCATGCAGCGAGTGCTGGTAGTGCCCTGATCGATGGCGACGATGTATTTTGTCACAATAGCTCCATGTCTGGTTTGGATGTTAGGGCTTATACTAAGACTTTTTGGTTGCGCTTAAAAATCCGATCAGTGAGACAAATTTGTGTGCATCGGTTGAGGGGTTGATGGTGATCGTCCTGGTACATTTTTTACAAAATGGCTGTGCCGTGTTGTCCTTATTTTCAAGGTCAAAATCCGGTTCTGCCTGGGGGCAGCCTTTACATGTATCAGACATAAATCCTCCTATGCATTGATGATAAGTGCGTTACAATATGACAGTACATTACCATGTGATAGTCTGATGATGCAATGATCAGTCCACCCCCAAAGAGGTGATTCCATGTACTTGATACAACTGTTACTGCCGCTGTGCGACAACGAAGGTCATCCCTTTCCCCAGTCAATGTATCTGCAGGTGAGAGATGAGCTTACGGAGCAGTTTGGTGGAATCACCACATATGTCAGATCTCCTGCTGAAGGGTTATGGAAAGAAGGTAGTAATTCTGCAGTAAGGGATGAGATTGTCATATATGAAGTAATGGCAAAAAAACTGGACCGCAAGTGGTGGAAAGAGTTCCGGGAAAAGCTGGAGCTGCATTTCAGGCAGGAGGTGATCATCGTCAGGTCGAGCCAGATAGAAATACTGTGAAAATTATTTCAGTCATATGAAATACTTTGTAGATTGTGATTTAGATCACATAAATTAATAGCTCCACGCTTTACATAATCACCCCATCAACTCAAACTTAACTTACCTCAGTTTTATTTTGCCCATCGTGTGTTTCTGTATAACAGTGTTTTGTCGTAATGTTCCTGTAGACTCATTATTTACTCTTTAAGCGTTAATTAGATAGGCTGTATTAATTAACTATTGCATTATTATAGGGTTTGTGTGAATATCCCGCCAAATATATGTGATTAAACAGTGTTATGAAACTTAACTGAAGTCCACTCTTGAAAAATGATGTAAAATTTGGAGGGATTTTGTATGGAGGTTGTTTTAGAGCAGATAAACAAAATTCAGGGAGTTTATGGAAGTTTACTTTGCGATGTGGATGGCAAATTGCTTTGCCGGGCATTGCCGACTGCCTATGACAATAAAAAATTTCAAGATGCTGCAGATCTGATTGCCGATAGTTTGGTAGGAATTAACGAGGCCACCGGTGGCGTTAGCTTGCTGGACTTACGATTCAGCAATAACAGAATTATTGTAAAGCCTTTACAAGGCGGCTTTCTACTGCTGATTTGCGAACAAAAGCTTAATCTTCAGCTTTTTAACATGTCACTGAGTGTTGCTCAGAAAAAACTAGAAAAATCCATTCTATCAGCAAGAGATTCTCCTGTCCCGGTTCAGCCGACCGCACCGTTGCCTGTTGCTCCTCAGGTGTCAACAACACAGGAGCTGCGCAGAGATGGAAAAGGCGTCATACTTATAGTAGATTCCATGACCGCTTCATCCAAAATTCAATGGGATCAGATGAAAGAAGAGGCCGCCATAAGTGAGCTACTGGCTCAGTATCTCACAAAATTATCCATCCCGGCGCCTATCAAAAAACTGAAGATTACAAATAAGGTCACAAATAAGAGCAAGATTTTTTCGATCAGGCTCAGCAGGTCCGAACCGGGACAGTTACTGGATGATAAAATTGCCCTGACGCTGGCCGCTTCTGAAGCTTTGGAGGCCAGGCCTGGTGACCTCCTTACTGTTGAATCAGCTACCAGTGGAATGTTCACAAAAGACATTTCGTTTGCCGGTTTGTAACAACACTTGTCACGATAAATATTTAATTATTCTTATACTGCTATCAACTAAACAGATGGGGGAGTGCAAATGCTGAATACAATAAAATCTAAACTTGTTTTTTTTGCCGGAGCCAGTGCCGTTTTGCTGGCAATCAGTGTGACCTTTTCGTATTTCATTGCCGTTGGTTCGATCAAGGAGATCATGTACAATGACGTTTCCACTGTAGCTGAATCGCTTGAAAAAAATCTGACCTACATCTCTAACACTAATCCCGAAGCCATACAGCAGCCTGAATTTAAGAAAATGATCAACTCGATCAAACTTGGCAAAAGCGGCTACGTTTTTTTGATGAACGACAGCGGTGTTTTGACTGTGCATTCAACAAGTGAGGGCAAAAACCTTTCCGGACAGCCGCATATTGATCAGATCAGGCAAAAGAAAGAAGGCGGGATATTCGAATATAAGGCGGTTAGTACAGGTCAGGAAAAGATCGTTGCATTCAAATACATTAAAAAGTGGAATATGTTTGTTGTGCCAGGGGTAAATAAAGAAGACTATTTTAACCAACTGAAAACCTCATTTCTCAAGTGGAATGCAATTCTGGGTCTGATTGTTGTCGGTATTCTGTTGGGTATAGCAACCTGGATTACCAAATCAATTACTGGACCGATCAACGGAATGCTGCGTATTTTTAAAAATACAGGCAGCAGTTCTGATAATGCCGCTGATTCCAGAGAAACACGGGATCTTGTCTGTAACCTGCTGCAGAATATGTTGTCACGTGATCGGAAATAGAGTTTAGTTTTAATATGATTAGTTAATATATTTAGGCTGCCCGTTTGAGGCAGCCTGGACCATTGACAAACCCCGTCTTTTTAGTCGGGGTTTTCATTTTTTTGAGGATAAATTTTCTGAATGGCAAATGGTTATTAACCGTCAGAAACGGGGCTATTTTTTTGGAACTCTTATTCGTTGTCAGCAAATCTCGCCTCTTTTTTCAATCACAGACTTTTTTCACACAATCATGTCAACGTATTTGAAAGTTATTCGTTATAGTAATCAGTACTACTATTCTGTTCTAAACGGGCGGATCTAATCCAATAATCTGTTATCTCTGGTTACCTGACAGAGTTTTACAGCACGGGTGACTTTCATGGCAAGACAAGTATTTGGATACCTTTTGAAGGCATTGGCTTTGACCGGACTTTTGATGGTTGTTTCCTGCAAGGGTGGAGATGGGGGCGACGGAGTTTCAAAGCCGGAAGCTTTGTCATATTCGACTCCTCAGATATATACCATCAACACGCCGATTTCCATATTGGGTCCGACTGTAACCGGTACCGTTACAAGTTACAGCGTATCACCGCCGTTACCTACAGGGCTGGCCCTGGATGCGGTGACAGGTATGATTGCCGGCAATCCCGCAGTGACCAGCGCAACGGCAAATTATACGGTAACTGCGTCCAATAGTGCCGGTTCTGTCTCATTCCCGGTCTCAATTACTGTCAACAATACAATGCCTTTATGGCTGGAACCATCGGTCAGCACAGTGATCGGAGTCGGACAGTCCGTAAACATCTTTCCGGCGCTCAAGGCCAGCGTAGCTGATCCTTATCCGACATATGTGGATCCGGCCCTCGTAACCTGGACATCATCTAACCCGTCCTGTGTCACGGTTAACACCGGCGGGACTGTAACAGGTGTGAGTACGTGCAGTTCGGTAATTTCGGCCAGTTATCAGGCCTCCACGAGCCAGGTGTCGGTTCAGGCCAGCGGCACATGGATAAACCGTTCTGTCAATGTGGTCGGGCAGGGATCTCGTTCCTATTCCATTTACATTCCGGATACGGGAGCTGATACCAGCGCACGCCCGGCATTGCTTTCGCTGCATGGCGGTGGAGGAAGTGCACTTATTCAGGCTTCCACGAGTCAACTGGTAAAGCTGGCGCATAAACAGAAACTGTTTATTGCCTTTCTTGAAGGGAGTGGCGTCATTCAGACATATAATGCCGGTTCTTGTTGCGGATATGCCAAAACTAATAATATTGATGATGTGCTGTACGCAAATATGGTGCTGGACGATATTTCGGCAACCTACAATGTGGATGCAACTCGGATTTATGCCACAGGTTTTTCCAACGGCGGCATGATGTCGCACCGCCTGGCCTGCGAGGTTGCAGACCGGATTGCCGGTGTTGCTGCAGTCGGCGGCGCCTCTGCAGAGTTTGATCAGGATTTGAACCGCTATTTTACATGTACTCCGTCGCGGCCTATCCCGATCCTGCATATTCACGCCACCAACGATCTCAATTACCCCTATGCCGGCGGCATCGGTGACGGATTATCAGCCACCTCTTACTATCCGGTGGAATCTGCCATAGCAGACTGGCGCACCCGCAACAATGTCACAGCCCAGGCTGCAGTAGAGCGAGTCACGGCCACCACAACCTGTTACCACTACACAGTACCCGTGAACATCACTATACCCTCATCTCGCGTGACCTTATGCAAAGTAGATCCAATAAACGTATACGATGCCACAAATGAAATAGTATTCGGCGGCGGTCATTCCTGGCCCGGCGGTGTCCGTTCTCTGGCGGCAAAAAGCGATGTCCCGCTGATGGATTTTAGTGCAAATGACTATATCTGGAGTTTTCTGAATCAGTAATAGAAAGCCCGCTGTATCTGTATTAAAGATGCAGCGGGCTTTTATTATTATGCAACTTGCAGTAACCGAACTAACGCCAATTAAAAGCGTTAGGGACATGAAAAGCCTAGGTCAAATTCCAGATAAACATTTCCCAAATGTCTTTCCAGCTTTTGCCGATCTCATTGACGACTGTAGGTTCGAATCCGCAATGCATCATGCATTGGGCGCAGCGGCTGTCCTTGCCTACGCCGTATTTTTCCCATTCGGTTTTTTCCATCATCTCTTTGTAAGTTGGATAATGGGCATCGGTGATCAGGTAACAGGGTGCTTTCCAGCCTTGTGTGTTACGGGTCGGGTTGCCCCACGGTGTGCATTCCAGTTTCTTTTCACCTTTGAGGAAGCGCAGATACATGGGAGTTGAGAAGAAACGGTGTTTTTTGCTCATTTCATAGACAGCGGCAAATTTGCGTTCGATGTCGCGTCTTTCCAGGAACAGTTTTTCACCGACTGCTTCATAGCCAAAACCCGGGGCTACCAGTAGGCCATCTACTCCGATCTCTTCCAGGTGGGTAAAGAGCATTTCTATTTCCACCAGGTCTGTTTCATTGAAAATGGTTGTATTTGTGCAGACTCGGAAACCGAGCTGCTTTGCTTTTTTGATGGCTGCCATGGCAATCTTGAAGGCGCCTTTACGTTCCAGGATGCGGTCGTGGGTTTCTTCCAGGCCGTCCATATGGATATTTAGAGTGAAGTTCGGATGCGGCTTCAGTGTATCCAGAGCTTTTTCTAGCAGCAGGGCATTGGTGCAGAGGTAAATATGTTTACCCCTATCCAGTGTGCCCTGGATCAGTTCAAAGATGTGGGGATACAGGAAAGGTTCGCCGCCGGTTATGGTGACAACCGGAGCAGGACATTCGTCCACCGAATGCAGACATTCTTCGAGAGACATCATCTCTTTGATGGAGTCTGCATATTCACGGATTCGCCCGCAGCCAGAACAGGCCAGATTGCAGAGGTGGGTAGGTTCCAGCATCAGTACTAAAGGGTATTTCTCGACCTTGTTAAGCTTGTTGCTCATTATGTATTTGGTCAAATCATAGTTGAGTCGCATGGGGAAACGCATCTGAATAAATTCCTTTCGAGTGTTACTCTGTTTGCAATATTTTACAGCACTACTTTATAGACAATATTAAAATTATGCTCGTTATTTATGAACGGGTGAACTTTTCAGCGGCAATTGCTATCCCTTCGGCATCTATGGCCAGATCTTTTCTTAGCTGGGCCTGGCTGCCCTGTTCAATATAGCTGTCCGGTATGCCTAGACGTTTGATCTTGATATTCTGGAGTTTGTTGTCTGAAAGAAGTTCCAGTATGGCGCTGCCGAAGCCGCCCTGCAGCAGATTCTCTTCAACAGTGATAATTTTTCCCGTCTTTCGAGCTACGGATATAATCAGTTCAGCATCCAGCGGTTTGATAAACCTGGCATTGACAACACCGGCGCTGATACCGTTCTTTTTTAGCAGTTCTGCCGCCTGAAGAGCGGGGTAAACTGTGGATCCTATGGCAATGATAAACAAGTCGCTTCCATCCAGCAGAATCTCGCCCTTGCCAATCTCAAGTGTTCGAATGTTCTTGTCAAGCTCCACTCCGTAGCCGGTTCCGCGCGGGTAACGCAGGGCCATGGGTGAGCCTGAGTAGATGGCGGTTTTCAGCATGTGCTGAA
The DNA here is from genome assembly GCA_964509295.1 of uncultured Geobacteraceae bacterium. GTDB lineage: Bacteria > Desulfobacterota > Desulfuromonadia > Geobacterales > Pseudopelobacteraceae > JBGSQR01. Next base: position 13,752 of record CAZDWS010000011.1, on the reverse strand, counting down.
GTTCGTTTTCATCCTTAGGAGCCATCAGCGTGATGCCGGGTAAATGGCGCAGGTAGGAGTAGTCCATTACACCATGATGTGTCGGTCCGTCATCTCCCACAAGGCCTGCCCGGTCCATGGCGATTGTTACCGGCAGCTTCTGCAGGCAGATGTCATGAAATACCTGGTCATAGGCACGCTGAACAAAGGTTGAATAAATGGCATTTACCGGTTTGAAACCGTCTGCAGCCAGGCCGGCTGCAAAGGTCATGGCATGCTGTTCTGCGATTCCCACATCAAAGAAACGATCCGGGAAAGTCTCAGAGAACTTTTTTAACCCGGTTCCCTCAGGCATGGCGGCTGTTATGGCGACAATCTTCGGGTCGTGTTTTGCCAGTTCCACAATCGTATCGCCGAAAACCTCCGTATAGGATTTTGTGGAGGACTTTGCTGCACCGGTTCCGGTGGCAATATCGAAAGCAGCTACGCCGTGAAATTTTGCCGGTGTGTCTTCCGCCGGTTTGTACCCTTTGCCCTTGGTGGTCATAATATGCAGCAAAATAGGGCCGTCGAGTTTAGTGACGTTTTTGAATACTTCGATCAGCTGCGGCAGGTCATGGCCATTCAGCGGTCCCATATAATCGAAGCCGAGGGCTTCAAAGAGGGCACCGGGTGTCAGAAATCCTTTCAGGGAATTTTCAGCCCGTTTGGCAAAGTGCAGAATATCGGTGCCAATGGCGGGAATATGCAGCAAAAGGTTCTGCATCTCCTTCTTCAGGTCACGATAATACTGTCCGCTCATTTTACGGGAAATAAATGATGAAAAAGCGCCCACATTCTTTGAAATGGACATTTCATTGTCATTCAGGATGACAATCAGGTTTTTCTTTAGATGTCCGGCCTGGTTCAATGCCTCGAATGCCATGCCCCCGGTCAGGGAACCGTCGCCGATAACGGCAATGGCATGAGTCTTTTTGCCGGACAGGCCGGCCGCTGCAGCCATGCCCAAACCAGCCGAGATAGAGGTGGAAGAGTGGCCGACACCAAACGAGTCATGTTCAGACTCGCTGATTTTCGGGAACCCGGAGATACCTTTATACTGGCGCTGGGTGTGGAAAGTGCCTCTTCTGCCGGTCAGTATTTTATGGGTGTAGGCCTGATGACCCACATCCCAGACAATTTTGTCATTTGGTGAGTCAAAGCAGTAGTGCAAGGCAATGGTCAGTTCAACTACACCCAGGTTGGACGCCAGGTGCCCGCCGGTTTTGGATACGGTATCCAGTAGGAACTTGCGAACCTCTTCAGCCAGAAGCGGCAACTGTTCAGGCTTCAGTTTTTTAAGATCTGCAGGGGTGTTGATTTTTTCGAGTAACATTAGAACCTCAGTTAACTTCTGTTCGTGGTTCAATGTTCGTGGTTCGTGGTCCAAACTAAAAACCTTGAACTGTGAACTTTGAACAGCTTTTACGCGTAGCCATTTGTTTTAAACCACTCAACTGCGCGTTTGAGAGCTTCTTTGACAGGATTCTGGGGTAGCCCCAGTTCTCGTACAGCTTTTGAAGAATCAAAATACATGAACTTGGCAGCCATCTGAACACCCGCCAAGGGTATCAATGGTTCTTTGCCCGTAATCTTTGAAATACCCTCGTTGACATAGGCGGCCAGCAGAATCGGGGTGTAGGGAAGTTTGAATCTGGGGGCAGGCAGTCCGGTGATTTCTTCAAGCTGATCAAATATAGCACATAAAGTCAGATTAGTGTTTCCCAGAATGTACTTTTCTCCGATGCGCCCTTTTTGGCCGGCCAGAATGTGCCCTCTTGCGCAATCTTCTACTGCAATGATGTTCAGTCCCGTATCCAGATAGGCCGGCATTTTGCGTTTGAGAAAGTCAACAATGATTTTGCCTGTGGGGGTTGGTTTGACATCCATCGGACCGATCGGGGTAGAGGGATTGACAATAACCAGCGGTAATCCCCTGGCGATAAATTTTTCCGCCTCACGTTCCGCCATAAACTTGCTTTTTTTATAATGTCCAACCATATCAGACATGCCGACCGGAGTGGACTCGGTTCCAGGTGTTCCGTCTCCAGGATTTCCCAGAGTGCCCACACTGCTGGTATAGACGACCTTGGATAGTCCGTTTACCAGTGCTGCTTCCAGGATTGCCGCAGTTCCGTCCACATTAATTCGGTACATCTCTTCAGGTGCACGTGTCCAGAGTCGATAATCTGCGGCTGCGTGAAAAAGTGTGTCGCACCCTCTTAAACCTTGCATCAGGCTGTCATGGTCAAGCAGGTCTCCCTGCCATAGTTCAATATCCAGACCGGTCAGATTTGAAATGTCAGAACCGCGTCGCACAAGCGCACGGACTTCATGTCCATCTTTGAGCAGCTCTCTGGCGATGTTGGCGCCTATGAAGCCGGTTGCACCGGTGATAAATGTTTTCATAGTAATTTGTATGTACTCGGTAAAGCCGGAAACAGTATGTTTCGCAGCTGGTTATGTAGCTGTGGATTGATTAGAGCAGAAAAAGATGAAAGCCCCGGTTGTACTAAACCCGGGGCTCCCCAGCTCTTGATACATTTTTCTTGTCAAATTTTCATTTTGCAGACCCGTTTTCAACGTGCAGTCGGCGATATTTGCCAAGAGCGGTCAGAGGGAAGCAGTTGCGATATATGTGATACTTGATCATGAAAAATTTAGGGAAGCCGGTGCCGGTAAATGCTTCCTCATCCCAGGTGCCATCTTGCTTCTGGGTTGCCAGTAGGTAGGCGATTCCTCTTGCTGCAGCACTGGAATCAACCTCTCCGGCAGCAAACAGTGAAAGCAGGGCCCATCCTGTTTGTGATGCGGTGCTTGGCCCGCTGCCCATCAGTGAACGGTCATAGTAGGATTCGCAGACCTCACCCCAGCCTCCGTCTATATTCTGTTTGGATTTGATCCAGTTGACAGCCTTCCTGATATAAGGTTTGGACATGTCTTCGCGGATAGCCTCCAGGCCGCAGAGAACGGACCAGGTACCGTAAATATAATTAACTCCCCAGCGGCCAAACCATGGGCCTTCCGGTTCCTGTTCACGTTGAAGGAATTCCAGTGCTTTTACAGCTGCCGGGTAAGTGATCGGGTAATCAAAGTTACCCATCAGCTCAAGCATGCGGCCTGTGAGGTCAGCCGTGGGCGGATCAATCAGTGCCTCAAGATCTGCAAAGGGGATCTTGTTGAGCATATGTTTGGTGTTGTCTTTATCAAAAGCTCCCCAACCGCCATTTTCACTCTGCATGCCCAGGCACCAGGCGATTCCGCGCTTGATAGCCTGATCCTTATGCTTCTTGTCACGGATTTTAATGTCTTTGATGGCCATGATAACGAAGCCGGAGTCATCAACGTCCGGATACCAGTCATTCAGGAACTCAAATGCCCAGCCGCCCGGCTCCAGTTCCGGCGATTTAACCGCCCAGTCCCCTTTACGCCTTACTTCCAGATCCAGCAGCCACTGGGCTGCTTTGGTCAGGGCAGGGTGATCGGCCGGAACACCGGCTTCCCGCATGGCAACCAGTGCCAGTGCCGTATCCCAGACAGGAGAAACGCAGGACTGCAGTACAATGCTCTCCTCGTCTTCAATACAGAAATTGGCCAGGGCTTCCAATCCTTTGACAACAGCTGGGTGGTCATTGGCATAACCAAGGCAGTGCAGGGCCAGGATCGAGTTAAGCATGGCCGGCTGGATGCCGCCCCAGTCACCGGTTGGTTCCTGGTGATCCAATATCCATTGCTCAGCCAGAGCGATGGATTTCTTTTTGAATGGCCTGATCGGGCTGGATTCATAAACCTTCAGCAGGTGGTCAACACCTATAAAGAAGTTTTTCCAGGTCAGGATGCCGTCTTCTTTAGTAAAGGTGTAATCTGTCGGGCGTGGTGGACGGATATACAGCTCTTGAACTCTCGCCCATGGTGGAATTTTGCGAACCGGACGTTCGGCCATGACAACTGATAGCGGTACAATGGTGGCGCGCGCCCAGCTGGAAAACTCGTACATGTTCAGATAAGCCCAGTCAGGCAGCAGCATCAGTTCAATCGGCATGGATGGGACGCCAAACCAGGCAAACTCTCCGAAAAGGGCCAGAAATGATTTTGTGAAAACACGAGATTTGATTATGCCGCCATTGGCCAGAACAAACTCTTTGGCTTTGATCATTGCGGCATGGTCGGCTGAAAATCCGGCCAGTTTTAGTGCAAAATAGGCTTCAATTGTTGTTGAGAGATCGCCAGGGCCGTTGTGCCAGATTGCCCATGAACCTTCAGCTGTTTGCTTGCTCAGGATATAGTTGGCCAGCTTGCGTTCACGGACCTTGTCTACCATGCCGAGGAAGTGAAACAGCATGATATATTCGGCAGTGATGGTTACATTTGATTCCAGTTCAGCCCACCAGTAACCGTCAGGCAGCTGTTCACGGAAAAAGAAGTCGCGAGTTCTCTCAATAGCCTTGTCCAGCGGGCTTTTGGAGTCACCGACCATCTTTTTCCAGATGGATGGGGGGAGATGATGGATTTTGGCGCTGGTTTTTTTAGCTAATGCAGGATCTGAAACAGCCGATTCCGAATTAAATGATGTCAGAGCGGCTGAAATTGAGTATTTACCATGATTCATTCACAAAGCTCCTGGTGGCCGCCTGAGCGGCATTGCCTTGATAAAGCAACTACATAAAGTTATTTTTGTAGCATAGTTGTCAATCAAAGTATATTCGTTTTTTGCTCTGGTGACACCAGACTGTAGCAAAAGCACAATATTACAAAACACCAAAACTGCTTTGCCTGCAGTAGGTTGTCATGCTATACAGAATGAAAATAGGAATAAATAAGCTGGGAAACAAGGAGATAAAAATGCTTACCGGAAAACAGAAACGACACCTCCGTGCTCTTGGCCACAAACTGAAACCGCTGATCCAGATTGGCAAAAAAGAGGTGGAAGAAGCACTGATTGCTGAGACCAATGCTGCGCTGGATTACCATGAACTTGTAAAAGTCAAACTGCTGGAGAGCTGTATGCTGGATAAACATGAAGCTTCGGAGATATTGTCTCAAGCTTGCAACGCCGATATCGCCCAGATACTGGGTAAAACATTTTTGCTCTATCGTCCGGCAAAAACACCGGTAATTGTGCTGCCCAAGATCGATAAACCAGTAAAAAGGTAAGTCTGCATGTCCATCAAGGCAGGATTTGGCTGGACCGGCAAAATACTTCATGTTGACTTGACCAGGGCAATTGCGTGGCGTGAAGAGCTGCCGCCCAGTTTGCTTGAAAGTTATCTTGGCGGCCGAGGTCTGGCTGTACGCCTGATGCGTGATTACTTCAAACTGGACCCTTTTGACCCGCAAATGCCGTTGATTTTTGCCTGCGGTCCTCTCTGCGGCACATCTGCTCCCGCATCCAATCAGCTCTCCCTGGTTTCACGTTCTCCCTTGACCGGTACCATATTTGACTGTACCGCAGTAGGGGCATTCCCTTTGCAGTTGAAAGGGGCTGGACAGGATGTGCTGTTGATCTCAGGAAGCAGCCCTTCTCCGGTTTTTATTTCAATCAGCAGGACAAAGGTGGAAATACTGCCTGCTGATGATTTGTGGGGAAGCGGTGTAACAACTACGCGTAGCGCATTGGAAAAGTTCGGTTGTGTGGCTGCCATAGGTCCTGCAGGTGAAAATGGCGTACTGTTTGCTAATGTGGATTTTGGTTTTGGCAATCAGAGCGGAAGAGGCGGGCTTGGTGCTGTTATGGGGTGTAAAAACCTCAAGGCGGTTGTGGTTGCTGGTAATTCTGAAGTTAAGATTGCAGACGGGGATCAATTTAAAACAGCCTGTCAGGATGTAAGCAGATTGTTTGACGCTTCCCAGTTTCTTTCAGGTCCGCTTGGTATTTCACATTTTGGAACAGCTCTGATGGTTGATCTGATGTCACAGCGCCGTATGACTCCGACTGAAAATTTTAGTCAGACATTTTTTGCTGCGGCAGGAAATTATTCCGGAGCGACTGTTAAGTCATCTTGTGATGCTTTTTCCGGAAGTTGCTGTGATTGCTCGATAAAGTGCAGAATGTTCGGTCATGATGGTCAGCAGTTGCCGGAATATGATGAGCTTTCTCATTTTGGCGCTTTAAACGGTATCGGAGATCTGAACTGTATTCTGGAGTCAAACAGGTTTTGCAGAGAGGTGGGTATGGATGCGGTCTCTGCTGCAGCAACCATTGCGGTTTGGGGTGAAATCAGAGGGCGGTTTGCAGCGACAGAGGAAATGCCAGGGTTGTTGCAAGATATGGCTCTATGTAGTGGAGATGGCAAACAGCTTGCTCAAGGTTCGCGCAGGATGGCTGAACAGTTGGGGCACCCTGAGCTGTCAATGACGGTAAAATCCCTTGAGTTGCCTGCTTATGACCCGCGCGGTGCCTATGGACTTGCACTGTCTTACTGTACCAGTACACGTGGTGGCTGTGAACAGCAGGCAAATGCCATCGCACATGAAATTCTGCGTAAGCCGGTTCCGACAGACCGTTTTTCTCTTTCCGGCAAGGCCCGCATCATTTTTATTTCAGAGGACACAATTGCTGCAGCCGACTCTCTGGCCATATGTCGTTTTGCGCTTTTGGCCACCAGTCTGGAAGAGTATGCGGCGATTTTGAGTGCTGTTACAGGGGTGAAATTCTCAGCAGGGCAATTGGCTGGAATTGGTCGTAATATATGTCTGACTGAACATTTTTATAATTGTATTAATGGATTTTCGCGTCTGGATGACATTTTGCCCGAGCGTTTTTTCAGTGAACCGGGCAGCAGCGGTGATGGCATTGAGATTCCGCCCATTGACAGGAAAGCTTTTGAGGAACAGTTAGGCAAGTATTATCGGATTCGTGGATTGAATCAGGATGGCTGTTTTGAAGATGCCGGCTTTCTATGGGAATTGCCATGAGGTGGTTTGGATTGGGTAACAATGATGTTCAGGCAGGTTCTCTACCGTCAGGAAACAAGGGGGTCGGTAGTCTGGGGGAAGAGGTTGCTGCCAATTTTCTTGTTGGCAAGGGCTATAAAATTCTGGAACGTAACTTTCGCTGCAAGGGCGGCGAAGTTGATATCATTGTCAGTGATCCGTCAGATAAAAGCCTGGTGTTTGTTGAGGTCAAGGCCCGCAAAAATTTGTCATATGGTGTACCGCAATTGGCGGTTAATTCTTTTAAACAGCGCCAGATATCAAAAGCAGCCCTGACCTGGCTATCAAAAAAGCGTCAGCATGACCAGAATGCCAGGTTCGATGTGGTTGCCATCCTTCTGGATGCCAATGGCCTGCACAAGGTTGAGCATATTATTAATGCATTTGAATTGGCATATTAGTAAGTTAGAAGTTATTTTCTGCGTTTTTTTGCAGATAATAACTTCGTTAACGCACTTATACTGTTTACCAGAGCTGCTTTTAGAAATCGGGCTTGTGGAACTTGAAAATTTGAAGTTTTATTGTTCTTCGTGTATTGTTTTATTTTTTTGCAGGCTGATGTTTTCAGGAGGTTGTAATGGGTAATTTTAATGCTGTGCTGGCACAGATCAAGCCAAAACTTGGTTGTGTTGATGAAAATCTGGTGTTGATTGAACAGCAGATAAAGCAGGCTATTGCTGATAAAGCGGATTTGGTCATTTTTCCGGAACTGGCTTTGACAGGCTACTTTCTTAAGGATCTGGTGCCTGAAGTGGCGCGCCGTATTGATTCACCCGAGATCGCCAGACTGATTGAGCTTTCGCGCAATATTTCTATTGCAGTGGGTTTTGTTGAAGTTACAGACGATTATCTTTTCTATAACTCCGCTCTTTATCTTGAGGACGGGGCAATTTGCCATCTGCATCGCAAAGTTTATCTGCCAACATACGGCATGTTTGATGAACAGCGTTACATGGGCAGGGGCGAGCGCTTCAGGGCCTTTGAAACCAAGTTTGGACGCATGGGCATGCTGATCTGCGAAGATATGTGGCATCTGTCTGCCTCGTATATCCTGGCAATGGATGGCGCCACCACTTTGTTATGTCTCTCCAGCAGTCCCGGACGAGGTGTTGAAGGGGAGCAGCTAGGTTCCGCCAGCGCCTGGCAGCAGTTGATATCGACAACAGCCATGTTCCTGAATTGCCGCGTGCTTTACTGCAATCGCGTCGGTTACGAAGACGGGGTTAATTTCTGGGGAGGCTCTGAGTATGTTAATCCCGCCGGGCGGTCGGCTGTGCGCGGAGCAATCTTTGCCGAGGATTTTGTCGCTGCAAAAGTGTCTGAAGGCGAATTGCGCCGCGAACGTATTTTTTCACCTATGTTAAGAGACGAGAATCTGTTCATAACCATGCAGGAGTTGCGTCGCATCGAGCGGGAAAGGGGTGTGTGATGGCGGGACTGTCTGCAAATACTGAATTGTTGAGGCAATTGCTGGTCGGTTTTGTCCGGGATGAAGTGCATAAGGTCGGCGTGAAAAAAGCCGTTCTCGGGTTGTCTGGCGGTATAGATTCGGCCCTGGTCGTTTTTATTGCTGCAGAGGCACTGGGACCGGAAAATGTTCATGCTATCTGCATGCCCTACAAAAGCAGTAATCCGGAGAGCGAGGCTCATGCCAGGATTGTGGCACAGGCCTGTGGTGTAAATTATTCGGTTGTTCCCATTACGCCGATGGTTGATGCCTATTTTGATATGTTTCCCGATGCAGAAAACATGCGTCGCGGCAACAAAATGGCTCGCGAGCGTATGACAATACTGTTTGATCACTCGGCTCTTCTCTCCGCTCTGGTGCTTGGTACAAGTAATAAGACTGAATTGTTGCTGGGGTATGGGACACTTTACGGAGATATGGCCAGTGCCCTCAACCCCATTGGCGACCTATACAAGACACAGATCTGGCAATTGTCCGAGGCTATGGGAGTGCCGCAGGAGGTAATTGACAAAAAACCTTCGGCAGATCTCTGGGCTGGACAGACGGATGAAGAAGAACTTGGTTTTTCCTACCGTCAGGTCGATGAACTGCTGTATCGCATGGTTGATCAACGCCTGACCAGAGATGAGCTGGAAGTTGCCGGATTCAGCCCGGAGTTTATTGACACTATTTACATGAGAGTTCAGAATTCACATTTCAAGAGACGTCTGCCGGTGATTGCCAAGGTTTCCAACCGGACCATTGACCGCGACTTCCGTTATTCCCGTGACTGGGGAAAATAAAATAGGGTCGGAAAGACTTCTGATATATGAAAAAAACTGATAACCCCAATCTGGTATACTCCTGCGAAACGGGCCGTGTGAGCCAGGAAAAGAAAAAAGCGGTTCAGCATACACCAACCGCCTATCCGGCTGATGGTACCGTGCGTTTAAGGCGTGAGGTCAAAGGGCGTGGCGGCGGCACTGTGATTGTTATTACAGGTGTTCCCCTTGCAGAACCTCTTCTTAAAGAGTTGGCCGGTTCGTTAAAGAAACGTTGCGGGTGCGGCGGGACGTTGAAAAATGGTATTATTGAAATTCAGGGTGACCATCGTGAGCTGCTTTTACAGGAGTTGCAGGCAAGAGGTTTTCGTGTAAAACTGGCTGGCGGCTGATTTATTTTTATTTTTTAGATAAAATCCTTGACCTATCGATTTTTTTCACATATTTTTTATTATTCTGGTTGTACGGTTTTACAAGATAGTATAATTTAGAGAATGGATTTAGCATTAGCGAGAGTGGCGGAATTGGCAGACGCACCAGACTTAGGATCTGGCACCGCAAGGTATAGGAGTTCAAGTCTCCTCTCTCGCACCATTTTATAACGACAATGATTGGTTGATCTGCTTGGTAAAAGGTTTTTACTGTTAGTTACGCGATAAAAACGAGTTGTTATCGTCTTCTCCTTGTCTCCGCTTATTTGTTTTTATGCCGCTTGCTATAAAAATCCTGTTTATAAAATTCAAGAATCAAATTCATAATAATGTGAGGGTACCGTAATGCAGGTTCAAGTCGAAACGATTAATCCGGTAACTAAAAAAATTAATATTGAAATCCCTGCCGAACTTGTTGATGCAGAAATTGAAAAGTCTTTTGCCGCAATACAGAAAAAAGCCAAGCTGCAAGGTTTTCGTCCGGGAAAAGCACCAATGGCACTGGTTAAGAGAACATATAATGATGCAATGAGCGAAGATGTCATGAGGCGTTTTTATGATACTACGCTTTACAAGGCTATGACTGATAACAAAATCGAGCCGATTGATACTCCAACAGTTGACAGCGGCATTGTAAAACAGGGTACACCTTTCAAGTATAGCGCCGTGGTTGAAGTTATGCCTGAAATTCTTCTCAAGGATTATACCGGTCTTGAAATCACCAAGGAGAAATATGTCCTGAATCCTGACAGTATTGAGGGTGAACTCAAGCGCATGCAGGAAAATATGGCGCAGCTTGTTCCTGTCGAGGAAGGCACTGCAGTTGAAAATGGTCATGTGGTTTCAGTCGATTATTCATTTTCTGTAGAAGGCTGCCCGGAAGAAACAAACAGTGCTGAAAATGCTGAGGTTCAGGTTGGCGCACAGCTTTTGATGCCAGGATTTGAAGAGCAACTTGTCGGGATGAAGATAGGCGAGTCCAGAGAAGTGAAGGTCATACTGCCTGAAGCTTACCGTACACCTGCTGCTGCAGGTAAAGAAGGCGTTTTTCAGGTTACGCTCAAAGATGTCAAGCGTAAGGAATTGCCTGAACTGAATGATGAGTTTGCTCAACAGTTCGGTGACTATGAAACGATTGAGCAGTTACGGACTAAAATGGCTGAATATCACCAGAAACAGGAGCTTGACCGTGTCGAGGCGGAATTGAAAGAGCGTGCTGTGACCGCTCTGGTCGCCAAAAACCCGCTTGATGTACCAAATTCAATGGTTAAACGCCAGATTGAGCATATGCTGGATAACTTCAAAAACCGTCTGAAAAGTCAGCGCATGTCCATGGAAATGATGGGTCTTGATGATGACGCTTTCCGTCTTCGTTTTGCTGATCTGGCAGTTGAAAAAGTTAAAGGTGGCTTGCTGTTGATGGCTCTTGTGGAAAAGGAAGACATCAGCATCAGTGAAGAAGAGATTGAGCATAAATACGAAGAAATGGCAGCAGGAAACAGTGAAATGCTGGGCCGCATCAAAGAATTTTATTCATCTAACAGCAATGGTAAACACTCACTGATTTCAGAGATGAAAGAAGATAAGGCAATCCGCTTACTGATTGATAATGCAGTTATTACTGAGATAGATGCAGTTGTGCAAAAACCAGAATAGATTATAATAGCAAGACTGTTTTTGATTCGGTTTAGCTCGTGGTCAGACAAGGTCTGACATTGGAAAGGGCATCATGTATATCCCAATGGTTGTTGAACAAAGTGGACGTGGAGAGCGGGCTTACGATATTTACTCTCGTCTGTTGAAAGAACGGATCGTTTTTCTTGGCGGTGGCGTTGATGATAATGTTGCCAACCTTATAATTGCTCAATTTTTGTTCCTTGAAGCTGAAGATCCTGACAAGGATATTCATTTTTATATTAATTCCCCGGGTGGTGTAGTAACTGCCGGCATGGCAATCTTTGATACCATGCGTTATATTAAGGCTCCTGTTTCAACTATCTGTGTAGGACAGGCCGCATCAATGGGGGCGCTCCTTCTTGCTGCTGGAGAAAAGGGTAAACGCTACAGTCTGAGTCACTCAAGAATTATGATTCATCAGCCGCTTGGCGGGTTTCAGGGGCAGGCAACCGATATCAGTATTCATGCAAAGGAAATCCTGCGTATGAAGGATGAATTGAATGGCATACTGGCTGAGACTACAGGGCAGCCAAAGGAAAAAGTTGAGGCTGATACAGAAAGAGACTATTTTATGTCTGCCGTTGAAGCAAAAGAATATGGTCTGATAGACGCTATATTCACCCGCAAGCCTGGTGAGGGGGGCGCATCGTGAGCCGTAGAGACACAAATCAGGAAAATTTGACTTGTTCTTTCTGTGGGAAAAGTCAGGAAGAAGTTAAAAAACTTATTGCCGGTCCTGCTGTCTATATCTGTGACGAGTGTATCGAACTTTGCAACGATATAGTCGCCGAAGAGATGAAGCTGGAAGAAACTCTCGGGCCTGATCTGAAAAAACTTCCCAAGCCTAGAGAAATCAAGGATGTTCTGGACGAATATGTTATTGGTCAGGACAAGGCGAAAAAGGTTCTTTCAGTAGCGGTTTATAATCACTATAAACGCATCGAAGCGGTTGCCAAGCCAGGTGAAGTGGAGATGCAGAAAAGCAATATTCTGCTTCTTGGTCCAACAGGATCTGGTAAAACACTTCTGGCTCAGACACTTGCAAGAATTCTAAAGGTTCCGTTTGCCATGGCGGATGCCACAAATCTTACTGAAGCAGGTTATGTCGGTGAGGATGTGGAGAATATTATCCTGAGCCTTTTACAGGCTGCAGATTATGATGTGGAGCGTGCCCAGAAGGGTATTATCTATATTGATGAGATTGATAAGATTGCCCGTAAAAGTGAATCACCTTCATTGACACGTGATGTCTCTGGTGAAGGAGTTCAGCAGGCATTGCTGAAAATCATTGAGGGTACTGTAGCCAGCATTCCCCCCAAAGGTGGTCGTAAGCATCCGCAACAGGAGTTTATGAAGGTGGATACCACGAATATCCTCTTTATCTGCGGTGGTGCTTTTGCCGGTTTGGATACTGTCATTCAGCAACGAATCGGTATGAAGAGTCTCGGATTCGGTGCAGATGTGAAGAAACGTTCTGAGAAGAAAACAGGTGAGTTGCTAAATAATGTGACTCCGGATGACTTGCTCAAGTTTGGCTATATACCGGAATTTATCGGCAGGCTGCCCATGTTGGCAACTCTTTCAGAGCTGGATGAGGATGCTATGGTGCAGATTCTCAAAGAGCCTAAAAACTCACTGGTCAAACAATATCAAAAGCTGTTTGATATGGAGGGTGTGCGCCTCAGGTTTACAGACGGTTCACTCGTTGCCATAGCCAAGGAAGCACTTAAGCGTAATACGGGTGCCCGTGGTTTAAGATCCATACTTGAAAACTCCATGTTGGATATAATGTATGAAGTTCCTTCACAGCCAAACGTAAAAGAAGTAGTAATTAGTGAAGATGTTATTTTTCACAAGGAAAAACCGATTGTTGTTTATGAACAATTGGTAAATGATGCTGCCTGAAGTTAAATAAGTAAAAAGCATGATAAATCAGTATGTTGGTGTATATGCAGGCTCTGTTTTTTTAGTTTGGTAGTAGATCTCTAAAAATTAAATATCTCTGATAGCCCATAAACAGGATGTTTGCGCGATATTTTCCTTGACAGGAGCTGAAGAAATCTGGTAAACACAAGTTCGCTTTGTAATTACACAAATTTCAGGAGGTGTATCGTGACAAAAGCTGAACTGATTAGCGCTGTAGCAGAGAACTCCGGGCTGAAAAAAGTAGAAGCTGAAAAAGCTGTAGCTGCTTTTATTGCAACCGTAACTGCTGCTCTTAAAAAGGGCGATAAACTTAGTCTGGTTGGTTTCGGCACTTTCTGTACTGCAAAGCGCGCTGCACGTAAAGGTCAGAATCCACAGACCGGTAAAAAAATCAATATTCCAGCTGCCACGGTACCCAAGTTTAAACCTGGTAAAACACTGAAAGAAGCTGTAAACGGTAAATGATTTCAAGAAGTTTTTGTTTGAGGGGTTGTAGCTCAGTTGGTTAGAGTGCCAGCCTGTCACGCTGGAAGTCGCG
>CAZDWS010000010.1:0-189996 GCA_964509295.1 uncultured Geobacteraceae bacterium | reverse complement strand
GGACGATAACTGATAGTACGCATAAAACAGTCAATAGCTACAGTTATGACAGTTTCGGGAATACGACACAAACCGGCACCTTAAACCAGCCGTATGGGTATACTGGCAGGGAGTGGGATAAGGAGTCGGGGCTCTACCACTATAGGGCTAGGGCATATGATCCGAGTATTGGTAGGTTTTTGCAGAAGGATCCGATTGGGTTTAGGGGTGGAGATGTTAATATTTATAATTATGTAAGTGGAAATCCGGTTAATTTTATCGATCCAGAAGGAACCGACCCAGTTACAAATACTATCAAAGATGGTAGCGGGCTGTGGGAAAAAGCAAGGCAATGTAAAGAGCAGGTAGATGAATGTAAAGAAAAACATAAAGATATCGAGAAGTGTCAAGAGCGGGGAGAAGAACCTAAATCGCCATACGTATCGTCTCATTTGTTTGACGAGTGTTATAATAAAATTCCTGTATGTAATAGTATCCCACCGGCATTATTGGATTTGTACTTTGGAATGTGGGAAAGATATAATCAATTTAAAGACTGGTTCAAGTTGAATGAAAAAATACGTCAACCACTTAACCCATACCCTGAACAGTATATTCCACCTAATCGTGGACAAGTGCCTAGAAATAGGTAGTAAATAGGAGGTAAAGTTTGAAAAAAACATCATGGATAATAGCGTTAATATCGGCATTTTGCATTATTGCAACATATTTATTTTTTTCCATAACAGGTCCACCAAGAAAAGCACGTGAATTTGCTTTAAAAACAAATCAATTACAAGAAATACTTAATTCAAATAAAACTGATGATGCAAAGATTGTTGCACTTTCTCATTTTATAGATTTTGCAGAGAAACAATTTCGTCTGGATAGACTGTCAGATAATATTCCCCAAGAGGTCTATCATGACATAGTGGTTTCATATGTTAAATTGGGTGTTTTGCATGAAAAGCAGAAAAATTCTGATAGCGAAAAATATTTTGACGCTGCCATGAGATTAAAATCTAAATTTGTACCTTGGATAAAGGGTTTTAAGGTGGAATCAAAAGAAGATTTGCGTCGTTATGTTATTGAACTAGAGCAAAAGACTAAACCGGCAGGAAGTCCCTGATATAAGACAATCCGAATAACTAAAAACGCCGTGAACCCCTATGTTACAGGGGGGCGCGGCGTTTTTAGTTTGTGATTTTTCTCTTTACTGGCAGGGAGTGGGATAAGGAGACGGGGCTGTATTATTACCGGGCGAGGACTTCTGATCCGGTGATTGGAAGGTTTATCCAAAAGGATCCGATTGGGCTTGAGGGGGGAATAAACCTTTATAATTATGTTGACGGCAACCCGGTTAATTACACTGATCCGTTAGGGCTTAAAGCGATATTAAATAAGGATGGATGCCCTCCCCAGCATTCAGTCGTTGGTGGTTCTTGCTATCCTGATGCAGATAACCCATGCAATCAAGTTGGGTATTATTATGAGCCGATGGCTGGCGGGCAGGGCGCGTGTATACCTGCATATCCTCAAAAAATTACTGAAACTGAATCATATGCTGAGTGTTCAGCAAAGTGCATCGGTTTCACGATGGCAAAAGAAGCTGGAGTTCACGCAGCGGAACAAGCACTACATATGGCGGTGAAACAGTTTGCAAAAGAAACTGCGAAAAAAGCTGCGGCCGGAGTTGTTCCTGTGTTAGGTACAGTAGCCACTGTTGCAGGCGTAAGCATGATGATTAACTGTATTGTTGAGTGTGGCTGTAAGCCATAGAATAGAAAGGTGTTCCCCTTGGCTAATTCAGAATTTGACAGAGATGGAAAGAAACGTTTGATTGTTGAACTTCTTGTGCTCTTTTTAATGATTGCTGCTTTTTTGATATTTGTGTTTTTTTTATTTGGTTGGCCAACAACTAAAGAAAATATTGTTATTTATCTAATATCACTGCTGTTGGTATGCGTCAAAATGGCGTTTGATCATTGGAAACGAAAATCGAAACGATCAGGTAATTAAATCGGGACGGGGCAGCCCAAGGGGACGTTGGTAGGTTATGAAGGTTATTGTTGATATTAACTGGAGGAGGCTGTGTCGAGGCAACCGCGATTAGGCATTCCCGGCTTGGTGCATCACGTAATGGCTCGTGGCATAGAAGGCGGAGATATATTCCGCTGTGATGAATCGTTGCGGCTTTCTCAAACGCCTTGCCGGTGAAGTCAGCAGGCCGGATGGTCCGCGACTCTATGCCTGGGCTTTGATGACCAACCACTTTCATCTGTTACTGCGACCCGGCAAGGGGCTGTTATCCGCGTTCCTCAGCCGTAACTGCGTGAATTGGAATACTTCGGAGTGAAGACGAAAAATACCATTGACAACATTTTGTACGACGTATCGGAACAGAGCAACATCAATTGCCAACTGATTCTCGGCGCAAGCCGAAATCGGAGCATCTGCGCTGCACGAAGGCAATTCTACCGGCGAGCCCATGAAGAAGCCGGAGCAACGCTTGCACTGCTGGGGAAAATGACCGATAGAAGTCACACGTCGGTAAGAGAAGCAATCATGCAGGCCAGACTTGAATAGGAAGAAGGTTCACGTGAATAACCTTCACAACCTACCAAAGTCCCCTTGTGCCTTATAACCTGCCAACGTCCCCTTGTTCCTTAGACTTTCCCTTTGCCTCTTGTATTTACCTGTCGTTTACACAACAACTATTTGTCTTTTTCATAACCCAGCTTTTTCTCAGCAACTAAAGAAAGATGCTCCTCTGTCTGGGTACAACAGGTTTTACTTTCAAATTTTCTGTGTTTGTTTAATGCTCGTACAATCTCGGTCAGTAGCGGAATATCGTTGCCATGAAGTTGATTCAGTTCTTTCTGGAGATTTGATTTGTCTTTTGCCGGGGCGAAATTGGTCACTTTTTGATGCTGTGAAAGCGATGCAGATGGTTCCTCTTCCTCACGAAAAAATGAATTTAAGGAAATAGCAAGGGCCTCGGAGATTTTGATCAGAATCTTCAGTGAAGGCAGTTGCTCTTCACGCTCGATCTTGCCGATATATGTTTAACCCAGCCCGCTGGCTACCATTGCAGCCAGCTCTTTCTGTGTTAATCCTTTTTCCGTTCTTAATCGCCTTGGCGTACTCCCGATCCCCACGGTCAAATAATCCTCCAGTTGCTGCAAAACTAGTGCTTTCCGACGCCATAGAAAGTTTTTTACATGTAATCCTTATCTCCCTGCGTGTCAATTATGTTTCTAATGAGATGAATAAACATTATTTATTCTTGACAATGCAATTTATTTATCTTATTTAATCCTTGAGATGATTCGGTGGTGATTATGGATAAACTCCGTTTATTAAGAAAGTTGTTGTCAATCTGCTGCTTACATTGTTGTTAAACTAAAAAAGGAGACTTTAATTATGCGTACACGGTTAGTTTTGTTGGCTCTGGTGGTTTCCCTATGTGTTGCTTCACTGCATTTGCTGAATTTGGCGTAGCACCTAACGATAGTATTGTGACCATTCTGCAACGTCAAAACGGGAATAGAGTGACCGTGCAGCTTGTAAACGGACGTGAATTAACAGGCCGGATCAGGAATGTTTCTAGCCAACTCCTCTATTTGGAAGGTTTGGAAGGACGTGATTATTTTGATGCGGCGATAGCCATCACCAGGATTAATGCGATTATTGTGCGCGTAAAAGGCGGGGTCGTTAGCGAAACTCAAAAACCATAGTGCTAATTTTTCTCCAATTAATAAACGCGGCTTGAATTCAAAATCGGTCTGGAATTCAGTGACACCATATTTAATTCGCAAGAGAGAAGTATGACACCGAAAAACCGGAACTCCTGAACACGAAGTTCATACAGATTGATCATGGAGGTTTTTTGAAATGAAGATTTTGGAAAGCGATCTGATGCAAGTAGCTGCAGGAGTTCCGGACGGAAAGCATTTCATCACATGTACTCATGATTGTCCTGATGCCTGTAACATTGAACTAACGGTAGAAAACAGAAGGATCACAAGTATGACCGGGGACCGAAATAGCGATTTGACGCGCGGCTACCTGTGCGAGAAGACGCCATCCGAAATCGTGGAATGGCGAACCGGTTCCAGTAGACTTAAGTATGCGATGCAGAAAATCAATGGTACTTGGCACAAGATCGAGTGGGATGCGGCGTATAACCTGATTTGTCATAAAATCGAGGAGTATACGAAAGAGTTCGGGGGAGGCTCGATTCTGCATTTTCACGGTGCAGGCGCCTTTGGGGGGCTTAAAAGAACTTTTACACGGAGATTTTTTTCACTGCTGGGCTCTTCAGTAATAAGCGGCAGCATCTGCGATTCCGCCGGGATGGCAGGCCAGGCCATGGACTTCGGAGATCAGAGAACCCATGCTCCTCAAGATATGGTAAACAGCAGGTTTGCCATCGTATGGGGAAAGAATCCCGCCAACACCAGTCCGCACTTCATGCATTTTCTCAAGGACCTGCGCAAAACCGGAGCCGAAATAGTCCTGATAGACCCCATTAAAACAAGGACTTCCGGGGTCTGCACCGAGCACATCACGGTGGCGCCGGGCATGGACAAGTACCTCGCCCTGGCAATGGGACAAATCATCATAAATGAGCAGCTCGTTGACCTTGAGTTTATTGACAATCATACGGTCGGCTACGATGACTACAGGAAGATCGCATTGTCCTTCAGCCTTGATGACCTGGCTACCCGCTGCGGGATCCCGTCTGCAGTCATACGTGACCTTACCCTGAGGTACGCGACCAGAAAACCATCGAGCCTGTGGCTGGGGTTTGGACTGCAACGATATGTGGATGGAGGAGAGACCTTTAGATTCATCGATGCCCTCGGCGCACTCACAGGAAACATTGGTCTCTCGGGCGGAGGCGTGAGTCACCAGAACAGCGAGGTGCAAAAGCATTTCGATTACAGCATAAACCTGGAAAATTGCAGTATTAATCGAAGGTCATTGCGTAAAGCAGCGATCGCCGAAGATTTGGAAAAGGCAAATGATCCGCCGATCAAGATGATCTTTGTCACCACCGTCAACCCGGTAGCCCAGTGCCCTAATTCATTGAGAGTGAAAAGAGCCTTTGAAAACACCGAGTTTGTGGTTGTTGCCGACTCGACCATGTCCGACACCGCCAGGTGTGCCGACCTGGTACTGCCCGTAACCCGACTGCTGGAAGAAGACGACGTAACCTGGGGGTATGGCCACCACTTCATCGGTCTGAGCCCTGCCATACTTCCGCCGATGGGAGAAGCAAAGTCCGATTTCGAGATTTTCCAGACACTGGCAGAAAAGCTTGGGCTGGGCGAAGAGATGGCGGGTACCGTGCCTGAGTGGATCAACAGAATTCTTTCTCCAATTGCAAACCAGGGTATTACTTACGACGCCCTTTCCGCAAAGCAGATGTGCAATCCCAATCTCGATCCTGTCGCTTTTAGCGATTACAGGTTTACGACCCCATCCGGCAAGTTCGATTTCATAAGGAAATCAAATCCTGACGCCCAGGTTGACGCGCAATACCCCTACCGGTTTTTGACAGTGCACCACCACCTCTGGCTCAACTCTAACATGTACAGCGAAAAACAGAAAAATGAGCTGGGCATTCCACCTTTTGCCTATGTGCATCCGTTAATGGCTGAAGTACTCGGCCTGCAGGAGGGGGAACACGTTGTCTTGTACTCGCGAATCGGCGAAATGGCAGCGCAGGTCAGAATATCGGACAAGTACCCGCCTAATGCAGTAGCAATGTATCAGGGAGGCAGCATCGAGGATGGGACCTGTGCCAACCTTATCACCGATGACAGCCTCATCTCGGATTACGGAGAAATGGCAGCCTATTACAGCACCAAAATAAACCTGCGAAAATGACCAGGAGGAAACTGTAAATGCATTACAGTCAAATGCCGGACAAAATTGTGCTGGACCATGGCACCGGTGCCAAGCTCAGCAATGAACTGGTCACGCTGGTAGCCAAAACCCTGGGAGATTCCTATATCGGTAAAATGGAAGACAGCGCGGTACTTCCATGCTTGCCTGGAAAAATCGCCCTTACAACGGACTCCTTTGTGGTGACACCAATATTCTTCGGTAACGGAGATATCGGCAAAATTGCGGTTTGCGGCACCGTAAACGATATTGCAGTAAGCGGTGCAAAGCCTCTTTACTTGACGCTTTCCTTCATTCTGGAGTCCGGGCTTCCACTGGCTGACCTGATCAGGATAGTAGAATCAATCCGCGATACAGCTATAGAAGCTGGAGTAAAGATCGTGGCCGGCGACACCAAGGTTGTCAGCGCAGGCGAAGCAGATAAAATTTTCATCAACACCACTGGCGTAGGGGTGTTCAAGCGGACTCCGTTGAGCCAAATGAATATAGCACCCGGAGACAAGGTCGTGATCAGCGGATATCTCGGCAATCACTCAATACATCTCCTTTCCATCCGGGAGGGGCTGGGTTACGAGCAAAGAGTCCTCAGTGACTGCGCCCCCCTGAATAAAATGATAGACGAGGTTCTGTCTGCCGTGCCGGCAGGCGCGGTGAAATCAATCAGGGATGTGACTCGTGGCGGCCTTTCAGCCGTGCTCCATGAGTACTCGAAGGCCACTGGCAACACCATCATCTTTGAGGAGAAGAAACTGCCAATTCTGGCAGAAACCGCCATGGCTACCGACATGCTGGGCATCAATCCGATTCACCTCGCCAACGAGGGGTGCATCTGCCTTTTCGTCAAGGAACAGTACGAAGACAAGATCTTGAAAATACTCAGAAACAACGAGTACGGCAAAGAAGCGCGGACCATCGGCTATGTGGCGAACGACAGATTGCCAAAAGTAAGGATGGTTCACAGCAGTGGCAGGGTAAGCCTCCTGGAGGAACTTGCAGGCGCTGAACTGCCGAGGCTTTGTTAAGTCTGTAGACGAGATCGATTACACTTTGAGGAGAGCATCGTGGAAATCCACAGCTACAGAATAAACGGTGTTGTACAGGGTGTTGGATTTCGTCCCTTTATCCATAAGCTTGCCTCCAGATATGATCTTAATGGATGGATACTGAACGATTCCGAGGGGGTAGTAATAGAGGTTGAGGGAGAGAGCGGGGCACTGGATTGTTTCATAAGCGACATCAGGATGTTCCATCCACCCATTGCCCAGATCGATGTCATCATAAAACTTGGCAGCGAGAATTCGACCGGCAAGTATAAAACCTTCGAAATCAAGGACAGCGTCAAGATGGAAAAAACGCAGACTCTGATTCCGCCTGATTCTTTTGTCTGCGAAGACTGCGTGAAGGAAATGTTCGACCCGATGGACCGCAGGTTCAGATACCCCTTTATAAACTGCACGAACTGCGGTCCCAGGTATTCAATTATCAGAGAGATGCCTTACGATCGGCCAAAAACCACCATGAGCATCTTCCCGTTGTGCCCGGACTGTGACCACGAATATCAAAATATCTTAAACAGACGATACCACGCCCAGCCGATAGCCTGTCCGGTTTGCGGGCCGAAGTTGGAACTCCTGGGCCAGGATGGCAAACAGATCGTAACCAGCGACATAATTGGCTTCACCAAAGCTGCTCTCAGGGAAGGGAAAATAATTGCAGTAAAGAGTGTGGGTGGCTTTCATATAGCTGTAAACGCCCAGGATATTTCTGCTGTCAAGGCCCTCAGGATAAAGAAAAAGAGAGACAGTAAACCTTTCGCCCTGATGACTCTGGACGTGGAGACAGCTCAGAAGTATGTGCAAATTGGCAGCGAAGAGGCCAAGTTGCTGGAATCATCACAGAGGCCGATTGTGCTGCTGAAGAAAATTCCTGGCGTACTGCCTGAGGACATCGCACCGGGCAATCCGGATTACGGTATGATGCTCCCCTCTGCTCCGCTGCACTACCTTCTGTTGGACGAAACAGAACTCCCCGTTCTCATCATGACCAGCGGAAATATCTCCGGGCACCCGACCGCCTTTATCAACAGTGAGGCAATAAGACAGCTTTCCCTGGTTGCCGACTACTTCCTGATGAACAATAGAGACATCCATATCCGTGTGGACGACTCCATCGTAAGATGCATCTCATGTGTCTCCATTGAGAAGAAGATCATCTCCTTCGTCAGAAGATCCAGGGGGTATGCCCCATGCCCGGTCAAGCTCTGCAGGAAGGTGAGACCTGTGCTGGCACTTGGGGCCGAGCTAAAGGCAACTGTGGCACTCAGCAAGGATACGAACGTTTTTGTCAGTCAGCACATAGGTGACTTGAAAAACAATGAAACTTACAGCTCTTTGGACCAGTGCTGTAAACATCTGATGGGTCTCCTTTCCATTCAGCCGGAACTGGTTGCCTGCGATGCTCACCCCTTGTTCAGGAAAACTGCTGATGCCCTGGCACGGAAAGATCTGCCAGTGGTACGGGTTCAGCACCACCATGCCCATATGGCCTCCTGCATGGCTGAGAATGGTGTGGAAAACAGGGTAATCGGGGTCATCTTTGACGGCACGGGGTACGGATTGGACGGGACTATCTGGGGAGGGGAGTTTCTAATCGGAGACTATACTGACTTCGAGCGGGTCGCTCACCTTAGCCCCTTTTTTCTCCTTGGAGGAGACAAGGCCATTGTTGAGCCGTATCGAGTGGCGGTCGACCTGCTGTTCAGAACCTATGGTGACAATTTCAAAGAGCTGAACCTGCCCTTTCTGAATACTTGCGACATACAGAATATCTCTGTCCTGAAGAGGATGGCCGGGAGGAAGTTAAATGCATTCCAGACTACAAGTATGGGACGGCTCTTTGATGGGGTTTCGGCACTACTTGGGGTCTGCTCGAAGATAGAATACGAAGCGCAAGCCGCAATTGAACTGGAGTCACTCCTTAACCGGGAATTATCGCTGGCCGAGCCGTTCAGGTTTGATATTTTCGAACGTGATGACAGCATGGAAATCGATTACCGCCCCCTCGTACGAGATATAGTTACGCAGATAACCGGGGGTAAATCCGACTTGCCTGAACTCAGCAGAAGGTTCCACTCCACTATAGTCAACATCATAGTGTTCACCTGCTCATTACTCAGGGAGCGACACGGCATCAACGAAGTTGCCCTGAGCGGCGGCGTGTTTATGAACGAGTATCTCATGGTCAATACCATAACGAATCTGAGGACTATGGGTTTCACCGTTTATCATCACAGCCTGGTGCCTGCCAATGATGGCGGCATATCACTCGGCCAGGTGATGGTAGCCAATGCACGGGGCGATGGCCTGTCAGATAGCTTTCAGAGTGATCTCACTTAACATTCGGAGGAAACCTTATGAATTGCAGTTCCACTGAGTTCAAGCCGGGTAACGTCAACAGCGTCACCAGTCTTCAGAATGTGTTGCTATTTTCGCTAACTCTGCTCCTTACAGCATTCGGATACGAGTTTTTATTTTTTATTCTAACTGTCCATGTTTTCGAAATAAGCCACAAGGCATTCGCCGTAGGAATTTTCTACGCGATAACCTTTTTCCCCAAGATTTTTTCACCATTTTATGGTGTCTTGGTGGACAGGTGCGACAGGAAGATACTGCTTGCTGCAAACGCGGGTCTTACCGGTGTAATAGTACTGACACTCGGACTAACCAGCAACATTACCATGATATACATACTGTGGTTTATCGCCACCATCTTCATAATGTTCATTAACAATGCCCGCACCGCACTTATGACCGAGGTCATGCCCAATGACAACTATCTGTGGGGAAATTCCGTAATCCTGTCAATCCTGAATCTGGCACGTCTTTCCGCACCCCTGATCGCTGGATATATCATGCAGCTGACCGACAAAAGAACTCTAATAGTCTTTTCCAGCTCAGTCTATTTCCTATGCATGGTCATAAGTCTGTTCGTCAATTTGAACCGCCCCGACGGGAGGATAAACAAGTTTAGCGACACCTTTCATTGCACCAGGGAAGGCATGGAATATATCGCCAAAAACCAGGTTATTAAAAGTATTGGCCTGATGGGTATCTATTGGAGGCTTTTTCTCGGAATGCAGTTTTCACTCATGATCGTGTATGTGACGAAATGGCTTGGGAAATCGGAAGTGGAGTACGGACTATTCATGACTACTATTGGATTGGGAAGTCTTGCGGGCAGCATTATCGGCCCCTTCATCGCCAGGGTATTCAAGGATAAGACCATCATCCTTGCGGGACTGACGCTTCATTATGCCTGTTTCAGCCTTTTGGGCACGGTACAGGATTACAAGATCGCGTTAGCCATCTCCTTCCTGAGCTTCTGCATATTCTACATCACCATAGTCGGCATTCATTCGGTTAGGGACACCCACACCAAGTCCAGCATCCGTGGGAGGGTCTATGGTGCCAGCACCTCGGTTTTCACGCCGCCGACTATTGTCTCCATACTTGTTTGCGGCTACCTTGCAGACGTTTACGGAGTCGAAAAGGTCTTCATTGCCTGCGGTGCATTAGCAGTCTTAAGCGTACTGTACATCGTGCCCAGAATGAAAACCAACACATCGGAGGACAATTCCATATATGAGACTGTCAAATAATCTTTCACTCCTGCGGCGCCATGCCGAGGCGTTATTTTGCATGAGGAGGGTAGCATGAAACAACGTGTCTTGTTGGTCTCGGTCCCGTTTGCGGAGGTCGAACAAACCGAGCAGGAGAAGGATTACTGGAAGTGGCATTACGCACTGAAGTCTAAACAGACCTACCGAAACCTCACGGACGACCAGATGCTGAAATTTGGCAACATCGAACATCAGGCGGTGGGGCTGCTCTCAATAGCCAAATACTTGATTACCAACGGAGTAGAGGTTAAATACCTGGCACCTTGCTCCAGCTACAACGGCATCGAGCGGGAAAAAGTGTTCCTGGACAAAATCCTGGAGGAGGTGGATCGTTTTCATCCTGATTATATCGGCTTCAGCGCTATTACCTACAACATGCCGATTGTTTTTAGCTATGCCGACGCGTTAAAGCAGAAAAACCTGGATGTAAAAACGATAATCGGCGGTTCTCACGCTAATGGAGTCAGTGGCGAGACGCTGGACGAGCTGACTTCTCACTTTGATTTCGTAGTAAGGGGCAAGGGCGAAGTGCCATTGCTTAACATAGTAAACGGCAACATAGACTCAATAGGGATCAGCTCAAGAATTGACGGCAGGAAAATTGAGAACCCATCCTGCATGATTTCGGTCCAGAACTATCCGGACGCCATCTTTGATCTGCTGGAAATAAACCAGCTTCCGGCGGCCAGGGTCTACTCTTCTCTGGGATGCCGGGCAAAAAAACAATGCATCTTCTGCGGTGACATACTTCACAATAAAGACTTTGTTGTCAAAGACATAGATGCGGTTATGGATGAGATCACGTTTCTTTACGAGAATTATTCCACCAGGCATTTTTTCTTTGGAGATGAAAACTTCTTTTTCAATAAAGAACGTGCCTTATACATTATGGACAAGGTCAACAAAAACGGCTTGGATATAACAGTCAGCTATCAGGTACGCATTGAAGATGCGGACAAGGAGCTCGTGCAGAAGGCCGCAGAATGCGGAAAATGTTCCGAGATACACTGTGGTGTGGAGAGCCTCTCACAAAAAGTCCTGAATATCAACGACAAGGGGTTGAGGATCCAGGACGTGAAAAACTTCTGCAATCTGACCAAACAGTACGGCATAAGCAATCATTGCTATTTTTTGACCGGACTGCCCGGGGAAACCCTGGAAACGGCAGCCCTGACCATCAGCAAGATGGTGCAGTTCATAGACGAAGGGCTGATAGACATGGTTGAGTACAGGATCGCCATGCCGTATCCCGGCACGCCTATGGCGGAATTCTCAGAGCGATTCGGGGTAAAGATAAGGCATCGGAACTGGGATTACTACAAAGGCGAAAGACTCCCTCCCTTCGACCTGGAGACATTGTCAGCGGAACAGTTGTATGAAATTTACCTGAACGGGATGGTCGCCATCACCTGTGCGTACAAGAGGAAATACGAGAAGACGCATCAGCAGAATTTCGTTGATCTTAAGGCTCTGGGCACCGTTGTCAGCGGCGGGTTTTAGTTTTCTCGTCCCGGGCACCTTAAAAGGACTTCTGTATGTTAAATAAACGTTTCATTCCCTGTCTTGAGGTAGAAAACGGTCGTCTCACCAAGGAAGACTGCCTGGCGTGGCTGCGCGATCCCGGAGACCCACAGGAAGCTGCAGAGGCATTTGATGCACAGGGGGCTGATGAAATCGCACTTATCAGTATCTCAGACACCAAGCTGTACCAGAATGCTTTCATGGACCTGGTGGAACAGATATCGGGGCGCGTCTTTGTGACGCTGACGGCAGGCGGAGGAGTAAGAGACATAGACGGTGTCATTAACCTTATCAATGCCGGCGCAGACAAGGTTGTGGTTGATGCATCTGCGCCCCAGGCTCCAGACGTGGTGCGGGAAGCTGCTACAATGTTCGGTTCCCAGTGTATTGTGGCAAGAATAGAGGCTCGGAGCATTTCACTGCACAGTTCTTGGACATGGGAGATTTGCGGTCCCGGCGGATCTGGTCTCACCAGGAGCGATGCCGTTCAGTGGGCCTCGCATCTTGAGCAAGCCGGAGCCGGAGAGATCGTCTTAGCCTCCATGGACATGAATCAGACAAAGTGTGGCTACGACCTTGCCCTGACCCGGACAATTGCCGAATGTGTAACAATTCCGGTTGTAGCTGCCGGCAGAGTCGGGTCTCTTGACCATATTCGCCTGGGCCTCGTTGAAGGAAGAGCTAGCGCCGCTTTTGCAACAGGAAATTTGCTCTTTAATGCTTTTACCATAGGCCATTGCAAGCAATATCTTCGATGGCACGGTGTGTCTGTGCGGATTTAACCGCTTTTTTGCAAATGCAGGCGTGGATTTAATTATGAAAAAAGGAGATCTAGATGGAAAAATCCAAGGTAAAAATAGCCAAAAAGTTTGCGTTCATCACCACTGATTTGCAGTACGACCTGGTCAAGAAAAGCCCCGAACGTGAACAGCGGGTAGCCGAGATGATGCCTAAAATGGTAAGGTTCCTGAAAACGTTGAGAAATAATGACATCATCATCATTCATCAGCAACTTGTTTACAAAGAAACCGACCACGTAGAGTATTTCAACGGCATGATCCCCTGCCTGCAAAACACCGAAGGGGTGAAATTGCTGCCCGAGATAGAAGCGGAAAAAGACATCATAATCCCGAAAAGAAAAGATAGCGGTTTCTACGAGACTAACCTGCATGAACTGCTGCAGGAACAAGGAGTAGATACAATTATGCTCGGTGGAATGCAGGCGCAGATTTGCATCCAGACAACTGCTGCTGACGGGTATTTCCGCGGTTACAACATCATTGCTGTTGAAGACTGCATAACATCCACCCGTGAGGAGGATAAACAAAGAGCTTTAGAATGGCTGAAGGGATACTGTGGCAGGGTTTTGACCTCTGACGAAATCATCAAATCGGTTGATAAGTCCATCCCGATTGAGTTTCCAGTTATCTATACACCCTAGCAGGTCTAAGCTTCAACAGTTTCATGACCCGGGCAGTGGGTGAGGATAGAATTCACGTGAAACAGAAAAGGCCATAAAGCTGACTAGCTTTATGGCCTTTTGTATTGTTACCCGGATGTGGATCAGAGTTTCTTTTCCACATTTCTGATCAATAACGAATTTAACACAACCATAACCGATGACAGTGCCATGGCAAGGCCTGCGTATTCAGGTTTAAGCGTAATGCCAAAACCGGAGAAAAGGCCGGCTGCGACAGGGATACCGATAACATTGAAAAACAGCGCCCAGAAAAGGTTCTGCTTTATTTTGGCAAGAGTTACCCGGCCGATTTTAATCGCCTTGACCACATCCATCAGGTCGTCACGCATCAGGATGATATCACCGGTTTCCTTGGCAATGTCCGTGCCTCCACCGATGGCAATGCCTATTTCGGCCCTGGCCAGCGCTGGTGCGTCATTGATGCCGTCACCAACCATGCCGGTGATCATGCCGCTCATCTGATACTCTTCCACCACATCTTTTTTACGACCGGGTAGGACTTCCGCTTCAAAGACGTCAACACCGACCTGTTTGGCAATTATTTCGGCCACATCCTCATGGTCTCCGGTGATCATGCAGGTTCTGATTCCCATTGCCCTCAGCTCTTCCACAGCTCTTTTAGAGGTAGGTTTGAGTGGGTCTGTGAAACCGGCCACGCCGACAAGAGTTGTACCTGCAGCAACATAGATCAAAGATTTGGCAGCATTTGCCATGGCAGCTGCTTTGTCAATCAGCGGCTTCATGTTGACTTTTTCCAGATCCATCAAACGCTCATTGCCCACTGAAAGGCGAAAGCCGCCGTAGTTGCAGGTTATGCCGTAGCCGGGCAATTCTTCGAAGTCTTCCGCTTGTCCCGGCTTGATTCCGGCCTCTTCGGCGGCCCTGATTACGGCTTGGGCCAGTGGGTGTGTTGAGTAGGCTTCTGCCGTTACCAGGCATTCCAGCAGGCGATTGGAATCTACCCCTGTCGCCGCCGTCAGATCGGTCATTACCGGTGTTCCGGTGGTCAGGGTGCCGGTTTTGTCCAACAGCAGTACCTGCATCCGTGAGATTGTTTCCAGCGCCGAACCCTTTTTGATCAGGATGCCGCGACCCAGCGCCACACCGCTTCCGACCATGATGGCGGTAGGTGTGGCCAGGCCCATGGCACAGGGGCAGGCGATGACAATTACCGCTATGGCAAATTTCAGGGCCGTTATGAATGCGGCATGCATGGGGAAAAACCAGATGATAAAAGTCAGCAGCGAAAGTGCGATAACAGCCGGAACAAACCAGCTGGAAACCGTGTCTGCAAAACGCTGGATTGGTGCTTTATCGCCCTGTGCAGCCCGTACCATGCGTACGATCTGTGACAGCAGTGTGGCTTCGCCGACGCGCGTGGCCCTGATCCAGATTACACCGCTTCTGTTGATGGTTGCGCCGGTTACCAGGTCGCCGAATTTCTTATGAACCGGAATGGATTCACCGGTTACCATGGATTCGTCCACAACACTGTTGCCGTCGATCACTTCGCCATCCACCGGTATGGTTTCACCAGGTCTGACTACTACGATATCGTCAACACGGATGATTGAGGCCGGGACATCTTTCTCGCCATCATCTGTCACCAGCCGAGCCTTGTCAGTCTGAAGGTGCAGCAGTTTTTTGAGCGCTTCTCCGGCTTTGCCGCGCGCCCTGGCTTCCAGGTACTTGCCCAGTCTGATGAAAGCGATCAGCATGGCGGAGGTTTCGAAAAAGAGCGGTTGATTGGGACCGAAGAGGCCGATGTAGGCCAGTAAAGAATAAAAGTAAGCGGCTGAAGTTCCCATGGCGACCAGCACGTCCATGTTGGTCGTACGGTTTTTTAGCGCATTCCAGGCGCCACGGTAAAAGATCAGACCGGCGGAGAATTGGACAGCGGTTGCCAGTATCAGGTTGAACTGCATGACAGCGCGGTTGTGGTGCAGCCCCATGGTCAACATGATCGGCAGGGTCGCAATCAGTGTGAAAATCAGCCATTTGAACTGTTTGCGTAGATTGTCGTCAGCGGATGATTCGGAATGGTTGATTTCGACCGGCGTATAGCCAGCAGAATGAACTATGGCAAAGATATCTTCTACGGAGAGTGATTGCGGATCAAAACGGACCAGGCAGGTTTCGTCAGCCAGGTTGACGATTGCCCCGGATACGGAGCTGTTTTCCAAAAGACGTTCTTCCAGTTTATTTACGCAGGAAGCACAGTGCAGCCCCTGCACGCCAAAGGTGATTTCCCCGTCCGGTTCAGGCAGCAGAGCCCCGTAGCCCAGGTCTTCTATGCAGGCAAGTATGTCGCTTAGCGGGGTGACGAATTCGTCGTGGTCTATGGTCAGTTCTTCGGAAGCAAAATTGACGTTTGCCGAAATTACTCCATCAAGTTCTGAAAGTTTATTCTCTATTTTTGCGGCGCAACTGGCACATGACATGCCGGTGATTTGGATAGTTGTTTTAGGCATATGTTTACTTTCAAGGTTAAGTGATTAGCAAAACCGATAAGTTGAGCCTCTTGCAAAACTATTGCGGGCCAGTTCTGCTTCGTTGCCGCTCGCTCGGAAGCTCAACGTACATCTGGGTACGCCTCGCTCCCTCGCTTGCTTGCGCCTTGCATAACTGTCTCCTCATTACATTTTGCAAGAGGCTCAGTTTTTTATCGTAATCTGTTGTCTTTAAAATCTCCGTTGAAATAATGAATCCAGGTGATTTTGATCGCCGCAGCAATGGGTAACGCCAGCAGTATGCCCCAGAACCCGATCAGTTCACCCAGCGACATGACCATGATGATAGTCATCAGCGGATTAAGGTCCATTGATTTTTTGAAAACCAATGGTTTGATGATATACCCCTCCACGAAGTAGATCAACGAGAAGGACCCGATTGTCTGCAAAACTATGGCCAGTGTCTGATATTTGAACCAGGCAAACATGGTTGCGGGTACTATGGCGATCAGTATTCCGATGAATGGCAGTGTGGAGGCTGCTCCGGCAAAAAGGCCGCAAAAAACCGGGTGTGGAATCTCCAGTATATAAAGGGCTGCGGTAGTAAATACGGCCACAATTATGGAGATAACAACCTGTCCGCGCAGGTAACCGCCGATGCTGCTGTTAACTTCCAGGCCGATATAGGTGATGATGTCACGGCGGTTGTCCGGCAGGCATGAGGTTAGTGTGGCCAGAATATCATGCTTGTAATAGAGCATGAAAAAAACCAGAATCGGCGAAAGGACTATATTGAAAATGTTAAACAGGATCGTGGTGCTGAAGGTGTAAAACAATGCGCCGATTTTCTGGGCGGTCTTGTCGACGTTTCCTGATGCCTTGTCCAGTATCCACTGAATTTCGGTGGAACCGTATTGATCCGGGAACTGTTCCTTCCAGCTTAAGGCCATTGATTTGATTGTGGAAATATTCTGCGGAAGTTCTCTTACCAGGCTGTCCCAGCTCATGGTGAGTTTTGGGATCATGATGGCAACTACAAATATGCTGAGAATGCCCAGAACAAGGTAGAGTATGGCAATGGAGTAGATTCGTTTGATCCGTTTTTCTTCGCAGATCACCAGGATTGGATCAAGCAGGTAGGCGATTATCCAGGAAAGCAGAAAGCAGGTGACAGTATGTTGCAAGGCATAGCCGGCAAGGGCCAGCAGGCAGATGGAGAGCATTGCAGCGATCAGCTTGCCGTAGTCATTTCTGTTAATGGCGTGATGCGAAGATGTCATGTCAGGCCCGGGGGATGCGGATCGATTCGATGTCCAGTGTGATCAGGTTGTTCAGCTCAAGCCACTGTTTGACCCTGCTGGAAAAAAATTCGTCATTGATTTCCAGAAAACGGTCCTGTTCTTCCGGGAAAAACGAGAGTATGTCCTCAAAATTGCCATAAGGTTTCATGCCGTTTTTTGAACTGCAGAGCATTCTTTTAAGGTCGGCATCTTCTGTGGCAGAGATGAAGCTGGTCATAATCTGTTTTTGTACTGCATAGTCAAAGGCCGGTATTTCCAGAAAACGTTCCGGGTTGGTTTCCACCTGGTTCCACAACTCTTCGTCCTCAAGGTTTGCAGGTACAAAAAAAATCTCGCCGGTATTTTTATCAAGGAAATAGACAAGATTGTCGCGGTTGCTGGTAAAAGCATCCATCAATTCATCCCATACAATTTCCACATTGTGTCCTATTGCCATTTGCTGTGAACCTCTATTCCTTATTGACTTCTGCAAAGAGTGAAAGCACAATCTCTGCCATGCGAACTATTTTTATTGCCGATGCCCATCTGCTTGAGCCCACCGATTTTAATTATCGTCTGCTGCTTCGTTTTCTGCAAGAACTTAAAGGTAATACGGAAACTCTTTTTATCATGGGTGACCTGTTTGACTTCTGGCTTGGATTCAGATCCAATCCGTTCCGGCAGTATGATCAGGTGCTTGATGCCCTGATGGAACTAAGAAACAGCGGCTGCCGCCTGGTTTACTTCGAAGGTAACCATGACTTTCATCTGGGCGACATTTTCCGTGACCGTCTTGGGGCTGAAATTCATACCGGGCCGCATATTAGCACAATTCAGGGAAAACGCATATTCCTATGTCATGGCGACCAGATTAACCTGCAGGACACCGGGTACCAGACATTGCGATTGATACTGCGTAATCGGCTGGTGTCGGCAACCGTCAGACATTTTCCGCCTTCATTGGCACTTTGTATCAAAAAACGTCTGCAACATAAAAGCAAAGCCGGTTATCAGGTTAAGTCGCAACGCTGGAATTATCCCCAAATTATCAGGTCTTTTGCAGATTCGCTGTTTAAGGATGGTTGCGATGGGATGGTCACCGGTCATTTTCATCTTGCTTACTGTGAAAAAATCGCTGAATCCCGGTTTACGATTCTTTCGCTGGGGGACTGGATGGATAAGTATACCTATGGTGAAATGGTGGATGGTGAACTGCTGCTGCAAACCTACCAGCCTTAAAATGTCCTACCTTCTGAAAAACTCCTCCAAAGCCTGCTCACCAACCTGCGAAGCCTTGATTTTCCACTTGTCCTGATTTATTACCAGCGCTACCACGGCAATTTTGGGATTGCTTGCCGGCGCATAGGCTGCGAACCATGAATAGTGGCCTTTTGGCTCGGTTCCGCTGATAGAACCGGTTTTAGCTGCTATATCAAGGTTGATTTGCGGCCGTCCTCTCCGGTCGTGGAAGGCTTTACGGGATGTTCCGGTGGTAACTGTGGTCGAAAGCATTTTTGTCAGTGAGGCCGCGGTTTCCGGCGAAACAAGCCGGCGGATTTCTTTCGATGCCGGTAGTTCGGTAATTGTTCCAGAGGGACTAACCATTCTGTCGGTCAGTCGTGGCAACATCATGCTGCCGCCATTGGCAATTGCAGCGATAATAGTTGCGGCATGTATTGGTGAAATCTTGACGTCATGGTCCAGGCCGGCGCCCATCAGCATCAGTTCTCTGTCGTTCATGGGGTTGGAGGTCATACTCGCTTTGACCGGTAGTCCGGTCAGGATCGACTGATTAAAGCCAAAACGCTGGACCGACTCCATGACCGCATTTTTTCCGGCCAGGTCCGCGGCAATTTTTCCGTAAACAGGATTTACAGATTTACCCATGGCAAAGGTCACATCCATACGGTTGTTTCTGCCTTTGGGGCTTGCATCCCAATAACGGGGGTTTTCGGATACGGCTCTGCCCCTGAATTCTATAACCGTCTGGGGATTGATCTTCTTATGTTCAAGCGCTGCAGAGGCGGTGACAATCTTGAACAGGGATGCCATGGGGTAGATATCGTAGAAGGAGTGCTGATTCCATTGTGGCTCAACGGATGAGTGGGAAGTCATTGCCAGAATTCTTCCGGTGTTGGGCTCTATGGCTACAAAAACACCGTAGGGAACTTTGTGGCTGGCCATAAAGTTATGCACCCTTTTTTGTAAATCACCATTGATACTGTAGTGAAGTGTTTCGCCCAGATCGGTTTTTGCCGTAAAGAGCTCGCCGGCGGGCGCAGCACTGGCGAGCAGCTTGCTGGCCGATTCAAAAACGCTTGGTGGAATTGTTTTTTCTTTGGTTACCGTTTTTGCCGGGGTTTGGGAAAAACTGTTGAACAGGGCCGCTTTGACGTCAGGTATCTGCCTGAAAACAGACAGGAATACGGGAGTCAAACCTAGAACAACAGCCAAAAACAGCAACAGATATTTGAGCCGTTGGAGGCGTATTCCGGTGGGGAGGCGTAGTTCTCTTGAGACGCTTACTCCGGTGGCCTCAAGTCGCTTGTTATCCTGGCTGGCTTTGGACTGCTGAAAAAGTGAAAAGCGCTTTTTATTGGTGAGGTGCTTTAAATCCTGCATTTGGTTCCAATTTGAGTAAAAGTGGCAAAAACTATACATGTAAGAAGCAATTTTTGTCAATCAATCAGGGTCGCAATTGCTTTAAAAATGTTCCCCGACCGCCTGGTTTGGGCGTCCGGGGAGGTCCCTTATTTATTTTTTATCTGATTGGCTATTGATTTTATCATAAAGTTCAATCTGTTCCGAAATGGAAAGTTTGCGATGGCCGCACTTGGATCCGCCCAGGCAGAGCCTGCAACGATCATCGGAGCACCACTGGCAGAAGGTGCAATCCGGGCAGGGGTGCTTCTTTGGTGCTTCGTCACTCATCAGTAGGCAACGTTTCTTTTAACGGCGCTTCCGGCCAGCAACTGGACAAAAGCCTTTTCACTGTCTGCATTTACCAACAGATAGCGTGGCAGTTTCATGATGTTGTCGCTGGATTTGGCGTGCCTCCGCTCAATTGTAAAGGTGGCGATATATCCGGCCTCCCCGGCTTTTTTAAGCAGGTAATCATCATAGATGCCAAATGGCCAGGCCAGCAGATCAACGGTCCCGCCAAGCTCCTTCTCCAGACGCGATTTTGACTTCTGCAGTTGCGTGGTCACAGATTTTTCAAATTCTGCCGGCGGCATTTTTTTGCGATCCCGCTTGAAATTCGGATGCCAGTAGGTATGTGACTGGAAATCAAAAAGCCCGGTTTTTTTCAGCTCTCTCAGTTGATCCCAGGTCATGGCGTACTTGGCGTTGGAAATTGCCGATGGATAGGTGAAAATTGTTACCGGATAGCGGTATTTACGGATCACCGGCAGCATGTCGGTGTATACGGACTTGTGAGCGTCATCTTCCACAATTACAAC
Source organism: uncultured Geobacteraceae bacterium (assembly GCA_964509295.1). Taxonomy (GTDB): domain Bacteria; phylum Desulfobacterota; class Desulfuromonadia; order Geobacterales; family Pseudopelobacteraceae; genus JBGSQR01. The sequence continues at coordinate 169,234 of CAZDWS010000010.1, read as the reverse complement.
GGATTTTGGCGCCGGAGCCGGGGCTTTGCCCTTATAGGCATCAATCAGGCGTCTCAAGGGGATGACCGTATAGCCATTGTCATGCAGATATTTCATCTGTGCTTCAAAAACCGTAGTTTTTATGGTCATACCGTCAGCCACGGTTGGTCCAAGACGGTGGTAAAGCAGAATTGGTACATTGAATGATTCTGCACTGAAAGCGGAAAAAGGTATCAAAAAAATAAAAAGTGCAAGGGTAAAGCGGATTGAACGTACAAATGACATGCGGGTTTATCCTTTCAGAAAACGACATTATAATTAGTCGCAACGGGGTTTTTGTGGCCAGGTTGTAAGACAAAAAACAGATCGGGGTGTATTGATAGTCATGGTGAACTTCTTAAACCTTGACAACTATAGAACAATATTCTAAGAGTAAAAGTCAAATACTTATTTTTGTAAGTTGGTATTACCTATTTACCTATTTGGGTCTTGCTAAAGTTTTTCGAATAAGAATCGTTATTTTTATATACAGGATACTACCATGCTCAGAAAAGAAAAATCAGATTATCTCATTCAGTCCGTATCCCATGCGTTGGACCTGCTGGAGCAGTTCAAGGATGAAGTAGACGAACTTGGTGTAACGGAACTCAGTAAACGTTTAAAACTTCATAAAAACAATATATTCCGCCTCCTGGCCACATTGGAATCTCGCGGTTATATCGAGCAGAACAAGATTACTGAAAATTATCGCCTGGGTATAAAAAACCTTGAACTGGGTCAGACGTTTATTCGCCAGCTGGGTCTTTTGCGTCAGTCGAGGCCGGTGCTTGAATCTGTTGCCAAGTCGTGTAATGAAACCACCTATGTTGCAATTGTTAAGGATTTTAACAGCATCTATCTGGATGCGGTTGAAACCGACATGACAGTTCGGGTAGTAACACGCGTAGGCAGTCGTCTGCCGGCCTATTGCAGTGCTGCAGGTAAAGTTCAGATCGCATACATGAAAGAAGACGAACTGGATAATTACATAAGAAACAGCGAGTTCAAGGCCTATACCAAAAATACCATCACAGATGGCGAGGTTTTGCGCAAGCAGCTCAAGCAGATTGCCGAACAGGGCTTTGCAGTTGACGATGAAGAACTGGATGTGGGTGTAAAGTGTGTCAGTGCGCCTATTCGTGACTATACGCGCCGCATTGTGGGGGCAGTAAGTATTTCAGGCCCTTCCATCCGTTTCAGTGATGAGCGCATGGAAAAAGAGCTGATCCCGCTGGTGATTTCTGCTGCGGCAGAAATATCTTCCAAATTCGGTTTTCACAAATAGAATATATACTTTGCAGTTGATTTTGAAGGCGGCTTTCGGGCCGCCTTTTCTGTTTCTGGTTGAAGAACTTTTGTCAGTTGTCTAGTATGTGCGGTGAACTTTTTTTCAAGACAAATAATCGAGGCTACAGATGATTACCTATAAAGTCGTAGAGTTGAGTACGGTAACAGAAGAAACCATCCAGGAGGCACTGAATGAATGGAGTGCCAAAGGATGGCATTACGATGGTATGCAGTTTGCCATGCGCGATGCCAGTAAACGTCCGTCAATGGCCTTTATTATCTTTACCCATGATGAAAATGCTTCCGGGAGTCCCCTATGAGCCATAATAATACACTCTATCTGGTTGATGCCTCGTCTTATATATACCGGGCCTATTATGCCGTCCGCCATCTCACTTCTCCTGGTGGTCATCCGACAAACGCCATTTACGGTTTTATCCAGATGCTGCTGAAGTTGCTGAAAGATCACCAGCCACAGCACCTTGCCATGGTGTTTGATGCCGGCCGGGTGACATTCCGCACCGATATTTATCCTGACTATAAGGCCAATCGCGCTGCCATGCCGGACGACCTGCGTATGCAGATGGGGCCGATTCGGGAGGTTGTGCGCGCCTTTAATATTTCATCGCTGGAACTGGAAGGTTTTGAGGCGGATGATATTATCGGCGGTCTGGCAAGACGTTTTGCCGATCAAGGCGGTAGAGTTATTGTGGTAACCGGAGACAAGGACCTGATGCAGATTGTCAGCGACCGGATCACCCTGCTGGATACCATGAAAGACAAACAGTCAGGAATAGCTGAGGTGTTTGAACGTTTTGGTGTGGGGCCGGAACTGGTGACCGATATTCTGGGTCTGGCCGGTGATACTTCCGACAATATCCCGGGGGTGCCGGGTATTGGCGAGAAAACCGCCACCAAGCTGATACAGGAGTTCGGTTCCCTGGATCAACTGCTGGATCGTGCCGGTGAGGTTAAGGGCAAAAATGGTGAAAAACTGCGTGAATTCAGAGAACAGGCCCTGTTGTCGCGCCGCCTGGCCACCATTGAATATAATGTGCCGTTGGAAATTGTGCTGGAGGACCTTGCTGCCCGCGAACCGGATCAGGAGGTACTGAACGCCTTCTTCAAACAGTATGGCTTTACTTCTTTGATTAAGGGTATTACTGCCAAATCAACACTTTCCAGTGAAAAATATCAGACAGTTACAAGTATGGGTGAGTTGGAAAAGCTGGTCCGGGATTTGGAACAAGCAGGCGAGTTTGCCTTTGATCTGGAAACCACCAGCCTTGATCCGCGTGACGCTGAAATTGTGGGACTGTCTTTTTCATTCAGGAAACATGAAGCATATTATATTCCGGTAGGGCATGTTTGCCCCCTCCCTAGCCCTCCCCCTCCGGGGGAGGGGACGCTTTTCTCCCACCAGTCAAATGATGCCTTTTCTTCCCTCCCCCCAGCGGGGGGAGGCCGGGAGGGGGGCGCTTTTGCGCCGGGCCAGCTGCCCCGCCTGGATGTGCTGGAGTATCTCAGGCCGTTGCTGGAAAATCCGGCTATATACAAAGTTGGTCAGAATATCAAGTTTGACATGCAGGTGCTGCAGACAAACGGTGTCGCATTAAATGGAGTCAGCTTTGACACCATGCTGGCTTCTTATCTACTGAATCCGAATCGTCAGGGGCATGGTCTTGATGTTCTCTCGGTTGAACATCTTGGCCACAAAATGATCAGCTACAGCGAGGTTACGGGAAGCGGTAAAGCCCAGATCAACTTTTCGCATGTGGACATCGAGGCCGCCTCACGTTATGCCTGTGAAGATGCCGACGCCACCTGGCTTTTGCGTGAAAAGTTTGCGCCGTTGCTGAGTGAAAACTGCCTGGATGAGCTGTTTAAAACTGTTGAGGTGCCGCTGATTACCATACTGGCGGAAATGGAAAACCATGGCGTGCTGCTGGATACAGTGATGCTGGAACAGCTGTCAGCAGATTTTGCCTCCCGCATGGCAAGCCTTGAGGCGCGCATCTTTGAATTGGCCGGCGGCAGTTTCAATCTTAACTCTCCCAAGCAGATGGGGGAGGTGCTGTTTGAACGGATGCAGTTGAAGAGCGGCAAAAAAACAAAGGGTAAAACCGGTTTTTCAACGGATAACGAAGTGTTGACCTCTCTGGCCGAAGAACATGAAATAGCCCGGCTGATCCTGGACTATCGCGGGGTTTCCAAACTCAAATCCACTTACAGCGACGCCCTGCCGCGCCTGATCAATCCACGTACTGGACGTGTGCATACCTCCTATAATCAGACTGTTACAAATACCGGTCGCCTGTCGTCATCAGATCCGAATCTGCAGAATATTCCGATCCGCAGTGATGAAGGTCGTATGATCCGCCACGCCTTTATTGCACCACCAGGGTACGTGGTCCTGTCTGCCGACTATTCCCAGATCGAGTTGCGCGTGCTGGCCCATCTCTCCGGTGATCCGGTCTTCTGTCATGCTTTTGCCAATGATGAGGACATTCACACCCGTACCGCTTCGGAGGTTTTCGGTCTGTTCCCGGAAATGGTGACACCTGAAATGCGCCGCCAGGCCAAAACCATCAACTTCGGAATTATCTACGGACAGGGTGCTTTCAGTCTGGCCAAACAGCTTGGCATTGCCCGCAAGACCGCTGAGGAGTTCATCAGCGCCTACAAGGAGCGGCACAGCAAAGCGGTCGGTTTTCTGGAGTCCTGCATCAGTCAGGCCGAAGAGTCCGGATACGTCACAACTATTCTGGGGCGACGATTGCCCATTGCGGATATCAACAGTACCAACGGCAATCTGCGTGCCTTTGCCCAGCGTAATGCCATCAACTATCCCATACAGGGTTCTGCTGCGGATATCATCAAAAATGCCATGATTCGTGTGGAAGCCAGGATCAAGAAGGAACAGTTGAAAAGCCGCCTGATCATGCAGGTGCATGACGAACTGGTCTTTGAAGTGGCGGAAGAGGAGTTGCTGCAAATGCAGCTGCTGGTGGATCAGGAGATGTCAAATGCGGTGGAAATGAAGGTGCCGCTGAAGTTGGATATCAGCCATGGTACAAACTGGAGTGAGGCACATTAATTCCAGCTTCCTTGTAGAGAGGTGAATCAATGAAAGTTCAATTTAAACCGTTGTTGTTTCTTGTTTTAATCACAATGTCCGGCTGTGGTGGCGGTGGAAGTGACGGTGGTAGTGTTGATACACCGGTTACGCCAGTGACGGGTGATGCCCGTGTTGACGGCATCAAGGCCGAAATGGTCTCAGCCATTAATAGCGTCCGTGCAGCTCAAAGGAGTTGCGGAGCAACTGTTATGCCTGCTGTCAGTCCGGTTGTCTGGAATGATAAATTGGCAACGGCGGCTTTCAGGCATTCTGTTGATATGGCCACTCACTCCTCGTTTTCACATACCGGAACAAATGGAAGCACAGCAGGAACAAGGATTTCTCAGGCAGGATACAACTGGAGTACATATGGGGAAAATATTGCTGTAGGGTATTCGTCTGTAGCAACAGTTGTTGATGGCTGGGTAGCAAGCCCAGGACACTGTCTGAATATAATGAACGCCAATTTTACTGAAATTGGTGCCGCCTATGATGTTGGTGTTTATTTAACCAACCCGGCAGCACGATATTGGACTCTTGACCTGGCCAGGCAATAGGCGGGAAGTTAACTATTTTTCCAGTAACTCGATATCCGTAACTGTATCTCCACGAAGACTCTTGATATAATCTTTGCCGAGAGCTTGACGTGCCTCTGTCTTACCTTTTAAAAAATGATCGCATGCCACTGTCATGACAGCTTTGGTGATTCTCTGCACATCCCGGCGTGATGGTGAGGCAATTACCCACATATGTTTGTTGTCGGCAAATGATACGTGATCGGCGTTCGCCAGCCAGATAAAATATTTATGCCCGGCAGGCAGCAGATTGAACATTTCCCGGCGTGTTTCAGCCGGCGTAAACTGACCGTCACTATTTTTCTGGTCATCCTTTGAACCGCTAAAACAGACCAGTGGCTTTTTGATGTTCTTGTAACTTTCCCTGCTGAAAAAAGTCGATCCTGGCCCCTGGGGGGACATGGCCAATCCAAAGGTCACGCGCGGATCACTAAGGTCGCCTGCCAGGCCTTTGCCACTGCCGACGCGAGGTTCAAGGTGGTCCAGTATGGGTTGGGCGCCAAGAATGGCCAGTGTTGTGTATGCTCCAAAAGAGTGGCCCATGACGGCAATTTTTTTGGAAATAATTTTCCCTGCCAATTCCTTGTGCGATTTGTTCCAGGAAATGGCGGTATCAATTGCGAAAGTAATGTCGCGAGGCCTTTCCAGTACTGCAACAGAGTCTTTTGTTATGTGGTGCAGCGCATCACGGAAAGTGCTGCCGCCACCAGCCTTGCTCATGAAAAACTTCATGGAGATGTTGTTGCTGTCGATATGTTCAACGCAGACGATTACATAGCCGTGACTGGCCAGGTGTTCAGCCTGGTAGATGTGCGAATCGAAACTGCCGCCGGCGCCATGGGATATTACGACCAACGGGAAGGGGCCGCCTTCTTTAGGAAATACAACCTTTAAAGGAACCGGACGATCACCTCGTTTTGAGTCGAAAGTTTTTTCAAATTCCAGGGAGCGTGTTGCATAAGTCCCCTTCTTTTCATACGAAGAGAGTTTTTCATTTGTTGTAGTGGGCTGTGTTTGCTTTGCAGATGTATTCAGAGGAAGCAGCGACAAAGATAAAAAAAGAATTCCGGTGAAAAATTTGATGCCTTTTATCATGTGCAACCTCTTGGGGGTTGTTTTGAATAAACGATGTAAAGCTGGATAATGCGGTACTTGTCAAGCCGGTAATTTTAGATTTTTGATTGTATTCTTTTGTTGGAAAAAAACCAAGTTTTTCGTATAGCATATATTTTATAACTAATTGAACGTGTTATTAAAGCAGGCTCAACATGCAGGTTGAAAAACTTCATTCCTTTGTTTTATCTGCTATCGACTATGGTGATAGTGACCGTATAGTTTCGCTGTTTACCCTGGAACATGGTCGTATCAAGGGCTTTGCCAGGGGGGCAAAGAAGAGTCGCAAGCGATTTGGCGCGGCACTGGAGCCCTTTGCGCGTATCGAGGCGCAGGTCAGGCTGAAAGACGGTCTGTCCGGTCTGCAACAGGCTGACATCCACAGTATTTACCCCCAGGTGCGTACGGACCTTGTACGGATTGCCCACGCACTGTATGTCTGTGAGCTGGTAGAGAGTATTACTCCGGAGGGACAGCCTCTGCCCCGGCTTTTTCGGCTGCTGGCAGCCTATCTGGACCACCTGGAAAAAGTAGAAGCAACAGAATCGGATCGTCGTTTTTTTGAAATTAATCTGTTGAATATTCTTGGCTACCGACCTTCACTGGAGGTTTGTTCCCGTTGCGGTGAGACGTACGGTAGAAACGGTGCGCTACTTCAGGGGGATGGTGAACTGGTCTGTAGAAAATGTCTGACAGTCGGACCGCAAATGCAGACAGAATCTCTGCAGTTATTGATGTCATGTATGGGTACTGGCACGTTCGGGCTGATAGTGTTTAGTCGGGAAAGGCTTGACCAGATTGGTCTGCTGCTGGATAAGGCTATTTTTGCCCATGCCGGCCGAAATATCAAAAGTCTGGATTTCCTGCGACAGGTAACTGCTTAATGTGACAATGCCGTCAGGATGTGTTAATTTGAAAACAATTAACCTAAAATCGGAAATTCGTCTCATGCAAAGACGCTAAGCCGCAAAGAAAGTCAACTGCTTTTTATAGAATTAACCTTTTCGGGGAAAGAAATCTGATGTTTATTTTAAAATTCCTTGCAACACTATTTACAATATTTTTCATGGCCGCTTCTTCAGTTCTTGCTGCGGAGAGCTTTGACATAGATCTCAAGGAGCTGCGCCCGGCTCCGGTTGCTAAGCCTGCAGCCAAACAGCAGAATCTTGAAATTGATATCAAGGAATTAAAGGCGGTCAAAGCAAAGAAGTCCAAACCCAAAAGTGCCAAACGTAAAGCCGAGCCCAAAGTAGCGCCTGAAGCTATTCCCGAACCGGTGCTCCAGAAGGTTGAACCGGTCAAAGAGACGGTTAAGCCGGTTGATGTTCCGGTTCCTGAAGTTAGCGTTACCTATGCTGAAGCGTGTGGTCTGACCCGTCAGGTTGCTGAAAAGCTGGGGATACTGGTTACTACTCCAGAGTTGGACCTTGGCGGGCAGGTTTTTACTGTCAGATATGAGAGTGTGTCTTTAGCGGTAGTCTGTGAACCTACACCGGCTGAATTGATAACCTATGGTCGTTTGCTTGCCATGCGGGGTGAACAGCTGCTCGTATTAGCCAGAACTGATTCCAGCCGCATGGCAATAGAAAAACTGTCAGCAAAACTTGGATTAATCTATAAAAATATATCATCCGCAGGGCCGGACAGCCTGCCCCAGGAGTATCTGTTTGTAAAACCTGGTCAGCCAGGTCGGGAAATCAAGTTGACCATCTATCCCGCCGTGCCTTGATTTGCAGTATCTACTCGGAATAATAATAATGGAGATAACTATATGAAAAACGAATTGTATGTCGGCAGCATTTCTTTCAAGGCAACTGAAGAGGATCTGGAAAAGTTGTTTTCACTGGTCGGAAGAGTCACTTCAATCCACCTGATTACGGATCTGGCCACTGGTCAGTTCAAGGGTTGCGGGTATGTCAGGATGTCTACCGTTGAGGAGGCAAAAGAGGCGGTGGAGACTTTTGATGGTGCATTACTGATTGATAAGGTTATCACGGTAAGTATTGCCCGTCCAAATCCACAAGGCCCCAAGCGTACCTTTGGCGGTGACAGGAAAAAACCGGCGGCGGGGCAGGGGAAAGAAAAGGAAAAGCGGCCGTCCGCTCCCAGAGGGCGTAAGTAGTTTTTTACGTAATTGAATGAGCCTGATTTAAACAGGCCCGAAATAACAATAAATGTTGCTTCGGGCCTGTTTGTTGAGTTTTTTGTTGTACCGCTTTTAGATGTTGTTGGATTTCTTGAAGTCCAGACAGGCCGCATGAAAGATCTCAGCAATTGAGCCGTTGCTGCCGAAATGCAGATGAACATATGAAGCCAGGCAGTTTCTGTGGCGGTATCCTTCCAGCCCAAGTTGTTTCCCCTGACGCGTTATCATATAGGCGCGTTCGATCTGCTCCGGCATTTCAGCTATTTCCGAATAATGAAACTCGTGGCCACGAGCAGATTCTCCTGCAGCAGCAATGACTGTGCCCGTAAGAAATTCCACCTGACGATACCCCAGTGCCTTGCGTTTGGGCAGCATCCTGGCCCGGACCGGAAAAACGCCGACAAAATCGCTCTCCGGCTCATCCAAAGTGCCTTCCATCCCCTGGGTCAAATAGATAAATCCGCCGCACTCGGCATAAACCGGTATATCATTTTCGACGGCGTTAAAAATCGCTTTCAGCATTTCTTTGTTGGCGGCCAGTTTGTCCGCATAAAGTTCCGGGTAGCCGCCCGGCAGATATATGCCGCAGATACTATCAGGAAGGGCCATGTCATTCATGGGCGAAAATTTGACAATCTCAAGTCCGGCCTCCTGCAACAGGCGCAGATTGTCCTCATAGACAAAGCAGAAGGCGGCGTCGCTGGCTACGGCGATTCTCAACCTCCCCCTTGACGGGGGAGGGACGGGGAGGTGGTGATGTTGCCGACAGATACCATCAGGGCAACTTCCCCCACCCCCTAACCCCATCAACCCATCTATATCCAAATGTTGCTCACACAATTCAACCAGATGATCCATGAATTCCTGCGGAAGAGGATTGTCTTCTGCAGTTACCAGGCCAAGATGGCGTGAGGGTATTTTCAGGGATTCATCTCTCGGCATGCAGCCGAAAACCGTAACTTCCGGCAGTGATTCTGCCATGACCTGTTTCAGTAATTGCTCGTGGTTTGCGCTACCCACGTTGTTGAAGATGACACCGGCCAGTTTGACCTGTGGATCAAAATGGGCAAAACCCTTGACTAGAGCTGCGGCGCTGGCCGCCATGCCGCGGACATTAACCACCAGCACGACCGGTGTGCCGGTAATGGCGGCAATCTGGGCGCTGCTGCCGTCCATTGGTGAGGCGCCAAGACCGTCAAACAGTCCCATGACCCCTTCAATGATTGCAATATCGGACTGGGAGGCGCGCAGTTGGAATGTATCACTAACGAAAGAGGTCGGACACATCCAGCCGTCCAGATTGATTGACGGACAACCGGTCGCCATGCGGTGGTAACCGGGATCGATGAAGTCTGGACCGCACTTGAAAGGCGCAACCTTCAGGCCTCTTTTTCGCATTGCCGCCATGATGCCCAGGGATATGGTTGTTTTGCCGCTGCCGCTGTGCGGGGCGGCTATCAGAAAGCCGTTTGCATTCACCTTAGAGATCTCCGGGAGGTACCACCATACTGAAAAAACGCTATCAGATTGAATTCATCCTTCTCGTACCCTTTGGGGAAGCTGCCGACGGGGCCGAGTCTTTTCAGGGTTCTCAAAACTTCATCATCCAGAATTAAGGCGCCTGAGCTTTCCAGCAGGCGGACGTGAGTGATTTCACCTTTACGGTTAAAGGTGATTTTGACCGGGGTTATGCCTTCAATGCCCTTTATGGCAGCTTCCTGCGGATATTGCCAGACACCGTAGACAGCATTTTCGAAACGCCTCAGAAACGATCCGAACAGGACATCATTACTGTTCAGGAATCTTGTGTCACCCTGCTCAATGTCTTTTTCGAATTTACGGCGGTACACATCTTCCAGTTGGGCCATTTTGCCCGCACCGGGAAAAAATTGCGGTTTGCTCTGTTCTCTGGCTACCTGGGACTTGGATTTGAGCAGACTTTGGATTGATGAACCCGGTGCAGTGACATCCGGAGTTGCCGGTTTTTGGGATGGCCTGGATGCAGGTTTTTTTCCCCTGTCAACAACATCAGTTCCCCGAGGGGCGGTTTCCCGTTGTACCCGTACCTGTTGGTCTGACTTGCGTTTAGTCTCCTGCTTCTGGGCAGATTCGGTACTTTTCAGTTCCGGCATCTGCTGCAGATCGATAAATACCGGTTCCATGGGCGGCTGTTTTGGCTCGGGCAGGTAAAGCATCAGTGCAAACACGCCAATATGGAGCAGGAGTGAAATGACAAGCAGGTAGAGAAACGGTTTTTCGATTGTGCTGTCAGATTTCAATGGTTGTTATCCGAAACATCAGCGCTGATCAAGCATGAAGTATAAAAACAAAAATACGACTCTCACAGAGCTCGCAGAGGCACGGAGAAAAAATGAAATTATAGTGAAAATAATTTTATAAGGTTGCTATTAAAAAACAGATCATGACTGGTTAAGTAGTTTGATTCGTTCTGGTTTTCTCTGTGACTCTGCGAGCTCTTTGAGAGAAAAGGTTTCTAAGGTGTTAATTTTTTGCGATAGTGTATAAAATAAATCTGTTTCCCTTCTGCCATGAACTTGAGCATGTATTTGGAAAGTGGATACTGTTCGCGCACATGCCGGAAAAGATCCGGTCCCAGCACATTTTCAAAGTTACTGAGCCCGGGCATGAACCTGGCCACGTCTTCGCCGTAATCATCAAAATCTGTGGCAAAATGGAAGTCTGCTCCGATCCGCATGTATTCTGAAAGAAACCCGACAAACTCGGCATTGACGAGCCTGCGTTTGCGGTGGCGCAATTTGGGCCATGGATCGGGACAGTTAATAAACACGGCACACAGAGACTCGTTTGGTATGCAGCGGGTAATAAAGCTGCGGGCCTCATCACGAACAACACGCACATTATCCAGCCCCATCTTGTCAATTCGTTTGCAGGTTTTCAGGCAGCCCTTGTTGTAAAAATCCAGGGCAATGAAATTCCAGTCCGGGTGCAGTTGTGCCAGATGGGCCACAAAATCGCCGGTTCCACAGCCTATTTCTACAGCCACCGGGTTGTTGTTGCCAAAAATGGCAGCCCAGTCGGGCATTTCAGTAATTGCTTCAGGTTCGATAAAACGTTTGGAATTAATAGGAATCAGGTTCACGTTGTATGCCTCATTAACAGATAATCGAACTAAAATATCACAACTTAATGCCATAATCACAGTTTTTTGCGTTGTTGCCTGAAAAAACGGGTGGTTAAGGAGAATCTCCGATTTGTGATTAACTTTTACAGGGCACTATGTTATAGACAAAACAGGGAATAATTGAGGAGATGCTATGGAAATTTTTGGCGGATTCATGGTGATGATCAGTATTATGGGGTTCTTTCTGGCTGTAATCTGGCTGGTTATGCCATTTGTGGTTTTTGCAATTAAAGGCAAAGTTGACAGGACACAGGAACAGGTTTCCGCAATTGAAAGCCGCCTGGCGGCTATTGAAGAACAATTGGCCACTCTGAATCGTAATCAGAAAAGCTGCTCTGCCGAGACAAAGCCTGAGCTGTCGGAACATTCAGCAATAGAGCCGTAATTCCCATTGTTGTTGTAAATAAAACTTGTTTAACGGAGCAAACTCATCAAAGAGGCTTACGGAAATCTCGCAGGATTAAAACAGAGTCAGATCAGCTCGCTGGAGCGACTCTATCGCCGCCGTGTTCAGCCATCGGAATTCTGTTCCCATGAACTGGCAACCCGCCTTGTAGAACTCTCCACCGAAATTCGCCGCCAGGTCGGTATTCTTGTCAACCGACAGGGTATTGTTGAGTATGTAATCGTTGGCGATGAAAAAGGGCTGGTTATTCCGGAGCTTCGCGAATACCCCCTGGGCAAGCGTACTCTGCGCGGCCTGCGTCTTATCCATACACATCTTCGCAATGAACAGATCACGGAAGACGATTTGACCGACCTTTCCCTGCTGCGGTTGGACCTGCTGGCAGCATTGCTGTCTGTTCCGGGTAAAAGCCAGATTTCAACCCAGCTGGCCTGGCTTTCGCCTGACCAGAGCGGCTCCTCCTGCATCACCAACCCGGTTGTTCCATTGGAAAAGGTTGACATGGAGTTCAACCATTTTATGGATGAGCTGGAAGTTGACCTGGAAAAATCCGCACGTTCTGTAAAGCCCGCTCATGGAATTCTGGAACGGGCGATTTTGATCTCTGTGACTGTTGAAGGAACGCGGCACGAAGCGGAGGACTCGATCATCGAGTTGCGGGAGTTGGCCCGTACAGCAAATATAGAAGCACTGGACGAATTTATTCAGCGTCCGCGCGCCCTGAATCCCCGTTATGTCATGGGCGAGGGCAAGATGCGCGATGTGGTCATCCGGGCTCTGCAACGTGGCGCTACCATGCTTGTCTTTGATCAGGAGCTGACACCGGCCCAGATCCGTTCCATATCGGCCATGACAGAGCTGAAGGTTATTGACCGCAGCCAGTTGATTTTGGATATCTTTGCCAGACGGGCCAAGAGTCTGGATGGCAAGGTGCAGGTCGAGTTGGCGCAGCTGAAATACCTGTTGCCGCGCCTGACCGGTCGCGGTGTTCAAATGTCGCGTCTGATGGGGGGTATTGGCGGACGTGGACCGGGTGAAACCAAACTGGAAACAGACCGACGCCGCATCAGGGACCGCATCGCCAGCCTGGAAAAAGAACTGAAAGAGCTTTCCCGCGGGCGTGATCAGCGTCGCCGTCAGAGGGTCAAAGCCGGGGTACCGATTATCTCCATCGTTGGTTATACAAATGCCGGTAAATCGACTCTGCTGAATGCCCTGACCAAGAGCGAAGTCTTTACGGAAGACCTGCTTTTTGCCACACTTGATACCTCCACCCGCCGTTTGAGATTCCCGCGTGAGCGCGAGGTGATCATCACCGATACGGTCGGTTTTATCCGCTCCCTGCCCAAGTCGCTGCTGGGTGCATTCAAGGCGACGTTAGAGGAGATGAGGGATGCGGACCTGCTGCTGCATGTGGTTGACTCCTCCAATCCCCGTTTTGAAGACCAGATTACCCAGGTACAGAAAATTCTGGAAGAGTTGGAGCTGGGTGACAAACCGCAGCTGCTGGTGTTTAATAAAACCGACCTGCTGACTGAAATGAGGAAAAAGGATACAATCGGTTTTCTAAAGGTAAAACAGCTGGCCAGAACCCGTGGCGGCATCCTTGTTTCTGCGCAGGACCGCAAAAGCCTCACTCCTCTAATGAATGAACTTCAGCGGCGCTTCTGGGTGGAAGAGGAAAATCCGGGACTTGGGACTGGGGACCAGGGACTGGAATAAATCAAATAACAGGAGAACATTATGTCGGGACATGGACACGTTGATCCATCCAATAAGAAAATTGCACTTCTCATCTCCGTGCTGGCCCTGTTTCTGGCGTTCAGCGAAACCTTTGCCAAAAGCGCCCAGACCTCTGCGCTGTCTTACAATATTGAGGCATCCAACCTCTGGTCATTCTATCAGGCTAAAACAATTCGCATGACTATGGTACAGACCATGGCTGAATCTGCTGCATTAGAGGCCGGACAAACCACTGTCCCTGCAAAGAAGGCCGCCCTGAAAGATCAGATTGATAAATGGAACAAAATGTCTGACCGTTATAATTCCGAACCGGACAAGCAGGAGGGGCGTAAGGAACTGGCAGCCAGAGCCAAGCTGGCCGAAGAAAAGCGGATTGTTTCCATGGCGGCCTATCACCATTATGAGTTGGCCTCAGCGGCAATTCAGATCGCCATTGTACTGGCCTCGGCCGAGATCATTACCGGTATAGCCGCATTGATGTGGATTTCAGGCGGCCTGGGTGTGATTGGTCTTGCCTTTTGTCTGATCGGTTTTTTTGCACCCATGTCGGTACATCTTTTTTGAAAGTCTATTGACATAAGATATTTATAATATCCCGAAATGACTTGCCATGTTGAACTATTTGAGAAACAGGTTATCACTATAATAGTGCCTTTGCGTCTCAAGGCCGATCTCTGGTCGTCTGAAATCTTCGATAAAAGTGATCGTCAAAATGAAACTGGTAAGCCGCTTATATAATTATTTCAGCATGCCCGGTTTGCGACTTCGCATAACCGGTCTGGTGCTGACTATTGCCATTTCAATCCTGCTGACAGCCTCGGTTTATATCGGTAATCACGCTGCCAAAATGATTGAGCAGAATTCCAGTCAGCAGCTTGGCGCCGCCAACCGGACTCTGGCAACGGCTGTAACCATATGGCTCGAAACCCACCTGAATGTTCTGCATAACCTTGTTTCCCTTCCAGATATGATCAGCATGAATCCCAAAAAACAGAAACCTGTGCTGGAGCGTATGGGGCAATCCTTTCCATATATGTATCTGGTCAGCGCCACTGATCTTACCGGAATGGATGTTGCCCGTAATGACAATAATCCTCTCAGGGACTACAGTGACAGGCAATGGTTTATAAAGTCCAGGGATGGTGAAACGGTTACCTATGAAAGCCTGATCAGTAAAACCGTAAATAAATCTGCACTTGCCATATCAATGCCGATCAGAAATGATCAGGAGCAGATTGTTGGCGTGGGGATGTTTTCACTGAATCTGGACAGTCTGGCCCAACAGGTCAGGGTGACCCAGGTGGGTAAAAGCGGGTTTGCATATGTGGTTGATCCTCAAAACAGGGTCATTGCCCATCCGGACCCGGTTTTTGTAAACTCTCTGATGGATTTAAGCAAATATCCGCCGGTTGCGGAGTTAAGAAGCGGCAGCAGAGGGGCGTTGAGTTTTACTGATACTGAAGGGCGCAGGTGGCGGGCGAATGTCTCTGCTTTGGATAACGGCTGGGGCGTAATTGTCCAGCAGCTGGAAGAGGAACTACTCAGCTCCCAGTCATTATTTCAAAAAGTCTCTTTTATGGCCATATTGTTTGCCGCACTGATTCTTTCAGCCACAACCTGGCTGGCGGTTCGTATGGCCCTAAAACCTGTCGAGCTGCTGACAAAAGCGGTTGCAAGTGTTTCCATCGATGGCGAGAAACATCTGGATTTAGAGCCGGTCAGGCAGGCAGCCAGGGAAATCACTACTGGTGATGAGGTGGGAACACTGGCTGAACGTTTCAGTGAGATGGCAATTCATCTTGATGCCACATTGGCCAGTCTGGAGCAGGAGTTGAATGAACGCAAACTTGTGGAGGCGTCGCTTCGGGAAAACGAAGAAAAATACCGTACGCTGGTTGAAAATGTAAATATCGGTGTTTATCGTACCGAATTTAATGGTCGTTTTATTCAAACCAATCCGGCCATGTTCAAGATGCTTGGTTATGACTCCATGAGTGAGTTTATGAATGTCTCTGCCACCTCTTTGTATCAGTCGCCGGAAGACCGCATATTTGTTGTGGAGGAAATCAGGAGAAAAGGCTTTATTAAGGACAGAGAGGTGATTTTCCGGAAAAAGGACGGCACCTCGCTATGCTGCTCAATTACAGGTGCGGCACAATACGCGGAAGACGGGTCAATGAAATGGATTGATGGTGTTATTGAGGATATCACCGAAATCAAAAATGCCGAGCGTGAAAGACTCCGATTGGAAGAAACATTGCGCCAGTCACAGAAAATGGAGTCCATCGGCCTGCTTGCCGGAGGGATTGCTCATGATTTCAATAATCTGCTTACACCCATAATCGGCTACTCGGAAATAATGTCCACCGGATTTTCAAAAGATGATAAACGATTCAATCAAATTCAGTTTGTACTTCAGGCCGCTGAACGGGCCAGGGATTTGACCCAACAACTGTTGGTCTTTAGCCGTAAGCAGGTTATTGAGTTGAAAACGGTTGATCTGGGTCAGATAGTGAGACGTTTTGAAAATATGTTGCGCAGCACAATCCGTGAAAATGTTGAAATAGGTGTCTATATTTCCAATAAGACCAGTCCGGTCAGGGCTGATGCCGGACAGATCGAACAGGTTTTGGTCAATCTGTCTGTAAATGCACAGGATTCCATGCCTGAGGGCGGCAAGCTGACTATTGAAACAATGGATATTGATCTTGATGAAAACTATACAAATTCTCATCCTGAAGTATCTCCAGGCAGTTATGTCATGTTGTCGGTTACGGACAACGGCAGTGGAATGGAGGATGAAACAATTGAGCATATTTTTGAGCCTTTCTTTACAACCAAGGAACTTGGGAAAGGGACCGGCCTGGGGCTTTCAACCGTTTATGGAATTGTAAAACAGCATGGCGGATCTATCGACGTTTATTCGGAGAAGGGAAGCGGCACCGTATTCAAGATTTTTATTCCAAAAGCTGAAGGGGAATTGACTAAGCAGAAGGATACGTCTAACTCCTCGGTGATTCATTCTCGAGGGAACGAAACTGTATTTGTAGTTGAAGATAACGATATGGTCCGTTTGCTGGTCTGCGAGATGTTGAATAATACCGGTTATAATGTGATTTCAACAGAAAGCCCGGAAAAATGCCTGGAGCTTGTACAGCAGTACGAGGGTGAAATTGATCTGCTTTTGACGGATGTAGTTATGCCCGGAATGAATGGCAAGGCACTATATGACAGGTTGTGTATGGATCGGCCCGAATTGAAGGTAATTTTCATGTCCGGTTATTCCAGTAATATTATCACGGAACATGGTGTCCTGAATGAAGATGTGAATTTTATTCAGAAGCCTTTTGCATTGCTGACCATGACTGAAAAAGTGCATCAGGTACTGGATCGTTGATATGATTTTAACTGATCCCTGCACACAAAAGGCTGCCTGATTGGCAGCCTTTTGTGTGCAGGGTGTGTCGTAAATAACTATTTTTTACCGGCCAGAAATCCATTAATTGCGTGGGCAGCCACTTTGCCGTCACCCATGGCCAGGATGACCGTTGCTCCGCCTCGCACGATATCCCCGCCTGCAAAAACGCCTTCCAGGTTGGTCATGCCGTTTTCATTGGTGACAATGTTGCCCCACTTGTTCAGCTCCATATCCGGGGCGGTTGATGTGAGCAGAGGATTTGCAGAGGTACCGACAGCATTGATGATGACATCTGCCGGTATTTCAAATTCTGAACCCTCCACCGGCACAGGTTTTCTGCGACCTGATGCATCCGGCTCGCCCAGCTCCATTTTCTGGCAGGACAGGGCAGTCACCCAACCGTTGCTATCGCCGATAATGGCCAGAGGTGCCGTCAGAATCAGGAATTCAATCCCTTCTTCCTTGGCATGTTTGATCTCCTCAACGCGGGCAGGCATTTCGGCTTCGCTGCGGCGATAGATGATCATGGCCCTGTCTGCACCCAGGCGGCGGGCGGTTCTGACACAGTCCATGGCGGTGTTGCCGCCACCGATGATGGCAACGTTCTTGCCCTTGATGATCGGGGTGGTTGATTTGGGGTCACGACCGGCGCCCATCAGGTTGACCCTGGTCAGGTATTCGTTGGCGGCATAAACACCCTTCAGGTTTTCGCCGGGAATGTTGAGCATGCTTGGCAGTCCGGCGCCATTGGCAATGAATACGGCGTCAAATTCCTCGCGCAGTTGAGGCAGGGTTATTGTTTTGCCGACGATGACGTTGAACTCGATCTCAACTCCGAAGGCGTGCAGACGTTTAACTTCCGCATCGATAATATTTTTGGGGAGCCGGAACTCGGGAATGCCATAACGCAAAACCCCGCCCGTGTCATGCAGCGCTTCAAAAATTACGACCTTGTGACCGGCGCGGGCCAGTTCTCCGGCAGCGGTAAGTCCGGCAGGGCCGCAGCCTACAACGGCGACTTTTTTGCCGGTACTTTTCGGATGGATTTCAGGCGCCAGTTGATCCGTATTATCCATAGCCCAGTCGGCAACAAAACGTTCCAAATAGCCGATACCTACCGCCTCGCCCTTGATGCCCCGCACGCATTTTGCCTCGCACTGTGTTTCCTGCGGGCAGACCCTGCCGCAGACAGCCGGTAATGCATTGTCATGCTGCAGTATGCGAGCGGCACCCGGCAGGTCGTCTGCGGCCAGGCGGTCAATGAATTCAGGAATGGAAACACTAACCGGACAGCCGTCCACGCAGGGGCGTGTCTTGCACTGGATACAGCGGTTTGCTTCCTGGATCGCTTCTTCCTTGGAAAGGCCGGTGTTGACCTCCTCAAAGTTTCTGCTGCGAACGGTTGCGTCGCGCTCGGTCATATGGGCCCGTTCAATGGCCATTCTCTCTTTAATGCTAATGGGTGTTGTCATGGTTTCTCCTGCGCTTTCATTCGGCAATCGGCCGCCTCATGTTCACGGTAGGTGCCAAGGCGTGCAAAAAGGTTGTCAAAATCAACCAGATGTCCATCGAACTCAGGTCCGTCTACACATGCGAATTGAGGCTTGCCGTCGATCAGTACACGACATCCGCCGCACATGCCGGTGCCGTCAATCATGATCGGATTCAGGCTGACATAGGTTGGTATGGCTTTGGCTCTGGTAAGTTCGGAGACGGCTTTCATCATCGGTACGGGGCCGATGGCAAAGATCGCCTGGGGGCAGGTTTCGGGATCCGCAATCAGGTCGGACAGTTCCATGGTGACAAAACCTTTGCGTCCCATGCTGCCGTCTTCTGTTGTTACCAGCACCTTGTCAGAGAAAACAGCAAGCTCATCCTTAAGGATAATTAAATTTGCGGCGCGTCCGCCGATGATCGTAGTTACCTGGTTACCTGCGTCAGCCAATGCTTTAGCCAGCGGATAAAGAACAGCAGTACCAACACCTCCGCCGACACAGACAACACGACCCCATTTTTCGATATGGGTTGCCTTGCCCAGCGGACCGGCCACGTCACGAATGGAGCTGCCCACCGGAGTGGAAACTACCATACGCGTTGAAGCGCCCACGGCTTGAATAAAAAGTGTGATGGTTCCGGCGGCACTATCGGCGTCACCGATAGTCAGCGGAATACGCTCTTCGCCCTCTGCCAGACGGATAATTACGAACTGGCCAGGTTTGCGGGCGGCAGCTATCCGTGGCGCCCGGATAGTCATGCGGTGAAGAGAGGGGCCGATTAGATCGTTGCTTAACACCTCAAACATTTTGCGTCCTTTCTTTGCTGCAAATTTGTTGCTGATCGTCTTGTTTCAATCTGCCAATACATGTCCAATAGCCGACAAACGTTATCATCTGCCGGTGCATTAATAAAATATATAAAATGTATTAGTTTGATAGCTATTGCTTATTGCTAAAGCAAGGCACTGGATTTTATACAGCAAGCTAACCAATATACGATTTTATCCGGTTGCAATAAAGTAAAAATATTAAATCAGACGTAAAAATGAAGTCAGGAGTCCATCAAAGCCCGATCCCGGCAATCATCAGGCCACAGTTAGGGCAGCTTCCGTTGTTAATTTTATTTGACAGAATTTTATATCCATAACGTTCAATCAGCAATTGGGAGCAGGAAGGACAGCGGCTGCTTTCGCCGCCTGCGCCCGGAACGTTGCCCTCGTAGACGTACTGCAGTCCGGCTGTCTTGCCTATTTCTACTGCACGCTGCAAAGTGCTGATTGGTGTGCGGGGGTGGTTGTTCAACTGATAGGTGGGATAGAACTGGGAGACGTGCCAGGGCGTATCTATGCCCAGGTTTGTGGCAATGAATGTGGCGATCCCCTGCAAATCCCTGTCTGAATCATTCAAACCGGGGATGATCAGGGTGGTAATTTCGATCCAGATGCCCAGCTTGCGGTACTCAATAATAGAATCAAGCACTTCTGACAGTCTGGCACTGATGATAGTTCTGTAAAAGTCTTCGTTGAACCCTTTCAGATCAATGTTGGCCGCATCCAGGCAAGGGGCGATTTTAGTCAGTGCTGCTTTGCTTATGTAACCGTTGGTGACGAAAATATTGGTCAGTCCGGCCTGTCTGGCAAGATGGGCTGTGTCATAGGCAAACTCGTAAAAAATAGTTGGCTCTGTGTAAGTGTATGAAATTGATCGGCAATTGTTTTTCAGAGCTGCCGCCACGATCTCTTCAGGCGTTCTTTCTGTCCCGCGAATCGGGTTGCTGCTGTTGACCTGTGAAATAGTATAATTTTGGCAATGGCGACAGTGGAAATTGCATCCGGAAGTGGCAATGGAATAGGTTGTACTGCCGGGCAAGACATGGAAAAGCGGCTTCTTTTCTATGGGATCGACATGTTCGGCAATAACCTTCCCATAAACCAGAGAGTATAGTACTCCGGAATGGTTCTCACGGACAGCGCAGATACCCCGTGCGCCATCACTGATCAGGCAGTTGAACCTGCAGAGTCCGCAGCGTACCCGCTTGTTTTCCTCCGTAGTGTAAAACATGGCTTCTTTCATGATTTACCTCGTTAGATTTAAACTCATTGCTTCTGACTTGTTCAGCTTCCCGATGTAAGATATTATATCAGCCCGGCTCTTATGGTCAAACGTTCAGTAAGTTTATATAAACGGAGAATCATGGATAAATCGGCAATCATAGAAAAAGTCAGGAAGCTTCTGGCGCTGTCCAACTCGTGCAACGAACATGAGGCGGCACTGGCGGCAATGCATGTGCAACGCCTGCTATCCGAACATAACCTGGCCATGTCGGATATTGAGGCCGGAGCTGAAAACAATACTGCCGACAGGGTCGACCTGGCAGTTGCCAGAAACCTGCCCAAATGGGTGCGGGCTCTTTCAGGTGGGGTGGGCAGCGCCTTTGACTGCCAGGTACTGCATGTGCCGTCGCGGGGCAATCTGGTTTTTATCGGCGTTGGCGCCGATCCGGAAGTCGCCTCCTACACATTCACCTATCTGGAACGGACTGTCCGCAAGCTTTGCAGCTCATATCTGAAAACATTGCCGGATAGCAATGTTTCCAAACGTCAGCGCGAACTGGCCCGCCAGTCGTATTATCTGGGTGCCGTATCCGCCATCAGCGGCAATCTCCGTGAACAGAAACAGCAGACACCCGTTACGCCAAACGCCCTGGTTCCCGTAAAAGATGCCTTGATCCGCGCAGCAATGAATGAGATGGGACCGATCAGAACCGTACACAGCCGTCGCAGCTATGTGGATGGGCAATCCTACCAGCAGGGGCAGGATGATGGCAGTAAGGTGGGGGTTAGGGCGGCAGTTGGGATACATGGTAAGCGTAAAGGACTTTTGAATCGATAATTAATTTCAGAAGTTTGTCTCTGCAGCATAAGGGGACGTTGGTAGGTTATGAAGGTTATTCACGTGAACCTTCTTCCTGTTCAAGTCTGGTCTGCATGATTGCTTCTCTTACCGACGTGTGATTTTTATCGGTCATTTTCCCCAGCAGTGCAAGCGTTGCTCCGGCTTCTTCATGGGCTCGCCGGTAGAATTGCCGCCGTGCAGCGCAGAACGGGAATGTCTAATCTCGGTTGCCTCGGCACAGTCTCCCCCAGTTAATATCAACAATAACCTTCATAACCAACCACCGTCCCCTTGGACCACACAGCCACCGGTGTTCATAACATAGAAGTAGGCGCACATCCCCGCCAGCGCCTCGAACATCCCCAGAAACAGATAGGCTCTAAGTAGTACAAATCTTGTCAGTAGCCGTTCATTCTTAGGGCGGGAAGGGCGCTGCATGATGTCCGGAATCGGCTTTTTTGATCCACTTTAATTTATTTTATTGGTTCGTCTTTACAATTAAAATAATGGAGTTATATTTTTTGAATGATATTTAATTGATGCAGGAGGGTGATATGAAACAAAAGGCAAGGTTTTCTATCGGCACCAGGATGGCGTTGGTTCAGGTGGTACTTATGGTTTTAGTTATGGGTGTTTTTACTGTGTCTTTGACGTCCTACATTTCTACCCGTTTTGATAGAAGGACCGAGGCGGATCTGACACAGCAGGTTCAAATGTTGGGCAAGACACTGTCGTCGTTTCATTCCGAACTTGCTGCCAGTTCAGATAAGTTGATGTCCGTATTCAAGACCTATTTTTCCGGTGTGTTTACCCTGAATACTTCCAGTTTGGGTACCATAGGAGATAAGCAGGTACCGCAGCTGTTGGCCGGTTCGGTTGTGCTAAATAGTAATTCGGAAATAGTCGATAGATTCACGGGAGTGACCAAGGCGGTCGGTACGGTTTTTGTGCGGAGCGGGGATGATTTTGTCAGGATCAGTACTTCACTGAAAAAGCAGGACGGCAGCCGCGCCAATGGTACCGTACTGGACAGGACTCACCCCGCCTACCAGGGGTTGGTCAAGGGGGAATCCTTTGTCGGCAAGGCTCAACTTTTCGGCAAGGATTATATGACCAGATATCTGCCGGTTAAGGATGCTTCCGGAAAGGTAGTTGCCGCTCTGTTTATCGGACTTGATTTTACGGAGAACCTCAAAGCGCTCAAGGATAATATCAATACAATCAGAATCGCCAAGAGTGGTTATATTTTTGCAGTTGATGCCAGTGACGGTGATCAAAAAGGCATTGCCCAGATGCATCCAACTTTGGAAGGTAAGAGTGTGCTTGAGTTGAAGGGGGATGACGGAAAAGAGTTTATCAAGGATGTTTTAGCCAAAAAAGACGGCATTACGCGCTATAGCTGGCAGAACAAAGAAGCGGGCGACACTAGGGCTCGAGAAAAGATGATCGCATGTTACAACCTGAAAGAATGGAACTGGATTATCTGCGCCGGTGCAACTCTGGATGAATTGCGGAGTGAAGTCAGTATAATGCGTAATGCCATGGTTGGTGCAACAATACTGGTCGTGGTTCTGCTGGTTGGTGTATTGATGTTTTTGGAGCAACGCTGGATTTCCAATCCGTTGCACGACGCAATTTCAAAAACAGATGTATTGGCAGCAGGTGATTTCAGGAATGTCTGCGACGCTGATCCTGCTGCTGCTAATTCCAAAGATGAAATTGAACGACTTTCCTACAGCATCTTAAAGATGGCCTGTTCGTTGAAAGGTTTGCTGTGCCAGATTGAAAGATCTTCGCAGGAAGTTTCGGCAGCAGCACAGCAGGTTCATTCCAGTGCTGTGCAGATTGCCGAAGGCGCTGAAGAGGTGGCTGCCCAGGCGGGGACGGTTGCCACTGCCGGTGAGGAAATGTCGGCAACTTCCGGTGATATCGCCCAGAACTGCCAGCTGGCTTCTGAAGGTGCCCAGATCGCCTCCCAGTCGGCACAGAATGGCGCCGAGGTCGTTGAAAGAACAGTGTCTGTCATGGGGCAGATAGCGGACAGGGTTAAGGAAACCGCGATTACGGTAGAAAGCCTGGGAACCAGAAGTGACCAGATCGGAGAAATCATCGGTACGATTGAGGATATTGCCGACCAGACCAATTTGCTGGCGCTGAATGCAGCGATTGAGGCGGCGCGTGCCGGTGAACAGGGGCGGGGTTTTGCGGTGGTTGCCGATGAAGTGCGTGCCCTGGCGGAACGTACAACGCGAGCTACAAAAGAAATCGGTGAGATGATAAAAGCCATCCAATATGAAACAAAAGGTGCCGTGACCGCCATGGAACAGGGTGTAAGGCAGGTTGAAACCGGAACCATGGAAGCCTCCAAATCCGGTCAGGCGCTACGGGATATTTTGGAGCAGATCAATAATGTTGCCATGCAGGTCAGTCAGATAGCAACCGCTGCCGAAGAGCAGACCGCCACAACATCAGAAATTTCCAGCAATATTCAGCAGATTACTGATGTTGTTCAGATGACATCACGCGGGGCAAGCGAGTCAGCAACGGCAGCTACACAATTGAATGGTAATGCTGAAGAGTTGCAGCGGCTGGTGAGGCAGTTTAAGCTTTAAGATCGGGGTGTTTGGAATAAGGTAATAGTGGGATAAAACATCATTCAAAGAAAGTGTCAGAACCTTGTGATCTGGCACTTTTTTTATGCTGGTTGATCAACCTCTGGAACTTCTCCATCCGCTGATCAGGCTGGCGGTCATGACCGACCCGATGATCAGCGCCCCACCCAGCAGTGTATTACCGGAGGGTGCCTCTCCCAGTACCAGAAAGACCCAGACCGGATTGAAAACCGGTTCGATCAGCGCAATCATGTTGGCTGAAATTGCCGGAACCCGTCTGATACCGTAAGAAAAAAATACCGCCGCCAGTCCGATCTGCAGCATACCCAGTGCAAGAATGCTCCCTGCCGCCACAGGTGTAATGACCGGTAGTGGTAGAAACAGTGCCACTCCCAGAGCGAGTACAGCCGTAATCGCATGGGAAGCCATTAATGACTGCAGTGGATCCCCTTCCTTCATCATTCTGGTAAAAATAAACATCAGGGAAAAGGTCAGGGCCGAGGTGAGCGCCAGCAGGTTGCCGAACATCTGACCAGGGGAAAGTTTATCCATAAACAGCAGGAACATTCCCACAATCGTCAGGAACAGAGCCGCCACCTGTTCCCGGCGGATTCTTTCGTTCAGGAAATAAACACTGAAAACAGCCGTGAAAACCGGAGCCAGATACTGCAAAAGTATGGCATTGGCCGCCGTGGTGGTCTTGTTGGCCGTGATAAACAGCAGCATGGTAGCGGCATTGGCCAGGGCCGCACCCAGCAGCGGCCAGGACCAGGTCAGCCTGATGGTTCTGACAATTGTCATCAGAAAGCAGAAGGCGATCAGGCTTCTCATGCCTGCAATCAGGAACGGGTTCCAGTCGATAACTTTGATGAACAGCCCGGCCGTGCTCCAGAGAAAGGCGCAGGCCATCATGGCGAAGACGCCTTTCAGCAGGGTTGATTGTTGGTTATCCATTGGGGGCCTGTTCGTAGTCAAAACCGTTTTTTGGGCTTCTTATATATATTATTCTACCCGTTGCAGGGTCACTTCTCGTTCAGCATGACCACCAGTTCCCAGATATGTCCGTCCAGATCCTCGAAGGAGTGGCCGTACATGAATCCGTACTCCTGGGGTTCACGTGCAATACTACCGCCGGCCGCCACTGCTTTGGCAACCGTATCATCCACCTCTTGCCGGCTTTCGCAGGACAGGCAGATCAGCACCTCGGTCTGAGACTTTGCGTCACAGAGCTGCTTTTTAGTGAAGGTGCTGAAAAAAGGTTCAACAAGCAGCATGATATAGATATTTTCATCTACAATCATGCAGGCGGCATCGTTATTGGTGTATTGCTGATCGAAGCCGAATCCCAGGTCCGCAAAGAAGGTCATTGAGCGTTTCAGATCTTTTACCGGAAGGTTTACATAGATTTGTCGGGCCATGTTGTTCTCCTTTTTGTCTGAGTGGTAAGTTATAGTCTGATGAACGGTAACAGTTGGCGGTTTGTTTGCAAATTGTATTGCTTCACGTTTTTAAATAGCACATTGGCCGCAAAAAAACAGGGTAAATTGTGGATTTATTGTTTTGTGATTCAGGTTCTTTATAAGTAGCTGGTTAGAGAACTTTTTTGATGATTTAAGTCTGCTTGACTTGTATTTTTAACGGCAGTACTGTGAAAAATCTAATGGATTTCTTTTGTGTATAGTTGAAATTGTGATGCTTTTAATTCGTTGAAAGAGTCGAATAATTGGAATATTCCGGACTGGTTAGAAAATGAGGTCAGGGCAAGAGATAAAATTTGTATATATTGCAGTATTGCAGGCAATAAGGGACAGACTCTTAATTGAATGAAGAAAGAACAATTGGCGACTCTCTTATTCTTTTGCTTATTCCAAGGAGAATCATATGATACTCGATGGCATACTTATGAAGGAAACAATTTCCCCGGACCCGCAGGCACCATCCGTTGTTGTGTTCGGCAAGACTGCCGGTCGCATGGACGAAGTTATCCGACTCCTTCGCGACATGGGTAGCGTCAGCGCCTATGGTACCTTTACCGAGGCGGAGGCGTTCCAGTGCATCGCCACGGTGCCGCGATTGGGAGCCGTGCTTATTGGAGGTTCCGTTGAGGAAGCCTCGCGACTCCTCATTCGCGATGAACTAACACGGAATCATCCGGGCGTTCTCACGAGCGAGCCGGGGCAACAGTACCCTTACTCCGATGAAAACATTGTCGCTGACATCCAGGCGAAGCTAGGGGCGCATGGCAGGTAGGCGGCAGATACGAGGTTTATTTGGCAGGAGTGGAACGGTTGAGGTGGATTTGGCAGGTTTGCAGCATATAGTCTTTATTGGAACAACATAAATAATTTTGAATAAAAAACAGAACAGGTACTTTTACAGATAAAGTCGAGAGGTAATATATCCATGAAACAATCAGAATCATCAGGAATAATAAAGCAGTATCTCAAGAGCAGGCAGGTATGCAAAGTTACCTTCCGCTTGCCAAGTGACGGTGCGCTGGGTGCAGAGACAGTGACGGTGGTAGGTGAGTTCAACAACTGGGACAAACAGGCAACTCCGATGGAACGTCAGGAAAACGGCGATTTTGTAGCTGTTGTAGAACTTGAAATAGATAGGGATTATCGATTCCGCTATTGCATAGATAACGAAAAATGGGAAAACGACTGGTGTGCCGACAGATACGATCCTAATCCTTTTGGCGGCTATGATTCGATAGTAACGGTTTGAACATGCCACAAAATATGTTTACAGAATTAAATTACCTAAGTGGTTGTACCGACAGTGAAACTGGGGAAGCTGTCCGGCTTTATATTTAACCTGCAAGAAAGAGAAAATTAAGACTATGAATCCAAAGATAATAATCAGGAACGAAACAAATGACGATATTTGCGCCATAACCGACGTTACTGTCTCTGCATTCAAGACCCTGGAGATTAGTTGCCACACGGAGCAGTTTATTGTCGAGGCGCTACGTGCTGCCAAAGCTCTTACAATATCGCTGGTGGCGGAAATGGGTGACCGGGTGATAGGGCACATTGTTTTTTCTCCTGTGACCATTTCCGACGGCACACCAGGCTGGTACGGACTTGGACCGGTTTCCGTCCTGCCGGAGTACCAGCGGCAGGGGATCGGCAAAGCATTGATAAATGAGGGGTTGGCACGTCTTAAAGCTCTCAATGCTCAAGGCTGTTGCCTTGTGGGTCACCCGGGTTACTATGGGCAGTTCGGGTTCATAAACATGCCGGAACTTGTGCTGGAGGGGGTGCCGCAAGAGGTCTTTTTTGCCCTCTCTTTAGGCGGGCATACTCCGCAGGGCAATGTGGAATTTCATGAAGCATTCAAGGCAGATGGGCAATAAGAGTGCAGACGAAGTGCCGAAGTAAAAAAACGTATAAAACTGGGACTCTTCCCCGTTTATATTGAAAAACTGCGGGGGATGTGGGAAGTGCCCCTAGTTTCCACCACAACAGTCATAAATACTGTCCTTGGAATTCCCCAAAATACCATTGTCTGTGAACGGTTTGACTCCGTATAAACTAAAATGATTGTTTACTACGCTGCCAACGAAAGTGGCTGTACGTTTCTCATTCTCTGAACCATCTCTTTTTCTGCGGTTTTTAAGTCAAAACTGGTTTGCAGATTCATCCAATAGTTTGGTGTCTGGCTGAACGCTTTCCCAAAAAGCACAGCCAGTTCTGCCGTAACAGGGCGCGAGCCTTTGATAACATGCGAGATCCGCATTGGCGAAACACCAATTGCCTGGGCAAAAGTATTTTGCGACATGCCAAGTTCATCAAGTATTTCCTTAAGAAACACCCCGGGATGTATTGGGGGAAGTCCGTTTTTGATAGCCATATATTGCTCCTTAATGGTAGTCCGTTATTTCGACATCAGACGCTTCACCATTAGCAAACCTAAAACAGATACGCCATTGGTCATTAATTCTGATGCTCCATTGACCTGTCCGGTTGCCGGAGAGGGTTTCAAGCCGGTTTGACGGTGGTAACAGCAAGTCCGTAACCTCACGTGCACTATCCAACTGCGTTAATCGTATAGTCGCACGAATAATGATTTCTGGAGGGAATTTTTTTGATTTACCCGTTGCAAAGAGTTTTTCTGTTTCTTTGCTCGCGAATGATGTGATTATGTGTTCAGCCTAAACATTTTGTTTATATGGGTCAACCGAAATAACAGAAATGATGAACTTTCCCGCTTGCGGAGTTTCGGGGACATATACATAATTAGTTTTAAACACTATTCCTTG
Organism: uncultured Geobacteraceae bacterium; assembly: GCA_964509295.1. Taxonomy (GTDB): domain Bacteria; phylum Desulfobacterota; class Desulfuromonadia; order Geobacterales; family Pseudopelobacteraceae; genus JBGSQR01. The sequence goes on along the minus strand of CAZDWS010000010.1, from coordinate 140,980 downwards.
AATTCCGATAATACAACGGTCAAGACGTTAGTGAGCATAACCAAGGCCCGCCTATGAAAATCACAGGAGTGTTGCCATGAGAAAGCTAATCGTATCTACGTTTGTATCGCTTGACGGCATCATGCAAGCACCCGGCGGACCGGAAGAAGACCCTACCGGCGGTTTTGCTTTTGGCGGCTGGATGTTCAACTACTGGGACGAAGGCATAGACCTCTCAACATCAGGTTTCGACGGCAAGGATCGCGAGCTGGTGCTTGGTCGCAGGACCTATGAGATATTCGAAGCGTACTGGCCATACCAGTCTGATGACGATCCGACTGCGAGGTCGCTCAATGCGGCAAAAAAGTATGTTGCTTCGCGCACATTGGCGGCACTCCACTGGAATAACTCGACCCTGCTTCAAGGCGATGTGGTCGCGGCAATCGTCGAGCTCAAGACCCAACCGGGCCCAGACCTGCAGATTATTGGCAGCGGCAATTTGATTCAAACGCTGCAGGCCGCATCACTGATAGACGAGTATAATGTGTGGACTTTCCCAGTGGTGCTAGGGCAGGGCAAGCGCCTCTTTGGTGAGACTGCCAAGCCATTCGGGCTGCGGCTTGTTCGTTCTCAGGTTTCGACCACTGGCGTTGTGATGTGCACCTATGTACCAGGTGGCGACATCCGGCCCGGAACGTTCGCGATTATCGAGCCGAGTGAGATGGAGTTGACACGACGCAGAAAGATGGCAAATGGAATGTGGTGATTTGAAGTAGAAAAACGGCACAGGCTAATTTTCAGATAAAATAATTAGCCTGTCACCTTTTAAGCCCACTTGCATTTGCAAACCACAATACTACAATTAGTCATGACCAAATATTACAGGAGGTGGTTGACATGGTAGATATACTTCATCGTATTGGAATCAAGGCCCCTGCAACTGAAGTCTATAATGCTTTAATATCCCTGGAAGGTTTAGCCCAATGGTGGACCGAGGAGGTTCAGGGAAATGGCCAGGTCGGTGGAAAGATCGAATTCCTGTTTCGAACGAAGTCCGGTGAACTCCTGGGCAGAATGGTTATGGAAGTGCAGGAACTCAATGCTCCAAAAGATGTGCGTTGGCGCTGTATAGAGGGACCGGACGAATGGATCGGAACCGACATCACCTTCCAGCTGTCAGAGCAGGATCACCAGACTATTCTTCTCTTCGGCCACAGAAACTGGCGTGAGGCTGTTGAGGGTACATATCACTGCAGTATGAAGTGGGCCACATTTCTTTTAAGTCTTCGTGAGTATGTAGAAACAGGAAAAGGGAAACCTTCACCCCATGATCTGAAAATTGATAACTGGAATTAGAATCCTGCTGGCAGTAAATCGTGCCTGTTTTTTTAGGTGTATTTTGAGGATATGCGGACATAGTAATACTGACAAACCTTACATTCCAGAAGAAAGGGGAGAATATGTATATCTACAAACATTTACTTTGCTCCGCACTAATGATGGTTATTTTACCGTTGTCTGTTCAAGCTGTTGAGTTGATCGAAACAGACAACGGCAGAAAGATATCGGTTTCAGAAGGAGAGTCCATTTCGTTGACTCTGGCAGGTAACCCGACCACCGGTTACCGATGGAAACTTGTGGCAGTGGACAGTGCCGTACTGGCAGCCGAAGCCGAACCGGTATTTACTGCGGATTCTTCGCAAACCGGTTCTGGCGGGAAGTTCAAGTTTCGTTTTACTCCATTAAAAACCGGGTCAACAGCAATAAAGCTGATTTACCACAGACCATGGGAAAAGGATCAGAAACCGATACAAACTTTTGAAGCTTACGTATCGGTCTCTTTAGACAAACCACAGGTAAACAGTGCCAGCTACCGTTCTGCTATGGGCGAAGTGGTAAATGCCTCATTTGATTTGAACCTCGATCAGGTAAATGTCAGCCTGCCTGATGGCCGCAACCTGACACTCCCTTCCGCACCTTCCGCCTCGGGTGCACGTTATAGCAATGGCAAAGAAACTTTCTGGGAGCATCAAGGCGTTGGCAGGTTTTTCAAAGAGGATATGTTGCTATTTGAGGGAACAGTGTTCCCTAATAATGATTAAAATTAAAAGCTTTGATCAATTGCAACAAAGGAGAATTACATGAAAAAGACCCGCCTGGCTGTAATGCTTATGATGTTGATCTCAACCCTTAGCGGATGTGCTTTTGTAAGTGTGCCTCTCGTCCAGTCTCCCCGGCCTTTGGAAGAACAGGTGCTGGAAGGTGACGGGGCGAAGAAGATTTTGCTCCTCGACATCAGCGGCACCATAACCGATCAGGAAAAAACCGGCGGTCTGCTGGGGCAGCGCTCCGCATCCATGGTTTCCCAGGTGCGTGAATCGTTGCAAAAGGCTGAAAAGGACAAGGATCTTGCCGGTGTGATACTACGCATCAACTCGCCGGGGGGCGGGGTGACCGCCAGCGATATCATTCATCATGATATTAGCGAGTTTAAAAAACGGATGCGGATTCCGGTGCATGCCTGCATCATGAGTGTGGGTGCATCGGGAGGCTACTACGTGGCAGCCGCTGCCGACGAGATCATTGCCCATCCAACGGCCATTACCGGCAGCATCGGCGTGATTATTATGAAGTTCAATGTGACGGGGTTGATGGGCAAGATCGGGGTGGAAGAGCAGACCGTGAAGTCGGGAGACAAGAAGGACATCATGTCGCCGTTCCGTCGGGCAACACCTGAGGAGGAAAAGCTGGCGCAGGAGATTATCGATCAGCTCTATGGTCGTTTTCTGGATGTTGTCATGGCGCGGCCGGGCAACAAACTGACGCTGGCGGAGTTGAAAAAACTGGCTGACGGCCGCATCTATACTGCGGAACAGGCGCTTAAGGGTAAACTGATCGATAAAACCGGCTATCTGGATGATGTTATTGCGGGGATCAGGAAGAATGTGGGAGATGATAAGGCACGGGTGGTGACCTACTACCGTCCGGGCAGTTACAAAGGGAGCATTTATGCCGGTGCCGATGCAAAGGAAGGTCTGACCGAGATGTTTGGCGGCATGGATGCGATGTCGGGCGGCAGTTTTATGTACCTGTGGAAACCTTGATTTAAGAACGCATAAGTATAAACTGTAAACGGTCTAAATTGAATTACTGATGCTGGTTGGTTTAGTTCATTCGTTTAAAAAGGAGGTCTTCTCCGCTTCCATGACTGCCTGGTCTGGCTGATGCAGATTACTATGTCTCTGGCGCCTGGATAACAGGTTTTTTCTCGCATCACGTTTCTGTCATAACAGTCAGCCTGCTGTCATGGAAATTGATTTACGGCTTTTTTTGAATCTGGATTGAGCTTAATCAAGTTCACCAAACCAGCCGCGCCTGACCATCCATTTGGCCAATTCCAGAACCGGTGTAATCGTAAATGACGATATGACGACAATTGACCAGTCAACCGGAGTCAGCTTGAAGGTCCCGAACGGTTCATGCATAACCGGCAGATAAACTATCAGGGCCAATAATACAAATTCCCAGATAATGGCCATATTCAGCCATTTGTTTGCAAATGGCCGGATAAATCCTGAAAGGTGATCTGACCGGTAGTTGTAGGCTTTGAAAAATTGAATCAGTACCAGTGATACAAAAGTCATTGTCATCGCTTCTTCAATGCAGCGTCCTGAATGCAATGCCCAGGCAAATAACCCCAGATTGACAGATGTTGACCATCCGCCACCTACCAGCATCAAAATAATGACCGGACGTGTGAAAATGCCGGAGCGCGGGTCGCGAGGTTTTCGGCTCATCAGGTCCTGTTCGGGCGGGTCAACCGCCAGTGCCAGTGCCGGCAGTCCGTCGGTGGCCAGATTGACATAAAGGATCTGAACGGCGGTTAAAGGCATTGGCATACCAAGCAGAGTCGCCCCGGCCATCAGCCCAATTTCTCCGATGTTGGCCGATAACAGATACATAAGGTATTTTTTGATATTGCCGAAAATGCCACGTCCTTCTTCCACAGCCGCAACGATCGAGGCAAAATTGTCGTCCGTGAGGGTCATTGCAGCAGCTTCCTTGGTAACGTCCGTACCGGTAATGCCCATGGCGATGCCGATGTCGGCTTTTTTTAACGCAGGAGCGTCATTGACGCCATCACCGGTCATTGCCACGATATGTCCGTTCTTCTGCAAGGCTGTTACAACGCGCAGCTTGTGTGCAGGAGAAACGCGGGCGTAGACTTCGATATTCCGTACTTCCTGTTCAAATTCAGTCTCACCTATTTTATCCAGTTCAGTTCCGGTAATGATCCGTCCATCCTTGAGAATACCAAGTTCACGTGCTACTGCCTGTGCTGTCATCGGGTGGTCGCCGGTGATCATGACAACCTTGATGCCGGCCTGTTCGCACATCTGAATTGCGGCCTTTACTTCCGGTCGGGGTGGGTCAATCATGCCGACCAGGCCGAGGAAGGTCATCTCATGCTCAGCGGTTTCAAGTGAGGCATCACTCCTGGATGAAACTGCCAGTACGCGCAGGGCCTTGTTGGCCATCTGGCGGGCGGATTCCAGGATAGTTTCTCTGTCAGCTGGTTCAAGGTTGATTTCACCGTCGTTTGTCAAATATTTAGCGCACGAGTCGAGAATGATTTCCGGGGCCCCTTTGGAATAGGCGACGGTTCCCTCGGGAGAATTGTGCAGCGTGGTCATGCGTTTTGTTTCGGAGGAAAAGGGGATTTCGTTGACGCGGGGAAATTGGGAATCCAGTTCGATTTTCAGTAAACCGGCCTTGGCCGCCAGGACCACAAGTGCCCCCTCTGTGGGGTCTCCTTTGATATGCCAGCGTCCATCGGACTCGCTATGCACAATATGGGCGTCAGAGGAGAGGGCTGCAGCTCTCAGAAAGAGCTGCAATGCCGCTGAAGGTTCCGTCTGAGCACCGCTGAGCCTGAACTGCCCATGGGGTTCATAACCGGCTCCGGTGACTTCAAATGTCTCTCCGGAGATGGCAATAGCGCGGACGGTCATTTCATCTTTTGTGAGTGTGCCTGTCTTGTCCGAACAGATAATTGATGTGCTGCCCAGTGTTTCGACAGCCGGCAGTCTCCGCATCAGGGCATTGCGCTTGACCATCCTCTGCACACCAAGGGCCAGTGATATTGTAACAACAGCCGGTAGGGCCTCCGGAACAACAGCAACAGCCAGGGCAATGCCGAAAATCAGCATTTCTATAAAGGGTTGACCCCGGAAAAGCCCCAATGCGACTATGATCGCTACAATCACAAATGCAGCTCTGCCGAGCATGTGTCCAGCTTTGTCCAGATTTTCCTGCAGCGGAGTTTTGCCGGTCTCCACAGTTTGAAGCATTCTGGCGATCTTGCCGAATTCCGTGTTCATACCTGTGGCCACAACTACGGCACGCCCCCTGCCGTAAGTGGCGGCAGTTCCGGCATAACCCATATTCTTGCGGTCACCGATCTGCAGACCTTCTCCTGGAATCGGCCGGGCATGTTTTTCCACCGGAACCGACTCTCCGGTCAGTGCGGCTTCTTCAATCTGCAGATTGAAGATGTCCGTAAGTCTTGCATCGGCAGGGATTTTATCACCGGCATTGATCAGGATCACATCTCCAGGAACAAGTTCGCTGGCAGCAAGCTCAAGTTCTTCGCCGTCACGCAAGGCGGTTGCCGTTGGCGCAGCCATTTTCCGCAGGGCATCGATTGCACGTTCAGCCCGGAATTCCTGAATAAAGCCGAGCAGAACTGCAAACAGTACGATTATACCGATGGCGACAGCTTCGGTGGTATGACCAAGGAAAGCGGAAAGAGAAGCAGCCACGAGCAAAATGATGATCATTACGTTTTTAAGTTGCTCAATGAGCAAGGCAAATGTGGAGATGCGGTGGGCGGCCTGCAGTTCGTTCGGCCCGAACTGAGCCAGGCGTTTTAGAGCCTCGGCACCTGACAGACCTGCAGGGGATGCGTCAAGCTTTTTAAATACGGCATCATTTGACAGGCTATGCCAATTCACAATCTTTTCATCAGATGCAGCTTGCATGGTCTTTTAACCCCATTCATATGTTGTCAATATTTTAGAATTTTTTACTGCGACTAAGTTTAGTATACATCAGAAATGTCTTACGGCTAGTTTTGACCGGTTTTCACCGTGCTTGCCAGCTCCTGTTTTGATTCGTCAGGATTACGGGATTTGAGTCAATTACCTGCCCACTCCCATGGTCGTTGTAAAGCTATGAAGGCGCTCCTGTTTGGGGAACGCCTTCTTGGTTGTTGAGTCTTTTTCGATTTGATCAGCTCTTTTTACGAATCTTTGAAATACGCTCTTTAACGGAGTGCAGTAACCTCTGAGCCCAAATGAATTCAGTCGCCAGTATGCCCAGGCCGACCGGTATAACTATCACTGCCGGTCCGGGCAGTACGATCATGGCGATACCGATGATAAGCACCGTGAAGCCTGTCACCGCAATAACAATGCGTTTGGCCTGCAATAGGGTTTTTATTACAGTGTGTCTCAAACTCTTCCCCGCATCAGCTTATACCAGCTTGATCTGGAATTGGCGATTAGATCGCCTGTGCCTGAACTACCCAGACAAATGCCATGACAACGAGTCCCAATAACAATATTTTCATTTTCCCATTTCCCGTATTTTATTTGAGGTCCTTGCAAGCCTGCCATGCAAGGGCCTCATTTGATGAATCCTTAAATCTTTTACAGGCCCTGGGCGCTGTCGGCCTTCTTCTTTTTGATATAGCGGTAAATCAGATAACCGCCACCGGCCAGCAATATGATTTCAAACATACCGATACCGCCACCACTGCCCCCCATGCCATTTGCTGCTCCGGCAGAACCGCCGAACAACATGCTTCCCAGCATACCGCCCATCATGCCACCGGCCATACTCCTCATGAAGCCTCCGCTCTGCGGTTGTTGAAAGGTGCTGGGCGGTGCCGCTGTCTGTGGTCGGGCCTGGCTGGGTTGCTGGTAGGCTGGGGCCGGTCTGGAGTAGCTGCGCGACCCACGGCTGCCGGAAGAACGGCTGCCGCCGGCCCTTGCTTCGGCATTTAGCTCCAGAACTGTCAGGCTGAGAAAAAGTACTGCGGCTAAAATACTGAAAGTTTTTAAAATTTTGTTTGTCATTCTGATCTCCCTGTTTAATGGCCTCCGGTTTTGAGGAGGCGGCTTTAAAGTTTAATTGCTGGCAGTTTCTTCCAGATGCGGTTGATGTAGTTTGACCGGCTTGCTCTTTCTTATTTTCAGGTTGAGTATCTCAACTATTACCGAGAATGCCATGGTGAAATAAATGTATCCCTTTGGTATGTGCATATCCAGGCCATCGCCCATAAGCGCCACACCGATCAGAAGCAGGAAGCTCAGGGCAAGCATTTTGATGGTTGGATGCTCTTCAACAAAGGAACTGATTTTGCCGGAAAAAACCATCATGAAAGCAACTGCAATGACGACTGCAGCGACCATGATACTCAACTGGTCGGCCATTCCCAGAGCCGTAATGATGGAATCCAGGGAAAAAACAATATCCAGCAGCAGAATTTGAAAAATAACCGCCCCGAAGGTTGTCCCGACACTTGTGGACGAAATGCCTTCCTCCCCCTCAAGTTTTTCGTGGATTTCAACGGTGCTTTTCCAGATTAAAAATAGACCGCCAGTAATCAGGATCAGGTCGCGACCGGAAATTTCATTGCCGAACACGCTGAAAAATGGTGCCGTCAGTCCCATCAGCCAGGTAAGCGAAAACAGCAGTGCTATGCGGATGAACATGGCCAGCCCAAGCCCGACCAAACGTGCTTTTTCCTGCAGATGGACCGGAAGCTTGCTGGCTTGTATGGATATGAAGATGATGTTGTCAATTCCGAGTACTATTTCCAGTCCAGTCAGTGTTACCAATGCCATCCAGACCTGAGGATCCGTCAGCCAATCCATTGTTATTTCTCCTTTGTTTTCCTTTGCGCTACCTGATTTGCATTTCCATACTACGCAGACGGTAGAGTCAGGGTAAACCGGCTCCACTTGCCCGGCTCGCTGATAACCGTTATTTTTCCATCATGTGCTTCAATAATTGATTTTACTATGCTTAATCCCAGACCGCTTCCTTCAGTGCCGCGAACTGCCGCAGCCCGGTAAAATCTTTCAAAAATAAGATCATTATCTTCAGAAGCTACACCGATACCGGTGTCGTGAATTTCAATGGTCACCTGTCCGGTTGTATTCAGGGTCGCCGTAATGTGGACCTCTCCTCCGGTTCGGTTGTAGCGGATGGCATTTTCAACAATATTGAGAGTCGCCTCTTCCAGTGCCGACTGCACACCATAAACCTGAAGCTTGTCCTCTGCAGATACTGAAACCCGCACCCCTTTTCTGACAGCCATTGACTCTGTCAGTCTGATTGCGCGACTTATGAGGTCCTGTACATTTACCGGCATGAATTTCAGGCCGCCCATAACCCCGGCATCAAGTCTGGCCAATGAAAGTAGGTTGTTGACGAGTTGAGTCATATTAAGCGTTTCCGCTCTTATTCCACTGATAGCCTCATTGTATTCCGCTGGGCTGCGCTCCTTCAGTAGTATGACATCGCACTGGGTTCTGATTACGGTAAGAGGTGTTTTCAGCTCATGGGAGGCATCGGCTACCAAACGCTTCTGGCTTTCAAAAACATGGTGCAGGCGGTTTAACATGTCATTGAAGGAAACTGCCAGGCTGGTCAGTTCCTGGGCTGTTTTCTGCGGGTCCAGCCGTTCATCCATATTTCTGTGCGTAATCTTCTCAATGGTGGTAGTAAAGTTTGCCAAAGGAGCTAAAGCGGTTCGGGTGATTCGCCAGGCTGTGAGGCATAGCAACATAATTCCAATTGGAAGAACAAGTAAAAGAAACCCACGGAACGCCTCCACCATGGCAATTCCATCACTCATACTCTCTGCAAGTGTGATTTCGAATGTGTCTCCGAATGCCACATATCGGTACTGAAGTACCCGTACCGGCTCTTTTGCCGGTCCGACAGAGCTGAAGAACAGTTCGCCCTCGTTGTTGTCTGCATCTCTTGCAACACCTGCTGCAAAAGAAAAGTTGTTGCCGGCAAGAGACGGAGATTCCGCAAGAACAGCATCTCCTTTCAAAACACGGTAATAATGACCTGACCTGGGAATGACATAATCACCGGCAATTATATCCGACAGTTCCATTTCAACCGTTCCATGCTCGTCATGAATCAGTCCGGAGAAAATCTGGACTTTGGAGTGAAGGGACCGGTCCATGGAAGTGAAAACGATCTCTTTGATTTCCACATACAGGATCAAGCCGAGGGTCAACATGATTACGGTGACCCCTGCGGTCTGCCAAAAGAGGAGACGACCGGCAATAGAGCGCGGAATCAGCATCAGGGTCTCTCTTCAAGGATGTAGCCTGCACCGCGGACGGTGTGAATGAGGGGTGGCGAAAACGTCTTGTCGATTTTGTTGCGCAGGTAGTTGATATAAACGTCGATGACGTTGCTGTCCAGCTCGCAGTCAGTACTATAAATATGATCAATCAGTTCCGTCCGGCTGACTACCCTGCCTGCATTTAGTGCCAGATAGGCAAGCAGGTCATATTCACGGGCCGAGAGTGTGATTTCCATCTCAGACCGGGTAACTGTTCGAGAGTTGGTGTTGATTGTCAAACTACCAATTTTTAGTTGCGGTGAAGACTGTCCGCGGCTCCTTCTGATCAGGGCATGTATCCGCGCGATCAACTCTTCAAGGTCAAAGGGTTTTGCAAGATAGTCGTCTGCCCCAAGGTTCAGCCCCTTAATCCTGTCCCCAACATCTCCCCGTGCAGTGATGATCAGTACCGGTACCCCATTGCCCTGTTCCCGCAAAGACTTTAGTATGGTCAGTCCATCTACTTCAGGCAGTGTCAGGTCCAGGAGAATGGCATCATAGGGGTAATTCTCCGCCTGGAACCGGCCTTCGGAGCCGTCATAAGCCAGGTCAACAATAAAACCCTGTTCCTCCAGGCCTTGCTTCAGGAGTTGTGCCAATTTCTTTTCGTCTTCAATGACGAGTATTTTCATTGTTATCAAAATCCCGGATACTGAAATAAGTTGGTTGCCGTCATCTACTGACGTGCCCTTTTAACTACTATTTTGCTGGCGGTAAAAACCTTGCCGGTGTTTGTGCCTTCTACTTCGACATATGCCCCTACTACCGCTTTGCCATACTCTTCCGAGATTTTTGTTTTACCGGTTATCAATATTTCACGGCTATTTACAATCCATGTGCCAACATGACCGGCAGGCAGCTTCTTTATAGTACCGTACAATTTGCTTTCAATCGCCAAGGGCACATATTTATAATTTGTGTCTTCAGTGCTTCCTGCCAGTGAGGTTCCGGCTGCCAGCAGGATGTTGATGGTCACTCCGGCTAAAACTCCAAATGTTTTGGCACCAAAAGTATTTCTTATCTTCTGCTGCGTGCAGTGGGCCGCCATATTCATCTCCCGGTCTGTTGTGATGCCGTAAAAATTACTTGCCATAATTTATACCACATCAAAGATTAACGGATCATTAAACCGGGAAAATTGTTTTATAAATGTAAAGCAGGCGCAGCCAATCCGGTGCGCCTGCTTCTTTTACGGGTTCTGTTCAAATATGCGTTATTTCGCCATGCGCTTGATGATCTGCTCCAGTTTTTTCATTTCTTCGCCATAACCGGCCCAATTGCCCTGACGCTGAAAGCTGACAGCCTTTTCATAGATGGTCATGGCTTCTCTGGCCAGTGGCGATGAGGTTACGGAAGCTTTTGGTCCGGCTGTCGGTTCAGTCAGAACTGCCGCTTCCACAGCCTTCCCTTTACCGAACAGTCGTTGCAGGGCCAGTTCCAGATTATCCTCCATGACGACCTGATCTCCGAAAGCTACGATAACCCGTTTCAGTTCCGGCAGTCCGGCTTTATCGGCTGCCAGGAACAGCGGCTGCACATAAAGTAGCGACTTCTCTATCGGAATTACCAGCATACTGCCCCTGATGACTTCTGATCCGCGCTGGTTCCAGAGCGTCAACTGCTGGGAGATGAAGGAGTCCTGATTGATACGGGCATCGATCTGTTTCGGTCCGTAGATCAGCCTGTCCCTGGGGAAGGTGTAGGCCTTGATCTTGCCGTAATTGGGCTCATCGCAGCGGGCCGTCATCCAGGCCGCCAGATTGTCCCGTTTGGATGGCACAAACGGCAGCAGCAGGATGTATTCCTCTTTTTTCTCACCTGGCAGTTTCATGATGGTGTAGTAGGCTTCCATCGGCTTTTCGCCCAATGCCGGTACCTGCCAGAGGTTTTCCTTGTTGTAGAAGACCTTTGGATCGGTCATGTGATAGGCGGTATACATGGCGGCCTGCAGTTGCAGGAAGTTATGGGGATAACGCATATGTTTGCGCATGTCTTCCGGCATTTCCGACATGGGTTTCAGCAGTCCCGGAAACATTCTGGCGTAGGCCCTGGCCATGATATCGGCCGGATCGCTGATGTAGAAATTAAGAGAACCGTCGTAGGCATCGATGATCGCCTTGACGGAATTTCTCATGTAGTTGGTACCACCCTGAATAGGTTTGGAGTAGGGGAGGCGATTGGAATGGGTGTAGGCATCAATAATCCATTTCAGTCTGCCATCATCAGCCACAACCATGTAGGGGTCGCTGTCAAAGCGGAGGAATGGTGCCACGGCTTTGACCCGCTGGTTAATGTTGCGGTTGTAGATGATCCGGCTTTCAGAGGTGATATCTGAAGAAAGCAGGATTTTTTCAGTCTTGAACCGGGCGGCAAAAACGGCTTTTTTAAGTGGTGAGTCAATGGCGACTCCGCCTTTGCCGGTGTAAGTGGTGTTGATGTTTTCGGTGGCGGTCGGGTAGCTGAATTCCGGCACTTTGGTTTTAACGATGACATATTCGTTGGAAAGTTCGCCGAAGTATATTTCCGGTCTGGTGACCTTGATATTGGCGAGGCTGACCGGTGGAATGTCCTTGATGAAAAACTCCGGCAGCCCCTCTTTGCTGATGCGGCTGACCGGTCCCAGTGTCAGGCCGTTGCCGTGAGTAAAAATCAGTCGTTCGTTGATCCAGTTTTTGCTGGGCAGATCGTTATAAGAAAGTTCGCGGGGCGAGAGCATGACCTGGGAGTAGCGGCCATTGACCATATAACGGTCATTGTCCACGTCGAAGAACTTGTAGTAGGTCCTGATCTGCTGCAGCTGGCTGTAAGTCTTTAACAGCGGCGCATGATCCCAGAGGCGGATATTTTTGATAGTGGCATCGTTACTGGATATGTCAGCTGCCGATAGCTTGGAATCCACATCAAAGGGAATGGTTTCGATCTTGTCCAGGTCATAACCGAGCCTGGTGAATTTGATGTTGTGTTCAATATATGGCATCTCAAGGGCCAGCTCGTTGGGAGCAACCTTGAATTTTTGCAGTATGCCGGGGTAAACCCTGACCCCGATTATGTAAATGGCCACCAGAATGATGGGCGGAATAAAGGTGAATCGCCAGGAGTTTTTCCAGATGCCGTAGGCCAGCATAGCTCCGGTAAATGGAGTGATAACGGTCAGCAGACGCAGTGTCAGCAAGCGGGCATGAATGTCTGTGTAGCCTGCTCCGTGGAACGATCCATTTCCTGACAGCAGCAGATGGAAACATTCAATGTAGAAACCACCAGCGATAACCAGTGAAAACATAACTACCATGACCGCCAGATGTTTTTTTACCAAAGGATCAACAGCCGCACCACGATCCGTCAGCAGAATACCTCCGCGTATGTAGTAAACAGCCGCAGAGATCAACAGTGCAGCCACAATTGCAAAACCGGCAAAACCTTTCATGATTTCCAGAAAAGGCAGGCTGAACATGTAAAAGCCGATGTCCATGCCGAAAATCGGATCTGTTGTTCCCACCGAAACCATATTCCTGAATAGCAGCAGTTCATCCCATTGCAGAGCGCCCCACCTGCCGGCAAAAAAGGCCAGTACCAGGCTGGCTATGATGCCCAGCGGTTTCAGCATCCCGGCCACGTCTTCCCGCTTGATCAGGTGAATCTCTTTGCCGTTTGCAAATACGGATGTCATTGAAATTTTTGCACTGTTGGCAATGAAAAAGTTGATCATCATGACCACAAACAGCAAGGCACCGAACAACAGGCCGGCGCTGATTTTGGCTGTCAGGGTTGTGGTGAATACGGAACTGTAACCGGTCTCAATGAAAAAAAGCCAGTCCGTGTAAAAGCTGAGTATGGTTGAAAAAAGCGTAAAAAGTATTGCGGCTGTGATTAAAAGGATGATGTTGCGATTATTTTTGAACATCTTTATTCCCCTGGTCGTTTTGCAGATTAAAGTAAAACGGACATGTACAAAGGTGTACATGTCCGCATGTTATACATTATGAATGAACGTCTTTGGCAAAGCTATTTCTGTTCAATTGCTGAGAGTTGCCACGGGTTGCTGCCTACCGGCCTGGTGAAAGTCCAGTATTCCTCGAACTTGACCGGATCGGTTTTGCTGCCGGAAACTACCTGTCCGGTTGTGTCGTCGGTAGTGTAATCCAGCAGGTTGGCGTAGATCAGTGTGGTGATAAAGTCCTGACCTGATTCCTGCCATGCTTCCACAATTTCAACATTACGAACTGCAATATTTTCCAGGCGGTTGGTCCTCTTTTCACGCAGCAGCTGGTCAATATCGCTCTGGAAGGTCTGGCGCATGGGGGCGGTCAGCAGAGAACCTGCCGGTGCCAAATCACGGTTCATCCAAGCGCTCTGGATTTTAAAGAATGAATCCATGACGCTGTCGTTAAAACGTTGCTCGTCAAAGTTGTAGTCCATCTGCCTGATATGGCCAAGCCCTGCGGCGACATCATCCTGCGGTGCTTCATAAGCAACTGCCGACTGCTGGTAAGGCTGCGATGCAACCGGCTCGAACGTATTTACATTGTTCTGCGGGTCGGAAGCTTCACGTCTTTTTTTAATATATCGATAGATCAGGTAAATGATTCCGCCGATCAGGATGATTTCGAAAAGACCAATGCCGCCACCGCCGCCAACTCCGCCGGGGCCTGCAAATCCCATGCTGCGGAAGAGCATTCCGCCCAGCATGCCGCCGACGATGCCGCCGGCCATGCTGCGGAAAAAGCCGCCGCTGCTGGCCTGTGGTGGTGCCTGGACAGGCGGTGGGGTAGAAGGGCGCTGGGCCTGTGGAGCGGTAGGAGCGGCGGCAGGTTTTGAATAGCTGCGGCTGCCACGGCTGCCGCTGGAGCTTCTTCCGCCACCGGCGCGGGCTTCGGCATCGCTGACAAATGTGGTGAAGCTGAATAATGCTGTGATTGCAAAGACAAACAGTATGAAGATGTTTTTTAGTTTCATTTTAGCTCCTTCTATGGTGGTGATGCACATTGTAACGTGGATCTATTCAAGTATCTTTACATCTTTAACAAAAAAACCGGTGTCCCCAAAACAGGAAGATGGAACACCCCTATGCTGATCATAGTAAAGCGATATTTTTTTGCCTAGACTTTTGTTCAATTTTTCCGCAACCACATCGTCCCGCACAGTAAAAACAAATTTTTCCGGTAGGGCACCAAGTACGGGCACCATGGAAAGCTCGCCCTCCCAGGTTTTGCAAAGCCACCCTTTTTTGGAAAATTTCTGGATATTGCCGACCCGTTCCCCCGATGAATAGCTGAATGACAGTGTGATCCATGTGTATCCTGCAAACAGAATCAGAGGAATAATAATAATTGAAAGTGCTATCAACCCAATTTTGCTTTTTGTAGTTTCCAGGCCCATTCACAGGTCTCCTTCGTGGCGGTTTCAGCTACTGGTTTTGAACTTGCCAATTTCTTTCAGATGCTTCTACATGAACACTGTTTCTAAATCAAGTGTCATTATCATGAATCTAGTGATTCGATAGCATAATTACAAGGGGATAGCTGATAATAGTTGAATATTAAACAGGCATACTCATTTTCCACGGAGAGGAGATGATGTATGCCTGTTCAGGTTTTTGCAAAAATGCGTATGGGGACTAGTGCTACATCTTTCTGGCTCGTTTTGTCGCTGCAGCATAGTCACAAAACATGCTGTTGAGTGTTTGGAAAAGTTCAGACGGAATCATGGGCTTTCTTATAAATGGCATGTTTTCCAGGCCACCCAGATGCTCTTGAGAATAAATACTTGTGAGCAGTACCAAAATTTCCGGATCATTTTCCTTCAGGCTATTAAAAGCAGCCAGTCCACAGTCGGTTTCTTTTGAGATGTCCATTAAAATAAGATCGATCCGGCTCTGTTTGGATGCGTAAGTACTGATCGCCTGTTCAAGGTTGGCAGCGGTGATAACGTTGTAACCTTTTTTTTCCAGTAGTTTGCTGAGGAATGTGCTGAGGTAGTCTTCGTGGTCGACAAGCAGAATAGTCTTTACGCCAGTGTACATTGAGGTTTTCATGGTAGCATCCTTTTTTCATAGCATAAAATAAAATCATGTTTGATTTATATTCCTACTTGTTAATTATTTCAATCGCCAAATATGTACGGAACAGAAAAATTGTTTTAGTATTCAATGATGTGAAAGAAATGAGGTAGTAGTATCTCAGTCGGAACAGCGTGTTGGGTTGTATGATTTGATTTATGCAGGTCGATCGGTCGGATTCCCGAGATGAATTTTATTCCGGTACAAAAATATGATAGCGATTTTTGCCGGCCATTTTTGCTTGATACATGGCCTGATCGGCCTGGCGGAGAAGCTGATCCGAGTTAATTTCGGCGTCCTGTGGAAAGAACGTGACTCCGAGACTGGCAGAGACCTGAACGCAATTCGGACCGATTGTAACCGGCAGGGCGGCAGCTTCAAGCAGTCGCTGGAGCATGGGGATACTGTCTGTTGTTTCGGTCAAATCGATCAGGACAATAACAAATTCGTCTCCGCCCATTCGGGCAAGTGTGTCGCCCGCCCGCAGAACATGTTTCATCCGGCTGGCTACTGCCATTAGGAGCTGGTCGCCGGAATCATGCCCGTATGTGTCGTTGACCGCTTTGAAGCCATCAAGGTCCAGAAAAGCTATTGCCAGCTTGAGATTGCGCCTTCGGGCCTGGCTTATGGCCAGATTTAATCGGTCCGCCAGTAGAACGCGGTTTGGCAGTCCGGTCAGCGCATCAAAGTGGGCAATATGTTCAAGCTCTTTCTGGTAGGTTTTAAGCGGAGTTATATCGGTAACCAGAGCAACGTGCTGTCGTGCCTTGCCGTTTTCGTCTCGCACTGCGCTGACAGTCATGAACAGGGCCAATGGTTCGCCATTCTTGCGCCGGCTCCATAGCTCACCATCCCAATACCCTTTAACTGTCAGCTCATTCCAGATATTTGTGAAAAAAGAATTCTCCTGCAGATCGGAGCGGAGAATGGCTGGAGTCTGTCCAAGTATTTCTTCACGGCTATAGCCTGTAATGTTGCAGAAAGCATCATTGACTTCAAAAATTCTGCTGTTGGCGGAAGTGATTATTATGCCCTCACGGGTGTAGTTAAACACGTTTGCAGAAAGCTGAAGCTGCTCTTCAGACTTTTTGCGTTCCGTGATATTCCTGCCTATGCGGTGATAACCGGTAATATTTGCCCTGGTATCCCGTTCCGGTGTGGACAGGATTTCCATCCAGAGCAACCGCCCGTCTTTGCAGTATTGCTGGACTTCTATTCTGGCAAGGTTAAGTACCGGTGCGGACAAGCTGTTTTTGTCCAATTCCGGCAGCATCTTTTTACATGCCGCAATGCTGTCTTCCGTTAGCAGTTCAAAAAGATGAAGTCCGAGAACTTCTTGCGGAAGATAACCGGTGGCGCTGGTAAATGCCTGATTAATGGAGATGATCCGGGTCTCGATATCGGTGATGAGAATGGCTTCGGTGCTGGCATCAAAGACAGTTGCATTGATTCTCTGGATCTGCTCAAGTTTTGAGTGTTGTTGATTCAGTTGTGCCTGGCGTCGATAAAGCAGGGCTGCAATCAGACAAAACAGGGCCAGGGCCGGAATGGTTAAGCTGAGCAGTGTTTTCGAAGTACCCCTCCAGTTTTGCAAGGCGTATTCAAGATCAAGATGGGTAACAACCACGACCGGATAGAGACGTGATGCCAGCAAAGCGCTCAATGAGCTGGCGCCCGATCCCTGGTCCATGCGGAACCTGGCGGATTCTGATTCGTTAAGGTTTTGGAGAGGTATGGCCTGATCCCGTCTGGAACCGGGATGTTGCCTGGAGTCACTGGACATGAGCAGAATGCCGTCATAGCGGAGAACTTCTACCCAACCCTCTTTTACCTCCAGTTTCTGTAGAATATGGTTTATAAAATGGTCCGGATTGATTGCCATGAGCAGTGTATAGGTCACTTCATTTACTTGCAGTGTCTGTATGACCGGTATGAAATAAGCTTCATCCCTGACAACAAAATGATCTGGTCCTGTTGCTTTACCCTCGGCAAAATCACGCCCGGACCATGGTATGCCTATGCGCAGAATTTCCGGTTTTAAGCCTGTATCGGGCAGAAAATTGTCCGTCTTAATGTTGATACCCATATTGTCCCGGTTTGAGCTGGCAAGGATCCGGCCATGATTATCCAGTAATGATACGGATCTCAAAAAAGGCGTTCTGCGGATAGCGTTAACTAACGATTCTTCGATTTTGCGTTTTCTGTCCGGATTGCTGATGTCCTGCGGCATATTGGCTGCAAGCAACTCTATGACATGCAGATTTTGGGTAAGAACGTCCTCAAAGCTTCTGGAGTGCATGGAAGCCAGCTCATGGCCATGTGCAATAGTATCAGAGCGAAGAAACCAGATAGTATAGGAAGTAATACCAACTGCACCGCTGATAAACAGCATCAGGATAGCGAAAATAATATGTTTCAGCCGACCTGTACCCGGAGTCATGGGCTTACTATCGCTTCAAGTTTATGGCGTTTTGCCGAGTTAAGCAGGCGACCATCCTGTTTGATTTTACTGACAAAGCGTTCCAGTGCCGCATGCCATTCATTGTCACCCGGTTTAATGGCATAGGCGTAGGGAGTGATATGGTAGGTGCCGGGTGGCGGAATCAGGCGCGCCCAGTCGGCGTTTACCATGAAACGCTGGCTGTAGGGATAGTCTGTCATAAATACGTCGGCCCGCCCGGACTGCACTTCCTGTTCACGGGCAAAGGGGGTATCCAGTGAAACCAGTTTGGCGGCTTTCAGTTTCTTTTTCATCACCGGTTCGTGAAGTGTCCCTCTGGCAACGGCCACGATGGAACCCGGTTTGTCAATATCGTCCCAGTTTTTGATCCGGCGGTTGGTCCTGGTGGTGATTGCATAGATGTCGCTGGCAAGGTGCGGGCTTGTGAAACGCAATTGGGCCGCTCTTGAAGGTGTGATTCCTATGGCAAACATTGCCACATCACAGCGGTCCTGGGTTATGTCAGCAATCAGCCTGGCAAAAGAGCTGTCCACAAACTGCACCGTAACACCCAGCTCTTTGCCAAGTTCCCTGGCCATGTCGATGTCGATACCGGTGAGTTCCTGGGTTTTGGGATTACGGTAAGTGATGCTGTGGTAATCGGGCCAGATACAGACTCGCAGGGTCTTGACGGCATTAATCCGGTTCAGTCGGCTTTTTGTGTCAGCAGCAACGGATTGCAGCGGCATAAGTATTGTGGTTACAAATGCCAGAATAAGAAGGACTAAGTGTATGTAAAACCTATTTTTCATGATTACTATCCTGTTTATGCGAGGTTTAATATTCATTTTAATTAGTATAAACGTGATAGTGATCTTGTAAAGTATCTTCAGTTAGATAAATTGCAGATTCAGCTTGCCGGCTGGTTTAAACTTTGTTTTGAGGTTGAAATTACTTCCACCGCCACATCGTACAGCGTACTTCCCCTCCCGCCATCGGTAAGCCTTTGCGAAGTCAGGGCATTCACTCCCCGGTCACCCGGAATGAATTCCTGCCACCAGACCCCTTCCGTCACAACAGTTCCTGCCGGAGTCCGGTCCGTAATCTGCAGGTTGAATTTTACCCGCCCCAGGTCATTTATTGCCAGAACCTGTTGCCGGTCGGACAGACCGCGCTCAGCGGCATCCAGCGGATTCATCATCAGCTGCATGCATTGCTGTTTTTCACGCAGGTCATCACGTTCGTAAAAGCTGGCATTGAGTGCATAGGGGGTGGTTGCCGGTTGCAGCAGCAGCGGGTAGCCGTCCAGTTCTGCATGGGTCGGCAATGGACGTGGAAGCGGCTCCGGTTCACGGCTGTTGAGGATTTCAATGCGCCCCGATGGCGTCAGCCAAGTCCGTTTCGGATCACCCGGAACCGTCAGAATTATCGGCTCACCTTGTCGCAAGTGCTGATTTATATGTTCATCACGCCATTCATTTTCATTTTCCAGCAGCTGATACACCAGATCGCCAGCCTCCTGACGGAAAAACGGTTCATCCCACCCCATGCCTTCAGCCAGTAGCCGGAATACATCCCAGTTGGATTTAGCCTCTCCAACTGCAGGGATGACGGCATTGCTACGCTGGGCCTGATAACTGCCGTAGCAGCGAAACAGATCGTCCTGTTCCAGAGAGGTTGTGGCAGGCAGCACAATGTCGGCATAGCGGGCGGTGTCGGTCAGGAAACGCTCATGGACGACCGTGAACAGCTCTTCCCGTTCCAACCCCTTAAGGACCGCATTTTGATCAGGGGTTACGGATGCCGGATTGGAGTGATAGACATACAGGGATTTGACCGGTGGTGAGTCCGGGTTGTTGAGGGCTGAACCCAGCTGGTTCATGCTGATTAACCTGGTCGGTGTTTTGATGAAGTCTTCCCGGGTTACCTTGTGCAGCGGGAAAGCCGCCCCGGTGGAGGTGCCGGTGAACATGCCTCCTCCAGGTTGCTGCCAGGCGCCGGTAATGGCCGGAAGACAGCTGATGGTCCGAACGGTCATGGCACCGTTGGCGTAGCGGGTCAGCCCGCTTCCCAGACGGATAAACGGCGCACGGGCCGAGGCATATTCACGGGCTAGGCGTTTAATTGTTTCCGGTGGCAGGCCGCATTTGGGCGACATCAGTTCAGGCGTGCAACCGGGCAGTATTTCAGCCGCCAGTTCTTGGAAGCCGAGCACATTGTCACTGATAAATGCGGCATCAGTCAGGTTGTCACGGACAATCACATGCATCATTCCCAGTGCCAACGCTCCGTCACCGCCAGGTTTCACCAGTATAGCCTCATCTGCTGCATCTGCGGTAGGTGTGCGGTAAGTGTCAATCACCAGTAACTTGGCTCCGTTTTTACGGGCCTCTTTGGCGTCACGCATGGCATGGATACTGGTGGCTGCGGCATTGATCCCCCACAGGATCACCAGGTCGCTCTGGGTCATTTCCGAAGGCTGCATGGCAGGCGTATCACCCATGATCGCTTTCCAGCCCGCATCTTTGGCCGGAGAGCAGATGGTTCGCTCCAGCCGGGATGTTCCCATGTAGTGAAAAAACGGATGACCGGCATTGCGCTGAACAAGGCCCATGGTACCGGCATAGGAGTAGGGCAGGATGCATTCCGCACCATATGCAGCGATCAGGGCTTTCCAGCGATTGCAGATGTGTTCTATGGCCTCATTCCAGCTTATGGGTGTGAATTGACCACTGCCTTTGCTGCCGCTGCGTAAAAGCGGTGTTGTCAGGCGGCGTGGCGAATGAACGGTTTGTTCATAATGATTCATTTTGGGGCAGAGCAGGCCGCGCGTTACCGGGTGGTGCGGATCACCGGTTACCCTGACGGCATGGCCGGCTTCAACCGTTACCAGCAGACCGCATGCGTCCGGGCAGTCATAGGGACAGACGGAACGGGAGATGGTTTGACTCATGTCGGTACTCCATGCTGATTTGTATTTTTGCATGACTTATTGTGAAGAGGAAGTCACTCCGCCAGACTAAAGATAACCTTGCAGCCAAAAGCCTTTTCAAACAGATCCTTTTTGGAATTTCCACCATATATTTCCACGGAAATGTCCTCTTCAGCCTTCAGGTTGAAATCAATGGTTGTACCGGCAAAACTGCATGTAACCGACTGTGCCAGAGAGCTTCTGCGGCGATCCAGGCCGTCGACCAGTCGGAGTATGCCGCCCAGACGTTCAACCGTAATTCGGTCGCTCTCTTTCAGGCTGCAAAATGCTTCATGTTTGCGTTTTGGAAGAGATTTTCTGTGATAGCGGGCAATTTGGGCGATCATTTCCCTTTCACGCGGGGAAAAGCCGAACAGGTCCGCATGCCTGATCAGATGGTAGGAGTGCTTGTGATGGCTGCCGTAACTGATGAAATAGCCGCTGTCGTGAAGAATTGCAGCAGCTTCCAGCAGTTTCCGTTCCGACATGTTTAATCCGAAGGGAAGTGCCAGTGAGTCAAAAACAGAGAGAGACATATTTGCGACATGTGTTGCGTGGGATTCGTCAATGTGACAGGACCTGGCAAAATCCATTACCGAATCACGCCAGTTTGGCGGAGTACTGTTTGCGGATGTGATGCCAAGCTGTTTAATCGCCCTGATTAATAAACCCTCACGGATACCGCGCTCATTGATCAGTATGCGGTTGACGTCGAATGAGTCCATAATTTCGTCTATTACAGCCAGGCCGGCCACTATTATGTCAGCCCTGTCCTGATTCAGTCCCGGTACTGTCTGGCGACCTTTCAGGTCCTTGCGGGACAGCATGGCCAGCAGATGGATAACATCGGCGCGGAGTACTTCGTAACCATGAATAGATACGAAGTTATCCTTTTTCATCTGTTTGGTCATATAGCCCAGTGCGGTGAAAGTGCCTCCTGATCCGATCAGAGAGTCAATGGACAACTTTTTGTTGGCACCGGATAGTTTGATGTTGGTGCGTATGTGGCGTTGTAGCTTGCGCAGTTCATTTTCGGTGGTTGGATCACTTTTGATGAATCTGTCGGTCATGACAACAGCGCCCAGTTCCAGAGAATAGAATTCCTCCACATGATTGCCGCTGGCGGTAACAATTTCCACGCTGCCGCCGCCGATATCAACCATGACATGGCGTTTGCCGTACATGTCAAAATTTGCAAGTGCAGATGCGGCAGTTAACTCCGCTTCCTCTTCACCGGAGATGATTCTGATTTCATGGCCCAGTTCATCGGAAAGAGTCTCAATCAGATCTTTGCCATTACCTGCGGTTCTGACAGCACTGGTGGCGATGGCTTCAACAATCTGGACTTTTAGCCCGTCCAGGAGTTGACGAAAACGTCGGATTGCTTCAACGGCACGTTCAGATGCATCATTGGAAATCATTCCTGTTACGGAAAGTCCTTCTCCAAGGCGAACTGTTGCCTTTTCATCGTCCATGATCTTGAATTTGCCGTCTTTGGATACTTCGGCAATGATACAGCGAATGGAGTTGGAGCCAATATCCAGGGCTGCTATACGCGGTTTTTTCATGTTACCTCTTATATGAGAAAAGTGTATGTGAGTGGTTTGTTTTCTACCAGTGTTGTCAATTTTGTCAGCAATGCAGTGTTCTCAGATTTTAGAACTTCAATAGCCGCATTACGATTATTTTGCGGCAGTTCCATTTTGTGCACAAGTGCTTCAAATTCGATCATATCGTTCATGCTGCCTAAAAGCGATTGATACTCTTTCAGTTTTTCAAGCACCTGATTGTAGTCACACTCCATAACCTGGGCGACAATCTCGAAAAAATATCTCCATTTTTTGATGGCAATGCGCATCAAATGTCGAATTTCGTGGCATTCAGGCCGGGTCGCAGCAGCAAGTTGCTGTTGTATCGGAAGGTACATGCGGATTGATGCATCTGAAAAATATGCCAGCAGAGAGAACCTGTTGTCATAAACAGCAGATCCGCCATTCATACAGGCAACCATCTCTCTTACCTGTTTATCCATTTCGAGATGGTTGAAATTTTTGAGAGCCTTGGAGATCTGACTGACTTCAGTAGAGCGCAGTCGGGTCAGTTTAGTGACAAGATGGCTTTTTGTAAGATTTTCATTATCCATGTGAGACTCGAAAAAGATTATGGCTTCATCCAGATTGCGCAACCCGCCCAGATTGCGTGTCAGGTCCCGGATGTTTTTTCTGATTTCTGCTGTCTGCTCTGTTGGCGCAATTGGTTCGAACAGCTCCAGGGCAGCTCTGAAACGGCGCGATGCAACCCTCAAGTCGTGGATATCATTCTGGGCGAGTGACTTTAGTGCAGATCGTCTGCTTTTGAGCAATTCTCCCCACAGGGCAAAAAGGATGCAGCCGGAACGGTTAAGCATGATTGCAGAGTCAGGCAGTATGTTGGTGGACTTTAAAGGCATGCGTCACGGTTTCAATTTCGGAAACGCCCTTTTGTAAGAAGATATCCGTTTTTTGCCCGGAACAAGGTACCAGAGAAATGCAGCCGGTTTTTTAGAAGAATGCTGCTCAAGCTCCAGTGCAATGCAGGAACCGGTTTTCATAGGGACCTCATCCTGAGGGCGTCCGAGTAGCTGTGCAACCAGCTGACCCAGCTGTGGTTCGTGGCCCACCAGCATAACCCGCTTGGCATCGTGGCAACAATCCAGGTGTGAAATGATATCAACTATCTCTTTTCCGGGCAGAAGCAGTTCGCTGACAACAACAATATTTTTACGACATGCCTTTTGGGCAATTATTTCGGCTGTTTGAACCGCGCGGGTTAGTGGGCTGGTTATTGTCAAGCGAGGCTTGGGGCCAATTTTGGTAATTTGTGAGGCAGCCTTTTCGGCAACAGATCTTCCTTTTTCAGTCAGATAGCGCCAATTATCCTGCAGACTATCACTTCCGTCAACCGCCTCGGCGTGCCGCATAACATAAAGAATCATTTGTTTCCTCCAGGTGGTTTTTTATTCAATTATATAGGGCATTTGGAATAATTCAACCAAGATGTGCCGAGACACACAATCGTAACATTCAGGAGCATTTGGATGTGTCTATTTAGGTTTAGTACAAGTCGTAAAAAGGGCTTCCTAGTGTGGAAGCCCCATTATTTCAAATGCTTGAACGGATTTTATTACTTTTTCTTTTCAGCCTTTTTGATTTTTTTATCAACTTTCTTTTCTTTCGGAGTTTTTGCTGGAGCCTTTTTCTCTTCTTTTTTACTATCCACACCTTTGCTCATTGTGTTCTCCTTGTGATTGCTGGTTGTGCGTCGAGCCAACTACCGTATCCATCTATTTTATATCATACCACTTATGGAGAAGTTTATATGGTAATGGGATATAAAATATTATCACTACAGCTTGAACAAGATTAACAGTGTAGTAATATACATAAAACTTGATCAAAATAATTTACAACAGGTGGGGGGCTTAGTAATGACCTATATTTTGGAGCTTTACCGCGGCCTGACTATCCGGACTAGAATCGTTCTGCTTTGCATCTGCTACAGTTTTTGTATTGTAGTTGCTGTTTTGGCGGGATGCTCGATTCCATTTTATTATGCTATTGCCTCAACTGCCGTTTTTGTCCTTTTGGGAATCATATTCAGTGCCCTTCTTTTTTGGTCAATTAATGAACCTCTCCATCGCATACTGGGCTTTCTTTCAAAAATGACCGAGGGTGACCTTACCCAGGAAATCAAGTCAAAACGAAACAATGAATTAAGTGCGATTGTCAGATCCATAGGAACTATGCAAAAAACCATGCGGGATATAATTTCTCTTATATCGCAGTCATCGGCAAAAGTTGCTGACGAGTCCCGTATTTTGCAAAGAACAGCGGAGCAAATTGCCACCGGTTCTGAAGAGGTTGCCGCGCAGGCCGGAACTGTTGCAACTGCGGGTGAAGAGATGTCTGCCACTTCTGGTGATATAGCACAAAACTGTCAGATGGCGGCTGAAGGTGCACAACGGGCTACACAGTCAGCACAAAATGGAGCTGAAGTAGTTGCAAAGACAGTCACTGTCATGAGCCAGATTGCTGATAGCGTTCAAAGTTCGGCAAAGACAGTTTCAAATCTTGGTGAACGTTCTGATCAGATTGGAGCTATCATCGGTACAATTGAAGATATTGCCGATCAGACTAATCTACTGGCACTTAATGCAGCCATTGAAGCGGCTAGAGCAGGAGAACAGGGTAGGGGGTTTGCCGTTGTGGCTGACGAAGTTCGTGCTCTGGCAGAAAGAACAACCAGGGCAACAAGAGAAATAGGCGAGATGATCAAAGCTATCCAGAATGAAACCAGGGGTGCGGTTGCCGCTATGGAGCAGGGGGTCCATCAGGTAAAATTGGGGACAGCAGAAGCTGAAAAATCCGGCCATGCACTTCAGGATATACTGCAGCAGATTAACGATGTTGCAATGCAGGTAAATCAGATAGCTACAGCGGCTGAGCAGCAGACAGCTACCACCAGTGAAATTTCAAGCAACATGCATCAGATTACCGAAGTTGTACAACAGACTTCCCGTGGAGCTCACGAATCTGCAACAGCGGCTACACAGTTACATGGCAACGCTGAGGAGCTTGAGAGGCTGGTGCGCCAGTTTAAACTGTAACTACACATCTATTTCCGGTTGTTGCACAGTTTTACCACAACACTGTTCAATCGCTGCAAACAGGCTGGATAAAACTATCGGCTTGAATATGTAGTGATCAAGTTCAAATCCATTACCAAGAGCATTCTCCAGAGTGGCTTTTCCTGTGTCGGCAGTAAGTACTATTACTTTTGTGTCCGGCTTGACCTTCCTGATTTTGCTGATCATCTGAACCCCGCTCAACTCCGGCAAATTGATGTCGGTAATGACGATATCCGGAGTGTGTGTGGCAAAAAGTTCCAAACCGGTTCTGCCGTTTTCGGCACAATACAGCGTGACTTTCGGGAAATTCATTGCAAGTACGAAGTTGAGAAGCTTCAGAGTTTCCTTTTCATCCTCTACAAGCAGTATGGAAACGGAAACTTGAGGATTAGAGCAGGATGTCATGATTCACCTCGATTCTGAATTCAGCACCATTGGCAGTATTTCTCACGGTAATCCGTCCCCCCATGTTTTTCTCTATAATTGTCTTTGACATGAACAGGCCGACGCCTGTTCCCTGCTGCGGCCCTTTTGTTGAAAAGTAGGGGTCGAAAATTTTATCTATGATCCCGTCGGGTATTCCGCCGGCGTTGTCTGAAATGGTTACTATTGCTCTGTCGTCTTCACTGAATACTTTGATTGTTAACCTGGGGGCTCCAATTCCCTTCTCGATTATTGCTTCTCTGGCATTGATCATGATGTTCAGGAGTACCTGCCCGAATTCATTTCTGTACCCGTTGATGACAGGATCGTCCTTTGCGATGACTTCAATATTGATGCGAGGGTTTTGTAGGCTTCCCTCCAGAAGTGACAACGTATTTGATATTGCTTCATGCACCCTGAATGTATCTTTTTCTTTGTCCGGTCTGAAGTAGTTCCTGAAATCGTCAATGGTTCGGGACATGTGCCGGATAAGATCCATGGATTGCCTGACGCTTTTTTGCAGAAAACTCCTGTTGAAGGCGTTGTTGTCAAAAGCCAGCAGCAGAGTCTGAATCGTCATTCCAAGGGTGTTTAACGGCTGACGCCACTGGTGGGCGATATTGCCGATCATCTCTCCCATGGCCGCGTGACGGCTTTGCTGGATCAACATTCTTTCCCTCTCAAGCAGAGTTTCCGTGGTCCGCAGCCGTTCTGATTTTTCCGCTTGCAGGAGCTCAATAGTTTCGAACAGGTGTTTTTCCGCCTCGTCACGCTCCTTTGCGCGGTGCTGAAGCAGTTCCGATGCCTGAACCAGTGCAGCTGCAACGTCCTCAGTCTCTTTGATGGAATGGTTGTCTATTTTGGCCACAAATTCTCCACGTCCGATGGATAAGGCGGGTTCGACAAGTGACTGGATATCCTGGGCTATTTTTCGTGCTATACTCATGGCAAAAATAAATCCGATAAGTGAAATTGCTGTTGCCCCACCTATTGCCCATGCCATCCATTGATACAACTCTGCCATGACATTTGCTTTTGGCACTCCAATTACGACAGTCCAATTGGATAAAGACAACCGGCTGAAAGCGGCCAGTACTGATACTCCTTCAATATTTGTATTCTCCAGGGTGCCTTCAACGGATCTGGCTATCGCCTGGCGAATCCCCGGGCTCGCCTGCTTTCCCACATGTTGTTCCGGATTGCGAGTCCTGGCAACCACCGTCTGTTTGTTGTCCAGAAGCGTGCAGTACCAACCTTTTGGCAGGTGAAGAGAAGACAGGATCGCTGCCAGACGGTCGGAGGGAAAGGTCATGGCCAGATCATAGGTTACCTTTCCGTTATGGTAAACAGGTACGTCGATCCCGATCAGTGGCCGCTTGGTGACAGCGCCGTAGAACAGGTCACCGATCAACGGCTTTCCGGATGCAAAAACAGCATTCACGGTTTCAAGAGTCTTGCGTTTTGGTAGGGGATCGCCATAGTTGCGGTATGAATTAACCAGTTGTTGGCCGGTAGCATCGGCAACAATGATATCAGCACCCGGATATGACTTCAGTAGATCCAGGCTCTGGCGATGAATGGATGCAAAATCGCCATCTGCAAAAGCCGGTGATGTTGCCAGGGCATGGAGGGCCGCCTGGACACTGGATAACTCCCTGTCAACGACCATGGTCATGGTACGCGCTGTTTCGAGCATGTTCTCGTCTATTTGATTCCGCTTTGTCGAATAGGCGTGAAATACCAGAAGGCCGGCCATCAGCCAGACCGGTAAAACGCAACTTATCACCAGATATTTTAATCGAGAGCGGATTGTCGTACGGGACTGGAAAAACATTTAAGTGTCCTTTTTAATCGGGTGGTAAAAAGGCTGACGGATTATGGGAAACATTAATTTCAGTTGTGGGACGGCAATGCTATTATTAATGTTGTTTTTTAATCTTTTGATTCAGGACAGTCAAGTGTGTTCTTATTATTACAATGTTAACTGGTCTAATTTTTTAGTGAGATTGACACGCCACTTTGTGGTGCTAAAACTTAATAAATAGTGATCGAACTAAAATAGACAGGCTTATTATTTGGAAAGGAATACAATTATGAATCTACGACTGGAAAACAGGCTCGCACTGGTAACCGGCAGCACAGCAGGAATCGGTTACGCCATCGCAGCGACGCTTGCGGGCGAAGGTGCGCAAGTCATCATCAATGGACGTTCGCAGGCTGCTGTTGACGATGCTGCATCAAGGATACTATCAGAAACCGGCAATAAAGTACTGGGATTTGCTGGTGATTTGACCAAACCGGACGTGGCTGAGGCAATAACACAAATGTATCCGAAGATAGAGATTCTGGTTAATAATCTGGGCATCTTTGAGCCAAAACCCTTTGAAGATATTCCCGATGCAGATTGGATGAGGTTCTTCGATGTAAATGTATTGAGCGGTGTACGCCTTGCCCGTCTCTGCCTTCCAGCCATGAAACAAGCTAACTGGGGCCGCATCATATTTATTTCCAGCGAAAGTGCAGTTCAGATTCCTGCTGAAATGATACATTACGGCATGACCAAGACGGCTATGCTTGCCGTCTCCCGCGGCTTGGCCGAGGCGGTTGCTGGAACGGGAATTACCGTGAACAGCATTCTTCCGGGTCCTACCAGATCGCGTGGTGTAGGAGACTTTCTGGAAGAACTTGCCAAGGCGGAAGGTATGTCTTTTGACGAGTTTGAGAAATATTTCTTTGAAAAGTTCAGGCCCACTTCACTTATCAAGCGATTTGCTTCTCCAGAGGAAGTAGCTTCGATGGTGGCTTACATTGCTAGTCCGCTGGCATCGGCAACGACCGGAGCGGCCCTGCGTGTTGACGGCGGTGTCATTAAAAGCGCGTTTTAGGTAAATGTTAGCAGGCAGCAAACTAAATCTGTTTGCATCAACCGTAGTTGCACGATCAGAAGTTATCGGAAGCTCCATACCCTTGGCAATATTACAGCCCAAAGGGTGTTCATACTCAGCTATTCAATAAAAAAGGGTTACAGTATAAACTGTAACCCTTTGATTTGTTTGGCGGGCGATATGCGATTCGAACGCACGACCCCAGGCTTCGGAGGCCTGTACTCTATCCAGCTGAGCTAACCGCCCGCTTGCGGACATCGGATGTTGCCATCAGATGGACGTTAAGAATTACACTAAATGTCCAGTCAACTCAAGTCAAAAATCTGTCAATTTGGTAATTGCTTTGCTATATTAAAAAGCTAAGGAGATTTAGGGCTTTGCATTTAAGCACATCAGAACAGATACGGCAGAGAAATAATATCCGCGTTATCGGGCTAACCGGCGGTATTGCCACCGGTAAAAGCAGTGTGGCTGATTTTCTGGAAAAACGTGGCTTGCCGGTTGTTGATGCCGATATATTGTCACGTGACGTTGTCAGGCCCGGCAGTTTATGTCTTGCCAGGATTGTTGATACTTTTGGCAGTGAGGTTCTTTCCAATGATGGGACGCTGGATCGCAAGCGGCTTGGAGTGATAGTTTTTTCTGATCCGGTAAAAAGAAAACTGCTTGAGGATATAATCCACCCGGAGATCAGACGCCTTGCTAAAGAACGTATTGCTGCAGTTGCGGCTGCCGGACAAAATGTTGTGTTTTATATGGCACCGCTGTTGATTGAAGCAGGGGCAACGGATCTTGTGGATGAGATCTGGGTCGTGACCGCTTCTCCTGAGGTGCAGCTGGAGCGTGTGATGTACCGTGACGGTATCAGCAGGGAGCAGGCCGAAAGAATTATAACGGCACAGATGCCATTGAAGGATAAAGAGCGTTTTGGGCAAATTGTGATTGATAACAGCGGGACGCCGGATGACTTGCAAAATCGACTTTCAGCTATTTTGGATAAAGGGTTAGGGGAAAGACATTGACTGAAAAGAAACACATTTTGAGGCGTGGAACAGGTCCGGTAGCGCCGCCGGAGAATATGATGAACTGCTTTGCGGCTGTCCCGCGCGGTACCGAGGAAATTGCCGCAGCCGAACTGCTGGCACTAGGCATCCGGGGCGCCGAAGTGTTGCGTGGCGGTGTCTCTTTTGTAACTGATCGCGCCGGGCTTTACCGTTCCAATCTCTGGCTTAGAACCGCCAGCCGGGTTCTGGTTAATTTGAGTACTTTTGACTGTTCATCTCCGGCGGAGTTGTATGCCGGTGTACATGCGATCGCCTGGCACGAGATCATCAAGCCGACTATGACTCTGGCTGTTGACTGTACCTTGAGAGATTCGGCGTTGACCCATTCCGGTTTTGTAGCTCTTAAAACCAAGGATGCAATTGTTGACCGCATCCGTGAAGAGTGCAGCAGTCGTCCCAGCGTTGACACCGCCTCACCGGATGTACGTATCAATATCCATCTGGCCAAGAATGTCTGCACTGTCAGTCTTGACAGTTCCGATGCTTCGCTGGATCGTCGCGGCTACAGACTGGAAAGAAATGAAGCGCCATTACGGGAAACGCTTGCCTCTGCCGTAATTGCCCTGACCGGTTGGGACGGCAGCATACCACTGGCTGACCCAATGTGCGGGTCAGGAACAATTCCGATTGAGGCCGGATTGATGGCGGCGCGGATCGCACCAGGTCTTCATCGCTCTTTCGGTTTTGAACGATGGCTTGATTTTGATTCCGTATTGTGGGATCGGATCATGAAAGAGGCAACAGATGGTATCAGAGCGTTACCGCTAGGGTTGATAACCGGTTATGACCAGGATGGTCGCGCACTTCCCATAGCAAGACGCAATGCCGAGGCTGCCGGCTTCAAGGGTGAAATTCATTTCTTCAATACAGCTTTGAGTGAGTTTACACCGGAAGGAGACAAGGGAGTTGTTATTATCAACCCGCCTTACGGTAAACGACTGGGTGAAGAAGAGGAACTGAAGGAACTTTATTGCCAGATCGGCGACATTATGAAAAAACGTTGTCGCGGTTGGACCGGCTACGTGTTGACCGGCAATCTGGAATTGGCCAAGTACATCGGACTTAAAGCGTCACGCCGTTTTGTGTTGTTTAACGGACCGATCGAGTGTCGTCTGTTGAAATACGAACTGTATTAAAAGGCAGGGACTGGGAACTGGGTGTAAAGGCTTTTTCCAGTCCCCAGTCCCTAGTCCCGGCTGTTACGGCTTTTTCAGTTTGTGACAGAACAGACATCTGTTTTTTGGCGGATGATTAGGTGGAAACGGAATCTTGTTTGTCAGATGACAGGGCTCACAAAGCTTTTCAGCTTCCCGTTTGTCTGGTTTGAACATAAACTTTTTTATAAGAGATGCGTCCGGTCCAGGCGCATTGCGGTAGGCTATTTCGTAAACCTGCTTGTGAGTGTCGTTTACCGGTGTAACTTTTGTTTTCTCCTCGCTGGTAATGGCAATAAAAATACCTAGAACAGCCACCACAAGTCCAATAAACATCCAATCACGCTTATCAATTTTCATATGAGCATCCCGAATCTATTCAGATTTAATGAATGTGAAGTAAATGATAACAGCTCCGATAACCACACCGCCGACAACGAATGGCATGACTGATCCTAATGACATTTCAGCGTTGTTAGCCACGTTTCCCGCAGGCATGGCAAACCGCACAATAAAGATCAAGCCGATAATACTGAAAAGACTGAGTAAAATGGTTTTAGAACGTTTGTATACGCCGAAGAATAACAGCAGTGCCATGATGCAGAGCATGACCGGATTGGTGAAAATCTGCTTCAGTGTCATGGTCTGCAAAGTGTTCATCAGGTTATCGGTTTCAAAAGGGCGAAGAAATTCTACTGTTTTTTCAGTAAATGTCTGTTTGTCCATTAGTCTCTCCAAAGTTATTGTTATGAACGTGTGAGATCATAATTCAAAAGACATTAATCAGCAATATAAATGAAAAAGCCCGACAATACAGTTGTCGGGCTTTTTCATTTAACTAAGGAAGTCCATGACCTTGTCAAGGAATCCCTTTTTCATCGGGTGACTGTTTTCGTTGCTATGGGCTGCAAACTCCTCCAGCAGATCGCGTTGTTTTTTGCTGAGGTTTGTTGGCGTTTCGACTTTAATTATTACCAGTTGGTCCCCACGTCCGTATCCTTGCAGTGATGGAATTCCCTTGCCGCGCAGACGGTACATCTTGCCGGATTGAGTCCCTTCCGGAATCTTCATGGCTACTTTGCCGTCCAGAGTTGGTACTTCAATCTCACAACCGAGTGCTGCCTGGATAAAGCTGATCGGAAACTCAAAGATTACGTTGTTTTCCTCTCGTTGAAAGATGGCATGCTCTTTAACGTTGATGGCAACGTAAAGATCACCATTTGGGCCACCTTTCAGGCCTTGTCCACCGTCACCGGTTGATTTGAGTCTCGAACCGGTTTCAACTCCCCCGGGCACTTTGATTGAAAGTGTTTTAGTATCCTTGATGCTACCCTTGCCGCGACAGTCCGGGCAGGGATCGACTACGATCTTGCCTTCGCCGTTACACTGTCCGCAGCTTTTGCTGACACTGAAAAAACCCTGCTGATAGCGGACTTGGCCGGCTCCACGGCAGGTAGGACAAACCTTTGGTTCTGTCCCCGGCTTGGAGCCGGAACCATTGCAAGTGCCGCAGCGTTTGGCAAATGGCACTTCAATTTTTTTCTCTACACCGAATGCCGCTTCTTCAAAGGTGATTTCAAGATTATAGAGCAGGTCATCTCCGCGTCTGCCTTGCGTACGGCCACGACCTCCGCTACCGCCACCACCGAAAATATCTCCAAAGATGTCGCCGAAAATATCACCGAAAGGTGTCCCTGCACCAAAACCGCCGAAACCGCCGGAATAGCCGCCTGCACCTGAAACTCCTGCATGGCCGAACTGGTCATACTGGGCGCGCTTCTGAGCATCGGAAAGCACTTCATAGGCTTCAGTCAGCTCTTTGAACTTGTCTTCTGCAGCCTTGTCGCCTGGGTTTTTGTCGGGGTGATACTGGATGGCCTGCTTACGGAAGGCCTTTTTGATTTCAATTTCGGAGGCGTTCTTATGGACCTCCAGAATTTCATAATAATCACGCTTTTCAATGGTTGCCAAAATGATATCCTTTTGATGCGTATATATAACTGTAGGGGCGAGTTTAAAACCCGCCCCTACGTTTCATCTACTTATGTGAGATTATTACTTTTTCTTGTCGTCCTTGATCTCTTCGAAGTCAGCATCGACAACTTTGTCATCTTTGTGTGTTGATGAAGAAGCCTGCTCGGCTCCAGGAGTTGCGCCGCCTTCTTCTGCCGGTTTCTGGGCGTACATGGCTTCAGCCAGTTTGTGGGCTGACTGGGCCAGTTCGTCGGTGGCCTTTTTGATGGCTTCGGAGTCTTCGCCTTCCATGATTTTTTTCAGCTCAGTAATTTTGTTTTCGATATTACCCTTTTCAACCGCATCAATCTTGTCGCCAAACTCCTTGAGCGATTTTTCGGTGCTGTAGACCATGCTGTCTGCATGGTTGCGAGCTTCGATGGTTTCACGTCTTTTTTTATCTTCATCGGCATGTGCTTCCGCATCGCGTACCATCTTGTCGATTTCTTCCTTGGACAGGCCGCTGGAAGCTGTAATACGGATCGACTGCTCTTTGCCGGTACCCAGGTCTTTGGCGGAAACATGTACAATACCGTTGGCATCGATGTCAAATGTAACCTCAACCTGTGGAATGCCGCGTGGTGCCGGTGGCAGGCCGGTCAGTTCGAAGTTGCCCAGTGTCTTGTTGTCACGGGCCATTTCACGCTCGCCCTGCAGAACGTGGATTGAAACTGCCGGCTGATTGTCAGCTGCGGTAGAGAAAACCTGGCTCTTGCGACATGGGATGGTTGTGTTTTTCTCGATCAGCTTGGTCATAACGCTTCCCAGTGTCTCGATACCGAGTGAAAGCGGGGTAACGTCAAGCAGGAGAACATCCTTGACATCGCCCTTGAGTACGCCACCCTGAATAGCTGCGCCGATGGCAACAACTTCATCCGGATTCACGCCTCTGTTAGGTACTTTGCCGAAGATGGCTTCAACTTTTTTCTGTACGGCAGGCATGCGTGTCATACCACCAACCAGAATGACTTCATCAATGTCAGCAGCTGTCAGGCCGGCGTCCTTGATAGCCATGCGGCAAGGACCTTCCAGTTTGGCCAGGAGTTCGGCACAGATTGACTCCAGTTTGGAGCGTGTCAGCTTCATGGTCAGATGCTTAGGGCCTGATGCGTCAGCAGTAATGAACGGCAGGTTGATGTCGGTTTCCATGGAGCTGGAAAGTTCGCACTTGGCTTTCTCTGCGGCTTCTTTCAGACGCTGTAGCGCCATTTTGTCGTTACGCAGGTTGATTCCCTGATCTTTTTTGAATTCGTCGGCGATCCAGTCAATAATCAACTGGTCAAAGTCTTCGCCACCCAGGAAGGTGTCACCGTTAGTGGATTTTACTTCGAAAACGCCATCGCCCAGTTCGAGAACCGAGATATCGAAAGTACCGCCGCCCAGGTCGAAAACGGCAACTTTTTCTTCTTTTTTCTTGTCCAGGCCGTAGGCCAGTGCTGCAGCAGTAGGCTCGTTGATGATACGCAGTACGTTCAGACCGGCAATTTTACCCGCATCCTTGGTTGCCTGCCGCTGTGAGTCATCGAAGTAGGCTGGTACGGTGATAACGGCGTCGGTAACAGTTACTCCCAGATAGTCTTCAGCAGTTTTCTTCATCTTCTGCAGAACAATAGCTGAAATTTCTGGTGGTGAGAAACGCTTGCCGCGTACTTCAACCCAGGCGTCAGCATTGTCTGCTCTGACAATTTTGAAAGGTGATATGGCGATGTCTTTTCTGACCGCATCAGAATCAAACTTGCGGCCGATCAGACGTTTAATTGCATACAGGGTGTTTTCAGGGTTTGTGACTGCCTGACGTTTAGCCTGCTGGCCTACAAGGCGTTCGTCACTATCTGAAAAAGCCACCATGGAAGGTGTGGTGCGGCTTCCTTCCAGGTTAGCTATAACCACCGGTTCTCCGCCCTCCATGATTGCTACGCAGGAGTTGGTTGTTCCCAGGTCGATACCGATTACTTTACTCATGAATGTTAATCCTCCTTGTTGAATCTTTCTCTTATTTAGAAATTAGTCATCACTTGTTTAATATTCAAGGGGCAACGGAAAAAAAGTTGAAAAACGGTTAAAAGCTGTTCGTGGTTCGTAGTTCAAGGTTCAAGGTTTTAACCACGAACCACGAACTACGAACCTTGAACAGTATTTACTTTGGCGCGACAGAAACCGAGACCATGGCCGGTCTCAGTAGTCTTTCCTTGATCATATAGCCCTTTTGGAACTCGGTTACTACTGTGTTTGGAGGACAATCTTCAGTCGGAATCTGAGACATGGCCTGATGGAAAGCAGGGTCAAAGACAGCGCCTGCGGATTCGATAGGTGTGACATGGACCTTCTTCAGGGCCGAAATCAGGATGCTGTGAGTCATGCGGATACCTTCCACCAGAGCGGCAAGGGTGTCTTCATTGGCATGTTCCAGGGCTCTTTCCAGATTGTCGACAACCGGCAGTATCTCTTCGATCAGGGATTTTGTTCCGTAGTTCAGCAACTCTTCCTTTTCGCGGTTGGTGCGTTTTCTCAGGTTTTCCATGTCGGCGCGTTCGCGCAGAAAGCGATCCCAGTTTTCTTTGGATTCGGTCTCTTTTGCTGCAAGAAGTCCTTCCAGCTGGCTGATGCGCTCTTCAGGGGTAGTCGGTTCAGCAGAGGCTGGATTTTCCGTTGCTTCGGTTACATTTTCTGCAGGTGGGGCAGCTGCAGTATTGATCTCAACTTTGTCATGTTTTTTCATGGTTCTTATTGTCCTTTATTTTATCTTTATAATCAGCTTGTTAAACGCCGCTCAAAAGTCGGCTGACAAGTTTTGCCGTATAGTCAACAATCGGAATGACACTGGAATAGCCCATGCGTGTAGGGCCGATTACCCCCAACATGCCGACTGTGTTGCTACTGGTGACAAATCGTGATGTGATCATGCTGACACCGGCGGATCGGCTTACTGGTGTTTCTGATCCGATGTAGATATGAACGCCTTCGGCAGACATGCACCCACTCAGCAACTTCAGCAGATAACCTTTTTCTTCAAAGGTGCGGTAGATTTCCCGCATTTTGTTGACATCGTTAAATTCCGGCTGTTCAAGAATACGGGCCTGACCTTCCAGGAATACATCGTCAAGACCGGTTGTGACGGCCTGTTCACTGATCTTCAGCGCCTGGGACATCATGCTGTCATAGCGGACTTTTTCGTTTTTCATTTCTGAAAGAATCAATTCCCTGGCCTGGGAGATGGTCAGGCCCTGCATCAAATCGTTCAGGTAATTCCCCATTTTTACAAGATCATTCTGGGTGAAGCTGTTTTCTGTTTCCACCAGTTTGTTCTGAACGGTTCCGTTGCGGGAAACCAGGATAGCCAGAACCCTGTTGGGAGAAAGCAGGATGAACTCAATATGGCGAAAAACGTCAGAGGTAAAGCTTGGTGCCACAACAATTCCCATATAATTTGAAAGCGATGAGAGTGTGCGACTGGTTTCCTTTAGTATGTCAGTTACTCCGGCACCGGCCTGGCGACAGCGCTGGATAATCTGTCTTTTTTCATCGCGGGTGACCTGACGGAGGGCTACCAGTGAGTCAACATAGAATCGGTAGGCCTTTTCAGTCGGTATTCTTCCGGAAGATGTGTGCAGAGAAGTCAGGAGGCCCAGTTCCTCCAGATTTGCCATGACGTTTCTCACTGTTGCGGAAGAAAGTGTCAGGTCGTGCCGCCGGGCAACGGCGCTGCTGCCGACCGGTTCGGCAGTGGCGATGTAGTCCTCGACGATTGCTTCAAGGATGTGCCTGCTTCTGGGGGAAAGTTCCACTTTCATGTCTGACCTCAAAAAAATAGCACTCGATGGATTAGAGTGCTAATTCTAGTTTTAAATTTAATCAGTGCCCCTGGCTTTGTCAAGGATAATTCAGAGGTATTTCCTCCCGGATTGATGGCTGTTTTTGCCTTAAATAGGCTTGCCAGAAAGTAAAGAATGAGTATATAGTTCACTATTCTTAACTTAATGTATGATTCCAAATTCCCAATCTTAATTTGAAATTGGAATAAGGGGAACTATCTTGTCCTGGCAGGCAATAGGAATATTCGACTCAGGAGTTGGCGGACTGACAGTGTTGCGAGAAATTGTCAGAACCGTTCCTCAGGAGGACACAATTTATTTTGGCGATACGGCCAGGGTGCCCTATGGTACAAAGTCACCGGAAACCGTTGTCCGTTATGCCCATGAAATAACTTCATTTCTGGTTAAGCGTGATATAAAACTGCTTGTGGTTGCCTGTAATACCGTCTCTGCAGTTGCTTTGAGCAGCCTGAAACGACAGTTTCCCATACCGGTTATCGGAACAATTGAGCCAGGTGCCAAGCGGGCGGTTGAAGTTACCCGCAATAACAAGGTCGGTGTGATAGGTACGGCCGGAACAATCAAGAGCGGTGCCTATACCAGGGCAATTAAACGGCTTTCTCCCGAGACTGAGGTGCTGACAAAAGCATGTCCGCTTTTTGTGCCCCTGGCAGAAGAGGGGTGGACCGACAATGAGGTGACCCGTCTTTCCGCCCGGATGTATCTGCAGGAACTGAAAGATGCCGGGATTGATACGCTGGTGCTTGGATGTACTCACTACCCTCTGTTAAAGTCGGTTATTGCAGAAGTTATGGGGACTGGTGTAGTTCTGGTTGATTCTGCCGAAGAGATTGCCCGCACTGTTTCTGAAATTCTAACCAAAAAGAAAATGTTACGCCCGGCGGCTGAAAAGGGGCTGCATCATTATTTTGTCAGCGATATTCCGGCCGGATTTATAAGAGTCGGCAACCGGTTCCTGGGAGGTCGCCTCGGCGATGTCTATCAGGTTAATCTGGATGAAGAGAGTGGAGAGTAGTAACAAATGAAATCGGTTAAAAAGAAGCGCACCTCATTCAGTATTATTATTCCATTTATTATCATTGCAGTTGTTTTTGCCCTGCTTGTCTGGAAAAAATACCGCGCCAGTATTCCTCAACCACAGGTGCCGCAGGTGCAGCAACCCGCAGTCGCACAGTCGGCGATTCTGTTTTTTGTTGATGAAGGCAGCAGATTGGGGCGAGAAGCCAGAGAAATTGAGCCCTGTACAGACACCTCGGAATGCCTCGAGGATATCCTGGAGGAGCTTTTTAGTGGGCCTGTCGGAGATTTGAATGATGCGCTGCCCGAAGGTGCCTTGTTGAACAGTGTGCTGATTGAAGGCGATAAGGTTACCGTAGATGTGAACAGCAACTTTGTTTCCGAAATGCTGACCGGCAGTTCAGCAGAAATGATGGCTGTCTATTCTGTCGTCAATACGGTCTGTATCAATTTTCCACAGATAAAAATGGTGAAATTGAATGTTGACGGGGATAGTAAGGTGGTTCTGAGGCATCTCGACCTGACTGACCCCATGCCAGCCGATTTCTCTCTTGAACAAAAACCGGAGTTGAAGGCGGAAAAAGCCGTAGTACCCAAAAAACAATAATACATTTTTTTATAGGGGAGATACATGCAAGCTTTTAATGAAGCGATTCAGCAGAGAGTCCTGATTCTTGACGGAGCCATGGGCACCATGCTGCAGGCCAGGGGTTTGAAGCCCGGGCAGTCGCCGGAAGAACTTAACCTGACCATGCCGGAGGTTGTTGCCTCTGTACATCGTGAATATATCGAAGCCGGCGCAGATATTATCATTACCAATACGTTTGGTGGAACACGTTTCAAACTGGCTCATTACGGGCTTGAGGATCGCCTTGCCGAAATTAACAGCCGTGCGGTGGAAATTGCACGTCAGGAAGCAAAGGGCAAGGCCTATGTGGGTGCCTCCATCGGGCCGACCGGGCAGTTTGTCGAGCCGTTGGGTGAGGTCTCCTTTGATGATATGAAAGCTGCTTTTCGCGAACAGGCCGAAGCGCTGGTGGCGGCCGGTGCCGACCTGATCAGCCTGGAAACTTTTCTGGATATCAAAGAGTGCCGCGCTGCCGTGATCGGCATCCGTGAAGTGTCGGCCACCATACCGGTGATTGCCATGCTGACCTTTGACGATAACGGTCGTTCCGTACTGGGGACCTCACCGGAGGCTGCCGCTATTACGCTGACAGCAGCAGGGGCTGATATCGTTGGGTCCAACTGCGGTCTTGGCGTGGATGGCATTTATGACATTCTTGCTAAAATGCGTACCGTTACAAAAGCGCCATTGATTTCCCAGGCCAATGCCGGGCTGCCCATACTGGTTGATGGAAATACTGTTTTTCCGGGCACTCCGGAAGAGATGATCGCCTACCATGACAGGATGATTGCCTTGGGGGTCCGTATTATCGGTGGTTGTTGCGGAACGACTCCAGCCCATATCCGCGCCATGAAGGATGCGCTTGCCGCTCGTCAACAGGGTTGGACTCCTGCGTTGGAGCAGACCGGTGTTACATTCCTGTCCAGTCGTGGCGGTTGGACAGCGGTTGGTGCGGGTAACAAAACCGCCATCATCGGCGAACGCATCAATCCAACCGGTAAAAAACTCTATTCCCAGGAGTTGCAGGAAGGGAAAGTCGCTTATATCCGCCGCGAAGCCATGGAACAGGTCCAGATGGGGGCAACTCTGCTGGATGTCAACGTGGGGGCTCCTGGTATTGATGAACCGGCCGCCATGGAACGTGCCGTGTTCTGCGTCAGCGCAGCGGCAGGGGTGCCGATTGTGCTGGATTCATCCAGCCCGGCTGCTCTTGAGCGTGGCCTGAAGGCTGCCGACGGTAAGGTGCTGATTAATTCGGTCTCCGGCGAAGCCAAGAGTTTGCGCCGGGTATTACCGCTGGCAAAAAAGTATGGTGCCGCCATTATCGGCCTGACTCTGGATGCCAAAGGTATTCCTGAAACAGCCGAAGGGCGCCTGGTTATTGCACGCCGGATCAGAAACGCCGCCCGTCGGTATGGTATTCCTGATAGTGATATTATCATCGACTGTTTGACACTGACGGTCAGTGCTGAACAGAAACGTGCTGTCGAAAGTCTGCGCGCCATCAGGTTGGTCAAAGCAAAGCTGGGACTTTCTACGGTTCTGGGTGTCAGCAACATTTCCTTCGGACTGCCGCAACGTCCGATTATTTCAGGGACATTCTTTGCCATGGCGATTGAGGCCGGTCTGGATGCGGCCATCATTAACCCGAAAGACAAGGCCATGATGGATGCCTGGCGTTCCGCCATGGTTTTGCTGAATCGCGACCTGCAGGCGGCAGAATATATTGAAGCCTATCGTGGCGTTCAGGCCGATGCGGCAGCACCTGTGCAAGCCTCAGACAAGCCGCTGACTGTCCGTGAAAAACTTTCCCAGGCTGTTATTACCGGAGACCGCGACGGCATAGTTACAATTGTGGAAGCCGCCTTTGCAGAAGGAATGACGCCGATGCAGGTCAGTAATGAAGGCTTTTTACCAGGTCTGGAAGAGGTCGGGCGCCGATTTGAAAAAAATATTTATTTCCTGCCCCAGGTCATGCAGTCGGCAGATACCATGCAGGCCGGTTTTGCAAGGCTGAAGCAGGAGATGAAAGGGCAGTCGTTCAAGAGTCTTGGGCGTATTCTGATGGCCACTGTTGAGGGTGATATCCATGATATCGGCAAGAATATAGTCTGTACACTGCTGGAAAACCATGGTTTTGAAGTCTTTGATATCGGTAAGAATGTCTCAGCTGCAACCATTCTTCTTAAGGCCAAAGAGCTTAATGTGGATATTGTCGGGCTTTCTGCTTTGATGACCACAACCATGTCCGAAATGGAAAATGTCATCAAAAAACTCAAAGCAGCAGGCATCAAGACATTCAGTATGATTGGCGGGGCTGTAGTCACGCAGGAATACGCCGACCGGATCGGTGCTGATATCTATGCCAAAGATGCCATGGAGGCGGTTGCCAAGGTTAAGCGGTTACTAGGTGTTGAAGCCTGATTAGTATTGTGATATTTATAACTGATCCTGGAAGCTATTAGTCTTTCTCGACAAATTCTCTTCAAGCGAAAGTCAAGGTTTATAGAGATGATCTTGGGATTTAACCACAACGTAAATTATAAGGGTGAGGTTTTTCATGTCCAGACCGAGGACAGTGGAATTTCCTCACCCAATATCACTACCCTGCTTTATAAGGGGGGAGTGATCCTCTGTTCAAAGAAAACCAGTTATGCCGACATTCTCAAGATGAGTGATCTTGAAACCGTTGTGGAAGAACTGATGAAGGAACAGCATAAAGAGTTGATGAGGCGTCTTAAATCCGGCGAATTTGATGAGCGTGCTTTTCTTGTACCGGCTTCAACGTTTGAGAATATTGAAATACCGACACTTGCACCTCTTGAAGAACCGGCAGTGCCTCCTGCTGTTGCGGATCCGGAACTGCAGCAAGCATTATCAAAAAACGAAATTTCCCAAATTATCAAAGACTCGGTACAGAAACATTCCAGCAATCCTTCCCACAAGTCAATACCAGCAAATCAATCAATCAGTCTTGATGATGCAATAAATATTTTTTTCGAGTCTAACCGTAAGACAAATATATAACCGTCCAATTAAATAAATAATATTTTAACTCAACAAAACACCCCGTCAAACTCAGCTTGACGGGGTGTTTTGTTGTTCGGCAGTTGGATAGAGTCAGAGCGTTTTTGCCTGTTCGTCGGTCGGATCGCTTTCAACTCCGGCGGTATCGTAAGCGGTAACTACGAAGTAATAGGTTGTATTGGCTGTCAGATTCGGAACTGTGAAACTTGTTACGTTGCCTACGTTCAGAACTGTATTGTAGTTGCCTGGTTCTGTTCCATAGTAGATTTTATATCCGCTAACAGTAAGGTTTGTGGCATCAACATATGCCGTAGGTCCTGCCCACTGCAGGGTAACGGAAGGGGTAGTCGACTGAGTCCCATCACCACCACCGCCACCCCCGCTGCAAGATATGCTTGTAAATGCGGCTAAAATTATCAGCATTTTGCGAAATATTGTTTTCATATCGGTTCTCCTGGAGATCTAAGGTGCAAGCAGTAAAAACTTGGCCGGGCGTTTGCCGGTTCTGAAACCCACGCTGCTGCCGTATGCCGTGCCAGCAGAGTTGGTTGCATAGGCTCTGACAAAGAACAGTGTACCTGAGTTCAGACCACTGATTATGCTGGTGAATTTACCAGTGCCGCTGCCGTTTGGCTGGCAGGTGTTTCCCTGAATACCCAAAGCCGGAGTGAATGAGGTGCCCCAGCAAAGCCCCCTTACTGTGACCGGGCCTCCTCCGTCGGAAATCACATTGCCGCTGCCGGAAGCGGCTGTTGTTGTTCTGGAGGAAACCAGGATTCCAGTAGTTACTGTGGGAATCTTTACAGCCGCCAATGTTGTGAAAGTCAGGTCACTGCCATATGTTGTCACATTGTTTGAATTGGTGGCGTAAGCCCTGACGTGATAGGACGTTCCAGACGTCAGCCCCGTTAGGGTGCTGTTGAATTGCCCGGTGCCGGTGCCATCTGTTGTGCAGCTGTCTGTTGTCGCCGGGTTAACGGATGTACTCCAGCAGACGCCCCTGGCAATAATAGCTGCACCTCCTCCCAGGGTAACATTACCACCACTGACCGCCGATGAGTTTGTTAAAAGAGATGTTGCTGTAGTCAAGACAGTTGGCGGGGCAGATGATGTACTGAAATTCTGGTCAAGACCATAGGCCGTTCCAACGGCATTTGTTGCGTAGGCTCTGACATGATAAGTTAGGCCTGAAGTCAGGCCGCTGATCTGGCTGCTGAAAATGCCGGTACCGGTACCGTTGGAAGAACATGTGGCGGTAGTGGTAGGATTGGCAGTCGTACTCCAGCAAACTCCTTTGACTGTGACCGGCGCACCTCCATCGGAAGAAACGCTGCCGCCGCTGACGGCAGCTGTAGGGGAAATATCACTGGTTACAGCTGTTGTGATTTTAGGCAAAAACAGGTCCGATGCTGTAAAAAATGTCATTTCGTTTCCGAACGCTGTGCCGGAGGTATTGGTGGCATATGCTCTGACAAAGTGGGTGGTGTTGGCGGTCAGGCCGGTAATGAAGCTTGTGAAGGTCCCGGTACCTGTTCCGTTTGACGTGCATGAATCGACTAAGGTCGGTTTGCTGGCTGTACTCCAGCAGACACCTCTGGCAGTAACAGCAGAGCCTCCCTGGGAGGTTATATTTCCGCCGCTGGTTGCTGAGGTGCCGTTGATGGTTGTGACTTCGTTAGTGGAGATAATAGGCAGGTCCACACCGGTAACGGCTGCAGCTGCATCAATGATTCCGGCGCCGCAGAGTGAGGTTGTGCAATCGCCGCCGAGCGAAGCGGTATTAACGGGAAATTTTCTGGAGGTTGACTGAAGCAGGGTCAAAACCTGGCTAGGTGTCAGCGTTGGTTTCTGCGACAGCATCAAGGAGACAATTCCGGCCACATGGGGCGCTGCCATGCTGGTGCCCTGATAATAC
Organism: uncultured Geobacteraceae bacterium; assembly: GCA_964509295.1. Taxonomy (GTDB): domain Bacteria; phylum Desulfobacterota; class Desulfuromonadia; order Geobacterales; family Pseudopelobacteraceae; genus JBGSQR01. Next base: position 97,477 of record CAZDWS010000010.1, on the reverse strand, counting down.
TCATAAGAGTCGCCGCCTGGGCTTGCAACTGCTGTAGTAGTTCCTGTGTTTATAGTCGACCGAACGCCTCTCGTAAACCCGGCTGACTGGTCCCCCCCGGGGGCGGCAATGCTGATGCCTGAACCGAAATTGCTATAGTAAGCCCGTCCGCCGGACTGGCCTACGGCCGCCACACTGATTACGCCGACGCAGTTGGCAGGACTTGAGTTGGCAACATCCGTATTTTCGTTCCCTGCTGCTGCGATGATATTTGTGCCTGTTGCAATAACGTCATTTACTGCTGTCTGGAAAGTACTCCCGCAAGAGCCGGTTCCACCCAGGCTCATGTTGATAACCCGGGCGGGGTTTGCATTGGCAGGTACGCCCACGACAGGCAGTCCGGCTGCCCAGCGCATGCCATCAGCGATGTCAGAGGTAAAGCCAAAACATTTGCCCAGAGCCCTGACCGGAAGTATTGGTGAGACCCAGTTGATGCCGGCGACGCCGATGCTGTTATTGGTGCTCGCACCGATGGTACCGGACACATGTGTGCCGTGCCAGCTGCTGTCTGAAACGTCGCATCCTGCCAGAATGCCTGTTCCGGTACTTTCAGCACTGGTGACAAAGTCGCCCAGGTCAGTCGGGTCGGATGTGCGACCGACACCGTTACCGGCGATGATTCCATTGCTGATGAAGTTGTATCCAGGTACAGTGCGTCCGGCAATGTCGACGTGGTTGGGCAGGATGCCGGTATCAATAACTGCTATGACAATGCCGGACGAACCGGTTGTGATGTCCCAGGCGGCTGGTAAATTGGCGCCTCCGGCAAATGATGTCGAGGGTAAGTAATGCCACTGACTGGTAAACAGTGGGTCATTGGGGGTCAGCATTGGTCGCATGCGACGGTCTGGCTCGGCATAGTCGATCTCCGGGTTCTGCCGCAGCTTATCAGCCACTGATTCAGCTTCTGCCAAGGACATTCGAGCGGGCAGTTTGACAACCTGTCCGTTGCCGGACATGAACCGGTGATGAGTCAGGTTGACACCAACGGAACGATTCAATACGATCAGCCGTTCGGACAATGCTGACCGCGCCTCTACCCTGCCTTCGGCTGCTCTGCTGACCAGAGTGTCGTTCTTGTAACGGATGATAATCTGATCTGTGTATTCTACATGGGACACCAAATTGGACCCGGCCGCTTTTCGGCTGATCGCCTGCACGGATTCGGGAAAAGCTAGTGCCATGCATGCTGTTGCTGAAAAAACAGTAAAAATGAAATGTAGCTTCCGTATTGATGCTTTTCTCAAGTCAGCCCCCTTGGTTGTAGATTGCCGGATTGTTCGAGATAAATCACTGATGCTTCATGATCGAGTCAGACTCTACATATGTCACATCCATTCTTTCTGACAGTCTCCGGATAATGGTATTGATGGAAGAGTCGACATTGGTCATGTCAACCGAAAATACATGCGCGTCACCAGACATGGGACGAAGGTATAATATGTTGGCACCTGCATCACGTGAAAGACCCTCAATAAAACCCGGTCCCAGTGGATTAATATTATTGTTTTTGAACTTGATGATGATGTGGTTTTTTGAGTATTCCTGGCGTTTAGCAGGATCATCAACCCTTTTCCTTGCAGTCATGAGTCCATCGGTTGAAGCGCATCCAGCGGGTATTGTTAAACCGGCTAATGAAATTACCAATATTGTCAGCAGTTTAATTAATTGATTTGCCATCGCTATTTCTTATCCCAGTTTGATTTCATCTAATGGTTGAGCATTAAAAAAATGACCAGCTTGAAAGAATCCAGCTGGTCATTTTGATTTACACGTCGATCGTTGCTCCTGTTATTTCATCAAAATTTCAATCTTGGCCTTTTTACGTGCATCTTCCAGATAGGCACTTACAGCTTCATTGACTTTCTGCCCCTTCAGGTAATCATCAAGTCGCGGTTTTGCATCCTTGTATTCAACAGTCACGGCACTTTTCTTGTCAGTAACCTTTATTATGTGATAACCAAACTGGGTCTCCACAACTTCACTCACATCACCCTTTTTCATTGCAAAGACGGCCTTTTCGAAAGCCGGAACCATCTGACCTTTGCCAAAGAAACCGAGGTCTCCGCCCTGTTGGCTGCTGGGGCAGGTTGAGTTGCCTTTTGCTACGGTGGCAAAATCTGCTCCATCGGCAATTTCCTTGCGCAGCTTGTCTGCTTTTTCTTTGGCTTTTTTCTTGTCAGCATCCGTAGCCTTTGCATCAACACCAATCAGGATGTGACTGGCCTTGACTGTTTCATCCTGTTTGAATTTGTCAATATTCTGGTCATAAAATTTTTTGCTCTCATCATCACTGACCACTGTTTTTGAAACAATAGTCTGCTGGATGAAGTTGGAGATGACCAGATCGCGTCTTGTGTATTCTCGCAGTTCAGCAGGATTGATATCCAGAGCCTTCAGGGATTTTTCAAATTCCTGGTCTGTGGAAAAACGTTTTTTGCCCTGTGCTATTTTTGCATCGATCTGGCTTTCGATATCTTTGATTTCAATCTGTTGTGCAGCCTGATAAAGTAGCTCGGCAGAGACGAGCTGATTTATTACATATTTTTCAAAATCCTTCTTTTTTTCTGCAGGGATCTGCATGCCGGGTTGTCCAGACATCATTACTTTTTGGGCCCTTGCAAATTCAGCAGCATAAATGTTTTTACCGTTAACAATGGCAACGGCCTCATTTGCAGTAGTAGTTGATGCTATGGGTGTATCAGATTTGGCTGGTTTATCTGTTTCCGCTGCGTGAACAACTGTACTAAGACAAAGAAGTGATGCGGCCAGTATTACCGGCGCGCGCAAGAAAAACCTGGTTGTGTGCATTATTCGTCTCCTCAGTAGATTTCAAATATTTAGATGTTTATAACATATCCGTGCAACACTGAAAAGCGAAACATAGTTTTGACTTTTAACCTTGATTCAGTTACATTTTTCCGGTGTTTACATATTTCAAGGCTTTTAGCACCGGTTTTTTATTGCAAGGGAGGTAGTACGAATGAAAAAGGTACTATTGGTTGACGACAGCCTGACTGTTGCCCGCCAGTTGCAAAAGATAATCGAAGGTTCTGGGGATTTTGTCTCGGTTGGCCATGCCAGAGACGGTGCAGAGGCGATCAAGATGAATCAATCCGAAAATCCGGAAATTATCTGTATGGACATGAATATGCCGGGTATGGACGGGCTGACAGCATTACGCAGCCTGATGGTGATTGATAAGGATGTTAAAGTCGTTATGGTTACTTCACTTGGCGGGGTAGGAGATAAATATACAGAAGCTATCAGGCTCGGGGCCAAATGTGTCATCTCCAAGCCTTTCGAAGCCGAGAATGTGCTTAAGGTATTACGTGAACTCTAGATCTTCCTAGCAGGTAAGGGGACAATGATGGCAGTGAAATTTTTTGGCCAGTTTCTGATTGAAAACGGGGTTGTTACCCGGGAAAACCTCCTTCAGGCCATGGAGTTGCAGGAAATAAAAAATCTCAAGCTCGGCGAGATGGCTCTGCAATTAGGGTATGTCTCCCAGGCAGATATAACACGGGCGCATAATGCTCAGCTTTCCAAGGATATGCGTCTGGGCGATTTGCTTGTTGAAATGGGCATGCTCAGTCAGGATCAGCTAAAAGATGTAATTACCCGTCAAAAAAACAGTCATCTCTACATTGGTGAAGCACTTGTATTGGTAAATGCCATGACGAGTGGTCAGTTGCAGAAACAGCTTGAGGCCTTTAAGGTTGATCAGTCTGATTATGTTTCTGACGCAATTGAGCTTCCGGTTACAGTTGCAAATAGTGAAATATGGCAAATGGCGGTTGATCTGACGTTCAAACTGATCACCCGTATACTTAGCATTCAGTTTCGGTCCGGCAAAGCTCACATGGTAAGCGTAATACCTTCAAATTTCATGATCGCTGCCATGGATTTCAGTGGTGATGTTGAAGGTTGCTACATGTTGTCTGTAAATGAAGGACTGCAAAAAGTTATCGCAAAGGCGATAATGCGGGAGGAAAGTGTTGATGACGAACCGTCGGAGGTTCTCGAAGATACTGTCATGGAGTTTGTGAATATCGTCTGCGGCAATATCGCTGCTAAAGCCTCACAGATGGGTAAAATTATGGAAATCAGCCCACCAACTACAATCATTCCTCCACAAAATGGAATTCCTGTTGCTGAAGGTCAAAGTGCGCTCTGTTTTCCGATTCATGTCGGTGATTTTGAAAGGATGGAACTGATAATTCAGTTTCCCAATTAAATTATTAATAAATAGTATTTTGAAAGGCGCTTTTACGAGCGCTTTTTTTATTTTGAGCAGCTTTACAATTGGAAAAACCGTTTTATAATTGAATCATCTATACATGCTGAAACCACTTCTTAACACGTGAAAGGAGGAGCAAAATGTACAAAGTGATAATCAAAAGAACGGTGCCTCCAGGCAAGGAGAAGGAGTTGAACGAGTTGATTGCGCAACTGCGTGTTGCTGTTTCCGGACAGAGTGGTTATATTTCTGGTGAAACCTTGCGTAATACTGAAAAGCCGGACGAATATCTTGTAATCAGTATTTGGGACAGGGAGGTCGACTGGAAATCATGGTTTGCAAGTGATGAAAGAAAGGAAATTCAGGGGAAAATTGATAAACTGCTGGGTAAACCAACAGTATACGAGACTTATCAATATCCTCATAAGACTCATACAGAATAAGTATGACTGGTACATGTTTTTAACAGAAAACCCCGCAAATGCGGGGTTTTCTGTTTTATATAATGCCGGTAGCATTTATTGAGGATCTGTTTTTAGTTACCTGAATAAACTCAAATGTTAATCCAGCAGCGTGTCGGCATTTACATATTCATACCCAAGTGCTGTTGCAACAGCTTCATAGGTGACCTTGCCCTGGGCAACATTGAGGCCGTTTTTGAGGTGTACATTGTCCTTGAGAGCTTTCTTCCACCCCTTGTCGGCCAGTGCCAGTGCATGACAGATGGTGGCGTTGTTCAGCGCAAAGGTAGAGGTGCGGGCAACTGCACCAGGCATATTGGCCACGCAGTAGTGGACAACGCCGTCAACCACGAAAGTCGGATCAGCATGGGTAGTTGCATGAGATGTTTCAAAACAGCCACCCTGGTCAATTGCAACATCCACAACTACAGCACCCGGTTTCATGCGTTTTATCATGTCAGCTGTGACCAGTTTCGGTGCTGCTGCACCAGGGATCAGCACTCCGCCGATAACCAGGTCTGCATCCAGTACAGCCTCTTCAATGCTGAGTGAATTGGAAAACCTGGTGTTGATGCGGTTTCCGAAAATAACATCGAGCTGGCGCAGACGATCAACACTTTTATCAATAACTGTAACTCTTGCACCTGCGCCTACGGCCATTTGCAGCGCATTCGTGCCGACAATACCGGCGCCGATAATGACAACATGGCTGGCAGCAACACCAGGCACGCCGCCCAGCAGGATTCCCATTCCACCCTTTGACTTTTCCAGGTGAGCTGCACCAGCCTGAATTGCCATGCGACCGGCAACTTCACTCATGGGTGCCAGTAGCGGCAAGCCGCCGCCGGGGCCGGTGATGGTTTCATAGGCGATGCAGATAGCGCCGGACTTGATCAGCGCTGCCGTCTGTTCAGGATCCGGGGCAAGGTGCAGATAAGTATACAGGATCTGGTTGGGGCGAAGCATGGCGCATTCCGCAGGTTGAGGCTCCTTGACCTTGACAACCATTTCACATGTGGCAAAAATAGTCGCCGCATCTGGAGATATCTCGGCACCTGCTGACACATACTGTTCGTTCATCAGACCGATGGCATCACCGGCACCGGTTTCCACCAGCACTCTGTGTCCATGACCGGTCAGTTCTCTTACGCTGGCTGGTGTCAGGCCGACTCGATACTCATGGTTTTTAATCTCCTTCAAAACGCCTACAATCATCTTGTCTCTCCTCGTTATATATTTGCTTTAAAGTCAGTGTAAATGTGAATCATATAAATTTTTATGCCATCACCGGCATCACTTAAGTCTTTTAAAATATATATCACAGCTAAGCGGATTTTAACTTGCAAAGATTGGTGAGGATGGGGTGTTTTGTTGAAGATGATTGCGTTTGCAGTGGATTAGTTGGAATTAAATTCGAATAAACGCTGAATACGTGAATTATACCGGTTTGTGAGAGCCGTCTTTGCCGATTATACGGCTGGCTTCTTCCGTGTAGCTGCCGTCCGTATCCCGGATTATAAGAGGCGGCATGACCAGGGTCTCAGCCTTGCTGCCTTTGGCCAGTTCAGCCAGGAACATGGTGGCGGGCGAAGTAGGGGTACCGTATGTAAGGCGCAGACGTAGCAAACTCAACTTGAGACTTGCAGCGCAGTGAATGAATTCTGCCAGACGTGACGGGTGGTAGATAAAGCAGATCCTGCCTGAAGGCTTGACCAGGTATTTGGCTGCCTTCAGAAAGTCAGCCATGCCGGCAGTTGATTCATGCCGGGCCGTGTCACGCCCTTTATGAGGACTGACATGGCCGCTTGCAGGTGTCCTGAAGGGAGGGTTGGATACCACCAGATCAAAGCGGGAATCGGTAAAGTGCAGTTTGTAGTTGAGTATGTCATCACTGATGATACTAAGCCGCCCGGCCAGGTCGTTCAGTCCGGCATTGCGGCCGGCCAACAGAGCCATATCCGGATTGCTTTCAAAACCGCTGACTGTGGCGTTTTGGTGGATACTGCAAAGCATCAGGGCCATGATGCCGCAGCCTGTTCCCAGGTCAATAGCCGATGTTACATTCTGTATTTGTGAGGCAAAATCAACCAGCAGCAGTGGATCAAGGGAAAAACGGTATCCCTTGAGCGGTTGCTGGATTTTCAGGCCTAAACTTCTGATTTCATCAATGCTGTAATGTTCAAGATTCATGGTTCGAAGTCCCTGATTCAAGGTCCCTTTTTCTAACCCGCCACTCATGCCACATCATCACAGCAAACAACGCAAATGATGCCAAAGTCAGATATTTGCCGATTTTGAACGGCAGCGGATCAAAGCGGAACTCGACCACATGTTTGCCAGGCGTCAGATAGACGCCTCTTAAAATATGGTTGACCGGGACGATGGGAGTTTTTACGCCATCTACGTAGGCCAGCCAGCCTTTGTTGTATTTTTCCCCAGTGACCAGCAGAGTATTTTTGAAAATATCTGCCTCGATGATAATCTGTTCACCGGTATATTCTTTTATATTCACCCTGCCGGTTTGGGCGGTTGACCGGTTGTCACCGTCCAGTTGAACAGGTGGCGGAGTTTCAATCAAAGCGGAGGTTGCCGGATCAAACCCGGGATGCTGAAGGATTTCAATGGCCCGGGATGTGTTTACTACAATGGCGGATGAAACCAGCCATGCCTTTGGCAGGGCGCCTCTGTTTTCCAGGATCAATTGTTTTTGGTCCGGTGTTACGTAAACCGGAACGTACTTTTCGTATAGCTGTAATTTATCTTGTGCATATTGACTTGTACTGTAGGTCAGATATTTTATATTCAGCATGTCCGGCAGGCGGGAGTTTAAGTTGAAGATGTTCAGGAAATTCTGCCAACGCTGCTGTTGAACTGCATTGGATGTGAACATGACCGGAATCCCGTTTGAGACAAACATCATGGGATCGCTCCCATCAACCGGAAGCGTGCGGTACTGATTGGAGTCGCGTGCGATAAAGCCGATCACAGGATTACTGGCGGTTATCTCTCTCTGTGGAGGATCGACAAGAAACAGGAATTTACTGTTTACACGCCAGGAATCGACCAGAAAAATACCGATCAGCAGTAACGGAATAATAAAGGCATTGCGTAGTTTATTGCCAAAAATAATAAGCCAGGCGCAGACCGATGCCAGTGCAGCGGCAACGCCGGTTTCAATGAGGATATTGCTCCAGCGCTGCTCGATCAGATATGCTCCCTGCTCGTATCTGGTGGGACTGGATAAAAAATCATGGAACATGTTTACCCAGGTGTTCTTGCCCACATGCAGCATACCAAGAAATGCCAACAGCAAAATCGGTAAAGCCGTAATGCCGGCCAGGTAGCGCCGGAAGTTTTTGGTCTCCCTGATTTCTCTGTTCATTAACAGGTCCAGGCCGCGTGCGGAAAGAATCCCAAGCCCGATTACCGGAATGAACATCATCATCTTTGGTACGCGAAAACGGTTGATGCCCGGGAAATAATCGAATAGTAAATTGTAAAACGGGGTGTATTTGCCCATGGAAAAAAGTATGCCGCCCACAATTCCGATCAGTGCCAGCTTTGTGTATTTGTCACGTCTGAAAATCAGTGGCAGCGGGATCAATAGCCAGGGAAGCAGGCCCATATAGCTGGCTGTCTGGGTGAAAACCATCCTACCCCAGTAATAACTGATGATGTTGTCCGGATTTAGCCCGGCTTCCTGACGGGAAAGCCCGAAAAAACCCGGAATGATGAAGGCGGCAGCCTCTTCCGGCGGCAGTGACCAGGACATGGCTTCATCCCGGTCCAACCCCCCCTTGCCTTGATTCGCCCCGCTCTGGACTCCACGGTTGGTGTCTTTGGACCAGTTGGCCAGCGGTGCCAGTGATATTGAGACTGTGGTCAGGAAAAACACCAGAATGGCAATATTATAGGCCAGCATTCGCTTTACCGGGAACTCTCCCTGATCTGGCGGGTTCAGGATTATTCCGATGCTTCGAAGTATACCGTACAATCCTACACAGAGGCAGGTGTAGTAGGCAATCTGCCAGTGGGTGTTGAAAAACTGGAAGGCCAGCACCATGGCTGTGGCCATGAACCAGAACAGCCGCCTGCGGATAAAACCCTTTTCCAGGCAGTAAAGAGCCCAGGGCGCATAGGCGATGGTGGCGATTTTCATGACATGGCCGGCATTGATCAGTGAGGCGTTTTCCGTGGCCAGGGCAAAAATCAGGGCACCAAGCAAGGCTGCCATACGGCTGGTATTGATCAGTCGGCAGTAGCAGTAGACGCCGGCAGCGCCGAAAAACAGGTGCAGTACAATGAACCAGGCCACTGAGGCAGGGGCAGGGATAAAATGCAGGATCAGCGGCAGATGCAGCAGAAACTGAATTGATGTCATGCCGCCTTCATTGGTGTGGCCGCTGTTAATGAACAGGTCCCAGGTTGCTTTAAGGTTAAGCGAATAAAGTTCCGACAGCGGTTTGTCGTTGTAGACCTTCATCCACCAATAGGCCTCGCTGATGATGTCCGGGGCACGGATGATCTTGTCCGTGAACAGGATCTTGGCGAAGCAGAGGATCAGAACAGCCAGTAATGCTGCAATGTAGATAAGGTCTTTTTTGCGTTCGGTCACGATTTAGCCCTGTCTCAACGGAGTGTTTTGTAAAATTGATCCAGCTTTGATGTATATTCCGGCCAGCGGAAATGCGCCATGATATAGTCCCGGCCAACGAGTCCGAGCTCTCTGCACTTGTCACGGTTGTTCAGAAGCCTGACGCAATGTTCTGCCATTAAAGCGTTGTCATCAGGCGAACAGAGAAAATCATGCAGCTGTGGCGCCAGATATTCCGGAATTTGGCCGACTCTGTCAGCAACTACCGGAATGCCACATCGTAACAGTTCGGTCAGTTTGGCGGGACATTTGGCCCGGTTGACCAAAGTGTCTTCAAAAGGATAAACAGCCAGATCAGCGCAAGCCAGCAGTTCAGGTAGCTGTTCCGGTTCCACCCAGCCGGCCATGATCAACGCATCAGCAAAGCCCAGTTTTAGTGCAGCTTCCTGCAACAGCAATTCTTCTCCGTGGCGCCCCTTGCCGACTATCAGGAAGCGCACCGCTGGTAGCTGGCTGCGAATGGAAGCAAACAGCTCGTGCAGCTTTTGCTGGTCGAATTCAAAAAAGCGCGTATAGAGCAGCAACAGTGGTGTGTCAGCGGCGATCCCCTGCCTTTGTCTTGCAACAACATGGTCCGCTGTCGGCAATTGTTCAACGCAGTTGGGCAGGTATAATATCTTTTCTGACGCGATGCCAACATTCGTGACAAACTGCTGTAGTGCCAGGCTGGCCACGGTGATGCCAGCGGCCTGTCGGGTCAGCCATTTTTCCTGAAAATTGTAAACCTGTTTTTCCAGAGAAGAATAGGCATGGAGTTCATTCATGCCGCCGCTCCCCTCCAGGTCGTCCGTATCAAGAAAAACAGGCGGCATCTCCAGGCCGATACGTTTCAGTGTGATTTGCAGCATGGCCGTAATTCCGCCATATCCCTTGGGTTTGAAGAGATGAAGTATATCCGGTTTTTCTGCCATTGCCGAGCGCAGCATCCGCCAGGCAACAGGAATTGTGGAGAACACCTTCCCGCCCGGTCCGAGCGGGACATTTACCAGTCTGACTCCACAAACCGTTTCTGTAGTCCCGGCATCCTCGGGATTTGTATAGGGTGGGGCAACTATAGTAACAGAGTGCCCTATGTCTTGCAGCGCAATTGCCAGCGGCAGCATTCTTGCCAGCAGCGTGCCTTTGGGGCGGATTCCGAATGGTGCCAGAAAAACTATTTTCATGGGTTAGCGTCCCAAGCTCTTTTTAAGGCTGCGGTAGAAATCGCCGGCAGCGATTCTGTAATAAAGTTCCAACATGGTTTGTGGAGTTTTAGAAAAAATTCCAAATGCAGCGGGATGTTTGTCAATCAGCCGACGGTGCAGTGCCGCTTTCAGAAACCATTCCATGCCGGTTGCCATGGAATGCTCATGCTTGCGGTAGTAAAATCCGACTTCCGGGAGGCAGTAGACATCTCTGCCGAGTTCCAGCAGCGATAGCCAGAAATCCCAGTCCTCCCAGCCACGTCGCAGCGTTTCGTCATAACCGCCGACTTTTTCCCAGTCCGAGCGCCGATAAAGTGCAGAGCAAAAAATAATATTACCCAGAAGTATGCGCCAGCGACTGTAAGGCGGCAGTTTCCATGGGCCGCTTTCTGCGCCGAACTTTTCCGCATGACAATAGACAATGCCCAGTTCGGTTGCTGCCTCCATGGCACAGATCGCTTTTTTGAGATAGTCCGGAGCCAGCATGTCATCGCAATCCAGTGGCAGAATGTAGCGTCCTGCTGCTGCTTTGATGCCGGTGTTGCGTGCGGAAGCCAGACCGCCGTTTGGTCTTCTGAGAAGTTTTGTCCTGCTGCGGTTCAATTTGTCCATGCACAGACGGGTGGCGGAATCGGTGGATCCGTCATCGACCACAATTATTTCCAGATTGCTGTGGGTCTGGCTGAGAACCGAATCAATCGCCTCATGCAGATAATGTCCCTGATTATAGCAGGGTATGATTACACTGATATCAGGCATTTTTACGGCCTCCATCAAACTGTAGCAGCTGGCGGTAACTCTGGCAGAAAAGTGACGGTGAAAAGTTCGCTGAAGCATATTCGTAAGCTGTTTTAGAAATTTTATCAAGCAATGGTCTATTGGCAGCTACCAGGGCGATAATGGAACAAAAACTTTCAACGATCAGATGTTCTTCGTTGGAACTGTCAACCAGCCAGCCGTTTTTACCATGCTGAATATGTTGTGATATGCCGCCCACAGCCGTAGATATAGGTGCTACACCATGTGCCATGGCCTCCATGATCACCAGCGGAAAACCTTCGCGGCTGGAAGTAATCAACAGCAGATCCGCTTCTCTATATAACTGGTTCATTTCAAGCTGGTCCAGAATTTCCCCGGTCAAAGTGCATTCTTTTTGGACTGATGACGGCTGAATATTGCCCACCAGTGTAAATTGTGCCGGTATACCGCGCTCTTTGGCCAGTGCAGCTATTTTGCAAACCAGATGAACCCGCTTTTCAACCGAATCGCGGCCCACATAGATGATTTTAAGCTCCCTTTTAACTGTCTTTTGAGGGAGCGACGGCGGAATCTCAACGCAATTCTCAATTACCTGAACCCGCTCCAGCTGTTTCAGGTCAATGCCGTTGTTGGTGTACTGGGTTGCGTAGTCATCAACAGTCTGCCGGTTGATCACTATCCGCGTATCCAGCAGGTTGACTGTTGGCAGGCTGAATTCCTCCGCACCACCACCAAAGGCGTGTAGCAGGTCCACTTTGCGCACATGGGGAGCCAGCCAGGGCAGCAATTTGTAAAAGAAAAGCGTATTGCAGCCAAAAACAACCGCATTGGGATGGCGATTGATAAAGCCCGCCATGATTCCGGCACTGAGCGGATAGGTGTATTTCAGGCGCAGGGTCCAGTCAAATGTTCTGGCGGCCCGGTCGAACGCACCGTGCAGTAAGGGAGGCCGACTGGACCACTTTGTGAAGAAGACCCAGGGCTGTTTGTCCGCAAAACAGTTGACGATATGGCTATGCACCTTTTCCGCCCCACCGATATGGCAGAAGGGGAAGAAAAAGAACAGTTCACTTTTGTTGCGCCTGGGGATCAGGCCTCCAAAAAACCTGCCTGCCCTGGCAGTTGAAGCAATAAAATATGTCAGGAGCAGTTTGCCCAGGAAGTAGTACAGGTCCTTAAAGGCATTAGCGAATACCCGCAATAGAAACAGGTTGAGTTTCTTTTTCAGTATTTTTCTCTTGCAGAATCTGACCTTGGTCAGCAGGTTTTTCCGATCAGGATGATGTTGCTTGCTTTGGGCAGTTACTGAACCGGGAGTCACCCTGTAACGGAGCAGTTGCAGATCCAGCTTGTCAATTATGATTCCATCAGCAGCCATTCTCAGCCAGAGGTCGTAATCTTCGCAGCTGATCTGGGCCGGGTCATATCCGTAGCGCGAAAGTAGATCTTTTCTGACCATGACTGCCGGATGGGCAATGCAGTTTGCCCGCGGCAGCCGTTGTCTGATTTCAAGACTGCTGGTGAAGTTGTCATCATCATTCCAGACACCCTGATTCTGTCCGGAAGCGCTGATCATGATCACTTTTGCTGCAACCACTCCGCAGGCTGGATGCTGGTCAAGGTGCTCTACCTGTCTGGCCAAACGCTCCGGCAGACAGATGTCATCACAATCCATGCGGGCGATGTATTTCCCCATAGCCAGTTCGATACCCCGGTTGAGGGTGGCGATCAAACCGATATTACCCGGATTGCTGACCAGCCTTATACGGTTGTCACCGTATGATTCGACAATTTCGCAACTGTCATCGGTTGAGCCGTCGTTGATAATCAGCAGTTCAAAGTCGCGGAAGGTCTGGTCAAGGATACTGTCAATTGCCTCTCTCAGATATTTGCCGCCGTTATAAACCGGCATCAGGACTGTGACTTTGGGCACGGTCATTCGTTAGATCCTGTGCCAGTTGGACGGAATCAGGTCACTGGTGTCAATATTCTGCTGGTTGAACCAGTTTGCAGGCGTTACAACCAGTTTATTGGGGCTAAGATTGAGCCAGGCACCCCACCAGCTGAAGGAACTGTTGGCAATAATATTGTGACGGCAGAGCGACATCAGCCGCAGATCTTCGTGAGGGCTGTCGGCTCCGTTATGATCAACCAGAGTCAAGGGATAGGGCAGCTGCAGATTCTCCCTCACCCAGGCCGGGTCATCCGAGAAAATGAACAAATTGATGTTGTGGTTCCTTTCGGCAATGTATGTAACACCCTGCCGGTAATATTCCAGCGGGCAAATTCCGTGATAGCTGCCTGTGGCCGGATTGGAAACATAGTCGCCGCGCCGGACATGCAGGGAGACGGATTCTGACGAACGGATTTGTTCGGCCAGTTCCAGATTTCTATCTTCCGGCTGTTGTCTGATGGCAAAGTCCTGTTGTATCGTTTCCCATATGTCGCTGAAGTATTTTTCCGACTGCCAGAAACCGTCCAAATAGACATTGCTGCCGAGTCGCATGACGTCAGGGTCAAATTGAAATTGCCGTTCTTTGTAATAGGTCCGCATGCCGAGAGGCAGAACCGCTTCGGTTATCTTTCGGGCAAGCTTGCAGGTTGGTCTGCAAAGGCTCTTAATTTCTGCAGGAACAGCAATATGCGGTTCGAATCGGAACACCTCCAGGGCATAACTTCTGGGGGTGTCGCCTGGTGCAGTGGCGGTAAAGCTGCTCAAGTCCAGCTTCAGCTGTACACCACGCATCAGTGCCAGTCTGCGTCCTGCCGCGTACTGGAACATCTGGTTACCCAATCCGCCTGTCAGTTTGACGATAATCATCTGTTTGCCTTTTTAACAGCTCTGACGTGGTAGCCAAAATTCAGAATTTCTTCAGAGCCTTTGTCATTTACGGCATGGCGGGAGACAATCAACAGGAAGAGTTTTATCAAAAGCCTTTCCAGAATATTTAGACGTGAGCTGCAATATTTTTCAGCGACAAAATTAATCCGTCTTGCTTCCTGGGCAATGAACTCGAAAAAGTTACCGTTGGACTGCAGGTCAACAATTTCAATATCGAGCGCCTTGAGATGGGTCTCGTAAAAGTAGCGGTTGAAGCCGGAATAGAAATGGTAAGGGGCAAAATGCGTCAGGCTGCAGAACGGTGCAGTCAGAATCAGTTGACCTCCGGGGCGCAACAGTCTGGCAAATTCTTTCAATGCCAGAACCGGGTTGGGCAGATGTTCAAAAACCTCAATGCACATGATGGCGTCAAAAGAAGCATCCGGTTCCGGAACGGCGGTTATGTCGCTGACAATATCAAGTCTGCTCTGGTCCCATGAGCCCATCTGCAGACCGCTGTCATCTCCCTTGCCGTCATACTGGGCAAAGTCCTGTGATACATAGTTCAGGTGGCTGCAGTAGCGTTTGTATTGCAGTTCACCGGCACCGGCATCCAGGATGCGGGCACCCTGCGGGACCTGTTTCAGGGCCGCCTCCAGCCAGATCTCGCGGGTTGATTCGTTTTGTGTTCCTATTTTGATAATCATTTAACTCTTCCTGAACCAGAAACAGCCACAACCATACTTCTGGGCGTCGGCCGTCCTGACGTCAGCGTTTCTTATAAATCCGACGTTATTTTCATCATCAGTGATCAAGGCAAATTCGACCAGCTCAAAACCGTTGAAACAGTCAATTATCTGTTGATACGAGTATATCCGATGCGCATTGAACATGATCCGGGCCGGTTTGCCCACCGGCACCACAAACAGCAGGTCACCACCCTTGGCCAGTACCCGTTGCAGTTCGGTAATCGCCTTCAGGTCGCCGTCCGGATCAAGCGGATCTCCATAACGCCCCAGTCCCACATGTTCAATGACATGCATGCAGGATAGTGAAGAGATGCTGTTATCACTGAAGGGCAGTGCAAGTAGATCTGCATGCTCTGACTTCAGATTATCCAGCCCCAGATCTGCCGGGCGGTAATCATAGAAACGGACCGGAATAAATGCCGATACAATCGAACAGAAATGCAGTGAGGATGATATGTCCACATGCAGGGCCGGTTTTGTCTGTGCCAGAATCCTGGCTGCCCAGGCCGGGTGATAGATGTAGTGGCGGTCAAAAGAGGTTGTTGACGTCCGGTCTGTCAGGCATGGATAACGGTCGCTCCAGTCAATCTGGAAACGCTGCCGGCCGGATTGTGCCAGTGACCTGAAACGCAGAAATTCGAATACGAATGAATAAAATGAGTATATCCACTTTGTTTTACGGTATGCGGTTCTGATCAAGTCACATTTTTTGAAAAACTCTTTCACTCGGGCCTCGTTACCGGTTGGTCCATTTGGTTTTATCTACAAAAATGCTGTTTATATATGTGTCTGCATACAGCATATAGCCATTGGCCAGCATGTAGTCGATGATTTCAGTAATTTTTTCCTCGGCATTGTCTTCCGTATAGGTCAGGGTTTCAATGCAGAATACTTCCGGTCTCCAGATGTTCAGATCAAGTGTTTTTAAAATCTGCAGATCCATACCTTCAACGTCCAGTGAAATGAAATTGGGTTTGCTGGTGCAATACTGGGCAATGACGGAGTTTATCGGCACAAGCGGTATGGGGATAACCTGTTCGATCCGGTTCTTGCCGTAACTCTGGTAACGTTCGGCCTCTTCCCTGGAAAATGTATTCAAGGTTTTTGTCGACATGACATAAAAATCTGCCGACTTCTGTTCCGTCAGCCCGACTCCGATGTTAAGGCAGTTGTCCCTGCTGCGTTTACTCTTCAGGGTTTTGAACAGTGTCGGGTCCGGTTCGATGCAGATACCGCTGCTGCCTTTGGTGTAAAGCAGGTAGGTATTGTTCATGTATACGGGGTGATTTGCCCCGATATCCATGTAGGTCGGGTGTTTGATTTTGATGGCTTCAAAAATGAACTCAACAATCAGGTCTTCTCCCGATTGTGAATAGCTGGTTTTCTTGTGGGTTTTAAAAATTCTTTTCAGCAGACTCATCAGGTACGTCCTTTAAATGGATTCAGGTGAATTCAGGAGTCAGCCTTGTATTAACATATAGAACAGCTACGAGATAAATTATGGAGGATGCACACAGAGCCAGGGCAATGCCCTGAATTCCTGTCTGCTGTGCCAGCAGATATGCACTTGTCAGAAACGAAAAAGCCTGGACTCCTTTGGGCCAGAAATATATTCCGGGCTGATTATGGAACTGTCCTTTTAGTGTGTAGAGCTGTCCAATGTTGTAAATGGATATGCCCAGAACCGTCAGCCATAACACGGAACTCTGTTCGGCAAAGACCTTGTTTGTAAGCAGTCTCGCAACCGGTTCGCCAAAAAAATATGCGCCCAGGGTGATTCCGGCAATCACAATACTGGAAATAATCACGGTCTGATTTACAAGTTGCTGACTGGATTCTGCCTGAGTACTGGTGGACATTGATCCGGCCCGTTCAAACACAATCGGCACTATAAACTGGTTAACCAGCGCGAAAAAAAGGTTTACCGGTGAAGCGGCAATCTGATACAGGGCGGCATAAATTCCTACGGCCTGCTCTCCGGAAACAGCCTGCAGAACCCAGCGATCGGAATACAGACTGATGGCGGCAAAGCCGGAAAAGATCATGAAAGAAGCGGCATATGCCCGGAACTCCCTGTAACAATTCTGATTCCCTGATCTGCTGCTGACAATCTGCCAGTTGGACCGGATTTCTTTGTTTTTTTGAGCAAACCAGTGCTGTGAAATAGTTATTAATGTTGTACCCAGCAGGTATCCCAGCAGGGCAATATAACCGCTGTTCTTGAACCACATCACAAGAATAATGGACAGGCCGATACGCAGCCAGACATCAATACCCTGGTGCAGGGCGACAACTTTTCTTTGGCGAACCGCATTCTGCAAAGCAAGAAAAGAGGCGTTGATTCCGCTGGCAATTCCAAAAAGGGAGGCGACCATGACGATCATTGCCCATTCAAAGCCGTAATATATGCCGATCATCCCGGAAACAAAAAAGGTAAGTAAAATAAGAATGTATGCCAGGTTGCGATGAGCTCTCCTGATAGTTGCAAAGTAGATCCCTAGGTCGCCACGTTCCCGGTAAACAACAAAAAACCTTGCTACGACATTTGCTATCGGACCGTAAACATAGGTCGTGAATACGCCTGCTATGGTCAGGCCCAGGGCAAGCTGACCGAAATTTTTGGGGTCCATGATGTTGGTGAGAACTTTCAGGCCGATAAAACCACCGGCGAACCCAAGCAACTGGCCGGTAAAAACCCAGTACAACTCTTTCCGCAAGCCGGCAGCACGCTGGATCAATATATACATATCTTTCATTTTATTAGCCATTCAGTGCATGGTTTAGCAGGATGGTTTGAGCTGCTGCATCAAATGTCATCGCCCGGCCACATTTTCCCGGTACCACTGATAAGCTTCGGCAATCCCTTCCTTTAGCCCGACCCTGTGCTGCCATCCCAGTTTGAGAATACGTGTGGCGTCGGCCAATTTGCGCGGTGTGCCGTCCGGTTTGGTCGTGTCAAAAGCCAGCTCACCCTTAAAGCCGGTAGCTTCCTTGACCATCAGGGCCAGGTCGCGGATGGTGACCTCTTCTCCGGAGCCCACATTGATCAGGGCCGGTGCGGCCTCGTCATTCAGCAGTCGGGTGTAGGCTGCCTCGTCCAGGTTGATCAGGAACAGGCAGGCCTCGGCCAGGTCATCCACATGCAGGAATTCACGAAATGGCGAACCGGTGCCCCAGACAACCACTTCCGGTGTTCCATTCTGCTTTGCTTCGTGGAATTTGCGTATTAGGGCCGGCAATACATGGGATTTCTCCAGGTCAAAATTGTCGTTGGGGCCGTAGAGGTTGTTGGGCATGGCGGCCAGATACCTGGTTCCGTATTGGCGGTTATAGGCGCGACACTGGTAGATGCCGGAGATTTTGGCAATGGCATAGGCATCATTGGTCGGTTCCAGTGTGCCGGTCAACAGGTGCTCCTCTTTCATGGGCTGGGGGGCAAATTTGGGATAGATACAGGTGCTGCCCAGAAACAGCAAACGTTTGACATTGTTCAGCCAGGACTGGTGGATAACGTTGGTCTGGATCAGCAGGTTGTCGTAGATGAATTCAGCAGGGTAACTGCTGTTGGCAACAATTCCGCCAACTTTTGCTGCTGCCAGAAAGACGTATTCCGGCTGTTCCTGCTGAAAAAAAGCCTCCACTGCCTGCTGGTTGCGCAGGTCCAGCTGGCTGCTGGTTTTCAGTATCAGATTAGTATAGCCTTCGGCCTGAAGTTTTCTGACAATGGCCGAACCGACCATGCCGCGATGCCCGGCCACATATATTTTTGCCTGTTTATCCATTATGATTCCTCTATGTTCAGTTGTTATTTATTGCTGACACTTCAGCTGCAAAGCCGATATCCAGAATGGTATCATTGTTTCCGCCCAGTTCCTGAAGGCTTGCTCTGAGTTGTTGAGATCTTTTGCTGGAGGTGATGATAATATGGTGGCTGCCGGATAGGATGCCGTGGTTCAGGCTGACGATGTTGCGCCCCATGAAATCCTTGCCGATGTTACGGTCATCCATGACTGCGTCGAGTTCCAGTCCAGCTTCGCGCAGGGAAAGCCAGGCTATTTCCGCCACTTCGTCAACACCGCAGAAAGAGACGCGGGTAATGCCCTGAGCAGACAGGCGTTTAAAAAGCTGCAAATAATCCTGGCGTGTCACCGTATACAGGCTGGTGAAATAGTGGGCATGCTGATAGGCCATACGCCCTTTTTCCGCAATTCCCTGTGGGGTCAGCAGGTAGGCGTAGCGGTTGCGGGGGTAGCTCTTAATGCGGATATAACCCTTGGCAACAAAGTTTTTGATGTAGGAGTTGACAAGGCCGAGGGCGATGCCGAGCCGCTTGGCCAATTCTCGCTGGGAAACCGGCTGTTCGTCGGAAACTTCGGAGAGAAGTTGGAAGGCGTTGATGTCGTCTGTGTTGCATTCTTTTTGGCTGTTCATGGTGTGAACAGTAAGTTATTTTTAGAGTTAAATCAAGAAATAATGTTGTTGAACAAACCAAAATATTTACTCACGCAACGACGCGCCAAAAGTAGGAGCCTCTAGGCGACGACGCAACGATTAAGGGCATAAACCGAAAAGTTTTAAGGCATTTCGTTGCGTCGTTGCGTCGTCGCGTGAAACAAATATTTAGTGTTGATTTCTTTGACAAATCATTCTATTTACCTGAGGTCACCATACGGTTTCTACCAGAAGAAATCCCGTCAAAACGTACTTTCCCCCAGAATTCCCCCTTGCGGTAAACCGATGCTTCACCTGGCGGCAGATAGACCGCAGACTGATTCGTCAGAATACAGGAAAATGCCGAGGTCAAACCGCTTCCAAAGGTCTCTTCTTTTACAGGAAGGCGATAATCAGCCAGTTTTGCGGTTAGTGTGCCGCTTGTAACCTTGATCGGAGCACCTGAACTTTCTGACATGGTTGTTGGTGCCGCTTTTAGCTGATATCCACTGAGGGAGGATGGAAGTTGACCGGACATGTTCAGCAGGGCGATACCGTCATTGTTAAGCCGCAGATCATAAACCGGCGTCCAGGGGAAACCGGGCAGGGCATAGCTTGCTATGATATGGCCATTCTTTGGAGTAATTGTCACGCGGGCCACGGCCTCGGCGGTGGTGCCGTTCTTTTTCAGGGCGGCCAGTTTTGTATCCACCCGGTGAATCTCCTGTTCTGTTTTGCGCCTGGCCGTATAGACCGATTCCAGCTGAGCTATGGCGTATTCAGTCCCCTGGCGGATTGACTTCATGGGGTCCGGATTTGTCTTGGTTTTGCGCGGCGCTTTGCCACTCTGGGATTTGGCAGCAGCTTTGAAAATATCCTCCCTGGTTTCCAGGGCCTTTAACCGGTCTTCCAGTTTACTTTTCTGCTCAGTCAGTGTTTCGATCTCCTTGACTCTTTTTGCATCAACACGAACAGGTAAAATTTCCACCTGCTTGATTACTGAATTCCCGACCGGCCTGATACGGAGGCTGCTTTCCATCATGCCGCTGGGCAGGTTGATTTCTGCAACACCTTTGGAAGCACTGTTTTCAATTTCCACAAGGGCACCATCCGAGAAAAAGGTTATGCTTTTACCGGCCGCCATGGCCGTGTTTGTTGTGAAAAAGAGCAGAAAAATAGAAAATAGGTAGCTTTTCATGATCACTCCTCCGATGCCAAGCTAAAATTAAAAGCCTCTTTTTAAAACAGACAGTTGCTCTTGGCGCTCGATATGATATTATGCGCAAAAAATAGCGGAAGGAAAATTGCAATGAGCGCTGAGGCGGAAATATCTGTCAAAGACATAATCAATTTCTACATTAAAATCAATGACTCATCCAAGGCCAAGAAAGATATTGCTCAGCTTTCCTCCAGGGACAAGGCCACTGCTTTTGATATTATGGATGCATCATCCGCTCCACGAGATTTCAAAATTGATCTGGCCAAGCATTTTTTGCATGATCTGGATATGCGGGTGCGAAGAAAAGCTGAAGTAATGATGGAGACTCTTGTGCCTGGCTGGGTTGCTGATCCGGGCGAAAGTATTTTGAAGCTGCTCAAATCCGGTGGGGGGAAAGGTGGCTCCCATCGTAACTCTGCTGTTAAGTTTCTGTTCGGTATTCTGGATTCCAACAGTCTGCGTGATACGTTCATGGTGCTGCTCAATAGTCGCAACCGTGCCCACATGGTTGAAATTATCTCCATTCTCGAGGAATACATTGACGCCTCCAAGGATGAGCAGGAACAGGTTAAAATATTTGAGGGATGCCTGGATATTGTGCTTTCCGATGACGCGGATTTCAGTATCAAGCACCATGCCTGCAACCTGTTAAGCGTTTTCTTCAAAAAAGTTGCTACAACCCAGCTTGGTGCTGTTCTGCGTCAAAAGTTCATTGAGAAACAGGTTGAAAAGGGTGAAGCGGTTTATCGTTACCTCTGTAGCGGTATTTCCGGCCTGAATGTGTATTTTCTGGAAGATATACTGCGCCCGCTCAATGAAGGCGGTTCTGTCTATCAGCTGAAAATGCTGACTTATTTCAGATTTGTATTGGATAAAATTCGTATTAATGAAGAAGTGGATACGATTCTTGATACCTATCCGGATTACTGGAACCGCAACGAACCGACCCGCGAAGAAAAGATCAAAATCATCTGTCAGCGAATTGCCACAGCCATGGAAGAGTTGTGGGAAGCCACTACCGATACTGAAGTGCGAGAGCATATTATCAGGATTAAATATGGTGAGTATGCCAATAAAATGGAACTGCTGGAGCAGATCAAGGGCAGAATGGACGGGGATGGCGTCAGTGCTTCAGCCAAAGAGAAAATTGCCCTGATGCTTCGCTGTTTCCTGATGAACGGCGAGGATGAAGCCTTGATGATTCAGGCCGCATACCTGCTGCTTTTCAAGGCCGGTGATTATGCAAGTCGCGTGGCTGCGTTGAAACATATGAAGTTTTATGTGGAAAACAGGAACCTGAATTATGCAGAGAGAGGCAGTCTGGCCACGGTTATGGAGTCTTTGCTGAAAGAACGGAAGCTGGTCGAAGATCTGCAGGACGCTGCCCGTTATATCCTGTTCCTGACAGCTCCTGACCGGCTGAAAACATTGGATGACCAGAAACATATTCTTAACTATCTGCGTGGTTTTGCCGAAGGTGAAGGGTTTGGAAATGAAAGCGCCGAGGAACACGTTCTGGAATCACTTGAGGCGTTTTACGGCGTGGTAAGTTTGGAAAAATATCACAAGGCCATTCAGTATCTGGAGTTCAAGATTAAACAGCCCCGCATTGATGGTGCGCTGGAAAAACCGAAACCTAAAAAGTAATTGTGTTAATTATCCCTTTCCCCGGAGGCCGGTTTTTTACCGGCCTTTTTTTTTACCCACATAATTTTCCTTCATTTTGTTGATCCACATCAAATACCTTTCATGACATTTAGCGCTATCCTGAAATCATCAAGAGCTCAGGAGGAGCAAAATGGAATTCAAAAACGAATTAGGCGAAATGGCCATACAGGACGTAATCAAAACCTATCCGGAGATCGGCGAAACTCTGGCCCGCTACGACATCGGCTGCGTAACATGCAAAGTCGGCATCTGCCTGCTGAAGGACGTCGTATCGATTCACGGATTGTCCAAAGAGGACGAAGCGAAAATAGAACAGGAAATCAACCAGCATTTAGAAAGCAAAGGAGCTTAATCATGGGAAATATGGCATGTGGCTGCCCGGGCAGCATGGCAAGAGTAATAGAACGTCAGGAAACAGCAGAAACCTCAACAGTAAAGGCCGCTTCGGAATTGCGCCAGTGGCCGGTACAGCTTCACCTGGTGCCGCCTGCGGCACCTTACTTCAAGGATGCGGATATCCTGGTCAGCGCCGACTGCGTGGCCTACGCCATGGGCAGTCTGCACGGTGATCTTCTCAAAGGAAAGGCGCTGGCCATTGCCTGCCCCAAACTGGACGATACATCGGCCTATGTGGACAAGCTGGCAACCATCTTCAGCACCAACGATATCAAGAGTATCACCGTAGCAATTATGGAAGTTCCATGCTGCCGCGGTCTTGATGTCATCGTCAGACAGGCGTTGGATAAGAGCGGAAAAAATATCCCGCTGGAAACCGTTATCATCGGTGTTGACGGCGAACGGAGGAACTGATGAAAACAAATATCAGCCAGGCACTGGTGGACGAACATAAACTCATATTGCGGATGATAACCCTGCTGGAGAAAAACGCCGCACTAACGGCAGCGGGTCAATACAGCAACTGGCAGTTCTATTTGGATGGTGTGGATTTTATTCGCAACTATGCCGATCGCTTTCACCATGCCAAGGAAGAGGACGTACTGTTCGAGGCCCTGATAACCAACGGCATGCCGCGCGCCAATAGCCCGATTGCAGCCATGTTGATGGAGCATGATCAGGGCAGGGCTTACGTCGGGGCCATGGAGAAAGCGGCCCAGGAAGCGCTGGTCGGTCAGTCCGGGCGTGAAAGCATCATAGCGGAAAATGCACTGGCCTATGCGGAACTGCTGCGCGAGCATATCAGCAAGGAAGACGACATTCTCTACCCATTGGCCGAAAGAGTTCTGCCGGAAGAGGTCAGGGGAGGGATTCTGGCCGGGTATCAGGCTGCCGAGGCTAAAACAGCGGCAGATTTCAGTGAACATTACCGGACAGTTGTTGAAGGGTATGAAAAGGAATAGGCAGTAGTTTTTCAGGATTATATATGTAGTTAAAAAAACCTCCGTGGCTTTTAATGCCCGGAGGTTTTTTTTATGTATTCTCGTTTACTTGCCCGCGGATTGGCTGTATATTTTTAAAGATTAAGATGTTCTTTGTTTTGTAAGTTTTAGGTGGCAACATTCATTAGCGGATAAATGTTCCATTTGGGTGGATCACCGGTTCACGCGCGTGCGCGTGAACCGGTCAATAACATGTTTAGCAATTAATATAAAAATCCAAATCGGTTGCTTCACTTGGGGCAACACCATCCTTGGGAATCTGAAGAATGCCATCACCGGAACCTATCAAGGAAAGGTAATCGGGTATAATAAATAAAGGAGGTGTTTACTATGGCTAAATACGTAGATGGATTTGTACTGGTAGTTCCCAAAGGCAAGACTGAGGAATACAAAAAAATGGCCGAAAGTGGTCGAGATACGTGGATGAAGTACGGCGCGTTGGAGTACTATGAGTGCCGAGGAGACGACCTTGTTCCTCAGGAAATGGGTGGTGAAAAAGCTCGTGCATTCCCCGAAATGGCTGGAGCCAGTAGTGATGAAACAGTCTGGTTTTCTTTTATTGTTTTTAAATCTAAAGAACACCGTGATGAAGTGAATGCTAAAGTGATGGAGGAAATGGGCAAGCAGCTGGAATGTCTCGAAGGTATGAAGATGCCGTTTGATATGAAGCGCATGGCATATGGTGGGTTTCAGGTTGAGGTTGAAGGGTAACTAGGAACAACTCTAAAATGAATGCGAGTCGCATTCGGAGGAGAGCATTATGAACAACATGGCCATTGTGATTCGGGATGATGGATACGACCGCCTTCTCACTCCACTGACCTTCGCCTATGTCCAGGCGACAAAGGGTGTTCAAGTGGATATCCTGTTCGTGCTATGGGCAGTGCGAGTACTTACGGAGGTGGGCTTGAAAACACTCAAAGTTGACGGTCGCCACGCGGACGAAGAAGCCTGGTTGCGAGAGCGGTTGGCGCGGGACGGTGACCCCGTTGAAATCTACGATTTCCTCAAACTGCTGAAGAAGACGGGCAAGGTAAATTTTTACGGCTGCAGCCTTGCGGCTGCTACGTTCGACGTCAATGAGACGAACCTGATCCAGGAAGCCGATGGGATAGTTGACTCAAGCTGGTTCTTGAACGAGAAAGCGGTCAAGGCGGACCACTGTCAGTACTTCTGATTAGGTCAGGGGAATCCCCTGATGGGTTTTTCCCTGATACATATTTTTAAATTTGATGTGCAGTGAAAGGGGAGTGGATGCAAAGAGTTCTCAGATTGATAGTTGTAATGTTGATTTCCTTTCAATTTAGCGGCTGCATGATCGGCGTCTCTAACAACACCTTTAGCAGTACCACCAGCATTAAAAATGAACACCCGGAGCTGAAGACTAAGGCTGATGTGGTCGCCAGGTTTGGGCCGCCTGTACGCATGGAAAAACTGAAGGATAATCAGGAACATTACGTTTACAGCGGTAGTCTGGCCTGGCGAGGTTTTATGGGTATAGTTGTTGTACCGATTCCGTTGCTCGTCCCGGTCGGTTTCAATGACCAAATTTATCTGTTTGAAGGTGATAAGTTGAAATATGTTACGACACAAGAAATGGGTAGTAATTTTTACGGTTGCATGTTTCCACCGATCCTTGCCGCAGATGTTTGCGGTGCACCATTGCATTGAATCAGTCATATCTACAGCAATTGTTTAGACATCTGTCTACTGACCGCTATTAAAAGAGTAAAAACGAAATGGACCGTTCATCCCGCAACCGGCTTAACGAAAAACTGATCCACAAATTCACCGGTGACACCCTGTTTGACAACATCGCCCGGGCCGTCTGCCATGCCGGTTGTCTGCCTCGCAAGGAGCTGTACGAAGCCTGGGAGGTTGCCCGCCGGGTTCGGCGCCGCTTTCGAGGCGGTCGGATTGTGGACCTGGCTTGCGGGCATGGCTTGCTTGCTCAAATTCTCCTGCTGCTGGATCAAAGTTCCACCCAGGCCCTGGCTGTTGATCTGCATATCCCCAAGAGTGCCGCAACACTTGCTTCCTCCATGAATGGAAGCTGGACGCGCCTGCTTGGACAGCTTGCGTTTCTGGAGTCTGACCTGACGGATGTGCCGTTGTTCTCTGATGATCTGGTGGTCTCTGCCCATGCTTGCGGCGATTTGACGGACCTGATCCTTGATCGTGCTGTTGCTGTGGGCGCAAGGGTGGCGGTTTTGCCCTGCTGCCATGATCTCAGGGGAGCCGATCTGGGAGGGCTGGAAGGATGGATGGATGGCCCGCTGGCCATGGATGCCGCGCGGGTGGCCAGGCTGCGGTCACAGGGCTACCGGGTGTTTACACAGGCCATTCCCGGCGATATCACACCTAAGAACAGGTTGCTGATGGCAGAACCGCAATAGGTGGCTAAACGAAGTTTTTAATTTTGATTAAAAAATACACAGTTATGATTTCCTCATATTATGAAAGTGGTAATAGTATTATATAGCTCCGCTTCCCCCTCATCCGGCTTTCAGCCACCTTCTCCCAGAGGGAGAAGGGAGAGCAAACAGTATACAAGGAGGACCGAAAATGCGTGAATTGAATGGTGTCATGATGCAGTATTTTCACTGGTATTCCCCGGATGACGGAACGTACTGGGAGCAGGTTGCCGCCAGGGCAGGGGAGTTGGCCAAAACCGGCATTACCGCACTGTGGCTGCCGCCGGCCTATAAGGGGATCGGTGGTTCCCATGATGTGGGCTATGGCGTTTACGATATGTACGACCTGGGCGAGTTTGACCAGAAAGGCTCTGTCCGTACAAAATACGGTACAAAGGACCAGTACCTGGCTGCCATAGCGGCTCTCAAGGCTGTCGGGATACAGGTTTACGCAGATACGGTTCTCAATCACCGTCTGGGTGGAGACGTTGCAGAAACATTCAATGCCACTGACTACAGCAGAAATGACCGCGTGCATACCAGTGATACTCCGAGTCCTGTCAAGGGCTATACCAATTTCACCTTTCCCGGTCGTCAGGGTAAATACTCGGATTTTCAGTTTCACTGGCAGCATTTCGACGCCGTTGACTACAACGATCTGAATCCTGGTGAACGTAATCTTGTCTATCTGGTTGATGGTAAACGTTTTGATGATGAAGTCTCGTTCGAGTTTGGCAACTACGCCTATCTGATGGGTTGTGACCTGGATTTCCAGAACCGGGAGGTGCGGGAAGAGATCACCCGCTGGGGGTGCTGGTATCTGGATACTACCGCTGTGGATGGTTTTCGTCTGGATGCCATCAAGCATATCTCGGCCTGGTTTTTCCCGGAATGGCATGATGCGCTGGAAAAATACGCCGGACGCGAGCTCTTTATGGTAGGTGAGTACTGGTCGGATAGCCTCTCAACCCTGCTCTGGTATATCGATGATCTGGGCGGGCGGATGACGGTCTTTGATGTGCCGCTTCACTTTAATTTCCAACGGGCTGGAGTAGCTGGAAGTGCCTGTGACTTGCGACGTATTCTGGATGGCAGTTTGATGCAGGCCAGGCCTACACATGCGGTTACCTTTGTGGATAATCATGATTCACAGCCGCTGCAGGCGCTGGAATCTACTGTTGCAGCCTGGTTTAAGCCACTGGCTTATGCACTGATCCTGTTGCGGTCGGAAGGCTATCCATGTATTTTTCATGCTGATTACTATGGCGCTGAATATGATGACCGTGGCCGTGACGGCAACAGTTATCATATCTCGCTAGCGTCCCATCACTGGCTGATCGACAAGTTTCTGCATGCCCGCCACAATTTTGTATTCGGCCAGCAGTATGACTATTTCGATTTCCCCAACACCATCGGTTGGACAAGGACTGGTAACAGTGAGCATCCGTTGGCAATGGCCGTCATCATGAGTAATGGTTATGCGGGCTACAAATGGATGCGGGTGGACAGGGCAAATACCTGGTTCTTTGACCTGACCGGACATGTTGCGGAGCGTATTTGTACCAATGCAGACGGTTGGGGGCTGTTTAGTTGTAACGGCGGCAGTGTTTCGGTTTGGGTGCAGGAGGGATAATGACGGCGGTTATTGCATTTGGCTGGCTTGGACATGCAGGTTAATTTTGATTGGTTTACGAATAACCCTAAAATCGGCAAATAGTCTCACGCAAAGACGCTAAGTCGCAAAGAAAGTCAGCTGCTTATAAACAATAATTAACTCACCAAACAGGTGAATAGTTTGATTTTGATAAGTTTTGATTTCCTTAGCGTACTTTGCGGCTTTGCGTGATCAACGGTTTGTTTATATTGTTATCTGACCTGTCTGTTAGGCTTTGCCTGCCGAACCCAGTACAAATTCATTCTTATGCTTGACCAGTTCAATCAGCTCCTTGCGGGCTGCACCCAGATATTTCCTGGGGTCGAATTCTGTCGGATCCAACGCAAAGCATTCCCGGATCTTGGCTGTTACCGCCAACCTGCCGTCCGAGTCGATATTGATCTTGCAGACCGCACTGGCTGCCGCCTGCCTCAACTGCTCCTCCGGAACACCCACCGCATTATCCATCTTGCCGCCATACTGATTGATCAGGTCCACATATTTGCGTAATACGGATGAAGCGCCGTGCAGAACTATCGGAAAGCCTGGCAATCGTTTTTCGCACTCAGCCAGGATGTCAAACCTTAAAGGCGGTACAGATTCGCCCGGTTTCAGTTTGAATTTGTAGGCCCCATGGCTGGTGCCGATGGAGATGGCCAGTGAGTCCACTCCGGTTTTGGAAACAAAATCCTCCACCTCTTCAGGCTTAGTGTAGGTTGAATGCTCGGCAGATACTTCGTCCTCAATGCCGGCCAGAACCCCCAGTTCACCTTCAACTGTTACATCGTTCTGATGGGCGTATTCAACCACACGCCTGGTCAGTGCCACATTATCGTCATAGGAGAGATGGGAGCCGTCAATCATGACCGAAGAAAAACCGCTGTCTATGCAGGATTTGCAGAGTTCAAAGGAATCGCCATGATCCAGGTGCAGGCTGATGGGAATCTCTGAACCCATTTCAC
Source organism: uncultured Geobacteraceae bacterium (assembly GCA_964509295.1). Classification (GTDB taxonomy): domain Bacteria; phylum Desulfobacterota; class Desulfuromonadia; order Geobacterales; family Pseudopelobacteraceae; genus JBGSQR01. The sequence continues at coordinate 68,825 of CAZDWS010000010.1, read as the reverse complement.
GGGCCATCTTGACAGCGCCCATGGCCATGAACCTGAGCATGGTTTCATTGGCATAGCTTCTGGCGCCCTTGGAAACCTGGATTATGACCGGGGAGTTTGTTTCAACGCAGGCTGTCACTATGGCCTGCAGCTGTTCCAGATTATTGAAGTTGTAGGCGGGAATGGCATATTTGCCGTTCATGGCCTTTGCAAACATCTCTTTGGTGTTGGACAGTCCCAATTCAGTATAGTGAACTTTTACGCTTTCCATGTGGCCTCCAGAAGATGACTTTTCAAGAGTATACCAGTAAAAACTGTCAATGTACTGATCGAGAGTGGTTTAAATTGCGAATTTTATTCAGATGTTGCTGCTCCGGTAATCCTGCCGCCACCCAGTACTTCATCTCCGCTGTAAAAAACTACTGATTGTCCAGGGGTTACGGATTTCTGCGGAGTATCAAATATTACCCGGCATTGGTCACCATCCAGCAATTTCACCTGGCAGGGAACAGGCTGATGGCGGTAGCGTATTTTACAGGTTGAGTCAAACTCGTCTGATGTTGGCTCCAAAATCCAGCTGACCTGTCCGGCCAGCAGCCCTTCTGCGTAAACGTTTGGTTCTTCTCCCACAATAATTACATTGCGTTCCGTATCAATGGAAACCACAAAGAGCGGTTCTTTCCAGGCGATGCCAAGGCCCTTGCGCTGGCCGATGGTGTAGCGGTGGGTGCCCTGGTGTTTTCCCACAACCTTGCCGCTGATATGGATGATCTCGCCGCCGGTGCCGGGCAGGGCGCCGCTCTGTTCCAGAAAAGCGACATAGTCGTCATTGGGGATGAAGCAGACTTCCTGGCTGTCGCTCTTTTCCGCCACCGGTATGCCGAACTCACGTGCCAGTCGGCGCACTTCGTCTTTGCTGTCCACTTCACCCAGCGGGAAAATGACTTTTGCCAGCCTTTCCTGGGTAAGCGTATAGAGGAAATAGGATTGGTCCTTGCGGATGTTGCGGGCGGTGCGCAGGTGACAGGTGCCGTCCGGGTCCACTGTCTTTCTGACGTAGTGTCCGGTGGCCAGCAGATCAGCCCCCAGTTCACGGGCCTTGTCCAGCAGCAGGCCGAATTTGACAAACTTATTGCAGCGGATGCAGGGATTGGGGGTTTGGCCGCAACGGTACTCGTTGATGAAGTCATCAATGATCAGGTCGCTGAAATCGGGCGAAAAGTCGAACAGGTGGTGTTCAATGCCCAGGTGTTTTGCCACCATGGCAGCGTCGTAGGCCGCTGTTCCGGCACCCTGCCTGACAGGCTCGAATAGCTGCATGGTAATGCCGATGACTTCATACCCTTGTTTGATAAGCAGGGCGGCAGTGACAGAAGAATCAACGCCGCCGCTCATGGCGACGGCTATTTTAAGTTTGTTATTTGTATTCAAGGTTCTTCCTCACCCAAAATTATCCGCACAACCTGATTGGCCTGATGTCCGGCTGCTATGCCGACCCGTGGCGCCATTAGGCCGTTACCCGGCTTTGCTTCAGAAACCGTATCTCCCACCAGGTATAATCTGCGGGATACCCGTCTTGTGGTTATTGTATTGTTGGAATTGTAACCGGCCAGGCCGGAGGCTGCCACAATAGTTGTGGACGGCATTTTTTCCAGCACGGTGTTTACCAGCATGGCCTTCATGTCGGCCCGGTCAAAGGCTTCAACCACAATCGAACAATCGGCAAACAGGGAAGGTACATTTTCCGGGTTCAGCAGCAGTCGGTGCGGTTCAATTTTAACATACGGATTGATGCGACATAAATTGTCGTATAATGCGTCAACTTTGTACATTCCAAGCTGGTCTACAAAGTATTGCTGCCGGTTCAGGTTGGACGGTTCAACAACATCGAAATCAGCAACTATCATGCGGCCAATTCCAATCCGTGCCAGGGCAACGGCAACAGCCGAACCGAGTCCACCCACGCCGGCAATGCCGACGGTGGCGGCCTTTAGTTTAGCATGTACGCCGGGAGTGTGGCGGGAGGCCATCAGGTATTCCAGCTCGTCCTCGGCAGGCAGTTCGCCGCGTTTGATCATGAAAACCGAATCACCTTCGGACAGGAGAGTCTGCCCAGGTGCGGGAAAACCGTTCAGGATCAGGATGTCTGCATCCGGTTTATGCAACGCAGACAGTCCCGATAGAGTGGTTTCTGATACTATATCAATGTTTTTTTCGTTAAACTTTATCTGCATAGGGTTGCGGTAAGTTCCTCAAGTGTCAGCCCGGTTTCAGCTCTCTGTCCCAGGCCATCAGCCTGACCGCGGAAAATATCAAAGCGTGGTGAACGTTGTCCGTCATCACCTGCCACAAGTTTTGATGTGGAAATACCGAAATCGGCCAGCTGTGTCTGTGTGCAGGAGTTGGGGCAGCCGGAAATCGCCCAGTTTTTACCCAGCACCTTTGGACCCAGTGAGTCAATCAGTGCCGTAACAACTTCCCTGGTGGCGGCCAGTCCCATTTTACATTCATGGGTGCCGGGACAGACGCGGAAAGTGACCTGGTCCGCAGGTTCTGTGGAGGTGAAACCGGCCTTTTGGAGCGCCTGGCGGGCCTCGGTTATGTTCGAGTCAGCAGAAAGCTGGAAGGCCATATTCTGGTCAACAGTTACCATCAGGATTCCGTTCGACCATTTGTCTGCAAAGTCGGCCAGCTGTTTCAATTCCGCTGCGGAAAGCTGTCCGGCGAAAAAATAAGCTTCAATGCGGTTGGCCGGATTGTTGGCTGAAGGGGCAAGCACTTCGTTAAAGCTCCTGACCGGCGGCAGTTCTTCCGATGCAGCGGGATCTGCGTAGATGCGCCGACGCAGTTCTTCTTCACCAATTTCATTCAACAGGTGCTTCAGGCGTTTTCCAGGTGCTGCACCGGCGGCATAGACACGGGCAACTGCCTCAAGCAGCGGGATGATACGGTCTTCCACAACTCCCGACTCCAGTAAAAAAGCGGCCTGTGGTTCACGGCCAAGTCCACCGGCGATCCAGACATTGAAAAATGCCCGCCCTTCTTCCTCCTTGGCAAATACAAGTCCAAAGTCCTGAATCAGGTGTCTTTTGCCTTCACTGGAGGCTTCAACACCGACCTTGAATTTTTTTGGTAAACGTTCAAAGCGTGGGTTGGCGGTAAAATATCTATGGATGCGCCGTGCCATGGATTCCAGTTGTGGGAAACCGGCAGCCCCCTGGCTACCACAGGTGATGCCGCGTATGGCACCGCCGCAGGCTCCCCGTGATGTCAGTCCGGCTGTTGCCAGCGACCTTTTGATTTCGGCCAGGTTCTGTTCCTGCAGCCAGTGGATTTCAATGCTGCCGCGTGTGGTCAGATGCAGCAGGCCTTTGGCAAACTGCTCCGATACTGTAGCCACCGTTCTGGCCTGGGTGGAAGAAATAACACCGGCAGGCAGCTTGACTCGCTGCATGAAGTAGCCTTCCTGGCGTTGCACATAGATGCCGTCCAGGCGGTAATCTTTCGGTTCTGTTGTCATTTATTTTTTTCCTCCGGAATGTATTTGTTTAACTAATCAGTGTTTTAAGTCAATCTTTTTTAAAAACCAAGTTTACTCATATCCCTGTCCCGTCATCGTCATACAACCCTTTGTTCAGGCCTGTATTGCGTTTAAATAGCAGCACGCTGACACCTTTGGCGATACGGTCGAACTCAAAAGAAAGATGTTGCTTGTAGGCCAGTTTAACTATTGAGGCTACCTGATCCATGCTTTGCAGTCTGAGCTGGACCCGGTTCCCTTTGCCCAGATAGCCCAGGAATTGATCAGTTGTTTCAAATTCAAGCGGCTCCAGGTATGCGGTCAGATCTATGACACTGACACCGCGACCGGTGAGCGCCGCCTCGTTCAGCAGGATCGTGCGAGTTGTTTCTCCTGCTGAATTGTCTTCCGGATTGAAGCCGCTGGCTGCGTCATCATCCGGTGCCGCCGAGATGACCATGCCGGCAGCCACGGTGGCATTTGTGAAACGGTCGATCAGGATGAAGCTGCCTGTGTCACGGTTCTGGCGGTAGGGATCCAGGGCGACCGGTCGATCCAGTTCCAGGCAGACAACGCCGATTCCGTTTAAACCCAGGGTTGCAGACGGTTTCTGTTCCAGGGTGTTTACATCCACGCTATATTCCACCCTGGTTACTCTTCCCGGTGTTATTGCCGTGGCGGTCTTGACCAGGTAGATCTGTCCCGGCTGCAGCGCTTCGTCGCTCATCCAGACCAGGTGCGCCTCCGGGTGGCGGGTGTGCAGTGGCGGTGCATCGGGTGCGGTCAGCAGGTCGCCACGGCTGATGTCGATTTCGTCGACCAGGGTCAGGGTTATGGCCTGTCCGGCGGTTGCTTCCTGCAGGTCGCCGTTCATAGTAACGATACGGGCAACCCTGCTGCTCTTGCCCGATGCGGCGACCAGAACCTCATCACCGGGCCGGATGGTGCCGGCGGCAATGGTACCGCAGAAACCGCGGAAATCCAGGTGTGGACGATTGACGATCTGTACCGGAAAACGGAATGGTTGATCGCGGTTGTCTCCTTCAACCTGGACCGTCTCCAGATAGTGCATCAGTGTCTGGCCACTGTACCAGGGGGTGTTCAGGCTTGGTTCGATCATATTGTCGCCGTTTAAGGCCGAGAGCGGGATGGCGGTGATGGAGGCAAAGCCCAGCGGTTCGGCGAACTTTTCATAATCGGCCAGAATAGTCTCAAAACGCTGCTGGTCGAAATCGATCAGGTCCATCTTGTTGATTGCCAGTACGATGTGCCGGATGCCGACCAGGGAAACCAGAAAACTGTGGCGTCGGGTCTGGGTCAGCAGTCCCTTGCGGGCATCCACCAGGATTACGGCGACCTTGGCGGAAGAAGCACCGGTGACCATGTTGCGGGTGTACTGTTCGTGTCCGGGGGTGTCGGCCACGATGAACTTGCGCCGGTCGGTGGAGAAAAAACGGTAAGCCACGTCAATGGTGATGCCCTGTTCCCGCTCGGCCTGCAGGCCATCCAGCAGAAGGGCGTAATCAATTGCGCCCCCCTGGGTGCCGACTTTTTTGCTGTCAGACTCCAACGCTGCCAGCTGGTCTTCAAAGACCATCTTGGAGTCCCACAAAAGGCGGCCGATCAGGGTGCTCTTGCCGTCGTCAACGCTGCCGCAGGTTATGAAACGCAGCAGTGATTTTTCTTCGTGGCTTTTCAGGTAGGCCAGTATGTCGTTTTCAATTAAATCCGATTGGTGTGCCATTAGAAATACCCCTCCTGCTTTTTCTTCTCCATACTGCCGGACTGATCATGGTCGATCAGTCGTCCCTGGCGTTCCGAAGTTCGGGTCAACAGCATCTCCTGGATGATCCGGGGCAGGGTGTCGGCTTCCGATTCCACTGCGCCGGTCAACGGGTAGCACCCCAGAGTGCGGAAACGGACCGATTTGTACTGCACCTCTTCGCCAGGCAGTAGTTCCAGTCGATCGTCATCCACCATGATCAGCATGCCGTCCCGTTCCACTACCGGCCGGATGGCGGAGTAGTAGAGCGGCACAATCGGGATGTTCTCCAGATGGATGTACTGCCATACGTCCAGCTCGGTCCAGTTGGAGATAGGGAAGACCCGGATGCTTTCACCAGGCTTGACACGGGTGTTGTACAGGCTCCATAGCTCCGGGCGCTGATTTTTCGGGTCCCAGCGGTGGTTGGCGCTGCGGAAGGAGAAGATGCGCTCTTTGGCCCGTGATTTTTCCTCATCCCGGCGTGCCCCGCCAAAGGCCGCATCGAACTTGTACTTGTCCAGTGCCTGCTTTAGTCCCTCGGTCTTCATCACGTCGGTGTAGAGTGCCGAACCGTGGGTGAAGGGAGAAACCTGTTTATCAACCCCCTCCTGGTTAATATGGACGATCAGATCCATGCCGCACTCGTTTGCCATGCGGTCGCGAAACTTGATCATGTCCTGGAATTTCCAGGTGGTGTCCACGTGCAGGAGCGGGAAGGGGGGCGGTGCCGGATAAAAAGCCTTGCGGGCCAGGTGCAGCATGACCGCCGAGTCCTTGCCGATGGAGTAAAGCATGACCGGGTTTTCGAATTCGGCCACGACTTCGCGGATGATGTGAATGCTTTCGGCTTCTAATTGCTGCAAATGAGTCAGATTCATATGTTCTCCGTTGGACGGATGTGACTTTTCCGCCAGAGCTGCGTAAGTCTTCGGGCTGGATCGTGCGACGTAGCGCCCCTCATCCTAGCCTTCTCCCAGAGGGAGAAGGGACTAAGTGTCCCCTCTCCCTCTGGGAGAGGGTGGCCAAAGGCCGGGTGAGGGGCCTCCTCACCATCCCTCGACAGCCTTACTCTGACGCAAAATCCGCATCCGATAGGTAATTCTGTTTTGTTTTTACTAGTTCCGCGTTCCTAGCCATAATCCGGAAAAACTTGTTTCACGCACCAAAAGTAGGCGCTATTAAGCGACGACGCGACGACGCAACGTTTTAAAAGCATGAATCTATGTTTTGTTTTTAAAGATTTTCGTTGCGTCGCTGCGTCGTCGCGTGAGTAAAGTCTTTCAGAAGTTTACTCATGTACATAAATACTTTACCTGCGGTGTAGACCGCATTCCTTGTGCTCCGGATTCTCCCACCACCACCTGCCGGCCCGTGCATCTTCCCCCGGCTTCACAGCCCTGGTACATGGGGCGCAGCCGATGGAGCGGTAGCCCTGCTTGAACAGGCGGTTGATTGGTAAATGGTGCTCTTCCGTATAGGCCATGACCTGTTCTTCCGTCCACTCCAGCAGCGGGTTGATCTTGAGTATGCCGCCGTTCAGCCCGTCCAGTTCGATGGCTTTCAGGTCTGTGCGGGTGACGCCCTGTTGGCGGCGCATGCCGGTGACCCAGCCGCTTAAGCTTTTCAATGCCCGCGACAGCGGTTCAACTTTGCGGATACCACAGCATTCGTGGCGGTTGTCCAGTGATTCGCGGAAGGAGAAGAGCCCTTTTTCCCGCTCCAGTTTTTCCACCGCCTCATGTTTTGGGAAGTACCAGTCAATTTTCAGGTTGTAGCGTTCCCGCAATGCGTCGGCAACTTCGTAGGTTTCTTCATTCAGGCGACCGGTGTCGATGGCAAACACGCCCAGATTCAATCCTGCCTGGTGGGCGATGTCAATAATTACCACATCCTCCGGGGAGAAGGAACAGGCCAGGGAAACCGGGCCATTGGCGGCCTCCAGGCCGATGCGGATGATGTCTGCAGGTGTGGTTTCTGCTGGTATGTTTGGAATGTTGTTTGCCATATTGTGTTCCTTTGCTTTGTTCCCTCTCCCCCTGGGAGAGGGTTAGGGTGAGGGAACTCTTTTGGTAGTTTTAAGCTTTTAAAGACACCCTTATCCGGCCTTTGGCCACCTTCTCCCATGGGGAGAAGGATCTTGAAATCTTCTTTAAAACCCGATCAGCGGCCAGATCAGGTAGGCCGAGATCAGGAACAGCACCCATGAAATACCTACCATTACGCCACCCGGTACTACAATGTCACGTGTTTTTAGAAATCCAGAGCCGTAGACGATTGCCGTGGCCGGTGTGCCCATGGGCAGGCAGTAGGCCAGTCCGGCCGGCAGGGCAATGGCTAGTGTCATTACGCGTGGATCAACTCCCACTTTGACTGCAATGGTCAGTCCGATGGGCATCAGGATGGCAACTACTGCTGCGTGGCTGATGCACTCAGTCAGGATGATTGAGATCATGGATATTACGGCAATGATCATCATTGGTGAAGGTTCGAAAACCGATAGTCCCTGATTGACCATCCAGAGTGCGGCCCCGGTTTTTTCAAGTGCACTGGCCAGGGCAATGGAGCCACCGTACATCAGGATGATGCCCCAGTTGACATACTCTTCAATTCTCTCCCATGTCACAACCCGGAAAGTGAACATCAGCGCGGTACCCAGGATGGCGATGGTTGCCAGTCCGATTTTATGTCCGAAAAACATCCAGCCCGAGATGGTTGCGATCATGATCGTTGCCGTGAAAATCTCGTCATAGCTGATTTTGCCGGTTTCCAGTCGTTTACGGTTAAGGAAGGCTATTCCCGGTTCAACGTTTGTCAGGTCGGGTCGGAAAAACGTCAGAAGCAAAATGTAGCCGATAAGCAGCAGTGGAATGACAATCATCATTGAGGCCAGGGTCCACTGCATGAAGCTGATGTCCATACCCTGGCTTTCCCGTAGTATTCCCACGGCCAGCGGTGCCCGTGCACCTCCCAGAAAGGTGGCTATGCCGCCGATGACGCAGCCCCAGGCGATGGACATGAACAGCAGCTTGGCATAATTGCTTTTGCCAGGTTTTAATCCCAGGCTGGTAACGATCTCAGAGACGACCGGGAAGAGCATGGCCGCCACGGCATGCTCATTCATGACGAAAGACAGCGCCGCAGCCAGCAGAAAAATGGTCAGCGCCAGTCGTTGCGGCGTGGTTCCGAAGCGCACCAGCATGGCGCGGGCCAGACGGGCGGAAAGCCCGGTGCCGGTAATGGCTGCCGCCAGAATAAAAGCGCCAAGGATAAAAAAGACAGCTTCGTTGCCAAAGAGCGCATAGGTCTGTTTGGCCGGCATGATACCGGTCAGCGGCAGCATGGCCATGGCCAGCAAGGCTGTAACCGGTACCGGCAGCAGCCCGGAAACCCAGAGAATGATGGTGGCACTGAACAGTATCAGGGCATGAAAACCTTTTACTGATAAACCTTCCGGAGGTGTCAGCTGAAACAGAATTATTGCTGTGACCAACAGGGCAGCCAGGGCTTGATATCTAATCGTCTGGTTGGCTATGATCTGCCAAAGAGGGCGACGGTCTATTTTCAGCGGCTTGTCCATGGGATTGTTTTCCATTACAGGCCCGCCGAATCGAGGGAATCTTCAACGGCACTCACACGCAGGTGGCGTCTCAGGTCGGCAGCCTCCCGTAAATGTCTGTCGTGAAATTTGTTTATCAGGGCGCTGACAATGCCATCACGCTTTGCAGAAACCAGCGGAGTCAGCTGGGTAATGAATGGCAGCAGCGGTTTTAGTGATACACGGTGCTGCTGTAATCCTGCTTTCAGGTGCTGATAGATGTCCTGTATTACGTTTACTGAAATTTGTCCCGATGATTCATTCAGCAGCGGTAGCGGAATGATGCCGTTATCCAGAAGCCTGTTCATATTTTTAAGCACTTCAACTTCAGAATCCGGAGTCAGCTGGATCGTAGAAATCAGTGACCAACGTGGCAGAATGCTGTCTTTTGCGATCAGGGAAACGATGGTAGGGTCAATACGGTCGGTATTTGAACCTGCTGCAATGTGTTGAAACGGAACTGTAAAAAGGTCAATCCCGGCCGCATAGGCACGCTCCAGAACCCGGCCGGTGGGTAGGAAATCAATCTGTCCCATTAGTCTGACACTGAAATTTTTTTTGATCTGACGCGCCATTTCCAAGGCCTTGTCAAAGTTGTCTGCAGGACCGAAGGAGAGGTGGAACAGATCGGTTGATTCCATGCAGAAACTTTCGAACATGGTCTCCAGGGTTTCCACCAGCGGCAGATTTGCCCCTACGAAAAAAATATTTCCCGAGCGGCGCAGTTCGTTCGGCCCGGGAATTGTTGCCGGGAGTGTTTTGAGGCTTTCCAGTTTTTTGGGATCAATGCGCATGATATGGTTTTCCGGTGTATGTCAGGTTATAGGCTGTTCTGTTTGTGATGATTTACCTTATATCATGCTGATTGATCCTGTCAAGAAATAAATACTACAATCTATAGATATAGTATACATTAGGTGGGTGGTTTCGGAATGCAGATTTTTGCGGGGTGGCGGGCTTTGTTTAATAGGGAGTGTGTAACTGGTTTTTGACTTTAGTTTCCCCTCCCCTTGCGGGAGGGGAGGAATTAAATCTGATAATCATCTACAAATACCCTTACCTGGCGAGGCCTTACAAATACTGATTCGCCCTGTTGCAATCCCTGGTTATGGAATTGCTCTCTGGTCAGTTCAGCCTCGATCTGTTCTCCATTGAGCAGGGTTAAGGTGACCCGGACCGCCGGACCCAGTTTCTGGATATGCTTGATTTCTGCTTTCAATGCGGTGGCATCAACTTGGCTGCGCTCGATTTCCAGGTCATGTGAACGCACATAGGCAACTGCCTGGGCGTTCTCAACTCCCACGTGTTCCGGTGCTTCAATCTGGATGCCGCCCAGGCTGGCCTGGCCCTGGTGGACCCGTCCGTGGAACAGGTTGACATTGCCCAGAAAGTTCAACACAAACGGGTTGGCTGGATGCTCATAAACCTGGTCCGGCGTGCCGGCCTGTTCAATTTTCCCCTTGTTCATGACAACAATGCGGTCGGCCACCTCCAGCGCCTCTTCCTGGTCATGGGTGACAAAGACGCTGGTGACATGAATCTCGTCATGCAGTCTGCGCAGCCAGCGGCGCAGCTCGGCCCGAACCTGGGCGTCCAGTGCGCCGAATGGTTCATCCAGTAGCAGTACCTGCGGCTCCACCGCCAGGGCGCGGGCCAGGGCGATACGCTGTCGCTGCCCGCCGGAGAGTTGGGCCGGGTAGCGCTGTGCCAGACTTTCCAGCTGCACCAGTCGCAGCAGTTCCATGACCTTTTCTTTGATCTGTGACTTGGAGGGACGTGTCTCTCTTGGCCGCACATTCAACCCGAAGGCCACATTGTCAAAGACGGTCATATGCTTGAAAAGGGCGTAGTGCTGAAAGACAAAGCCGACCTTGCGTTCACGCACATGGCTTTCGGTGGTGTCTGCGCCGTTGAACAGGATGGTACCGCTGTCCGGTGTTTCCAAGCCGGCAATGATCCGCAGCAGGGTAGTCTTGCCGGAGCCGGATGGTCCCAGCAGGGCCACCAGTTCGCCTGACGGCACGGACAAATTGATGTCTTTCAGGGCGGTGAAGCTGCCGAACTGTTTATTAATATTTTGGATTTCGATGCTCATTTTATCACCTGTTGACCTGTTCTGCGTATTTTAGCCCCCTCTTAAGTTAAGAGGGGGGTGGGGGAGTTATGTTGCTGTGGTTGTTACCCCTCCCCTCCTCCCCTTAATTAAGGGGAGGAGCTTAAGAAGTAAGCTGCTGTCTAACCTTCCACTCTGCAAAACTTTTGATCGCCAGTGTAATCAGTGCCAGAAAAGCCAGCAGCGATGCCACTGCAAAGGCAGCGGTATAGTTGTATTCGTTGTAGAGGATTTCTGCATGCAGCGGGATGGTGTTGGTGCTGCCCCGGATGTGACCGGAAACAACTGATACCGCTCCAAACTCCCCCATGGCCCTGGCATTACAGAGAATCACGCCGTACAGGATACCCCATTTGATATTGGGCATTGTTACCCGGAAGAACGTCTGCAGGCCGGTAGCCCCCAGAACCAGTGCCGCTTCTTCCTCCTCTTTGCCCTGGGCCTCCATCAGTGGGATCAGCTCCCGGGCGATAAAGGGAAAGGTGACAAAAACGGTTGCCAGGATGATGCCCGGCACGGCAAAGATTATCTGGGTGTTGTGCGCTTCCAGCCATGGTCCCAGCCACCCCTGCCGTCCGAAAATGAGGACAAAAATCAGGCCCGATATAACCGGAGAAATGGAAAAAGGCAGATCAATTAAGGTGATCAGCAGCTGTTTGCCCGGAAAGCTAAACTTGGCAATGGCCCAGGCTGCGGATATGCCGAACAGAAGATTTAGCGGAACAGTCACAGCTGCGGTTATCAGTGTCAGCTTGATCGAAGCCAGTGTGTCCGGCTCTTTGATCGCTTCCAGATAGATGTCCAGCCCCTTTTCAAATGCCTGGCTGAATACGGCGGCCAGGGGCAGTATCAGGAATAATCCCAGGAAGAGCAGGGCAACCGTAATCAGTGACCAGCGGATAATTGCCGGTTCAGTGATGCGATGGTTGCCGTGCTGTTTGGCGTTAAATGTTTTTGTTGGTGTGGACATGTTTTACTCCGGTTTTGTTGCGTTCCTCCCCTTGAAGGGGAGGGGGGTTATATCTTGTGTTGCATCGTTTTACCCTGCAAATTTCCTACTCCACTTCTGGATCATGTTGATTGCCAGCAGCATCACAAAAGATGCGGTCAGCATGACGGTGGCAATGGCGGTGGCGCCGGTGTAATCAAACTGCTCCAGTTTGGTGATGATCAGGAGCGGTGTTATTTCCGAGACCATGGGCATGTTGCCGGCGATGAAAATGATTGAACCGTATTCGCCCACCCCTCTGGCAAAGGCCAGTGCAAAGCCTGTCAATACTGAAGGTGCCAGCAGCGGCAGGATGATCCTGATAAACGTCTGCAAACGGTTTGCCCCCAGGCAGGCGGCAGCTTCTTCAATGTCCGCATCGATCTCTTCAATCACCGGTTGTACTGTCCGCACAACAAAGGGCAGGCCGATAAATGCCATGGCAATGACGATGCCGATCGGCGTAAAAGCGATCTTGATCCCGTGCGGTTCCAGATAGCGCCCCACCCAGCCGTTTGATGAATAGATCGTTGCCAGGGTGATGCCGGCCACAGCGGTGGGTAATGCAAATGGCAGGTCAATCAGTGCGTCGAAAATCCGTTTGCCGAAAAACCGGTAGCGCACCAGCACCCAGGCGATCAACACTCCGAAAAAGGCATTGATCAGTGCGGCGATCAGGGCCGCCCCGAACGTTATTTTGTAGGAGGCCATTACACGCGGCGCAGTGACCGTAGATATAAAGTCGTGCCACGAGAGACCGGTTGTTTTTATTATCAGTGCCGAGAGCGGGATCAGGACAATCAGGCTCAGGTAAAAGACCGTGTAACTGATATTCGGTGCAAAACCGGGAAGAACGTTGTTGTTTGATTTCAGGATATTCATGGGCTGCGCCTAGTTGTTTGAAATTTAATTTGATTAGAACCAATCTACTATTTTTAGCGTCCCTCCTCCTTCAAGGGGGAGGGAGAGTTCTCCCGAAGAAAGATTACTGATAATCAGGAAAGTTAAACAATTTCTACTTCCCGCTGTAAATTTGGTCGAACGTCCCGCCATCCGCAAAGTGTGTCTTCTGGGCTTTCTGCCATCCGCCAAAGGCCTTTTCAATCGTATACAGTTTTACCTTGGCCAGTTTGGTCGGTACCTTTTTATCAATCGGGCGGTAGTAGTGCCTGGCTGCAATCTGCTGTCCTTCGGTGCTGTATAGATAGTTCAGGTAAGCTTCGGCAACTTTGCGGGTTCCCTTTTTATCCACTACCTTGTCAACTACGGTCACCGGAGGCTCGGCCAGGATGCTTTCCGAAGGGGTCACGATATCAAACTTGTCCGGTCCCAGTTCCTTGACCGCCAGAAAAGCCTCGTTTTCCCAGGCCAGCAGGACATCGCCCATTCCACGCTGTACAAAAGTGTTGGTGGAGCCGCGAGCGCCGGAGTCAAGTACCGGTACATTCTTAAACAGTTTTGCTACAAATTCTTTTGCTGTTGCCTCATTTCCACCCTTCTGATGCAGGGCATAACCCCAGGCTGCCAGATAATTCCAGCGGGCTCCACCGGAGGTTTTGGGGTTGGGGGTGATGACTTTGAGGCCCGGTTTTACCAGGTCATTCCAGTCCTTGATCCCCTTTGGATTCCCTTTGCGCACAAGGAAAACTATTGTTGAAGTATAGGGGGAACTGTTATGGGGAAGTCGCTTTTGCCAGCCCGGTTTGATCAGACCTTTTTCCTGGATTGCGTCAATGTCATAGGCCAGCGCCAGAGTGACAATATCCGCCTCCAGGCCGTCTATTACGGAGCGGGCCTGTTTTCCGGAACCGCCGTGGGATTGCTTGATGGTTACTTTCTGACCGTTTGTGCCCTGCCAGTGTCTGGCAAATGCATTATTGAAGTCCTGATACAGTTCACGGGTCGGGTCGTATGATACATTCTGTAAAGTAGCTGCCGGGGCTGAAAAAGCCGGTACTGCAACAGACGTGGAAAGGCTTAGTGCCAGGATTGCGGTAAATACGGATTTGAATTTCATTGTTAACTCCTTAACTATAGATTTTGTAGATAAATAGAGTAAAAAAAGGCAGTGCCGGTTATATCAATTAATGCAACAACACAAGGCCATGGCTGATTCTCCCCTCAAAGATAATCTGTTACTAAAAAATAATGACTGAATTTATAGGAAGTAAATTGGTTTTGTCAAGTATTAAATTTAAAGACTATAGAAGTAGTAGATAATAAAAATATTGACTTCTTTATTGTAAAAGTGTTTTGTGTATATGCACAAAACAAAAAGCGGAGGTTCAAAATGAAAGTATGTTTCCCGGTAGTGGAAAATCTTGGTCTGGCCAGTGAAGTTTTTAATCATTTCGGTTCGGCACCTGAGTTTGTAATTGTAGACATGGCAACCAGTGAAATCCTGTCCATCAATAACAGCGACAAGGTTCACGAGCATGGTGCATGCAATCCCATTGCCGGTCTGGGTGGTCAGCATGTGGATGCAATTGTGGTTGGCGGAATCGGAGGCGGCGCACTGCATAAATTGAATGCGGCTGGTGTGCGTGCTTTTAAAGCAGGCGGCGGAACTATTGCAGAGAATCTGGTTCTGATGAAGGCCGGAACCCTGCCCGAATATCTGCCGGGTCATACCTGTGGCGGACATGGTCACAGCCACGGCTGTTCGCACTAAGTATGTCGCGTCCACGTAAACCGCGAAATTGCGCCTGCCCGCACAGGGCAGGCTATGCAGCTCTGTTTAAACCGGCTGGTATTCCGGTAGATGAGCTTGAGGTGATCGAACTTGGCAATGATGAGCTGGAGGCTTTTCATTTGTGTGACGGTGAAGGTCTGGACCAGGTTAAGGCCGGAGAGTTTATGGGAGTATCCCGTGGTACTGTTCAACGCCTGCTGGCCGGTGCCAGGGGCAAGATAGCCTCGGCGCTGGTGCAGAAAAAAGCCCTGGCGGTTACCTGTATGGACCGGTGTGACAAGGTGAAACCATGTTGCCAGAGTCATGCCGATGCGCTGGTAATTGCTGCTGAATCTGCAGCATTCGTAAAATCTGTTGACTAGATATTCAAAAAAACATATATATAGAAAAAACATTGTTCTGAGAGGTTGTTATGAAAAAATATGCTTATGAATATTTTAATGGTGGCAAGGGAAACTGTGCTCAGGCTGTTGCCGCAGCCTGGCAGAGAAAAACCTCATCCAAAGTCAGCCTGATAGATCAGCTTGCGGGCTGTGGCCATGGAAAAGCACCGGAAGGCGTCTGCGGTGCCCTGCATGCAGTTAATTGTATTACGGACAAAGAGACTGCTGAAAAACTGGGAGCCCAATTCAGTCAAGCCGCCGGTGGACATAAGGTCTGTAAAGATATCCGTTCCGCCCGTGTTCTTAAATGCAGTCAGTGCGTTGAGGTGGCGGCTGATCTGCTGGAAAAGCATCTTGATTCACAAAAGTCTGAAAAGGATTGATGTGCTGATGGCCAAAAGTTGCTATATGGCAATTATGTAATACAATCATGATACATTGTTTCTAAAATAGTTTTAACAGATGGCAACGGTGATTCTATGAGTTTTGAAAAACGTGATTTTGACAAAGCCGCAGATTCCTGGGATGAAGATCCGGCAAAAGTTCGGCTGGCTAATGACATTGCCGATTCAATAATCAGGCAGGTTACTCTGACTTCCGGTATGGATGTACTGGATTTCGGTTGCGGCACCGGTCTGCTTACATTGCGATTGCAGCCTTTTGTCCATTCTGTAACCGGAGTGGACAGCTCTGCTGCTATGCTTAATGTTATCAGGTCTAAAATAGAGAAGTTGAAACTAACCAATGTGGCTGCAAAACTTGTTGACCTTGAAAAAGGTGATGCCCTGCAAGGTCCATATCAACTGGTGACAAGTGCCATGACTTTGCATCACATCAATCAGCTGCCGCCGTTGATCAAAAGTTTTTATGAGATTATCTCTCCGAACGGCTGTCTTTGTGTTGCAGACCTGGATCTGGACCATGGCCAGTTTCATGGCGACAACACGGGTGTTTCTCATCACGGGTTCGATAGGGTGGTATTACGTAATATTCTAAAAGAAGCCGGGTTTGTTAATGTTCGTGATTTTACAGCTGTAGAGATAGTCAAAACAGCTGCTGATGGTCAAATAAAACCATTTACGGTGTTTCTGATGATTGGAGAAAAAAGGAAAATTTAGAAATGTTAAGAAATACATTCAGTTGTAAGCATGGTCTAAGCTGATGTGATTCTATCCCGTAAGTCTGGAAGGAGCCGCTGTGATGAATGTTTTGGTTATGGCCGTAATACTGTTCATCACTATTGCAAGCCCGCTTTTGGCAGAGGTCAGGCAGGAGGGCACGCAGGAGGGCACGCTCCAGCTTACACTTAAGGAAGCCATCAAAATGGCCCTTGAGAATAATCATCGTATCAGGTCTGCAGCCCTGAATGCACAGTCCTCACAATACTCCGCCGACATTGCCGCCTCCGGTTATTATCCCAACCTGTATTTTGAAGAGGCGGTTAGCGCCTCCAACTCTCCCACACATACATTCATGATGAAGCTGGATCAGGGGCGATTTTCCCAGAACGACTTTGTCATCAATAATCTCAACAACCCTTCCAACTGGTACAACTTCAAAACCGCACTGACCTTCAGGCAGCCGCTTTATGATCCCTCCCTGTTCCCTGCCAGAGATCTTGCTGCACGGGATGCGGACAAGGCCAGGCTGGGGCACGAAGCAACGCAACAGGATACGGCTTTTCAGGTGTTCGTGCATTATCTGGAAAATATGAGGGTTGTGGCCCAGTTAAAGGCGGTGGAGCAGGCCATGCAGGACGCTTCCGAAAGTCTGCGACTGGCGCGGGTTCGAAAAACTGAAGGTCTGGGATTGCTCTCCGATGAACTGCGTGCCCGGACCTATCTGTCATCCATTGAACAGCAGTTGATTACGGCTCGCAACAATATAACCATAGCCAGGATGAGGATGGCCATGGTTGTTGCCGCGAAAGAGGATGTGCTGATCGAAGTGGGTGAGCAGATAAAACCGGTAGAGGTGACCTGTTCGGAAGAGCTGGCAAAAACGGCCTTGCTGGAGCGCAGGGATCTGCAGCAGTATCGCACTGAAATTGAAAAAGGAGATGCCCTGACCAGGCAGGCCCGCAACGCCTATCTACCTTCACTGGATATGATTGCATCCTATCAGATGAATTCAAAACAGACGCCGTTCGGGTCGGATAATGACGCCTGGTTGGCCGGTCTGAGCCTCAAGTGGCAGCTCTTTGACGGCTTTAAACGGGGCAATGAAAGCAATCGGGCCATTGCCAGTCGGTCGGCCGCTGCAGAAGATTTGTCCGGCAAGATCAGGGAAGTCAGATTCCAGGTGCGTGAGAGTTGCCTGCGCCGTGAAGAGGCCCTGAAACATCTTGAGGTTGCCAACAGCAGCCTGCAGGGGGCAAAGGAGTCGGCCCGGCTGATATCCCGCCGCTTTGAAAATTCTCTGGCCACAATGTCTGAACTGCTGGATGCCCAGACAGCGCTGAACCAGGCCAGGTCTGCTCAAGTTGATGCCGAGGCCAATCTGAACCTCTCCGGCGGGCGCATTTATTATACTTCCGGTGTTTTTCTCAAGGAGATCATGAAATGAAGCTGTCCGGAAAAAGTCTGGCGCTCTGCCTGATGGCTGCACTGGCCGTTAGCGGCTGTTCCTCAAAGAAGCACGAAGGTGAAAAAAAGGAGAGTGCAGCAACGGCTGTCATCAAGGGGGCTGTTGTTGAAACGGTGAAATCCGGTGCCATGGCGGAAGCGGTTGAAGTGTCCGGCACGGTCCGGGCCCGCACCAGTGCCGTGGTTGCCGCACGCATCCCCGGCACGGTCAGTGCACTGATGGTGCGTGAAGGCGACCGGGTCAAAAAGGGTCAGCTGCTGGCCCGCCTGGATGCCCAGGAAAATGCTGCCGCTTCCGCCGTTGCCAGTGCCGGGATTGAAGAGGCGCAGCGCGGTCTGGATGAGGTGGTTTCACGCAAAAAACTGGCCGATAGCACCTTTGAACGCTACCAAAAACTTTTCAATGAACAGGCTGTTACCCGCCAGGAGTTCGACGTTAAACAGACAGAAAAGGATCTGGCCGCCCAGGGGGTTGCCCGGGCCGAAGCCAGGCTGAAACAGGCCCAGGCCGGTTCAAAGGCCGCTTCCACCATTGAAAGCTATACCCGTATTGTTGCCCCTTTTTCCGGCATCATCACCAGTAAGCAGGTCGATCTGGGGGGCAGTGTCTTCCCGGCCCAGCCGTTGATGACAATAGAGGACGAAGGTAGTTACCAATTGGAACTGGCTATCCCCGAATCATTGGCAGCATTGCTCAAAACCGGCGCAGCGGTGCAGGTCACTCTGGATGCCCTGGGCAGTTCGTTTGCTGCCCGCATAGCAGAAATTGTTCCTGCCACGGACCCGCTCAGCAGAACATTTGTCGCCAAGATTAACCTTAACCAGAAAGGGTTGAAATCGGGCATTTTCGGGCGTGGAGTCATCGGTCTGGGTAGCACGGTTAACGGCCTGCTGCTGCCGAAACAGGCTGTAGTGGAGCGGGGAGCCCTGACTTCGGTCTGGGTGCTGGATAAGGACAGTTTCGCCCGCATGCGGCTGGTGAAAACCGGAAAAACTATTGGTAACAAGGTCGAGGTGATTTCGGGTCTTTCCGATGGTGAGCGTGTGGTTGTGGGTGGTGTGGAGAAGGTTAGCGAAGGGGTGAAAGTCGAATAATTCAGATTTAGCTAGTTTTTTGCAAATCTTAAAATCTCCCTCATCCGCCCCTTTGGGGCACCTTCTCCCAGTGGGAGAAGGAACTAAAATCAATCCCTCTCCCTTTGGACCCTCTGGGGCCTAAAGGAGAGGGTGGCCGAAGACCGGGTGAGGGTACAAGGCAGGGGTTATCACTGTGGCAATTTTCAAACCGTACTTCACTGTGTCTTTTTAGGACTGATATGAAAAATCTCGGCTTTGCCGGTAAAATAGCCCGCGCCTTCATAAATTCCAAGCTGACGCCCCTGATCGTCGGAGCCTCGCTGCTGCTGGGTCTGTTCGCCATAAAAATGACCCCGCGCGAGGAGGAACCGCAGATTGTAGTGCCCATGGTGGATATCTATCTGCCTATGCCAGGTTCATCTCCACAGGAAGTACAGGAACGGGTGGTCAAACCTTTTGAATCCAAGCTGTGGGAGATCAGCGGGGTGGAATATCTGTATTCCATGAGCCGTCCCGGCATGGGTATCATTACGGTCCGTTTTCTGGTCGGCCAGCCCATGGAAGAATCGCTGGTCAAGCTCTACAACAAGGTCATGAGCAATCGCGGCCTGCTGCCGCCCGGCTCCGGAGAACCTCTGGTGGCGCCCAAGTCCATCGACGATGTTCCCATACTGGCCCTGACCCTCTGGTCTGCCCGCTATGACCATTCCACCCTGCGCAAGCTGGCATTGGAAATCTGTAATGATCTGAAAAAAAGTGAAAATGCCGCCGAAACCGGGATCAAGGGTGGGGCAGCTCGTCAGGTGCGGGTAACGCTGGATGCTGCCCGAATGACCGGCTACGGTCTGTCTCCCCTGCAGGTTTCCGCCAGTCTGCAGAAAGGCAATGCCAGCCTTCCTGCAGGTGCTTTTTCCACTGCCAACCGTGAAGTGCTGGTGCAGGCCGGTGGCTTTCTGGAAAATGTGGAAGCGGTCAGGCGCCTGGTGGTTGGCGTACATAACGGCAAACCGATTGCCCTGGCGGACGTGGCAAGTATTGAGGATGGCGCCCGGGAAGCGGAGGATTATGTCTTTATGGGATTGGGGCCGGGGGCTGCGGCAAAGAAACTATCCGGTAATCCTCAGCAGGACTACGCTAGCGTAACCATTTCCGTTGCCAAGCGAAAAGGAGCCAATGCCACCTGGGTATCTGAGGATCTGGTACATAAAGTTGAATCCCTCAAAGGAACATTGATTCCCTCTGACGTTCAGGTCACCGTGACCCGCAACTACGGCGAGACCGCCAAGGAAAAAAACAACGAACTGCTCTTCCACATGTTTCTGGCCGCCATCTCGGTCACGATCCTGATCGCGGTCTTCATGGGGTGGCGGGCCGGTGCCGTGGCTGCCATAGCCATTCCGGTCACCCTGGCCCTGACCATCCTGATCTTTTACCTGATCGGCTACACCCTCAATCGCATCACGCTCTTTGCCCTGATCTTTTCCATCGGCATACTGGTGGACGACGCCATCGTGGTGGTGGAGAATATCCATCGCTATTTCACCACCACAGTTATGAAACCGCTGGAGGCGGCTGTCAAGGCGGTGGACGAAATAGGCAACCCCACGGTGCTGGCCACCTTTGCCGTAATCGCTTCGATCCTGCCCATGGGGTTTGTTGGTGGGCTGATGGGGCCTTATATGCGGCCGATTCCGGTGGGGGCCAGCATGGCCATGCTGTTTTCCATGCTGATCGCCTTTATCGTCACCCCTTATTTTGCCCTGCGCTTTATGAAAGGGGAGTCCCATCATGGCGCCGATGCGGAATCCAATGAATCTGGTCTGACTCTCTTCTACCGCAAGTGGATGGGCAGGCTGATTCACGAAAAGAAGCTGCGTTACGGATTTCTGTCTGCGGTGGTGGTTCTACTGCTGCTCTCCTGCTCGCTGATCTATTTCAAGGCCGTGACGGTCAAGATGCTCCCCTTTGACAACAAGAACGAGCTGCAGGTGATTATCGATGCCCCGGAGGGGACGCCGCTGGAACAGACCGCCCGCATTACCCGTGAAATGGGAGATGTCTTGCGCACTGTGCCGGAGGTGACCGATTTCCAGCTTTACATCGGCACCAACGCCCCGTTCAACTTCAACGGGTTGGTGCGGCATTATTATCTGCGCAAAGGTTCCCATCTGGCCGATATCCAGGTTAATCTGTTGCCCAAGGATCAACGCAAGGACCAGTCCCATGCCATTGCCAAGCGCATCAGGCCGCTGGTCAAGGCCATTGCCGACAAATACGGCGCACGGGTCAAAGTGGCCGAGATCCCGCCCGGTCCGCCGGTCCTTTCAACCCTGGTGGCCGAAGTCTATGGCCCTGATGACGCCAGCCGGGCCGGTATTGCTGAAAAAGTCAAGGCGATCCTGACCAGAACAGCCGGTGTGGTGGATGTGGACTGGTATCGTGAAGCGGATCAGACCAAGGTTACTTTCAGTGTGGATCAGGAAAAAGCGGCCTTGTCCGGCATAAGTGTTGATGATGTTTCCCGGACGCTGGGAATCGCCCTTGGCGGACAGGATACGGGTCTGCTGCACCTGCCTAAAGAGAAAGAACCGGTGGCGATCAACCTTCGCCTGCCCGCTGCCCAGCGCAGTTCCGTGGCGGCCCTGTCATCCGTGACCGTTTCGGGTCCACGGGGCAATGTACCACTCTCACAGCTGGTACGGGTCAGTCAGGCCAGCGAAGAGAAAACCCTCTACCGCAAGAACCTGAAAAACGTGGTCTACGTCATCGGAGACGTGGCCGGCGAAATTGAAGCGCCGGTCTACGCCATCCTCAAGATGCAGAAGGAAATTGCCGATCTGCCCACGCCGGATGGCGCAAAGATCGAAGTGCTGGCATCACGACAGCCCTGGAGCGAAGAACATATGGGCATGAAGTGGGACGGTGAGTGGCATATCACCTATGAGGTCTTCCGCGACTTGGGCATTGCTTTCGGTGCCGTGATGGTGCTGATCTACATCCTGGTGGTGGCCTGGTTCAGGGACTTCACCACGCCGCTGGTGATTATGGCTCCCATCCCGTTGACCCTGATCGGCATATTGCCGGGTCACGCCATGTTCGGCGCCTTTTTTACCGCCACCTCCATGATCGGTTTCATCGCCCTTGCCGGCATCATTGTCCGCAACTCGATTATCCTGATTGATTTTGCCGAGATGAAGCGCAACGAAGGAATGGCCCTGGACGAGGCCATCATCGAGGCCGGTGCGGTGCGTTTCCGCCCCATGCTCCTGACCGGTGCGGCGGTTGTGGTTGGTAGTTTCGTGATTGTATTCGATCCGATTTTTCAGGGGCTGGCTATCGCCATGATGTGCGGTGAAATCGCTTCCACCACGCTGTCGCGGGTGACTATTCCAATTTTGTATTATCTGGTGCAGAACTGGAAAGAGCGGCATGGTAGGCCACTGACAGATAATTCTCAAGGCGCGGAAGAATGGGAGCGGGTTGATACACATGTTGATGATGGAGATGATGATCTTTAAAGTGTGGAAATCTGTCGAGGAAATGAAGTGTCCTTCTCCCTCTGGGAGAAGGTGGCCGAAGGTCGGATGAGGGAGATTTGTGTGGTTTGAAGCTGACGCCCCCTCACCCTAGCCCTCTCCCAGAGGGAGAGGGGACTATATATGTGTATCACGAAAGTTTATCATTATTGGAACTAGTCTGCAGGGAGAATTACCATGAAAGAAGAATTCTACATCGAACGTATCGTACGGATTATAGCCGGGTCGTTTATTCTGATTTCACTGCTGCTGGCCCATTATCATTCACCTAACTGGCTCTGGTTCACTGGTTTTGTGGGGCTGAATCTGTTGCAATCCGGCTTTACCCAGTTTTGTCCCATGTTTAAAATCCTTGAAAAACTGGGTGTCCCGCGCTTTCCAAAGAGCGGTTGTTATAAATGAGTTGTATTAAATAATTGTTTAATAAAAAAACGTTTACTGTTTGACCTGTTTTTTTAATTTTTTGTCAAAGGTGAACAATACTCTTCCTTTGGATTTAACGGCCAGAATGCAATCAACAATGTCAAAGCTGGAATCGGCATACATCCCCAGCGCTTCTAACATCTGTTCCTGATCGGAGTTGATGATTCCCTTGTAAATCAGGACACCTTTCAATGATTCTGCCGCAGCAATGCGTGGGACATTGTAAAACCTGGTCAGGATATAGACCGCCTCAACAATTACGCTTTCCAGTAACTCTGCTTCAGCTTCTCCGGTACGCACTTTTTCAAAAAAAGCGGACGACTCACGGTACTGCTCCGGTACATCATTCAGGAGATACCGTAGCAGCACATTTGTATCAGGTAGAACGCTTGAGTTCTTTTTCATCGGCCAACTCCTTCCATACCGTATCCCGAGCAACAGATATGTTTTCTGGCACAGCATGGGCATATGCGTTCAGGGAGCCTGCAACACTGTTCACCGGTTTGATCAGTATTCCGGCGTCAGTCGATTCGAACACAACAACCCTGCCACCCAACAAATTTCTGATGGCCCGTGGCAAGGTGACCTGTCCTTTGCTGGTAATTATAGCTGCTTCAGACATTTGGTCCTCCTTTGAATAATGCATTACTTTTTTAAATTGTAATGCAAGTTTGGGTATTAGGCAAGAGCGTTGATAGCCGCTTATCAAACCCTGGCCGTCTGACCGAAAGCGGCAAAGATCTCTGTGATGAAATCATTCAACAACGGGTTTGTCGGCGGAGTGCTGTTTACAACAAGTGTCCGGTAATGGGTGTGATTGAAGCCTGTTACATGGTGCTGTCTCAGTTTTCCCTCCTGCAGTTGCTGGGTAACCAGCGATCTGGGTACAAAAGAAATTCCGTTGCCATCCAGAACCGTGCTGATGATCAGGTGCAGGTCGTCACAGATTACGGTTCGTGAAAAAGCAGCACAGCTCAAACCGTTGTCCTTCATATTAATAGAGAGCAGTTTGTTTGCGCAGCTGCCTTCTTTTCTGATGTAAAGATCAAGTGCCGTAAGCTTTTCAAGTCCGAGTTCATCAGATTCCAAGCCTAATTGTGGTGAAGAAATAAAAATAAACTCGTCATCCGGCAGTTTGAAAGTATCAAAACCGCTCAGATCATAATTGTCAATATGCTCAATTACTCCTGCCTGATAGGCCCCTTCCTTCAACCCATCCACCACTTTGTCCGGAAATTCAAATGAAAAGTTCATCTCGGAAGTGTTCGAGTGCAGCAGCATGAAGCGCCGCATGATGTCCGGCAGATAGGCCATTCCAAAGGCAGGTGTACAGCAGAAAGTTACGCCCGGCTTATGCTCGTATTCATGGATGGCCTGGATCAGTTCCTTTTCCAGGGCCAGCATTTTATGGGCTTTGTCCATGACAATCCGGCCCACATCCGTCGGTACCAGTACCGGTCCACTTCTGTCAATCAGCGGGTAACCGTAATGTTCCTCCAGAAACTGGATGCGTCGTGAAATAGCAGACTGGGTAACAAAAAGTTTTTCAGCCGCCTTTGAAAAGCTTCCCATGGTGATTGCCACTACAAGTGTCTGAAAATACTCTGATTTCATAGACTCCTCTTGTCGCTGATCCATCTGTTGCGCAAAACGCATAGCCGTATGCTTATATTTCGTTTTCAATATATCTCAAAATGTAATTACATACAAAATATTATCGTATCCAAACTGATACGAATCTGTCTTTTTGCCCATTAATTGTACCAGTCCATACAGAACGCACAACCAGTTACATTCGCTTTTGCGATTTATCCTGAATTTACCCGGCCATGCATGGCCGGATTTGGAACCATACTCAAAAGGAGGATTCAATGAAGAAGACTGTGTTGAAACTGGCTGTCGTTACACTTGTTTCTGGAATGGCTCTACCTGCGGTCTCTCGCGCGGCAGATGATGATCTGCAGCAGAAGATGAATGCGCTGGCCAAGGAAGTCCAGGAACTTAAAAGCGCTGTAAAGAAGGCGGAGGAAAAATCTCTCAGCAAGTGGCTGACAATCGGTGGCGATTACCGTTTTCGCGTTGATTCCATGCATGGACAGACAGTTGACTATACAAATGCACCGGCGTTTATGGGGGCCTTGCAGAAAGATCCGGCCATGGCAAATTTCTTTGCTGATCCGGCAACCCAAGCACTGCTTTCTACAAAATCCTATGCAGGTGTTGCCGGTTTGACACCAAACGTGATGATGGGAAATATCATCGGCTATCTGATGTCGCCGGCAGGCGGCAGCCTGACACTGGGCGCTGCCCAGGCCAAACTTCAGGCCTTGGGTGGAAGCGCTTTTGTAGCCGCCTACAAACCCAAAAACGAAACTCTTTATACCAACAAATTTGGCCTTAACCTGACAGCCAAGGCTACCCAGGATGTTACGGTTCATGCCCGGCTTTTGATGTACAAATCATTCGGTTCCGAGAATGATTCCCAGGTAACCGGCAACTACTTTGCAGATCGTGTCGGTGTTTTTGACGGCACACTCAGCCATATCCCTTCCAGCAGTCTGCTGAATGTTGATCAGGTCTATGCCACCTGGAGCAATATCGCGGATCAACCTGCCTGGTTTTCGGTTGGTCGTCGTCCATCCACAAACGGTGCCCCAAGCAATTTGAGGGCTAATACTGAACGCCCCGGCAACGGCGGTACCCCGGCACTGCTGGTTGATTACGCTTTTGACGGTATGACAATCGGCTATGCGCCTGATATCGAGGCACTACCGGGCGCTTATGCCAAGGTTTGTTACGGTCGTGGTTTCGACAGTGGTATCAAGGTCGCCAGCAACAGCATCAAAGACACCGACATGCTCGGACTGGCCGTGATCCCGGTTGATACTGACCCGCTGCGGGTCTGGCTGCAGTGGAATCGTGGTTTCAATATCTTTGACTTCCCTTCCATGAGCAATACGGGCGCCTTCGGCACAACCAATCCGTCCGTAAACCTGGGCAGCATCGACTGGTACGGTGTCGGCGCCATGAGTACCCTGAAAAATATCGGTCCGGGCAGCTTGAACATGTTTGCTGATCTGGGCTTGAGTGTTACCCATCCTAACGATAATGTTTCTGCCAATGCCGGTTTCCAGGGGCTGATGACCGGTGGCTTTCTGGCTCCGGAAGCGCCAACCAGCAGGACCGGTTGGGCTGTATATGCCGGTGTCCGTTATGACCTTCCATCAAGAACTAAGCTCGGTTTTGAATTCAACCATGGCTCCAAAGACTGGATCACTTTTGCCCCTGCGGCAGATGACATGTGGACCAGTAAAGTCGGCGTGCGTGGAAATGTGTTCGAACCTTACGTGATTCAGGAACTTAGCCTGAAACCGATTTCATCCTATCTGAGCAAAGCCTTCTTCAAGCTCGGTTACCAGTATTATGACTTTGAATACACCGGCAGCAATAACTGGGTTGGCGCACCGGTAAAAATCTCCGACATCAAGGCCAGCGATATGCTGCTGATGACGCCAATGAAGGAAGCGCATAACGTGTATGCCACTTTCGAGGTTAAATTTTAAATACTCCTGGCCGGATGGGTTGTGTGCCTCACCCGTCCGGCATTTTTTTAGTAAGTTAGTTTTCGTCCGGAAAGGGTGCTTTTTCCCCCTGGTTGCGTCAATCTTCGGTTTTGCTTGTGCGGCTTACTGATGTACGCCTCCGCGCAAATCCTCGATTTCCTTGCCAGGAGAAAAAATCCCCGCTTTCCAAATCGAAAACCAACAGTTTCACATCCGGAGTTTTCGGTTGGAAACAAGTTAGAAGTTATTTTCTGCGTTTTCTGGCAGAAAATAACTTCGTTAACGCACTTATCCTGATTTTAGAGTGAATCTGGGCTTGTAAAGCAATATTATTCTGGCAAAATATGTCGTGTGCAGTTTTATTTTACTGCAAAGGAGTCTTCTGTGAAAAAAATCACTTCAATAATCATCATATTGGCCGTTACGGCCTTTTCGTCATTTTCTTTTATTCAAACCGCCTGCGCTGAAAGTGTCACCATGATTGGTGCTCTCTCCAATATTGAGCTGGCTGCCGACGGTAAATCCGCAACCGCTGTCCTTAAAGATAACAAGAGCGGTGAGGCTGTAACTATTCTTGTTACTGACGAACTGACTCTGGACAAAGTCAAGGACAAGCGGATTGTGGAAGGTGATGAAATCCGCTGCAAGTTTGAAAAGTTGGAAGGCAAAAACAAGAGTAAAATTTTCAAAAAAACTGCCGGCTGTTAGGCCGGGCATCTCAAGGGAGGAATCTTTACATGGATAAGACCAGGGTTTTAAGTGCATTTGTTGCTGCTGCCGTCTCTGTTCCGCTGGCCGCATTTGCGGTTTTTGCCGCTGAACCGGCCCCAAAGGCAAAGCCGACCATTGCTAAAATCTGCACTAATTGTCATCAGGCCCAGCCAAATACTCTGCAGGGACATTTTGACAATGTGGCTTTCAAGGCCAAGACTATCCAGATAAAGATTGATGATTCGGTAGAGTTGGTCAAGTTTGATGAAGATGAAGTCAAAGTTGTTAACGGTGATGGTAAGACTGGTGACGGTGATTTCCTTAAGGGCAACAAGATAAAAAAAGGACATGAAGTCAAGATTGAGTATATTGAGAAAAATGGCGTTAAAACTGCGGTCAAGCTGACAGAAAAACCGCCGGTCAAAATTTCTGCCGAGATGCTGATGACTACTCCCCAGATGGTCAAGCTGGTCGCCATGGGGCCTGAAAAAGGCAAGTATTTCCTGTATGACTCCCGTCCGGCGCCCCGTTTTCAGGAAGGGGCCATTCCTACTGCCGTGAACCTGCCATATCCGGCATTTGACAAACAGGCTTCGAAACTGCCTGCAGACAAAAATGCTTTGATCATTTTCTACTGTTCAGGCCCGACCTGTAATATGAGTCCCGGCTCGGCAGATAAAGCTAAAAAGTTGGGTTACACCAATATCAAAGTTTACAAGGACGGCATGCCGGACTGGTCTCTGACCAATTATGGCGTTTTGTCTGTCCAGTTTTTGAAGGAAGCCTGGCTGGATAAGGACATCCCGCATGTTTTGCTTGATGCCAGAACTGCCAAGGAAGCAGAAAAGGGCTTCATCAAAGGTGCGGTTGCATTTCCTGTAAAGCAATCAGCCAAGCTCATCAAAAAAATGGCTTTGAAACAGAAAAAAGCCCCGGTTATTGTTTATGATGCTGCTGGTGGTAAAGAGGCCGATGCTGTAGCCAAAGTGCTCGTCAAGGCCGGTTATACAAATGTAAAGATTCTGACAGGAGGGTTCCAGGCCTGGCAGACAGCTAAATATGAAGTAGCAAGCGGCAAGCTGAATCAGAAGGTTAGTTATGTCCCCAAGCCGCGTCCGGGTGAAATTAATCTGGACGAGTTCAAGAAAATCGCCGCTGCTCCACCCGTAAATGTCATGATTATTGATGTGCGAAACCAGGATGAGGCCAACAGTGGCATGCTGAAAACCGCCAAGCTGATTCCGGCTGAAGAGATCAAGGACCGTGCCGCCGAGATACCAAAGGAGAAGATGATCATTACTCATTGTGCAACCGGCATACGCGCCGAGATGGCCTATCATTCGCTCAAAGAACTTGGTTATTTAAATGTCAAATTTGTTAATTCGACGTTGGAATTCCAGAAAAACGGCAGTATGAAGATTGTTGAATAGCTCATATTTCCGGCGGTTTCCAGCTTCGGCTGGAAGCCGCCGGTTTTAGCAATATCATTTTTTTTGAACACAAGTATTTAAGTATTCATATAATTGGTTTGATGTTTTTGCCGTCTCAGTGAGATGGTTCCTGACAGGAGGTTTACTTGTCTACCAAATTTTCACGCAGAACATTTTTTAAAGCAGCCGGTGCGGTTACGGCAGGATTGACAGTCGCTGCAACCATGCCGGAAAAGCTGCTTTCCTGGGCTGAAGAAGAAGGGCAGAAGGATATGCAACAGATTCCCACCTTCTGTGAATTATGTTTCTGGAATTGCGGTCTGATTGCCAAGGTTGAAAACAAGAAAGTGGTTAAAATTGATGGCAACCCGCTTAGTCTGCGCGGCAGGGGGCGCTTGTGCGGTCGCGGTAACGCAGCATTGGGGGCGCTTTATGACCCTGACCGGCTAAAATACCCCATGATCAATACCGGTAAGCGTGGTGAGCCGGTCTGGAAAAGGGCCAGTTGGGATGAAGCACTGGATCTGATCGCCTCGAAAATGAAGGTCATCAAGGAAAAGTACGGGCCCCAGTCCCTGGCTATGATTTATCACGGGACCGGTGCCTCTTTCTGGCGGCATCTGTTGCATGCTTATGGTGTAACTACCTTTGCCGCTCCTTCTTTTGCCCAGTGCCGTGGTCCCCGCGATATCGGCTTTGTGCTTACTTTTGGATCCGATGTGGGTTCTCCGGAATATTACGATTTCAGCAAGAGTAAGTACATTGTGCTGCTCGGTTCCCACCTGGGTGAAAATGCCCATAACAGCCAGGTTCAGGACATTGTTAATGGCCTTTCGCAGGGCGCCAAACTGACGGTAGTTGATCCGCGCCTGTCAAATATCGCCTCAAAGGCTGACCGCTGGCTGGCCATCAAGCCGGCCACGGACCTGGCGCTGCTTTTGGCCTGGATCAGAATCATTATTGAAGAAGAATTGTATGACAAAGAGTATGTGGCTAAATATGCCACAGGCCTGGATGAACTTAAGGAGGCGGTCAAGCTGTACACACCGGAATGGGCCGAGAAAGAAACCACAATCGAAAAGGACGTGATTGTGGCGGTGGCCCGTGACCTGGGCAAAAACTCCCCTAATGTGTGCATCGGTGCCGGTCGTTACGCCACCTGGTATGGTGACGATACTCAGCGCAGCCGCGCCATCGCCATCCTGAATGCCCTGCTCGGTTCCTGGGGCAGGGAAGGGGGCTATTTCTTTCCATCGGGTACCAAGGTTCCTGGCTACCCGGGGCTTCCCGACTATCCAGAAAAACCAGAAGATCTGCCGAAACTGGATGCAGCTTATCCTTTTGCCGGACTGCAAACCACGACTTCCATTAAAGAGGCTACTATCAGTGCCAAGCCTTATCCGATCAAGGCCTGGTTCATTTACGGCTCCAACCTCTTGAAGACCATGACCGACAAGCAGGATACGATCAAGGCGATCAATAATCTGGACCTGCTGGTGGCAATCGACACCATGCCGGCTGATATTGTTAATTATGCTGATGTTGTACTGCCGGAATGTACCTACATGGAACGTTTTGATGAACTTAGCATCGGTAAATTCAAGGGTTTGTCCGAGATTTCCCTCCGTCAGCCGACGGTGGAACCGATGTATGACACAAAAGCATCCTGGTGGATGGCCAAAGAACTGGGCAACAAGCTGGGGCTGAAGGAATTTTTCCCCTGGAAAGACGGGGAAGAGTATCTGGCCAAACGTTGTGAAGCCGGTGGCGTAGATTTCGCCAAGTTGAAGAAAAACGGGGTAATCGTCAAAGAAGGTAAGCCGCCCTATATTACTGCCGATAACCAGCCGGAATTCGATACACCTTCCGGCAAGATCGAGCTTTATTCCAAGCAGCTGCAGGAAAAGGGGTTTGATCCGGTGCCGCAATATACAAAGCACCCCCAACCGCCTGACGGATTCTTCCGTCTGTTGTTCGGCCGTTCTCCACTGCATACTTTTTCACGGACTACCAATAACTTTATGCTGACCGATCTGCAGAAGGAAAATGACCTGTGGGTCAATGCTAAAAAAGGACGGGAGATGGGGTTGAAGGATGGTGATTATGTTTTTCTGGTCGGCCAGGATGATATCAAGGCCTCCGGACGGATCCGGGTCAAGCTTACTCAGCGTCTGCGTGATGATGCCGTGTATATGTACCACGGTTTCGGAGTTCATTCCAAAGGGATGAGCCGGGCCAATAATCAGGGAATTGCCGATGACGATCTGATCAAGGGTAATGTGATTGACCCGATCATGGGTGGAACTGCCATGCGCAGAAACTTTGTCAAGATCGTAAAGGGGGCCTGATATGCAGATATACGGTGTTTATATTCCGGAGAAGGACAGGCTGGTCAGCTATTTCAACCGGTTTAAAAAAGGCCAGGGTGGTTTTCTGGTTTACCTTTCCCTGATCGGGCTTGTTTTAGGTGGCTTCGGCATTGGCAGCATTTTTGTTATGGGGCATGGCAGCACTACCAATACCTCCAGTCTTGTCCCCTGGGGGTTGCAGATCTCAACGTATGTCTATTTCGCCCTGATTAGTGGCGGATGCATTTTTACAAATTTTCTGGGCAATATTTACTTTCATGATAAATACAAACCGTTAGCGTCAAGGGTTATATTCCTGGGGCTGGTTACGGCTATTGCAGGGTTTGCGTCACTGGCTTCCGAGCTCGGCCATGTGGAAAGAATGTATATGTTTATGCTGTCGCCAAATCCAAAATCGCCCATGTTCTGGATGGCTGTATGGTATACCGCTGATATATCAATTCTTATTGTTGAATATATAAATATTCAACGCCATGTTCACTCCAAACGCTTACTATATGCTTCATTTATCATTCCGGTAATCACATATTGCTCTCTCGGCAGTCTTTTTGGTGCTGTTGGAACCATGCCTTATTACTATAGTTCAATGCTGCCGATCTATTTTCTGTTTACAGGATTTCTGACCGGAAATGCCCTCTGCGCAATAATCGCTGCTATCCAGTCGAAAACCGGTTGTAATAGAAATCTGATACGCCCATTTATCATGATGCAGAAGATTGCGCTTGCTTCAGTACTGGTACTTACTTTCTGTCGTATTATCATTGGTATGGCCAGCAGCATGTCTGGCTACGAAGTGTTCCGCGAAACATTCCTGCAGAATTTTATCTTTGGAATAGGTGGCGCTCTGGTCGTGCCGTTTTTAATTCTGATTTATAAAAACAGTGTTGGAGGACTGGTTCTGTCAAGCCTGATTGTCCTTTTGACCCAGTTTCTGGCGCGACTTGACCTGGTTGTTGAGGGTTTTCGAGTACCTGTATTCAGGGTTTATGATATGCCGGAAAGAATCAGTTATTCCCCATCAATATTTGAAATACTTGTAGTTGTGGCATCTGTTTCTGTTGTTGCTCTTATTTATATGATTTGCGAAAAAACCGGTCTTTTTGAAATAGCCGGAAAGGAGTCAGAAAAGTATGAGCTCCATTGACGATAAGGATATTCTGGAAATTATGCAGGCCGACCTGCAGCGTGCCTTGAAAAAACCAAGGAATCAGCGTCGCTGGGCCATGGCAATTGATCTGAAAAAATGTATCGGCTGTCATGCCTGTACAACGGCCTGCATGTCAGAGAATCTTACGCCGCCCGGTATTCAATACCGCCCGGTTAAAGAAGAAGAACTGGGTGAATTTCCCAATACATCAATGCGCTTTCTGCCGCGCCCCTGCATGCAGTGTGATCAGCCCAGCTGTGTTTCGGTTTGTCCGGTTACTGCCACATACAAGCGTGATGACGGCATTGTTATGATTGATTACGAGAAATGTATCGGTTGCAGATACTGCCTGGTGGCCTGTCCCTATGCCGCGCGTTCGGCTGACGTGGGTCACTATTACACCGGCGATTCACGTAAAAGTACCTATGAAGTGGAAAACTCCGGTGAATATGGCAAAACCTACAAGCGCAAGAGTCACTGGCATTCCCCCGTTGGTAATGCTCGCAAATGCCACTTCTGTATTCATCGGGTGGAAAAAGGCGAACTTACCCGCTGTACAACCACCTGCCTGGGGCATGCCACCTATTTTGGAGATATTAACGACCCTCAGGCACTGATTACCAAACTGGTTTTTAAGACAAATGTCATGAAATATAAAGAAGAACTGGGAACTAAACCGATGGTGTTTTATATCACCTGAAAATGCTGGACATTGCTCTGCAACATGTTAAAAATTGATTACGATTTAGCCGGTTCGCCGGTAAACAACAAAAAAGGAGAAAAAAATGAAACGTATTCTGACACTGCTGGTAGCCGGACTGATGACTGTAAGCTTTGCAACTGTAGTGCTGGCTGCTGAAAAAGAAACTGCTGCTGCACCGGAGACTAAAAAAGTTAAAAAAGATGATGCAAAAAAAGCAGTTAAAAAAGACGCAAAAAAAGATGATGCAAAAAAACCGGCTAAAAAAGGCAAAAAAGAGCTTTCCGGTTGCTGATCTAACTTCAAATTCTGTTTAAAAGGGCATGCTCATGGCGTGCCCTTTTTTTTGCCTGTCTGAGTAATTACGGATGGTTAGTCTTGTAATAACCTCTGATAGTTATGTCTTTTGGATTGCTTTAATTAAATATGCTTTCAATGATTTTGCCTATGCCTGAAACGCATTGCCGTATGAATTATATTCGTTATTACAATCCCGTAAATATGAATTAGAGTGTTGCCGGTTATGACTTGAAATCAAACAGATGCTGTCAAGGAGTGCAAGCATGAATTTTAGAATCGCAATTATTGCGAGTTTGATATGTTTGCTCTCCAGTGTGGTCTGTTATTCAGATTCCCTTATTATTACCTACCAATCCGGCAAGACTCAGAAAATTCTTCTCGACGATTCAATTCAGTCCATAAATACCCTCCAATATCTATCCAGTGCGCAGGCCGACAACAATAAAGATGCCTCTTCATTAAAAAAGCCGGTTTTGGAAGAGTCAAAGCCTGTGCAGCCTGACTCAAAGCCTGAAACAAAAAGTAACCCGGATACGAAAGCAAAATTTAAATTCAAGTGGGCTAAACCTTTAAGCGGAGAGTAGTCTGCCTGTCTCTGCGAAGCTGCAAAACTAACCCAATCTACTATGCAGTTGTTTCAAAACTTTTTTAAGGAGGAATTATGTTTGAAAAGCTGAAGAAGAAAAGCAGAGTGTTGATTGCCGCACTGCTTGGGACAGTAATGATTGCCGCTTTAAGTCTGTGGGGGTGTGGAAACAGCGGGACCAGCAGTTACAGTGATCCTAGCGCGACAACAACCAAGTCAGCTGCAATCATCACCGCAGCAACTCTCAAACAGTGGATTGACGAAGGTAAGCTGAATGCCCCGCTTGGCAGCAAAGACAGGGTGGTTGTAGTATCCCAGTCAACGGTTGCGGATTGGACAGCCAAAGGTCATATCCCGGGAGCGGTACGTCTGGATACTACCGAGACCGGCAAAGATCGTATCGAAGGACTGGCACTTGCAGCCACAATGATGCCTGACGGCGCTACAATGGACGTAATTGTTCAACGACTGGGAATTGATGCAAATACAACGATCGTATTTTCACTGCCTAAAAACTCGAGTATCTATAATCAGTCGGTGCCATTCTGGAACTTCCGCTATTGGGGCTTTTCACGTGATCGTCTGAAAATTCTGAATGGCGGTGATGATGCCTGGGATGTTGCAGGACTCGCATTGGCAACCGATGCTGTTGAAAAATTTACAGCTTCAACGTACAGCGTTAGTAAAAATACAGCTCTGAAAGATATGGTTCGCTACTCTATCGGCGAGATGATTCAGAAGGTCGATGCAATTATTGCCGACCCTGCGCTTAAAAATACCTGGCAAGTGATTGATGTTCGCGGCCCTGCAATAACTCCCTATTTAACTAATGCTTTACGCCTTCAAAGTGCCACAATGTATTTGACCCGTTTGAACGGTGATGCTACAAAAAACTTTGTCTATCCTGACAAGGCGACATTTGAAACAAGGTTGGCTACGCTTTCCATAAAGGACGGGGCTGCTGACGTGTTTGCATCTGCTGCAAAGAAAACGGTTGTAATGTGTGGCTCTTCGATCAGCGCATCACCAAGTTTTGTTCTTTTTGATGCAGTTCTAAATGTGCCCGAGGGCGATATCACCATGTATGATGGCTCCTCCAGCCAGTGGAATAACTATTCGTCTGAACGTTTACTCCTTGCCTACCCGAGTGCTTCCGCAGCTCAAAGAGATGCCTGGTCATTCAATACAGCTGTTAATCCACGTGCCCAGGGTGTAATGGCTACTACTGCTCTTACTGTCTGGTCTGCTTTCTCTCCGGTGCTTGGTCCGACAAATGCGGACATGAATCAAATTGAAACTGCAGACAAGGCCTACATCGTACCGGTAACACCAGGTACGGGAGGCGGCGGATCAACCGGTGGCGGATCTACCCCCGGCGGTTGCTGAACTGTTTTAGCATCTTAAGCCCGCATGGGCCGACCTATTTGAAAGGAGTTCTCAGATGAAAAAAAATACAATTGGCGTTGCTATTGCTGGCGCCATGCTTTTTAGCGGTACAGCCATTGCCGGACCACAAATGACTTTTGGTCCGGATGATAAGGGGGTGCTGCAGCTTGACTACAAGGGCCAGTTCCAGTTGGTGGTTCGCGATACCGGAAGCGGTGCTGATAAAACCGGTACAACGACTGACTTTAACTTTCGCCGCAACCGGCTGGCCCTGATGGGTGCCTATGGCGATATGATGAGCATGTATGTGCAGACAGAGTTTCTGGAAAAACAGAATACTACACCACTGACTGTTGTTGACGGGGATGCCGCTTCAGATTTCTCCATTCTTGATGCCCAGATCCGTTTTGATTTTAACAAGGCGCTAAAAGTGCATGTTGGTAAGTTCAAGTACAACATGAGCCGTGAGAACCTTGAGTCTTGCGAAGACCCTCTGACGCTTGACCGTTCTCTTTTTATCCGCGCACCTTTTACAACAACGCGCGACAAAGGAGTTGCCGTCTGGGGCAACCTGTTTAACGACATGTTTCAGTATCGCCTGGATGTCATGAACGGTCGCAGCGCAGCCGGTACGGAAACCCCCAAATCCAATTTCCGCTATTCAGGACGCGCCCATGTGTCACTGCTTGATCCAGAGACAGGCTATGGCTATAAGGGCACCTATCTGGGCAAGAAAAAGGTGCTGACAGTTGGTGCTGCCTATCAGTGGGAGCCTGATGTGGCATTTAGCGACACCGTTGCCAAGACCGGCGCAGTTGACTATAAAGGCTGGACAACCGATCTGTTTTTCGAGTACCCGCTGGAAGGCATGGGTACAGTTACATTTTCCGGCGCTTACGAGGATATTGATCTGGACGGAGCATATAGAGGTGCCAACCCGGATGCAGGTACAATGGGGTTGAATGGAGAAAAGAACGGTTGGTATATGAAGGCGGCCTATATGCTTCCTAATCTGCCGTTACAGTTTTTCGGCCGCTACGAGAAGTGGAAGTTCGCAGCCCTTAACCTGAATAACAGCGGCATAGCAACTGATACTATTTATGACCAGCGTATTGACTGGTATGGAATAGGCGCCAATTACTATTTCCGTGACCAGAACCTGAAACTTTCCATGGAAGTTTCCAAAACTGAATTTGACAAAACGAATGCTTCAACTAAAGATTTCACCACCTTCATTACCCAGTTGCAGTTGATTTTTTAAACAGCTTATTTAGCAGAAATAGTTACAAATATGACCTGTCAGGACTTCTACTCCGGCAGGTCATATTTTGTTTAGAATAGTCAAATTGACATGCTATAGTTTGCTAACCCAAAAGACAAAGGCCCTCTCTGTAAATGCAGAAAAGATCTGCCGGAAACGGTTTAACTCATTTTATCCTGCTGCTTGTTTTGTGTTCAACTTTTGTTCTCTCCGCATGCCAGTCGGGAACCAAACAGTCTTCCTGCGTCCGTTGTCATAAAGGTATTGAACATGTTTCCAAAAACCATGGGGATTGCGTTTCCTGCCATGGTGGCAAGCCTCTCGAAGAGGAAAAGGAAAAAGCGCATCAGGGCATATTCGGTATTGCCAATCATGAGTATATGGGACGTTGGGAAAATGGCTGTGCTCCGTGCCACAAATATCAATTTGACCGGGTGAAAAGTAATATTATGTATACTGCGGCAGGGATGATTCATAACACCCAGCTGACCTGGGAGGGTGTGGATGGCAATTCGTATACCACCCGCGGTGAAAAACAGTTTGGTGCTGATGGCAAGGAGTTTTCTCCCAAGCCGGTGGCGGAACTGGATAACCTTTCCGGCGAATTGTTCCGTAAATTCTGCTCACGCTGTCATATTGGCGTAGAAACCGCCGATGCCTATAGTGCAAGCCACGCCTCCGGCTGTGCCGCCTGCCATTTTCCCTGGAATGATGAGGGTACTTACGAAGGAAACGATAAAACTATGAAGGGCAAGGCAGGATATTCTGCTACTCATGAAATGTCGGCGCTTCCGGGTATTCAGGTCTGTTCTCGCTGTCACAACCGTAGCGGTCGGATTGCCTTGTCCTATCAGGGGCTGTACGATGGCAACAACAGTCTGGTGCCGACCCGTAAAGGCGAGGGTGGGCCGGTTATGAGCAGCGGTGCCCGTAATCTGGTGCACATTGAACCGGATGTGCATTTTGCCGCCGGTATGGAGTGCATTGACTGTCATACCTCCCGTGATGTCATGGGTGACGGCTATGCCTATAAAACCATGTACCAGCAGACCGAAATCAGTTGCGAGGATTGCCACGGCAGCGCTAGTGATGTGCCACGTTACCGCCAGATAACCCGTGAAAATGACGAGGCGCTGCGTGAATCCAGAAACTATAAAAAACCGATGCAATACGGTTCCAAAATGATCCAGACAACCAAGGGGCGCAGCTATTCCAATGTGTTTTACGAGGATGGAGCCATCTGGGTGCAGGGCAAACGGAGCGGGAAACTGTTTCGTTCAAAGGTTGTCACCGGAAGCCCGGAACATACGGTGGCCGGGCATGGCCGCCTGGAGTGCCATGCCTGCCACTCCAGGACTGTTGTGCAGTGTTTCGGCTGTCACACAAAGTATGATAAATCCAAGCCGGGCATGGATTTTATCAAAAAACAGGAAACGCCCGGGCAGTTCAGCGAGACCGAAGATTACCGCATGCTTTATCCGTTTCCCCTGGCGCTCAATCAGCGTGGCCGCATATCTTCTGTCACGCCCGGCTGCCAGACCTTTGTGACCGTGGCCGAAGAAGACGGCAGCAATTCCAAAACCGAGTATGTGGCAAAGTTTAAAGGCAAGCAGCAGTTGCGCTTTGCCCCGTTTTACTCCCATAACACCGGTAAAAAGGCGGTGGGCTGTGCCGAATGCCACGGCAATCCGGCCTTCCTCGGCTTTGGGCAGCATGTGGTTGACGGAGCCAGCTTCAAGGCCACACTGATCTGTGAACGCTCGGACCGTAAACCGCTGGATGGTTTTCTGGCAATGGAGGATGGCAAAGTCAAGGCCTTCTCGGCCATTACCAGAGAAAAATCCAGACCATTAAATGGCAGGGAGGTCAAACGGGCGCTGTCCGTCAATCTCTGTCTGCCCTGCCATAACAAGGCCTCTGACCCGATCTACAGGAAAGGACTTAACTATCGTGCGCTGGATGATGCACTACATCGCCGCCTGCTGGCTGATCAGTAGTTTTATGGCTGTTACGGCCTTTGCCGCCGACGGTTCAAAACCGGCTGCCGCTGTCTCCTGTGCCGCCTGTCATTATCAGGGGGGCAGGGCAAGTGATCCTGCATCCGAATCTCATCGTGCCTCGGCCTGCGTGGCCTGCCACAAGGGTTACGATACGGTCTTTGACGGCCCCATGACCAGGCGAACCGGTGAGCGGGAGTTTGTCAAGCGCACCTATGCCAAACACGACAGTCGTTTCTTTGATACAAACTGTTCTTCATGCCATGTAGACAGCTGTCGGCAATGTCATGGCAGCGGGCACGCCATCCGGAAGCCGACCGTAGCCGACTGCCAGATCTGTCACAAGGGATATTTCATCGGTTGGGATTATTCCGGGCGTGCGCCGCGCGAGGATAACAACCGCTATCAGCGCGGTATTGCGGTCAACGGGGAAACTTTTCTGAAAATGTCGCCCGATGTGCATTACCGTAGTGGCATGACCTGCGGCGCCTGCCACTCCATGGCCAGTCTCAGGCAGGGGCAGAAAAGCTCCAAAACCTGTACCGACTGCCATCAGCCATCGACTAAGGTGATCGAGCACGGCATCAAGGCGCACATGCAGAAGCTTGAATGCTACGCCTGCCATTCGGCCTGGACAGCCCAGGAGTACGGCACGTTTTTTCTTCAATTCAAGGATTTGAAGCAGAAAGAGGATTTTGATCTGAAAGAGGGACTGAACCCGGAATATCTCAGTAGCGCCTACCTGCGCAAACAGGATGCACCGCCGCTGGGGATCAATTCCAGGGGCAAGGTCAGCCCGATCAGGCCGCAGTACATCGCCTATTATACTGATATTCAGAAGGCCACCAGGGGAGGGAAGGAAAACCAGCTGCTGGCCGCTGAATGGCGGGCCATGTTTCCCCATACGGTGCAGCGCGGAACAGTTACCTGCGAGGGGTGCCACGATAACCCGCGCCGTTTCATACTGGAAAAACCAGAACAGCGTATTTATCAGCTGCGCAAGGATGGCATGAATCTGGACTCGTTCTGGGATCGCAGTGGTCAGCGGGTTGTCAACGGTGATTTCATGGCGGCCAGCCGCTATCTGCAGATCAGTTCCAAAAGCCCGGCTTACACAAAGGCATATATCAAAAAATGGAAAAAACTACTCAATCGCGTCGAACCTTCATCAAAACCGTAGTTCTGCTGTCCGGTTCCCTGGCGCTGCTCTGGAAATACCTGACACCGCGCGTCATTCAGCGCCGTCAGGTTGTGGTCAGCCTGTCCAGGAAAGAGCTTCCTGCCGAAGGTGCCCTGGTTTATCGGGAAGCCCGTGTGGCCCTGTTCAATTCCGGCGGCGAACTGTATGCACTCAGTCTGGTCTGCACCCATCTGGGATGCACTCTGAACCTGACTGATCAGGGGCTGGCCTGTCCCTGTCACGGCAGCCTGTTTGATCTGAAGGGGCGTGTGGTCAAGGGGCCTGCGGAGCGGCCATTGCCAAAGATGCGGGTTGAGGAGCGGGACGGAGTGATTGAAGTGGTGGCGCTATGATCAATGATTTTCTGAAACATATCTTTCCCAGGGTGGTGCTGCAACGCAATCTGCGCATCAGCTACACGTTCTGCCTGGGAGGGCTGGCCTTCACCGCCCTGCTGGTATTGATTGTGAGCGGCCTGCTGTTGATGGTCTATTATCAGCCGACGCCGGAGCGGGCCTTCAATTCGGTCCTCTACCTGGAATCATATGTGTGGGGCGGCAGGTATCTGCGCAGTCTACACCGGCTGACCTCTCATTTCTTTCTGGTGTTGATCGTCCTACATACACTGCGGGTAATCCTGACCGGCGCCTATCATCACCCCCGGCAGATGAACTGGGTCATCGGCTGCCTGCTGCTCTTTATCGCTGTTTTTGAAGCCTACACCGGCTATCTGCTCCCCTTTGATCAGCTGGCCTACTGGGCCACCCAGACCGGCATGGAGCTTCTCGCTGCCGCACCGCTGGGGGATTTTTTTCGTGAACTGCTTGTGCCGGATGGCATCGGCCAGCCATTGACCCTGCTCCGTTTCTATATGCTGCATGTGGTGGTACTGCCGCTGGCCATGCTGCTGCTGTCCATGCTGCATTTTTATCGGGTCAGAAAGCAAAAGGGGGTTTTACCATATCTATGAAATCCGGTTTTGTTAAAAGTTCCCCGCATTTTTTTCGACTGATCAAGATCAGCGGCTGGCTGTTTGTCGTACTTTTGCTGGCGCTTGCCGTAATGATCCCGGCACCCCTTCAGGAACCGGCCAATCCGGCCATAACGCCCAACCCGATCCGGTCAGCCTGGTTTCTGCTCTGGATTCAGGAGCTGGTCAGCTATTCCAACCGGATGATCTATCCGGTAATCGGTTTCGGAATTGCTTTCCTGCTGCTCCCCTGGCTTAACAGGGGGCGTCGGGTCTACAAGGCGCAATGGTTTGCTCGGGAACAGCTGGCAACCAATCTCAGCGCCGTTGTTCTGTTTATTGCCGTAATTGCACTTACCGTAATCGCCATGTTTTTCAGGGGGAATAATTGGGCACTGTCCTTCCCATTCTAGCTGTCCTGCTCGGACTTCTGTTTGGTGCAGCTCCGGCCCAATGCGCCGGACAGAGCTGCCTGAAGTGCCATGCCGTGCATTACGGGGAGCGCGGGCTCTGTACCGACTGCCATCGTGGCAACCCCGCCTCGGATCGTAAGAATATCGCCCATCATCGACTAATCGAAGGCAGGTTCTCACACTTTACTATTGGAAATGCAGCGTTGGTCAAAGAAGGGAACCGGCTGACGGATCAACTGGCCTGTCGTCGCTGCCATTGGATTACGGGGCGCGGCAACGCTCTGGCCGCCTCTCTGGACAGGCTGATTGATACAAAAATGCCGCAGGATATAGTTGACTCGATCATGAAACCTGTGCAGGGGATGCCGGATTTCAGGCTGAATGAGCAGCAGGCCGTGGCGATCATAAATGCAGTTTTCAGCGGCAGTAGCAAAGAGCCGGTCAAAGGCGGTGAAAGACCGCTGGTCAAGCATTTTGATAAAAACAGCCGGTCCGGAGAGGATGTTTTCGGTAAAAACTGCGGGGCGTGCCATCGTATGCTGACGGCCCGGAAAGGCTTGATCGGGGCGGGTGATATGGGCCCGAACCTTTCCGGACTGCTGACACAATATTATCCGATGAAC
The DNA here is from genome assembly GCA_964509295.1 of uncultured Geobacteraceae bacterium. GTDB lineage: Bacteria > Desulfobacterota > Desulfuromonadia > Geobacterales > Pseudopelobacteraceae > JBGSQR01. Next base: position 27,533 of record CAZDWS010000010.1, on the reverse strand, counting down.
TATCGTGGCAGGGACAGATGGAGCTATGCAGCGCTTCGAAATTGGGTTAAAAATCCGCGAACTGTTTTGTCAAACTCTACTATGCGGCCGGTTAGGCTGGATGAGAAGCAGTGGCGGGATTTAAAGTTGACTCTAGAGTAGGGATGATACGAATGTGCCGCCCCCCTGATAGGAGATGACTAGTCCGGCGGAAATCAGCATTTCAAGCCCTTCACGGACCTTGGGGCGTGATACGCCAAAGGATTCGGCCAGTTTACGTTCAGCGGGGAGTTTTTCTCCGGGAGAAAGTTCTCCTGATAATATGGATGATTTGATCTGTTCTGCCACTTGTTCTGAAATCTTGAGTTGTTTTACAGGGTGAAAATTCATTGCAGTTCCTTTTTTTGCCTTTCTTTGTTTGGAGTTTTGAAAACGGTTATACTGTTCCGCTTTCTTGTGAAATAGTAGCAGGTGTTTGTTACCGATACGTTGTGATCATGCAATTGTTATGAAAAACTTGAGAACATGGATATGCAGTGTGCGCATCACCAGGAGGCGCACTCTGATCGATCAGGCAACCTGACTCAGCAGTTTTTTGAATATTTCGAAACCTTCCGGCCAATCTCCAATATTGCTGTCCGAATTGATGTGCCCCAATTCACCAACATCAACAAACTCGCTGCCAAATACCCCGGCCAGTTCCCGGCTGAAATCCAGAGTGGCATAATGGTCGTCACTGCTGGCGATCAAAATGCTTTTAAAGGGAAGCGGTTGCTGTGGTATGGGAGCAAAACCGGAAACCCCGGCCGGAAAATTCACATTGGCCGGATCAGGCGGTGCCACCAGTAGAGCTCCTTTGATCGTATGCCTTGTCGTGGCCGCCCAGTGGGCAACCAGCAGGCAGGCCAGGCTGTGGACAACCAGGACTGTGCCCGGTCCGCTTTCTTCAACCGCCGCTTCCAGTCGGTTGACCCAGTCGCTGCAGTCCGGTGTTATCCAGTCTTCCTGTTCCACCCTCAAATAAGCCGGGTTGGCTTTCTCCCAGAGCGTCTGCCAGTGCAGCGCCCCGGAGCTGCTGATGCCGGGCAGAATTAATACTTTTGTTCTCATCATCAATCTCCTTCGTGGCAGATTATAGCGAATTCCCTGACAGATTGCATCGGTACAGTCAAAGGCATGCTGGTTTGTTTTCAGCGGTGTGACTTACAGTCCTGATGCACTTAAGGCACTCCCTGAGAGTACAGACACCGCAGGCGTGATGCATGTAAATCGGTATGTCATAGGCCTTTGCTGCGCTGATGGCCGCATTTCTGGCGCGGTGAGACACCTTGTTGGTAAAGATGACAACCGCCTCGGAGTGTTTGAGTTTAGCACAAATATCATTTTTTGCCTGACTGAACACGCTAAGCTCCATACCGAGTTTTGCAGCTTCTTTCAGGTATTGCTGTTCAAGTCGATCCATTCCGCCAATCAGGGCTACACTCATGATTTACTCCTGTTATAAGCTGCACTGTTGCTGCCAGCCATTTATCCGATGTCTTAAAACAGTTCCAGAGCAATTAGAATGAACAGCGGTAACGGTAAAATCATCAACTGCCATTGTTTTTGGATTTCGAAAGACAGAGACAGGAAGGCACCTTCCGGTGCGTCTTTCACGCTTACTGCAGCCAGTTGGTCGTTTTGTTTGTGAATGTTGCCCATAATCAATTCCTCGCTTTTTTTGTTTTGATGAAGGCTATTCAAATATTGTCTATGGAACAAGTAGACATTGTATGTTTATGATAGCGATAGGTAGCGAGCATGTCAATATAAAAATATAATATCTATAAATTTAATAGATAATTATCATGCAAAACTGACAATCCTGATGCGCAGGATTGTCAGTCATTGTTTTCGTAATAATCAATGAAAATACCTGGCAGGTGTTCAGGCTGCGAGGTATTTTCATTCCGATCATTTAATGTTGAAATAGTCAGTGTTTGGAATGGTCTGACGTGTTTTTGTGATTATTATGTCCTTCATCCTTGGTATGCTCTGTGTGTTCATCATGAGCGCCCCTGCCGGTTGCATCCTGATGCAGACGTTCAACATAATGGGTGTAGGCGATGTAGGCCTCCACAAATTCCCGGCCTTGTGCGACGCTTTTATCCTTGTGCTTGTATGCAGCCGCAACATGCTCGTAACGTTTTTTGATCCCTGCTGCAATGTCGCCTGTGATCAGTTTTACAAGTGCCTCTGGTGTTCCGCTTGTCAGGGATTTGTCTGCTTCGGCAACTGCCGGTTCAACAGTGCCAGCAGGCTTCAGGCCGGTAAAAGGCGCCCCTTCACCAGCGCGATGTATTTTTACAAGAGTTGCAAAAAAGTCTTGTTCTGCCGCTTCAAAATTGGCTCCTTTGCTGGAGAGCAGAGTTTTGAAGGCATCTGTAACGGTTTTTTCATCATGAGGTTTTACCCACTTGAGAACAGGGGTGATATTCCGGGTTTCAATTGCCTTGTGGGCATCCTTGATAACCGGGCCATCAAGAGTGTCGCAATGGGCAGCAGCATCGTGAGTGGCAGCAAGCAAAAGGGCTGTAAATGCAATTAATCCCAGAAAGGCTGATTTGATGGAATGTGTGTTTTTCATGTAGATATTCTCCATTAGCTTACAAGTTTTTTTTGAGTGAATTTCGTCCTTGAAACGCTGCTGTATGGGGTTACAGAGAGTATTCCGGAGGAATATATTTGGCAGACTCATAACCTTGCAGCAGGACACCTTTGTTGAGTGGGGTTGTTTTGGAAGTGAGCGGCCGATAATCAGCTGAAATTGCAGAAGTGGTCAAACATGGGGCATCAATGACATGACAGTGGGCGATTTGCCGGTCATTATCCTGAGTATTATGGTTTGGTTCGGAACCGGAGTGTTCACAGATGAGGCCGGACCGGCTTTCCTCGGAATTGCCCATTGCAGATGAGATGTATAGCGGACCGGAAAGCGGAAGACAGAGCTGGGTCAGCACTAACAGTATTGTAAAAACTTTTTTGTATTCGTACGGAAAGTGCATTGTTTGATCTCATCTGAAAGGACATGCTTACTATTTTTATTTACTTATACCACCTTTAAAATGAACTTTTTTTGATGTTGGTCAAAATTCTTGAAAATTACCAAAATAACTGTCAGCGTTAGCGCGACCGTAATTATGGGCTGCGTAATAATCAAAACTGCATCATGTCAGGTGGAACCTCTGCAATTGATGCTTTTCAAATAGCCGCACCATCACTGACCAACCCGTTATCCAGGGCATAGATCCTATTACCCCACTCATTGGCCCAGCTTCTCAATTCTTCGTTACTCATCGGACTCGGAGAGCTCGATTTGGATGTCGAAACGGCCTTGTCAGCGATTAATCTGGCCAGCTTGCGGTAAAAATAAGCCTGGTTTGACAGGGCAGCATCCTCTATGACGGTTTTTCCATATAATTCGCTTTGGCGGACAATCGAAGATTTCGAGATGCGCCCACAAATACGAGTGTTTGTATGTTTTGCAAAATCAGCTATCAGTGACTCTTCAAAAGAACTGGATATATTGTTCGGAATCAGGCCACCTACCTTTATCGGCACATTGGACTCTCCGTATCTGTTCAGAGATCTGAAGATGTTGTTGGCGGCATACAGAGACATGAAATCGGCGTTCGTTACAATATAAGCGGTCTGGTTAATATGCTTCTGGAACTGCATATGATAACGGGCGCAGGAAACCTCTCCGGACAGGTCATATAGTACAAAATCCGGCTTGATGGATTCAAATACGTCAATTTCATTCAAAATCTGAAAAACTCGGGCGATTTCATAGGATGCGCAGCCTGTCAACAGATACGGATCGCCAAACTCAATGCAACTGATACCCTTGAACCCAGTTTTAACTACGGATTCCAGATTGATTTCTTCGTAGTTTTTGAGTCGGTCGAACAGTGTCGGTATGGGAAGCCCGCCATTCAGGGTATTGCATGAGTCGGCTTTGGGGTCGCAACCGATCTGGAGAACTTTCCGCCCTGACTCGGCCAGCGCTGCACTGATGTTAGCTATCAAGGTTGATTTTCCCACTCCCCCTTTGCCATAAAAGACCATGTGCTCTGCCATAAATTACCTCGATATACTGAATAAAGTTACTGCTTCATTCCCCAGCGTTTTATTGTCAGGCGTTCAACTGTCCTGAAAACGATATTTTCAACCAGTATTCCGATCAGAATCACAGTGCACAGACCGGCAAATACGGAGGCAATCTCCAGTTCATTCTTTTTTTCATAGATGTACCAACCCAGTCCGCCGGAGCCGGAGCTGACACCAAAAACAAGCTCGGCGGCAATCAGGGTTCGCCAGGCAAATGCCCAGCCCACTTTTAAGCCAGTCAGGATGCTGGGTAGTGCTGCGGGAATCAGTATCCTAAAGACAAACGGCAGGCCGCGCAGGCCATAATTTCTGCCAACCATCCGCAGTGTCTGGCTGACTCCGGTAAATCCGGCATGGGTGTTCAGTGCAATCGGCCAGAGGACCGAGTGGATCAGGACAAATACGATGCTGGGTGTACCAAGTCCGAACCAGATCAGTGCCAGCGGCAGCAGGGCGATGGCCGGCAGGGGGTTAAACATTGATGTCAATGTCTCCAGCAGATCACTGCCAAACCTGCTGCTGATCGCCAGTATGGTCAGAACCGCAGCCGCCAGAACTCCACCCGTATAACCCACGATCAGAACTTTCAGCGATGTAGTAACTTTCGCCGTCAGTTCCTCATGCAGTAACGCCTCGATAAAGGCTTTCAAGCTGGCGCTGAAAGTTGGAATGAGAAACGGGTTGTCCATTTGTCGGGCATAAACTTCCCACCCGAGAATGAGGATAGAGAGGATTAGCGCTTTTCTGAATATCCCCAAGTTCAGCAGCCTTTCGTGCAAAGGTAACTGCTGCTCTGCCAGTACATGCTCTGGTAGTGGTAATGGGCGTTTGATCTCTTCAGCAATGGCTGTCAGTGATATCTGTTGTTCCAGTTTCATGAAGGTTCCCTAGATTGAATAATCAACAACATCTTTAAAAAGAATGGAGTGGATATGTTTGTGCAACGCCTGAAAGGCCGGATCGCTTTCATGCTGAAGGCTTTCCTCAATATCGATTTCCGCCTTGACACGCCCCGGATGCGGTGAAAGCAGTAGCACTCGTGTTCCCAGCGTTATTGCCTCCGATATGGAGTGAGTGACAAAGATCATGGTAAATTTTGATTCGCTCCAGAGTGATAAAAGCTCTTCCTGCATGCGCTGACGTGTCAGTGCATCAAGTGAGGCAAACGGTTCGTCCATCAATATGATTTCAGGGTTCATTGCCAGGCATCTGGCAATGGCGACCCTCTGTTTCATTCCGCCCGAGAGAGTATGCGGGTACACGTCCGCAAATTTCCCCAGACCAACTTTGTTGATATAGCTGTCGGCCTGCCGGGAAGCCTCAGTTTTGGAAAATCTGCTGCTGGCGGTCAGGGCGAATGTGACGTTTTCCTTGACCGTTTTCCAGGGGAGAAGCTGGTCGAATTCCTGAAAAACCACGACCCTGTCAGGACCGGGACGAGAAACGACTTTTCCATCGAGACTGATACTTCCTTCCTGTGGTTTGATATAACCACCAACGGCTTTTAGTAAGGTGGATTTGCCGCATCCCGAGGGCCCCAGCAATACAAGTCGCTCGGAACGCTTCAGTTGAAAGCCGACCTGCCAGGTTGCTGTCACCAGTCGGTCCTGGTTTGGATAGCGGATTGTTACCTCTTTTACATCCAGCAGAGGTGCTGTTTCAGTAGACTCAGCCATCTTTAGCTTCCTTGTTTATCGTGAACGTTAGAAAAGAAGAGGTCTTTCCAGTTTTTGGGTTTAACCTTGATGCTTTTTGTCTGATACATGAAGTAGGAAAATTTTGTTATGTTCTTGGGAGTGGTGGTATAGCTGATTGCCGGGTGGCTTATCTGTGCCACAAGGTCATCCAGGCTTTCTTTGGTTTTGCTGTTTTTTTTGTAAATCTCAGCCGCCTTACGATTGTTTTTGGCTATAAACGCATTAGCCTCTTCAAGGGCCGCAAAAACTGCAGCATATGTTTTGGGATTGTTGTCATGGAAGGATTTGCTGGTTGTAAATACGTTGAAAGTATGAACCCCCCCCAGCACATCGTTTGAATTCAGAACAGTCCGGACTTTCTTGTTCTCAAGTTCCTGAAACATGAACGGAGGGCCTGTAAAGTGGCCGGTTATCTCGGATTTTCCGGAAAGCAGGGCGGCCATTCCATCCGGGTGCTTCATGGAGACTGTCAGACGGTCCAGCTTGCTGAAGTTATCCTTGCCGAATTCTTTGGCTGCTGCCATTTGCAGGATGATGGCCTGAATGGAAATTTTAACCGTTGGAAGTGCAATGCGGTCTTTGTCGCTAAAGTCCCTGATGGATTTAACTGAGTGGTTGGTCGTATTCAGATACAACGGGTTGGTAATAAGTGACGATACACCCTTGACGCTCCCGTTGGTTTTTGCCCAGAGCAGGACAAGCGGCGCAACTCCACTGGAAATGTAGTCTACGCTGCCGGACAGCAGGGCGTCATTAACCGAACCGCCGCCACCCAGCGTAGCCCAGCTGACCTTGATGTCTCCCAATCCTGCCGCCTTGGTGTGTTTTTCAATCAGTTTCTGCTCTTCCATGATGATCAGTGGCAGGTAGCCCAGGCCATGCTGTTTGGCGAGTCGGACTTCCTTGACTTCTGCCATGGCAGGGAGTGCGGAAATGAGAAGAATTCCCAGCACAAGCAGGCTTGAGAAGCTTTTTTTTGTCCAGCTTAAAATTTTCATTTTGTTGTTCCTTTCTATGATAATGAGTGTCAGGCCTTTGCCAGGCGGTCCAAGTGTTTGTAAAAAGGGTGCAGCAGCTCCTCACGTACCTTTTTTACCGAATAGGTCTCTTCAATCACTTCGTAAGGCTCAAGTAGCCAGACCGCCACCAGATCGGCATCATCAAGCTTGAGGCGTACGTTGCTGTAATACCTGCTGAATTCACGGCCAGATACATGGGCTTTGAATACTTTGTTCCTGGCCACGAATATCCTTCCATCTGTTCCTTGAATTGTGACAGTGACCGGTTTGTCAAACCACAGACTTCTGAGGATGTTTCGATGGGTAACCGAGGTCTCCAACAGTTCCAGGTGGATCAGTCTCCCATCGCCATCAACTTCTAAAAACGGGCTGGGAATGGAGTAGGGGGAACCATTTTCATCAATAGTAGCGATAAAGGCCTTTGTTCCATCTGCCGATAAAAGCTTAATCAAATGTTCAGTTAATTGTTTTGACATGCGCTATACCTCCCACAACGGCAAAATTCTCGACAGGTCTGTGTCCGGATGGTTTCCGCAATTGCGGTAGCTGTCATGATCAATCGGCAGCTTGTATTTTACCCGCAGTTGGTGCAGTCCTTTGGCGAGCCGGATATAATAGTCAAGCGAGGCATTTTTCTGGTTGCCCAGAGGTGTATCCGGCCTCGGCGACCAGACAATGAATACCGTGCTGACACCTTTGCTGGCCAGGTCTTCAGCTTCGTACAAAGTTCGCTCCAGTGCCTCATCTTCAGTTTTGAAACCATGTGGTGACGTCAGCTCTATTCCTGCCACCAACCCGGTGTTGACCCGACCCGGCCCGAAAACATCCACCGCATCCACAAGACGTTTTTTCCACTCTTTGTATCCGATCCACTCGGCTTTGCCGGGGCAGAGCTTGTTGAAGATGTTTTCGTCAAGCACCTCTATGTCGGACGTGTAGCTCATCAGCCCGGTCTCAGAATAGAGACGTTCAAGTTGCGTTTTTGTAAAAGCCGTACCAATCAACTGGCTGGGGAATTTTGCTGTTTTGAAGTTTTTCCCGACCTCTTTGAGTATGGATATGTAGTAGTCAACTTCCTCATCGAACGGCTGTTTGCCGTTGACTATCGAACCGGACGTCAGAAAAACCGATGAATAGCGTCCCGGTTCTCGGAGCGCTTCTCCGATGACTTCGCCAACCTCGAACGGATCAAGTCTGGCAGGGATCTGTAGTTCATCCTTGCCCTTCTTCAGTTGGCTGACAATGTCACAAAAGGCGCATCCATTGCCGTTGTTCCAGAAGGTGCAATAGCGGTAGGGGAATATGTTCAGCCGCTGTGGACGAACGCTGACAATGTTCTTCATAGGAATTCCGGAACTGCTGGTTTTTGAGTAAAAAACCGGGGCAGGCCAGTAATCGATCGGCTCGATCGACTCGTTGCCCTCAAACAGAAACGGTTTTCCATCCAGCAGATCTACAATGTAAGGATTCTGGTCAAGCGGAGTAGGGGTGGTAATGATGGATGAGCCGTCTCTCAACAAGAGTGATTCCGGCCTGTTCTCAATCTTGCCATCGCGGGAGCCGAATATGTGTGTGCCTGTAACGGAGTGCAACTGCGGATCCAGTGCCGACAGAGCCTGGGCTGTATAATATACGCCACGTCGCTGCACATCTGTTTTGATGATAATCAATCTGGGAACATCTGGATGCTTTGCAATCACATCGTTCAGGGTTATTTCATTCGCGCGCTTGTCATTGGACATTCGGTTTTCCCCTCTGCATAGTCTTTTGAAAAATAAAAAAGGCCAAGGTATTCCCATTAGGGGACATTGCCTTGGCTTCTGGTTTTTCCAGTCAGCCAACCGGGATTACTCCGGAAGTACTAATGTTTGATTAATCTGATCGATTTGCTAAAGTTGCGCCAGAGCCTGGTCCAGATCTGCGATGATATCTTCAATATTTTCAATACCTACTGAAAGACGGATAAAGTCCGGTGTCACGCCTGTTGTCAGTTGTTCCTCTGCTGACAGCTGCTGATGGGTTGTGGATGCCGGGTGAATGACCAGCGATTTTGCGTCGCCAATATTTGCCAGCAGCGAGTGCAGTTTGAGACTGTTGATGAATTTCTTCCCTTCTTCAATGCCGCCGTTGATGCCGAAACCGACCAGGGCGCCATAAAGGCCACGGGTATGGTATTTTTTTGCTTTTTCGTGGGACGGATTGTCTTCAAAACCGGGATAGTTGACCCAGCCGACCTTGGGATGGTTTTTCAGGAACTTTGCCACGGCCAGTGCGTTGGTGCTGTGGCGCTCCATGCGCAGGTGCAGTGTCTCCAGCCCCTGCAGGAACAGGAACGAGTTAAAGGGGGAAAGGGCCGGGCCGATATCGCGCAGCAGGTGAACGCGCACTTTGATTATGTAGGCAATGTTCCCCAGAGCTTCCCAGAAGTTGATGCCGTGATAGGAAGGATCCGGCTCGGAAAGTTGGGGGAATTTGCCGTTGCCCCAGTTAAAGGTGCCGCCATCCACGATTACGCCGCCGATGGAGGTGCCGTGGCCGCCGATGAACTTGGTGGCCGAGTGGACAACAATGTCGGCGCCATGCTTCAAAGGCTGCACCAGGTAGGGAGAGGGTGTGGTGTTGTCGATGATCAGCGGAATGTTGTTTTCATGGGCAATGGCGGCGACTTTCTCAATATCCAGCGTGTCCAGCTTAGGATTTCCGACGCTTTCGCCGTAAAGCAGCTTGGTCTTTGCGGTGATCGCTTTGCGGAAATTTTCAGGGTCGCTAGGGTTGACGAATTTAACGGTAATACCAAGTTGCGGCAGTGTGTAGTGGAACAGGTTGTAGGTGCCGCCATAGAGGCTGGTGGCGGAAACAATCTCATCCCCGGCATGGGCCAGCGCCAGGATGGACAGGGTGATGGCCGATGAGCCGGAGGCCACTGCAAGAGCGGCAACACCGCCCTCCAGGGCTGCGATACGTTGCTCAAATACATCAGAAGTCGGATTCATGATTCGTGTATAAATGTTGCCGAACTCCTGCAGGCCGAACAGGCGTGCGGCATGGTCGGCATCGTTAAAGACGTAGGAGCTGGTCTGGTAGATCGGGACCGCCCGTGAATTGGTCGTAGGGTCAGGTTTCTGCCCGGCGTGCAGGGCCAGGGTTTCTGCTTTGTAATCTGGTGTTGCGCTCATGGTGTTTTCTCCCCTGTTGTTTGCTAAATCGCGTAAGTAAATGGCTGCTCTTCCTGTCTGAAAAACTCGGCAAAGATCGCTTTGCGTACCTGTGAGAATTCATAGCTGCCACGGTCACGGGGACGCGGCAGGTCTACCGGGATGATCTTCTTGATGGTGCCGGGCCGGTTGGACATGATCACAACTCGGTCCCCCAGAAAGACCGCTTCGTCAATGTCATGGGTGACCATGATCATGGTCGCCTTTTCCGTCTCCCAAATGCGCAGTACCTCCTGCTGCATCTGGATTTTGGTTAAGGCATCCAGGGCGCCGAACGGCTCGTCAAGCAGCAGCGCCTGGGGCCTGTTTGCCAATGCTCTGGCGATCGAGGCCCGCTGGGCCATGCCGCCGGAAAGCTGGTGCGGATAGGCATGTTCGAAACCATTCAGGCCGACCAGTTCGATATGCTCATCAACGGACTGCCAGCCTGCTTCGCTGGTTTTTGCGCCCAGGCCGAAGGCCACGTTTTCACGGACAGTCAGCCAGGGGAACAGGCGGTGTTCCTGAAAAACCACACCCCGTTCCAGTCCTGGACCGCTGATCGGTTTTCCTTCAAATTCGGCAATGCCGTTGTAGCTGGTTTCAAGGCCGGCAATGATTCTCAGTAAGGTACTCTTGCCGCAACCGCTGCTGCCGATGATGCTGATGAATTCGCCCTGGCGCACCGACAGGCTGATGTCCTGCAGGGCCGTAACACTGCTGCCGTTGACATTGAAAGTTTTTGTGAGATTGCGTATGTCCAGTGCTGATGCGCTCATCTTATTTCACTCCTATAAATGAATGCCGCGGTGACCAAGCAGGCGGTTGCCTGTAAGCTCAAGGACCAGATCAGTCATTTTGCCGAACAGGGCAAACAGTACGATACTGGTGATGATTACCGCGGCGCGGCCGGTCATCTGCCCGTCAATCATCAGAAAACCCAGTCCTCTGCTGGCCCCCATGATCTCAGCTGCAACCACAAACATCCAACCCAGGCCAAGTCCGCTACGCAAGCCGACCAGATAGGAGGGGAGGGCGGCAGGCAGAATCACCCTTTTGACCAGCTGCAGTTTATCCAGCTTGAAAATCTGTCCCACCTCCAGCAGTTTCCTGTCAGCGGTTAATATTCCGCTCAACAGGTTCAGGTAGACCGGGAAAAAAACTCCCACAGCTATCAGGGCAATTTTAGATGTTTCATGAATACCCATCCAGAGCAGGAACAGCGGCACCCAGGCCATGGAGGGGATGCTGCGCAATGCCTGCAGGGTAGGGTCGAGCAGTCTGCGCGCAAGCGGTGTTGAACCGGTCAGTCCAGCCAGCAGGGTAGCGCCGGCAGCTCCGATCAGAAAACCGGACAAGACCCTGGCCAGTGTGTAGACAATATGGCGCAGCAGTTCTCCACTATTAAGCAGTTCCAGCAGGGTGGAGGCAATGGCGCTGGGGGGTGGAAACCAGTTTGCTGCCAGAAAGCCTATCCGTGACAGCAACTCCCACATTACGGCCAGAAATAATGGCAATATCAGCCCCTGCCATTTTTGCGGGATTTCGAATGACAGTGACGGGAAAAACCCTTCCGGCGCTTCTTTCAGGTTTACAACTGCCAACTGGTCGGCCCGATCATGTATGTTGCTCATCTTAAACTCCTCTTTCCCTCCCCTGGGCGGGGAGGGGAGTCAGGTAAACAGTGTCTTACTTTGCCGGTGTTGCGTATTGCGGATCGATCAGTGCTTTTACCAATGCCGCTACATCAACATCATTCTTGATTACGCCGCTCTTCTTAAGTACATCCCCGGCGGCTGAAATGGTTTTGATCTGTTTTTCACCGATAACCGGATCAGAGAGGTCGGTCCTTTCCAGAACGCGTGCGGCAACGGCATCATTGAGTTTTGCATCGCGGGCCAGGATGGTTTTGTATTCTGCCGGATTCTGCAGGGCCCACAAGCGGGCTTTTTCATAGGCTGCAATAACTTTTCTGACATAGCCGGGATATTTCTTGGCAAACTCTTCACTGACGTTCAGGACTCCGTAAGTGTTCAGATCCGGTTCACGGAAAAACAGTCTTGATCCTTTATCCACCTCTGATTGGGCCATCAGTGGATCAAGTCCTGACCAGGCATCCACGTCGCCCTTTTCCAGCGCGTTGCGTCCATCCGGATGCTGCAGCGGTACCAGTTCAATATCTTTTTCCGACAGACCAACTTTGTCCAGTGCCCTCAGAAGGAATACATGCGGGTCTGTGCCGCGTGTAACAGCCACCTTCTTACCCTTCAATTCTTCAACCTTGCTGATCTTGCTGTCACCGCGTACAACCAGTGCGGTCCATTCCGGTTTGGAGTAGACATATACCGACTTGATCGGGTTGCCATTGGCTTTGCCGATCAGGGCTGCCACGCCGGCTGTTGATCCGAAATCAGAACTTTTGCTGTTCAGAAGCTCCAACGATTTGTTGCTCCCCAGGCTGTGAATCCACTCGACTTTGACATTTTCCTTGCCAAGCTCTTCTTCCAGTAATTTCTTTTCTTTCAGGACAAGGCTGACCGGGTTGTAATAGGCAAAGTCAAGTTTGACGACTTCCGGTTTGACATCAGTTTTTTTGCAAGCGGAGAATAATCCTGCTGTTGCAAGCGTCAGTAGTGAGAAAGTTAAGGTTTTGAGTAATCTTTTGTTCATGACAACCTCCTTTAAAGTGCGGTAAGCCGCTATAAATTTCAGTAAATCCGTTTTCCGGATGATCCATGCTGGCGTTGGTGTACCCAGCTTTTGTAATCCGGGTCGTTGGGGTCCTTGTCCAGGGCTTCCTTTTCTTTCAGATATAGTCCGATGTTGGTGCTTTCATACAGTTTTCTGTCTTCCCCGACCGGGCAGACCTTGCAGCAGATTCCGCATGGCCAGCGATTTTCAGCCCGCAAAACCTGGTGATGTCTTGTGCAGGAATCCACATCCATGTCTGCGACGATCTTGTCTTCCCTGGTGGTAAAGACATTGCCGGGGCAGAGTTTGCGGCACACATCGCATTTGATGCAGATGTCTTTTTCAATGACCGGATCCGGGGTGATCTTCAGGCTGGTAAGCACTGAAACCAGACGGATGCGCGGGCCGTATTCACTGGTAATCAGGTTGTGGCTATAGGCGATGGTGCCCTGGCCGGCGTACTTGGCAGCGTAGACATGGCTGAAGCATCCCGGCGGTTTGTCCAGCAGAATTTCCAGGTTGCCATAACCGTCCCGCGGCATGAAGATCGAGGAGTGTCCGCGATCGTTCAGCCATACGGAAAGGCGGAAACCGATCTGATCCAGCAGGCTGTTGGTTGCGTTATACATCTCCTGGTAATTGATGGAAGGGGTACTTTCCAATACCGGCAGCAGCATCGGTACTCCGATGACAATGACTGTTTTCGCCTTGTCCCAAAGCGCCTTGGGGCGATAAGCCGGAGCAACTTCATTGTATTCGTCCCAGCGCTCAACCGGAGCAAAGTTAACCAGGCTGGCTCCCAGACTTCTGGCTTTTGAAATGATGCTCCGCTTGGTAGTTTTAGTAGCCATTGGGGATTTCCTTTTGGTTCTGTTGCATTGTTTTTTATTGTTTTCTGGAAATAAAAAAGGCCGCAGTATACCCGATGTATCAGGTATTGCTGCGGCCTCCGGTTTTTCCGGTCAGCACGGCAAGTGTGACGTTTGTTTGTTGTTTTGTTACTGCTTTTTAAATTCCGCTTCCGTCAATGTGGCCGTTTCTGTTCAGGCGGATTTTCTCATTCTTATCCACCTGAATCACCTTGCCGTCCTGGACAACAAGGGTCACTGTTCCAAAGCGGATCGAGCCCAGGGTTTCGCGTACCAGTCGCTCCAGGTCGCGACTCCAGTTGCCGGAAGGTGTGCCTGACATCAGATCCCCTCAAACAGCGCTGTGGAAAGATAGCGCTCGGCGCCATCCGGCAGGATGACGACAATGGTTTTACCGGCAAATTCATCCAGGTTGGCCAGTCTGACCGCGGCTGCAACTGCTGCACCGCAGGAGATACCGACCAGGATTCCTTCCTCTTTAGCCAGACGTTTTGCAAATTCAATCGCCTCGCTGCTCTCGACCTGCTCGACACGGTCAATGATGGAAAGGTCCAGTGTTTCCGGGATAAAACCTGCACCAATGCCCTGGATTTTGTGTGGACCGGGCTGCAGCGGTTGGCCTGCCAGCTGCTGGCTGATGACCGGGCTCTCTTTTGGTTCTACGGCAACGGAGATGATCTTCTTGCCCTTGGTGTTCTTGATATAGCGGGAAATACCGGTGATGGTGCCGCCTGTGCCTACACCCGCAACCAGTACATCGATATTGCCATCGGTGTCATTCCAGATTTCCGGTCCGGTGGTTTTTTCATGGATCTCAGGATTAGCCGGGTTTTTGAATTGCTGTGGCAGGAAATATTTGTCCGGCTCGGCAGCGGCAATATCTTCCGCACGCTTGATGGCGCCTTTCATACCTTCTGCACCAGGTGTCAGGATCAGGTTGGCGCCCAGGGCAGCCAGTACGCGACGTCGCTCAATACTCATAGTCTCAGGCATGGTCAGGGTCAGCTTGTAGCCGCGTGCGGCAGCCACATAGGCCAGGGCGATGCCGGTGTTGCCACTGGTCGGCTCGATAATCTCCACACCCGGCTTGAGTACGCCGCGTTTTTCCGCATCCCAGATCATGTTGGCACCGATACGGCATTTTACCGAGTAGGCCGGGTTGCGACCCTCTACTTTAGCCAGGATGGTTGCCTTGGCGCCTTTTGTTACATGGTTCAGTTTGATCAATGGTGTGTTGCCGATGGACTGTGAGTTATCAGAGTAGATTTTGCTCATTTTAAATTCCCCTTTCATTTAATAACTATGGATTTAGTAGATATTGCAGCCAAAAAATATATTTATCAGATACTGAAATCTACTATATTAGCCTGTTTATTGCGTTCCATTTCACTGCGTTCAAGCATATCAGCCAATGTCAGGCTGTCAAGTACGTTGGCAAGGGCGTTGTTTACATCAACCATAACAAGTCGAATGCCACAGGTACGTTCATCGTTACATTCGTCGCATTGGGTGTAGTTGGTCTGGCTGAGGCACTGTACCGGTGCAAGATCGCCTTCCAGAATACGGACAACCATGCCGAGGGTGATTTTATTGGCCGGCAGGGACAGGTTGTAACCGCCCCCTTTGCCGATCCGGCTCTGCAACAGCCCGCCTTTACGCAGGGACAGAAGAATGAATTCCAGAAACTTCTTGGGAATATTCTCCGCCTTTGCCAGGTCGGCAATCAGCACGGGCTGACCGCTGGGCTGTTCGGCCAGATTGTAAAGCGCCTTTAAGGCGTATTTAGTCTTTTTTGATATCATCTATTAAAACTATAGATATACTAAAATTAGATGTCAAGAATTATTTTTGCTTGAGATAAATTATTTTAACGCCTGCTCAATATCCGCAATCATGTCATCACTATCTTCCAGTCCGACGGACAGTCGCACCAGTGTGTCCTTGATCCCTTTACGCTCTCTTTCCTCCTTGGGTACAGCAGCATGGGACATTTTCGCCGGATAAGAGATGATGCTTTCCACACCGCCCAGGCTGACGGCAAAGGCGGACAGTTTTGACCCTTCCAGCAGTTTTCTTGTGTTTTCAAATGTATCCAGTTCAAATGAAAAAACTGCGCCCGGTCCATCGGCCTGAGCCTTATGTATTTCGTAGCCGGGGTGTTCGGGCAGTCCTGGATAGTGGATTTTAGTGATCTGTTTCTGTTCTTTCAGCCAGTTGACAATCTTGATGGTGTTCAGCTGGCTTTGATCCATTCTGATCTTGAGTGTTTTCAGGCCACGCATGGTCAGGAATGAATCCTGAGGACCAAGAATAGCACCAAAGCCATTCTGGATAAAGCGGATACGGTTGCCCAGATCTGTCTCGTTTACTACTGCAAATCCGCAGATGACGTCGCTGTGGCCGTTGAGGAACTTGGTGCCGCTGTATAGTACGATATCACAGCCCAGTTCCAGAGGACGTTGAAGGTAAGGAGTCATGAAGGTGTTATCTACCATGGTAATAATGCCGCGTTGTCTGGCAATTTCTGCAACAGCTTTCAGGTCGGTAACTTTTATCAGCGGATTGGAAGGTGTCTCCAGATAGATCCCTTTTGTCTCCGGGCGGATAGCCGCCTCAATCGCCTCAACGCTGGTGGCGTCCACAAAGGTGGACTGGATGCCGAGCCGACTGAAAATCTGGGTCAGGACGCGATAGGCGCCGCCATAGACATCGTCGCAGACCACCAGGTGGTCACCGGGTGAAAAGATCAGCAGGGTGGATGAGATGGCCGCCATGCCGGAAGCAAAGGCAAAGCCGCGATTGCCGCCCTCCAGTGCCGCTACCGCCTCTTCCAGTGCCTCGCGGGAAGGGTTGTCGGACCTGGCATAGTCGTACTTGCCGAAGTTGTCCAGCGATTGTTGGCGGAAGGTGGATGTTTGATAGATCGGCATGCCCAGGGCGCCGGTGCGGGGATCAATGGTCTGGCCGCTATGGATCAGTTTGGTGGCGAATTTCATTTGGTATCTCCTTCAAAAGCCTGACTAAGGTCTTCAAGCAGGTCATCCACATCCTCTATGCCGACCGACAGGCGCAGCAATACATTGTTGATGCCCAGCCGTGCGCGTACATCGGGCGGGATGTCGGCGTGGGTCTGTCCTTCAGGAAAAGTCATCAGGGTTTCCACTCCGCCCAGACTTTCGGCAAAAGAAATCAGCCGGGTTTTCAGCAGCAACTGTTCAACCAGAGCATGCTCGTCCACCTCAAAGGCCACCATGGCGCCAAAGCCACGGCAGTCGCGCTGCATCAGCGCCTTGTCTCGATGTTCATCCAGCCCGGGGTAATAGACCTTGCGAACGCGTGGCTGTTTTTTTAGCCAGAGCGCAATTTTCAGTGCGTTTTCCTGCTGTCTGTCCAGGCGGACGCCCAATGTTTTCATGCCGCGAATTACCAGCCAGGAATCCTGCGGACCGAGTATGGCACCGGCTCCGTTCTGCTTGTAGTAAACGTCTTCAGCCAGTTGCGGATCTTTGACGGTGATCAGTCCGGCAATGGTGTCGTTGTGGCCGGACAGATACTTGGAAGCGCTATAAACCGCAATGTCTGCCCCCAAGTCCAATGGGCGCAACAGATAGGGGGTCAGGAAGGTGTTGTCGGCAATCAGCAGCAGGTTGTGCGCCTTGCATAGAGCAGTGAGGGCTGGGATATCGGCAAATTTCAGTAGAGGATTGGTCAAGGTCTCCATGAACACCGCTTTGGTATTCTTTGTAATGGCGTCCTGAACAGCCTGCAGGTCTGTCGTATCCACATAGGTGAAGGTCAGGCCATACTGATTTAAGATCTTGTCGAACAGGCGACAGGTGCCACCATAAAGGTCTTCGGTCACCACCAGATGGTCACCGCTTTTGAACAGCAGCATCAGGCTGGTGATGGCGGCCATGCCGGAGGCATAGGCAAAACCGCGGGCAGCTCCGTCCAGTCGTGCAATGCCGTCTTCCAGCGATTGGCGGGTCGGGTTGGCTGAACGACTGTAGTCAAAGCCGGTACTCTGACCAAGGCCTGGGTGTCGAAAGGTTGCCACCTGATAAATCGGGACTGACAAAGCGCCGGTGCGGGTGTCCCATTCAAGTCCTATTTGAACTGCCTGTGTGCTTATTTTCATAAAGTATTCCTCCAATTAAAAAATCCCCTTCCGGGGTGCGGAAGAGGATTAATGGTGTCGTCGCTCTTCCTTATCTCCCGGGATGTTTGTCCCGCTGGAATTGGCACCTTCCCCGAGGGGGGTTGCCGCGATATCAAAGGGCCAGACCCTCCATCGCTCTTGATAAGAAAATATATGTCACTATTTAGGGAGTGAATTTATGAATTATAACTATCATTGTCCGATTAAAACTGTCAACTACTAAAAAAAGAGCTTGATCGGTTTAGTGTGTTTTGTTGGCTTAAACTGTAAAATAGAAAAAATTATTCCGCTTCCAGCGTGATAGCGACAATAAACCAGTCGTCATCAGTCATGAATCTGAGTGTCATGGTGTCATTCAGGGTTCCTGCCGTAATAACGTAATCGGATCCGGTAACGACCGACGGGGTTGAAATGCGAATGTCAGCACCGCCACGTGCCAGGTGCAGTTTGAATGAACCGGCGATCATGTTGGCAACCTCGCCAAGTGCATCCTGAACATCTTCATTCATTTCAGGAACATCCATGCCAAGCATGCTGGCTGTAATCTGTAGCGCCAACGTCTGAGGGGTATGAATACTGACGAGACCGCTGTAAGAACCGGCCAGGCCGACCATTGAGGTGATGCATCCCTCAAAATGTGTCATCGGTTCAATCTGGGTCGGGACCGGCAGGATATCTTCCATCCCCACCATGGTGCTGAAAACTTCCTTAATGTCGCTGACAAGGTACTTAGTCAGTTCCTCTTCGGTAATATTTTGTGCTTCGAGAATTTTTGCACTGAACCCCATAACATTCTCCCCCTGGCAATATTCTTAAAAATAAAACATATAACTATCTAAATAGTAAGTTGAATTTGTCATTAATTGTTTTTGCTTTTGTAAGAAAATCTAGTTTTTTAACTCATTCATTAATTACATACTAAAATTACCACAAATATTTTTGGATGCAATCAGAACCTTGTCATAATTAATTTTCAATTTTGATTGTTTTAGACAAGTTGCAGTTTAAAGTACCATTTAATTTCCCCCATCCAGAGTATTTTGAAAGACAAAGAAAGCGTCAGTAACACTCAGCTAATCATGTATTTTATGTCCGAAACATTGGTTGGATAAGCCCAGAGCATTTTCTTCAGATCCTGATTGCTGAGCCCGAACTTCATGGCCATTGCAAAAATGTTGATCACCTCGCCTGCATTGTGACCGAACAGGTGGGCACCCAGGATTCGGCCAGTCTCCTCCTCAAGGATAACCTTGTAGAAGGCTTGTTCCTGGCCGATCCGGCGCGAGGAGGGCCACCTGTTCATGGGACCCCGGTTGATGCGGAAGCTGACTCCGGAGGCCACAGCGTCTTCCTCGTTCATACCGACCTGCGCCAGTGGCGGCTGGGTGAAAACCACGCTGGGTACAACTCGGTAGTCCGGAATCTGTTTGTTCCCGTGCAGAATGTTTTCGGCTGCCAGTGCGGCTTGCAGGTCGGCTACGGTTGCCAGCATGGGGCCAGCCCCGCAGGCGTCGCCGATGGCATAGACACGGTGGTTGCCGACGCACTGCAGAAATTCGTTGACGCTGATTCCAAGTTGAGAACGGCTGATCCCTCCCGCCTCAAGGTTAAGCGCATCCAGGTCCGGCACCCGTCCTGAGCAATTTACTACAAGATCCGCTTCCACAGTTTTGGTACATCCTTTATCGCCGCTGACAATGAAGGCCCCGTTGCTCCTTTTTATGTCGCAGGCATTGAAGCCGGTCGAGATGATGATGCCGCTGGCGATCGATGCTTCAGCCAGCAGGCCGGCCAGCTCGGCGTCGAAGCGTTTCAATATCCCCTGGCTGCGCTGCAGGATATTTACTTCTGATCCGGCGGCCCGCGCCACATGGGCAAATTCCATGGCGATATAACCTCCACCGATGAATGCGATGCGTCGCGGTAGTTGCTTCAGTTCAAGAAAATCATCGCTGGTAACGGTGTATTCCGCACCGGGAAAGTCAAGTTTTGTTGTTCTGGATCCGGTTGCAATCACTATATGCTTTGGCCGGATAGAAAGGTCGGAGCCGATGGCCACCTTGTCAGGGGAAATAAAGTGCGCGGTGCCGTGTAGCTGTTCAATGCCGACCTTCTGAAAATCCTTGACGGTGCGGGCCGGGACTGCGTCTGTGAAAGAGGATTTGGATTGCATCAAGGAGGGCCAATTTATTCCGGCGGCCGGTTGGATGCCGATACCGGACATCTGCCGGGAGAGGTGGGCGACCTCGGCTGCTGCGACCAGATATTTTTTGGGTTGGCATCCACGCATGGCGCAGGTCCCGCCATAGGGGCGGTTATCCACCACCGCGACATGACGGCCGGCCTTGCTCAGGGCCAGCGCAAGAGTGTATCCGGCTGTGCCTGTTCCGATTACCAGTACGTCGACGGTATTTGCCATGAAATGCCTCCATTCAGTTGTGGTTGGGTACACACGGGCTGCTTGTCATTTTATATCGAATTAAACGGAAGACTCAACTGTGAAAAAGTGTCATCAGGTACATGGTCGTATTGAAAGGCTGAACGTCTCACCGGGTATCGGCATGGCGATTGTCCCCGTTTTTCTCCTGCTCGTGTCGCTCCTGCAACATCCTGGCAATTTCCTCTTCGCCAAGCGGGGCCTGCAGCTTCACTTTTAGACTCTCAGCCATTTCCCGTGCAAAGTCCCGCTGAAGGTAGCTGTTGATCGTCGCCGTCAGAAGCATGGCAATCATTGCGCCGAGAGTGGCCAATGCCATATCCTTATGAGCGTCCCATACATCTCCCTGTGTACCCAAATATGCCACCCCGAGGTCGCCACCAAACAGTTCCGCCGCCCCCCATTCAAACAGTTCGAAGAGCATGGAAGTGGCCATTGTTACGTCGAGTGGCAGGTAATAACCCCACACACCACGTACATCCGCCACCCGCAGAAATACCTCGCGGATCGGATAGGCGAGAAGAAGGCCGAAGGAGAAGTGGGCCAGTCGGTCAAAGTGGTTGCGTTCAAAACCAAGGAGTTCGTTGAGAGTGGAACCGGTCAGGCTGTTGAACCACATATCGTAGGGAACCTTGGCATATGTGTAGTGGGCCCCTACTTCATGGAGGCACAGGAAGAGAAAGATGGTTGTATATGAAATGCGCGAGAGGGGTAGCTTCTTCCGGCTTAGGACCAGCAGCGGCACGATGAGAAAGACGAGAACATTTTCCAGGGCCCAGTCTTTGCGGTCCAGGGGGGCCACGGCTAGAGCTGCCCAGACCAGTAAAAAAAATGCACCCAGAGTTAGAAACCAGTAGCGGTTTTTCTCACTGTTCTCCATGATTTCTCCCTGAATAGATGCTTAAACAGAACGACTGCGTCCGAACTTCAATAATGGGGACTGGGCTTCTTTGAGTTTTTAGACCATTGTTTTAATTCAGACCGTTTTCATTGAAAAACTGCGAATATTTCTGGTCAGTCCCGAGGATGTGGTTGTTCAGCCAGTCTTTGAGGAAATTCGTTATTTCCATTGTCGGTACAAAGCCGGCACCTTCCAGTCGCTCTTTTAAATCAAGGGCTTTTGCTGTGAAGAGGTCGTGTTCAATCTTGTGTGACTGATAACCCGGGTAATTCAGTTTTTGCATATACAATTCTTCAATTTCAAAATGCCTTTTGGCGTAATACACCATATCTACAATTATTTTCTTCTGCAGATCACGCCCCTTATGTGAAAGCATTGCCTCATGTAATGTATTGATCATGCCGAACAGCATTTTATGCTGGTCATCAATTTCCTTTACCTTGACGCTGTAATTATCCGACCACTGAAAATATGCCACAAAAAACTTCCTCCATTTATATGTATTTTAGGGTTTTAAGTGCTGCGTGAACCTTACAGTAAAACCCGAACAAAGTATGACACTGTTTTTATTAATCGACAATAAACAGCTTTGCGCCGATATCCGTATAAGAACGGTGGGATTCTGCGTTGTCGGCTACCTGGTAGCTCATGCCAGGTTTTAGCGTAAACCTGCGCCCGTCTTCGAGTTCAGTGTGCAGTTCTCCTTCGATGCAGAGCAAAATGTGCCCCTTGACGCACCAATGGTCAGCGAGATAACCTGGCGTGTAATCAACCATGCGAACGCGTATGTTGCCAAACTGCTGAGTGCGCCAGTAAGCCGATCCGTTTTCGCCTTTATGCTCGGTACTCTGGATCTGCGACCAGTCGATTGTGCCAAAGGGGATATTATCTATTTGCACGTTTGATCCTTGTTTTGACTTGTAAGTGTGCTTAACAACTACCTGGGTTTTCGAGGGCCCGGTGCAAAATAACGCCCCAGCTTTGCATCCATTTCGTCAATCCAGCCCGCTTTAGAGTCCGGAAAGGCGTCCGCGTAGGGCACGTAGGGTTTGATATCCAGAACAGGTGTTCCATCCAAAAGGTCAACACCTCGCAGGTGTAGCGTCCTGCCTTCAATCTTTATTAATTCTACGGCCGAGAGGCCAATAGAATTGGGACGATGGGGGGAGCGGGTGGCCAAAACGCCACGCTTTGGTCCACCGCGAGGTGGCTTGACACTGCTTTTCCAGCCTTCACTTAGATGAAAGGCGAAGATCAGCCAAAGCCTGTCAAATTCGCTCAGGTCCTGAATGACTTTTTCATCCAGCCAATCTTCAAGAACTAAAGTAGCTATGGCGAAATCACCTGTTGCCGTACCTTCCACCACCGTGCTCTGGTGAGGGGCATCGATGCGGCGGGAATATGGGGATCGCAGGATACCAATGGGGCGATAGGTGAAATGGGTGTTTTGGGTCATTTTATGTGGCATTCCTGGATTATCCTTTTTGTTGCTACAACGAAATGAATCAATCACTATCACTCCGTTTTATCTGCTACCAGTAAAATAAGTCCGGAAAAAATTCAAAAAACCTGCTGATATACGGCAAAAATATACATATCATTTTATAGTAAGTAAATGAATAAACCTAAAAAAACAGTAAGGTTGGGGTTAGGATGTGAGGGCATAAAGATGATTGAGAAAATCTGCTCTGAGGATATAATAAATACGAGACATAAAGTTTATTTTGTCTGGATTTTAAATTGTATAATCTTCTGAAAGAGGTGAATTATATGAAACCCAAAATGACTGTAGTTGACTTGAAATGCGCATGTGACGCCGGAACACCTATCTGTATCATTGATACCCTGCCGCCGGAATATTGCGAAAAAGAACATATTCCGGGAGCGCAGAATGCCTGTGTTTTTGAAATGGTCTTTCTGGATAAGGTTGCTTCCATAGTTAATGACCCCAATACCAGGATTGTGGTTTACGGGGCTAGTGACCGTTCCAAAGATGCAGCTATTGCTGTTGAAAAACTGACTCGTGCCGGATACGGGAATGTATATGAGCTGGCGGGTGGGCTGGAGGCGTGGCAGACGGCAGGTTATTCTGTTGAACCTCAGGGGGCAGCTAAGTTGGAGATTCCTGCTCTTGCAGATGGCGTCTATGTTCTGGATGTTGCGGCCAGCAGGGTGGAATGGACCGGACGTAATATCAACGGCAGGCATTACGGCTCACTAAATCTTGCCGGTGGCAATATTGTCATTGAAAACGGATTACCGTCCTGTGGTTTAATAACGCTTGATATGAACACAATTGTAAATTTCGACCTGAAAGATCAGGCGTACAATAAAATGCTGATCAGTCATTTGAGTAGTGATGATTTCTTTGATGTGGCCAATTATCCAACTGCTGTCTTCAGGGTGGGCAGTTCGAAAAAAGTGGACGCGGCTACTGTCGGTTCACCGAATGTGATTGTAGATGGAACTCTTCTGCTGACCGGTAAGACAAAGCCGCTCTCTCTTTCCATGGAAATAGTTCCCCAGTTGGATGGTTCGATCAAGCTGCAATCGTCATTTGATATTGACCGGACCCAGTGGGGAGTTATCTACGGTTCAGGACGTTTTTTCGAAAAGCTGGGCATGCATCTGGTTAGCGACATTATCAGTATTGAGCTGTTTCTGACCGCTAAATCCAGTTAGTCCGGTGAGATGGACTGGCCGGTAAGCCATGTATGAATTGAGTTTCAGCAGGAGTTAATTTTGAATTTTCTGTTTCACCTTTATCTTTCCGGAGATGACCCGGAGATTTTAACCGGAAACATGATGGGGGATTTTGTAAAAGGCAGGATCAGCGATGATTACCCACCGAGGTTGCGCACCGGTCTGCTCCTTCATCGCCGGATAGATTCCTATGCACATAATCATCCTCTGTTCCGGCAGAGCAAATTACGGCTGAACTCGAGTTACGGTCACTGGCGCGGTGTGCTTGTGGACATGTTTTATGATCATTTCCTGGCACAGGAGTGGAACCAGTGGTCAGAGGAATCTTTGGAGGTCTATCTTGAGCACTCGATGAAAATGGTTGAGGCCAGTCGACAGTATCTGCCTGAACTCTTAAAGGAAAGGCTGGCAAGAATCTTCGAGGATCTGATTCCGTCATATAGTAAAGTTGAGGGTGTCAGGCATGCACTGGAGCGGATGTCGCAGAGGGTGCAACGTGCCAATCCACTGGCTGACGGGGTAGCTGAACTGATTCTGCATGAAGAGGGACTGAGAGATGATTTTAGGACTTTCATGCCAGAAGTGCTG
This sequence comes from uncultured Geobacteraceae bacterium, assembly GCA_964509295.1. Taxonomy (GTDB): domain Bacteria; phylum Desulfobacterota; class Desulfuromonadia; order Geobacterales; family Pseudopelobacteraceae; genus JBGSQR01. The sequence continues at coordinate 3,147 of CAZDWS010000010.1, read as the reverse complement.
GCATTTTCAGCCGATTTTATTCAAGCTGAAATATAAAGGCAATCCTAAGTTTAATGAAGAGTGCTGACTCAAAATGGTGGAAGCAATGCGCTTCCACCATTTAAACAGATGAGATGAGTTTTAAAATTTAGGCAGAAACACAAACAGTGAAACAGAAAGCAGCGCCAGAACCCACATGCCCGGTTTTACTTCAGCGACCCGTCCGGTGAAGAGCTTGAGCAGCACATAGGCGATCATACCCGCAGTCATACCGACACCGATGTTGTAGGTGAAAATCATCAGTACAACAGTCAGAAAGGCAGGAATTAGTTCGGTCATGTCATCAAAGTTGAGCAGTGAAATAGGGCGGATCATGAATGAACCGATAACAACCAGTGCAATGCCGTAAGCGTGGGGTGGTACGATGGTAAAAAGAGGGGCGAAAAACAGTGAAAGGGCGAACAGGCCTGCTACAACCAGCGCCGCAAAACCGGTGCGGCCACCTTCTTCGATTCCGGCTGCAGATTCAATATAAGCGCCGGTTGTGGTTGTACCCAAAATCGGAGCTGCCATGGTTGCCAGAGCATCGGCCAGCATAGGGCGTTCGATCTCCGGCAGGTTGCCGTTTTCATCCAGAAGGTCGGCCCTCATGGAAAGTCCGATCAGTGTGCCGACCGTATCCAGAAATGCCATGATAAAAATTACCATTACAACCGGGAAAAACTGGGCGGTCAATGCACCGGCAATGTCCAGCTTGAAAAAAATCGGCTCCAATGATGGCGGCATACTGATAAATTGACTTGGCAGCGGTGTTATGCCCAAAAGGATGGAGCCGATTGTTGTGGCGATAATTCCGATCACCAGTGCTCCATGTACCCGGCGAGCCATCAATACCACAACCAGAAGAAAGCCGGCCACCGCCAGCTGAACGGAAGGCGAGGCGATGTTGCCAAGTTTTACCGGTGCGCCCGGAACCCCTAAGGCTACCAGACCGATTTCATTTAAACCGATAAAAGTAAGAAACAGGCCGATGCCTACTGCAAAGCTGGCTTTGAGTGACATGGGAATTGACTCGGCCAGCCAACTGCGGACTTTGAAGATTGTCAACACTGTGAAAAGTGCTCCGGCGATAAAGACGGCACCCAGTGCCACCTGCCAGGAATAACCCATGACTTTGACTACAACAAAGGCAATGAAAGCGTTTTCACTCATATAGGGGGCGATGGCAAAGGGGCGTCGTGCCCATAGCGCCATAATGACCGTTCCGATTACGGATGCAAGTATGGTGGCCGTAATCGAAGGCCCTTTGGGAATACCTGCATTTTCCAGGATGGCCGGGTTTACGATAATGATGTAGGCCATTGTCAGAAAAGTGGTTATTCCGGCCAGGGTTTCCTGTTTGTAGCTGGTTTTGAATCGTTCAAACTCAAAAAATTTTTTCATGTTCAGAGCCCCTTTACGGCATAAATTCCAGGTGCATTACGCCAATAACCCTTATAATCCAGACCATAACCAAATAAAAAGCGATCTCCGATTTCCAGTCCTGTAAAGTCTGATCGCATTCCAGCTATGGCTTTGCGCTGGTGCAGCTTTTCCACCAGAACCGCCATCTGGACATCTGCAGCACCCTGTTGTCTGCAATACTCTGCAATGGAAGCAAGTGTAACACCTTCATCCAGAATGTCATCAAGCAGCAACACGGTTCTTCCCTTAAGGTTCAGTTGCGGTCTGACGGTCCAGTTCAATTGCGCACCATTAATTTCATGGCCGTAGCGGGTTGCATGGACATAATCAACTTCAAGCGGGAACACAAGTTGGGTCAGAAGCTGGCCGGCAAAGATCAGTCCTCCATTCATTACACAGATTACAACAGGATTTGATTCGCTCAGTTTTGTAGATACTTCTCTTGCAACGCGACTTATTGCAGATGAAACACTGGCTTCCCCGACCAACAGGTCAGCATCTTTCAATATTTGATTTGCTTCTTCAATCCTCATTTGTTCATCCTTTTATTGAGACACTTGCGTGTTGGAATGGTTTGGACCGATAGATTAAAAGTGCAGGCTAGAAAACCCACTTAACCATAACCTGCGGCACTATTTCCTCAACACCTTTGACGCCGAACTTGTTATGCCAGTAAATGACTTCTGTTCCGCCATAGATACAGTCAGGTGATCCCCAGAAATTGCCCATGTCTAAAAGTAATCTCGGCTGAAGATCAATATTGAATGCAAGGTTGCCTTCAGAACCGGCAAAATCACCAAAACCCTCAAATACCAATTTGGCATTTCCTACCGTAAAGGGGAGTGACCAGACCGGAGTAATCTGGTAGGTGGCACCCTTTTGGTTGGGATCGTTTCTGACATAAACATTCAGGTCTGCAAAAGCGAATTTGGGAAGGTCCAGGCTGAGGCCAATACCGTATAGGTAGTTGTGGAATTCATCGCCCATTTCCAGCGTTGTTGCCACTAGAACATCTTTTACAAACGGGAAAGAAAGGTTTTTATTTGTAATCTTGCCGAGGCTGAAGCGTGGTGACAATTCAGAGTACAGGCCTGTTTTATTGCCTTTGCGGTCTATTTCCGGGTCGGTTACATCAAGGAAGAAAAATGTGTCTCCATATTTCCATGCATTGGCATGTTCAACTGTTATTGTTGAACGGTCTTTTGAGCCAAGTTTGAAACCACCACCATACAGATACTGGATGTTGGTTGATTGCCAAAAAGCTGCTCCGGCGTTTGCTTCGGGGGCAATTGCCATGGTCAGCAGGAATGCTGAACATAAAGAAAACACTAGAACGTTGTTTTTGAGGTGACCTAGGGCTGTTACCAGGTGCATGTGATACTCCTTTGTATCAATTTGAGTAGTTATAAGGCTGAACATTAAACTGTAAGACAGATCATATTTCAACATAAATAGAGTTAATTTATATTATGTCTGGCTGATTGTGGAAATGGATCAGGTGATGAGGTTCAAAAATGGAGGTAAAACAAAAAAGGACTTACGATTTCTCGTAAGTCCTTGAATTGTTGGCGCGCTTGGAGAGATTCGAACTCCCGACCTACGGATTCGTAGTCCGTTGCTCTATCCAGCTGAGCTACAAACGCAATAAGTGGTGCCCAGAGACGGAATCGAACCGCCGACACGAGGATTTTCAATCCTCTGCTC
>CAZDWS010000009.1:0-213311 GCA_964509295.1 uncultured Geobacteraceae bacterium | reverse complement strand
GGGGTGGGTCAAAATTGGACGCCTATGGTGGGTCAAAATTCAATGCCTGTTGACAAATTAAGGGAGCAATCTTGGAAACCAGTACTAATAACTCGATAATATATACAACTAATCAAACCTGGAAATTAATAGTTAGCTTTGTAGGTGTATTAATTAGCGCGGGTGTAACATCAATAAAATCAGCAACGATAGATGGGGTTTATTTAGATATTTTGGGGTGCCTCAGTGGTCTTCTTTTTAGTTTTTTTGCCTGTCTGTCAGTACGTTGCCCACATTGCCGTTTGTCGTTGCCTTGGTACGCTGTCACAAAACAGAGCCTCGGTGAGTGGATTCCGTGGCTGCTTTCTGTTCAGCAGTGTCCAAAATGCGGATTTCCATCAGAAGAGAAGTAATTAGGATTGGAAGGGGTTCACCCTCGGGGTTGCGTCTACTTTCTTCATAACAAATGAAAAATGTAGACCCGACCCGTTTTTCATCACATTTATAAAGGAGATAATAACTAGTGAGTGATCCGGTTGAGGTACTTGGTAAATTCATATTACTCGCACTCGTTGGAGTGTTCCTTGCTCATGAGGTGTGGTCACGGAAAACGGGGCAGCGACAGAGTACCGGCCTGTGCGTAAGATGCGGAAAAGAACCAGCCAGACAGTTGCCACCTGAACTTTACGGGCGAGCCCAGATGTGTGCTAACTGCCAAAGAATAACCCAAAGGAACTATCGCGCAGGATCATGGTTCTTTTACTCGTTGGCCGTTTTGTTCGGGATTACATTCGTTATTTTAATCTTGCCAGACATCAAAGACGGAGTGGATCAAACTGCGGCAGAAGTAATCGGAATTTTCATTTCAGTGACTTGTCTTTGTGCGTGGGCTGGATTCTGCATTCGCTACTTTGGCAAGAAGGTCATTTGATACCCATCAAAATCGGATAAAGGATAAAGGCTGGTTATTGGTAATAAGCAGTCTTTATTGCAGTCATATTAGTTCAATGCCTGAAGCCATCTGCCCAAACCAGGGTCGCATATGAAGCAGTTATCAATGAATAGTATTCTTCCCACAAATATTCCACAACATCCATTTTCTTCCTAATCCGTATCCAATCCGTAACCTTTGTTGGTTTAGATTAATGTCTTCATGCCCGGCCACAGGCCGGAACTAAAAAGCAAAGGAGACAGAAATGAGCGAAAATTATGGAATGGGTTGGATTCCGGATTATCCGGATATCAGGGATTACACCGTAGAGCACAAAAAGATCAAGGCATTGTTCGCTGAGGCAAAAGGTAAAAAAGCGTCAGCAGAGCCGCTGGCAGCGGTGGTTGATCTGCGTGCATGGTGTTCGCCGATTGAAAATCAGCTCAATCTGGGATCATGCACGGCCAACGCCGGAGTGGGGATGTACGAGTATTTTGAACGTCGCGCATTCGGCACGTATACGAATGCATCTCGGCTCTTTCTTTACAAGGTGACCAGGAACCTGCTCGGGTGGACTGGTGACACAGGGGCCTTTATGCGTACAACAATGGGCGCCATGGCATTGTTCGGCTCACCGCCGGAGCGATTCTGGCCGTATGTGGTGGCGGATTTCGACAAGGAGCCGAACGCATTCTGCTACGCCTATGCCCAGAGTTTTCAGGCTCTCCAGTATTACAGGCTTGATCCGCCGGGAGCCACTCCGGCTGCAATCCTTAACACGATCAAGAATTTTCTGAATGCCGGGTATGTTTCCATGATCGGGTTTACCGTCTACAATTCCTATACACAGGGGACCCAGACCGGAAAGATACCTTTCCCTGTTGCAACGGACAAAACAGTGGGTGGCCATGCAATCATGCTTGTGGGATATGACGACAACATGAAAATCAAAAATGCGGCTCCGGGCGCCCAGGAAACAACCGGAGTTTTGATCTTCAGGAATTCATGGGGCACTGCCTGGGGCCAGGCCGGATATGGTTATCTGCCCTATGAATATGTGCTTAAACAACAGGCGGGTGATTGCTGGTCAATGCTAAAGGGAGAGTGGGTTAATAGCGGGCAGTTTGGTGTGGTGGTTTAGTTTGCTATGAATTGAGGTAAAACTTTAAGTTTCTGAGTTTAAAAGAAGTTGAATGGGCAGCTTCTGCGGAGCTGCCCATTCGGTTTATATCGTGCTTCGATGCATTAGTAATTTCTTTGTGTCATCCCCGCAGTTTCTATGGGGGATCCATGTTTTCAATATTGGTCTTACGATATTCAAAAGTACTGTTCAAATTTGAAAATAAAAAAGGAGAAATCAAGCTATGCCCATGCCGTGTCACTTAACTGTTACTGGAGTAAAGCAGGGGGAAAATTGAAGGAAGTTGCGACATGAAGGGAAGAGACGGAACGATCCTTGTCTATGAACTTCACCACTCTATAGGTATGCCAGCCAGTAAAAATGATGGATTGCCGAATGCAAAACGCGTTCATTCCCCCACGACCATAGTCAAGGAAATAGATAAAGCTTCGCCCAAGATATTCCAGGCCCTTTGCACCGGCGAGCATCTAAAGGATGTTACATTAAAGTTCTATCGCGTGACCAAATATGGGACCGAAGAGCATTATTACACAACGACACTTGAAGATGCCATTGTTGTAAGCTATCAGCCGTCAATACCATTGACTCTTCAAGCGTCAAATAGCGTTTATGGGCATATGGAGTCAGTTTCTTTCACTTACAAGAAGATCAAGGTAACGTGGGAGGCAACTGGAATTGAGGCAGAGGACTCATGGGATGTGCCGAGATAATTTTTAATATTGGAGGTGAAAAATGTCAGACCTAAATAATACAGTAACTGCGGCTGGATTTCCTCGCGTTCAGGGGCCAACCTTTTTATTTTCATCCACGTTAAATGCATATCTTGCGCAGTCAATGGATGAGGCGGCAAGCAGGGGTGAATTAACACGTTTCCTTACTGTACCAATGATTGGTGCAGGAATGGCCCCGGCTGGTGTTGCCGTTATTGGCAGCCCATTTATAATGGCAGCACCTCATTTGAATGCTGTGGCTACAACGACATTGATTCCGGCGGCAAACGGCGTAATTAATTCACATTATGGGCAAATTGCGCAACGCCTGGCAACTAAATACAACGGACTGCCTGTGGGGGGAGAGATAAGGAACTATTTAAATGGCATGTATGAAGATTATACTAAAGTGAAAATATCTGATATACCGGAAGCGAACTTTCCACATTGATTTTAATAAACTTAATTCTACTTTAAATGCTTGAAAACAATAAATGACCAATGAAAAATTAACAAAATGCGGTATCTCTGAAATGACAATAGCAATATTAATATTGCTATTGTCATTTGCATTTTTTATGTCTCTATCACTTCTTTTTCCTCCCGGTGAACCTTACGATACTTTATCCGTTGCATTATGTTACTGGCCGGTTATCTATTATTTACACAAAGTAAGCCGATTTGAGCTGGCAAAAGAGCTTGATAAACCATCAGTAATAGAATGTGGTTCTGGACTATTGGCTGTTTATTTAATATTCTTTCTAATAGCGGCAGTGCGCCATTTTTATTCAGGAATTACTTCTCCGTCCAGCACAATATCATTGGAAAGTCTAAAATACATCATACATTTACCTTTTGCATGTATTGTCATTCCGGTCAGCGAAGAGATAATATTTAGATACTATTTCTTTAGCATCTTAAAAAACAGATTCGGTGTGCTTATTGGGTACATAGTGTCAATCGGCCTGTTTGCAGGCGTTCACTACTTTAATCCAATTACTCCGGTATTAATATTTCAAGGTTTTATATTTACCTACGTTTATCAAAGAACAAACGTAATTTTTATGAGTATTTTTCTTCATATTCTAAACAATAGTGTAATGCACTTTATTGAATATATTACCCTGTAGCTGGAAATAACCATCAATGAACAACAACGAAACAGAAAAAACATGGAATACAGTAAAAAAGCTCCTCGTAATTGCGCAGGGGTTTTGGTGGGGTATCGTTATGGCACAGTAATAAAGGGACATGCTGGTTATTGCCAATTATCAGCATGTCCCTTTATGTCCCTATATTGAAAGCAATATATGCTTGCATATCAGTGATGCTATCTTCAGTTTGCAAGGTGTTCTAGGGAGCGGTGAAGCTCCCAGACTTCTTTTGTTACCTGTCAAACCACACTATATTCAACTGCCAGCCTGCCAGCAGCCATGATAACTGTAGGGCACATGATGTTTAAGATGCACCACCGCCAGTGGTCCGTCGGCAAGGTGTGCCGCGTCAAGGACCGCCAGAAAGGCTTTCCCACTCTTCCCGTCCAGACCTTCCGTCAGTATCCACCCTTCCTCATGACCACCACCCGGTCGCGGGATAAAATACGGTTCGGAGCAGTAGACCTGTTTTCCGAAATCGTAGCGATCCACCTTGCCATTTTGCATATCATACCGATCAACTGTAGATGCGAAAAAATCTCCTGCTTTTGCCTGAGCCAGCCAGACATGGCGATATGAACCACATAATAGACGATCATCAATACGCGGCCACTCGCAATTGTCTGAGCCGATGATCTCATTTCTCACCTTTTTGCCCGGTACATCAATCACAAAGCGCCGCAGCAGGCCGGGATACTTGTGTTCACCCTCACGGCCCTGCATGACGGCAGAGATAACCGGGTCTTTGCCCACGAAGTGATCCGGATTATCGTAACCGATAAACTCGGCAACAATTTCGTTGCCATTGTCACGGGCATTGATGGAGTGCCACATGAAGCAGGAGGGCGCTTCGAGCTGATGCGTCTTTCCGGATGGGTTGCGTGGGATGACCAGCAGCAGGTTGCCTTTTTCCGGCCTCCAGCGCAGAGAGTCGGAAATGCTGCGCAGCCCCAGCAGGGCCGGCCAAAAATCTATATCGACCGGATGAAGGCTGATAATAAGATAGTTGGTTGAGATGAACCAGTCGTGAATGTAGACAAAACGCGGCATCGGTTCTACCCGGTGATAGTTCAGGCGACCGTCTGCATGGAATACGCTTATGTGCAGCTGTGGTGACGGGCCGTAAAGCACGCCGAAGTGCAGCCATTCACCGTTATGGGGATCTATCTTGGAGTGGGCCGAAAAGACTGTCTCCTCGCGTGGAATACCTAACGAGGTCTCGCCGATGGTTGTCAGAGTTACCGGGTCAAGCTCATAGGGGTAGGAGGATTCATCAAATGTATAAAGTTTGTTGTTGAACAGGTAAACCGTAATACCGGCCTGACTTTTGATGCCTTCAGTAATCCAGAAGTTCTTCAGAAAACCGCCGGGGGCCTGAGTGCTCCAGGATGGATAGATGAACTTTCCGGCAGCGGATTCTGCGCGGTATTTCTCCGTTTGAACGAACCTGGTCCGGTAATGAACACCTTTGTCATGAAAACGGAACTGCTGAATCATGCCGTCGCCATCCAGGATGGTGCGCTTGCGAACTCCGTCCCGCTCGAACAGTCCCGGTCCGTTGCGGAAATATGTGCCCCGCAGACCCGTAGGAATCTTCCCTTCGATGTGTGCCACGTAATCCTGCTCTTCCGGCAGGGACATGGCCAGTCCCCGGTAGGGTAGACGATCAATAGTGGCGGACAGATTTGCATCCAGTTTCAAGGGGGGGCTTGTGGCACAGGCTCCAAGCAGCAGGGCGCCGGCAGAGGAAGCTGCCAGCTCTAGAAATTCACGTCGTTTCATTTAATAGACTCATTGAGTTTCATTGCTTAACTATAGCAGATAAATCAGAAAGCGTAGCGCAACAGTTTGATCTCCAGCTTTTCCAGATGTAAACTAACTTGTTCAGGTGATAGATATCACAATACTAACACCGGCAGGCATGCTATGGTAAATGCTGGAATGCCTGAACGCTGTCCGGATAGGGTGCCGGCAGATGCGATCAACAACCTGCATTCCAACAAGGCATAGCATGCTTTTATTTTGCTGTACAATTCTGCTCTCCATATTCTTTTCTGTTTCTCCTCTGTTTGCTTCTGTTGGAATACCTGATTACGGCCGCAGCGTCACAATTGATTTTCTTATGGAACGGGCCATTTCCAACAACCTGATTGGTGGTGGAGTTGTTGTGATAGGCAATCACAACGGAATTATCTCCAGCACCTCCCGTGGAAGGCTTAATGCCAGTCCTGATTCACCTCCGCTTGATGAACAGACTATTTTTGACGTGGCTTCATTGACAAAGGTAATTGCAACCGCACCGGCAATAATGAAACTGCTGGATGAAGGGCGCATTTCACTGAAAGATCCGTTGATTCGCTGGTTTCCCGAATTCAAGGGCTCTGATTTGGGAAATGCAACAATACTTCACCTGCTGACTCACACGTCTGGGCTGACCGACTTTGATATGAGTTCAAATCAGGCCATGAAGACAGCCGTCTCCAGGGTGGCAGCAGAAGCAAGCCGTCAACGGCCAGGCAGCAGCTTCAACTATGCAGATATCAATTTTATTCTGTTGGGAGAGTTGGTCCGGCGTGTTTCAGGGAAGACTCTGGATACCTATTGCCACGAAAAAATCTTTGTCCCTCTTTTTACCTCCGAGACCATGTTCTTGCCAACACTGGATCTGGCTGACCGGATTGCACCCACATTAGGAGCCGACAGCGGAACCGTTCAGGATCGTAATGCGCAACGCCTTGGCAGTGTGGCCGGCCATGCCGGTCTATTCAGCTCAGCACAGGATTTATCCAGATTTGCCAGATTACTGCTGGCAGGTGGTGTGATTGACGGCAGGCGTATCCTGTCCGAACAGGCAGTGAAACAGATGACGGCACCATTTTCCTGTAGTAACAGCGAAGTGGTACGAGGCCTGGGATGGGATATAAAATCTCCTTACTCTGCTGCGAAGGGTAAATTGTTCTCAGAGGTTTCCTTTGGCCACACCGGGTACAGCGGGTCTTCAATCTGGATAGATCCCGGGCTGGATCTGTTCGTGGTTCTATTAACCAATCGTTTGGATTACAAGAATATCAGAGGGTTTAATCAACTGCGCAGCGATATTTCAACCATTGCAGTGGAAGAGTTCCGGCGGACTGGTGACACTCTTCGTGTTGCAACAATTCCGGTTATTGCAAAAATCCCCTTAACTCTGCAACGTGTTCGGTTGTCGATGCGGAAAAAACCGGTTGGCAGACACGGTGTCAGGATGGCATCAGTATCCCAGGTACACTCCAAGTCGTATCAACGTAACAGCAAAAAAAGCGGCAAACTTCATCGGCATAAATCCGGTCGGGTTCGCCGGGTGTAGTCTGCTCATAAGTCACTCCTTCCAGTAAAAAATAAACATGCCCAATTTTAGATTGGTTAATCATATTCCACTTCAGGAATAGTGAACCTGTGTTTTTCATTAAAAGGTGCGCTGGACTTTGTGTGATAGCCAATATAAAGTATCGTTGTCGCTATTTGGTACAATCGTGATGCGGGGTTCTTGTCGCTGCTTTACGAACCGTTTTTAAGCCGTCTGGCTGTAAATGTTATTGGATTTCGGAGGGTACATGGCTGACATCACACCAATCGGTGCAACATTGCCGCATATTCTAGTTGTTGATGACAATCAACTGTTAAGAAGCATCCTGGAAGATAGTTTGACGCTGGCCGGGTATCCGGTCACAACGGCGGAAAGCGGGGAAGATGCTCTCAGTTTATATCGAACCAATTTGTATCCGATTGTTATTACGGATTGGGTTATGCCGGGTATGAGCGGCCCTGAGCTGTGCAAAGAGATCAGAAACGAAAAATCGTCTTTAAGCTACACTTATATAATTATTCTTACTTCACAGGAGTCCAAGAACGATATCATTGTCGGACTTGAGTCGGGCGCAGACGAGTACCTCATTAAGCCTATCCACAAGCCGGAGCTGCATGCCCGACTGAAAACAGCCAGGCGGATACTTGAACTGGAAGCAATTCGTGAACGGCATATGGAGGAAGTCAGGGGCCTGTCGTTTGTTGATCCGGTTTCAGGGGTGTTTAGCAGGCGTTATCTGGAAGATCGCCTGCCCAAGGAAATTGTTCGCGCTTACCGCTATCAAAGGCCTCTGTCGGTTATGATTGCTGGTATCAGTGATTTTGAGCAGATTCGGGTAAAACATGGGCACTATGCTTGTGATCTTGTGCTCAAGGCGGTTGCGGAGTGTTTCGTTGAAGGAATCAGGAAAGATGTGGATTGGGTGGCGCGATATGGTGAAGGTGAGTTCCTGATAGCGTTGCCGGAAACCGGGGCACAGGATGCAATGATAGTTGCCCGGCGTCTCAGGCTTAGGATCGGCTCGATGCTGATACCGATTCATGGGCAAGAGCATAAATTGACGGCAGTATTTGGTGTTAGCGGGTTCAATGCCGAAAAGGATAAGCAGGGGATGGCGATGGATATCCTGCTGGAAAGCGCTGATAAGTACCTGAGAATGGCTACGGTGCAGGAGCCGATCAAAGTGGTTCAGTTGGGTTGAAAAGTGGTCAATCTCTTGCGGGATGGGATAAGTGTATAGTTTGATTCGTGCCGGATCCGTTTTTGATCTGTATTGCCTGTTTTGTTTGCAATAAAGTAAAGTTTAGTTGATGTTTTGAAAAAGCACTTCTGCACAAAAAAGAGGCAAAAGCTGGGTAAAAAACTGAAATTGAAAGATTTGCAAATGTACTATCAAATAAAATCAGGTACTTATAAAATTGGCACAACCAATGCAATAGAATAATCAAAAGCAGCACTGACAAAAAAATAATACGGATTCGGCAAAGGCGCCGCCATTCACAGGAATGGGGCGCCTTTTTTATTGCCCCGAAAAAAATCGAAAGCCACAGATTGGTGGCGAAAGGAGCTTCACATGAGACAGATAGCTATTTACGGAAAAGGCGGTATTGGTAAGTCCACAACAACACAGAACACAGTTGCAGGTTTGGCATCACTTGGAAAAAAAGTAATGATCGTCGGTTGCGATCCTAAAGCGGATTCAACCCGTTTGATCCTGCACGCCAAAGCCCAGAACACCGTAATGGATCTGGTTCGTGAGTTGGGAACAGTAGAGGACCTGGAACTGGCAGATGTAATGAAGGTCGGATATGGTGATGTAAAATGTGTCGAGTCCGGTGGACCTGAGCCGGGTGTTGGTTGTGCCGGCCGTGGTGTTATTACTGCCATCAACTTCCTGGAAGAAAACGGTGCATATACACCAGATCTTGACTTTGTTTTCTACGATGTTCTTGGTGACGTTGTTTGCGGTGGATTCGCCATGCCGATCCGTGAAGGCAAAGCTGAAGAGATCTATATTGTCTGTTCCGGCGAAATGATGGCAATGTATGCAGCCAACAACATTGCAAAAGGTATTCTCAAGTATGCAACATCCGGCAAGGTTCGTCTGGCCGGTCTGATCTGTAACGCACGTAAGACCGATATGGAATATGAGCTGATCAGCGCTCTGGCAGCAAAACTCGGCACACAGATGATTCACTTTGTACCGCGTGATAATCAGGTTCAGAGAGCAGAATTGCGCAGGATGACAGTAATCGAGTATTCCCCGGAGCATAAACAGGCTCAGGAATATCGTACTCTGGCCCAGAAGATTGCTGATAACAAGATGCTTGTAATTCCTACTCCGCTGGAGATGGAAGAGCTGGAAGATCTGTTGATGGAATTCGGAATTATGGAAGCAGAAGATGAGAGTATCGTTGGTGTAGCTGAACAAGCCGCTTAATTTTCAAACAGTTTTACCTAATCAGGTTAATCAATTTGGATTGAAACTACGGGGTTGCGAGATTGCGCACTCCGACAGGAGATCTTTATGTCAAATTCAGTCAGAAAAGTAGAAGGAATTACCAAAGAGTCGACTCAGGCTATGATCGATAAAGCTCTGGAAATCTATCCGGAGAAGGCGAAGAAAAAACGTGCGCCTCACCTGGCACCTAATGATCCGGAAGGCTCTTCATCATGTGTCAAGTCCAACCGTAAAACCGTTCCCGGTGTCATGAGTGCTCGTGGTTGTGCCTATGCAGGCGCCAAGGGTGTTGTTTGGGGCCCGATCCGCGATATGGTCCACGTTTCTCACGGACCGGTCGGATGTGGCTGGTACTCATGGGGCACGCGCCGCAACCTGGTAACCGGCACCAACGGTGTTGACCAGTTTGCAATGCAGTTTACTTCCGATTTCCAGGAAAAGGACATCGTCTACGGTGGCGACAAGAAGTTGCGTACGCTATTGGAAGAAGCACACGACCTGTTTCCGTTGGCCAAAGGTATTTCCGTATTGTCAGAATGTCCGGTCGGTCTGATCGGTGACGATATTAACTCTGTGGCCAAGAAGGCAACAGTAGATCTGGATATCCCGATCATTCCTTGTAACTGTGAAGGCTTCCGTGGCGTCAGCCAGTCGTTGGGTCACCATATCTCCAACGATACCATCCGCGACTACATCATCGGTACACGTGAATTCCCGGAATCCAGTCCTTACGATATTTCGCTGATCGGCGATTACAATATTGGTGGTGACGTCTGGTCCGCCAAGGCGCTTCTGGAGGAGATCGGTCTGAATGTAAAGTCAGTCTGGACAGGTGACGGCGAGTTGGAAAAGATTGCCGCAACCCATACTGTCAAGCTGAACCTGATTCACTGCTACCGTTCCATGAACTACATGTGCCGCGTGATGGAAGAGAAGTTTGGTATTCCCTGGTTGGAGTTCAACTTTTTTGGACCTACCAAGATCAAGGAAAGTCTGCGCGCCATCGGTGCCCGTTTCGACCAGACTATTCAGGATAAGGTAGAAATAGCCATCGCCAAGTACGAGCCGATTATGAAAGCAATTATCGATGAGTACCGCCCACGCCTGGAAGGCAAAAAAGTCATGCTGCTGGTTGGTGGACTCCGTCCTCGCCATACCATCGGCGCCTATGAAGACCTGGGAATGGATTGCGTTGGCTCCGGTTATGAGTTTGCACACAACGATGACTATGAGCGTACCATGCCGGAAATGCCTGACTCTACAGTAGTATATGACGATCCATCCGAGTATGAGTTCGAACAGTTTGCCCATGCCCTCAAGCCGGACCTGATCGGCAGCGGTATCAAGGAAAAATACGTATTCCAGAAGATGGGTATCCCGTTCCGTCAGATGCACAGTTGGGATTACTCAGGTCCTTATCATGGTTACAACGGGTTTGAGATTTTCGCCCGTGACATTGATATGGCAGTAAATAGCCCGACCTGGAAGCTAGTAAAAGCACCTTTCTAGGTATAGCGATGCCCGCTTTTGCGCCATCTCGGCGGCGGCCTTCGTGTTCCTCTTGTGAGGCGTAGCGCTGCTACGCCTCCGCGGGAACACTTGGCCCCCACCGACCTGGCATCAAAATCGGACGCCGGAAGGTAAAAGCAATAAACAATATCCGACCGTGCGACAGATTAGTCGTCGGCCCAAAGGAGATACACCATGAGTGCGACTGAATCGGCAGCTGCCGTTAAATATGTTACAGAGACCCCACCTGAAGAGATAGCACGGGTTAAGGAATGGATTAATTCGGAAGAGTATAAAGAGAAAAACTTTGCCCGTCAGGCGCTGGTGATCAATCCGGCCCATGCCTGCCAGCCGCTAGGTGCCGAGCTTGTTGCCCACGGCTTTGAAGGTACCCTGCCTTTTGTACACGGTTCACAGGGCTGTGCTTCCTACTACCGCTCAACCCTCAACCGTCACTTCCGTGAGCCTGCTCCGGCCGTTTCCGATGCCATGACTGAGGACGGCGCAGTATTCGGCGGACAGAACAACCTGCATGAGGCCATGGAAAATGCCTATGCGATGTATAAGCCTAAGATGATGGCTATTTTCACATCCTGCATGCCTGAGGTTATCGGTGATGACCTGACCGCCTTCATCAAGAACGCCCGTAATAAAAACATAGTTCCACAGGATTATCTGGCTCCTTATGCAAATACTCCCAGCTTCAACGGTTCACATATCCATGGTTATGACGCGATGTTGTTGTCAATCATGCAGACATTGACTGAAGGCAAGAAGATGGAGGGGCGCTGCACCGGCAAGCTGAACCTGATTCCCGGCTGCGATTTTAACACCGGCAACTACCGTGAATACAAGCGTATTCTCAAGGAATTCGGTATTCCGACTACAATTTTGGCTGATATTTCCGAAACATTTGATTCACCATGTGATGGTACTTATCACCTCTATGCCGGAGGAACCAAGCTGGATGATGCAGCAGATTCCATTAACGGCAAGGCTACTCTAAGTCTGGGGCCTTACAGTGCAACCAAGACTTACGGTTGGGTAAAGGATAATTTCTCCGGCAAACATGCCAGCCTTCCGCTGCCATTTGGTATCGAAAAAACCGACGCTTTCCTGATGAAGATTTCCGAGTTGTTCGGAAAGGCTATTCCGGAATCCATCAAGGCAGAACGCGGTCGCGCTGTTGACGCCATGACAGATGCCCATCAGTATATGCACGGCAAGAAGTTTGCTGTTTACGGCGATCCGGATTACCTGGTAGGTTATGTATCCTTTCTGTTGGAAATGGGGGCCAAGCCTTACCACATCCTCTGCAGCAAAGGCAGCAAGAAACTGGAAAAAGAAATTCAAGGCATGCTGGATGCCTCGCTTTACGGCAAAGGCTGCAAGATCTACATGAATAAGGACCTCTGGCACCTGCGCAGCCTGGTTATGACCGATCCGGTCGATGCCATGATCGGCGATACCCACGGCAAGTTTGCTGCCCGCGATGCCAAGATCCCGCTGTTCCGCTTCGGCTTCCCGATCTTCGACCGGGTTAACCTGCACCGTCATCCGCTGATCGGCTATCAGGGCGTCATCAACATGCTGACTTTCATCTGTAACAAGTTCATCGATATCAAGGATGAAACCTGTGAAGACAGATTCTTCGAAATGATGCGCTAGTTCAATAGTTGTTATCATAAAGTGAAGCTTTCAGATAGGCGCTCCGCAAGGGGCGCCTTTTTTTATGGAAGGACAAATGAATGGAAATTATTTGTTCGGAAGTTCTCAGAAAATTAACCACCCAGTCCTATGGCCATCCACCAGGCGGTTATGACAACAGCAGTGCTGACAAGTGCCAGCAGTGTGTTAAGCAGTGTGTTGGGGCGTCCGTAGCGTGCTGTTAAAAATTCAGATGCTGTTCCGCACAGAATACCGATAAAGAATCCGAACAGGTGCGCCCCCAGGTCAGTCTGTTTTCCTTCCGCTCCCAGTAGCGCCAGCAGAGCCAGACCTGCGGCCACCGGGATGAACCAGCGTTTCAGCAGGTGGCGGCGGTAGCGCACCATGCTGATGGCGGACAATATCCCAACAGCTCCAAAAACAGCGGTTGAGGCACCCACAGAGCGATGGTCCGGTGACTGGACAATGGCATTAATCAGATTTCCCAGGATGCCGGTGGTCAGCAGCAGGCTCCAGGAAAGGCCGGAACCAAGTTCTCTGCATAGAAAAATGATAAAAGCCCCACCGATGGTCAGGTTGCTGGCCAGATGCACCAGGTTGGCATGTAGGGTCAAGGCTGTGACAAGTCGCCACCACTGGCCGTCAAGGATCGCCGCAGTATGTGCCATACCGAGCGCCTGCAGATCAATAAAACCCATAGTGGCTGATGATGGGCCAAGCAGTGTTACATTGTGAAAGGTCGCCAGCAGAATCAGTACGCAGATGGTCGGCAGTGTGTTTTCAATCAGGGCCCGTGACGGCGGCAGGCGTGGTGGCCAATTCCTGTTTTTTTCATTGAATTGTCTCAGTTCATTGCATGCTTCATCCAGGTGTTCCTCTGGCACAAACAGCTGCCATTCAGAACCATCCGGCTTGATGACACATGGTATTGAGCGTGAGTCAAGCACCAGCGCCTGAAGATCAACCTGTTTTTTAGTCAGTGATTTACGGTTCAGTGGATGCAAAGGCAGCCAGTTTTCCTGATCACCATCCACCTCAAAATCTGCATTATTATCCATACCCTATACTATAAACACTCCTTGGTCACTTTGCCATGATGACGATAAAATAAAAAAGGTGCCGGAAATATAAGGCACCCTGAAAAGTCGCTATCTGTAATTCCGGCGCTTACAATTGTTCTCTTAAAAGTGTTTCAAAATTATCCACGGAAAGTGGTCGATGGAAATAATACCCTTGAATTTCCTTACAGCCCTGTCCCCTCAGAAATTCCAGTTGCTCCGCAGTCTCGACCCCTTCAGCGATATTTTGAATACCCAGTTTTTGTGACATGGCGATAATGGCTTCCACAATCGCCTGGTCATGGAAATTGGTATTGATGTCGTTGACAAATGACCGGTCAATTTTAATGTGATCAATCTGAAGGGTCTTGATATAACCAAGGGAGGAATAGCCGGTGCCGAAATCATCAATTGCAATGGATACTCCAATATCACGCAGGTCAAAGATTTCGGCAATGTTGTTGCCGACGTGGTTGACAAGACAGCTCTCGGTCAGTTCAATTTCAAGCTGGGCGGCATTTGCGCCTGTTGAATGCAGAACCTCTCTGACAACTTCCGCAAAATTCTGCTGTTCTATCTGCCTGCTTGATACATTTACCGAAAATCTGATCTGAGGAAGACCGGCATCACTCCAATGCTTCATTTTGAGGCAGACGGTACGCAGAATCCACTCTCCCAGAGGAAGAATCAATCCGGTTTCTTCTGCAAAAGGAATGAATTCGTTAGGCGGGATTCTCCCGCGAGTAGGGTGGTTCCATCTCACCAACGCCTCAGTCGCTACAATAGTCTGGGTACTCGTATTCATAATCGGCTGGAATTCAATAAAAAATTCTTCGCGTTCCAGGGCATTTCGTATTCCGTTTTCAAGCTCCATGCGTGCTTGTGCTGTGTTGTTCATTTCCGGAGAGTAAAAGTTATAGCTGTTTCTTCCGGCTTTCTTTGCAGAATACATGGCCATGTCAGCACTCTTTATCAGTGTTTCCGCATCACTTCCGTTATCTGGAAAAACAGAAATGCCGATACTGGTTGTTACATGCAGTTCTTTGTTTCCGATCTGGAATGGAGGCAGAATCGAGTTGATAAGCTTGCCGGCAATGTAAGTGGAATTAATCTCTTTCCCGAGGTTCGTTGCAACGATGCAGAATTCATCTTCTCCCATGCGTGCCAAAGTATCGCTAATGCGGATCTGGCCTCTCAGTCTTCGACTTACTTCAATAAGCAGCTGATCTCCGGTGGCACGGCCCATTGTGTCATTGAAGATCTTGAAACTGTCCAGGTCCAGGTAAAAAACAGCCAGGCTGCTGCCGTTTTGTTCCGCTTGAGCAATGGCCTGATTCAGGCGGTCCTGAAAAAGAGTTCGATTTGGCAGGCCTGTGAGCTGATCGGAAAAAGCCATTTTTTTTATTTTATGTTCTGATTTTTTGCGTTCTGTTATGTCCTCGAAAAGGGTTGTGATTACTCCCGGATTTTTTGAGAATGCCGTCACCAGAAAAAACCCGCCTTTATCAGGCAAAGTGATTTCAAAGGAATATGAATTGTCATGCTCAAAGACATTAAGCAGTTCGGAAAGAGACTCATTGAATTTTTTGCCGAACAGGGTAAGGCTGTCGCTCCCGATAAGTTCCTGTTGACTGCAGTTGAACATGTCTGCACAGGATGGATTCGCGTCAATGACTGTGAAAGTGGATAATTCTCCACTGCTGTTAAATGTGACGCGATGCAGTGCCATTCCCTCCTTCATAGTTTCATGGAGTGAGCGGTACTTTTTCTCATTCTCGCTTAGGGCTTGATATGCCTTTTTGATTGACCGTCTGGGCAGAATTCGAAGAGTGAAAAATATTATTGAGGAGATTACAGCTGAACATAGTGCAACTAAAAAAGTTTGCCGCAACAATGGCCAGAGAGAGCGGGTGATCTCAATACGGGCGGCAACAGTACCTGCATCAAAAATATCATGGTCTATATGTATGTGGGCTAAAGGTTCTTCAAGAGCATTTTTTGCAATAATATTGGAATTTGTATCGTAGATAACCCTGGTTTCACCAGAAGTGCTTTTTGAACGACGCTTGAGCAGTTCAGTCAGCCTGAGCTCTTCGTAGCGCCACAATGTAGGGTTTGACTTGATCAGTTCAGAGATGTCGTTGGCGCTCAGCTCTGTCTGAACCATTAAATCGGTCTTCAGGTGCTGATATGAAACCTGAAAAAAGGTGGCTGGAGCAAGAAATGTTATCAATGCCGATAATATCCACGCAACGCCAAGTGTGAAACGTTCTATGGAGTTTCCTGGCTGCTTCAATAGTCTACTTGCCTTCTGGTAAACCGGCAGTAACTAATACGCCTGATTTTTCAGCAATAGTACGGCCTTGTCGGGAAAAAATAAAGTTGATCAGTTTTAGGGCAGCAGGAGGTGTTTTAGTGGTGATTGAGAAGTTGATTTCTTTTGTCAGGGGATAAGTCCCGTTTGAGATTGTCTGCAATGATGGTTTAATGCCGTTAAGCGATAGTATTTTAAGGTTCAGCTTTTCGCTGATAATACTGTTCATGCCGGTAGTGCCTATGCCTCCTGGAGTTCTGCTGATTGCAGAATATGATTCCGGGTCAGTAATTGCCATAATCATTCCAGTTCTTGCATGTGCGGTATCAATGGCACTGTTCATTCCACTGGACAGCTTACGTAGAATTTTGGTGTCAATATCTTCCTGGGGACGTAGAACCAGCCGGATTTTTTCACCATTCTCCCAGGTAGCCAGCTTGCCGGTGAAGATATCTTCAAGCTCTTTAGTACTGATTCCGGATTTGGGGACGTACTTTTCCGTTGCTATGACAAGCGGTGTTATACCGTACTTTTTCTGTGTCACCCCTTGTGCTGCTTCTTCCGGATTTAGACCTCTACTGCATACTGCCATGTCAAGGGCCCCAGCAATCAGGGCTTTTGTTGCACCTGAGCTTCCCAGAGGTTTTCCCATCTCAATATGTGCATTCTGGTTTGACCTTAAGTAGGCAGCAATCAATGGTCTCATCATATCCAGGGCAATTCCGGAACCGTTGATACGGATTGTCTCTGAGGCCTGGCAGGTGCTGGCAGTGGTAATACTGCTTACCAAAAACAGTGCAGTCAATATTAATGATTTAAATTTAGTCACAGGTCTGGTCCTTTTTAATAGAAAAGGATAATAATATAAAACAAAAAAAGAATACTTGATGTCTCAGTGTGACGCAAGTGCCAATAGTTTTTAAGGCCGTCTCCTTAGTCTGTCAGCTGTATGCTGGCAGTTAAAGGAGACATGCCTCACATTTTTATCGATTTAAGAAACTTTAAACTGGCGAACAATTGCCTGTAACTCCTCGGACATTGAGGAAAGGCTTTTTGCGGCCTCTGATGTATCTCCTGCACCTTGTGCTGTTCTTTGTACGATATTTGTTATTTGCATCATATTGCTGCTTATTTCACTGGTAGTTGCAGTCTGTTCTTCAGCAGCCGTAGCGATCTGGTTTGCTTGAAGTGTAACAGCATTGATCTGCTCGAGAATGTCTTCAAGGGCCTTGCCTGAGCGGGCAGCTTCCTGTGTGCCGCGCTCGACTTCGCTATTTCCCTCTTCCATAGCTGTTACCGCACTTTTTGTTTCTTTTTGAATGGATTTGATCATGTCGGAAATTTCTTTGGTTGCGCGAGTTGTTCGCTCTGCAAGCGCCCTGACCTCATCGGCTACAACAGCAAAACCCCGACCCTGTTCGCCGGCTCTGGCTGCTTCAATCGCAGCATTGAGGGCGAGCAGGTTAGTCTGGTCAGCAATATCCTCAATAGTCCCAACAATCGCACCGATCTGGTCAGAACGGGCTCCAAGGGATTCAACGGTCTCTGCAGCACTTTTTACCCTGTCTGCAATTAATCCCATAACTGCTACAGTAGCCTGAACTACTCGTGCTCCCTCCAGGGCGGAGTCATTAGCCCGTTGGGCACTTTGTGCCGTCAAATGGCAATTCTGGGCAATGTCGTTTGATGTGGCTGCCATCTCTTCGCCTGCTGTGGCGACTGTATTCGCCTGGGCTACAACTTCTTCTGACCCCTCTGCCATCAGGCGTGCCGTACCCAGCAATTGTGTTGAGGCAGATGCTACTTTGCTTGCATCTGTTGTAAGTTGAAACATGATGTTCTGAAACTTTCCAACAAAATCATTGAAATGTTTGCAGAGATTTCCAAGTTCATCCCTGCTTTCAAAATCTACGCGCCGGGATAAATCTCCATCGGCAATTACAGTTATGGAGCGGATAATTTCATCCAGTGGCCGTTTGATGCTGCGTGTTATTATTATGGATGTTAAAATGCTCAAAATCAGTGCTGCAATGCCTAGTCCTGACATGACCAGAATTGCATTTTTACCTGCGTCTCTTGCAGTGGCCACGCGCAGGTCAGTCCGTTTTTCATAATAATCCAACAATGCTTTAGCAGATTTGGATGTATTTGCAATGGCCTTGTCGCCTTCACCATTCATAATTGATCTGAACAGTGTGGTGTCGTTACTCAGTGCTGCAGCCGTTAGTTTTTTATTGACTTCAAGCTCTGTACCAATGGCATTTTTAAGATCTCCAACTAATTTTATTCCATCCGGTGTTTTGGTGCTTTTTTCAACAAATGCGATGCTTTCGCGATAAATTTTTCGACTTTCTTCAATTTGTGCGTTTATCTTTTCCCGGTCAGCTGCGTTATCGACCAGAATCAGACCTTTTATCCCTTCATCAACGTTCTTGATGCTCAGCTGAACTTTTGCGGCGTTTGAGCTTAAATCGCTTATCCGATTTACATTTTCAAGTTGTTCTCCGCTGTTGAGAAGGCTGTTGATACCAGTTGCTATAACGATGACCAGTAGTAATGCGACAATTGAAAATCCTGCCAATAAACGTGTCCCGATTGTAAAATTCTTCATCCATTTTCTCCTGATACATTGCATTTCAAGTTTTGGTGTCACAACATTGTGCGTGTAGGAATATATTTGCTGAAATAAGCTTATTTGCAGATTAACCGGATTAAAAACAAAAAAACGCCATTTTTTTAAAAATGGCGTTCATCTTTTTTTTGGCCATTTAGGTAACCCCTCTTTCCTTTTCAGGACAGGTGGCTTTGCGTCATGCAGTTACCTGCATTTTGCCTGTTCTATGATATGTAATTTTTTAATATAGTAGTAAATCACTATGAAAATCAACATGTTTTTTAAATAATTGTGAAGTTGCCGTTGTTAGCTGTCTGTTGAGGTACAGGCAAAACGGGATTACAATCGATTTCAGTTCATTGCAAAATTTATTTGGCGAGCTCACCTTGCTTTTTCAAAAGTAACTCGAAATCACATGCACACATGGGATGATAGAAAAAATATCCCTGGATCTCTTTGCAGCCAAGCGCCCGGAGGTAGTTCAGCTGTTCAACTGTTTCAACTCCCTCGGCAATTATCTGGATCCCCAGCTTATTTGACATGGCAAAAACAGCTTCGACTATGGCCTGATCAAGTATGTTGGAAGTGATATCCCTGATTAGAAGTCGGTCAATTTTGATGTGGTCAATCAGCAGGTTACGGATGTAACCGATTGATGAATAACCGGTTCCAAAGTCTTCTATGGTTATTGCAACCCCGAAATTTCTCAATTTGAAGACATCCGCAATTGTCTCATTATTGATATCAACAAGGCAGCTTTCGGTAAATTCAATTTCAAGTTGAGAGGCATTTGCATTTGTTGCAGAGAGAGCCATCTTGATTTGTTCCATAAAATTCTGTTGTTCCATCTGTCTGTTGGAAATGTTGACCGAAACTCTGATAGGTGGAAGCCCGGCTTCACACCAGGCATTGATTTTACTGCACACAGTATTCAGAACCCACTCGCCCACAGGAATGATCAGGCCGGTTTCTTCAGCCAGGGTTATGAAATCTGTCGGCGGAATCATGCCCCGTGTGGGGTGATTCCAGTGTACAAAAGCTTCTGCGGCGGTGATTTGATTGGTAACAATGTTTACTACAGGTTGAAATTTCAGAAATAGCTCGCCATGTTCAAGGGCATTTCTCAGCCCTGTTTCAATGTTTCTGTGTAAGGTTGCTTTTTCATTCATGGAAGGAGAGTAAAAGTTGTAGGTGTTGCGTCCGGTTTCTTTGGAGTGGTACATGGCCAGATCTGCGTTTCTGATGAGTATTTCGGAGGTGCTCCCGTCATTGGGGAAAATGGAGATGCCGATACTGCAGGTTACATTGAGTTCGTTACTTGAAATATGGAATGGAGACTGAATGGCGTTGATCAGATTCTGGGCAACAAAAGTTACATTCTGTTGATCGTCAAGACTGGTAATAACAAATACGAATTCATCACCGCCAAAACGGGAGAGGGTATCGCTTGTGCGAATATTCAGACTCAGGCGCTTGCTGATTTCTACCAGCAACTGATCGCCTGCGTCATGACCCAGGGTGTCGTTGATCTCTTTGAAGTGATCCAGGTCAAGAAAAAGTACAGCCAGCTTTTTGTCTTCCCGGTCTGCTATTGAAATGGCCTTGTTAAGGCGGTCCATAAAAAGGATCCTGTTTGGCAGACCGGTTAAAGTGTCAAAGTAGGCCATACGATGGATTCTCTGTTCTGACTTCTTGCGTTCGGTTATGTCCTCAAACAGCGTGGCAATCAGACCCTGGTCCGGTGAAAAAATGTGGACATTGTAAAATTTCTGCCTGCCCGGCAACTGCAGTTCGAAAGGACTGGTACTGCCAATGTCAATTGGCATCTTCTCTGAAATGAATTCCAGCAGGGTGCTTCCGAAAAGTTCCAGGCTGTTTTTGCCTACAATATGGCTTAATTCAAAATTCAGCATGGTTGCACAGCTCTGGTTTGCATCAATAACTGTTAGCGAAACAACTGCTCCGTTCTTATCAAAAAAAACTTTATGGAGTGCCATGCCTTCTGTCATGGTCTCATACAGCAGTCGGTATTTTTTTTCACTGTCCTCAACTGATTGGTAGGCTCTTTTAATGATGCGGATGGGAATTGTGCGGAATACGGAAAATAAAATTACTGAAACAGATATGGAGAAGATTGTAATCAGGAATGTTCTGGCCAGGAGAGGATTAAGTGACCTGGTAACCTTGATTTGCCCGGCCACCGTTCCTGCTTCATGGATATTCATTGTAAAGGATGCTGAAGGTCTCCGAATGTTCTGACGATTCTGGGCGATCAACTTCCCGTTATTAGAAATAATTTGCCGAAGCTCCGGTACAATGTCATGAGGTTGCTGGTTGAGAACTTCTGAAAGCCTGAGATCTTCGTATTGCCAAAGGTCAGGATTGGAAATGATAATGCTGCTAATTGAATTGGCAGTAAGCTGAGCACGCGACTCAAGAACATTAAGTAGATTCTGGTAGGATGTTATAAAAAAAATCAGAGGGGCTAAAACCGCAATTATTAAGGAAAGGAACCAGGCGGTAGCCAGAGTGAAGCGATCCAGTGAGAGGGTGTCCGGTTTCATTTAAGTGTGGACGGTAATGCGTACATAAATTCTCCATTTATCGAGTAAATGGCGAGTTGTGGATGAGTAAAAATCAATTTTGCCAGTATGAATTTATAATACTACTCTATTGCAAGAGCGCAATGCCGGTTTCAATCATAAATTCTGATTCCGTTTGCTGACCATTGCGCCGGTTTCGTAAGAAGGATCGCTGTACTTGCCTATAATTTGGGCACATGTCTTTATGTGTCTTTATAAATAATTCAATTTTATGTAGTTATATCATTATGTTAAGTGCGTTTGTCTGAGTTGGCATGGCAAATGCTAACAAGAGATGTAAACCAGCTTCAGAATGTGTTTGGCAAAGGCGCCACTGTTTAAATTTCGTACAACCAATGATCCCGGCAGTACCCAGCAAGATTATGCTGGTGGGTGCCTCCTTCGTGCTATCGGATTACTGTTTGGATGGAAGATAAGCGGGGCGCCTTTGTGCTTTAAGTCAAGCGAGACCGTCCGCTGAAAGATGAGGATGAGTATGGCAAAGCCCGATTATTATGATGTAACCGATTGTGAAACCCACGACAAGGGAGCACCCAAGTTCTGTAAAAAGTCGGAACCGGGTGAGGGGACAGAGCGTTCCTGTGCCTATGATGGTGCCCGAGTCGTGTTGATGCCGATTACGGATGTAATTCACCTTGTGCATGGTCCGATCGCCTGTGCCGGTAATTCCTGGGACAACAGGGGCGCGCGTTCCAGCGATTCCCAGTTGTATCGCCGTGGCTTTACCACCGAGATGCTGGAAAATGACGTAATTTTCGGTGGAGAAAAAAAACTATATAAGGCGATTCTTGATCTGGGTAAGCGTTACCCCGAGGCCAAGGCCATTTTTGTCTATGCAACCTGTGTGACAGCAATGACCGGTGACGATCTGGATGCGGTCTGCAGAGCGGCCCAGGAAAAGATCAACAAGCCGATCATTCCGGTTAATACGCCCGGTTTCATCGGTGATAAAAATATAGGCAATCGCCTGGCCGGCGAGATTCTGTTTAAATATATCATCAATACGGCCGAGCCTGAGGTGTTGGGTGAATATCCGATCAACCTGATCGGCGAATATAATATCGCCGGTGATTTGTGGGCCATGCTGCCGCTGTTTGAGCGATTGGGGATACAGGTGCTCTCCTGCTTCAGTGGCGATGCCAAATTCGAGGAGCTGCGCTATGCTCACCGTGCCAAGCTGAATGTGATCATCTGCTCAAAGAGTCTGACCAATCTGGCTAAAAAGATGCAGAAAAACTTCGGCATGTCCTATCTGGAAGAATCCTTCTATGGCATGACAGATACGGCCAAGGCGCTGCGAAATATTGCCCGTGAGCTGGATAATGCAGTCAATGGTCTGGAAAAGCGGGTCATGCAGGATCGGGTTGAGTTGCTGCTGGCGGAGGAAGAGGATAAATGCCGTCAGCGGATAGCACCATACCGCGCCAGGTTGGAAGGGAAACGTGCGGTTCTGTTTACTGGCGGAGTAAAAACCTGGTCCATGGTTAATGCCCTGCGGGAGCTGGGTGTGGAGATTCTGGCAGCGGGAACACAGAATTCAACCCTGGAAGATTTCTACCGTATGAAAGGCTTGATGCATAAGGATGCCAAGATTATTGAAGATACCAGTACCGCGGGTCTGCTTGCAGTTATGCGTGAAAAGATGCCGGATCTGATCGTGGCCGGAGGCAAAACCAAGTTTCTGGCACTCAAAACCAAGACCCCATTTCTGGATATCAATCATGGTCGTTCTCATCCCTATGCCGGTTTTGAGGGCATGGTAACCTTTTCCAAACAGTTGGACCTGACGGTTAACAATCCGATCTGGTCCGTATTGAATGCGCCTGCGCCATGGGAAAAAACCGATCAGCAACTGGCAGCAGATCTTACAGCCAGTGCAGGGCATGCGGACAGTTTTCTGGCTGAAGATATGGCTGCTTCACGGGTCAAGGTTTCGACCAAATGCGCTACGGTCAATCCGCAGAAAAACTCTCCAGCTCTAGGTGCAACCATGGCGTACCTGGGCATTGATAACATGCTTGGGCTGCTGCATGGCGCCCAAGGCTGCTCGACCTTTATTCGTCTTCAACTTTCAAGGCATTACAAAGAGTCAATTGCTCTGAACTCCACAGCCATGAGCGAGGATAACGCCATTTTCGGCGGATGGGAAAATCTGAAAAAAGGAATCAAGCGGGTTATCGAAAAGTTTCATCCCGCAGTTGTCGGAGTCATGACATCAGGTCTGACCGAAACCATGGGAGATGATGTCAAGAGTGCCATAGTGCATTTCAGGATGGAAAACCCGGAGTACGCCCAGGTTCCGATTATTCATGCCGCCACCCCTGATTATTGCGGTTCGCTTCAAGAGGGATATGCTGCGGCTGTGGAGGCAATAGTGTCTACTTTGCCTTTGGGTGGAGAGACCGTAGTTGATCAGGTCAATCTGCTGCCGGGTGCGCATCTGACACCGGCTGATGTGGATGAGTTGAAAGAGGTTGTTGAGTCTTTTGGTTTAAAGGTGCTGACTATTCCGGACATCTCTAATGCCATGGATGGCCATATCGATGAGGTTGTTTCGCCTCTGTCAACCGGTGGTATATCTGTAGAAGATATTCGCCTTTCTGGCAGCAGCACGGCAACTCTGTATGTGGGTGATTCACTCGCCAAAGCAGGTCTGAAATATAAAGAACAGTTCGGTATGCCGGTTTACGGATTTACCTCGCTTTCAGGCCTGGCCGAGACAGATCTTTTTATGGAAATCCTGTCAGCCATTTCAGGTCGGCCTATTCCGGAAAAACATAAGCGCTGGAGAAGCCGGTTGATGGACGCCATGGTGGACAGCCATTATCAGTTCGGCTGTAAAAAAGTC
The DNA here is from genome assembly GCA_964509295.1 of uncultured Geobacteraceae bacterium. Classification (GTDB taxonomy): domain Bacteria; phylum Desulfobacterota; class Desulfuromonadia; order Geobacterales; family Pseudopelobacteraceae; genus JBGSQR01. Next base: position 188,975 of record CAZDWS010000009.1, on the reverse strand, counting down.
GCTCTGGCCCTTGAATCTGATAACCTGAAAGGCATGACCGGATTTCTGGCAGGGATGGGATGTGAGATTCAGGCTGCCATCAGCGCCACCCGTACACGCGGGCTGGACGGGCTGCCCAGCGGAAATGTTTTTGTCGGAGACTTGGAAGATCTGGAAACGGCAGCAATCGGTGCTGACCTGATCGTGGCCAACAGCAATGGTCGCCAGGCCGCTGGTAAATTGAAAATCGGTGCTCATTTGCGGGCCGGGTTGCCGGTATTCGACAGGTTGGGCGCACATCAGAAAGTCTGGGTCGGATATCGTGGAACAATGAATCTGCTCTTTGAGACGGCCAACCTGTTTCAGGCCAATGCAAAGGAAGCACAAAAATTAGCCCATAATTGAAAAAACTTTAGCCACAGAGGACACAGAGATCACAGAGCAGGCAAACTTAAACCGGTTGGTTTTGTATTTATCTTTGCATCTGTTTTCTCTGTGCCCTCTGTGAACTCTGTGGCAAGAAAAGGAGTTAGTTATGAAAATCGCATTTACAAGCAAAACAGGTGAGATGATCGACATGCATTTTGGTCAGGCAGATTGTTTTCAAGTCTGGGAAGTCGGTCCTGATGAAGCCAGCTATCTCGAAACCATTACCGTCGGAGAACATGGTACGGACGAAGAGGACCGTATCGGCGCCCGTTCAAAGTTGCTGGCTGACTGCGCCATCGTCTATACAATGCAGATCGGCGGCCCGGCGGCGGCCAAGCTGGTGGCGTTGAAGATTCAACCCATGAAGACCAATACCGAGGTAAATCTGTTGGAAACCGTGGAGAAAATTCAGGAAGTATTGAGAAACAATCCTCCACCGTGGCTGAGAAAAGCGATGAACAAGGATAAGGCAACCTCATTTCTGGAGGATTAATATTCGGCCTGGACTATTCAGGCCATAAAAAAGGAGAATATAGCATGGCTTTCATAACAGGTTTAACAAGAGACAAAAAAGTATGGACACCGCAGTTTGTAAACAGTATCGCGAAAGAGGTCTGCATCGGATGTGGTCGCTGCTTCAAGGCCTGCGCCAAAGGCATTCTGGCATTTGAAGAGGAAGAGGTTGGTGATACGGTCAAGGCTTACATGAAAGTGCTTAATCCTGGCAAATGTATCGGTTGTGGGGCCTGTGGCCGCACATGTCCAAAAAATTGCTTTACTTTTGAAGCCGTGGAACTGCCTTGATCAGAAGTTTATTTGACGGTTTTTTTAACCCTGGCAAACAGGATAAGTGTGTTAACGAAGTTTTTTTCTGCCAAAAAAATCGCAGAAAATAACTTCTAACTTACTAAATTAGATTTTACAAAATTTCGGAGGTAGGTTTATGTCATATATAACAGGGTTGAGAAGAGATCTGACCGAGTGGACTCCACAGTTTGTCAAAGCAGTTGACAGCGAGGTCTGTATCGGCTGTGGACGCTGCTATAAAGTTTGTGTCAGAGATGTTTTGGCCTATGAGGAAGTGGATGAAGATGATTCTGCACGCGGTTATATGACTGTCGCCCATGCCGGAAACTGTATCGGCTGTCAGGCCTGTAGCAGAACCTGCGGCAAGAAGGCTTTTTCATTTGAAGCGGTAGAGATGTAAATCAGGTTGAGGCTAAGGTTGAGATTGAGAAAATCTTGACCTTAACCTCAGCCTTAACCTGCTTTTAAGGAGGTTTTTATGCTTATGGCGGTTGCGTCAAAAGATGGTAAGGAAATAAATCAGCATTTTGGTCATGCAGAGCGTTTTCTGATTTATGATGTTGATAACGGAGAGGCAAATCTGGTTGACGAAAAAAAGGTTGATCGCTATTGCAGTTTTGACCCTGAACATCCTCTGCGTGGTCATATCCTCAAGGGCATTTCCGAAGCGCTTAACGGATGTCGGGCTGTTGTCTCGGCCCAGATGGGCGAGCATCCGCGAGGTGAGCTGGAAAAGCTTGGCATAGAGCCTTTTGTTGCCAGTGGTCCAATCAAGGCGACTCTTGTGGCGTTGGCTAAAATTCTGTAGAGGCGAATCTTGTATTCGCCCAATCGGGGCGCGGCAAGCAGCGCCCCTACTTCAATTCACAATGAGGTGATTCCCTATGGCCAGCACATCCTTCAACAACTGTAATTTGCCGCCATGGGTGATCGCTTCCCACCATTTTAACGAAAATCCCCAGCAAATTTTAATTCAGGGAGTCAGAGAGGCCAATCGCTTTCTGTTTGATAAATTGGCAGGCATTACTTCCCAGGAAGAGCGCGCCATCATATTCAATGACTTCATGTCGGTCAAATTTCAGCTGCATCACTGGCAGGATCAGGCCACGGATACTGCCCGAAAAAGCATTAAAAACAGCTATCTGCGCTATCTGCGCGGTTGGATGATGGACTCTAATTCGGTCGAAGGAGCAGTTCTTAAACGCTGGGTAGAAAGCCGGATGGGTATCTCTCCCACATTTCATCGCGCAATCATCAGCGATGTTCATGGCGAGCCTTATTTTGATTTTTCAGTCGATGTCATGAAGGGCAGCGCCAGAACCAATGCAATTCAGTCACAGCTTGATCTGCTGTATGAGTATTGCCAGTATGAGCTGCCTTTGAAGTATCCGGAAAATTCTATTATTACGCTGTATCGTGGTACTCAGGATCCGAATGAACATAAGGTGCTGGAAAAAACCGGTAAGCGTGAAATGATAGTCCGCCTCAATAATCTGGTCTCATTCACTAATGATGAAGAGAGGGCCTGGGAGTTTGGCTCAACGGTCTGGGAAGTCAGGGTGCCGCTCTGCAAGGTGTTTTTCTACAACGACCTGTTGCCGGGGAGTATTATGAAAGGCGAGGGTGAATATTTGGTCATCGGTGGAGAATACAAGGTGCGCCAGGTGATGTGTACGGTTGGATAGGCAGTCTAAAAAGAGAAGGTTTAGACGTTTGTAACAAAATCTAGGAAGTCGAGCGTTTCCTCCAGCCTTTAACCCCGTTTTCCTGTTTTTACTCGTTTGCCGGCAAAAGTACTGTAAATGTAGTTCCAATTCCGATTGAGCTTTTGACCTTTATCGTTCCACCCATCATTTCAATCAGGCTTTTTGTTATAAATAATCCCAGCCCTGTCCCTTCTCCCGGTTTTTTTGTAGTAAAGTAGCGATCAAAAATCCTGTTGATTGAATCTGCAGGTATGCCTGGTCCTGTGTCAGAAACAGTCAGACTGACAAAGTCTGGCAAGGTCGCAGTAGAAATGAGCAGCTCGCCGCCTTTTGATTCCATGGCATGTAGTGCATTCATTATCAAATTCAGCAGAATCTGTTTGATCAGATTGTCGTCTTGATGGATAACCGGGAGATTGAAATTCAGATTTCTTTTGAAAGTGACGCCACGTTTGGCCGCTTCATACTGCAGGAATTCAAGAACAAATTCTGTGGTGAGGTTTAAATCGATTTCGCTGATGGTCTCGTTTTGACTGCTGAAGTTTAACAGACTTCTGGTAAGTCTTGATAGACGCTGAGCTTCTGAGTTAATCCGTTCAATCATTTCCCTGACAAATTCCGTTACGCCTTCTTCGCGCAGGATCATCTGGGATGCTGAGGTGATAACAGATAATGGTGCATTCAACTCATGAACTAAACCTGCTGATACTCTGCCTAGCTCGGCCATTTTATCGTTATAGGCCAACTGCTTCAGGAGATCTTCGTTGATGGCGTCATTGTTATGCCTGTCTGGCATCGTTTTCATGCGCTCTCCATGTTGGCTGCTGCGGAAAGAAGCCGCCCACATGGACGGCTTCACTATTTCCGAGGATATTGTGCTGCTGATTACATATTGTAGCCTGATTCTGAATGCTGAGTCTGGTCAAGTCCTCTGACTTCATCTTCTTTCTCAACACGCAGGCCGATTGTTTTGTCAAGTATGAATGCGAGTATCAAAGTAACAAAGAAAGCATAGGCACCTGCTGCAACAACAGCGATCAGCTGAATCATCATTTGTTTGCCATTGCCTGCAATCATGCCGGTGGCGCCTACTGTTGCAAATACACCGGTCAGAAGTGCACCAAATGTGCCGCCTACGCCATGGACGCCAAAGGCATCAAGTGAATCGTCATATTTCAGTTTTGCTTTAACAAGGATAGCACCGTAGCAGACTACGCCAGCTGCAAGGCCCATCAGCAATGCTGCGCCGGGCTGTACGAAACCGGCTGCCGGAGTAATTACAACCAGACCTGCGACTACGCCGGATCCAAAGCCGAGTGCGCTTGGTTTGCCGGAGTGGATCCATTCGGCAACCATCCAGGAAAGACCGGCAGCTGCAGGAGCGATGGTTGTGGTGGCAAATGCCAGGCCGGCAAGTCCGCCAGCAGCATCAGAGTTGTTTACTCCTACGATTGCAGAACCTGCGTTGAAACCATACCAGCCGAACCAGAGCAGGCCTACGCCAAGCAGTGTCAACGGCAGGCTATGTGGTGCCATACGCTCGTTCGGGAAACCGTGTCGTTTGCCAAGGAAGATCAGTAATGCCAGTGCTGAGATACCGGAAGAGAGGTGAACAACTGTACCACCGGCAAAGTCGAGAGCGCCTTTCTTGAAGAGCCAGCCGTCTGTCATCCAGACCCAGTGTGCCAGTGGATCATAGACCAGGGTTGTCCAGAGCAGCACAAACAGGCAGTAAGCTGAAAATTTGATTCGTTCTGCAACAGCGCCGGAAATCAGGGCTACGGTAATCATGGCGAACATACACTGATACATGGCAAAGACCAGTTCAGGAATTGCGCCGGGCTCTTTGGTGTAGTTCTGGAAAAGTGCATATTCAACAGCTCCGCTGGCAGCGTCCTTCATGATGATCAGTCCGTTAAGCATTACTTTACTGAAGTCACCGATCAGGCCCATTTTGGCCATGTCAGGTCCAAAGGATAGTGAATAACCAATGATAGCCCACTGGACGCCGACGATGCCCATGGCTACAAAAGAGTGCATCATGGTTGACAGTACGTTTTTCTGACGGACCATGCCGCCGTAAAAGAATGCCAGGCCGGGAATCATCAGCAGAACCAGCGCTGAAGAAACCAGCATCCAGGCGGTGTCGCCGGTGTTGAGAACCGGTTTGACATCCGGCAGATCGGGTGTGGCTGGTGCGGCGGCAGCCGGGTCAGCAGGTGCTGCGGCTGCAGGGGCCGCTGCAGGTGTGGCGGTTGCGGCTGCAACTGGTGCCGCGTCTTTCTTTTCTTCGGCCATTGCGGAAATGGGGATCAGGCCGGCAAACAGGAACAGCATGATTGCTGCTATGTATAGTTTGAGTTTCATGAGAAACCTCCGTTTGAATTTGTTTTATTTCTAAATGGCTTCGGAGCCTGTTTCACCTGTTCTGATCCTGATGGCATCTTCCAGCGGCAGGATGAATATCTTGCCGTCACCGATTCTTCCTGTTTTGGCAACATTCTGGATAGTTTCAATAACCTTGGTAACAAGTTCATCAGCAACTGCAATTTCCAGCTTGATTTTAGGGATAAAATCAACGACATATTCTGCGCCGCGATAGAGTTCTGTATGGCCTTTTTGACGGCCGAATCCTTTTACTTCACTGACGGTGATACCTTCGATACCGATTTCATTGAGGGCATCTTTTACTTCGTCCAGTTTGAAGGGTTTGATTATTGCCATGATGAGTTTCATTGCGCCTACCTCCTTGTGTGCGTTTGTGTTAGGAGCTTTTTGATTCAGAGGTGGAGTTTCCACCCCTGAATCAAGTCATAGTGTTAGAAATTTATATCTAGCTGAGTGGTGAAAGTTGGTTTGCCGCCAGGAAGTCCTGTCTGGCCGGGATTGTAGACGTTAGCGCCTATGAGGAGTGAAACGTTAGGGGTAAAGGCCCATGATCCACCAACACTGACTGCGCTGAGTGCATTGTTGCCACTCATATAATCAACGGACAACCATAGTTTATCAGAAATTTCACTCATGGTACGATCCCATGATGCAAGAATTCCGTTATTGGTTTTGACGCCCAATGTTCTTTCTGCACCGTTATAGCCACCAACAGAGAGACGACCGATAACAGGGAAGGTCTTTGCGATCAGGCCGTAAGCAACATTTGCAGAGAGTGGAGCACTGGCGGTGTTCATGCCGAACATACCAGCTGCAACAGCTGGCATTCCTTTGAAAAAGGCGTCTTCAGGAACTCCGGCTTTGAAGTTGAAGTTAGCTGGATGTTTTGCCATAGTGCTTCCAGCAACATTGTCAGTTATGTAATCGATCCCGACTTCCAGTTTGAATTTTTCCAGTGGCAGGACGCCAACTGTTACGCCAACATCGTATGTATTGACACCGGCATCGGCATTGGAAGAAAAACGAACATAGTTGTCTATGCTGAAATTGACTTCCTTGAAACCTTTTACGTCAGTGGAAGGGATCCAGATCTGACCGGAAAAGGTTGCCATTGCCGAACCACATGCCATCGCCACTAACATACTTGCTGCTGCCACAATCTTCATAAATCTCATGTTCTTCCCCTTTTTCTTCATTGATTTTGAACAGTGATCAGTATGAAAGCGTCCTTGGTTTCATCTTCCCTTGTTCTGCAGAGTAGAATTTGGATGGTCCGGGTGAACCTGAACCATAATATTTAGTTTTTTATTTAGCATAGAGCGTGCCAAAATAATTATTTCAATAAATACAGCAGTTTGAATTAAAGTAGCCTTTTTGACTGCTCTTTAATTAGTTTGTGTGGCCGGTATTTGCTTAAAAAATAATCACTGTTTGAATAAAATAGGTCAGGGATCTTTTTTTATATGATTATACTTGGCATGCATCTTTGAAACCATTTGACTTGACGTGATTTTTTCGGTTACGGTGGGGCTGAATTCAGTGCGTGATCGAGAGTGTTCAGATGAGTGTTAAATAGCCATGGATCATCTTCTGAAAATACTGCTACTGGCCGGGCTGGTTGCAATGTCGCTTTTTGCGGCCGGACATGCGTTATTATACAAACGTGATTCCCGTGCAGCTCTGGGCTGGCTGGCGGTTAATCTGACCATTCCGCTTTTGGGACCGTTTTTATACTGGTGTCTGGGTGTTAACCGCATATCCAGGCGGGCAAGGCGCTGGAATAAGGATCGTCGTATCATTAGCGGAGCAGATCTACATCCGTACGAAGAACGCGAAGTTGAATCAGCCGAACTTCCCGCCTCAATCGGTCATTTGAGAGAGCTGAGGGTGCTGGGTGATCGTATAGTCAGGACGCATCTGCGTTTCGGTAATCAGATTAAACCTTTGCTTGATGGAGATCAGGCCTATCCTGAAATGCTGGCAGCAATAAAGGCCGCCCGGAAAAGCATTAACCTCTGTAGCTATATCTTTGATGCTGATGGCATTGGTACAGAATTTATAAGCCATCTTAAAGCGGCAACAGAACGAGGCGTCGAGGTCAGAATCATAATCGATGCCATGGGTGAAAAGTACAGTACCGTCAAGTTACGCAAGGCTCTGGCAGGTTCCAGGGTGCAGGTCAGGAGGTTTCTTCCGTTCAGGCACGGTTTTTACATTAACCTCCGAAATCACCGCAAGCTTCTGATTGTTGACGGTTCCAATGCGTTTACCGGTGGCATGAATATTCGCAGTAACCATTTGCCGTTCTTCCCTACTCACAATTATCCGTTCAAGGACATGCATTTTCATGTTACCGGGCCGGTTATAAGCGATCTGCAACGTGTTTTTATTGAGGACTGGTACTTCGTTACCGGTGAAAAACTGGAAGATCCCGGTTTCTTCCCCGAGATTACCAAACAGGGTGATGCCATCTCCCGATGTATTGCTGACGGTCCAGACCGTGAACACAGGAAACTGGAACTTATTATTATGGGTGCGCTGTCCTGCGCGGAAAAATCAGTTTATATAATGACCCCCTATTTTATTCCTGACCGGTCGATGGTTGCTGCTTTGATCACTACGGCGTTACGTGGTGTGGATGTAAATATTGTTCTGCCCGAAAAAAATAATCTGCCCTTTGTCCATTGGGCAACTCGCGCCATGTTGGGCGAATTGATCGCCAATGGGGTAAATATATATTATCAACGCCCTCCATTCGTTCACACCAAGCTCCTTGTTATGGATGATATATGGGCCTTGATAGGCTCTGCAAATCTTGATCCACGCAGCCTTCGTCTTAACTTTGAGTTAAATTTAACGGTTTTTGACAGAGAGTTGGTTGAAGAACTGAAGAGCTACTTTGACAATGCCCTTTTCAGTGCCCATAAAATAACCACCCAGGAACTTCGCCAACGTACTTTGCCGGTCAAGTTGCTGGACAATTTTGCCCGCCTTTTTTCACCCTATCTGTAAAAAAACAAAAAAGACCTAATTTATCCTATTGACTTGTTGGGGGTTGACTGGTATTAGTAAATCAGTCTTATCGACTTTTAACTTTCAAGGAGAATAAATATGTATCTAACAACACTTGTAACTCAGCAAGCACCTGATTTTACGGCTGAAGCAGTTATGCCGGACAATTCATTCGGCAGCATCACTCTATCTGCTTTAAAGGGAAAATATGCGATACTGCTTTTTTACCCACTGGATTTCACCTTTGTCTGCCCATCTGAAATATTGGCTTTCAATAGAAAGCTGGAGCAGTTTAAAAATAAAAACTGTGAATTGATCGGTATCTCGGTTGATTCCAAATTTACTCACCTTGCCTGGAAAAATACACCGATTGAAAATGGTGGTATTGGCAATATACAGTTCCCACTGGTACAGGACTTGAACAAAGAGATCGCCAAATCCTACGGTATACTCTTTGGTGCTTCAGTCGCACTGCGTGGTCTGTTTCTGATTGATCCGACCGGAAAGGTTCGTCATTGCGTAATCAATGACCTGCCTTTGGGTAGAAGTGTTGATGAGGCTCTCAGGATGCTGGATGCTCTTCAGTTCCACGATACCCATGGTGATGTCTGCCCGGCAAACTGGAAAGAGGGCGATGATGCCATGAAGCCTACAGCAGAAGGTGTGGCCAGCTATCTGGCCAAGCATGGCAAGTAATAATCTCAAATATGTATAACTTTTCAAAGGGCGCAACCGCAGGTGTTGCGCCTTTTTTATTGCTACCAGGCCAGTGGCTGTCGTAAAATTCAACTATGCAAATAAATGAGATTGAAAATATTGATATGCTGTTCGGATTTGACAAGCGAAGCGGCATTGTTGCTGTTGAACCGGCAGGTCATTTCATGCGGCTTTTTTTCAGGACAAAAGACGGGGTGCATTTTCATGATGAAGCATTTCAGCCGTTTATACTGGTTACAGATCCGGGTCTGATCAGTTCCTGCCATGTCCCCTGTGCTGTACGCCAATTGGAAGGAGAGGGGGAGTTCCGTTTTCAGTTATTGTTCGACTCCTGGGCTAATTGTATTACCGCCAGGGATTTTCTGGCCTCTAAAACCGGCAGCGGCGCCGCCGCACCCTATCTGTTTTATTCCGATCTTTCCCATCAATATCTGCTGGCTACCGGCACAACTCTTTTCAAAGGTATGGAGTTGGACCAGCTCCATGTACTTACTTTGGATATTGAAACTTACTGTGTTGAAGGTTACCGTTTCTCCAATCCTGATCGACACGAAGACCGGATTATTTCCATTGCTTGCAAGAATTCTCACGGAAATGAAACCGTTTTGCGCGGAGATCAGCTGGATGAACGCGAGATGTTGCTGGCACTGAATACAATTATTCAGAAGACTGATCCAGATGTACTGGTGGGGCATAATATTTTTAGATTTGACCTGGAATACATCAGAAAACGAGCCAAAATGCTTGGGGTCAGACTGACTTGGGGGCGCAACGGAGCTGAACCGCACATTACTACCAATTCTCGCTGGAATATTGCTGAGAAGGCGATTGATTTTCCTCGCTGGGATGTGTATGGGCGTCATATTATAGATACCTATTTTCTGGTGCAGCACTACGATATTGCACAGCGTTCTTTGTCGAGCCATGGACTTAAGCAGGTTGCGCGTCACTTTGGGGTCGCTGCTGAAGAGCGTGTCTATCTGGACGGCGATCAGATCAGCGGCCAGTTCGAAAAGGATCCGGACCTGCTTTATCGTTACAACATTGATGATGTGCGCGAGACAGAGGCAATATTTAAAATACTGGGCTATCCCTGGTTCCTGCAGACACGCATATTCCCGTACTCCTTTCAGAATTGCCCGCTCAGGGGTAATGCCACGCGCATTAATTCGCTTTTTGTGAGGGAATATCTGCACAAGGGACAGGCCATCCCGGCCAGGACAGAAGAGTCTGTGCCATTCGAAGGTGGTTATACCGAGCTGGTTCATCAGGGTATCAGTGGTCCGATTGTACATTGCGATGTGGCTTCGCTCTATCCATCTTTGATGCTGACCTATCGTTTGAAGCCGCAAAAGGATTCGCTCGGGTTGTTTCTGCCGATGCTGGCAGAATTGCGTAGCTTCAGGCTTGAGGCAAAGCTGGCGGCACATGAAAGTGAAAAGCAGGAAGATCGTCAATATTTCGAGGCGCTGCAGCAGGTTTTCAAGGTGTTGATCAATTCTTTCTTTGGTTATCTGGGCACTGCGCTGCATAATTTTTCAGATCCAGCGGCTGCGGCGGAGGTGACCAGGCTGGGGCGTGTCACCATTAAGACGATGATCGACCTTCTTCGGAAACGCGGTGCAGAGCCGGTAGAGGTGGATACGGATGGAATTTATTTCAGGCCGCCCGCTGGCTGTGAGCAGGAAGATCGGCAGCGGAAGCTGGTTGAGCAGATTTCAGAAAGTTTGCCAGCCGGGATCGAAGTGGAGATGGATGGGCGGTATCGTTCCATGCTGGCCTACAAAACCAAAAACTATGCCCTCCTTGATTATGATGGCAAAATAACCATCCGGGGAAGTAGTTTGCGCTCGCGTGGCATGGAATCTTATCTGCGTGATTTTTTGAAGGAAGCAATCGAGTTGCTACTGACTTCTTCTGCCGCAGGTTTTGAAAGATTATATGAACAGTATGTGAGCAGGCTGTTAAAAAGAGATTTTGATATCGACTGGGTGGCCAGAACCGAGACGTTGAAAGAGTCTCCTGCCGGTTATAAATTAAAGTTACAGTCCGGAAAACGTAATCCTGCAGCAGGATATGAAATTGCCATTGCTTCAGAACGGAACTACCGGGCAGGCGATCAGGTCAGCTATTATATCAGTGGATCGGGCAAGGACGTTACCGCATATGAAAGTTGTCGTGAGGTCGCCAGTTTTAATCCTGAAAAGCCGGATGTGAATATTCCATATTACGTTGAAAAACTCCGCCATCTGAAAAAACGTTTTGAACCGTTTTTGCCCGGTGAGCCGACACTTTTTGATTGAATATGGCCACTTGCAAGTGGCTTTGCTTTGTGGTATGAGTTCAAAAGAACAATTTAAACTTACTAATTGATGCGAAAAAAGGAGATGCCATGAAGAAGCGCCAGTTGCTTTCTGCACTTTTTATTGTCTTTATGCTTGCCATTCCGCTGACTGCGTTTGCCGAGCAGCAGGCCGACATGATTGCCGAGAAGATGGCTGTCAAGTTTACACGAGGCGTCACTAACACCTTTACCAGCATCGTTGAGATTCCCAAGCAGAGTATTCTTACCATCAGGGATATGGGGGCACCAGGCTACGTTGTCGGACCGCTGAAAGGTATTGTTATGACTTTTTACCGGGGTGTAATCGGTATTACCGAGACGATCTTCTTTGCGGTTCCTCAGCCGGGTTATTATGATTCAATGATTGATCCGCCTTATGTTTGGCAGGGTTGGGAAAACAAGAGAGATACAACACAGGTTGTGGTAGAAGAAACCAAATAAATACTGTCAGCTCAATTGATGCACTAAACAGGAAAGGCGAACCATGCGGTTCGCCTTTCCTGTTTAACATTCAAATTACGGTTTGCAGATCCTGTCACGCAGGTAGTCCCCGAACTCCTTGCTGAATTCTTCCCGTTTAAGAGCCATATCCACAGTCGCCTTGAGAAAACCGAGTTTGTCGCCGCAATCGTGTCGCAGTCCATCAAACAGGCAACCGTAGACTTTCTCCTGTTTGGAAAGGGTCAGGATTGCATCGGTAAGCTGGATCTCGCCACCTTTGCCCGGTTCCTGCTGTTCCAGGATGCCGAAAATACGTGGTGTCAGTACATAGCGCCCAATAATGGCCATATCAGACGGCGCATCTGCTTTTTTTGGCTTTTCCACCATATCAAGTACATCAAATATATTTTCTGTCAGAGCTTCTGCTTTTACACAACCATAAGAAGAAATGTTTTCCATCGGCACCTTTTCCAGGGCCAGAACAGAGCCTTGGCGAGCATTGAAAACATCCAGCAATTGTTTGAGGCAGGGGGTTTTGCTGTCGATTATGTCATCTCCCAGCAGGACGGCAAAAGGTTCATTGCCGATGAATTCCTTGGCGCAGAGGATGGCGTGGCCCAGGCCTAAGGCCTGTCGCTGTCTGACATAGAATATGTCCACCATTTCAGCAATTTCGCGAACTCTTGAGAGCTCACGGTCGTTGCCTTTGTCATAGAGATGGGCTTCCAGTTCAAATGAAATATCGAAATGATCTTCAATGGAGCGCTTGCCTCGTCCAGTGACGAAAAGAATTTGTTCAATACCGGAGGCAACGGCCTCTTCGACAACATATTGGACCAGTGGTTTGTCAATCAGCGGCAGCATTTCTTTAGGTGAGGATTTAGTGGCCGGAAGAAAGCGTGTACCCAGACCGGCAACAGGAAAAACAGCTTTTTTAACCTTCATTGGACGCCTCCTAAATTTAAATCAACCTTTATTTTACCAGAGCCCTTTTGGCTGATTCGACTGTGTTGTAAAGCAGCATGGTAATCGTCATTGGGCCTACTCCTCCAGGAACCGGAGTGATTAACGAAGCACGTTCTGATGCCGCAGCAAAATCCACGTCACCGACCAGCTTCTTTTCGCCGACTCTATTGATACCAACATCGATGACAACGGCTCCTTCCTTGATCCAGTCCCCTTTGATCATTTCCGGACGACCGACCGCCGCAATGACAATGTCAGCGCGACGGACAACTGCAGGCAGGTCATGGGTCCGTGAGTGACAGAGGGTGACAGTGGCGTTTTCGGCCAGGCACATCATGGCTACAGGCTTGCCCACAATGTTGGACCTGCCGATAACAACTACTTCTTTGCCATTCAGGTCAATGCTTTCTTCCTTGAACATCTGCATGACACCATAAGGGGTACAGGGCTGGAAGAGAGGTTTGCCGATGGACAGGCGCCCAACATTGTAGGGGTGAAAACCGTCAGCATCTTTAAGAGGGGAGATTGCTTCCAATACCTTGTCGGTATCAATCTGCTTCGGAAGTGGAAGTTGAACCAGAATGCCATGAATTCGGGAGTCGTTATTCAGTTTTTCTATCAGAACCAGCAGTTCGGCTTCGCTGGCATCTGCGCCAAGTTTGTATTCATCAGAGAAAATACCCGCATCATGGCAGGCTTTTTCCTTCATGCTGACATAGACACGGCTGGCCGGGTCGTCCCCCACAAGGACAACAGCCAGGCCGGGGGTAACGCCATCTGCTTTCAGCTGCTGAACTTCCGCTGCTATCTCACTTCTGATTTTTGCGGCAATTGCCTTGCCGTCAATTATTTTAGCCATTGCTGAACTTCTCCATGAGTCGGAATTAAATGTCTAAAATATATAACACAATAGTAACTGTTAATACAAAGCCGGATTGACCGGTACGGGCAAAAAAAATCCCCCGAACAAAGTTCAGAGGATTTGAGGGCGATGCATAAGTAGGTTGTCAGGCTCCGCAGCAGCCTCCTGCGGCACATCCGGCAGGTTTAGGGGCTTCTGTTTTAGGGCAGTAGCCCTGAGCATACCAGCCGCCGCCTTTGAGACTGAATGCTGCGCTGGAGATCATTTTTTCAACGCTGCTGCCGCATTTTGGACATTCTGATGCAGGTGGATCGGAAAATTTCTGACGCAACTCAAACTGGTGGTCGCATTCTGAACAACGATATTCGTACATAGGCATAACGTACTGTTTCCTCCTGAGACTTGATGATATTCTCTACTATAATGATTATGTTTCTACTTTGTCAATGCCCTTAAACCTGTGATCGGTTGATTACGCATAGTCGGTGTCCTTGACTTTCCTTCTGCATATCTGTAAGTTAGCATGTTTAGACGAAATGCTTGGAGGCATCATCATGGAATATAAAGACACGCTCAATCTTCCGAAAACCGATTTTCCCATGAAGGCCAATCTGGCTCAACGTGAACCTGAAATGCTGGCCCGCTGGCAGGAAAACGGATTATATGAAAAACAGGAATCCGAGGGGAAAGAAAAGCCGCTTTATATCCTTCACGACGGTCCTCCATATGCCAATGGGCATATTCATATCGGTCATGCGCTGAACAAGATCCTCAAGGACTTTGTGCTCAAGGTAAAACGCATGGAAGGTTTTCACGCCCCCTATGTGCCGGGTTGGGACTGTCACGGTCTGCCGATCGAGCTGCAGGTTGAGAAAAACCTGGGATCGAAAAAGAGTCAGGTCTCGAAACTGGAAATGCGTAAGCTCTGCCGCGAGTATGCCGCCAAATATGTGGGTATCCAGCGTGATGAGTTCAAGCGTCTCGGTATTCAGGGCGATTGGGAAAACCCATACCTGACCATGAATTATGAATATGAGGGACAGACCGCGCTGGAGCTGGCCAAGTTTGCCCACAACGGCGGCCTGTACCGTGGTCGCAAGCCGGTGCACTGGTGTTCATCCTGCGTAACCGCCCTGGCCGAGGCCGAGGTGGAATATGCCGACCATACTTCTCCATCTATTTATGTCCGTTTTGCCATCCAGGATGATCTGTCAGCCGCCATTCCGGCACTGGCAGGCAAGCAGGCCTATGTGGTTATCTGGACTACCACCCCCTGGACAATCCCGGCCAACCTGGCTGTGGCCATGCATCCGGAATTTGAATACTGTGCCGTTGAGACAGAAAAAGGTGTGCTGATTGTTGCCGAAGGCCTGAAAGACGCCTTTCTGGCTGCTGTTGGCCTGTCCGGCGAAGTCATTGCCACCTTCTCCGCAACACTGCTGGAACGCAAGCTCTGCAAACATCCATTTTATGATCGCGATTCCATCATCCTGCTGGGCGAGCATGTCACGCTGGAAGCTGGTACCGGCTGTGTTCATACGGCTCCGGGCCATGGTCAGGAAGACTACGAACTGGCGCTCAAGGAAGGGCTGGAAATCTACAACCCGGTTGATAACTACGGAAAATATCTCCAGACCGTGGAGTTCTTCGCCGGCCAGTTTGTCTTTACTGCCAACCAGAATGTCATCGACAAGCTGATTGAGGTGGAAGCCCTGCTGCAGACCTCCAAGATCAGTCACTCTTATCCACACTGCTGGCGTTGTAAAAAGCCGATCATCTTCCGCGCCACCGAACAGTGGTTTATCAGCATGAAGCAGAATGACCTGCGCCAGAATGCACTTAAGGCCATTGATGAAGTGCAGTGGATTCCCAAGTGGGGCCGCGAACGTATTTACGGTATGATCGAGAACCGTCCGGACTGGTGTGTTTCCCGTCAGCGTTCCTGGGGGGTTCCGATTACGGCCTTCTCCTGTACCGCCTGCGGTGAGTACATTGCCGACGGTACCATTATGGATCATGTGGCTGAAATTTTTAAAAAAGAGAGTTCCGATGTGTGGTTTGACTGGCCGGCTGAAAAGTTGATGCCTGAAGGGACTAAATGTCCGAAATGTGGCGTGGCATCCTTTGAAAAGGAAAATGACATCCTGGATGTATGGTTTGATTCCGGCGTGTCCCATGCTGCAGTTTTGGAGGCTAACCCCAAGTTGAAATCACCTGCTGACCTGTATCTGGAAGGCAGTGACCAGCATCGTGGCTGGTTCCACTCATCGTTGTTGGAGAGTGTTGGTTCCAGAGGCCGTGCTCCCTATAAAAGTGTCCTGACCCATGGTTTTGTTCTGGATGGGGCTGGTCGCAAGATGAGCAAGTCCATGGGCAACGTGGTTGCTCCGGAAGATGTTATCAAAAAGTTCGGTGCAGATGTCCTGCGGTTGTGGTGTGCAGCACAGGATTATCGCGACGATACCCGCATTTCCGAGGAGATCCTGACACGGGTCTCCGAGGCTTACCGCCGTATCCGCAATACCTGCCGCTATATCCTGGGCAGTATCCATGATTTTGATCCGGCTACCCAGCTGGTTGCTTTTGATAATATGCCTGAGATCGACCGTTGGGCTCTGCACCAGCTGGAAATGCTTAAAGAAAGGGTGTTGACCGCCTATCAGGATATGGCATTCCATGTGATCTACCAGGATGTTAATGCATTCTGTACGGTTGAGATGAGCTCTTTCTATCTGGATATTCTCAAGGACCGCGTTTATACAAGCCGGGCCGATTCAGTTGAACGACTCAGTGCCCAGACGGTCATGTATCATATTCTGGATACCCTGGTGCGTATGCTGGCGCCAGTGCTTTCCTTTACTGCCGATGAAGTCTGGAAATACATGCCGGGCCGTATGGAGGAAAGTGTGCATCTGGCCATGTTCCCCGAATTGAGTCCGGAATGGAAGAACGATGAACTGGTTAGTCGTTGGGATCGCATCATCAAGGTGCGTGCAGATGTTTCCAAAGCGCTGGAACTGGCCCGTGCGGCCAAGACCATCGGTCACTCGCTGGATGCCTCGGTCATAATTTCTGCCCAGCCAGAACTGCTTGGTTTCTTGAGGGAGTACGAGGCAGAGTTACAGAATATCTTTATCGTGTCCAAGGCTGAATTGGTGGATGTGATAGAAGGTGACTGCTGGAGTTCCGAGGCGCTGGAAGGTCTTAAAGTCCAGGTTGCTGCCGCGCCGGGCGTGAAGTGTGAGCGTTGCTGGTGTTACAGTGAAAAACTGGGTACTGTGGCCGGACACGAAACCATCTGTCCTAAATGCACGAAGGCGGTTATTTAGTTCGTGGTTGTATTTAAAATGTTTTTTGAGGTTACCTGTAAATGACTCGATGGAAAATTTTTGGTCTTATCACGGTTGTTGGACTGATTGCCGATCAGGCAACCAAATTATATGTCCATAAAGTCATGTCGCTTTACCAGACTATTCCGGTGATTGACGGGCTGTTCAATATTTTCTACATCAGGAACAAGGGCGCTGCTTTCAGCTTTCTTTCAAACGCAACCTGGCGGATTCCGTTCTTTATTACAGTTTCGCTGGTGGCCTCCATAGCGATCATTGTCGGTATTCAAAAGCTGCGTGAAGACCAGAAACTGGCCCAGATTTCCATGTCCATGATCTTCACCGGAGCGGTCGGTAATCTGATCGATCGGGTCAGAATGGGAGAGGTGATTGATTTTCTGGATGTTTATTGGAAAACCCACCACTGGCCGGCATTTAATGTGGCTGATTCTCTAATCTGTGTCGGCGTGGTGCTGCTGGCGCTGGATATGTTTCGCGAGGAGAAGAGGCAGAAGTTGGTGCAATAAGCTTGAAATACAAATAGCGATATTGAAAAGGGGCGATTTGCCCCTTTTGTTTTATTGTGTCAAATCTGCTTGAACAGCCTTTCCATGGCAACAGCCAGACTTTTTGCTGCAGCCGAGCTGGTGCGTGCCAGCCTGATCAGCTGCGGAATGATCTTCGGGCGTTTGGCAATTGTGGCTAGAACTTTGGGGATGCGGATCTTCATGCTGTCATCACAGAACTCATGGATGCTGAAATCCAGCTCTTCATCCCATGGGTCGCTAACGGCCCGTATGCCTAGAAACGGTATGCCTTGTGTGCCTGCTACTCTGGCAACGGCGGCGCTTTCCATCTCCACCACCGGATTGGCAGTGCCGTCAGGCAGTTGCTTTGCAAGGGTCTTTTTGTCCAGAATAACATCGCAGCTGATGAATGTGCCACGGCTAAATCCCAGGCTGTCGGCGATGCTGTTGCGACCATAGATACCGACCTCTATCTCCTCAAAGCCGCTTGCGCTGGAATGCAATAGTTGCTGTGCCGCAACCACATCACCAACTGAAAGGCCGGGTAGAACAGCTCCGCCGAATCCGGTTGAGATGATCAGGTCGGATTGCTCAACAGCAAGAACTGTTGCCGCCCAACCCGCATTCAACATCCCCATGCCGGCTTCAATCAGCACAATCTCATGCCCGTATATTTCACAATGAATTACTTTGCGCCCTTTTAATTCATTCTTTGCGCTGCTCTCAGCTTTTTTCAGAACGGCGGCTGTTTCTTCCGGCATAGCTGTAATTATGCCAATTTTCATATCTGCTCCTGTTTAAAAAATTCATCTGAAGAAACGCATCGATATTATTAAACAATGCGCGTTGCATTCAAATGTAAATAATGAATTGCTGGACAAATGTTTCTGCATGTATTATAAATATCGTTCTCTTGCGGAGAGATGTCCGAGCGGTTGAAGGAGCACGCCTGGAAAGCGTGTGTACGTTAATAGCGTACCGAGGGTTCGAATCCCTCTCTCTCCGCCATTTTTTATGCGCGATGTAAAATAATGACCGGCGCAAAGAATGGCTTTCTGCATAGTGCAGGCGCTGCAGGAGCTTTTTCCCGCCGTCTTTAATATATCAATTTTGATGTTGTGAACAGCTTTTTTATTAACAGTCGCATATGATAGCCGGGTCCTGCGCAACGGCAAGCCGTGAACTCCGCCAGGTCCGGAAGGAAGCAACGGCAGCGGCCACCGTCGTGTGCCGCAGGTAAGCCCGGCTATCATATGCGACTGTTAGTGGAATTTTCGAAGTAACCATTCTCCCAATCTGAAACTTACCCCAACCCAGCCCTTTCCTGCAAGGTTTGTAGGGGCGACAGATGGCCTGCGAGGTTTAATCTCTTGCCCAACGGTACGCACTATGAAGTCCTGGCCAGGAAATACCGTCCCCAATCCTTTTCCGAGCTAACAGGACAGGAACATGTCAGTCGAACGTTGCAAAACGCTATCGATTCCGGTCGTGTTGCCCATGCTTTTCTGTTTACCGGTGCCCGGGGTGTGGGTAAGACCAGTACGGCCCGTATCCTGGCCAAAACGCTTAACTGTGAACGCGGCCTGACTCATGAACCATGTAATGTCTGTCCTCAATGTATCGAGATAACCAGGGGTAATTCCACGGATGTCTTTGAAATTGACGGCGCCTCCAATACGGGTGTTGATGATATCCGTGAACTGCGTGATAACGTCAAGTACCTGCCTTCACACTCCCGCTATAAAATTTTTATCATTGATGAAGTCCACATGCTCTCCACCAACGCCTTCAACGCCCTGTTGAAGACGCTGGAAGAACCACCGGATCACGTTAAATTCATCTTTGCAACAACTGAACCTCACAAACTTCCTGTCACGATCCTGTCACGCTGTCAGCGCTTCGACTTCAAACGGGTCACCCTCACAAAAATCATCGGAAGACTGCGGCAGATTGCCGAGTCTGAACAGATCAGTATTAATGATTCGTCTCTGGCTCTGATTGCCCGCAAGGGTGACGGCAGCATGCGTGACTCTCTGACCGCTTTTGATCAGGTATTGGCCTGTTGCGGCAGCAGCGTGACTGATGAGGACGTAATTACTCTGATTGGTGCCGTAGATCGAAGATTGCTGGCAGAAGTCTCTGCGGCAATTTTTCACGGAGATACCCAGAATGTTCTAGCCGGTGTCAAGAAGGTGGACAGCGTCGGCTATAACATGCGCCAGTTCTGCCAGGAATTGATCGAGCACTTTCGTAATTTGCTGGTAATTCGTTCAGTTAAAAAACCGGAAGAGATCCTTGATCTGGCCGAGGCGGAGCTTCAAGACCTGCGGGAGCAGGCAAGCACCTTTACCCCGCAAGACATACAACGCCGCCTGACACTGTTGATCAAGGCCGATGCTGAGATGGCCTTTGCCACAATGCCGCGCCTGATTCTTGAAATCGCTCTGCTGAAGGCTGCGACACTGGAACCGGTTATTCCGATTATGGAACTGCTGGAAAAGGTCAAGATGCTGGAGACTAATGCTGTGCATACACCTATTCTTCCGTGGGACACTAGCAGGTCTGCTCCGGTTGCTGCTGCTGCGCCTGTACGTCAGGAGATACGGGCAGAAAGTGTGCCGCAGCACAAAGAGCCTGAGTCGAGGCATGCTGTTTCTCATTCAGCGCAGCATGGTAGTGCCCATTCTGCCTGGGAGCGTTTTGTTGATTTCGTAAACAGCAAAGACAGAGCCCTTGGATCTTTATTGGAGCATGGCAGCCCGATCAGGCAGGACCCGGGCTTTATGGATATAGGTTTTCCTTCAGGAAGTTACTACCTGTCCAGTTTGCAGGATGCGGATTCCATCTCGAAAGTCCAGTCTCTGGTACGGGAGTTTAGTGGTGCGGCGACAGTAGTCAAAATTGTGGCAATAATGCCGGAAACAGGCAGTACGCCACTCTCGCTGGCCGAAAAAAAAAAGAGTGATGAAGAGTCTTTGAAGGAAGAGCTAAAGCAAGAGGTGGCTTCTCATCCGGTAATTAACGAAGCTTTGAAAATTTTTGGCGGAACCATTACTGATATTCGTAAAATTTAGCTGATATTAGAAATCATAAAATGAGTTTGGAGGAAGATATGTCAAAAGGATTAGCAAATATCATGAAGCAGGCCCAGATGATCCAGGGCAAAATGGCAAAACTGCAGGAAGAGGCAAAGCTGAAAACCGCTGAAGCGACCTCTGGTGGCGGTGTTGTTTCCGTTAAGGTAAATGGTAAAAATGAACTGCTTGAGCTGACAATCAAAAAGGAAGCGGTAGACCCGAATGATGTTGAGATGCTGCAGGATCTTGTTATCGCCGCAGTAAACGAGGCTATGAAAAAGGTGCAGGCAGAACTTTCCGAAGAAATGTCCAAGATCACCGGTGGTATGAATATTCCAGGTCTGTTTTAGTAATTGCTGAGTGAGCATGTACAATAAAAACACATCATTTTCACGTTTGGTTGGCGAATTGAAGAAATTGCCCGGTGTGGGTGAGCGTACAGCGCTCAGGCTGGCTTTTCATCTGTTGAAAAATCCGCCTAACATGACAGCTCTGGCGGATTCGCTGTTAGATGTTCGAACCCGGGTTAAGGCCTGCTCAATCTGTTTTGCCATAACGGAAGAAGATCCCTGTGAGATCTGTACCGGAAATCGGGATACGGGTACCATCTGTGTAGTCGAAAACTCCCAGGATCTGATGGCCATGGAGCGCAGTCACGCATATAACGGAGTCTACCATGTTCTGGGGGGCGCCATATCACCACTTTCCGGAATAGGGCCGGCAGATATCAGAGTGGCTGAACTGCTGGAAAGAGTTGCGGTCGGTGGTGTTAGCGAAGTGGTCATTGCCACAAACTTTTCTGTTGAAGGGGAGGCCACCGGCCTTTACCTGACCAGGTTACTCAAGCCGATGAATGTCAAAATATCCCGCCTTGCTCATGGTATACCTCTTGGTAGTGATATTGAGTATGTTGATGCCGCAACTGTGCAGTGGGCATTTCAGTCAAGGAATCAGCTGAGTTGATTTTTTTGATTTTTTTGGTTGGTGTAGCCGGCTGTATTCCCAAGCTTTTTTGTTTTTTTCTTGACACGGACGTCAAAAAGTATAATTGGTATTACCACTGATTCAGTTGTCTACGTTGTGTCTGGAAAAAGCAAAACTTCTTTTTTTTGAAGATTTATTTCAACTCCCCTGATAATCATCCCTCAATCAACGGCGACTGACAAAGCAGGAGAACAAAAAGGCTTTAAAAAAAGCAGTGATGTGGTACGTTTAATAACGCAGCATTGAAACAAAATATCAAAGGAGGAACAGTAATGAGCAGAAGAATGATTACCATTGACGGCAACACCGCAGTCGCTCACGTCGCTCATGCGACTAGCGAGGTCATTGCCATCTATCCGATTACTCCGTCGTCCAACATGGGTGAAATGTGTGACGTCAAGACAGCCGCTGGCGAAAAGAACATTTGGGGAACCGTTCCATCGGTAACCGAGATGCAGTCCGAAGCCGGTGCCGCTGGTGCCGTTCACGGTGCGCTTCAGTCCGGTGCTTTGACAACTACTTTTACCGCCAGCCAGGGCCTCCTGCTGATGATCCCAAACATGTACAAGATTGCCGGTGAGTTGACCTCTACGGTTTTCCATGTATCTGCACGTGCGATCTCAGCTGCTGCACTCAATATCTTCGGCGACCACTCCGATGTAATGTCATGTCGTTCAACCGGCTTTGCAATGTTCTGCGCCAACAACGTTCAGGAGTGTATGGACTTCTCCCTGATCGCACACGCTGCAACACTGCGCGCTCGCGTTCCTTTCCTGCATTATTTTGACGGTTTCCGTACTTCCCATGAACTGCAGAAAGTTGAAGAACTGAGCTTTGATGATATCCGCCACATGATCAGTGACGATCTGGTCAATGAGCACCGTGCCCGCGCACTTTCTCCTGATCATCCAGTAATCCGCGGCACCGCACAGAACCCGGACGTATACTTCCAGGGCCGTGAAGCTGTTAACCCGTACTACCCTGCAACTATCGGCATTGTTCAGGAAGAAATGAACAAGCTCGGTAAAATCACCGGTCGTAAGTACAAACTGGTTGATTACCATGGTGCTAAAGACGCTGACCGCGTAATTGTTGTTATGGGTTCTGCCGCAGAAACCGTACAGGAAACTGTAGACGTGCTGACTAAAAAAGGCGAGAAAGTCGGTGTTGTCAAGATCCGCCTCTACCGTCCTTTCCCGCTTGACGCTTTCATCAAGGCTCTGCCAAAAACAGTCAAGAAAATTGCTGTTCTTGACCGTACCAAAGAGCCAGGCTGCCTGGGTGAGCCGATCTATCTGGACGTTCGCACTGCAATCGGCGAAGCTATGTCAGCAGGCAAGTTTGTATTTGACGGATATCCAACTATCGTTGGTGGTCGTTATGGTCTCGGTTCAAAAGAGTTTACTCCTGCAATGGCTAAAGCTGTTCTCGACAACCTCAAAAAAGCCAAGCCTAAGAATCACTTCGTTGTCGGTATCAATGATGACGTCATGAACTCCAGCCTTGAGTACAATCCGTCTTTCCGCACTTCCATGGAAGGTACTTATCAGGCCATGTTCTACGGTCTCGGTTCAGACGGTACTGTTGGTGCAAACAAAAACACCATCAAGATCATCGGCGAGAGCACCAAGTATTTCACACAGGCCTACTTTGTATATGACTCCAAAAAAGCCGGTTCAATCACTACATCACATCTCCGTTTCGGCAAGAAAGCGATCAATGCTCCTTACCTGATCGACGATGCAGATTTTGTTGCCTGCCATAACTTCTCTTTCCTTGAGAAGTACGACATGTTCAGCAAAGCCAAAAAGGGCGGAACATTCCTGCTCTGCTCACCTTTCAGCCATGATGAAGTCTGGGACAAGATGCCTATCGAAGCTCAGCAGGCAATCATTGATAAAAAACTCAAGTTCTACGTTATCAACGCCATTAAACTGGGCGAAGAAATCGGACTGGGCGCACGTATCAATATGATCATGCAGACAGCATTCTTCAAGATCTCCAACATCATTCCTCTGGAAAAAGCTGTTAAAGAGATCAAGTACGCCATCAAGAAATCCTACGGCAAGTCTGGCGACAAAGTTGTTAATATGAACTACGCAGCTGTTGAAGCTGGTATTAACAACATTTTTGAAGTTAAAGTACCTGCCAAGGCAACCAGCAAGCTGGTTATGCCTCCACCGGTATCACTGACCGCTCCTAAGTTTGTTCAGGAAGTTACCGGTCCGCTGATTGCCGGTAAAGGTGATGAGCTGCCAATTTCCATGGTTCCGGTTGACGGTACTTTCCCGACAGCCACTTCACAGTACGAGAAGCGTAATATCGCTGTTGAAATTCCGGTTTGGGATGAAACCCTCTGTATCCAGTGCGGTATCTGTTCATTCGTATGTCCGCACGCATCAATGCGTATGAAGGCTTATCCTGCTTCTGCCCTGAAAGGTGCTCCAAAAACCTTCAAATGTGCCGATTCCAAGATGGCTGAACTGAAGGACATGAAGGTTACTCTCCAGGTTGCTCCTGAAGACTGTACCGGTTGCGGTGCCTGTGCACACAACTGTCCTGCAAAGGACAAAACAAACCCTGCTCACAAGGCTCTTGATATGCACTTCCAGCCACCGCTGCGTGCACAGGAAGCTGCCAACTTCGACTTCTTCCTGTCAATTCCGGATATCGATCAGGCTACACTCAAGCTGGACACACTGCGCGGCAGCCAGCTTGCCCGTCCTCTGTTCGAGTTCTCCGGTGCTTGCGCAGGTTGCGGCGAGACACCTTACATCAAGTTGATGTCACAGCTGTTCGGCGACCGCGCAATGATTGCCAACGCAACTGGTTGTACATCAATCTACAGTGGTAACCTGCCTACTACTCCATACTGCACACGCGCTGATGGACGTGGACCGGCATGGTGTAACTCTCTGTTCGAAGACAATGCCGAGTTTGGTATGGGTATGCGTCTTGCCGTTGACAAGTTCAATGAGAAAGCTCTGGAACTGCTGACTCAGCTTCCTGGTCAGGCTGCATTGGCCAAGGAAATTGCCGAAGCTGATCAGAGCAACCAGGCTGGCATTGAGAAACAGCGTGAACGCGTTGCAAAACTCAAAGCAGCTCTCAAGGACAGCAAAGAGGCTGCAGCAATTCAGCTTCTGCCTGTTGCTGACTACCTGGTCAAGAAGTCTGTCTGGTGTATCGGTGGCGACGGCTGGGCATACGACATCGGTTTCGGTGGTGTTGACCACGTCCTTGCTTCCGGCAAGAATGTTAACATCCTTGTTGTCGATACGGAAGTTTACTCCAATACCGGTGGTCAGGCTTCCAAGTCTACACCAATCGGTGCTGTTGCTCAGTTCGCAGCCGGTGGCAAAACCATCGCTAAAAAAGATATGGGTATGATCGCCATGTCCTACGGCCATGTTTACGTTGCCAGCGTTTCTCTCGCGAACCCAAGCCAGGTCGTCAAGGCCTTCATGGAAGCAGAGGCATATGATGGTCCTTCATTGATCATCGCCTATGCTCACTGTATTGCTCATGGTATCGATATGACAACTGCAGTGGATGAGCAGAAAAAAGCGGTTTCTTCCGGTTATCTGACCCTGTATCGCTATAACCCGACACTGGCTGCACAAGGTAAGAACCCGCTTATCCTTGACAGCAAGGCGCCAACCACATCTTATGAAGACTTCGTCAACGGCGAAAACCGTTGGAAAGTTCTCAAAAAGATTAACCCTGAAGCTGCTGAAAAGCTGATGCAGAAGGGTAAACAGTTCTCACTCAAGCGTTATGAGTATTACCAGAAATTGGCTGCTCTGACTTATGAAGAGAAATAGTAGAAACTGAACCGGTGATACCGGCTCAGTAGGTAGTAAATCAAAGGGCTTCGCGGTATATCTGCGAAGCCCTTTGAGGTTTATGATGTGCTGGACTTTGCAAAAAGTTGTTGGTGAAATAAGTTCTGGAGGATTCGAATGGCAAAACTGTTTATAGCTGGTTGCGGATATATAGGTGGTCGAATTGCCAACCAGGCAAAGGCAGCGGGTGATAAAGTGACCTGCCTTGTCAGATCTGATGTTAAAGCAGAACAGCTGGCTTCATGTGGATTTGAAGTAGTCAGGTGTGTTCTTGACGAACCGGCAGAAATTCCATTGATCGATCTCAGCGGCAGTACACTGGTTTATCTTGTTCCGCCACCAGGCGGAGGTATTTATGATCAAAGGGCCAGAAATTTTTGTGAAGCAATTTCCAAATCGGGCCCGCCTGACAAAATTATTTATATGAGTGCAACCTCCGTATATTCGGCCAAAGATGGTTCAGTAGTAACAGAATGCTCGGAGACGCTGCCCGAATCTGCAATGGGCAAACGAAGGCTGGATGCCGAATCAGTATTTAAGGCATATGGCGAGGCAAACTGTGTGCCTGTTGTAATGCTTAGGGTAAGCGGCATCTATGGGCCGGGACGGTTGCCGCTGACCCAGATTCATGGCGGTCAGCCTTTGCTTTTGGAAAGTGAGTCAGGTCCAAGCAACAGGATTCATGCCGATGATTTGACTGAAATCTGTCTGGCGGCAATTGAAAAAGGCCAGGCCGGTGAAATTTTTAATGTAAGCGATGGCAAGCCTTGCAGTATGACGGAATATTTTAACGCCGTGGCTGATGCACTTGGTGTTGCACGTCAGCCACAAGTTTCAATGGAAGAGGCCAGGCGTGTAATGACTCCGCTGATGCTGTCCTATGTCAGTGATTCCAGGGTTGTTGATAATACCTTGATGCGGGAGCGTTTGTGTGTTCAGCTTCGCTATGTTTCAATGACTGATGGCATACTTGCTTCAATCGATAGTTAAATATGGAAATGGCTCAACAGTCAAAACTGTTTGATATATTCCAGCTCATGTCCGCCTATTACGGGCCATTGAATTGGTGGCCGGCTGAAACCGCTTATGAGGTCTGTATTGGAGCGATCCTGACCCAGAACACAGCCTGGATTAATGTTGAGAAGGCTATATCAGCTTTGAAGAGTGCTGAAATGCTAACTCAGGAACGATTAATACAAATTGAACAAAATGAATTAGCCGGTTTAATAAGGCCGTCAGGTTTTTTTAATATCAAGAGTGTTCGGATAAAATCATTTGTTCAATGGCTTGATAAACGATTCGATGGTTCACTGGAAAAAATGTTTGCCGGAGACTGGCTGGAACTGAGAAGTGAATTATTGAAGGTAAAAGGTGTCGGGCCGGAAACC
The DNA here is from genome assembly GCA_964509295.1 of uncultured Geobacteraceae bacterium. Classification (GTDB taxonomy): domain Bacteria; phylum Desulfobacterota; class Desulfuromonadia; order Geobacterales; family Pseudopelobacteraceae; genus JBGSQR01. The sequence continues at coordinate 162,174 of CAZDWS010000009.1, read as the reverse complement.
TGTGATGCCATTTTACTTTACGCCGGGCATAAGCCCAGTTTTGTCGTGGACAGCTATACCAAGAGACTGTTTCATCGTTTAGGCCTGCTTGATGGCAAAGAATGTTATGAAGAAATCAGAATAATCTTTATGAATAGTCTTCCGGCTGATGTGCAAGTTTACAATGAATATCACGCCGTCATTGTGGAACATTGTAAAAGATTCTGTAGAAAAAAACCGGCCTGCAGTGATTGCCCACTCAAGAGTGTATGTGGTTTTGCGGGTAGTTGATAAAAATAGTAAATTAACAGCCTGTTTTTAACCTTAAAACAGTTAGTTATAAGAAAGTTACTTGCGTAGTTGACAAGTGATTGGTATAATAAATCATAAGAACTAATTGCGAGGTCCTCCAAAGAACCTCATCTGCCCTGGCGACTTCCCCTCCTGGTTGTCAGGGTGTTTTTTGGTAAAATTGTTCTATTGCCTTAGAGTGCGGTTGACGTCAACCTGTGGTTGTGATTTAATCTTCTGGTGGAAAACGACGCATACATTGCAATTGGTTCCAATCAGGGTGACAGAGAACTTTATCTGTTGCGAGCGGTTGCCGAAATCAGTAAACTGCCGAATACAAAGGTAACAGGGCTTTCTCCTTTTTACGAGACCACCCCGGTGGGTGTGGCTGATCAACCTAACTTCTATAATGCCGTCTTGCGGTTATCCACGAGGCTTTCCCCCCACGACCTTCTCAAAGCTCTCCAAAATATTGAGGATAATGTTTTTAAGCGTAAACGCACTGTAAAATGGGGGCCTCGCAGCATGGACCTGGATATTCTGCTGTATGGTAACCAGATTATTAATTCGCCGGAACTTGTCGTGCCGCATCCCCAGATGATGAACCGACGTTTTGTTCTTCAGCCATTAAGTGATCTTTCTCCAGAGCTGATACATCCGGAAGCGGGAATAAGCATCAAGCAACTGCTGAAAGCATTGAAGTCAGACGAAACTGCTGTCCGAATATAAAAAGGAAACCAAGTGATCCGAATCCTGATCTGGGCATTGTTGGCATATATCGGCTATCGAATAGTAGTCAGATTGATCAAAGGCAAGGATGATGAGCCGGAAATCAGTACGGAGAAGGGAAATGCGGCCATTACCCATCAGGACCCGATCTGCGGTGTTTTTGTATCGGAGGATGATGCGATAATCGGCAGGTTGGAGGACGAGCGTTATTATTTCTGTTCTAAAGAGTGCCTGGAAAAATTTCAGGAGAAACTTGAAAATAAAAAAGGTTGAATGGAGGCGTTATGAAGTTTTTTATTGATACTGCTGATGTTAAGGAAATTCGTGAAGCACATGCCCTGGGTCTGGTTGATGGCGTTACAACAAACCCATCGCTGATTGCCAAATCCGGCCGCAAGTTTAAAGATGTTATTGAAGAAATTGTGTCTATCGTTGACGGTCCTATTTCTGCTGAAGTAGTTTCTCTTGACGCTCCCGGAATGATCAAAGAAGCTGAGGAGCTGGTCAAAATTCATGCAAATATTGTCGTTAAGGTTCCCATGACTCCCGAAGGGCTCAAGGCCACCAAGACGCTGACAGAAAAAGGGATTAAAACCAATGTAACCCTGATCTTCACTCCCATGCAGGCGCTGCTGGCTGCCAAAGCCGGTGCAACCTATGTTTCTCCTTTCATCGGTCGTCTGGACGATATTTCCCAGGACGGCATGGGGATTATTGAAGATATACGGGCTATCTTTGACAACTACGGCTATACCAGTGAAATCATTGTTGCCAGTGTTCGTAATCCGATTCATGTACTTAACTCGGCCTTAATCGGAGCTGACATTGCAACAATTCCTTTCTCTGTCATGATGCAGTTGGCCAAACACCCGCTGACGGATGCTGGTATAGCTAAATTCCTGGCTGACTGGGAAAGCGTGCCGAAATAAACTGTCCTAGACTCCCCTCCACGACGTTGGCGGGGAGTTTTTAGTTTTAATGGAGTTCAAGTGAAATCTGCCAAACCATTATCCATTCTCTTCGCCGCTTCTGAAGCCACACCCTTTGCCAAAGAGGGGGGGCTGGGAGATATCGTTGGAGCCCTGCCGAAATACATGGCCCGCATGGGACATGACGCCAGGGTTGTCATTCCACGTTATTATTCTGTTGACCGGAAAAAATACGGGCTGAAGCTACTGCCCGGAACTCTTGTAGTTCCCATGGGAATCATTGGAAATCAGTATTGCGGAGTTTACGAGGGGCGCCTTCCGCACAGCGATGTGCCGATCTACTTTCTGGAACATGAGGGCTACTATGGCCGGGCCAGTTTGTACCAGCAGGATGGCGAAGGCTATTTGGACAATGATAACCGCTTTGTTTTTCTATCCAAGGCCTCCCTTGAACTCTGCAAAATGCTGAATTTTACGCCGGATGTGGTTCATGCCCATGACTGGCATACCGGTGCAGTTCCGGTACTGTTGAATACATCGTATCTTCATGACCGTTTTGTGGGTGATGCTGCTTCGCTGCTGACTATTCACAACATGCAGCATCAAGGCAATTTTTATCCCGGCCTGATGGAAGTGCTTGGTGTGGGGTGGAAGCATTTCAACTACCTGGAGCTGGAAAAGGATGACCAGGTCAATCTGCTCAAAGGAGGACTCTATCATGCCACACTGTTGAATACGGTCAGCGAGGGTTATGCAAGTGAAATCCAGACCGCAGAATATGGCTGGGGGCTGGAAGGAGTTGTACGCGATAGAAAAGCAGATCTGACCGGAATTTTGAATGGTGTTGACTATGAAGAGTGGAGCCCGGAAGCAGATCCTTTTATTGCCAGCAAGTACAGTGTGAAAACGGTAAAAAAGGGGAAGGCTGCCTGTAAAAAAGATCTTCAAAAGGCCATGGGTCTGCCTCAACGGGATGATATTCCGCTGTTCGGCGTGGTATCACGCATGGTCAGGCAGAAGGGTACCGACATCCTGGCGGAGGCGATTCACAAAATTCTGGCTATGGATGTACAGTTTGTCATGGTCGGTAATGGCGAGCCTTGGGCACATTTTTACTTTGGCGACATTGCCGCACAGTATCCTGAAAAATTCAAATGCTTTATCGGCTATGACAATGCCCTGGCACACAAAGTCGAGGCCGGTGCGGATTTCTTTGTTATGCCATCCGCGTTTGAGCCTTGCGGCTTGAACCAGATGTATAGCCTGGCCTATGGGACTCCGCCAATTGTGCGGGCCACCGGTGGTTTGGAAGACAGCGTGGAGAATTTCGACGAGAAAACCCTTAGTGGTGACGGTTTCAAGTTTTACAACTTGAGTGCCGGTGCGCTTTATGACACTATCGGTTGGGCCGTTTACACGTACTACAACAACCCCAAAGGTCTGGCGGCATTGCGGAAAAACGGCATGCAGAAACGATTTACCTGGGATGATGCTGCGATTAAGTATGAAGCGCTTTACAAGGAGGCTATCCTGAGGCGGCGTGGTGCCGAGTATTATCGTAACCGGTTTGGTGGGTAGGGGCTGTTGAAGTTAAGAGAATTATTACCGGGATAAACTGCAAATTAATTGCAGTTTATCCCTTTTTTGTTTAAGCGGCAAAAGTTGAGATTTGGAGCTTCTTGAGCTGATAAAAGGTGCAAATGATTATGAATGGCAAGTTGATCGGATATATGTTGTTATTATTTTGCCAGATAAGTCTTTTTGTTGTTCAGGCAGAGGCACTGGATGCAATTCAGGGCAGGCAGGTTCTGGCAGAAATGAATCTGGCCCGCACAAAGCCGAATGTCTATGCCGGGTTTATGCGTGAGATGCGTAAAAACTTTAAGGGTAAACTCTACCGCATGCCCGGAAGCAAGGTGCTGTTACAGACCAGAGAAGGCGTTGCAGCTGTTGATGAAGCGATCAGGTATCTGGAGCGTCAGAAACCTCTGCCGGCGCTGGGCTGGTCATCCGGTCTTGCAGATGCGGCTGCCGAGCTTGTCCGGGAACAGTCCGGCAACGGTGGGACCGGGCACAACGGCAGACAGAGCGGTAGCATGCGGGAGAGAATCGAGCGCCACGGAACATGGAGTGGAAGAATTGGAGAAAACATTGCTTATGGCCCCTTTGATGCCAGGCTATTGGTGATGCAGCTGATCATTGATGATGGTGTGCCGGATCGCGGACATAGGCAAAACCATTTCAGCGTCGCATTCCGTGTTGCCGGGGCAGCATGTGGGGCGCATCCGGATTTTGAAGGGATGTGTGTTATTGATTTTGCCGGGCGGTTTCAATAGCAGGCTTAAAAGTTAAAAATCTTGGGGGTAAGCATGCAATCGGAACAGTATGACGTTATCATCATCGGCACGGGCCCGGCTGCACTGGGGGCCGCATTTCAGCTGACGGACAACCTTCCGTCTCTTTCCATACTTATGATTGATAAAGAAGCGATCTGTTCCGGCGGTTTATTGAACGATTGCAAACAGAACTATACCTTCCCGATTGGTTTTGCTGAAGAATACTGGTCCAAAGAAGAGGCGGAAAGGCTGTTGCCGCAGGTGGAGAAAGAGCTGCGGCCGGACTTCAAGGAACGCAAGAACCTGGATACCTATCACAGGCGTGCCGCCAGGGTCGGGGCAACCCTCTATGACATACGCCAGGCCCATGTGGGGACAGATCGCAGCAAGCTGTTGATCAGACGGTTGATGGACGAGCTTGTTGCGCGGGGTGTTCGTGTGCTGTTGGAGCGCGAGGTGACCGATGTGCGGGAAGGCCAGGGTGGTGCGGAAATTGTCGTAGGTGGTACGGAATTCTTTAAGGCCGGCTCCGTGATAATTGCACCAGGCAGAAAGGGCTTCGGTTTTCTGCAAAGAATTATGGAGCAGCTTGGCATCGTTTATATCGATAATATTGTAGATATCGGTATCCGAGTTGAAACCAGACTGGAAAATTACCCGATAGTTAATGATTACTATGATCCCAAATTCTATTTTCCAGAAAGGGTGCGGACTTTTTGTACCAATTCTGGACATGCCAGGGTAGTGCAAGAGCGCTATGAAGACTTCAGTCTGGTTAACGGCTTTGCCCTGTCCGAGGAGAAAAGCGGCAACGATCTGGTTAACTTTGCCCTGCTCAAGACCATCGGATTGAAAGCGCCTGTTCGCAGTGGTCAGCAGATGGCTGTTTTTCTGGGCCGCTTGGCCAATGAGATTGGCGGTGGCAAGCCGCTCATGCAGCGGGTGGGTGATTTTCGTATGGGTAAACGCTCCTCGGCCGAAACCTTCAATGACGATCTGTATTCATTCCGCCCAACCTGCAATGTGACAGCCGGAGATCTGGGATTAGCGGTGCCGGCCAAGATCATGCGCCATATCTGGGCAGCCATGAAAAAACTGGATACCATTGTGCCCGGTGTCCTGCACCCCAGCACGATCATGTACTACCCGGAGATCAAGATGTACGCCAATAAGCCGACCTTTATCGATGCAAATTTCCGTGTCAGCGACCACCTTTACATGGTGGGAGACGGCGCCGGAACCTCGCGCGGCATAACCGGTGCCTGGGCAAGCGGGATCAGGGCTGCGGAGGGGGTTTTGAAGCGGAGAGTGCGAGAAGTGTGACTACAAATTACAAATGGTGCTTTAAATTTCCATACACAGGCAAGTGAAGCCCATGTTACACTCCCATTGCAGGCAGCGTAATTAATTTAACTTATTGCCCAAATGGGTGGAATCAAAATGGGTGCTTCAAACAATAACCTCCAGCAATTTATCTCCCTTCTGAATGAGAAGGTAGAGCTTGTCCGCATAAGTACTGAAGTGGACCCGGTGCAGGAAATTGCTGCCATTACCGACCGGGTCTGCAAACAGCCTGGCGGCGGCAAGGCATTGCTGTTTGAAAACCCTGTTGGCAGCAACTTTGCAATTGCCACCAACCTGTTCGGCTCCATCCGGAGGGTCTGTCTGGCTTTGGGGGTGGAGAGTCTTCAGCAGTTGACCGGAAGGGTCAGTACTCTTCTTGCTCCGATTCACGAACCAGACCTGGTTAATCTTGATCGACAGATTGCAGGCTTGACTGAGTTATTGAAATTTATCCCGCAAACTTCAACTGAGGTTGATCCAGATCTTGTGGCAATGGTCCCGCCTGATCTGACAAAATTCCCTTTTCTGCAAACTTGGCCGGATGACGGCAGTGCCGATGGCTTTCCACATTACATTACCCTGCCGTTGGTTTTTACAGCCGGACCTGATGGCTCCAGCCCCAATTGTGGTATGTATCGCTGTCAACTGCGCGGCCCTGACCAATTGGCGATTCGTTGGAAAGAGGGGAGCGGTGCCGCTGCACATCTGCAGGAATATCGGCAGCTGGGGAAACGGATGCCGGTGGCAATTGCGCTTGGTGGAGATCCGGTTATAACATTCAGCGCCATGTTTCCATTGCCGGGAACGCTGGATGAGATGACCTTTGCCGGCTTTCTGCGCGACAGGGCACTGGAGATGTCAGCCAGCTGCACAGTACCTTTACAGATACCAACCGGTTCCGAACTGGTCATCGAAGGCTATGTTGATCCGGCTGAAACGGTTATTGAAGGGCCGTTCGGCAATCATACCGGTTTTTATTCACCGGCCGGACCTGCGGCACTGATGCGAATTACAGCCATATACCATCGGCCCGGGGCGATCATGCCGGCTACTGTCGTGGGGCCGCCACCCATGGAAGACTGCTGGATGGCCAAGGCCTGGGAAGCGGTGCTGCAATCCTTTTTAAAGAGCTTGATTCCGAATATAAATGGGATCTGCTTTCCTCTGGAGTGGGTATTTCACCAGAGCGCAGTCATTTTTCTTGATAACCCGAACCCTGACATGGTAAGGGAAACAGCGGAACACCTCTGGAGCATGTCTTGGTTTTGTTCGGCACGCCTGTTGATATTTGTCGATTCCGGTCAGGACGTTTCCCATATGAGCAGAATCGCATGGAGCAGTATCAATCTTGCGGAGTTCAGCCGTGACCTGTTTTATGATAAGACGGGTAACCGCCTGGCTCTGGATGCTACTGGTGGTCGTGATTTTAGACGTAGCTTCTCTGCTGATAATGAAATAATACGGCGTATGGATTTGCGCTGGAAAGAATATGGTATCGAGTGAGTGCGATGACAGAAAACAATAGTTTGTTCAGAAAAATTTCCATCTTCATGGAAATGATCAAGTTCTCCCATACAATTTTTGCCCTGCCGTTTGCCCTGTCCGGAGCACTGCTGGCAGCTGGCGGATTGCCGACCGTTGCACAACTGTTCTGGATTGTAATGGCCATGGTCGGTGCCCGTACTGCGGCTATGGCGCTTAACAGGCTGATCGATGCCGAGATTGATGCCCGCAATCCGCGCACGGCAGGCAGGGCGATCCCGGCCGGTCTGATCAGCAAAGGCGTTACTGTCGCTTTCATAGTCGGCTCACTGGCCTTGCTGCTGGTTTCTGCCGCACAGTTGAACCAGTTATGTTTACTGCTTTCTCCCCTGGCGATCTTTTTTCTGGTGCTTTATTCCTATTGTAAACGATTCACGTCACTGGCCCATGTGGTGCTTGGTATCTGTCTGGCTGTTGCGCCCATCGGCGCTTGGGTTGCCATTCGTGGTACTCTGGATGCGCCTGCTTTTATTCTTGGCGCTGCCGTCCTTTTCTGGGTGGCCGGTTTTGATATCCTATATGCACTGCAGGATCTGGACTTTGACCGCAAGGCCGGGCTACACTCGATTCCTGTACTGCTGGGGGTGGAGGGCTCGCTCTGGACGGCTCGCATGTTCCATCTGGTGATGATTGCCCTGCTGCTCGGACTTTTCACGACCATGAAGCTGGGTGCGTATTTCATGGTTGGTATTTTGGTGACATCCGGCATGTTGCTTTATGAACACTGGCTGTTGAGGGATGGGGATCTGGAAAAGCTGGATGCAGCTTTTTTTAATATGAATGGCTACATAAGTATCGTTATTTTGATGAGTACGGCTGCGGAAGTATTCCTGAGGCAGATATGAAACCACTAAATGTTTTTCTCGCTTTGAGCGGCGCTTCCGGCTCTATTTATGGATTGCGCCTTGCCGAAGAATTATGTCGTCGCGGTTGCAAGCTGACATTCTGTGCCACAGTCAGTGGACTGCTGGTCTGCCGGGAGGAAACCGGGCTTGATCTTGCCGGTGATCCAGCGCAGTCGGCCAGAAATCTGCGCCAATACCTGGCAGTTGATGCGGATATCCGGGTTGTTGACCCGGGTGACCTGTTTGTCTGTTCAGCCAGTGGATCTGCAGCTCCGGATGTGATGATTATTGCTCCCTGCAGTATGGGGACACTGGCAAGAATAGCAGCCGGTATTTCCGGCAATCTTGTGGAGCGTAGTGCCGATGTGATGCTGAAAGAACGGCGTCCTTTACTGTTGGTGCCCCGCGAGACACCTCTTAGTGAGATCCACCTTGAAAATATGCTTCGATTGTCGCGAGCCGGTGCCCGCCTGATTCCTGCCATGCCGGCTTTTTACCATAAGCCCCAATCTGTTGCAGATATGGTTGATTTCGTTGTCGGCAAGGTGCTGGACCAAATCGGGATAGATAACCATCTCTACAAACGCTGGGAAAAATAGCATTTTAGTTCTTAGTTCCCAGTCACCCTTCCAGGGCATACGCCATAATTGTTTGAGCAGCCTTTTCAGTATTGTTTTTGTCGTTATTTATCACCAGATTGTAAATACTCAGGTCGCGAGCATCCTGATTGAGAAAATCACGGATAAACTTGTCGCGCTGTTTCTGTCTTCGCGAAATCACTTTTTCAGCTTCTTCAACAGTTATATTAAGGCGCCTGGCAATAGATGCAACTTTGAATCCCTCTGAGGCGTACAGCCGGAAGTGGTGGCAATTTTTCATTGAGCGGGTAACAAAAGCGCCACCCCTGCCGACCAGAATTACATTTCCGGCAGCAGCAACAGCCACAATCTGGCGACAGATCAACTGGAACAGATCTCTCTCGCTCTTCCAGAGCGGTGAGAAAGTAGCCATTATTTCATCAAAAAAGTGTGATTTTTCACCAATGCCTCTCAGCAGGCTTTCAGACAAGCTGTGATTTTTTGCAACCTCCTCCAGCAGCGCCTTGTCCATCAAAATCCAGCTCTCCCCGGTTTTTTGTTCCATCAACTCCTGCAGGCGTTCGGCAATAGGGAAAGCTTCGCAGCCGAATTCGCGTGAAATTGTGATTGTTGGTTTTGGTTTTGTCTCACGTTTTTTTGGATCTGAATCCAATGTCATTCGTCGATTTATTTCCATTAGTGATCCGAGTCTTTTTTCTATGGAAGGGATAAGAATCTGTTCCTGCATGATGTGCCTCCTGTTATCCGGAAATGACCTCACAATCGGATTAAATAAGTCTTCTGAATTCTGTCTGTAACTATATCATCAGAAATTATGAAAACAAGTTAACAGCCTGTTTTATGCCGTAATTTCAGGGCAGTAACAACTTGACACTCCAGCGGAATGTATGTCATAAAGTGCGGACATCTTTAATAGAATCCAGGAGGGGCAATTTTCATGATTACACACATCGTATTTTTTAAACTGACTGATCCTACAAGTGAAAATTTAGCTGCTGTTCATGGCAAGCTACTCAGCATGCAGGGCAAAATTTCCGAATTACGTCATCTGGAAGCTGGTATTGATGTCGTTCGCTCAGAACGCTCTTTTGATGTGGCACTGATTACAAAATTTGACTCCATGGACGACCTTAAAGCTTATCAGATTCACCCCTATCATGCCGGAGAAGTTATCCCGTTGATGAAATCACTCTGCTCTTCAATTGCGGCGGTTGACTACGAAAGCTGATTAGTTGTTAAATGTTTTAGCGGCCACTGGAAGCTGGTGGATTTGTTGTATAATGCGGGTTATATAATCTAGTCACACAAAAACAGGAGGTAGTAAAAATGTCTTATGGAACTTTGCAAGATCGCATCCGTTGTAAGTCTCTGTTGAGCAAGGTTGTTTCCGTCGAGGAAACAATCGGAATGTTCAAAAACGGCATGAACATGGGCTGGTCTGGTTTTACGCCTGCCGGCTATCCAAAAGCGATTCCTATCGCCCTGGCTGAACATGTTGAAAAAAACAACCTGCAGGGCAAACTCAAGTTCAATCTGTTCATAGGTGCTTCAGTTGGTGCCGAATGCGAAAACCGCTGGGCACAGAATGACATGATTGACCGTCGTTGGCCTTATCAGACCGGTAAGGACATTGCTGCCGGTATCAATGAAGGCCGCATCCGCATGGGTGACAAACACCTTTCCGTATTCGCCCAGGACCTTGGTTATGGTTTCTATACCAAAGACAGCCCTACCGGCAAACTGGACATCGCAATTATAGAAGTTTCTGCCATCACTGAAGACGGTGGTCTTGTTCCTACCGCATCTTGTGGCGTTATCCCGGAAATTCTGATGGTTTGCGACAGAATCATCATCGAAGTCAACACAGCCATGCCTTCTTTTGAAGGTATGCACGACATCGTCTGTCAGCAGGCTCCGCCAAATCGCGAAGTTCTCGCCATCACCAAGGCTGATTCCCGCATCGGTACAACCTATGTGCCTTGTGATCCGAGCAAGATTGTTGCTATCGTAGAATCAAAGCACACTGACAAAGGTCGTGTTCTTGCCGATTCCGACGAGTCATCAATTGCTATTGCAGCTCATATCATGGATTTCCTCGGCCACGAAGTTAAAGAAGGACGTTTACCTAAAAACCTCCTGCCACTGCAGTCCGGCGTAGGTTCTATCGCCAACGCAGTTGTCGGCGGTCTGGCCAATGGCCCGTTCTATAATCTCAGCGTTTACACTGAAGTTCTTCAGGACGGCATGCTGGATCTGTTCGACTCCGGTCGTCTTGACGCAGCATCATCCTGCTCTTTGTCGTTGTCAGAAACTTCCGGTTTCCCGCGCTTCCTGGCCAACCGTGAATTCTATGCGCCCAAGATCGTGCTCCGTCCGCTCTCCATCTCCAACAATCCTGAGCCGATCAGACGTCTGGGCGTAATCTGCATGAACACCCCGCTGGAAATCGATATCTACGGACATGCCAACTCAACCCTGGTTAACGGTACCCGTATGATCAACGGTCTGGGCGGTTCCGGCGACTTCCTGCGTAACGGCAAGTTGAAAATCATGCACACACCTTCAACCCGTCCTTCCAAAACCGATCCAATGGGTATCTCCTGTGTTGTTCCACACTGCCAGCATATCGACCATACCGAGCACGATCTGGATGTGGTTGTAACTGAGCAGGGTCTGGCCGATATGCGTGGACTTGCTCCTAAGGATCGTGCCAAGGTTGTTATCGAGAAGTGCGCACACCCTGAGTACAAACCAATTCTGACCGAGTACCTGGAAATGGCTACCAAGGAGTGTCTGGCCCGTAAAGTTGGTCACCAGCCACAACTGTGGGACCGCGTCTTCAAGATGCAGCTCAACCTGGCCAAAAACGGCACAATGAAGATCAAAAACTGGGATATCAACGTAGATCTCTGCGAATAGTCCCTATTTAGTTTAACTTAAAAACAAGAAACCCCCGTTGGTAATGCCGACGGGGGTTTCTTGTTTTTAAAAGACGGATTCTGTCCCAAAGTTTAATATCTAAAATTATTTTTTTATAATAAATCTTGATTATTAAATATGCTTATGTTATTTAGCTTTTGCTAATTTGTGAAATTAAACCAAGCTAAATAGTATTTTGTTGTTTTGGGAGGGATAATGTCAGTTAATAAATTTAAAAGTATGTGGTTGTTTTTAGTTTGCATAGCATTACTGTTTCCAGGAGTTTGTTTTGCCGAATTCGACACCGACCCATTTCTTGATCAACGCGTCAAACTTGATGCCCCACCGACCGATTCTATCAATGAACATATAGACCCGTTTTCCGGGAATATGCAGATCGTGCAAACTGACCTTCATTTGCCGGGCAACGGTGGTTTAGATCTGTCTGTCATGCGTACATATAACAGTGTTATCTGGAAAAGAAGGTTGGTTGTTAATCTTGTAAACCTTGCTTTAAGAGATAGCAGTCCTTTAGGCACAGGCTGGACAATGCATATGGGACTCCTGCGTGATCCAGACAAGAACGGAACACAGTGGGGGGGCAATCCTATTTTAGAGCTTCCGGATGGAACTAAACAAATTTTCAATTTGGATAAGAACGATACCAGTCGTTTGATAAGTAAAGATTTTTGGACACTTAAAACGATTGCTTATGGAACTGCTTACGAAGTCAAGTCACCTCAAGGAATTGTTTACACATTTAATTACTCGGTGACTGCTGGATCAAATGCCGGATATTTAATGCGCGACAGCAATGTAAAAGTTGCACAAACCACAAAAATACAAAACCCGGCTGGAACAGCTGCTATTACGATCAAGTACCAGATGGTTGGTGCAAATTTTTCTTATATTCAGACAATCACCGATTCACTCAATCGAGTTGTCATATTTAATTATGATACGAGTAGTCCGCAAAATAGATTGACTTCAATAACCACTGGCAACAGAACTATCTCCTACGGTTATACAACAAAAACACCTGATGTTTTTCTTCTGGCAACTGTCACACCACCTGTCGGCAATAGTTGGCAGTATGATTATGAGGCCAATTATGAATTGACAGGTGTTTTCTATCCTTCAGGTGGCAAAAACACATATATTTATAATGATATAAATTTTTATACTGGTGATAACTGCAGCATTCCATATCGGGTTGTAACTCAAAAACAAACATCCGGTACAAATATTCCAAGCGGTACGTGGTCATACGTCTATAATAGCGGTTCGCCCAATACTACGGTTATCAGTGGTCCTAGTGTTACCGAAACTCATAAGTTTTATGGCTGGGGAAATGGAAGTATAACTGGTGGAAATGTCTGGAAAGTCGGGCTTCCGATTAGTAAGGACTATAATTTTAATGGTGCCACGCTTTCTGAATCTTTTAATTGGACAGCTGGGTCATCAATTTCCAATACTCAAATCAGCAATATAAACTGGGGATGTTCAGGATTTCTTGTTGCGGATGCAGGGGTATTCCCACCACTTCTTTCTTCCAAATCTGTTACCCGCGACGGTAAAACTTATACTGCCACTAACAGCAATTTCAATATTTATGGAGACCCCCAGACTGTAATTGAAGTTGGTGACATAAGCCGAACAAAAAGCCTGAACTACTGGACAAACTCAACAAAGAATATTGTAAAAAACAAGCCGCAAGCATTGACTGTATCTTCAAATGTACTAAGCGGCGCCAGCAATAGCAGTTGGACATATGACACAAACAGCGGCAATCCTACGAATATTACCCATGACGGCGTAACAACTACTTATGCTTATAACTCTACCGATGGCAACTTGAGAACAATCACCAATGCAAACAATAAAACTACCAGCTATGAGTGGTCAAACGGTCGTATTTCTAAGGCGGCTAACCCAATTTACTCTGTTTCAAGAGTTATTAATACTGATGGGACAATCAAGAGTGAAACCAACGGCAGGGGATATACAACCAGCTATACCTATGACAATAATCTGCGTATTACAGGAGTAACCCCACCAATAGGCAATTCAACAATAATCAGCTATCCTGCCGACAATTCATATCGCCAGGAAACAAGGGGTAGTTACTGGATAAAACATAACTATGACGGCTTTGCCAGACCATTTGGAAGTGTTGACAGCAAGGGCGTTTCAACATCCGTTGCTTACAAAGCTTATGGAGTAAAAGATTATTCTGATTCCAATGTCGGTGAGAAAACCACCTTTGATTATTTCGGTCGTCCTGTTCAGGCGCTTGATAAAGCAGGTTACAGTGACAGTTACAGCTATTCTCCAGTAGGTGGGTACACAGCAGTAACTGTAACAGATAAAAACAGCAAGACATCTGTTCATACATATTATGCATTTGGTAATCCGGATGAAAAACACCTGATGTCGGTAAAAGACCAGGCAGGAACAACAACCAGCTACAATAGAAACATTCTGGGAAATGTTACCAAAATATCTCAGGGAAGTGTTATTCATAATTTTTACTATAATGACCCCCAAAACAGAATCGCGTTCCTCACCTCAGAAGATCATCCGGAAACCGGAACAATAAGTTATGGTCGGGATAATGTTGGCAACATGACCAGCAAAACCAATGCAACCGGTACAAAGACCTATGTATACGACGACATAAATCGGCTTACAAAAATAACATCAGGCAGCAACACAATACTATTTGGATATGACAATGCAGACAACCGTTCATCCATGTCATATCCAGGTGGTTCGGCAAGCTTTGTTTATGATACTGCCAACCGCCTCACACAGAAAAATGAAACTATATCAGGCAAAAGTTACATCAATAAATATAGTTACGACAATAATGATAATGTCCAGACCATTACCTATCCTTCCAACAGGCTGGTAACCTATGGTTACAATGGCAACAACCAGATAACCTCCATAACCGGTTTTGGAGGCAAGGTATTGGATTTCGTCTATGACAAAGAATTCCTGAAAAGCTTTGCGTATTACAACGGCTCAAACGTAAAAACCATAACTACTAATCTGACCTACAACAGCAGATTCCTGCCGGATACAAACATTGCCGGATCGGCCGTAAGCCTGAAGTACGGATATGATACCCGTGGCAATACAACATCTATAATAAATAATATATCTTCATCCAAAAACCAGACACTTGGATATGACGATCTGAGTAGGCTCACCTCTTTTGCGGGTGCATGGGGTAGTGGCTCTTACACATATGACAGTTATGGAAGCCGTAAAAGCAAAACAGTTGCAGGGACAGCGTCATCCACATACAGCCTGATAAATAATCGCCTCAGTTCTGTTACCGGTGGTGAAGCTGCCACATATACTTATAACGGAAATGGCGCATTAAACGGTGGAACATGGAATGGCAGTAACTACACTCTTGGGTATGATGCATTTGATAACTTGGCCAATTATAAAGCAGGGTCTACAACATTAGCTAATTATGCCTACGATGGAGACGGGATGAGGGTCCTCAAGTCTGCTGGTGGAGTTAGTACGGTCTATCATTACGGACGTTCCAATCAGATGCTTTCTGAAACAAAAAGTGATGGGAATCTGATTGCCGAATACATCTATATGAACGGAAAACTAGCGGTAAGAATTGTTAATGATGGCGGTTCAATTCCTCCTGTTAGTGGCGCACCGCCTAATCCGTCAAATGTACAAGTGCAATCAATATCACCAACAACATTAAAAGTGACATGGGTCGATAACTCTACAAATGAAACTGGTTTTGAAATTCTAAGGGGAAGCAAAGGTAGTGGTCCTAACTCAATAATGATTGTGAGTAAGATTATTGTGGGGCCAAATGTAACTACATTTATCGACCCATATACGACTACAACAGGAACATATATTTACCGAATCAGGGCATTTAACGGTACTGAATTTTCGCCAACTTACAGCACAGCTGTATTTACTCGAAAGGCTGCTGCTACTGCTACAGTTTTGAAATCAAGTAGCACAAATTCCCCATATTCTTTAGATGCTGTCGAATCTACATCATTAGCCCCCAAAATTACTCTCTCAACACTCAATGACGGTGCGGCGACAAGAACTAAAGTACTTAATATTGCGGGCAACATTACATTGTCTGGCAGTATTAAATCTCTAACGGTAAATGGTGTTGATGCAATGCTTATAAATAACCATTTTAGTCAGGCTTTATCATTGCAGCCTGGTGTAAATGAAATTAAATTAAATGCCACAGACAACAATGGTATAAGCACCAACATCAACCGAATAATTACCTTAGACAAAATTGCAACAGTAATCGGCATTTCCACTCCGCCAGACAACTGCATAACCAGCAAGCCATACATATTAGTAAGCGGCATAACAAGTGAAAAAGCTGTTGTAAAAGTGGAAGTTGTTGAAACCGGTAAAACAGAGAGCACCCAGATAAGCGGTACAGAATTTAGCGCACCCGTATATCTGCAAAAAGGAATTAACACCATAAACATCACAGCAACTGATCTTGCCGGAAACAGCAGCGTTGCGAAAAGGAGTGTAATTTTTGACAATCAGGGGCCGACACTTTCAGTAACAGAACCTGCGGAAGATATTGAAATTAGCATCTCTCAAATAACAATATCCGGCAGCATAAGCGACACACTGTCAGAGAGCAGTATTTCAATACTATGCGACGGTAAGACGTATAACCCTGCGATTGTTGATGGTAAATTCAGCCAGAAGTTGACTTTTGCCAAAGAAAATCATTATGCAATATTCGTAACTGCAACAGACCTGGCGGGGAACAAAACAATTGCCCAGCGCAATGTGATATTCAAGCAGAAGCCAACGAATAAGGATGCGGCGGCCAAGTAGGGATTTGTGTGGATGATGGGTTAAAGGCATATACAGAAAGGAGTTTTGTAAATGGCACAAAAACTGTCAATTAAAATATTGCTGATTATAATCATGCTTATCAGCACTGTAACAAGTACAATTGCTGGCGAACAGGTCACCTTTTACCACACCGACCACGTCGGCACACCGCTGGCCATTACCGATTCAACAGGCGCTGTGGTCTGGCAGGCGGATTATAAGCCGTTCGGTGAAGAGCATACAGTAACGAACAATGCCGGGAACAACAAGCGTTTTGTGGGTAAGGAAAAAGACACTGAGAGTGGATTTTCTTACTTTGATGCCCGTTATGAGGATGCAAAGACCGGCAGGTTCATATCGGTAGATCCGGTAGGGGCGGTTAATCCGCAGAATAGTAAGACAAATGAGGAATTACTTGGCAATCCACAGAGGTTGAATTCCTATGCTTATGGGTTGAATAATCCATATAGGTTTGTGGATGAGGATGGGAAGAATCCAGTACTTATAGGAATAGGAGTTATTGCTATACGTGCAAGTCAGTCATCTGCAGTTCAGAGGGGGGCAACAGTACTTGCTAGCAATGTGAGGCAGGCTGCTACGTTTGTGTCCCGTCTTAACGGAGCCAATAGTAATTTTAATGTAGCTTCAAGCAAATTTGATTATTTTTTTGGTCGAGTTGTTACAGGGCCACAACATAATATTGAACGTTCAGCCCAAAATTTAAGAGACTTAACAACGTTAGGGATTGAGAACCAAAGTCAGTTAATGAATGTTTTTAATAAGGCGATGGAAGCAGGTAATGTGATATCTACCAAAACCAATTCATATGGTACGTCGATTATGAAAAGTGTTAATGTTGGAAATCAGGGTAGCGTAGGTGTTAGTTTTTTTTATCCAGGTGGAAATATGAGTTCAACCCCCACTGTTACAACAATTATACCTAAGATATTTAAACAATGATGAATATAATACTAAAAGAAATATCTGAATTTGATTTCAGCAATCTAAATGTTCCCGTTCTTTTTCATGAAAAAAGGACAGGTAGAAGTTTTGGAACCATTACCAGTGGTTCAAACTCCTATAAATTTTCTTGGCAGAGTAATCTCTTAAAACCAAAATTAAAGATGATTCGTAGTGGAATTTATAGCATTGGAATAGATCAACATTTTGCAATAATTGATTTAGTAACAAATGCTGTTCTCATAAACTTAAATTTAGATTATTTTTTTTGTGACGCCATATTATGTAATGATTTTGTTTACGTGATAACTGAGCTCGAAATAATCAAAATCCATGGAGCTAGTTTTGAGATAATAGCTGAATTTGAATTGCCAGATGTTTATGAGGGAATTGGAGTCAAAAAAAATGGATTGGCGGTTACTTGTTCAGGGCCTATTGAAATATTTATTACATGACATTTATGAAATACATGCTTTCCATACTGTTTACTTTATTGCTAACGGCCCAGACTTTGTTTTCTGGCGAACAGGTCACCTTTTACCACACCGACCACGTCGGCACACCGCTGGCCATTACCGATTCAACAGGCGCTGTGGTCTGGCAGGCGGATTATAAGCCGTTCGGTGAAGAGCATACAGTAACGAACAATGCCGGGAACAACAAGCGTTTTGTGGGTAAGGAAAAAGACACTGAGAGTGGATTTTCTTACTTTGATGCCCGTTATGAGGATGCAAAGACCGGCAGGTTCATATCGGTAGATCCGGTAGGGGCGGTTAATCCGCAGAATAGTAAGACAAATGAAGAGCTGCTTGGCAATCCGAAGAGGCTGAATTCCTATGCTTATGGGTTGAATAATCCTTATCGATTTGTGGATGAGGACGGGAAGAGTCCCCGTCATATTGATGCTGGCATCAAGATACTCTCTAGGCTTCCTGTTGTAGGGCCACAAGTCGCAAGATTAAATGATGCCTCTGATAAAATGGCTCGACGGTTTAATGGGCAAATTTCACAATTGACTGATGAAACAGCCAATCTTGCTTCTACTGTGGTACAGAAAAACTTTGATCGTTTTCTAAAAAAGATACCTGCAAACTCTAAATCAAGTGCGATGATAGAGTCGATTGAAAATGGAGGATATCGCTTTTCTGCGACATCTGCTGGCGAGGTTCCTGGGGCAAAAGCCATATACGAGAAATTTGTTGATATTGCAGGTAAAACTACCGGATATATTAAAACAACGATAGATCCAAAAGGACAAATTGTGCACATAAAAGATAAGATGGGACAATAGACATGAGAGAAAGAATAGTCATATTAGAAGAATTGGTTAAGTTTGCCAGCAACATAAATGAGCTGGTCGATGAATTGTCTCGATTCCCATGGGATTGCGACGAGCCCGTTATAATAATAACAGTTAAAAATATTTTATTAATTATGGATAGGTTCATCGCTGGCGAAATAAGTGTTGATACTCTAGAGAATTGGGCCAACGCAATTGAATGTAGAGAAGACATCGGATTTGAGAATGAAAAATTACAAGAATTGATTGTAAGGCTTGCTAACCCGGTTTTATATGAACAAATATCGGTACAAAAAATGAAGGAAATAAAAAAAGAGCTAATTGGGTCAAGTTAAAGGTAAGCTAAAGGGGGCAGTGACCTTCTCCCTTAAAAACTCTTCCATTGCAAACTTAGTGATTTCAGTCGAAAAAAAACCAAACTAAAAACTGCTAGAAGCAAGGGGGGAAGATCAATATCTGCCAACTGTTTGAAAAAAATCAGGGCCCGCTATCACCAACTATTACATCGAACTTGATCCCGCCTCTGCTGAATCTGACACGATTCTGAAGAATTTCCTCCACTTTTGCCCCGCCAACGTAGGAACCCTTTGAAACAGTAACACCGTTGACAACAGCCTGACGAGTTTCGCCGTCAGAAAGTGCAATACCGTTTACAGTCAGTTTTTCTGCTGGCATAGCTGGCACAGCTCTTCTGATAACAGGTGTTCTGCCGGTTTCACCAGTAATCTTGCGTTTGCTGTATTCGGCGGCAGAGATGGGAATATTTTTAGGCTTGCCTGTCTTTTTGGGCGAACTGATTGCCTGCTGTAACGTTTTTTTTGCAATAGTGATGCTGGTGCTGTTTTTGAAAGTTTTGGCTGCTGATGAAATCGTTTTGAAAGGTGCGACAACAGTGACGGGTTGAGTTGTCGGAACAGCTGCAACCGGTACGTTTTTATTCTCAGGCTTGTAGAAATATGCCAGTCCAATATATGTGATTGCTGTGCAGATGACAGAAACCAGTATGACCGGCCTGGCGCTTTTAAAGAATGAGTCGCGGGTTTTTATATCTCTCAGAATGGTTTTGCTGCTTCCGGCATCATCATTCCGGTGGGCTTTTTTATCTTGCTCGACCTTTTTTAGTGCTTTCAGGATTGAGCTCATACAACACCCGGCTTTGTTGATTTGTTGATCCGCTCAAACAGCTGCTTTTTTATTGTTTCTGCGGCTTTTGTCAAAAATATTTCCAGGCCTTCAGTGTTTTTGATTGGCTTGTTATCAGGCAGGTTGTCACCGTAGAGAAAACCGATTATCTGGCTATTACAGATGATTGGTCCGACGAATACTCTGGTCGGAGTCTCTCCCCCAAGTTTTTTGAAAATTTCCTGATTAGCCGGCGTGTTGTCCGGTACAAGGGTCATGGAATGTCCAGCCCATGATGGTGTGCTGAAAATTGATTCCTGGTCAAGTGTGCAATCAATTGAGCGGACAACATCGTCACCACCATTAATTCCGAATTGACCGATACCGGAAATGGTCTGGTCATTAATTATGAAGATTACCGCTCTGTTCATGAATTCCGAGGCAAAGCGGAGTACAAGCAGCAACACGCCGCCTGACAGGGCCGGATTGTCTAGTTCTTCAGTCATGCTGTCAAACATAGCCAGTTCACGCGCCAGTTCACCGGTTGCGTAGGCAGGGTTGATTCCTCCAATTTCCTGGCGCAGCTCAGCACCCAGATCAAAGAGGTTCTCAAAGTCCTGCTCTGATGCAGTTTCCTCCGGTTCAATCTCTTCCAGGTCGATTATTTCTTCCTCTTCCTGATCCTCTGGCGGTTCTGCTGTAACGGCTGGTTCCGGCGGAGTGGCTTTTACTTCGTTTTTAATTGTTGTTGCGATAGTTCGGCTTTCAACAGGATGAGAATCTTTGGTATTTAGCGGTAGGCCCTTTAATTCCCAGATAGCTTTAAGGGTGGTCGCAGTGGTAATTACCCGTTGTTCATTCGTAAAGGCGATCAGTAGTGCGCGATCACAAAGTATGTTGATTAAACGAGGATTTCCACGTGTAAAAAGGTGTATGGGCAGGATCGAGCCGGAGGTGAATACCTCGCCGCCATGTTCGCTGGCGATGTCGGTGCGGTGCCGGATGTAGAGGGCCGTTTCCTCGCGGGTCATGGGCTTCAGGTTGTATCGGATTGCAATTCTCTGGTTAAGTTGCCTGAGTTCCCTTTTTTTGAGTAATGTCTTTAATTCGGGCTGACCGGCCAGAATTATCTGGATGAGTTTGTCATTTTCTGTTTCCAGGTTGGAAATCAGCCGAATGTATTCCAGTACATCCGTTTTGAGATTCTGGGCTTCGTCAATCACTAGAACCACAGTACGGCCACTGCTGTTTTCATCCAGCAAAAACTGGTTCAGCGCGTTCAGCATGTCGCCGTCATCCATACTGGCTGATTTAATATGATACTCGTGATTAATACTTCTCAGTAGATCTGATCCGGATATGCATGGATTGAAAATCAGTGCGGTACGGTATTTTTCTTCGTCCAGCTGATTCAACAGCGTACGTAGCAGGGTAGTTTTTCCTGTCCCGACTTCACCGGTAAGTTTTATAAAACCGTGATGGTTTTCAATGCCGTAAAGCAGGTGTGCAAGCGCCTCGTTATGGCTGTTGCTGAGGAAAATAAAATGTGGATTCGGTGTCAGCGTAAAAGGTTTTTCGTTGAATCCGAAGTAGGAAGTGTACATGATTACCTTGACTATTAGATGCTTGCTGTAATTAAACGAAGTAGTTTTAGAGCCGGTTTAGCCTGGCTGCGTATTTTTTATACAAGATGAGAATGTTGATTACAAGTGTTCTTTAATGGGACACTTTGCAAGTGATAAATAGACTCACTTTTCAGTATGCGCTTTCGGATGGGCTTTGTCATAAACTTCCATAAGTTTGTCAATGCCCACATGGGTATATTTTTGAGTGGTTGAGAGTGAGGCATGACCTAGCAGCTCCTGGATGGCGCGCAGGTCGGCACCACCTTCCAGCATATGAGTGGCAAATGTATGTCTCAGAATATGAGGGGAAATGTGCTTAAAAGCGGCTATGCGTAAAACATGCGTGTCCACGATACGGGTAACGCTGCGCCGGTTGATACGGTCGCCACGGGTGTTTAGAAACAAGGGGCCGGTGCCGGTCACTTCGTCCCGTTCTTCCAGGTATTCGCGGATTGCCTCAACAGCCCGGCTGCCAACCGGAACAATGCGCTGTTTACCACCTTTACCCATTACCCGTACCATTCCGCCGGACAGATCTACTTCTGAAATGTTCAGGCCGGTCAGCTCGGAAACGCGCAAGCCGCAGGAGTAGAGCATTTCCAGAATAGCCCGGTCGCGCAGGGCGTATTTTTCATCGTCCGACGGTGCTTCCATCAGTGTCGTTGCCTGGTCAATATCCAGATGAAAAGGCAGGCGGTTTTCCTTCTTGGGGGTGGAAATCAGCTCGGCGGGATTTTTTGAGATGACGCCATGGCGAAGCAGATACTTGAAAAAACTTCTGATGGCGGCCAGTTTTCTGCCGATGGAACTCTTTTTATTACTCTTGTTCAGCAGAGCAATAAAACGTCTCAGCAGCAGATGGTCAATATCGCTGGCGGAGCTGTTTTCGCCTTTTTCACTGTTGACAAATCGGGTCAGCTGGTCCAGGTCGCAACGATAGGCCAAGAGGGTATGGGTTGAGACATTGCGCTCCGTTTCCAAGTATGTATAAAATTTTTTGATCTGCTCTTTCAATGAGTCCAAAATATCACTCGAAGTGGGGAAGGGCGCTCTTTACCTTCCAGCTTTTACTTTCGTTGATCTCACGATAGACCCAGTCCTGTTTGTAGGTTAGGGTTTTGATCCTGTTGGACGGCATAATGTAATACTCGAACTCCGTAACCACTTCGCCGGTACCCTTGTCGGCCAGACATTCGGCTGTCAAGACGCGATACTCGGTAATTGCCACGGACCTTTTCTTAAAGTCTTCAGCAGCTTTGATGTAAGCCTCTCGACCTTCCGGCTCCATGTAAATCATGCCGGCAGCTGCCACTTCATCCCAGCGCAACATGCGGTTGTAGCCCTTGTAACTTTTTTCGAACTCTTCACGGATACTGGACTGGTTCGGTGTTGCACAGGCAGCGGTCATCAGGAAGCAGATCAGCAACAATACAGATTTCAACATTTTTCCCATTGTTTATTCCTTTCCAATTGATGAATATAGTCAATTAAATCCAGGGCTAACTCATGTTTACCAAATGGCGGAATAAGGTAGTATCCGCCGGCTGAAGTAAAAGTCACATCTATAAATTCGCGGGAAATAGCCAGGCCTTCACGCACGCCGGCCTCTTTTTCAAGTCCTTTCATCCGCATGCGAATATTTTCCGGCACGGTGATGCCAGGCACCTCGTTGTGCAGATATTCCGCATTGCGCTGGCTGACCAGCGGCATGATTCCGGGCAGTATGGGTATATGGCAGTCGCGGGTCAGTTCCAGCGTTTCAAAGAATAACGCCGGATCATATATAGGCTGGGTCTGGGTAAAAACAGCACCATTGGCTATTTTCTTACGCAACCGGTCCGCCTGGACAGCACTGTTTTTAGTATTTGGATTAAAGGCTGCACCGATGGTAAAGCTGGTGCCATTGCCGATGGGATTGCCGATGGCATTGACGCCCTGATTCATGTCGGACAGCAGTTTGATCAGTGTAAAGGAGTGCAGGTCAAAAACCGACTTGGCGCTGGCATGGTCACCCATGGCGGCCGGGTCACCGGTGACCGCCAGAATATTGCGCAGTCCCAGCAGGCTGGCCCCCATCATATCGGACTGCATACCGATCAGGTTGCGGTCGCGGCCGGTGACATGAATGATTACCTCGATACCGACCTCGCGCTGAATCAGGCTGCCCAGAGCAATGTTACCCATGCGCGGTCGGGCCAGTGGGTTTTCAGCCAGATTGATTGCGTCGGCACCGGCCTCCTTTAGCCTCCGGCTCCCCTCAATGATTTTGGTGCAGTCCATTCCTTTGGGCGGGTCAAGCTCCACTGTGATGACTTTGCGTTTTCCCCAGGCATCAAGAAAGGAGACCACTTTCTGCGGCTGCGGCCCTGATTCAGCGGAAACGGTGATAACCGGGCTTGATGTTGCTTTGACCGGTGTTCTTGCTTTGAGGATCTGGGCAATGGCGCTGATGTGTTCCGGCGTGGTGCCGCAACAGCCGCCGATCAACGAAGCACCGGCCTTTGCCATTTCATCGGCCATGCTGGCAAAATAGTCCGGCGTGGCGCGATAGATATAGCGACCTTCGTGGTATTCTGGAAATCCGCTATTGGCATAGGCGGCAATCGGCCTGTCGGTAACTGCGGCCATGCGTTTGACAACTTTGAGCAGTTCCAGCGGCCCGGCGCCACAATTGGCCCCGATTATGTCAACTCCGGCCTTTTCCATAGCAGCACAGAAAGTTTCCACACTGGTGCCGTCACCGCTGCGCCCCCCTTCGGTGAAAGTCATGGAGGCGCAAACCGGCAGACCTGTCTCAGAAGCGGCCTGAACTGCAGCCAATAGCTGCGTCAGAGAGGCGAATGTCTCCAGCAGCAGCAGGTCAACCCCTTCAGTAGCCAGCGTCTGGCACTGCTCGCGAAAGATGGTGGCCATTTCCTGGCTGCCAAGCTCTTTCTCGTCGCCCTTGATACGGATCAGTGGGCCGACGGAACCGGCTACCAGCAGGTCCTGTCGTGCTCCGATTGCCTGACGGGCCAGGCGGACACCGGCCCGGTTGATTTCCGTCACCTTGTGGGCCAGGCCAATTGCGGCCAGTTTGGTTTGATTTGCGCCAAAGGTATTGGTTTCAATTAACTGGGCACCGGCGGCGATATATTCCCGAGCCAGTTCAAGTACCAGTGCCGGGCGCACAAGATTGAGGTGCTCAAAGTTACTGTCCAGGCTGACGCCTTTGGCGTACAGCATGGTTCCGATGGCTCCGTCACCGGTTAAAACTTCATTTTTCAGGCGCTCAATAATATTCATATTCATGGATCCGTTATTTGATTGATTAAGGCTAATACTATAAATATTTAATCTGCTGTCTTACTCTGTTGCCGGAACAGGCAAGATAAGGTATATATTCTACTGCTTAAATCTGACTTTATATGGAGTTGTTCATGCATGCTGTCGTACAATGGCTGCTGGATACAATCGGCGCCATGGGTTATCCCGGTGTTTTTCTGTTGATGGCAATGGAAAGTTCGATCATTCCGGTCCCCAGTGAACTGGTAATGCCGCCTGCCGGATATCTGGCCTATCAGGGTAAGATGAATATCTGGCTGGCCATTTTATGCGGTACAGTCGGAAGTCTGGCTGGCGCTTACGCCAATTATTTTGCCTCGCATTATCTGGGGCGGCCGCTGATCATCAAATACGGTAAATATGTGCTGATACCACCGGAAAAATTTGAGCGTGTTGAAAAGTTCTTTCTACAGCATGGTGAAATTTCCACCTTTATCGGCAGGCTGCTGCCGGTTGTGCGTCACCTGATTTCAATACCGGCTGGACTTTCCGGGATGAATCACCTGCGTTTCTCGATCTACACCCTGCTGGGTGCCGGCATCTGGTGCAGTGTGCTGGCCGGTATCGGCTATGTAATCGGCGAAAATCAGCAACTGATCATGCAGTATGCCCACCAGGCCGTCATCTGGGTGTTGATCGCCAGTACGGTCCTGGTTGCTGTCTATGTCTGGTGGCATAAGCGTAAAGGTATTAAAGCGTAAAGCAGAACAGAAGGCAAAGAGATTTTTAATTTCATCACAATACTGGAATGTTGGTGGTTTTACTTGTTAAAATGCCAGCCTCAGGATGTGAACAAAGCGGGTTAATGAAGGAGTAAATATGCAAATGAAACGTGTCGGTCGTATCCACTATATAAATGCGGAATTCAGTGGTTCTGAATGTTCTGTGCAGGGTTTTACCAGTCGCCACGAAGGGGTCTCACGTCCGCCCTACAACTCACTTAATCTGGGAACCAATACTCTTGACCAGCATCATAGTGTAGAAGGCAACCGCAGTCTGCTGACACGCGCCTTTGGGCTGCCGCAGGAGTCTCTGGTAACTGTTCGCCAGGTCCATGGCACCGATATTCTTGTTATTGATGAGCCGAATGAGGATTACAGCCACTTTTTGGGTGTAGAAAGTGATGCCATTATTACCAACCAGACCGGAGTGATGATCGGTGTCTGCGTTGCCGACTGTGTTCCGATTCTGCTGCTTGATCCGGTTAAACGGGTTATTGCAGCTGTGCATGCCGGTTGGCAGGGTACGGCAGCCGGTCTGGTTTCAAAAACGGTGGCCGGCATGAAGTCCCAGTTCAGTTGTAACCCGGAAGAAATTCAGGTTGCTATCGGACCATGTATCGGTAAATGCTGTTATGAGGTAGATGGGCCGGTAAAAAAAGCTTTCAGCCAGTGCAATGTGGCTTGGGAAAACATTGCCGAGCCGAGTACGGAAGGCAAATGGAAACTCGATCTCTCTTCGGCCAACAAGCAGCTGCTGCTTCAGGCAGGAATTAATGACAGTGCCATCCAGGTTTCCGATGTATGTGTCTGCTGTGTAAAGGAAAGCTTTTTCTCCTATCGAAGGGATGATGGAGAAACAGGCAGGCAGATGGGATTTATTCTGTTGAAAACACTCTAATCCGGCGATAACAGTTGGGGGGACAGATGTTAGCCAAAGTTCTCAGCAGTGCCCTGATCGGTATTGATGCCATTGTCGTTGATGTGGAGGTTGACCTGGCCCCCGGCCTGCCCGCTTTTGCAACTGTCGGTCTGCCTGACGGCGCCGTCAAGGAAAGCAAAGATCGTGTCAGGGCCGCCCTGAAAAACTCCGGTTATGATTTTCCTGCCCGACGTATCACAGCCAATCTGGCACCGGCTGATATCAAAAAAGAGGGTACCGCCTTTGACCTGCCGATTTCCATCGGTATTCTTGCTGCTACCGGTGTAGTTAAGCCGACCCTGCTGCAAAACTACATCCTGCTGGGTGAACTCTCACTGGATGGCAGCCTCAAATCCATCCGGGGCGCCCTGCCCATGGCGGTTGCTGCCAAGCGGGCCGGTTTGACAGGTATCATTCTGCCGTTGGAGAATGCCTCGGAAGCGGCAGTAGTTGAGGGGGTTGAAATCATCGGCGCCACAACCCTGTCCCAGGTGGTGGAGTTTCTTTCAGGTCGCGAGGCGATTGCGGCCTGTCGGATCGATCTGGACGAGTTGTTCTCCAACGCTTGCGAATACGGTGAGGATTTTAGTGAAGTCAAAGGTCAGGAGAGTGCCAAGCGCGCCATGGAAGTGGCGGCCAGCGGCGGACATAATCTGCTCATGATCGGTCCACCCGGCTCTGGAAAGACCATGCTTGCCCGCCGTATCCCCACCATCCTGCCGCAGATGTCTTTTGATGAAGCTATTGAAACTACCAAAATATTCAGTGTCAGCGGCATGCTGGACAAGGAGCGCGCTCTGCTGGCGGTGCGACCTTTTCGCAGCCCCCATCATACTATTTCCGATGTGGGGCTGATCGGTGGCGGTTCCACCCCCAAGCCGGGTGAAGTCTCCCTGGCCCATAACGGCGTCCTGTTTCTGGACGAGCTGCCGGAATTTAAGAAGAATGTGCTGGAAGTCCTGCGACAGCCGTTGGAAGACGGGCGAGTAACCATTTCCCGCTCGCTGGTCTCACTGACCTATCCGGCACGGGTGATGCTGGTGGCTGCCATGAATCCCTGTCCCTGCGGTTATCTTGCCGACCCGATTCACGCCTGCTCCTGTACCCCGATCTCCATCCACCGTTACCGTTCCCGCATCTCCGGTCCCCTGCTGGACCGCATCGATATTCATATCCAAGTGCCCGCCGTCAAATACCGCGATCTCTCTGATCGCGGAGAAGCGGAAAGCTCGGCTGACGTGGCCAGACGGGTGGAGCGCTCGCGGGCCATCCAGTCGGAACGCTACAAAGGCACTAAAATTCATTGCAATGCCCAAATGACTCCCCGCTTCATCAAGAAATACTGTGAATTGGATACGGCCGGAAACCGTATGCTGGAGCTGGTCACAGACCGGCTCGGGTTTTCAGCTCGCACTTATAACCGTATCCTCAAGGTTGCCCGAACCATTGCCGACCTGGCTGAAAGTGAACATATCAGCGAAGAACATATTGCCGAGGCGATCCAGTATCGGAGTTTAGATCGAAAAACCTGATTTCTTAGGTCATTTATTCTTGACTCCGTCGCAGTTGTCAGTCCGGTTTCAGCCAGCCAGCACAAACCAAAGTGCATTAGGCTTTACCTCATTGTCTCGTAGGAACCGAGTTGTTACAGCTGTTCGATATTTTTTTCTGCTATAGATTGAGGTTATGGTCGTTCAGTGCTTCAGTACCGCAGCCCGGATCGGAAGACATGCTAATCGTCACCTTTGAGTTTTTTCGAAATAACAGGAATTTATTATGACAAGTTGGGATCTTTTTATAAAAACAGGGCAGATTGGTTCTGATGTCAGAAAGATTATCGGTGAATCCTGGCTCCGTTGTCGCAATAGAAGCAAAGATCCTTATTTGAGCTGCAATTTGGTGATGGCCTCTGAAGATGAACTTGCAGCGGTCCTTGCCAAAAATTCAGAATTGCTGGAAGCCGCCCGCCCTTTTATGGATATCCTCTGCTCTTCCATTGATGAAAGTGACTTCGTTGTCGTGTTGGTTGATCGATCCGGATTTATACTGGAAAGCTTCGGAAGCAGAGAACTGCTCCATTCGGCATTTGGCCGACATTATATGCGTGGAGTGCAGTTCTCGGAAGAACATTCCGGGACGTCTGCAATTGGGCTTGCCCTTTTGGGATGTGTGCCTGTGCAGGTTGTCGGTACCGAACATTATTGCGAGCAATATCATGTCTGGGGCTGTTCTTCAGCCCCGCTTACTGATTCGGATGGTTCTCTTCTCGGCGTGCTGGGCATTACGGTCCGGAAAGAGAGGGTGCATCCGCACACCCTTGGTCTAGTCGTCTCAGCCGCTGCAGCCATCAAGAATATGCTTCTTGCCCAACGCGCGCAAGCCGAACTGAAGAAAATCAGTCGGCTCCGGTCCCTGATCCTCGACTCACTCTTTGACGGCCTGATGATGCTGGATCGCTCCGGATCAGTGACATACATCAACCCTTCTGCCGCAAGGATGATATATGTGGATCCCAAAGAAGCCATGGGTAAAAAAATGAGCGATCTTGTGACTTTTAAACCTGTTGCCATGCAGGCGCTTTATTCGGGTGAAGGGTACACTGATAAAGAAATTGTTGTTGATACAGTTCGTGGTTCGCAACGTTTTAGTCAGACTGCAATATTGCTGAAGGACGAAGAAGGCGCAATTGAGGGGGTTGTTGACATTTTCCGCGAGTTGAAACAGGTTCAAAAAATGGTTAATCAGATGGTAGGTGCCACTGCACAGTTTACCTTTGATGATGTTGTCGGGGAAACTCAACAGGTGAAGGAGTGCATTCGCCTGGGTAGAATAGCTGCAAACTGCAATTCAAACACACTGATTGAAGGTGAGAGCGGCACAGGCAAGGAATTGATAGCTCAGGCAATCCATAATGCCAGTTCCAGAGCCAGCGGTCCATTCGTGGCAATTAATTGCGGAGCTTTACCGCGCGACCTGATTGAAAGTGAGCTATTCGGCTATGAAGGTGGCGCTTTTACGGGGGCGCGTCAGGGTGGGCGACCGGGCAAGTTTGAAATGGCTTTTGGCGGAACTGTTTTTCTTGATGAGATTGGAGAGTTGCCGCTTGATATGCAGGTAAAATTTCTGAGAGTGCTACAGGACAGAAAAGTGATGAGGATTGGCGGCCAGCAGTATGTCGATATCGATGTGCGTATTATCGCGGCAACCAACAGGGAGCTTTCGGAAGACGTTAATCTGGGCAACTTTCGTTTGGATCTGTACTATCGTCTGAATGTCTTGCAGATAAAAGTACCTCCGCTGCGTAGCCGGCAAAAAGATATTCTCATACTGGCAGACTTTTTTCTTAAAAAGCTCTGTCTGCATTCAGAGATTTCACAAAAGGTTTTCAGTCCGGAAGCAAAGGCATTGCTGGCCAATTTTCACTGGCCCGGCAATATCAGGGAACTGGAAAATGTTGTGGAAAGAGCGGTAAATATCTGTACAGACGAACTGATTGATGTTATTCACCTGCCGACTCATATGGCTCTGACTAACTCTGAAAAAGTTGACCGCCCGGTGGGAAACGCCTTGCGTACTATGGAAATTGATACGATTCAAAAGGTGCTGGACGATTGTGGTGGCAATATGACCCATGCTGCAAAGATTCTTGGTATAGCAAGGACGACTTTATATCAAAAAGTCAAGCAGTTCGGTGTTCACAGCTAGCAGTTCTTACCTGCAGACATAATACGTTGTTTTGAGGTCGAAGTTGATGCTAAGAAACTCCATCCCCATTTATAAACATCTTAAGCAGGAAATCGAAAAGTCCCATGCCCGTTCCAGGGAATACGGAATTGATCCCAATACTATTGTAGATAAAAACCACGTACGTCTAAGTGAAGACGCCTTAGCCCTTCTGCTGCAAAATAATTCCTTATTGGTTCAAGTTGCAACGGCCAGTCTGCAAAAACTGTATGACTTGTTTCAAGGCGCCGGGTTTTGCATGGTTCTCGTACACCGTGATGGTTATGTAATGAAAACTTTTGGCGACTCTGATACTTTGAAAAAATGGGAGGCAGTTAATTTAGCGCCTGGATATCGCTGGACCGAAAAAGATGTAGGTACCGGTTCGATAGCCTTATGTCTCCATTTGCATGCCCCGGTCCAGGTACATGATGAGGAACATTACTGTATGAGAAGTTATGACCGTACCGGTTCGGCCTCTCCAGTATATGATGCTGACGATAATTTTATTGCAGTTATCTCATTGACTGGGGATGCAAGCAAAATTCACTTGCATACTTTGGGGATGATTATTACTGCGGCAGAAGGAATAACCAAGCAGCTGAAACTCATCAAATCCGCCAAAGAACTGCAGCTTAGCATCAGTTATTTGAATACAACCATTGAAGCCATTGACAGCGCCATTCTGGTTGTTGATGAGCAGGGGTTGATTACTCGAATTAACGATATCGGGAGAAATCTGCTTCGATGTAGTAACCAGGATATCATCGGCAAAAAAATTCAACCAATGTTGGGAATCTACTCGAACTGGAAGGAAAAACTGATCGGTGAGTATATAGACCGGGAAGTTTTTTTTAAAGGCCCCAATGAAACTGTTCAGGTTTTTTTGACATCTAAGCCTATCGGTGAGTCAGGAGAAGGTTTTGTTGTCAGATTTAATGAAAGCAGCCGGGTCCGCAAACTGGTTAATAAAATTGCCGGATTTGCCGCCCGCTTTACTATGGATGACATCCTCGGAACCAGTACTATAATTCTGGGCGCCAAAAAACTTGCTCTGACAGCCGCCTCAAGCAAGTCTAACGTTCTCTTGCTTGGAGAAACCGGAACAGGTAAAGAGCTCTTTGCCCAGGCAATTCACAACCAGAGCAGGCGAAAAAACAAGCCTTTTATTGCCATTAACTGTGGGGCTATACCAAGAGAGCTGATTGAGAGTGAACTCTTTGGTTATGCAGAGGGAGCTTTCACGGGGGCCCAGAAAGGCGGGCATCCCGGGAAGTTTGAACTTGCCAACGGCGGTACGATCTTCCTGGACGAAATTGGCGACATGCCTACGGATATGCAGGTTAAGCTGCTGCGTGTGCTTCAGTCCGGAGAGGTTATACGAATTGGCAGTGAAAAATCAATTCTGGTAGATGTCAGAATTATAACCGCAACAAATGTTGATTTGAAAAAACAGGTCGAACGGAAGGTTTTTCGTGAAGACCTATTCTACCGTCTTAATGTTGTCCCGATTGTTTTGCCCACGCTCCGGGAAAGGCCCGAGGATATCCTGTTACTTGCCAGGCATTTTCTCAACCGTTGCTGTGAACTGCTGGGTAAGAAAAGCGTCGCTTTTTCCCAGGATGCAGAGGAGGCTTTAACCAATTATCATTGGCCGGGAAATATCAGAGAGTTGGGTAATATCGTTGAGCGAGCCGTTAATCTGGTAGAAGGAACAACGATTACGGCAGTGGATCTGAGCCTGTCACCGTTGGTCAGAAAAAAAACGGTAGTGACAACTTCAAAAAATGTTCTGGAAGCAGTCGAACAACAGGCTATTCTGGAAATTATGGTGTCAGTCGGCAATAATATTTCCAGTGCAGCCAAAATGCTTGGCCTGACGCGTGCAACCCTTTATCAAAAGCTGAAAAAATATAATTTGTAGTTCTGTAATTTCCTCTCGCCTTCAAAACCATTTTCCTTATTAAAACCCTCCATTCGCAAAACATCGTTATCTTCGCGATGTCGTTGCAAATACAAACTGTTCAATTTCTATACATGTATATTTTTTATACACTGTCTTCAAAACATTAATTTCACACATAAAATAGTGTAGTTTGTTTTGTTGTGTACGGATATCGTACACCAGGTATGTATTGGTCCCATAAATATTTCGTGCCATTAAAATATAAGTTACTGTTATTAAATTGTTTTTAGCCGGTTTATGCTTTGTTACAAGATTGGCACATTAAATGTAAACATAGTTATAAAATGGTTGCATTAATCTGTTGAAGCGGAGGAAGAGCGATGGTTTTACAGGATAAAGCCGCAATTATAACTGGAGGCGGCAGAGGTATTGGTAGGTCGATAGCTTTAGAGTTCGCCAGTCACGGGGCAAATTGCGTGATTGCAGATGTTAACCTGGAGGATGCACAAAAGGTTGCGGATGAAATTATCCTGGCCGGAGTAAAGGCATTGGCCGTAAAGACAGATGTCACAAGCGAAGCTGATGTGGCTGCCATGGTAAAATCTTGCATTGATGCATTTGGCAAGGTCGATATTCTTGTTAATAACGCCGGCATTGCATCTGCCCTGACGCTTCTTGAAACCACTCTGGAAGTGTTTGAACGTCAAATCAAGGTCAATCTGAACAGTGTCTTTTTGTGCACCAAAGCTGTTTTTCCTGCAATGATGGAGCAGCGCAGCGGAAAAATAATCAATATTGCCTCAATTGCGGGAAAAAGGGGTGGTGGTATAATGGGTAAATCCTCATATGCTGCCTCCAAGGGGGGAGTTATTGCCTTTACAAAAGCCGCTGCCCGTGAGGGAGGGCCATTCGGCATTAATGTAAACGCGATCACCCCCGGACTAACGGCTACTCCAATGACTGAAAACTTTACCGACGAAAGGAGACAGATGGTAATTCAAAGCATTCCTCTTGGACGGATCGGTCAGCCTGATGATATCGCGAAAGCGGTATTTTTTCTTGCATCCGGCTACTCTGATTACATTACGGGAGAAATTATGGATGTGGATGGCGGATTTATGATGGATTAGATGAGTATATAGCATATTGGCAGGTTGTCGGGATGTTTGCAGCAAACTAAAACCAAAGGAGCTTAGAGTATGAGAATGTTAATGCGTAGTAAACTGTTTGTTTTGACTGTATTGACAGCGGTGGTAACAGTTTTTTCGGGTTTGGCAACACCTGCTTTTGCAGCCCCCAAGTATGTTTACAAATACGCCAACAACCTTCCTGAAACACACCCGATGAATATCCGCGCCAAAGAGATGGCCGCCAATATTTTGAAAGAAACCAATGGCCAGGTTCAGATCAGGGTATTCCCTAATAATCAATTGGGAAGCGATAACGACGTGCTTAACCAGGTTCGTTCCGGTGCAGTACAATTTTTTACTCTCTCACCGGGAATTCTCTCACAGTTTGTTCCTGCTGCCTTTATCAGCGGCGTAGGCTTTGCATTCAAGGATTATAACCAGGTCTGGGCTGCCATGGACGGCGAGCTGGGTGCGCATGTGCGTGCAGAGATCGCCAAGTCCGGTACCTTGATCGCTATGGATAAGATATGGGATAACGGCTTCCGTCAGACCACCACCAGCAACAGGCCGATCAAAACTCCTGAAGACTTTAAAGGACTGAAGATCCGTGTTCCGAACGCTGCACTCTGGACCTCCATGTTCAAAGGTTTTAATGCTGCCCCGGTAACCATCAACTTCGCTGAAACCTATTCAGCACTGCAGACCAAGACTGCTGAAGCACAGGAAAACCCGATTGCTCTGATCAACACCAACAAGTTTTATGAAGTACAGAAGTACGTATCACTGACCAACCATATGTGGGACGGCTTCTGGTTCCTGGCCAACAAGAAAGCCTGGAACAAGCTGCCTAAGGATCTGCAGGTTATCGTTGCCAGGAATATCAATGACGCTGCTGTGAAGCAGAGGGCCGATGTCAAGAAGATGAACGACACACTGCAGGCAGAGCTGACCAAAAAAGGGATGAAGTTCAACACCGTAGAAACCGATAAGTTCCGCGCTACACTTAAGAAGGCTGGCTTCTATGCTGAATGGCATAAAAAATTCGGAAACGATGCCTGGTCACTGCTTGAGAAATATACTGGGAGGCTTAACTAATGGCTGGCCACGGCAACAGAGCTGACGAGCTCGAATTAGAAGAAATCAGCGAGTACGCCCTGCCAGAGCATGGCGCTGCTCCTAAACGTTTCAAAACAATTAACAACTTTTTCAAATATTTAACAGAAATACCAGCTGCCATACTCGTTGCCGTGGAAGTTTGTGTTTTGTTAGCGGGAGTTATCTCCCGCTATGTTTTCGACGCTCCTCTGACCTGGACGGATGAACTGGCCTCGATCCTGTTCCTCTGGCTGGCTATGCTGGGGGCTGTAATTGCTCTGCAGCGCGGCGAGCATATGCGCCTGACCACGTTTGTCAACAAGCTGCCGCTCAAGTGGCGTAACCCGGTGGAGAGCTTTGCCTCCATGATCTCGGCGGTCTTCATTTTTCTGCTGATTCACCCGGCATTCGAGTTTGCCCATGAACAGTGGGAAATCACGACACCTGCACTGGCACTCAGAGACAGCTATCGTGCCAGCGCAATTCTGGTCGGCCTGACATTGATGTTCCTGCTGTCCGTCCTGCGAGCCTTTGAAAAGTCTACCGTAAAGCAGGCTGTCATTTCGTTTGCGGCGGTGGCTGTTTTTGGAGCGGCACTCTGGCTGGCCACACCGTCATTGATGGAGATGGGCAACCTGAACATGCTGGTTTATTTTGTGCTGGTGATTGCAATCTGCGTTGCTTCGGGAGTGCCGATCGGATTTTCATTCGGTATTTCCACAGTTGCCTATCTGACTTTGACGGCATCTGAGACCCCGCTGGGCATCGTCATCAGCCGCATGGATGAAGGCATGTCCACCCTGATTCTGCTGAGCGTGCCGCTGTTCGTATTCCTCGGCCTGCTGTTGGAAATGACCGGCCTGGCAACTGTTCTGGTCAATTTCCTCGGTTCACTGCTCGGTCATGTACGCGGAGGTCTGAACTACGTACTGATTGGGGCCATGTATCTGGTTTCCGGTATTTCCGGTGCCAAGGCTGCTGATATGGCTGCCATTGCCCCGGTGCTCTTCCCTGAGATGAAGCGTCGCGGTGCCAAGCCGGGTGAACTGGTGGCACTGCTTTCCGCAACCGGCGCCCAGACGGAAACAATACCCCCCAGTCTTGTTCTGATTACCATAGGTTCGGTCTGTGGCGTCTCGATTGCTGCTCTTTTTACCGGTGGACTTCTGCCGGCATTGATTTGCGGTATCGGTCTGGCTGGTGTGGCTTTTTTCCGCAGTCGTCATGACAATCTGGAAGGCGTCGTGAAGGCCAGCTGGAAAACAATCGGAAAAACTTTCATTATTGCCCTGCCGGCCGTATCCCTGCCGTTTTTTATCCGCGCTGCCGTTGTTGAAGGCATTGCCACAGCAACAGAAGTTTCAACTCTTGGCATAGCATACACATTTGTTCTGGGATTGCTTGTCTACAGGCAGTTTGACTGGAAAAAGCTTTATCCGATGATGGTCGATACAGCCGCACTTTCCGGAGCTATTCTGTCGATCATCGGCCTGGCTACCGCCATGGGCTGGGCCCTGGCGCAATCCGGTTTTTCCCAGAGTCTGGCTGAAGCCATGTCTCTTGTGCCTGGTGGCCAGTTCGGATTCCTGGTTGTTTCAATACTTGCCTTCTGTATCCTGGGCAGTGTTCTGGAAGGGATTCCTGCCATCGTTCTTTTTGGCCCGTTGCTCTTCCCGATCGCCCGCGCTGCGGGGGTACATGAAGTACATTATGCCATGGTTGTCGTCATTGCCATGGGTGTCGGCCTGTTCGCACCACCGCTGGGAGTCGGCTACTATGCCGCCTGCGCCATCGGCAAAGCTGATCCGAATGAGGCGATGCAGGCTATCTGGCCTTACCTGGCAGTACTGGTAATCTGTCTGTTCTTGCTGGCCGCCTTCCCTTGGCTGTCGATCGGATTCCTGCCGGCAGCAGTTTAAAACCGTTATTTGCAAATTATTAACATAACATGTTCCGGCCTCCGGTTTGATATCGGAGGCCGATAGGGACAGCTGCATCATCAATATGAAACAGGGAGTTATCACATGGGAGCAAAAAAATACGGTAAAAAGATGTCGCTCCATTTTTATCGCGAAATGTGCAGGATTCGGCAGTTCGAGTTAAAAGCGGCGGAACTGTTCATGCAGGGAGCAATGGCAGGGAACATTCATACATGTGCTGGACAGGAAGCGGCTGAAGTAGGTTCCTGCTTTGCGCTGGAACCCAGCGATTTCATCACCTCTACCCATCGCGGTCATGGTCACTGTCTTGCCAAAGGTGGCAAGCTGGATATCATGATGGCGGAACTGTTTGGCAAGGCAACCGGTTATTGCAAAGGCAAGGGCGGT
This sequence comes from uncultured Geobacteraceae bacterium, assembly GCA_964509295.1. Taxonomy (GTDB): domain Bacteria; phylum Desulfobacterota; class Desulfuromonadia; order Geobacterales; family Pseudopelobacteraceae; genus JBGSQR01. Next base: position 125,636 of record CAZDWS010000009.1, on the reverse strand, counting down.
TCCATGCACATAGTTGATACCAGCCTTGGTATCCTGGGTGCCAATGGTATTGTCGGTGCTGGCATTCCGCTTGCAGCCGGTTCAGCCCTGGCCTCAAAAATCATGGGCAAAAAAGAAGTGACACTGTCCTTCTTTGGCGATGCAGCATCTAATCAGGGTACTTTTCATGAGGTCATCAATATGGCCTCGGCCTGGCATCTGCCTTGCGTATTTATCTGTGAAAATAACAAATACGGCGTTTCTGTCTGCATCGATCGTGTCTGCAACGTGGCCGATATTGCCGATCGCGCTGTTGCCTATAACATTCCCGGTAAAGTTGTTGATGGCAATGACGTCTTTGCTGTTTATGAAGCGGTCAAGGAAGCTGTCGACCGTGCCCGCAGCGGCGAAGGCCCAAGTCTGATCGAGTGCAAGACATACAGGCACCGTGGTCATTACGAAGGTGACCCGCAAATGTACAAGTCGGCGGAAGAGGTTGCCGAATGGAAAGAGCGTGATCCGCTTACCCGTCTGCGCACAGATATTGTAAGTAGTCGTGTAGCCAAGGCTTCTGAACTTGACGAAATAGAAGAATCCGTAAAAGTAGAAATTGAAGCAGCTGTTGAGTTTGCCAAAAACTCTCCTTATCCGGAACCGGATCAGGTCACAACTGATGTTTATTCCATGGATAATGAAAGGAGTGTTGCGCGATGAAAACGATTACCTACGGGCAGGCGATCAGTGAAGCCATGCATGAAGAGATGGTTCGCGATAGTTCTTGTTTTATTCTTGGTGAAGACATGGGGCTGATGGGCAGTGTTTTTGGTCTGACAAAAGGTTTTATGGATGAATTCGGTGCTCATCGCGTTATTGATACGCCCATCTCCGAAGCCGGTTTTACCGGAATGGCTGTCGGTGCCGCCATGCGTGGACTGCGTCCGATAGTTGAACTGATGTATGTGGATTTTGCTCCGATCTGCCTGGACCCGATTGTCAATCAGGCCGCGAAGCTGCGTTACATGACCGGCGGCCAGGTCACAATTCCGATGGTTATCCGTGCACCGGGCGGTGCCGGACGCAGAAATGCCGGTCAGCACTCCCAGAGTCTGGAATCGCTTTTTGCAATGTTCCCGGGACTAAAGGTTATCACGCCGAGTACTCCTTATGATGCAAAGGGTCTCTTAAAGGCTGCTATTCGTGACAATGACCCGGTCATGTTCCTGGAGCACAAACTGCTCTATGCCATGAAAGGTGAAGTGCCGAAAGAGGAGTATGTCATTCCGCTCGGTAAAGCCGATGTCAAGCGGGCCGGTACTGATGTCACCATTATTGCATGGTCGCGTCAGGTCCACTTTGCCCTTAAGGCTGCCGAGGAGTTGGCAAAAGAGGGCATCAACGCTGAAGTCCTGGATTTGAGATCAATTGTTCCGCTGGACTGGGAAGCGGTTGAAGCTTCGGTCAAGAAAACCCACCGGGTGGTTATCGTGCAGGAATCATCGAAACGTAATGGCTTTGCCGGTGAGCTCTCTGCCCAGATTATGGAAGGTGTGTTTGATTATTTGGATGCTCCGGTTAAACGGGTTGCAGGTCTTAATGTGGTGTCTCCGTTCAGTCCGGCTCTTGAGGATCTCACCTATCCAAGCATCAAGGATATCATTGCCGGCGTCAAGGAAGTCGTTGCATAGCGTTACAAATAATTATCGGGAGAAAATATCAAATGGCTACCGAATTCAAGATGCCACAACTCGGTCTGACAATGACCGAAGGAACCATAAGCAAGTGGCTTAAAAATATCGGTGATACTGTCGCTATCGGAGACCTGTTGGTCGAAGTTGAGACAGACAAGATCACTAATCAGCTGGAATCGACCATCGAAGGCACTGTTCTTGAAATTCTGGTGCCCGAAGGAGCCGCTGCTGCAGTACAGTCACCAATAGTAATAATCGGCGCGCCAGGCGAAAAGGTACAGCCTGCTGCTGCTGCTGCCGCTGTCGTCGAAGTCAGCGTGCCGGCGCCTGAACCGCCAGTGCCTGCCATGCCGGCACCTCTGACAGACAACAGCGGTTTGCAGGCTTCGGAGTTCAAGATGCCGCAGCTCGGCCTGACCATGACCGAAGGCACCATCACCAAATGGTTTAAAAATGTCGGTGACAAGGTTGCCATCGGAGACCTGCTGGTTGAAGTTGAAACGGACAAAATCACTAATCAGCTGGAATCAACCTTTGAGGGCACAGTTCTTGAGCTTCGCTACCCGGAAGGTAGTGCCGCCAATGTTCAGGCAACAATTGCCGTCATCGGTGAACCGGGAGCAACGGTTCAATCTGGCGCTGTCGCCGCTGTTGCTTCACCGGTAACGAATACAGTTGTTTCAGCACCTGTTCAGCCAACTGCAGTTCCACGTGCTGCCGGTGAACGAGTGGCTGCCTCTCCGCTGGCCAGGAAAATGGCCAAAGAACAGTGCATTGACCTGACAGTTGTTACCGGAACAGGACCGGAAGGCCGTATTGTGGAGCGCGACATCATCGGTTACAGCGAGCGCAATAAAGTCAGGACATCACCTCTGGCTGCAAAAACCGCTGCAGAATATGGTGTTGATATGACAGCGATTAAGAAAGATTCCCGCATCATGAATGATGATGTGCTGGCAGCAATTACCAAACCTGCAGTAGGCCAGCCGGCAACTGCTTTAGTACCTGCTGCAGCATCCGCAGCCGGAGTGCCGATTGCCGGTATGAGAAAGGTGATTTCAGAGCGCATGAGTTTGAGCTGGTCGCTTGCTCCACATGTTAATATGACCAGTGAAGTCGATATGACAGCAGTTACCGAGTTGAAAAATAAGCTCTCTGCTGCCTCCGGCAAAAAAATCTCCTTTACTGAAATCATTATCAAGTGCGTCGCCCATACCTTGACCGAATTCAAGGACGTGAACTCAAGCCTGATCAATGGCAGAGTGGTTGTTCACGAATCCGTCAACGTCGGCATGGCTGTTGCCCTGGATAACGGACTGATTGTGCCGGTTATCAAGGACGCCAACCAGAAGTCGATAGTCAGGCTGCGTGAAGAGATTGACGGGTTAAGCCAGAAAGCGCGGCAGGGGGCTTTGCTGCCCGATGAAATCAAAGGCGGCACGTTTACGGTCACCAATCTGGGTATGTTTGGAATAGATCATTTTACACCCATTATCAATCAGCCCGAGAGTGCGATTCTTGGAGTCTGCCGTATTGTTCAGAAACCGGTTGTTTTTGAAGGGGCAGTTGTTATCAGGCCGATGATGAATCTCTGCCTGTCAATCGATCATAGATTGATCGACGGAGCCGTTGGCGCCAGGTTCCTGGCCAGACTCCGTCAGCTGCTGGAACAGCCGCTGCTGTTAATCTGAAAGCCCGGTAAGTTGGTTCCCTCTCCACTAAAGGCCTGAGAGCCAGAAGGAGAGGGTTCCGGATGAGTGGGTGGAGTTCATCCAGGGTGCTGCTTCACACTCTCATCCGGAAATAGTATGGTTTTTGATCTGAAATGATTCAGGGAGATTATTGATATGGCTAAGAGTCTGATTGTTGTAGGCGGTGGTCCCGGTGGTTATGTAGCTGCAATAAGGGCTGCCCAGTTGGGGGCAACCGTCCACCTGGTAGAAAAAGAGAATATGGGTGGAGTCTGCCTGAATGTGGGCTGCATTCCCACAAAGGCGATGTTGCATGTTGCCGATACCTACCAGGGTACGCTGCATGGCAAGTCCATTGGTATCAATGTGGAAGGCGTTAAAATAGATTGGCCGGCGGTCATTAAATATAAAAGGAGTGTAGTTAACCGTCTGGTGAAGGGTGTTGAAGGCCTGCTGAAAGCCAATCGTGTCACGGTTCATCGCGGTGTCGCCACTGTGAAGGGGCCAAAAAGTGTAGAGGTGGACGGCAAGCTTCTGGAAGCGGATGCCATTGTTCTGGCTACCGGATCCGAACCGGCCCGCCCCCAGTTCCCCGGTTACGATCTGCCCGGGATGATTGACAGCACCGCGGCCCTTAGTCTGGACAAGATACCGGAGTCAATGATCATACTCGGTGGCGGCGTTATCGGTGTCGAATTTGCCTCCATGTATGCTGATTTCGGCTGCAAGGTGACTATTGTCGAGATGCTGCCGAAGATCATTCCGGCGGTGGACTCGGAAATCGCCGGACTTCTTCATGCAGAGCTGGTGCGCAAAGGTATCACGATTCATACCGGCGCCCGCCTGACCGGCGTCACACAGAAAGGCTCCCAGTTGGCTGCCGCAGTTGAGATCAACGGCCAGTTACAGGAACTTACCGCTGAAAAGCTGCTGGTTGCCGTTGGACGTCGCCCGCGCACCGCCGGCATCGGCCTTGAAAATGTCGGTGTTGCCATGGAACGCGGCAGCATTGTTGTGGATAAAAACTTCATGAGCTCTGTTCCGGGCATCTATGCCATCGGGGACTGCAGCAGCCTGATCATGCTGGCCCATGTGGCCTCCGCCCAGGGCATAGCTGCTGTCGAGCATGCCATGGGACATAAGCCGGTCTACTTTGAGCACATCATTCCGGCCTGTATTTATGTTAATCCGGAAATCGGCTGCGTAGGACTTACCGAAGATCAGGCCATTGCCAAAGGTATCAAGTACAAGGCCGGAGTCTTTCAACTGGCCGGCAACGGCAAATCAATTATCGAAAGCAACGGAGTTGGTATGGTCAAGATTATTGCCGGCAGCAAACATGGTGAAATCCTTGGCGTACATATCTGGGGGCCACGTGCCACCGACCTGATTGCCGAAGCCGCTCTGGCCATGCGTCTGGAAGCAACCGTTGAGGAACTTATTACCACCATCCATGCACATCCGACTGTCGGTGAGGCCATGCCGGAAGCAGCACTGGCTGTAGATGGACTGGCTATCCACTGGCCGCCGGGTCTGAAAAAATAAAATGAAGGTTCTCCCTGCAAAAATAATTAGCGTTTAGAAAAAATACTAATGGAGGATTCGAATGGCACCAGAAACCAATAAGCCAAAACAACCCCGTTTTCTTCGCCAGCCTGGTCGGTTCAATCCGGTAAGGATCAAGACGGTGTCATCTCCTTATGGCAGGCATGTGCGTTTAGCACTCGAGCCTGGCGAAACTTTATTTGATACAGTCGTCAACCAGCTGTCTGCTCTGGACATTCGGGATGCTTCAACGACTATCCTCGGCGGAAGTTTTGATGATCTGTACTATTGTGTTGCTCCGCCTGATCCGGAAGGGCGTACGGTCATAGCCTATTCAAAGCCAATCCATGCCGGTCGTGCCTATATGGTTTTTGGCAATGCCACACTGGGCAGGTCGGTAGAAGGAAAGCCGCTTGTTCATTGTCATGCCGTAATACGGACCGAATGCGGCGAAGTATTTGGCGGCCATATTATTACCGAAAAAAGTATTGTTGGTAACAGCCCCAGTTCTGTTCTGGTGATTTCACTCGAAGGTTTTGAGCTGCGTCAGGCTTTTGATGAGGAAACAGGGATTTCATTACTTCAACCGGTGGAGGTCGATAAGCATGTCTGATTTCAGAATGGTGGAAAGCGGAAAGATGGGGCGTGTGGCCTATGGGCGGATTGCTCCGAATGAAGATCTGGTTCTGGGCGTTGAGAAGCTTTGTCTTGCCCAGGGATTTAACAATGCTTTTGTGCGCGGCGCTCTTGGCAGTTTGGTGGACGCTTGTATGGAAGTTAATGACGGGAAGATTATTGAAGTCAAAGGTCCGGCTGTTGAAATTGTCAGTCTGGCCGGTGAAGTCCGTTCCGATGCGGAAGGCACACCATGCGCATCGCTTTCCGGTGTTGTGGCTGGACCGGATGGCAAGGTATACGGCGGCCAGTTTGTACTTGGCCTGAACCCTATCTGCGTGACTTTTGAAGTGACGCTGGAAGAATGGCTACCGGACACACCGCAGTAAGGAGTTAAAGAAATGAATTCCGGGTTGATGTGAAATTTTGTTTATTGCCTCTTTGGCGCTGGCAGTCGAGCAGATGCACAAATTGACGAATGCCAGATAGGGGACTGCAATGCTTAAAAACCAAATATCAAAATTAGATCAGGTGGAAGCACGTAGCGGCGCCAAGATATTGCTTGAACTGCTTGAAAGTGAGGGTGTCGAATATGTCTTCGGCAATCCGGGCACAACCGAGCTGCCTTTTATTGATGCATTGGGGGAAAGTACTGCTGTCAGTTATATCTGGGGTTTACAAGAGGCAAGCGTTGTAGCCATGGCCGACGGCTATGCCCAGGCTTCCGGCAAGCCCGGATTTATAAATCTGCATACCGCAGGAGGCCTTGGGCACGGATTCGGGAATCTTTTGAACGCCAGTATTGCCGGGACACCGCTTGTGGTTACCGCCGGACAGCAGGATTCGCGTCATTCCGTGACCGATCCGCTGTTGTTCGGCGACCTGGTCAGAATTGCGTCGCCCGCTGTCAAATGGGCGCAGGAGGTAACAACTCCTGAACAGCTGCCGATTCTGATCCGACGCGCCTTTCAGGATTGTTGCTCCGTAAAATCCGGCCCGGTATTTTTATCTCTGCCAATGGATGTCATGGAGGAGATGAGCACAATCCCAATACCGGCCCATTCATATGTTGACCGGCGGCCGGTGGCCGGTTCCCTGGATCTGCTTGCGACAGAACTGGCTGCGATCGAGCCGGGCAGACTTGTCATTGTAGCTGGAGATGAAATTTCCTCCCCCAATGCCGCTCCTGAAGTAGTCGCGTTGGCGGAGCTGCTGGGAGCCCCGGTATTCGGCTCCTCCTGGCCGGCCCGGATTCCCTTTCCGACCAGCCATCCTCTCTGGGCCGGCAATTTGCCGACCAAATCCACTGAAATAGCAGAAAAGATGAAGGATGTGGATTGTGTTTTTGCTCTGGGCGGGAAATCATTCATAACTATTCTGTATACCGAAGGCTCGGCGCTGCCGAGAAGCTGCCAACTTTTTCAGATGTCTGTCGATGGCTCCGATCTTGGTCGCACCTACCCCTCAAAGCTCTCCGTTGTAGGCGATATACAAAATTCGCTGATAGTTCTGAACGGGCTGCTGGCTGAAAAACTAGCTCCAAAAGCAGAGTTTTACACCGCCCTGCGACAAAAGGCGGTTGATGGGCAGCGGACAAGGCGGGAACGCTTGTCGCAGACAGCAGCCGGCCTGTTTTCTAATCAGCCGATTCATCCGATGGTTGCCGCCCAGCAGGTAGTACAGGCGGTCGGCCCCAAAGTCGCCATAGTAGACGAGGCGTTGGCAACAATGAATCATGTCAGGAGTTTTCTTGACAGTGATTCAGTCCGGCAATATTCCTTCCTGCGCGGTGGCGCGCTGGGATGGGGCATGCCGGCTGCCGTCGGTTTTTCGCTTGGCCTGGGGCGTGAGCCGGTTGTCTGTCTGGTGGGAGACGGCGCTGCCATGTATTCTCCGCAGGCCCTCTGGACGGCAGTCCGTGAAAATCTGCCGGTTACTTTTATTGTAATGAACAACAGCGAGTACAACATTCTTAAAAACTTTATGAGGTCTCAGGAAAATTACCATCTGACTCAGAAAATCAGCCATACCGCCATGGATATCGTCAGTCCCGCAATTGACTACATCGCTCTTGGAAAATCAATGGGCGTCCCCTCATGCAGGATAGTTAACGCCAAAGACATTTTCGCTGCCGTCGAAGCCGGGATTGCTTCCGGCAAACCGAATCTGATCGAGATTGTCATCAGTAACAACTGAACCGCCTGTCGCATCGGGGCGGTCCAATCTGAAAGTATGCGAATGGGAGATCCATTATGAAGTATATGAAAGCGTTGGTTAAAGTTTCACCAGAGCATACAGAAGTTCAAAACGTTCCGATGCCGGAACATGGGCCGGACGATGTCCTGATCCGTGTGCGCTCGGCAGCGTTGTGCGGCACCGACCTGCATATCCTGGACTGGAATGCCTGGGCGCAGGGTGCCGGAATTAAGCTGCCGTGCATCCTGGGACATGAGTGCAGTGGAGATGTTGAGGCTATTGGCGTCAATGTCAAAAACTGCAAGGTTGGCGACAAGGTCGTAGCTGAAACCCACATCCCCTGCGGCACCTGTTATCAGTGTCTGAACGGAGAACAGCATATCTGCAACAACCTGAAGATATTCGGTGTGCATACTAATGGCTGTTTTGCCGAATTTGCCGTTATTCCATCTGTCTGCGCCCGGAAAATTCCGGCTGATATCTCCCATGATGTGGGCAGCATCATGGAGCCGCTTGGCACCGCTTTCAGGGCGGCTCTTGAAACCAAAGTCGGCGGGGCGAACGTGGTGGTGCTGGGGTGTGGGCCGATCGGCCTGCTGGCAGTGGCATCATGTAAAACGCTCGGAGCGGCCCAGACGATTGCTACAGATATCAGTCCTTACCGTCTGGATATTGCTACCCAGGTCGGCGCCGATAAGGTGCTTAACCCGATTGAAGACAATGTGGTTCAGCAGATCATGGCTGCAACCGACGGTGTCGGCGTGGATGTGGTCATTGAAGCATCCGGCAATATTGCTGCTCTCAAGCAGTCTTTCGGATTCTTGAGAAAGGGTGGCACCGTGGCAATTATCGGTCTGCCTGGGCAGCCGATCGAACTGGAACTGGGCAAGGAGGTTGTCTTCAAGGAGGCGACTGTCATCGGTATCCATGGGCGGAGGATGTTTGAAACCTGGACCAGGATGGAGCGCTTGCTGAATGTGGATAAACTGGATGTCAAGCCGGTGATTACCCACAGGATGTCGTTGGATGACTGGCAGGAAGGTGTCCGCCTGGCCAAGAGCGGTCAGGCCAGCAAGGTCATTTTTAATCCATGAGCATGACTGAACCGGGTTTTGAATGGAGTGCCGGCCCCGGATGCGCCCTGCTGAATGCCGGGCTGGTCAGCTATGAAGATGGTCTGCAGCTGCAGAAAAAAGCGCGGGAGATGGTCGCATCGCGCGAATGGGACGGGGTTCTGATCCTGCTGGAGCATTTGCCGGTTATTACAGTGGGAAACAGTGGCGGCTGGGAAAATCTGCGCATGACTGATGCGGAGCTCGGTTTGCAGGGGGTCAGTGTTGTCTCTACGGATCGAGGCGGAAGTATTACCTGTCATAACCCGGGTCAGCTGGTTGGATATCCGGTGCTCAATCTGGAAAAATGGCAGAAAGATGTTCATTGGTATGTCCGTCTGCTGGAGGAGACCCTGATCGGAACTCTGTCTGAGTACGGGTTTCGTGCCGGTCGCAAGTCCCGTTATACCGGCGTCTGGCTGGCGGATGAAAAGATTGCCGCTATCGGTGTATCGGTCCGGCGCTGGATCACCGGCCACGGCTTTGCCCTGAATATCAACAACAACCTCGGCCTGTTCAATTCGATCGTGCCGTGCGGCATCAGGGAATTCGGCGTGACAAATATGGCTGCTCAGGGTTGCAAACAGGGCATGGCCGATGTGTGTGGGACAATCACCCGACAATTCAGCAAAACATTTCAGTGTAAATTGGAACAGATAAAATGAGATATGGTGTCGAAACAGTCAAAAATTCAATTGCTAAGCCGCCATGGCTGACTCAGCGGATTCCGGCCAGCAAGGTGTTAACAGGTATTCAGGATATGGTCAAGGAACTGGGTATCCATACGGTCTGCCAGAGTGCCTCCTGTCCGAATATCGGCGAGTGCTTCAGCGCCGCCACCGCTACTTTCATGGTGCTGGGCGGTATCTGTACCAGGAAGTGCGGATTTTGCGCGGTAGGTAAAGGAATGCCGCTGCCGGTTGATCCGGAAGAGCCAGTTAAGGTCGCCCAGGCGGTTAGTCTCCTCAAACTAAGGCATGCCGTTGTGACTTCCGTTACCCGCGATGACCTTGTCGATGGCGGTGCCGGTTTGATTGCTGAATGTATCTATAAAATAAGGGAGTTCAACCCAGGGACGACAGTAGAGGTGCTGGTGCCTGATTTTCAAGGTGATGATGCTTCGCTGATGAAGGTTTTCGAGGCCGAGCCGGAAGTTTTTAATCATAATACCGAAACTGTGCCGAGGTTGTACGAAAATGTGCGTCCCGGGGCTGACTACAAACGTTCCATGTCTATCTTGGCCAAGGCAGCAGAGTACGGAATCCATGTGGTCAAAAGCGGGATCATGGTTGGTCTCGGTGAAAGCGAGACAGAGATTCTGGATGTTTTTCGGGATCTGCGTGCTGCCAATGTAACGGCGCTTACCATTGGCCAATATCTCAGTCCTTCCGTCCGGCATTTGCCGGTCCAGGAATATGTCACTCCGGAAACATTCAAAAGATACGAACAGTTGGCCTATGAAGCAGGTTTTAAGAATGTAGCATCAGGACCGCTGGTGCGCAGTTCCTACCATGCAGCTGATCACTATAATAAAGGGTAAGATAACTACATAGAGAATGTTTTTGATCCAATAAAATAAATCAAAAAAATCAATTATACAGCATCTCCAAGTCATCCGGGTTCTGATTAGGCAATACAACCATTGATCGCTAAATATAGATAACTCAACTAACTTGACCGAAAAAATTATATTCTTCATAGCTGATTTGATTTTACCGTTGCTCGCGGGATACCTGCTCCAGCGAAATAACATATTCGCACGTGGTTTTTACGACAAGCTGATCAATGCCGCATTGCTGATTGTTTTTCCCCTGCTCTCGGTAATGAGTTTCTGGGTAATCCGCATCGATTTGAAACTGATGTGGATACCTGTGTTTGGTGTGATACTGCACATCATTCCGGCTCTTTTGGCGTACCCTGTTGTTGACAGGAAATATACACACCCGGGAGATCGCGGCAGTTATCTTCTGTCAGCAATTCTATCCAATCATCTCTTAGTCGGTGGAATATCGGCGTATATCCTTTATGGTGAAACCGGATTTGCCTACGTTCAGCTTGCGGTTCTGCCGCAGGGTGTCATGTTGTTTCTGATCTGTTTTCCGATTGCCCAATATTACCAGCGCATGGGAGATGGCAGTAGCGAAAAACAAAAGATCTCTTTTCGGTCAGTTTTTTTTAATCGGAACCAGTTCGGACTGGTGGGGATTTTTGCCGGAATTGCACTTAATTTGTCAGGAGTTGAAAGGCCGGCGGTTGGCGATTCATTTTTCGACCTGTTGATACACCTGAATGCCTGGATGTCGCTTGTGCCTGTGGGACATGCCATACGATTCAGTGAGTTTCAGTCACATCTGAAAGGATGTTTTTCTTTAAGTATCATCAAGTTTTTTTTTACGCCGCTGATTATTGCCGGTCTTTCCGTCTTGTTTCTGGATGATCTGGTTATGCGGAATACAATGATAATATTAGCTTTTACTCCCACTGCAATTAACGCCGTAATAACAGTCAGATTGCATAATCTTAATATAGCGATGGTGATGACTAATTTTGTTGTGACCACATTGATTTATCTTTTGATTATTTATCCTGTCTTATTCATTTGTCTGAACAGCTACTGAGAAATCACAACAGGCTGTACTAAACCAAGGAGGTTTTATGAATATCTACTACGACAAAGACTGCGACATGAGTGTACTGAAGAAAAAACTTGTAGCCATTATCGGCTACGGTTCTCAGGGGCATGCCCATGCCCTTAACCTGAAAGATTCCGGTATGGATGTGGTTGTCGGCCTCAAGAAAGAGTCTGCTTCGGTCAAAAAGGCGGAGTCAGCGGGGCTTAAGGTTGTAACAGTGGCTGAAGCTGCCAAGGCTGCCGATATCGTTATGATTCTTATGCCGGATGAAGTGCAGGGTGACGTATATCGCGACGAGATCGGCCCGTATCTCAAGAAGGGCGCGACCATCGCTTTTGGCCATGGTTTTAATATTCATTTCGGCCAGATTGAGCCACGTGAGGACATCAATGTGTTTATGGTTGCCCCCAAAGGGCCGGGACATCTGGTGAGGCATGAATATTTAAAGGGGGGTGGTGTGCCATGCCTGATAGCGCTGCACCAGAACCCATCTTCCAAGACCAAGGAAGTGGCGCTGGCTTATGCGTCGGCAATCGGAGGCGGTCGCGCAGGGATTATTGAGACAAGTTTCAGGGAGGAAACCGAAACCGATCTGTTCGGTGAACAGGCTGTCCTGTGCGGAGGGATTTCAGCCCTGATCCAGGCAGGTTTCGAGACTCTGGTGGAGGCGGGTTATGCCCCTGAAATGGCCTATTTCGAATGCCTTCATGAAACTAAACTGATCGTGGATCTGATATATGAGGGTGGAATCGCCAATATGCGCTATTCGGTCTCCAATACTGCCGAGTATGGTGATCTGACGCGTGGTTCTCGCGTTATCAACTCTGAAACCAAGCAGGAAATGAAGAAAATTCTGGAAGAGATCCAGAATGGCCAGTTCTGTAAGGAGTGGATGCTGGAGAACAAGGCAAACAAACCGACTTTCTCCGCTTTGCGCAAGCGCGGCGCTGCTCATCAGATCGAGGCCGTGGGCGGAAAACTGCGTGCAATGATGCCCTGGATTGCGGCCTCAAAACTTGTCGATAAAACCAAAAACTGATTGGTCGCGCAATGGATTATAATTGGGGCGGCCCATTTGTGTCACAACCGGTTAGTTGACGCCCCGGGTCTTGAGATGGAGATGTCACTCAGATATAACTGGTAGAGATTGAGTTGATGGATATTTAAATAACTGATGCCCTTAGCATGATACTGCGAAGGGCATCAGTCTGATTTAAGAAGGCAACTTCATATATGGAAAATTTTTTCATGATCGGCCTTTTTGTTTCTCTGGGATTGCTGTTGCGACGAGTGGAAGCATTTCCCAAAGATACTGCCCAGGCCCTGAACATGTTCGCGCTCTATATTTCGCTGCCGGCGCTGGTACTGCTTAAGGCACCAACTATCGCCTTCTCGCGCGATACAATGGTTGCGGCCATCATCCCGTGGGCGCTGCTGCTGTTTTCTGCCGCCGTGGTGTTGGTGGCCGGGCGGTTATGGCGCTGGTCACGGCCAATCATTGGGGTGCTGCTGCTGGTGATTCCGCTGGGTAATACCTCTTTCATGGGTATTCCAATGGTGAACGCTTTTTACGGTGCAGTCGGTCTTTCACATCTGATTGTCTATGACCTTGTTGGTACCTTGGTGATTTTCGCCACTTATGGTTCAATTGTTCTATCAATTTATGGCAAAGACAGTGCCTTGACGTTTTCTGCAGTTGCCAAACGTATACTGCTATTTCCCTCGGCCAGCGCTCTGGTGCTAGGCCTTCTTTTCAGCGACTGGTTTGCTTCCGAAACGGTTGCCCGCTGTCTGCAAAGCATCTCTTCAACCCTGGTTCCGCTGGTGATGACAGCCATCGGTTTTCAACTCCGTCTGAAACTACCCGCCCGTGTGATCCGTCCGCTCTTCTTCGGTCTCGGTATAAAGCTTATTGCTGCTCCAATTATGACTCTGCTGGTTTTTCAGCTGCTTGGAATTACGGGTCTGGTCGCAAAAGTGGCTGTCATGGAAGCCGGCATGCCTCCCATGGTTGTGGCCAGTGCCATGGCCGTCATTGCCGGCATGGAGGCTGAACTGGCCGTGGCGCTGGTCGGGGCCGGAATTATCCTCTCTTTTTGCACGATTCCACTTTTGTACTGGTTGATGCAAATCGTTGGGATATGAGAATGCAAATGGAATTTGCAGATTAGATGAAGAAATGCTAAAAACTTACGTAAGATAAAAAAATGCATTCTGAAAAACCGGTCAGTGAATTCTGGTCGATCTACTACTGCCACCGGCAGTGTTTTTGTTGTACGTGAGTATTCAATGCTGAATTTGAACGGAAAAATGCCATGAAAATTCTTGTTACAGGTGCCGCCGGATTTATCGGTTTCCATCTCAGTCAGCGACTGCTTGATGCAGGGCATCAGGTCGTTGGTCTGGATAACCTGAATGATTATTATGAGATCAGCCTAAAGCAGGATCGACTGCAGCAACTGCACGGGCTGGACGGTTTCCGTTTTAGGGAACTGGGTCTTGAGGATCGATCGGCAATGGAGGCGCTGTTTATTACGGAACAGTTTGATGTGGTTGTCAACCTGGCTGCCCAGGCCGGAGTCCGCTATTCGCTTCAGAATCCAAATACATATATCGACAGTAATATTGTCGGTTTCATGAATGTTCTGGAAGGGTGCAGGCACAGTGGCGTCAAACACCTTGTTTTTGCCTCTTCCAGCTCAGTTTATGGCGCTAACAGGACAACACCCTTTTCTGAGCATCATTCAACGGACCACCCGGTATCACTGTATGCAGCGACCAAAAAGTCCAATGAACTGATGGCCCATACCTATGCCCATCTGTTTGCTCTCCCGGTAACAGGTCTGCGTTTCTTTACCGTGTACGGCCCGTGGGGACGCCCAGATATGGCCTACTTCTCCTTCACCAAGGCTATTCAGGAGGGGCGAACAATCGATGTTTTCAACAATGGTCAGATGCAGCGGGATTTTACCTATATTGAAGATATTGTGGAAGGAATAGTGCGGGTGATGGATCGTGTTCCGCAGGCCGATCCGGGCTGGAATGCGGCCTCTCCCGACCCGGCCGGCAGCAGTGCACCATATCGGGTGTACAATATCGGTAATAACCGACCGGTAGAGTTGGGTCGTTTTATCGAGGTTATTGAAGATTGTCTCGGCAAAAAAGCCGTACGTAATTTGCTGCCGATGCAGTTGGGAGAAGTTCTTGTTACCTGCGCCGATGTTTCTGATCTAATGGAGGATGTGGGGTTCAGACCCTCCGTAACGATTGAAGAAGGGCTGAAGCGTTTTGTCAGCTGGTACCGGGCATATTATGGATGCTGAGTTTGTTTGAATGCAAGATCCAATGCCAAATTACAATTATACCTTATTTGCGGTATGCACTGGTTGATATCAGGTGTTAGATTAAGGCTGAAAAACCGATCAAAACTTAAATTCTAATTAAATCAATATGTTGTGTGTTGTTGAAAAGCTGGCACGCAGACTGCAATAAACCAATCAAACACATTCTTTGGAGGTAGTAAAAATGAAAAAAGTTCTGTCCACACTCGTAGCCGCCCTCGTAGCTGTTTCTTTCTCCGCTGTAGCTTTCGCTGCTGATGCTGCTAAGCCTGCTGCTGCTCCTGCTAAAGCTGAAGTAGCTGCTCCTGCTGCTGATGCAAAAAAAGAAGCAAAGCCTGCTAAAAAAGCAAAAAAAGCAAAGAAAGCAAAAAAAGCTGAGAAGAAAGCTGAAGTAGCTGCTCCTGCTGCTCCTGCTGCTGCTCCTGCTGCTGCTCCTGCAAAGAAGTAATTCTTCTTTAAAAGGTTTAAAAAAGCCGCATCTTACCGATGCGGCTTTTTTTTATTCTAAAACAGTAGAGGATAAATATGACTGATCAGATTGTCCGTTCATTGAGTATGTCCGGTGGTATTCGTATTTTGGCCTGTACTGCAGTTGGTGTGGCCCGCGAGGTTTGCGCCTTGCAGGAGTCTTCTGCCACTGCCAGTATTGCCTTGGGACGTGGGCTGGCTGGCGGTGCACTGATGGGGGCTTTGCTCAAACAGGATCAACGTATTGCCATGAAATTCGAAGGTAATGGGCCGCTGCTGAAAATGATTATCGAGGCGGATAGTGACGGTGCCATCCGCGCTACGGCTGGTAATCCTTCTGCCGAGGTGGAACCTGTGGATGGAAAATGGAATGTGCCTGGTCTGCTCGGTCGGGCCGGATTTCTGACGGTCAGCAAAGATCTCGGTTTTGGGGGCACTCCTTATTCCGGAATGGTACAGCTTTGCAGTAGCGAGATCGGCGATGATCTCGCCTATTACTTGACAGACTCGGAACAGACACCATCGGCTGTCGGTCTGGGTGCGGCACTTGATTGTGACGGTTTGATGTCTGCCTGTGGCGGTTTTCTGGTGCAGGCACTTCCTGGTGCCCAGGACGAGGAAATAGACAGGATTATGGCAAATATTGCCGACCTGGAGCCGATCAGTGATGTTTTGAAGAGTGGCGGCCCGGAGCTGCTGATTGAAAAACTTTGGGACGGAATCGCTTATACGCTTTTGGAAAAGAAGGATGTATTTTTTCGCTGCGGGTGCTCGCTGGACAAGGTTGAAAAAGCTCTTTTGTCGCTTGGTCCTGATGAGTTGAAGGATATGAGCATCAAGGAAAAACATGCCGAAGTATGTTGTGAATTCTGCCGGAAAAAATACGCATTTGATCAGGTGGAACTTGAGAACCTGATTGAAAAGCTGTCATCCGGGGAAAACCGCTAACGTGCGCACAATCAAGCTGATAATTGAGTATGATGGTACCGGCTATTCCGGTTGGCAGGTGCAGCCAAATGGGCTGGCTGTTCAGGAGGTTATTGAAGCTGCCCTCCAGAGAATGCTCGGCCAGTCGGTACGTCTGCAATCTTCCGGTCGCACTGATGCTGGTGTGCATGCCTATGCCATGGTAGCCGCCTTCAGGACAGACAAGAAACTCCCGGTCAAGGCTTTTGTGGATGGGCTGAATAACCTTCTGCCTGCGGAAATTGCCATTCAGGATGCCTGCGAAGTGTCTGATGATTTCAAGCCGATTGCAGATGCCCTGACCAAACATTACCGCTACACAATCTACAATGCTGCCGTCCGTTCGCCCTTGAGGCGCCTGTATACCTGGCATGTTCGTGAAACATTGGATCTGGACCGCATGAGGGAGGCCGCCGGGCATTTTGTCGGATTGCACGATTTCGCCTCTTTCAGGGCCTCCAATTATGCCACAAAAACTTCTGAACGCAGGGTCTATGCGGTGGATATTATGCAAGATGGAAATATGATTGTCATTGATGTGGTTGGCGAAGGATTTCTTAAGCATATGGTCAGGGTCATGACCGGCACACTGGTGGATATTGGTCGCGGACGTTTTGAACCGGAGCATGTGGCCTGGCTGCTGCAGAATCCGGACAGACAAAAGGCCGGAGTAACGGCTCCAGCCTCGGGTTTGAGTCTTATTCAGGTTAAATATTAATTTTTATGTCAATTCCTAATCAAAGCCTACCTTCGTTGGCTCGTCTGCGGCTTCTCAACGTACTGCGTGTACGCCTTCGTCGCCTCAATCCTCGCCGCCTTGGTTTCATCTTTGATTTGAAATTGGGTTTAGACGGAAATTTATTGTGGCGACTTCAGCAGTTCTTTAATCCGGTTTTCCATTGCCCGGGCAATGTCATTTGTAAAGCCCATGTAAACATCAACAATCCTGCCTTTTCGGTCAATCAGTAACATGACCGGCAATGAACGAATCCCGTAATCTTTCAGAATTGTTTCACCCGCCATGGACATGGGATAGTTGATCTTGTGCCAATCGCTAAAGGCGTTCAGCGATCTTTCGCTGTCATCGGCACTGACACCAAGAACCTGTAGTCCCTGTTTGCCGTATTTGCTGTTGATCAGCACAAGATGCGGCACGGAAGTACGGCACGGTATGCACCAGGTCGCAAAAAAATCCAGTACCAGAACTTTATCTTTATAGCTATTCAGTGTGACTGTTTGTCCGGTTGTGGTTACAACCTTGAAATCGGGCGCCGGTTTTCCGGCTTGCGGCAGAGCATGCACACAAGCCGGGAAAAGGGTAAATGATAACAGCAGAAGAACCAGCACAGAAAGGCTGATGGTGCGGCAGAGTTGCATTAAGCCTTCAGAGCTTTTTCAATCAAGGCATCCAGCTGGGATTTGGGAACAGCTCCCACCACCTGGTCAACAATTACTCCACCTTTGAACAGAATCAGTGTCGGAATGCCGCGTACGCCATATTTGCCTGGGGTGGCAGGGTTCTCGTCCACATTGACTTTACCTACTTTCAGTTTACCAGCGTTTTCGTCGGCGACTGTATCAATCAACGGTGCAATTGCCTTGCAGGGCTGGCACCAGGTGGCCCAGAAATCAACAAGAACAGGAACGTCGGACTGTAAAACCTCGCGCTCAAAATTAGCATCACCAAATGCAAAAACTTTATCACTAGCCATAAAAAAAGGTCTCCTTTTGGGAAGTTGAAATTCTATTGATGATATACCAGGCGGTAAAAAAATCAAGAGCAAACTCCAAAACGTGCCGGTTATGTTGAAACGTTTGCAAAAAGGTATTATGGTGCTAGATACTGTTCATCAAGAAAAAAGTTTAATTGATCTTGATTCGTTCTGATCTTCCGTTTGTCCTTCTCCCTGAGGGAGAAGGTGGCCGAAGGCCGGATGAGGGGGCAGCAGTGCCATATAAATCCGCATCTGCCCCCTCACCCTAACCCTCTCCCTCAGGGAGAGGGGACTGTTTTCAGCTTTTGCGGTGAATTAGAACTACTCAGGCAATTGATCAAACCGGAGCTGAGGGTGATATGTCCTATCTGCCGCTGAACATCGATATGCAGGGCCGTGTCGTACTGATTGTAGGCGGAGGGCGCGTCGCCACAAGAAAAGCCGAGACTCTTCTGAAGACCGGTGCCGAAGTTCGGATTGTTTCTCCTGCGCTTTCTGCAGAGCTGGCTGCCTATGAGGCTGCCGGTGAAATCAAGGTCAGGATCAAGTCGTTTGTGCCGCCAGATATGGAGGGGGCTTTCCTGGTCATCACCGCCACAGACGATGCAGACGTAAATGCCGCAGTTGCAACAGAGGCCAGAAGACGCGGTGTTCTGGTTGCCGTCACAGATGCCCCGGAAAGCGGCGACTGCATGTTTCCGGCCGTTCTGAGGCGTGGCACTCTTGATATTGCCGTGTCAAGCGGCGGCAGGTGCCCGGCCTTTTCCGCCAAGGTCAGAGATGTGATTGCTGACATTATTGGTGAAGATTACGGCACAACTCTGGAGCGGCTCTCGATTCAGCGCGAAAAGCTGTTGACGGAAGGGAACGACAGCACTTACAATGCAAAAATTGTGCGCTCCAGTGTTGAAAGCGCAATAGCGGAGTTGTCAAGCCGCAAGGATATGCCATGAGCCAGACTTTCTTATATCTAACGCTTGCTTTGTACGGTTTAGCTACGCTGTTTTACCTGGTTTATCTGTCCAGGACAACAGAGCAGCTCGCCTCCTGGTCACACCGGCTGATCACGCTCGGATTCATTGCCCACCTGCTTTCCACCATACACCTGATCAGTTCCACCGGACAACTGCCGATCAGCACCATTCCGGAGTCACTCTCGCTGTTCAGCCTGACAATAGTCGGTGCCTTCATACTCTTTGAACGGTTGTATAAGGTCGCCATCCTTGGTTCCTTTGTGATTCCGCTGGCTATGATCTCAATTGCAATTTCCAGTGCGCTGCCGGAAACCGTTTCTGATGTTCCTCTCCAGCAATACGGTCTCTGGTTCTGGGCTCACATACTGCTGATATTCATCAGCTATGCCACCTTTACAATCTCCTGCGGTGCTTCGGTCATGTACCTGCTGCAGCAGCACTTTCTCAAGAAAAAACATTTTGGCGCTCTGTTCCGTAAGCTTCCTGCACTGGATACCCTGGAAGAGATCAGCTACCGCAGCCTGATGATCGGTTTTCCCATGCTGACCGCTGCTATTATCTCCGGGGCTGTCAGGTCATACCAGGCTGTGGGCAATTACTGGAGCTGGTCCGATCCCAAGCAGGTCTGGACACTGATTACCTGGCTGATTTACGCCGCCCTGCTGCATGGCCGCTTTGTTGTTGGCTGGCGCGGCAGAAAGGCTGCTTATCTCTCTATGCTTGGCTTTGTCGTGTTGCTGGTCAGCCTGATCGGAATCAAACATAATTTAAACTGGTAGCTGTTCTTCAGCCCGAAATAGAAATGGGAATTAAATGCACATCATAGTCGTTGGCCTGTCCCATAAAACCGCTTCTGTAGAGATTCGGGAAAAGGCTGCTTTTTCATCCAACATGATTGAAAAGCCCTTGCGGGAACTGATTGCTCTGGAAGGTATTGTGGAGAGTCTGATCGTTTCAACCTGCAACCGGGTCGAAATCTACGCAACGACCCGCGACATCGCCGGTGGGATTTCGCGGGTCAAACGCTTCATGGCCGACTATCATCGAATTCCTTATGAGCAGCTTGAAAACCATCTCTACAGCCACCATTCCGAATCCGCCATTCGCCATCTGTTCCGGGTCGCCTCCAGTCTGGATTCCATGGTGGTGGGAGAGCCGCAGATACTGGGACAGATCAAATCCTCCTACGGATATGCCGCCGAATTCAAATCGTCAGGCATAATTCTGAACCGTTTTCTGCACAAGGCCTTTTCCGTTGCCAAGCGTGTCCGCACCGAAACTAAAATTGCTTCTTCAGCCGTCTCAGTTGCTTTTGCCGCTGTGGAACTGGCCAAGAAAATTCTTGGTGACCTGACCGGAAAAAGCGTCATGCTGGTCGGTGCCGGCGAAATGTGCGAACTGGCGGCCAAGCATTTTATCAATAACGGCACATCCGGCCTGATGGTCACAAACCGTACCTTTGCCAGAGCCCAGCGGCTGGCGGATGATTTCTCCGGCGAAGCGGTTCCTTTTGAAGGTTTTCTGGACCAGCTGCACCGGGCCGATATTGTCCTTTCTTCCACCGGAGCCGAAACAGCTATTATCTCTGCCCGTGATGTGGAGCAGGTTGTACGAAGGCGTCGCTTCAAGCCGATGTTCTTTATTGATATTGCAGTTCCCAGAGATATTGATGCCAAGGTCAATGATGTGGAGAGTGCCTATCTGTTCACGGTCGATGACCTGCACGAGATAGTGCAGACCAACCTGGCCCAGCGCAATCTGGAAGCTGAAAAGGCCGAAGAGATTGTTGAACATGAGGTGGGTCGTTTTTCCCACTGGCTTAACTCTCTGGAACTGACCCCGACTATTGTTGCCCTGCGCAACAGGTTTGACGATATCAGGCGGGCCGAGTTGACCCGGGCCGTTTCAGGCTGGAAAGGGCTGTCAACCGAGGACGAAAAACGCCTGGACGCCCTGACGGTAGCCATTATGAACAAGCTGCTGCATCCTCCCACATCTGCCCTGAAAAAAGCCGGACAGGGTGGACGCATTGACCTTTATGTGGATTCTCTGCGGGATCTATTCGATCTGCAGACTGACTCACAGGAGCAGGACGAGCTGGAACTGGAAGACGAGTGAAGCTGCCGCCGCTTACAGCAGGAACATTGATCCGGCGTTACAAACGCTTTCTGGCCGATATAGTTCTGGCCGATGGCTCAGAGATAACGGTACACTGTCCCAATTCCGGTAGTATGAAAGGGTGCGCCGTACCGGGCAGCCGGGTGTATATCTCACGTAGTGACAATCTGGGGCGTAAATATCCATATACCTGGGAGCTGGTTGAATCTGACGGTTACTGGGCCGGCATCAACACCGGGCTGCCCAATCTGCTGACCCGCCTGGCAATAGAAGACGGGACCGTTACGGAACTGCAGGGCTATAAAAACATCCGCCCGGAAGTGCCTTATGGAGAACACAGCCGCATTGATTTGCTACTGGAAGGTTCGCAGGGGCGCTGTTTTGTGGAAGTTAAAAATGTAACGCTGGTGGAACAGGGCAGGGCGCTGTTCCCGGATAGCGTTACTACCCGTGGTCAGAAACATCTGCAGGAACTGATGAGAGTAGTGCGTGAAGGCGACCGTGGAGTAATTTTCTTCACAGTCCAGCGCGGTGACGGTCACTCGGTTTCTCCGGCGGACTTGATTGATCCGGAATACGGACGCCTGTTGCGGCTGGCTATGGAAAATGGTGTTGAAGCGTTGGCCTACCGGGCGGTTGTGACACCTGAGGAAATCAGACTGGTGGAGCGATTGCCGGTAATCATATGAGTGTAATCAGAATAAAAACGGAGAAAATATATGCCACCAAAACAGATCAGAATCGGCACCCGCGCCAGTCAGCTGGCACTCTGGCAGGCCAACTGGGTCAAGTCGGAACTTGAAAATAGATATCCAGGTATGGAAGTCACCCTGACCAAGATCAAGACCATGGGGGACAAGATCCTTGATGTGCCTCTGGCCCAGGTTGGCGGCAAAGGATTGTTCGTCAAGGAGATCGAGGAAGCCATGCTGCGTGGCGAGATCGATATCGCCGTGCACAGTATGAAAGACGTGCCGACGGATTTTCCGGAAGGTCTTGGTCTGCACTGCATCACCAAACGGGAAGACCCGCGTGACGCCATTATTTCCCGCAACGTCAAGTTCGCCGACCTCCCTCAGGGGGCCAGAATCGGTACTTCGGCGCTGCGTCGTCAGGCCCAGTTGCTGAAGGAGCGTCCTGACCTGCAGATGGTTATTATTCGCGGCAACGTGGAAACCCGTATCCGTAAACTGGAAGAGGAAAAACTGGACGCTGTAATCCTGGCTGCCGCCGGTCTGAAACGTCTCGGTTTTGAAGAACAGATTTCAGAATATCTGAGCGTACTTTTCTCCGTACCGGCTATCGGTCAGGGTGCACTCGGAATTGAATGCCGTCTGGATGATGAGGAAATCAAGGCCACCATCGACTTTTTCAATGACCCTGAAACCAGCTATGCGGTCCGTGCCGAAAGAGCCCTCTTGAAACGTTGCGAAGGGGGCTGTCAGGTGCCGATTGCTGCCCATGGCACCGTAAAAGGAGATGAGCTGGATCTGGTCGGTTTCATCGCAGCCGTGGATGGCAGCCGTTCCGTCAAAGGCAAGATCGTCGGTCATGTGGACCAGTGTGAAGAACTGGGCATCCTGCTGGCTGAGAGCCTGCTGCTGCAGGGCGGTAAAGAGATGCTGGAAGAGGTATACCGGAGGGAAATCCATGCATAGCGGAATAGTCTATCTGGTTGGGGCCGGTCCGGGCGACCCGTCTCTGATAACGCTGCGCGGAGTTGAATGTCTGCGTCGGGCGGAAGTTGTGGTTTATGACTATCTGGCCAATGAGCAGCTGTTAAATCACGCACCTGTCACGGCAGAGCGTATTTATGCCGGCAAGATCGGTGGTCGGCACAATCAGGGGCAGGATGAAATCAATGCCGTACTGGTTGCAAAAGGGCTGCAAGGAAAAGTTGTTGTCCGGTTGAAAGGTGGCGATCCATTTGTATTCGGTCGTGGCGGAGAAGAGTGCCAGGCGCTGAAAGAAGCCGGTGTGCGATTTGAAGTCGTGCCGGGCATCACAGCGGCCATCGGCGCCGGTGCCTATGCCGGAATACCGCTGACCCACCGGGATTTTACCGCCTCGGTCAAGCTGATCACCGGCCAGGAAGGCAAAGACAAGGACGAATCCAACATTGACTGGGCCGGCTTGGCCCGGGATAATGGCACAATTGTTTTCTACATGGGGATCACAACCCTGCGCAGAAATATGGAACATCTGGTCGAGCATGGCAGAAGTCCGCAGACTCCGGTGGCACTGGTGCGCTGGGGCACGACCTCCGGCCAGCAGGTGCTGACAGGTACGCTGGCTGATATTGCCGATCAGGCTGAAAAAATCGGCTTCAAGCCACCGGCCATCACCATTGTGGGTGAAGTCGTTTCCCTGCGTGAAACCTTGCGCTGGTTTGATACCAGGCCACTGTTCGGTAAGAAAATTCTCGTCACGCGTTCAGTTGACCAGGCCGGTGATTTTTCGCGTATGCTTTGTGAGCATGGTGCCACCGCCATCGAATGTCCGACCATCCATATCAGGGAGCCGCAGCAGTGGGGACCTCTGGACGAAGCTATTGCAAAATTAGGTCAATATGACTGGCTGGTGCTGTCGTCGGCCAATGCGGTCAGTTATTTCTTCAAACGACTGGGGGAAAAAGGGCTTGATTCCAGGGCGCTCTGTTCCTGTCGGATCTGTACGGTCGGGCATAAAACCGCCGAGGCCCTGAAAGCATATGGCATCCGCGCTGATCTGATCCCTTCCGATTACAAAGCCGAAGGGATTGTGGAAGAATTTGCCAAACTGGATATCAAAGACCTGAAAATCCTCTATCCCCGTGCCGACCATGCCCGTGAAGTAATACCGCTGGAACTGGCCCGCATGGGTGCATTTGTGGACAGCCCGATCTCCTACAACAATGTCACGCCGGAAAAGCTACCGCCTGAAGCGGTGTTGGCACTGGAAACCCGTTCCGTGGACTGTATCACCTTCACCTCTTCCTCCACGGTCAGAAACCTGGCCGCCATGCTGGGGGGCGAAGACCGCATGCTGGATATGCTCAAAGGTGTGGCGGTGGCTTCCATCGGTCCAATTACGACAAAAACCTGCCGTGCCATGGGTTTGAAGGTGGATATTCAGCCGGAGGAATATACGCTGGCGGCCATGACGGATGCGATTGAGAAGTATTTGACTGATTAATCTCCCCCACCCCGACCCTCCCCTTGAAAGGGAGGGAGGTTCACGTAGGAGGCCGTCTCTTGAAAACCACCACAGCAGGCAATGAACGTACCATTCTGGTTGTCGATGACAACATTGACTTTCTGAACGAAATACGTCTGATGCTTCTCTCCAACGACTTCAGCAACGTGGTTACCCTTGAATCCAGCAGCAGTGTGCTGCCTGCGGTGGAGCACGGGGGGATCGCCGTCATACTGATGGACTGGATGATGCCCGAACTGAGCGGTGCTGACCTGCTGCCGATTCTGATCCAGCGTTTCCCCCATATCCCTGTTATCATCATGACCGCCGTGAACGATGTGCAGACCGTTGTGGGCTGTATCAAACAGGGGGCCTTTGACTATATCACCAAGCCGATCGACGTAAATCGCCTGCTGACAGGAATCCACAAGGCTTTTCAGCTCAACGAACTGGCCACCCAGAATCGTAAGCTGAAAGACTATCTGATGGGCGATACACTGCTCAAACCGGAAATATTTCAGGAAATTCTGACCGCCAATCCTCGCATGCAGGCTATTTTCAAAATTATAGAAACCATGTCCGGCACCTATAATCCGGTGCTGGTCACAGGTGAAACCGGGGTTGGCAAAGAGCTGATCGCGCGAGCAATACATCATTCCAGTGGACTGACCGGGAAATTCGTCGCCCTCAATGCCGCCGGGCTTGATGACATCATGTTTGCCGATACCCTGTTTGGACATAAAAAAGGGGCTTTCACCGGCGCCCATGAACAGCGCGAAGGGCTGATTGCCAAGGCACAGGGGGGCACGCTTTTCCTGGATGAAATCGGCGATCTGGGTATAGATTCACAGCTGAAACTGCTGCGCCTGTTGCAGGAACGGGAGTACTACCGTCTCGGTTCCGACGCCCTGATCAAGAGTGATGCCCGCATTATCGCCGCCTCCAACTGCGATTTTGAAGCCATGATGAATAGTGGCAGATTCCGCCGCGACCTGTACCATCGACTGAGAAACCACCATATTCACATTCCGCCACTGCGGGAGAGGCGCGAAGATATAGCGCTGCTGATTGAGAGTTTTATGCTGTCTGCATCCAAAGCCTGCGGTCGTCCGCTCCAGACAATCAGCAACCAGGCGCGTGACGTGCTGGAAGCCTATGATTACCCTGGCAATGTGCGCGAACTGAAACACCTCATCGAACAGGCGGTGGCCTGTAATCACGGTCCGGTGCTGGATCTACGTGATTTTTTCAGCATTGACAGCAATGCAAATGCCCCCAAACGTAACCTGCGGATCCTGAAAGAGGGTAATTTCAATCTGCAAGCCAGTTTTGATGTTTTTCCCAGTATGGATGCGGTCGAGCAGCTGATTATTGAAGAAGCGTTGCGCATGACCGAAGGTAACAAGACCATGGCCGCCGACCTGCTTGGGATTTCGCGACCAACTTTGAATAGGAAGCTGGATTCTGCTCAGTCACAGTAAAAATCAAAAAAATGTCTCTCGCAAAGACGCGAAGCCGCAAAGAAAGTCAAGGTCAAAAGAGGTCTTTTGTTTGATTTAAAAGCCGTAATCTCTTGATTCTGGTTTTCTCTGCGTCTTGCCTAGAGGCACCTACTTTTGGTCGCGCCTTTGCGTGAAAATTTGGGGTTGGGTTTTACAAGGCGGGTTGCAGCTATGCCTGAAGTGCTTCCTGAAGGGGAAGAGACACCGTCACAGTCGTCCCTTTCCCCAATTCGGAAGAAAAGTCCAGAGTGCCGTGGTGCTGGCTGACCAGGAAGTTGGTGACAAACAAACCGAGGCCGCTGCCGCCCTTGTCCAGGCGGGTGGAATAGAATGGTTCGAACAGGTGTTCCAGGTCTTTCGGTGCAATGCCACTACCCTGGTCGCTGATGGTTATGACCACCTGGCTGGATTCAGGTTTTAAACTGCTGGCGATCGTAACAGTGCCGGTACTATCCGGCAGGGCCTGCAACGCATTCAGCAGCAGGTTGATCACCACCTGTTCCAGTTGATGGCGGCTGCCGTAGATCAGCGGCAGGTCGGCTTCTGTTTCCACGATCACCTGCATGTCGCCATATCGGCCATAGGCCCGGACTGTGGAAATGGCGTTGTTGATGACCTGGTTGATATTTACATCGGAATTAAATTCATAACGTTCTCCCAGGCTGTAGGAGCGCAGATCGTGCACAACCTTGGAGATCAACTCCGTGTTGCGTTCGATGGTGGCACAGCAGCTTGTAATCTCTCTGTTGGCCTTGCTGAACGGAATGCCACCCAGGCTGAAATCCCCCTCCTCCTCGGCGTTGCGTTTCAGCAGCGGCAGCGCATCCAGCCAGGCCCGCGACAGGTACAGACCGGCCAGGCGGATCGAGCCGTTGGGGTTGTTGATTTCATGAGCCATACTGGAAGCCAGCAGTCCCAAAAAAGTCATCCTGTTGGTTTGAATCAGCTTGGCCATCAACTGCTTCTTTTCTTCCTGGACTTCCATCTTTAATGCATTAACCAATTCTTCCTGCAGTCGCTGGTTCTCGGCATCGCGACTTCGCAATGCAGCAGCCAGTTCATTCACCGCCGCTGCCGCCCGTCCCGGCTCATCATCTCTTTCAACCGGTATGCTGATGGAATAATTGCCGGCCTTGATTGTCTCCAGGCCATCCAGGAAAGTTTTAAACCCCTGGGTTACCTTTTGCAGAACCAGATAGCTGAGTACGGCAACCGCAATCCAGAAGAAAAAGGCGATTACCAGAGCTTTGAAGGTCAATTCCCTGATTTTAACAGTCATGTCGCTGATATCCAGCGACAATTGCATTTTACCGATAGTTGATACGGTGTCGGCGCTGCTGCCGGTCATGGCTTCTTCCGGGGAAATACCCAGCGGATTGCTGATTACATCCACGGATGTTGTCAGTTCATTTTCGGGGCGCACAGAGGGCGTTCGAGCAAAATCTACCAGTATCCTGTTGTCTTTGTTTCTGACAGTAATGGCAGAAATATCAGGATAGAGAGCGGCCTGCTCATTCAGGATCTGCTTCATTATTACAAGGCTTTCGGCAAAAAGCGGCAGGCTGATATTGCCGGCCAGGTGGGTTGCCAGCAGACTGGCGCGTTGTTCGGCTCTCTTTTTCTGGGAGCTGATTTCGGAACGGATATATACAACGGAGAAGGTCAGGGTGATCAGCAGGGTCATGATGGTAAAGATGGCAAAGAGTTTAAAACGGAAGCTGGTCTGGAAACCTTTCAGAATAGTAAACCACATGGCTATTCCGACGAAGAGATGTTGATGGTTTCGGTTTGATCCAGTATAACACCCAGATTTTTGAGCACATTGCGGTTGGTCTTGAAAATAGCACGGCGCGGCTGGCTCATGGGCAGTTTGGATACGGAGGTGCCGTTCAGCAGAGCAGTAGCCATTTCACCGGCCTGCCGTCCCAGATCCAGTCGGTCAAGCTCCAGCACTGCAGCAGCACCCAGCCCAAGATAGGCATCGGCAAAGGATACCAGCGGTACACGCTTTTCCTGGGAGAAGCGCATATAGGCTTCCAGTGTTTCGCGGGTAACGGCAACCGAATCGGGCAGCATCCAGATGGCATCCACCTCTCCGGCAAGGCTGGACAGCTGGGCAATGGTCTGTTTCGGCGAACTGACTTCGCGCAGCACCAGCTCTATATTCTGCCGTCTGGCTTCCTGCCGGGCCTGGCGCAGATACCAGTCGCTCTTGGCAGCATGGTAGACAACTCCGACCCGTTTGGTCTTCATGTTCTGGTACAGGTTCAGGTAAGGACGGGGAGCGATGAACATACCCACTCCGGTCAGGTTTGGCCTGTTCATGTTCTGGTCATGGATGCCCAGGGCCATCATGGCAATGATCGGGGTCTGGCGCAGGTTTTTGGTGGCCTTCAGGGCGCGGTCGCCCAGGGCCAGTACCAGTCGCGGCTGGTCCTCGCGCACGATGCGCACAATATCAGCCTCGGCATAGTCAGACAGCACGATCAGGCGTTCCGAACTGCGGCGCGTATTGCGGAAGCCTTTCAGTACCTCTTCGTAAGCCGAACTGCGGCTGCTCTGCACGATCAGCACGTCGTAGGCTTCAGCCAGGGTCGGGAGGAAAAACGCCAGGAAGGCTATGAGATGGATGAGGTATCTCAAAAGCGAAACCTCGCTCCGCCTTCGAACCAGCGTCCCGTGTTCTTTTGCGTCTCATCGGCATACTGTTTTCCGTTGAACAGATTGCGACCGGAGAAGAACAGTTCCAGTGAGTTACTTTCTTTCTTCCAGACCTTTGCTCCCAGGTGCAAGTCCCAAAGCAGTCCATAATAACTGCCGTTGTATCCTTCTACATGGTTCCAGTAGATATGGTTGCCGGTCAGGGCTGCCCGGTAGGTCTGATCATCATAGCGTACTAAAACTTTGACTGTGTGACGGGCAAAGGATTTAACCTGCGAACTGTCGCTGGTACGGGTCAGGTCTGTGAAGGTATACCCTGCTCCGATTGAGGTGTTGAAAATAGGTGTGGTGCGGGCTTCGTACTCAACACCCAGCGCCATACGTTTTTCAGGGATGGTCGGATCCACATTTCTCAGGTCCATCACGTTGGTCAACTGGTTGCGGAAGAGGGTCAGCTTTTGCCACAAATAAGGTACGGCTGTACTTTCCATACCCAATTGGGTGGTCCAGATTTTTTCTGTGTTCCAGAAGCTGTCTGAATTAGCGTAACCGTATCCACGGGCTGTGTAAGCACGCAGCAGGTTATTTTCGCTTAATTGCCAGGTGGCACCGAAGGAGGGGCTGAAATGATCTCCATCTTTTACATTGTCATAACGGATACCTGGCACCAGTGTCAGCTGACCTGCAGTAATGGTGTCATTCAGGTAAATACCGGTGCGACTCTGATTCCATTTTGTGGTGGTGTTTTTTAATAGAGGGTCGAAATGTTCAGTGACATGAAATGTCTGGTCTTCATGGGTATATTCAACTCCACCCACCAGCAAATGATTGTCCCGTTTCCAGATCAGTTTGGTATTTATTCCGCCAACATGATCGATAACTTTGCGATAGTCTGGAAAGAGCGGCGAGCTGATCGAGTCCCTATAGTCATATCTGTTGCGATGAGTGTAATAGGCGGAAATTTCCATGCCCAATTTATCAGTCAGTTGACGGCGCATGCCTAGCGTCGTGTCCAGATAATGCTGATCCGTAGACTCCTTGAAGTCTAAAATCTGGATATCAAAATTTTCACCCTGGCGGACACTTGTCTGGTTGACTGTTGCCCATATCTGACCATTATCATGCAGATCATAGGTCAGTTTTGCATAGTTGTTGTTGGAGTGTAATGGGCGTCCCTGGAGCAGGCCATTGGAACCGAGATAACCAGTGGAGAGATAATAGCCGAAACGGCCTGATGTGCCTGTGAGCTCAAGACTGGTGTCGGCGGTTGTGCTGCTGCCAAGTGAGGCGGTAACTGCGCCGCCGAAAGGGTGTTTTTCAGGTGCTTTGGTGATGACGTTGATTATGCCGCCCAGTGCCGGACCCCAGGCAGCCGAGGCCGATCCCTTGACGATCTCGATCCGTTCAATAATCCGTGCCGGTACCATACCAATATCGGAAGAGTTTCCGATCTTGTTGAGTGGGGCGCCATCAAGCTGTACAAGTGTATGGGTGAAGTTGGCACTTTGAATGTAGGTGTAAGCGGAACTTCCTGGGCCGCCAAGGTTTTGAACCTGAATGCCGGGAATTGTAGCAAGAACATCGGCCAACGTATGGGCGTTGATTGCCTCTATATCAGAGGCTGTGATGATGGTAATGTTTTCAGGTGTCTGGGAAAGAGGTTTTGGAGCGCGCGAAGCAGTAGATGATCCCTGTTGCCAAGCGTTGAGCAGGTCAAGAGCTTC
Organism: uncultured Geobacteraceae bacterium; assembly: GCA_964509295.1. Classification (GTDB taxonomy): domain Bacteria; phylum Desulfobacterota; class Desulfuromonadia; order Geobacterales; family Pseudopelobacteraceae; genus JBGSQR01. Next base: position 95,534 of record CAZDWS010000009.1, on the reverse strand, counting down.
ATCGTCAGATTCTTCCTGCCCCCAGACTATAAACGGGTTCAGTGAAAAAAGCAGACAGAAGGCTGCAAGAATAGTTCTGACAGTATGTAATTTTGTGAATAATGTCATGATATATTCCAGTGGCGCGGATTTTACAGACTATTTGTTTGTATGTCCAATTGTTTTAATGAGCAATTAAAATAATTGTGTTAACCTAATTTAGTTTGTGCAGTACATCCAAGTGAAAGGAGGTGACGCCAATGCGTGAAGATCAGGATTTGATGGTGCTGGAAGAGGGACATAGTCAGGAAGTTGTGCAGGGTTGTTGTACCACGGCTGCTTCTGCAAAAATCAGGTAGTGTGGTTGTGGGGAGGGAGCAGTAAGTCCTCCCCATCTTTCCAGGGAGAGAATAATGGAACTTTCATGCTATTTAAAAGTATATAACCACCCGAACAAGTCTGAACGGCTTGTGCTTGTTGCCACAAGGCGCTGTGCCGTTTTGGAACTGTCCGAGACGTTATGGAACAGGGTGCGTAATAATGGTGAGCTGTCGGAAAGGGAGCTGGATGTTCTGGTGTCCAAAGGTGTGCTGGTCGAGGACAATGCTGTGGAACGTGAAGAAATGCGGACTCTCTTCCAAAACCTGAACAGTAAGAGAAGTGCCTTTACCTTGCTGGTGACGCTGACGCTGGAATGCACCTTGGCATGTCCATACTGCTTTGAAGATCCGTTTCGTGGGCATTTTGTGATGAGTGAAGATACTGCTGAACTGCTGATTCAGCGCGTGACGGAGCAGATGGTTGCTGGTCGTGACGTGCTGATGGATTTCTACGGTGGTGAGGCATTGATGGCACTGCCGATGCTGAAAAAAATCGCTGCACGTCTGTCCGGTATTGCCCGTGAAAACAACGTAAAATTTGATTTCAACATCATTACCAATGGAACGCTTTTGACTCGACAGGTTGTTGAAGAGCTTTTGCCGCTGGGGCTGGCTGCTGTCAGGGTGACGATTGACGGGCCAAGGGACATCCACGACAGGCAGCGCCCATTTGTTTCCGGTAAGGGAAGTTTCGATACTATTCTGTCCAATGTCCGGGATATTTATGAAATAGTGCCTGTCGATATTGGCGCAAATTACGCTAAGGAAAATTACCAGCGTTTCCCCGAATTGCTTGATTATCTGATTGGCGAAGGAGTTGATCCGAAAAAGCTGAAAGCGATGGTGTTTTCTCCGATTATGCCCAAATCGGATGGTAGCGTGGGGGGCGATCACAGCCATGTCTGCGCTTCAACCAGTGAGCCGTGGATGATGGAGGCAGGTTTGTATCTGCGTGGCGAAGCCCTGCGACGAGGTTTTCCGACACCCAAGCTGGGCTCTGCGGCATGCATGATTGAGTTTGAGAATGATCTTGTGATCGGTTATGACGGCGGCATATACAAGTGTCCAGTATTGATGGGGCATGAAGAGTACAGGGTTGGTACCCTGGCCGACGGCATCAACGATTACAGCCGATCTCACAACCTGGATGTGTGGAAAAATGACGAATGTCTGGACTGCGCCTACCTGCCGCTCTGTTTCGGCGGCTGCCGCTTCATGCGCAAGCTGCGCACCGGCGCCATCGACGGTGTTGACTGCCGCCGCGACCTGCTGGATGCTACGCTGGAGAGGATTGTTTTACAAGATTTGGAAGTGATTCGAACTTGATTTTTTGCTTGTAACCTGTTAGCTAACAGGTTACAGTTATCCATGATTAAAAGTTTTCGCCACAAAGGGATTCAAGGGTTCTTTGAGACCGGCTCTAAAGCTGGAATTCAGCCAGATCATGCGTCACGACTTCGTATCCAGTTGACGCGACTTGATGTGGCAGTAAGCCCGCAAGACATGAATGCGCCAGGTTGGCGTCTCCATTCTTTAAGTGGTGCCCTGGCAGGACATTGGTCAATTACGGTAAATGGCAATTGGAGATTAACCTTCAAATTTGAAGGTGAGGATGCGGTTCTGGTGGATTATCAGGACTATCATTGAGGAGATTAAAATGATGCGCATGCATGAACCGGCACATCCGGGTGAAGTTTTAAAAGAGTTTTTGCCTTCCGAAATGTCTATCGGAGAGATTGCTTCCAGGTTGGGGGTTTCACGTCCACATCTTTCCAGGCTTTTAAACGGTCATACATCAATGACGGCTGATATGGCCATCAGGGTTGCCATTTTAACCAGCACTACCCCGGAGTCATGGCTTGCCAATCAGTTGAAGTGGGATCTTTGGAAGTCTTTACAGGAAAAACGGCCACTTGTGGAACCGCTTCCGTTGGCAAAGGCCGCCTGATTTTCTACTCCCGCCACCGGAAGTAAGTGCCTCCAGGCAGGGAGTGGTGCGTGGCGTAACAAAATATACACCAACCGCAAAGACCCACCAGTAAAGGATTCATGAGCTTTTTGCTGATGATGTAAACAAACGTTACACCTGGCCGTAAACACACTTGAATCAGTATGTTGCAGTACCGCCCCTTTGATGTCGTAACAAAACTTTACAGCCCGCCTGATCTGAAAATAACCCCAACGCTCTTGCCCGCTTTTTTCACAAATATTGTCCTTTTATAATTTTTTTATTCTAACGGCACTTGACAAGTAAAAACGCAGTGTTAACCTCTTGTACAGTGTTTTTTGCCCGTATTTAAAAACCGGAAAAACAGTTGCGAACTGGTGGTCTGCTCGAAAATAAACTGTTTTTCCGGATAAAGTTGGCACTGTCTGTGTATTGCTGTAGAGGGTAACCTAAGCAATCGAACATAGATGGAGGAAGCCATGCAAGAATATACTCATGATGATTTTAATGAAATGGAAGAGGATGCCGAGCTTGAGCATATTGAGTCGGTCATTCTGGTGGCTTTGAGAATGCGTAATAATTCTATCGGACATGTTGTTGACATGACACAGTTACAAGCGGACTGCTACAGTATCGGATTTGATTCAAGAGAGTTCAGCGCCGGTTTTGTACGTCTTTTGATGCGTCGTTTTCTGCAGCCTTACGGTGATTTTGCTTTCAGCCTGAGTGAAATCGGCCACAAGGCGGGCGAAAAAGTCCTGTTGTCCAGGATCAGGCAGCCTTATCAGGGTAAAACCGAATTTTTCAGGACTGTCTGATTATATGCAAATTGACGCTTCCTGTGTAAATACAAACAAACCTCAATGGATCAACAAAAATGATCTGCTGGATCGCGTCATGAAGAGCGTGGGCGATTTTACCAGCGTGTTTGCAGATATCGAAATGGATAGCCTGCCTGCGTCGGAATATGTTATTGAGCAGGACAAGGCCATGACCGCGATTATCGGTTTTGAAGGCGCTTGTAACGGGGTTGCCTGGGCCAGTTGCTCTGAGTCATTTGCAGAGCTTATGGCCAGTCGTATGAAACGTGTGGAACTGTCCCGCCTTGAGGAGGGTAAACGAGCCGCCATGGTCGATATGGTCACCCTGCTTGGCGGTGATATACGCCTTCTGTTCTCTCCTGCCAATAAAGAAATCCGGCTGTCGGAAATTTCCGTATACAAGACCGATGAATTTGATTGTTCAGAAATTATCGAAAACCCGGCCAATCTGCGCTGCCAGTTCAAACACAGCGACGAACATCTGTATGTGGGCGTGATGCTGGGCAAGAATGTTCACATACCGCGTAATTAAAAATCCGCTTTCCAATCACAATTACCTGAATAATTACTCCCCCGCTTGTGGCAAAAATCCTGCTGTGTGATACCCTTCAAAGTGATCGTTCGATTTAACTAAAGTATTGATGGTGTATTTGATGAACAGACATAATCCGGTAATCCTGTGCGTTGATGATGAACCGACCAATCTGAGCCTGCTGGAGTTCATGCTTGTTCCGAAAGGGTTCAAGATTGTCAGTGCCGTAAATGGGAAAGAGGCTTTGCAGATTGTGCAGTCGGCGTCTGTTGACCTGGTACTGCTTGATATCATGATGCCCGGTATGGATGGTTTTGAGGTCTGCCGAAAGATCAAGCAAGATGAGAGACTGAGTAACATCCCGGTGATTATGATAACAGCCTCCAACGTCCGGGGTGATCGTATCAGGGGCATAGAGGCAGGGGCGGAGGATTTTATCTCCAAACCGTTTCACGGCGAAGAAGTGCTGGCACGGATCAAGATGCTGCTGAAAGTCAAGGAACTGGGTGACAAGCTAAAAAATGCCTACCACAATATCGCCAGACTGACCATGTTTGGTGAGCAGATGCTGACCAGTTTTGATTCGGCCAATTTCAATTTTATGGACAAAATTGACAGCATGGTGGAGATGATCACTTCTAAAAACGATAATCTGGACGGTAGTCCGCAACTGGTAATTGTGGGTACGAGAAATCAGGCCGGAAAATGCCGCTGGTATCGCTATGACAGACGATTGACGCAGATTGGAAGAGACCGCCTTGATCTGTTCATTGATCCCTGCGTAGTCTTTCCCGCTTCGGAAGTTTCCGAGATGGATACATATAACCAGCCGGACGGAGCATCGGAAATCTCCGGGCTGGTGCATGAGCTGGCAATAACAGTCGGTCCGATTCAAAATCTGGTTAAGTGTTCCAACAACAGTTTTTGTATTCTGGCTCTGAATTACGACTGCTATGTGTCCAATCATAATGCGGAGGTGCTGAACAGTGTAGTCATGCAGAGCCTGTTCCTAAAGTCGCTTGCGTCCCAGGTCAAGGATACGGAGTCTGCTTTCGATTATATGGTTTATGCTTTGGCACGTGCTTCCGAGGCAAATGATGAGGATACGGGCAGTCACATCATGAGGGTCGGCGACTACTGTATGGTACTGGCAAGACAACTGACCATGCCGGAGGAATTTGTTCGTGCCATACGTGTGCAGGCATCACTGCATGATGTGGGCAAGATCCATGTTGCTCCGGAAATTCTGAAAAAAGGTGGTAACCTGAGTCCAGCTGAGTGGGACGAAATGATGTCCCATACTTTATACGGTTCCAAGATCATCGGCGGACACCAAAGAATGCAGATGGCGGCCAGAATTGCCATTGCCCATCATGAACGCTGGGACGGCAGCGGATATCCCAATGGTCTGAAGGGCGAAGAAATACCGATTGAGGCCAGAATCACCATCATTGCCGACCAGTATGACGCCCTGCGGAATCCCAGAGTTTACAAGCCGCATTTTGATCATCAGAAAGCGGTGGATATAATTGTCAATGGCGATGGCAGGACCATGCCGGAACATTTTGATCCCCGGGTTCTGCAGGCATTTATTGATACTGCGGACAAGTTCAACGAGATTTACGAGGATTCGGCCAGGTACGTGGTTATCTCCAGAGATTAAAAACGCCCTCATCCGCCCTGTTGGGGCACCTTCTCCCAGAGGGAGAAGGGTTATAAACCCTCTAACTCTGGGAGAGGGTGGGCCTGCTTGCGCGCCGACCCGTCCTTCGTAGCCTGGTTACTTCGGCGGAGTAGGCAGCGCTACAGCGCGCAGGAGAGAAGGCCGGGGGAGTTATTCCCAGTCAAGCTTAATGATGAGGTTTGGAGGCAACATTTCTCCGCTGAACAGCTCTGTCGGTGGAGTAGGGGTGACGCTGGTGTTGCCGGATGAGTATTCTGCAACAACGTGACGGCCATTGTCGTCCAGCCAGATCAGACGCTGGTTTTCAGTGCCGCTGGTTTCACCTGCCAGATAGGATTTTACAGCACGGTCCCGGCAGTTCAGCGGGTCGTTGCTGGTGTTGATGGAGTCCAGGCAGCGGTCCAGTTTTGCCGCCCGTTTTGTAATGTCCCGCCCCGCTTTTTCCAGATCTTTCTTTCTTGCGATTTCAGCATATCCCATGGCGACTGTCAGAGATGTCCTGACCCAGCCATTGTCCCCCTGCCTGATCTTCCAGGCGGTTACAAATACCCCGTCCTGCCTTTTTTCAATCGCAACAGCAGCCTGGCAGCCTTTGGGAGGCTTGCCGGACCACTTTCTGGTTTTGCTGATTTCCGTAAAAACCTTGAGGGTGCATTCGGCCATGTCGGTGACGTCGTTGGCGAAGGCCGGCAGAGTTGTGAGGGTGAAAAGGAGTGTGGTTAGTATGGGCTTCAGTAGGTTGCTTGTCGAAGTAGGATTCATAACTCCTCCTAGCCCCCTCTTATCTTAAGAGGGGGGAAATAACCAGCTGACATGCTTGAACGTTCCTCCCCTTAGGTAAGGGGAGGACAGGTGGGGTTAGTTTTTAACTTTTTATCCGAAACAACCTTTGCGGTCTGCCGACAGCGCCGTACTGAAGGAACTCCTCTGCAATTCCCCGGGTGACCAGAAAATCCAGGTAGGCGCGGGCGGTGGAACGGCTGACTCCGGTCATTACGGCGAATTGTTCCGCTGTCCGGTATTCGTTGTCCTGCAGCATGATCTCCTTGATCCTCTCCAGGGTCCTGGTGTCAATGCCTTTCTGAACCTGCTGGGTCGGTGCCGATTGGGATGCCCTCAGTTTTTTCAGCCCTTCCACAAACTTCTGGTCCGGCTGGGTATTTGACTGCAGGTGGATCTTGAAGCGGCGATATTTTTCCAGGGTATCTTTCAGCAGGCCCAGGTCAAAAGGTTTGATCAGATAGTCGAAAATGCCGAGCCGGAAGGCTTCTTCAATCACCGGCAGCTCTTTGGAGGCGGTAATCAGGATAATATCGCAGGGAATTTTCTCGGCACGTATCGTCCGCAGTACTTCTATACCGGAATGATCCGGCAGGTAGACGTCCAGCAGCAGCAGGTCGGGCTGCAGCTCTTTCAGTCTGGTGATTGTCTGTTCGTAGTTGTGCGCCACTCCGGCCAGGTCGTATCCTTCCTGCTGTTCAATATACTTGCCGTGCAGATTGGCGATCATGAAGTCGTCGTCAACTACCATTACCTGCAGTTTTCCGCGTATCATCAATCTGTTCTCCTTTTGGGCAGTTTAATTCTGATGGTTGTTTTGCCCGGTTCACTTTCGCAACTGATTGTGCCCCCGACATTTTCTATCAGGCGGGAGACCAGCGAAAGACCAAACCCGCGGCCACTGCCCTTGGTGGTAGCGTGGTCATCAAATATAAGTTCTTTTATGTCCGCACTGATTCCCGGTCCGTTGTCAGTTACTTCCACCAGAATCATGCTTGCATCTTCCAGCATCAACACGGAAACTTCCGGATTGGCTTCCCTGGCAAGTTTTGACTGTATGATTGATTCAAAGGCGTTGTCAATTGTGTTGCCCAGTGCAGTGACCAGTATTTCCCTGTAAGGGCAGTTTTCCATGATAGTGGAATCGGGTTTTACCGTCAGTTGGATGCCCAGTTCGGCTGCCCGATGAGTCTTGCCGATCAGGATACCCACAATGGCGGCATCACGGATGCGGGCCAGGTAAAACTGGACCGCATTCTGATATTCCTCATTGACCTGTTCGATTACGCTTCTGGCCATGTCAAATTCCGAGGTTTGGATCAATCCGGAAATCAGGTGCAGTTTGTTCATGAACTCGTGGCGCTGGCTGCGCAGGGTGTCCACATAGTGGCCGATATCGATCAGGCGCTGGTCAATCTTATCCAGATGGACTTTGTCTCTAAACGTACAGACAGCACCGATTACCTTGCCGGATAATATGACCGGCACGCGGTTGACAATGGCCAGGGTGTTGCCGATGATGGAGGGTTGGTCGTACTGTGGGATGCCGCTTTTGAGCACTTCCGGCATACGTGTGGCCGGAAATACCTCCGTAACCTCCTTGCCGATGACATCGTCATTTTCCACACCGAGCATCTTTTTTGCCTCGCGGTTGCAGCTGACAATATGGCCGCTGCTGTTGACGGCAATAATTCCCTCGCGGATCGCTTCCAGGATGGCGGCCTGTTCGTTTGTGGCAAAGGCGATTTCGTGCGGCTCCATGTCGAAGAGCTGTTCTTTGACGTGGCCGGACAGCATTCGGGCTCCAATAAAGCCGAACAGCAGGGCCAGCATGCCGACGGAGATGATTTTTGTAATATACGGATTGAGATTGTTGCGGATTTTGTCAGCAAGGAAGCCGGTGGATACAATGCCGATCTGTTGGCGGTTGGCATCGAAAACCGGTGTTTTACCTCTTATGGATTGCCCCAGAGATCCACGAGCTTTAGTGACGCTTTCTTTGCCGTTCAGGACAATTTCGTTGTCTTCTCCTACCATGCGCAGGCCGATTTTTTTCGGGTCCGGATGGCTGTAACGGATCTGATTCATATTTCCAACCACTATAAATTCAGCACCGCTGGCCTTGCGGATCTGTTCCACAATCGGCTGTATAACTGTCGCAGGATTCTCCGTCCTGAATGCTTCAATAATCTGGGGCATGCCGGCCACAACCCGTGACATGGCCAGGGCTTGCTTTCCCTTATCCCTGAACTCATCTTCAACCACCAGATAAAGCACGGCAGAGAGCATCAGAAAAAGCATTACAAAGATATTAAGCGAAACAAGCCAGGTGATCTTGCTCCGCAATGTCATTCTTTTGATGATAGCCATCAGTTAAATCCTTTGTTGCTTGTGTATTCCCTCATCCGCCCCGCTGGGGCACCTTCTCCCAGAGGGAGAAGGGTGAAAGTGATCAAACCCTCTCCCCCCGGGAGAGGGTGGCCGTAGGCCGGGTGAGGGAGCAAGGCAGGGGTTTAATTTGCTAAAGCCTGTCCCTCTAAGATGTAAGTGTAGTCTGCTTTAACTGATTAATAAACAGGTATTTAGCGCTGCCAATATCAACAAAACCATCAATATTGCCAAAACAAGGTTTTCAATGACCGTTTGAATTTTTCCTGCTGCAGTGCTGTCTGCCTGCCAAAACAAGCTGTAACGGCCTTTCCGCAAGAATAAGACAACAGCCTGCCAATATCGCCAAAACCATTATTAACAATAATATTAAGATTAATGTTTAAAATTTACACATTTTAAGGCGCACCTATAATCAAAATAGATATCAGAAGAAAATCACCTTTCAAGTGTATGGCAAAACATATGGCCTGTTGAAAGTCCGGGCAGGCAACAAATCAAGCGGAGGTAGGAGATTATGGAAGCAACAGCATTGGGCGTTGCCGGGTTCGCAATGATTATCGTTTTTATGTACCTGATCATGACAAAACGCATGACGGCAATGAATGCCCTGGTACTGATTCCGATCATTGTAGCACTTGGACTCGGATTTCATGACGCAAAACTTGGCAAGATGATGATGGACGGGGTTAAGAAGGTGGCTCCCACAGGGATTATGATCTGTTTTGCCATCCTCTTTTTCGGCACCATGATCGATGCGGGGATGTTTGACCCGATCATTGAAAAAATCCTGAAAGCTGTGCATGGCGACCCCATGAGGGTTTGCATTGGCACCGCTGCGCTTGCAACGGCCATTTCACTTGACGGTGACGGTTCCACAACCTACCTGGTTACCTGTACCGCCATGCTGGCCGTGCACCGCAGGCTGGGCATGAACGCGCTGATCCTGCCATCGATTGCATTGCTGGAAAACAGTGTCATGAATATTATCCCCTGGGGCGGTCCGACCGGTCGAGTCCTGGCTTCATTGGGTGTTGAATCCAGCCAGGTTTTCGTGCCGATGATTCCGGGCATGGTTGTGGGTACAATGTTTGTTTTCCTGCTGGCTTATGTGTGGGGCATGAAAGAACGCAAACGTCTGGGTGTGATTGAGTTTACACATGACGGCAGCCACATATCCGTTTCCGAAGATCCTGATGCCGAAAATCTCAAGCGTCCAGCCAAATTCTGGATAAACATCGCTCTTACCGTAGTCTTGCTGGCCGCTCTGATGGTTGAGCTGCTGCCACTGGCTATTCTCTTTATTATCGGTACCGCCCTGGCTCTGATGATTAACTACAACTTTAAAGATCAGCAGGCAAGGGTTGTTGCTAACGGCGCCAATGCCATGCCGGTTGTTTCGCTGATCTTTGCCGCCGGTATTTTCATGGGAATTATGACCGGAACCAAGATGATCGAGGCCATGTCCAAGATGATCCTTTCCGGTATTCCCGAGTCGCTGGGGCCGCATTTCCCGCTGATTACGGCTTTGATCAGTCTTCCGGGCACCTTCTTTCTGACCAACGACGCTTTCTATTTCGGTGTTCTGCCGGTACTGGCCAAGGCAGCTGCTGTTTACGGCATCAGTCCAGAAGAGATGGGGCGTGCCGCTCTGATTGGTCAGGGCGCCCATCTGCTCAGTCCTCTGGTCCCTTCCACCTACCTGCTGGTCGGTCTGGGCAAGGTTGAGTTCGGTGATCTGCAGAAATTTGCCATACTTCCAGCCATCGGAATTTCGCTGCTCTGGCTGGTAACAGCAATGGTTCTTGGACATATCCGCTTCTAGATGAATAACGTGCAAAGGCCCATATTGCCGATTATCACAGCATTGGCAATCAGTCTGTGCGGAGGTTTGCTCTTTAAAATTCTGGGAATACCGCTGCCCTGGATGCTCGGCCCGCTCTTTACGGTCGGCGTGGCAGGTGTCAGCGGTGTCAAGGTCGGCGCCATAAAAGGCGGGCGCCAGGCCGGGCAGCTGGTGATCGGCTGCGGTCTGGGGTTGTATTTCACCGCTGATGTCAGTCGTCTGATTCTGAATTACGGCTGGTACGTCCTGGCTGCCGCATCTTCGGCAATACTGATCGGAGGCCTGGGCGGCCTGTTGATGAAGCGTTTTTCCGGTATCTCAGGCATTACGGCTTATTTTGCCAGTGTGCCTGGGGGGGCAGCAGAGATGGCAGTGCTGGCAGAACGTGCCGGTGCACGGTTTGACCAGGTGGCTCTTTCACATTCCATTCGCGTGCTGTTAACGGTTTCCATCATCCCGATCGGAGTCACTTTAACAGGTGCAAGTGGCACTGATACCTATCAGCCGCTGACCATGCTGGTTAATCCTCTGGGGCTTACGGGGCTGATCCTGATTGCCGTAGCCGTTGCCTACGCCTTCATGAAATTCGGCATACCCAATGCCTGGCTGCTGGGGCCGCTGATGGTCAGCCTGCTGCTGACAGTTAATGGTCAAAGCATGTCGGCCATACCGCAACCGTTGGCAGTTGCGGCTCAGGTTCTTTTGGGCTGTTCGTTGGGTGCCCGATTCAACCCCGGTTTTCGCAGCGGTTCCCGCCAGCTGCTGGTGGGAATTATGGCCAGCATCGCACTGACCGTCAGCCTGTCGGCATTGATGGGATTGGGGCTGGCCTGGCTGATGGGCATGTCCGGTCCGATGATGGTGCTGGCCACGGCACCGGGTGGATTGTCGGAGATGTGTATTACGGCAAAAATATTGAGACTGGGTGTTCCCATGGTAACCACTTTTCAGGTGGCACGTCTGGCGCTGGTGGTAACAATGTCCCTGCCGGTGTGGCGGCTGGTTCAAACAATTAAAAGCAAGTTGAACAAAGAAAACAGAAGCACCTAGCAGTACCTCCTTCAATTGGGGTAGCTGCCGCTACCCCCCTTTTTAGAGGGAGTTGAATATATAGGTCTACTTTTAAATCACAGTTTTACAGGCAGAAATCTGCCAGCATTATATCCCGAGGAGGTAGTCATGAAACAACGTAATCTGAAAGTAGCTGTTTCCGCTTTAGCTGCAGTAGGATGTATGAGTACAACGGCAATGGCAATTGAACACGAGTTTAACGGCCTGCTGCGCGTCAAGGGTATTTTCACAAACTTCGATCAGGCTGGAAAAAATGATTCAGCCGTCAATATCTCTGGTGCAAATGCTCCGGCCAACAACGTGCTTTCACGAGACAGCCTTGCCCGCTCTTTTTTCTACACAGAGCAGAGACTGAGACTGAAATACACCGGTAAACTTAACAATAATGTCAAGCTGGTTACCCATTTTGAAATTGATTCCCGCTGGGGTGACACTTCCCAGGAGAACGGCAGTCGCAATACGGGCGGCGCTATTGAGGCGGATTCTATTAACCTGGAAACCAAGAACGTTTATATGGAGTTCAAGGCACCCTATCTGCCTACTACAGTCAAGGCTGGTATCCAGTCATTTGATGATGCCTACAAAGGTGTTTTTCTTGGTGCTGATATTGCCGGTGTCATGACAACCACCAAGCTTGATAATGCCGTTGTAACTGCCGGCTGGCTGCGCGGGTATGACAACAGCAGTTTCAAGGACAAGCCTGCTACTGTTACCGATTCCATTGGCGCATCAAATAACGGTAACTATTATCCTGGTAAGTACTCACTCGACCTGGGTATTCTGGATGTCAAATATGATGTCAATAAGGCCCTCAAGGTTGGCGCTTCATACTATATGACCTATGACAACCTTACTGATAACAAAGGTTATAATGTTCTCAGTACACTGGGTGTCAATGCCGCTTATAATTTCGGGCCCGGTGTAATTGATGCCTTTTTCCTCTATCAAAATGGTACCAACCCGACCAATAACTTTGGTCAGGTAGGTGAACACGTCTCCGCTTTTGCTGCCAACGTTGGCGGCAAGATCAAAGCCGGGCCTGGTACTGCCCGTGCAAACTTCCTTTATGCTTCCGGTGACAACGGTACCGGTAAAGTAAATGCTTTCCAGGGTGTGAATCAGTTGGGTGAAGGTAACACCACTTCAACTTTCTCAGCGGCACAGATGACCATGCTGATTACAAATACCAGATACTCTGCTCAAACCGACCGCGGTCTGATCAATACGGTATCCAATTACAACATGGGCGTAAAAGGCGCGTTCTTTGGTTATGATGTTGATATCAATAAAGCCTTTATCAAAGCAAATGTGGGCTTTGCAGCAGCAGCACAGGCCAATGCCGCCAAGCCTTTAAACCTGAAGGGTGGCAGCAACAGCAACTATATCGGCACCGAAGTTAATGCGGAAGTCGGTTACAAAATCAGCGAAAACCTGACAGCCAGCTACGTGGCCGGTTATGTGGTTCTGGGTGAATACTACAAGGATACCGCCCGTCTTGCAGACGGTACAATCAAAACTCCGGACAACCCTTGGAAGAATATGGTTGTTTTGAACCTGGCATTCTAATTTGACTGTGACATGAATGCTGAATTTTAAGAAAAACGTGCGCATGGATTCATGCGCACGTTTTTCTGCTTACGCAGCAGTGATTTATGGGGTAAAAGATAGACAGTGTTCAGGTGAGTTGTAATAGCCCCCCTCTTGAGTCAAGATGGGTTGGGGGAGTTATGATGCAAGGCTTAACCCCTCCCGGCCTCCCCTTAAATAAGGGGAGGGGTAATTTTAATCAAAGGAGCTACCATGAAGTTAACCACATATCTTATTGCAGCCCTGATCATGTTTCTGGCCATTACCGGAGTGGCTCAGGCCGATCCCGTAAAAACATACGTTACCGAATTCAGTGTCAGCGGTGTACAGGGTCGGGACGATCTGAAGGTGGTACTTCAGGGGGTGCTGGCCTCGCGTCTGAATTCTGAGCAGATTCAGCTTGTGGAGAGCAGGGACAAGGCCGAGCTGATAGTTACGGGAAGCTATGCCAGATTCGGCAAGATATTCAGCCTGGATGTGCTGATCAAAAATATGGTCAGCAATAAGCTGACCCGCGTCTTTGAACAGGGGGAGGGCGAGGATGATCTGCTTCCGGCAGTTGGGCGGTTGGGCGCCAAAGTGGATCGTGAACTGGCTAAATATGCTGTTCAGCCGCAACCTGATTTAGCTGCTAAACCGGTGGTAACGGCACCTGTGGTTGCACCGAAAAAAAGCTACCAGATCGTTCCGGGGAATAGTGTTGTAAACGGCCCGGCTGCTTACCAGCTTCGCAGCGACGAAGGCAGCAAATCAAACCCAGGCAACTGGACCAGTCCTCCGATTACCGGGGTTTTTACCGGTATTGCCATGGGACGCACTCTTGTTGGTGGGGAACGGGAAATTTTTGTGGCCGGTGAGCGCAGTATCCGTTACTACCAGAAGGGGGCAGAGCTGAAACTGGTTGCCGAGGCAACTATTCCGAATCCGGCGAAGATACTTGCCATAGATATGGCTGATCTTGATAATGATGGTGTCCCGGAACTATATGTAACAATCTATGATCGCGAAACCCTGATATCCAGAGTTTATCTGCCCAAAGTCAACGGATTGGAGCTGTTGGCTGAAAACCTGCCCTGGTTTTTCCGGGGTATCGGGCAGGACTTTAAGGCCCGTGTTGTCTATGGTCAGGAAATGGTTTCAGGAGGCAGGTTTTCCAAAACGGTAGCAGAGCTTGGTAAGTCCGGTAAAACATATTCAGCTAAAAAGCAGATCAAAATGCCGCGTTCCGGTTTTGTCTTTAATTTCAACAAACTCGGTAGTAGTGATAAGAGTAGTATTGTTGTCCTGGATGAAGATGGTTATCTGGTTGTCAGCTCTCCGGAAGGTGAGGAAGCATGGAAAAGCGCAATCAAATACGGTGGGTCGGAGAGTCATTTTAAAGTTGAGTCACCTGAGCAACGCCGCTCGCCTGGTGATGAATTTCAGTGGACCTTTCTGGAGCAGCGGATTGTAGTCACATCGGACGGTACATTGCTGGTCCCCCATAATGAGGGGTTGTTCAATGTGGGTAATAGCCGCTCCTATACAAAATATACCATCCATGCCCTGCAGTGGAACGGTTCTTCCATGCAGGAAAAATGGCATACACGCCAGAACCAGAGCTATCTGGCCGACTTTGCCTATGATGCAACAGCCAAAGAGCTGATCCTGCTGGAAGTTGTCCAGAAAGCGGATATGTTCAGCAAGGGGAAGACGGTTATCAGTATTAACAGGGTGGATTGACAGGGTGCAAAACCAGGTCACCCTGAAAGAACTTTTCATCGGCTTCACCCAGATCGCCCTGTCAGGCTTCGGCGGTGTGCTGCCCTTTGCCCGCCGTGTGATAGTTGAAGAACGCACCTGGATTTCATCGGAGGAATTCACTTCTCTGCTTGGTCTGTGCCAGTTTCTGCCCGGTCCCAATGTGGTTAATCTGTCCATCTGTATTGGTGCCCGTTTTCATGGCGCTCGCGGTGCAATTACAGCTTTTACCGGCCTGATGCTGCCGCCGTTTTTCATAGTGATCGGGCTTGGGGCGCTTTATCAGCAGTATGGCAATATCCCTGCCGTAAATTCCATGCTGCGCGGGGTTTCGGCGGTGGCTGCCGGGTTGATACTGTCCACCGGGCTGAAAATGGCGCTGGATCTGCGCAGACGTCCGTTATTGCTGATTTGCAGCGGGTTGGCCATGGTCGGGATTGTTGCCCTGCGCTGGCCGCTTCCGCTTGTCATGCTTGGGCTGGCGCCGTTGAGCATGTTTTTTGCGGCACGGTTTTACGGTGCCAGGTCATGACGATCCTTATTGCCATTATTCTGCAGTTCGGCTTGCTCTCCCTGCTGGCATTCGGCGGAGCCAACGCGATCCTGCCCGAAATTCACCGCATAGCGGTTGAAACCAATCACTGGATGAGCAGTGTGGAATTTGCCCGCATGTTTGCCATTTCCCAGGCCACGCCAGGGCCGAATGCGATTATTGTTACACTGATCGGTTGGCAGATGGCCGGTTTTGCAGGTGCTGTTGCGGCTACTCTGGCCATTTGCGGGCCTTCCGGCGTTCTGATTTATATTTTCATGCATTACTGGAAAAAGGTCAGCGGCTCTCCCTGGCGCAATGTAATCCAGATCGGAGTGGCACCCCTGGCCGTCGGACTGGTTCTGGCCAGCGGTATTATTATCACACGCGCTGCTGACGAAACCATGTGGGCATATCTGTTGACCGGCCTGACCCTGCTGATTAACATGGTTTTTAAATTTAACCCGATCTGGCTGATTGCTGCCGGTGCGCTGCTGGGTTTGAGCGGCATTTTCTGAACACTGTTTTCTCCTTCTTTCCTGCACCCCTCCCTACCTTTTTTAAAAAATCCCACATCACTTCTGCCAATATCGTCAAAACCGAAACAATTGATAATAAGGCCTAAAAAATCATAAATTTACTCAAATTTGTTTGGTGCTAGTATGACCAGATGAAGTTTTATGTGTAATCAGTATTTAAAAGCTGCTTTGATAGCGGCTTATTATAGAAACGATACTAATTATATATTTTATTTATGTTTAAGCTGGTGATAATGTTTGCTCGCGTGAAATTGCTGAACCTGGTAGCTGTTGTTTTTTTTGTCGCGTTTTTTTGAGATTTTATACATTCGGGAAGTTGAAGTGGTATAATCCCTCTCAAGTTGAACAGTCAAAACAGTCTGACCTGACAAAGATATGATCTGTAAAAATCTTTAGTCTGGTGAGATGGTATAAGGCAAAGCAAATCTATCAGGACACTTACCATTTTTTGGAGGTACCATGAGCACACAGGCAAACAAGATTATCTGGACAAAAATCGATGAAGCACCTGCGCTGGCAACCTACTCCCTGCTGCCCATAGTTCAGGCATTTACAAAAACCGGTGATATTGCGGTTGAAACACGCGACATATCCCTGGCAGGCAGGATCATAGCAAATTTCCCCGAACACCTGACCGAGGCACAGAGAATTCCGGACTGCCTGGCCGAGCTGGGGGCGCTGACGCTGGTGCCCGAGGCAAATATCATTAAGCTGCCCAATGTCAGTGCATCCGTGCCGCAATTGAAAGAGGCGATCAAGGAGCTGCAGGCCAAAGGGTACAAGCTGCCCGATTATCCGGAAAACCCCGCAAATGACCAGGAGAAGGAGATTCAGGCCACATATTCAAAGGTGCTTGGGTCGGCGGTTAACCCGGTTTTGCGCGAGGGCAACTCGGACCGCCGTGCGCCGCTTTCGGTTAAGAATTTTGCCAAAAAGAATCCCCACAAACTGGGTGCCTGGTCAGCCGATTCCAAAGCCCATGTGGCCTTCATGACCGAAGGTGATTTCTACGGCAACGAGAAGTCGGTTGTCATGGAAAATGCCGGTGAACTGAAGATCGAGCTGGTGGCGGGCGACGGTTCTGTCAAGGTGCTCAAGGACAAGCTGAAAGTGTCTGCCGGTGAAATCGTTGACGGTACTTTCCTGAGTAAAAAAGCGCTCTGCAGTTTTTATTACAACCAGATCGAAGAGGCCAAAAAACAGGGACTGCTGCTGTCGTTGCACCTGAAGGCCACCATGATGAAGGTCTCTGATCCGGTGCTGTTCGGTTATGCTGTTTCGGTTTTCTTCGAGGATGTTTTCAGCAAACATGGCGACACCTTCAAGCAGCTGGGCGTTAACCCCAATATGGGACTGGGCGATCTGTACAGCAAGATCAAATCTCTGCCGGAAGCTAAGCAGGCCGAAATCGAGGCCGATATCCAGGCTGTTTACGCCAAGCGCCCGGCTCTGGCCATGGTTGATTCGGACAAGGGGATTACCAACCTGCATGTGTCCAGTGACGTGATTGTGGATGCCTCCATGCCGGTGGTGATCCGTGATTCGGGCAAGATGTGGAACCGGGAGGGTAAGCTGCAGGAAACACTGGCCATGGTTCCGGACCGCTGTTACTCCACCATGTACCAGGAGATGATCCAGGATTGCAAAAAGAACGGCGCCTATGATCCGGCCACCATGGGTTCAGTACCCAACGTCGGCCTGATGGCCCAGAAGGCTGAAGAGTACGGTTCACATCCGACCACATTTATCATTCCATCCCATGGGACAGTGCGGGTGGTGGATGCCGCCGGTACCGTGCTGATGGAGCACAAGGTTGAAGCGGGTGATATCTGGCGCATGTCGCGGGTCAAGGATATCCCGATCCAGGATTGGGTCAAGCTGGCTGTTAATCGCGCCAAAGCCACCGGCACACCGGCTGTCTTCTGGCTGGACAGACAGCGCGCCCATGACGCCAATGTGATCGCCAAGGTGGAGAAATACCTTAAAAACTACGATACAACCGGTCTGGAGATCAAAATTCTGGGTCCAATCGAAGCTATGCGCTACTCGGTAGAACGCATCCGCCAGGGCAAGGACACCATCTCCGTAACCGGCAATGTTCTACGTGACTACCTGACTGACCTGTTCCCGATCATCGAACTGGGCACCAGCGCCAAGATGCTTTCCGTTGTGCCGCTGCTGGCCGGTGGTGGTCTGTTTGAAACCGGTGCCGGTGGTTCGGCTCCCAAGCATGTGCAGCAGTTCGTCAAGGAAGGTTACCTGCGCTGGGATTCACTGGGCGAGTTTTCGGCTCTGGGGGCTTCGCTGGAGCATGTGGCTTTTAACTACAAGAACCCCAAGGCCCAGGTTCTGGCCGATGCTCTGGATAAGGCGATTGCCAAGTTCCTGGACAACAACAAGTCTCCTGCCCGCAAGGTCGGTGAGATTGATAACCGGGGCAGCCATTTCTACCTGGCTTTGTACTGGGCCGAAGCACTGGCAGAGCAGACACAGGATGCCGGGCTGCAGGACAAGTTTGCAGGCGTTGCCAAACAGATGAAAGAGAATGAGGACAAGATCAACAGTGAACTGATCGCAGCACAGGGCCAGCCGGTTGATCTGGGCGGCTACTATCTGACTGATTTTGAAAAGGCATCCAGGGCCATGAGGCCGAGTGCGACCTTGAATTCCATAATTGATTCGATTTGATTAAGTTCCTTCTCCCTGAGGGAGAAGGTGACCCCGCTTGCGCGCCGAAGCGCTACAGCGCGCAGGAGCGAAGGCCGGATGAGGGGGCAGCAGTGCAAGTTAAATCTACTCTGCCCCCTCACCCTAGCCCTCTCCCTCAGGGAGAGGGGACTATTAAGTTCACACTCACGCAGGGAAACCCACGATGATCACGGAACTCCATTCCGTACATGACATAAACGCTGCCAAGGCGCTGATTGAGCGTAACGACCTTTCTTTTGAGCCGGGTTGCGACGAGCTGTTCGGTATTCATGAAAATGGCGAACTGGTTGCCGTCGGCTGCCGGGCCGGAAATGTCCTCAAAATGCTGGCTGTAGAACCTTCCCATCAAGGCGGCCCATTGCTGGGCGAGATTGTAACCGAACTGGTTATGCGCGGCCTGTCAGCCGGTTTTGAATCCCTCTTTATCTATACCAAGCCGGAATATGCCAATACCTTTGAGGCGCTGAATTTCACGCTGCTGGCCAATCAGGGCAGGGTCGTGCTGATGGAGTACGGCAAAGGTCTCAGGAACTGGCTTTCATCCAAAAGTTCACTGATACGGAGCGGCCTGAACGGTGCAGTTGTCATGAACTGTAATCCTTTCTCATACGGCCACCGCTATCTGGTTGAAAATGCCGCCCGCCGGGTGGATAAACTGTATATTTTCGTAGTGAGGGAGGATCGCTCGATTTTCCCGTTTGAAGTCCGCTACCGTCTGGTCAAGGAGGGGGTCAAGGATCTGGCCAATGTGATTGTCCTGGATACCTCCCACTATATTGTTAGCAGCGCCACTTTCCCGACGTATTTTCTGAAAAAAAATGATTCAGCAGCCATGATCCAGATGGAGCTGGACATAACCCTGTTTGCTTCCAAAATCGCCCCGTTTTTCAATATTACGCGCCGTTTTGTCGGCACCGAGCCATGCTGTCAGCTGACCGACAGCTATAACGATACAATGAAACGGCTGCTGCCGGTTTACGGGATCGAGTTTGTGGAAATTGAACGGAGGCAGACTTCACAAGGTGTGATCAGCGCTTCCGTTGTCAGGGCAATGCTTGCCAATAATGATCTTGAACATTTAAAGGAGTATGTGCCAGAAACAACGCTCTCTTTTTTGTTGAGCGATGAGGCCGGGCCGATTCTCAAGTTATTAAAACCAGGGGGTAGAGCATGAAAATAGTGAAGAAAGGTCAGGCCGGGACGATGCAGTCCAGCGACCTGATGGTGTTTGTCGAGCCTGCTGATGAGTTGACCATCGAGATTGAATCCACCGTTAAAGCCCAGTTTGAACATTTGATCCGCGCCAAGCTGGAGCAGGTGCTTGTCAGCAAGGAAGTGACAGCAGGAAAGATCCGCATCACTGACCGTGGTGCGCTGGACTACGCAATCGGAGCACGCCTTGAAGCTGCACTGCAGCGGGCGGGGGAGGCATAATGCACGCACAGGGATTCTGTTACAAGGAATACACCCAGGGGCGCCGTTTCATCATCAAGGTTCATCCGGGTGAGAGCATTGTCAAATGTATTTCTGAATTTGTCACCATAGAGAATATTCATTATGCTGTTATCCTGTCTGCCATCGGATCGGTTAAAAATGTTGAGCTGCGCGGGATCAAGAGCGGAGCCAAGCTGCCGATTACATCGGCAAGGGTTAATACCATTCTGGTTGAAGGTCCGCTGGAACTGGTCGCCCTGACTGGCAATATTGTACCGGATGAAGCGGACAAGGTGGATTGCCATCTGCATATCATGGCCGGAAAATCATCAGGTGACGTGGTGGGCGGGCATATGAACGATGCCGAAGTTTTTGCAACATGCGAAATCGTACTGACCGAGCTGGTTGTGGACGGTATCGAACGCTGCTATTCCGTCAAGGGTGGCGTATCAACATTCCATTTTAATGGGGACGAGGAGTAACCTATATGGCTGAATTTCAATTACGCCGCACATTGCTTTATGTGCCGGGCAATATGCCGTCCATGCTGCAGAACATTCCACTGTTCCAGTGCGACGGAGTCATCATCGACCTGGAGGATGCAGTACCTCTCAATGAAAAAGATGCCGCCAGGATCCTGGTCAGGCGTTTTCTGGAAACCTATACGGATCGAAATAAAGAGATCCTGGTTCGCATCAACCCGCTGGATACCAAGTGGGCTATTGACGACCTGAAGGCGGTATTACCGGCATTGCCGGACGGTATTCGCCTTCCCAAGGCCGATACTCCGGAAATCGTCGAGCGTCTTGACACCATGCTGACCGAGTTTGAAGAAGATCTGGGGCTGGAGATCGGACGTTTCCGTATCCTTCCATCCATAGAAACCGCCGAAGGTGTTATCAACACGGTAGCCATATCACGCAGCAGCAACAGACTGATCGGTCTGGCCTTCGGAGCCGAAGACTATACCGCCAGTATGGAGATCGAAAGGACCAAGAGCGGGGAAGAGCTTTTCAACGCTCGAATGAATGTACTCTGGGCCGCCAAGTCAGCCGGTATCCAGGCCATTGACACGATCTTCGCCGATGTGAACGATATGGATGCCCTGCGCCGTGAAACCGAGCTGATCAAAAAGCTGGGCTATACGGGCAAATGCATGGTCAATCCGCGCCAGATCGATGTCATTCACGAAGTTTTTGCCCCTAAACAGTCCGAGGTGGATTATGCCCTGCTGGTTATCGACGCCATCAAGCGTGCCCGTGAAATGGGTACGGGTGTTATCGCCCTGGGAGGCAAGATGATCGATGCGCCGGTTGTTAAACGCGCCGCCCGCGTTCTGCGTACCGCCTATGCCCATGGCCTGGTGGATGAAATTATAAATGAGGAGGACATCTATGGCGTTGAATAGCCTGGGACGTGAAATCCCTGAGATTTTTGCAGGACTGAAACGCACGCCATACAGCGATCCATGGTCGGTACAGCCGGACTGCAATCGTGCAACAACAGCGCTTAAAAGGGTAAACCCGGGCAGCAGCAAACTGGTGGGAAACCTGCGCGAAGCGATCATCGCCTCCGGCCTGAAAGACGGCATGACCATTTCCACCCATCATCATCTGAGAAATGGCGACTACCTGCTCAATCAGCTGGTCAAAGAGATTGACGCCCTTGGGATTCGCGATATCAAAATAGCTTCCAGCTCCGTGCATGTGGTGCATGCCGAACTGGTGCCCTATATCCGCAAAGGTGTTATCACCGGCCTGGAGTGCGGTGTCAACGGTCTGATCGGTGAGCTGATCTCCAAGGGTGAATTGGAATGCCCGGTAATTGTCCGTTCCCACGGCGGTCGCGCCCGTTCGGTCATTACCGGCGAAGTAACAATTGATGTGGCTTTCATTGCTGCACCATGCTGCGATGATTACGGCAACATGAACGGTTTCAGCGGCCCATCGGCCTGCGGCAGCCTGGGTTATGCCATTCCCGATGCCCAGCACGCCAGGGTTGTTGTTGCCGTGACCGACAATCTGGTGCCGTTTCCGGTGGCGCCGATCAGCATCTCCCAGTCCTACGTGGATTATGTGGCCTGCGTGGAAAAGCTGGGTGATCCGGGCAAGATCGTCTCCTCCACCACCAAGATCACCACCGACCCGATTGGCCTACAGATTGCCAAATACGCGGCTCTGGTTATTGAATCCTCCGGCTACATGAAAAACGGATTCTCCTTCCAGACCGGTACGGGCGGTATCTCGCTTTCCGTTGCCGACCGCGTACGCACCATGATGCGCAACAACAACATCAAAGGCAGCTTCGGCGCTGGCGGTATCACCGGTTATTTTGTTGATATGCTGGAAGAGGGGCTGTTTGAAGCGCTGTTTGACGTGCAGTGTTTCGATCTCAAAGCCGCGGCTTCCATCGCCAAAAACAGGAACCACGTTGAGATGAGCGCCGACATGTATGCCAATCCGTTCAACAGAGGCTCTATTGCAAACCGGCTGGATTGTGTCATCCTGAGTGCCACTGAGGTTGACGTCAACTTCAATGTCAATGTAAACACCGAATCCAACGGTTATCTGCTGCACAATACGGGCGGGCACTGCGACGTGGCTGCCGGAGCCAAGCTTTCCATCATTGTTGCGCCATCCATCCGCGGCCGTTTGCCGATTGTCAGGGATGCGGTTACTACCATTACAACTCCGGGAGAAACCGTCGGTGTGGTTGTTACGGAACGGGGCATTGCAGTAAATGACAAGTATCCTGAACTGAAGGCCGAGCTGATCAGACGTCGTGCCCCGGTCAAGGATATACGGGAGCTGCGTGACGAGATCTATTCCGTAACAGGCGTTCCGCGTCCGTTGGAATTCGAAGATAAAGTTGTCGGTTTGGTTGAATATCGTGACGGAACAATCATTGATGCCATCAGGAAAATTCGTGCATAGTTATCTGGAAACAAGAGACAGAAGGCAGGATATCCTCAATAACCTGTTGTTAAACAGGTATCCTGCCCTGATCTTTTTATCGTTGAATATTGCCGGTGCCATGAAGGCTCTGCCAGGGGCCTTTGGCCTGTATAAGTGGGGTTTTGACCAGTTGCATACGGCCTTTCCCGGGATACGGATTTTAATACAGGGGAGTGATCTGCTGGGCCCTTACACGTTCTTCAGGGTTGATACGGATCCGGTTGAAGTCAAGAAACAGTGCATAATTCTTGAAACAGTCGAGCCGTTTGCCCGGCTGCTTGATCTGGATGTTTATGACGGCAACGGCCTGCAGGTTGACAGGAACTTACTCGGCCTTTTAAGCCGGTCGTGCCTGGTCTGTCAACAGCCAGCCGCAGAATGTATTCGCTTGCAACGGCATACTTATGACGAGGTAATTGCCAAAACCCATGAACTGCTTGCGCCTTTCAAATATTGAAAAACTGACCGCCTCCCTGGCCAGGGGGGCGGCCATGGAACTCTATCTGACCCCCAAGCCGGGGTTGGTGGATCTGGCGGATTCCGGCTCCCATACGGACCTTTCCCTGGAAATCATGGAACGTTCAGTCGGCTATATTTTCGAATATCTGGATGAAGTCAAAACATCGCTGATCAGCAATCAGCCGTTTGAGTATCAGCGGCTGATCGCTGTCCGGGCCGAACAGCGTTTGTACGATAATCTGGGCACCAACACCCACAAAGGTTATATTTTTCTCAGCGGCATGCTGCTGATTGCCAGTTGGCATGCAACGGCACAGGATGAGGAGTCGGTCCGTTCCGCGCTCGCCGAAATATCCATGGAGTTTTTCAATAGCCGTGATGAGCATCTGTCCAACGGCCACAAGGCCAGGCAGAAGTATAACGCCGGCGGCATCATTCAGGAATCGGTCAACGGCTTCCCGACACTATTTCAAGATGCGCTGCCGGCTTTCAGAAAAGCCTTCCTATTGCACGATTGTTTCCGCACAGCCTCATTTGCCATGCTGGCCAGACTGATGCAGACGGTGGAGGATACCACCACCCTGCACCGGGGCGGACAGATCGGCCTGTCACGGGTCAGGCGTGATGGTCGCAGGCTGGAGCAGATCATTCTGGATGGCGGTGACTACACTGTTTTTCTGGAAGGTCTTAACTCTGAATATATCCGCATGAATCTGACCATTGGCGGTATTGCCGACATGGTTGCGCTCTCCTATGGCTATCTGCTGGCCTGTGGGGAAATTTCGGAGGCAGATTCCACCGCTTACGGCCTCAATTTCGATTCCTTATCTGCTGAATCAGTCTGCCAAACCCCGGTGCTGCAATAAAGTGGAGTCAGCTCACAATTGGTAGCTACTTGTAATTATATGATGATTTTAAAATTTAGTGACGCAGATCACAAACTTTTCTTAGGCCACTCAGCTACAGTATCCTTTTATCATCATTAAAATCAAAATTCCTAATCCTGCCTTTACTTGTTTTTTTCTGCTAACCATAAAAGCCGAATATATTTTATATTGCACGCCTTGCTGTTTTTAACTAATAATTATTTCTTTGGTTTTTTGCCGGATGAAAAGTATGATTCGAACTTCGATGTGATTGCAATGATTAAACTTGGTTGATCAAAAGCGCGAGGCATAAAATGACTCATAGGACAGCAAAAAAGGAATCAAATCAAAAGCGTCTGGGAGAGATTTTCCTGGAAAAGGGTCTGATCAACGAAGTGACTCTTAAACGCTCGCTGGAGCGTTCCCGCAATCAGAAGGCAAAACTGGGAACGTTGCTTGAAAATATCGGTTTGATTACGGGGGACGAGTTGTCCGATGCCTTGTCCAGCCAGTACGGATTCAGGGTTGTGCGCGATTTTGCAAAGTTCCGTTACGCACAGGAGTTGCTGCAATTGGTGCCAGCTGATGTGGCAAACAAGCATCTTATTTTTCCGCTTAAAATCGATGCGGGCCGCCTGGCAATTGCCATGTCGGATCTTACGGATATCAGTGTTTCTGCCGATATTGCGCTCAATAACAATCTGATCTTGGTTCCGTTTGTTGCTTCAGCTTCAGATCTCAGGGCGGCAATTGACAAGCATTATCCAAAAGCTGTCGCCGAGACCGGGTCGGAGCAGCAAAAGCCAAAGACCATACTGCTGGTTGATGATGACAGGTTGATCTATACAATACTTCAGAATATTCTGGTCAAAAAGGGTTACAGGGTCCTGTTGGCGCAGAACGGCATGGAAGCCTATAAAATGGTTCTCAAGGATATTCCGGATGTAATTCTTACGGACAAGGTAATGCCGTTGATGGATGGCTATGGTTTGCAAACAGCTTTGCGTGCACATTCTGAAACAAAAAATATTCCTATGATTATGATCTCTTCCAGTAATGACAGTAATGAAGAAGCCAATGCCTTTGAACGTGGCTTTTTCGATTATCTAAGCAAGCCTGTCAGGGAGGCCACACTGCTTGTACGGGTTGAACGGGCTATTCAGTTTGCTGAAAATTTGTAATCAGGGCCCTGTTTTGTAGATTATAAAAAACATGCCGAGTGCTGAAAATGCCCGGCATGTTTTTTTTGTTAATCAGGATTGTTTTTCAGGTCATTGCAAAGAAAAGCGACTGCCGTTATATCTGCATGCTGCGGTTTGCCTTTTATCCTAATCCCCCTCGTTTTAAATTTAAAATATCCCGCTGGACATAGCTTTATCCCCTCTGCTAAAGTACGCCTTCAATGAAGATAAAACGCCTCGAAATAAGCGGTTTTAAATCCTTTGCCGATAAGGTTGTGCTTGATTTTCAACAGGGGGTGACCGGTGTTGTCGGTCCCAACGGTTGCGGCAAGTCCAATGTTGTTGATGCCATTCGCTGGTGCATGGGGGAACAGTCCGCCAAGAACCTGCGCGGCAAGGCCATGGAGGATGTGATCTTCGCCGGTAGCGAGACCCGCAAGCCGTTGGGCATGGCCGAAGTGTCGCTGATCTTTTCTACAGAGGATGGTCGGGCGCCTGCCAAATATCTGGATTATGCTGAAATTCAGCTGACACGCCGGTTGTATCGCGATGGTGATAGCGATTATCTGATTAATAAAACCCCCTGCCGTTTGCTGGATATTACCGAGCTGTTCATGGATACGGGTGTGGGTACCCGCGCCTATTCGATTATCGAACAGGGCAAGATCGGCATGATTCTGCACTCCCGCCCGGAGGAAAGACGTTTTCTGATCGAGGAGGCGGCAGGTGTTACCAAGTTTAAATCGCGTAAAAATCTGGCGCTGAAAAAAATAGAGGCAACCCGTCAGAATCTGTCGCGCTTGACCGATGTATTGGGTGAAATCCGGCGGCAGTTGGTGTCTTTGCAGCGCCAGGCCAAAAAAGCGGAGAAATTCCGCGAATATCGCGATGAATTGCGGGAGATCGAACTGCTGTTTACTGCTGGTGAGTATCGCCTGGCCCAGCAGCAGCGAGCCGTTGCAGAGCAGGATCTGGCCGCACTGAATGAGCGGATCAGAACGGTTTTTGCCTCGTCCTCTCTGAGCGAAACCCAGGTGGAAAAGGCTCGTCTGGAACTGCTGGAGTCGGAAAAAAAGTTGAACAGCTCCCAGGAAGAGATTTACCGTATTAAAGGTGAGTTTGGTGCGGCGGAGAGCGGTCTGGAGTTCCAGCGCAAGGAGCTTTCGGGACTGACCGGTCGTATGATGCGTCTTGAAGAGGAGACGGCAGAGCTGGCGTTCCGGTTGAAGGATTACACGGAACAGCATGCAATGCTGGAGCTTAAAAGAGATGCTTCGGCGGGTGATGCCCTGCTTAAGGGGGCTGAGTTGCGGCAGGCGGAAGAGGAGCTTTCCGGTCACCAGCAGTCGGAGGATGAACTTAATCGTCTGCTGGAAGGGCGGCGCAAGGAGCTGTTTGCGGCCCTGTCCGAATCGGCACAGTTTAAGAACCGCTATGAACTGGCCCAGAAGAGATTGGCCGCGCTGGCGGAACGGCTGGAGCGCAGCGGGCGTGAAGGTATTCAGCTGGCAGAACGTCTGGAAGTGGCCCAACGCAGGGTGATTGAGCTGAATGCTGTCCTGGCCGAAGTTCAGCAGGAACAGGAAATCCTCAAGGTGCAAGTTTCTGCTCTGCGCAGTCAGGAAGATGAGCTTAAGGCTGCTCTGCCGGGTGTTGAAAAAAACTGGCAGTCCTGCCGGGACGATTTTAGCCGGACCTCTTCCCGGCTTCATTCCTTGCAGGAATTGGAATCACAGTTTGCCGGATATGGTCAGGGCGTTAAAGCTCTGATGAAATCGGCGGAGCTTAAGGGCTGTTTCAACGGACTGCTGGCTGATGTTCTGACGATACCGGAAGAGCTTGAGGCAGCAGTTGAGGCGGTGCTGGCTGACCGGCTGCAATGTGTGCTCTGTGCCGATGATGCGGATGCGGTCCGTTCACTTGAATTCCTGAAAAAATCAAATGGCGGACGTGTCGGACTGGCTTTGCCTCTGGCCGATGAACCGCAGAAATTGCCTGTGCCGGATGGAGTTTCTTCTCTGGCTGAAATGATTGCTGTTGACGGAGAATATGGAGCGGTAGTCAGGCAACTGCTGGCGGGAGTAATGGTGGCAGAAACTTTGCCGGATGCGATTTCCCTGGCCAGAAAATATCCGCAGCTTTCCTTTGTTACCCGTAATGGAGATGTGGTCACTTATGGATCGATTGTTAACGGTGGCTCCAGTGATCAGGTCCAGAAGGGGATCATTCACAAAAAACGTGAAATCAGGGATCTGGAGCTCAAGGTTGTTGAGCTTGAGGCCCGGACAAAAACTCTTTCTGATGAACGGGACGGCTTGCGAAGGAAAATCCAGGAGACGGCTGAAGAACTTAAAAATGCCGGCGCAGATCTGCATCGGGCTGAGTTGAAACTGGCCGGATTGGGTAAGGACAGCCAGCAGGCTTCAGATGAGATCAGCAGAGTTGAAGAACGTCTTTCCACCCAGGCGTTTGAGGCCGGTAATCTGGAAGAGGAAAAGGAATCTCTGCAGGCCGAGTTGAAGCTGTCCCAGGAGCGGATGGCAATTGCAGAAAGCGTTTCAAAGGGGCTGGAACAGGAGACGGCCAATTTTAAGGCTGAACTGGAGCAGCGTCGCGGTAATCTGGCAAAGATTCGTGAGCAGGTTACGGAGATCAGGATACAGGTGGCCACTCTCAAGGAACAGCATGAAGCGCATCTGCGTGGTATTATTGATCTGGAGAATCAGCGGCAGGACCTGGAGCGGCGACTCGGCAGTGACCGTGAACAGCTTGAAAAGGGAACTCTGGAAAAGAGTCAGCTGCAGGAGGCCATTGTTGTCTGCACGGAACGGCTGGAGAGCCTGGTTATCAGCCAGGCCAAAGCAGAAAAACAGCTTGCCGCTGCCCGTGATACATATGAAGAACATTTGGCGGTCCTTTCCTCCTGTGAAACAGCCGCAAAAAAATCCCGCGAAGATGGTGAGGATGTGCGTCGCCGTCAGTCGGAGTTGAATCTGAGCTATTCCACACTCAGTATGCAGATGGAACACCTGGAACGCAGTCTGCAGGAGCGCAGTCGCATCACAATGGCGGAGGCTCTGGCAAAGCTGGAAAAGGCAGATTTTGACGAAGTGGAGCGTCGGACGCGCAAGCTGGAGCTGCAACGCCTGCTGGATGAGATGGGAGAAGTAAATCTGATGGCGATTGAAGAGTGCGCTACAATGGAGCAGCGCTATGATTTTCTCTCGACGCAGAGGGAGGATCTGGAAGAGTCCATGCGCAGTCTGCAGCAGGCTATCCAGCGGATCAACAGGACTACGAGACAGCGCTTTCTGGAGACCTACAATCTGGTTAACGCCAAGTTTCAGGAGGTTTTTCCGAGACTGTTCTGCGGCGGCTGCGCAGAGTTGCGCCTGACTAACGAAGAAGATCTGCTGGAGACCGGTATCGAGATCATAGTGCAGCCTCCGGGGAAGAAACAGCAGAATGTGATGCTGCTTTCCGGTGGTGAGAAAGCCTTGACAGCTGTGGCACTGATTTTTTCTATTTTCCTGATTAAACCGACACCTTTCTGCCTGCTGGATGAAGTGGATGCCCCGCTGGATGATGCAAACATCGGACGTTTCAACGAGATGGTTCGTGAGATGAGTGCTATTTCCCAGTTTATTATTATTACCCATAACAAGGCTACCATGCTGGTGGCAGATACGCTTTACGGAATAACCATGGAATCGCCGGGTGCTTCGAAGGTGGTTTCGGTAAGATTACATTGAAAAACAGTTCGTGGTTCAAGGTTCATAGTTCCTGGTTAAAACCTTGAACCATGAACAGTGAACTGCGAACAGGTTTTAGGGGTTTGAAATGGCAATACAGGCAGCACTGGAAAAACTGGTACGGAGTACGCCCAAGTCGATTGGCGCTATTCTGGTGGATTGGGAAGGGGAGGCGGTGCAGGAATTCTGTTACTGCGACCCTTATGAAATACGTTTTATTGCAGCGCACAAAGCCATTATACTGGCGGCTTTCAAGGAGCTTCATGTTGATGCCGGACAGAATGTTTTGCCGGATGAGATTGTTGTTACATCTTCTGGTGTGCATCTGATAATAGGTAGTGTGGATCAGGATTATTCGCTGGTTCTGAGTACGGACCGGAGTTGCCCGGTTAGTCTGGCGCGACACCATTTTCGTGAGGCGGTATTGGAAATAAGGAAGGAGATTTGATGTCAGAGCAGGAGAAAAAAGGCTTTTTTCGTGGATTAATGGAAAAGATCGGTGCTGCTGTGTCCGATTCTGATGATAAGGTGGCAACCGCTCCAATAGAAATAGCTCCAGAACCGGTTTTGGTGCAAACGGCACCCGGCTTGGAACAGTCCAAAAAACCCGGTTTTTTCGAGCGGCTTAAGGCCGGATTGCAGAAGACCAAAGATGGGCTTGTGGGGCGTATTGATGCCCTGGTGCTGGGCAAGAAGACAATTGATGCAGATACTCTGGAGGAGCTGGAAGAAATTCTGATTACTTCTGATATCGGTGTTAAGACCACAGTGGAGTTGATCAGGACATTGGAACAACGACTGGGGCGTAATGAACTCAAGGATGGTGACGCGCTCCGTGCTGCCTTGAAAGAAGAAATTCACGCACGGCTCAATGCCCATCACTCCAGTCTGGATCTGTCGAGAAAAACACCATTTGTGCTATTGGTTATCGGTGTCAATGGCGTTGGCAAAACCACTACTATCGGGAAACTGGCAGCCCGTTTCACTGCAGACGGCAAGAAGGTTCTGCTGGCGGCTGCAGATACTTTTCGTGCTGCAGCATCGGAACAGCTGGTAACCTGGGGACAGCGTTCCGGTGTTGATGTTATACGCCACAAGGAGGGGGCCGATCCGTCGGCTGTAGTGTTTGACGCCTGCAAGGCTGCCATGGCCCGTAATGTGGATATTTTGATAATTGATACGGCAGGGCGTCTGCACACCAAGGTTAATCTGATGGAAGAGATGAAGAAGATTCGCCGGGTAATCAGTCGCGAGATTCCTGAAGCCCCTCATGAAACTTTGCTGGTTGTGGATGCCGCCACGGGCCAGAATGCGCTTTCCCAGGCCCGTCTGTTTAAAGAGGCTGCCGGAGTTACCGGAATTGCCCTGACCAAACTGGATGGCACGGCCAAGGGTGGTATTGTCGTGGCGGTCAGTCACGAATTTGGCCTGCCGGTGCGTTATATCGGTGTAGGTGAGGCGATTGATGATCTGCGTGATTTTGATCCGCAGGAGTTTACGGATGCACTTTTTCAGGCATGACAAACCGTGTGTTACCTGAGGGGAAATGCCTATGGAACCCCGCAATTTCAGACAATTAGGGCTTGACTTCGTCCCATCTGGCGGTTATATTGATCTCCTTAAAAAGGAGAATGAAGCCTTGAATCAAGAACTGTTTGAAACATTGGAAAATAAGCTGGACGAATTGGTTAACAGGTATTCTGCGTTGAAGGATGAGAATAGTCAGCTGCGTGAGGAAAATCATCAGTTAAAGGCAGAACGCCAGGGACTAAAATCCAGAATTGATGGCATACTCAGCAAGCTGGAAGGTATTTAGTGCGTGATGCGGAGGCGCATGCGTGATGACAGAAATGCCGCAAACATGTGAATCCCTATGAAAACGACCCATCTGCTGAAAGTGTTGGGCCGGGAATTGCCGATAGTAAGTTCTGCTCCTGCAGAGAAGGTGCAGGCGGTTGAAAGCTATGTGAATGATCGCCTTCATAAGGTAGCGTCATCGCTTAACAGAAATGATCAAGAGCTGGTTTTAATACTGGCGTTGCTTAATATAACGGAAGAATTGCTTGACCTGAGAAGTTCGCAGAAAATGGATGAAACCCTCGATGAACGCTTGCGGGGGATGATAGCCAGGCTGCAGTCGGCCTGACTTAATACCAGGTCTCTTCGTGGAGATTTGATCATATATTCGCATATCAATCAGTTTCCGCATGTGCAGCCGGACTGCCCATGTTGCTGATATCTGTAACAACAAAGAATATATCCTCAAAGAAGGAGCAGAATTACTCATAAGGCACAGCAGCTTTAAGTTATATAAGGTTCTGCTGCATCATTGAGTCTTTCAGGTTCCTTTCCCCTCCTTGTTGGACCTGCCTGCCGGTTCCCCGGCAAAATGTTTAACCGTGTTCAATCAGTACCTCCAGAAACGAGAAGTTATGCCCAAGCGAACACTTCGTCAGCAAATGCTGACACAGCGTAAAGCGTTGAGCGGCGATCAGTGGCAAGCTAACAGCCTGCTTGCGCAGCAGCAACTCATTGGGTTGAAAGAATTTTTGCAGTCTGAATGTGTTGCGCTCTACTCACCGCTGATGAATGAGATTGATACCGCATTGTTGCGAGATCAGGCGTTTGCCGGTGGCAAGCGGGTGTTATATCCTTTGGTCTGCGGTGATCAGATGGTCTTCAGGCAGGTTGAGGTTGGTCACCAGTTGGCTCCGGGCAGTTTCGGGATTCTTGAGCCATGTACTGTGGGAATAGACCATACGGCTGAAGCTGCAGATTTGATTGTGATACCTGGTGTAGCTTTTGATCTGACCGGACATCGCATTGGTTTCGGTAAGGGGTATTATGACCGTTTTCTGCAAAATCCGGTTCTTAATGCCTGTCTGGTAGGTTTTTGTCATGATTTTCAGTTAAGGGCTGATTTAATTCCAGCTGATTTGCATGATGTCAGGATGGACATCATTGTTACGGAAAGCCGCATTATCCGTTGTTTGAAGTAAACGGCGCCACCACGCTGGCCCGTATTCACATAGAGGAGGTTATAGATATGTATGAAGTTTTAATGCTTGTAATTACCCTTGTAGCAGCCGGAGTAGCCTATTATGTCGGCAGCAAGTTGAATCGCAAGGATTCAGGTGAGATCGTCAGGCAGGCCGAAGAGCTGGCCGCCAAGATGGTTGATGATTCACGACGCGAAGCCGATACCATTATCAAGGAGGCGGAGCTTAAGGTTAAAGCAGCGGCTATTGAAGCCAAGGCAGGACATGACAGGGAAATAACTGAAAAGAAAAAAGATCTGCAGAATCTGGAAAAACGTCTTCAGCAGAAGGAAGAACATCTGGACAAAAAAGTGATTCTGTTTGACCAGAAGGAACTTGATTTTTTACAGAAAGAGCAGGTTGCATCAAATAAAGAACAGGTCCTTGCATTGCGCGAGGAGGAATTGAAAAAATCAGCAGATATTCAGAAGGCCAAGTTGGAAGAAGTGGCCGGAATGTCTGCTTCGGAAGCAAAAAAAGAGCTGATGGATATGATGGAAGAAGAGGCCAAGCACGATGTGGCCAAACGGATCAAGGTGCTGGAGGAAGAAGCCCGCGAAACAGCAGACAATAAGGCCAAAGAAATTATTTCTCTGGCAATTCAGCGTTATGCCGGTGAATACGTTGCAGAAAAGACAGTCTCTGTTGTACCACTGCCTTCCGATGAAATGAAGGGACGCATTATTGGTCGCGAGGGGCGTAATATTCGCGCTCTGGAAGCTGCAACCGGTATCGATCTGATCATTGATGATACGCCTGAGGCGGTCATCTTGTCCGGTTTCAATCCTGTTCGTCGTGAAATCGCCCGCCTGTCACTGGAAAAACTGATCGGAGACGGTCGCATACATCCGGGGCGCATCGAAGAGGTCGTTGCCAAGTCCACAGAAGAGATCGAGCTGACTATCAAGGAGGCTGGTGAGCGCGCCGCCTTTGATCTGGGCGTGCACGGCATTCATCCGGAAATTCTCAAGCTGATAGGACGTCTGAAATACCGCACATCTTACACACAAAACATCTATCAGCATTCTCTGGAAGTCGCATTCATCTGCGGCATCATGGCCGCTGAACTTGGTATAAATGTAAAACAGGCCAAACGCGCCGGACTGCTGCACGATCTTGGTAAGGCCGTCGACCATGAGGTTGAAGGTTCTCACGCTGTTATTGGTGCCGATCTGGCCCGCAAATACGGTGAGTCAGCCAAAATTGTTCACGCTATAATGGCTCATCACGAAGACGAAAAGCCGAACAGTGTTTTGGCTGTGCTGGTACAGGCTGCCGATGCCCTTTCCGGCGCCCGCCCTGGCGCACGTCGTGAAATGATGGAAACCTATGTCAAGCGCCTGGCTGATTTGGAGCGTATAGCCACTTCTTTTGGAGGTGTTAACAGCTCTTTTGCCATTCAGGCCGGTCGTGAAATTCGCGTCATGGTTGCCAGTGAAACCGTAACTGATGAGCAGTCGCTGGTTATGGCCCGCGATATTGCCAAGAAGATCGAGGCGGAGATGACCTATCCTGGTCAGATCAAGGTCAACGTTATACGAGAAACGAGAGCAGTTGAATACGCCCGTTAAAGTTATAGTGGAGCAATTCTTTTCCGCAATATTTTGAAACAGATTGAAGGTTAAATGAGTGTAAAAATATTATTTATAGGCGACATTATCGGCAAGCCGGGCCGCCAGGCGCTTTCCAGGGAGCTGGATCGTCTGGTGGACAGGCATTGCGTTGATCTTGTAATTGCCAATGGTGAGAACGCATCCGGTGGTTTCGGCCTGACTCTTGAAACGGTTAAAGAACTTTTTGATCTGGGCGTTAACTGTATTACCAGCGGTAATCACATCTGGGACAAGAAAGAGCAGGTGCCGCTGGTGCTGGCCAACCCGCGCATTGTCCGTCCGGCAAATTACCCGGAAGGCACTCCTGGCCGCGGTAGCATGATCGTTACCACCCCGGGTGGAATCAAGGTTGGCGTGCTAAATCTGGAAGGTCGGATTTACATGAAAAATCTGGACTGCCCATTCCGTGTTGCTGATCGTGAAATTGAACTGCTCAAGAAAGAAACACCGATTGTCTTTGTGGATTTTCATGCCGAAGCAACATCAGAGAAAGCTTCGCTGGGCTGGTATCTGGATGGCCGCGTCAGTGCAGTTGTCGGCACTCACACCCATGTGCAGACTGCTGACGAGCGCATTCTGACTCAGGGTACGGCTTATATGACAGATGCGGGCATGACCGGCAGTTTTGATTCCTGTATCGGAATCGGCAAGGAAGAAGCAATTCGCAAGTTCCTGACCCAGTTGCCGGTCAAGTTTGAGATACCTAAAAAGGATATCCGGATTAATGCGGTTGTTGTAACGGTTGATGAAACAAGCGGATTGGCTTTAAGCATCGAGCGTATAGCGGTTTGCTGTTAAGATCTAAAACTATTGCCACAGACTTTACAGTTGTCTCAGAGAAATCTGTCATCTGTAACGTCTGTGGCAAAAATGATTTATAGGAGTTGATATGTCAGTCGCCGAACAGATGGCCGTTATCAAACGTGGGGCTGTTGAAGTTCTGATAGAAAAAGAGCTGGAAGACAAGCTGGAAAAGTCGCTGAAAAGCGGAGTGCCTCTGAAGATCAAGGCCGGTTTTGATCCGACCGCCCCTGACCTGCATCTGGGGCATACGGTGCTGATTCAGAAGCTGCGTCAGTTTCAGCAGCTGGGCCACGAGGTCAATTTTTTGATTGGAGACTTCACCGGCATGATCGGTGATCCGACCGGTAAATCCGAGACGCGCAAGGTTTTGACCAAAGAGGATATCCTTAAAAACGCTGAAACATATAAAGAGCAGGTTTTCAAAATTCTGGATCCTGAAAAGACCAAGGTGGTTTTTAATTCAACCTGGTTGAATGAACTGGGCAGCGGCGGCATGATTGCCCTTGCCTCCAAGTGGACTGTGGCCCGTATGCTGGAACGTGATGATTTTCATAAACGTTTTACCAGTCAACAACCGATCAGCATTCATGAGTTTTTGTATCCGCTGGTCCAGGGCTACGATTCGGTTGCCATGAAGTCCGATGTGGAACTGGGTGGAACGGACCAGAAGTTCAATCTGCTGGTGGGACGTGAGCTGCAGCGCGAATGGGGACAGGCCCCGCAGTGTATCCTGACCATGCCGCTGCTGGAAGGGCTGGACGGTGTTAACAAGATGTCCAAGTCACTTGGTAATTACATTGGTATCAATGAGCCGGGTACGGAGATTTTCGGCAAGATTATGTCTGTCTCTGACGAGTTGATGATTCGTTACTACGAACTGCTGTCTGATATGACCCTGGTTGAGCTTGAAAAGCTGAAGGCCGGGTTGAAAGATAATTCCGTTCACCCCATGGAAGCCAAAAAAGCCCTGGGCCGCGAAATCGTTACCCGTTTCCATGGCGCAGTCACTGCAGTTGAGGCAGAAGAGGCTTTTATCAAACGCTTCCGTGATAGCGAAATTCCGGATGAGATGCCGCAGGTCAGTTATACTCTGAGCGATGGTGCTGTCTTGCTGGCCAAGGCCATGACCGAATCCGGTTTGACCAAGTCCAATGGTGAGGCCCGGCGCTCCATTGAACAGAGCGGAGTGAAATTGAACAACGAAAAAGTTTCCAATACCAATCTGGAGCTAACCGAAGCCGGTGATTATATTGTGCAGATCGGCAGACGCCGTTTTGCCAGGATTGTTTTGAGCTGATTTTCCAGTAGTTCAACGTTGTTTTCAGACAATGCCCTGGCACTAAATGTGCCAGGGCTTATTTTATTAAGATATAAAGGGTTTATCGATGATTCATCTTTCCAATATCAGCAAGCAGCATGGTTCGCAGGTACTTTTCCGCGAAGCCAGTTTCCAGATTCTGCCCGGTTCACGCAGTGGCCTGGTCGGGCCAAACGGTGCCGGTAAAACATCTCTTTTTCGCATTATTACAGGCGAAGAAGAGGTGGATGCGGGTGAAATAACCAGCGCCAAGAAAACCACAATCGGCTACTTTTCCCAGGATGTGGGAGATATGTGCGGGCGTTCGGCGCTAGACGAGGTTATGGCCGGCTCGGCAGAAACGGTACGGCTGTCAGCCGAACTGAAGCAGATGGAAATGGCCATGTGCGAGCCGCAGTCAGACGATGAAATGGCTGCCCTGCTGGATCGCTATGGTGTTGCCCAGGAAGAGTTTGAACATCGTGACGGTTACAATCTTGATACCCGCGCCCAGACGGTCTTAACAGGTCTCGGCATAGGTCCTGATCGTTTTGATCATCCTGTAGAGTCGTTCAGCGGCGGTTGGAAAATGCGTATCGCCCTGGCCAAGATCCTGACCCTTAAGCCGGATGTGCTGCTGTTGGACGAACCGACTAACCACCTTGACGTTGAATCAATAATCTGGTTGGAAGAGTGGTTGGCGAATGAATATGACGGCGCCCTGCTGATGACCAGCCATGACCGTGATTTCATGAACCGCATTGTTACCCGCATCATCGAAGTTGCCAATAAAACAGTTACCACCTATGGAGGTAACTATGATTTCTACGAGCGTGAACGTGATATCCGCCTGGAGCAGTTACTGGCCAGCCACAAGCGCCAGCAGGATATGCTGGCCAAGGAAGAGGAGTTTATTGCCCGCTTCGCTGCCCGCGCTTCCCATGCAGCCCAGGTGCAGTCCAGGGTGAAAAAGATTGAGAAAATCGAGCGTATTGAAATTCCGCCGGAAGAGCGTACTGTCCGTTTTGATTTCAATGAGCCGCCTCGCAGCGGTGACGATGTTGTGTCAATGGACAGTCTGGCCAAGGTCTGGATTACACCGGACAACAAGGAGCATCCGGTTTTCAGTGGCGTTTCCGGAATAATCCGTCGTGGTAACAAGATCGCCCTGGTTGGTGTCAACGGTGCCGGTAAATCAACATTTCTGAAAATGCTGGCCGGCGAAACAGATCCCACATCAGGTACGTTTAATCTGGGTGCCAATGTGGAACTGGGTTATTTCAGCCAGCATGCCATGGAGCTGCTTGATCCGCGCAAGACAGTCTTTGAAACATTGCAGGATGCCATGCCCATGTCGAATATCGGTGTGATTCGCAATCTGTTGGGTGCTTTTCTGTTTTCCGGCGATACGGTTGACAAGAAGATAGAAAACCTATCCGGTGGAGAGAAGAGTCGGGTTGTTCTGGCTACACTGCTGGCACGTCCGATTAACTTTCTTGTTCTGGACGAACCGACAAACCACCTGGACATCCGTTCCCGTGAAATGTTGCTGGATGCTCTGAAGAACTTCAGCGGTACCGTCCTGCTGGTAAGTCATGACCGGCATTTTTTGCGGCTACTTGTTGATCGGGTCTTTGAAGTTGATCATGGTGAGATGCGTGTCTATGAAGGAAATTACGAATATTATCTGAGCAAGACACACGGTATTCACTAATGCCGTAAATATTTATTATTCATGGTTTGATTTAAAAGATTGACATACGTGAACGGACACTGTTATCTTATTACTTGTCCGAGGATTTATCCCGGAACAATTAAACGAGCAGTATCAGGAGAAGTTGCACATGGTAAACGGAACAGTAAAATGGTTTAATGACAGCAAGGGGTTTGGTTTTCTTGAGCAGGAGAATGGCGACGACGTATTCGTGCATTTTTCAGCGATTACGGGCGACGGCTTCAAATCCCTTGCAGAAGGTGATAGCGTCACGTTCGAACTAGTAAAAGGCCCTAAAGGTCTTCAGGCTGCTAACGTATCCAGAAACTAGTTTAAGAACCAGATTCAAACAAAATGGCCCCGGAGAAATCCGGGGCTTTTTTTTTGCTACAATTAAAAAGGAATCGAATATATCATGGCTCAACCATGCACAATTTACAGGGCAAATATCCAGCTCTCAGATATTGATCGTAATATTTATGAAACGCTGCAGACAACTATTGCCAAGCATCCCTCGGAGACAGAGGAGCGCATGCTGGTGCGCCTTCTGGCCTATGCGGTCTGCTATGAAAATGATCTGAGCTTTACCAAGGGAGTTGCAGCCGGTGATGAACCGGATTTATGGACTATCGGTCCGGATGGACGTGTTCAGACCTGGATCGAGGTAGGCTTGCCGGATGCAGAACGATTGATTAAGGCCGGTCGTCACGCCGGCCAGGTGATTCTGCTTGCGTTTGGTTCATCCAGAAACATTTGGGAAAAACAACAGTTGGTAAAATTGTCCGGTATGGACAATATCAAGGTTTTCGGAATTGAACAGAAGTTTGTCAGCCCATTGATTGCGTCGCTTCAGCGTTCCATCAGCTGGTCGCTGACCATAACGGAAGGTTTGCTTTATCTGACTGTAAATGGTGAAACAATTGAATCACAGCTGACCCAGCTGACTGTTTAGTTCGAAAATTACGAAAATCAAGGAGTGAAATATGGATCAGGCGGATGCCGTAATATCTGAAGGACGAGGATTCATGCGAAGTCGAGTCGTTCTGACTGCCGCCAAGCTGGATATATTCACAAAACTGGATGATCGACCGAGTAATGCAGAAAATTTCGCAGCCGCAAACAGTTTTGACCTGCGGGCCACAACTCGATTGCTGGATTGTCTTGTTGCAATAGAGTTGTTGGAAAAGCGCAATAATATCTACCATGTTACTGAAAATGGTTCCTACTGTTCAGCGCGTCACCCGGAATCGGTCCTACCCATGATGCAGTATATGGACCGAATGTGGGATGTGTGGAGCAACCTGACAGACATCGTCAAGCATGGCGGTGACAGCGAACTGGTGCCGGGTATCGTGCTGGACGATTTTAACTGGAAGACATTCATCGGCGGCATGCACGTAATTGGTCGCAAAATGGCCGGAACAGTTGCCGGCGATTACGACCTGAGCCGGTTTAAAAAAATGCTCGATATCGGCGGTGCTTCCGGCACATATTCCATTGCCTTTCTGAAACAGAATCCAGCCATGAGTGGTGTCTTGTTCGATCTGCCAAATGTAATCCCCATGGCCAGGGAACGCCTGATCGATGAGGGTATGACCGAGCGGGTTGAGCTGGTGGAGGGAGATTTCTATCAGGACGAACTTCCTGGCGGCTGCGATCTGGCACTTCTTTCAGCAATTATTCACCAGAATAATCCGGCCAGAAATCTGGAGTTGTACAAAAAAATATTCAACTGCCTGGAGCCTGGCGGCAAAATTCTGATCCGCGATCACATTATGGATGAAAGTCGCACCAGTCCACCGGCCGGAGCGATGTTTGCCATTAATATGCTGGTCAACAGGCGTGGTGGCGATACCTACACGATGAAAGAAGTTCAGGATGGTCTGGAGCAGGCCGGTTTTGTGGATGTGAAGCTGGTCAGGGAAGGGTGGTTGATGGATGCTTTGGTGGAAGGACGGAAACCGTAATGTTTAAAATATTTACCAAATGTCTGATAATGATCGTGTTGAATATTATGCTCCTGACTGCCTGCAGCAGGGTTCCATTGACTGGCCATAACGATTCAATGCGTTTGACTGCAACTCCTGGCATAACTTCGCAACAGGCCGATGATCTGCCCTTAGTCACTCTGGCTGCCGCGGTGGATGAACAGATACGTTTTCTGGAAAAAAAAGCAACTGTTACTGAATTCAATCTTGGCGGAAATATCTTCTCCAAACAGGAATATCTGGCCGGTTTACGGCGTGTAGCCCAACTGTGCCGCCAGTCAAAAGACTCGAATGAACTGTTTGAATTTGTTGCCAAAGAATTTGATTTTTATGAAGTATACGGAAACGATAACTGGAGCCAAGTGTTCCTGACCGCCTATTTTGAGCCGGTTATCCCTGGTGCAAAAGAAAAGAGTGACCGCTTCAGCCAGCCATTATATGCCAAACCGAAAGATATCGTACAAATCCGTTTGAAGGAGTTTGCTGCCAATGCAAACGATCATCGTACCCTGCAGGGGCGTATTGAGAACGGACGGGTAGTGCCTTATTACACCCGTAAGGAAATCGATGGCGAAGGCAAACTAAAGGGCAAAGGGTTGGAACTTTGTTGGGTTGACTCGGTGGATGCGTTTTTTCTGCAGGTCCAGGGTTCCGGAACGGTGTTGCTGGAGAACGGCGAAAAGCTGCGGATAAACTATGCGGAAAAGAACGGTCACCCATACAGGCCGGTGGGGTCGGTTTTCAAAGATCAGATTCCTGCCGGTCAGTTGAATCTGCATACAATAGAACAGAAGCTGCGCAGCCTGTCGCCAACCGCCATGCAGCTGGCCATGAATGTAAACCCCAGCTATGTATTTTTCAGGCTGAATGACCAGAGTGCCGTTACCTATATGGGGTTGCCGGCTACTGACGGACGCACGATTGCCACGGACCAGCGCTATTTCCAGAAAGGTTTATTGGGGTTTCTGATGTTTGACAAGCCGCATTTCAAGTCAGCGGATTCTATTCAGCCTGAAAAGTTTGAACCGGCCTCACGTTTTGTGCTTGATCAGGATATCGGCGGAGCGATTACCGGCGGCGGCAGGGTTGATCTGTTCTGGGGGCGCGGGGCAGAGGCCAAACAGTCGGCCGGGGTTATGAAGGACAAGGCTCGCATGTATTACCTGGCACCGAAGAAGAAGTAATCCAGGTAGAGCCAATTTGCTGTACAGTCATCAACCACGTTTTTTCTGTTTGGTTCAGGGAATGTGGTTGGTGATCTGGTTTCAGTTGTTTGTTGAATTTCCCATCCTTGAATATCTCTTGATTAATATCTTTCAATAGCATTTCCTCCCCATATTAAAAAATTATATATTTACTTGACTAGCACCATTGGTCTGGCTTAATATCTGTCGTCCATAAAAAAGCATCAAATTCAACAT
This sequence comes from uncultured Geobacteraceae bacterium, assembly GCA_964509295.1. Lineage (GTDB taxonomy): Bacteria > Desulfobacterota > Desulfuromonadia > Geobacterales > Pseudopelobacteraceae > JBGSQR01. The sequence continues at coordinate 54,477 of CAZDWS010000009.1, read as the reverse complement.
GTTGAATAATTTTAAAACGGCAAAATAGGCGCTGTCGGATGTCGGGCAACGGTACACAGATTTCTGCTCCACCGTAAGTTTTGTGCCTGCGTACGGACCTGCTTTGGTTCTCACCAGAGGCTTAGTGGCTACTATTTCAAAGATCTGGTCTGTGGCAACAGCCAACGTATCCCATCCATAAACGTGCGGACCAACGGCGAACATGGTCGGGCTTTCATGGTGCTGCACAAAAGGGTTACTAACATGAAGGATATCAAACCGGCCTTCTACACCATTGCCTGGTAACGGAGGAACATATGCCAAACTTTAAACACAAAATGCAAAAAACATGCTCTCACAGAGCGCACAGAGGCACAGAGGAAAAGTAAAAACAACTTCTCTGCGTCGCTGTGAGCTCTGTGAAAAAATAGGTTTTTAGTTAATAGGATGTGAAAGGAATATTTATATGCAAAGAAAAGTAAAGCAACTGATCGGCAGTTTTGTTTTTTTATCAATATGCATCATTGCTGCAACCCAGATTTTTTCAACTAATCAGACCTTATCAATTACACAGGCAGGAGCGACTATGAACACATTGACAGTTACACGACTAGGCAAGGTTGACGCTGGAAAACAGTTAAACAGCAAAAAAGCGGAGACGGAAAACATTGCCGCGCCCATCGTGCTGTGGAACAAGGACATGACCGGCATTCCACTGTATTTCAGCCGTGACATCAATGCAATGGCCGGTACAATCACGCAAAGGATTGATTATCTTGTGTCACCATCCAAAGGGTTAAAGGATCGTCTGAAATCCTTAACCGATGTTTATCCGATCAAGTTCAGCGCCCACGGAATATTTAAAAAGAGAGATGAAGAGACCATGAACGCCTTTGATGTGTTTTACACAAAAGATATCAACGGTGACGGCATTGATGAGCTTGTCATTACCCGCATGCAGGGCGGCATAGAGGTTTATGACCGGCAAAAGCAGATCATGAAATACAAACCAAAATCCGACCCGAAGCAATATAAATATAACTTGGAAAGAGACTTAATCAACCTCGGTGATCATGACGAAATATTTTTTACAGTAGAGCAGAACCCTTATGACAATGAAAAAAGAACCAGCCGCGACACCTGGATTGTGCGGGTAAGTCCCTCAGGTATCAGTGAAATCCATCCGGTTTTTCCCGATCACAGCGAACCGGAAACAATAAAAAGCGTAGTAGCTATGAACCGTCCCGGTTCAAAAGTAGTTGATGAACTGGTTGTGGTCAGCGAGATCAAAGACAAAAAAGGCACGTACCTGTCCCGGCACAAACTGGACGGCACAGGCATTGACGCGCCACGGGAAATCTACACAGGCTATGGCAATACTAGCGGCACATATGGCCTTTCCGGGTCAAATCAGCTGATTATTCACAACGGCCAGAAACAGATGCTCTATTTTGTTACCCCGGACAAGCCGGTCAACTGGATCAAAACCATCGATGAGAAAAAACTGTTTGGTAAAGACACAAAAGCAAGAATTATCGGTGAAAAAGTAATCAACAATATGGCCGTGCTGATTCTGGAGGATCAGGGCAAACTGTACGCCCTTGACGCTCTGGGCAAGTTCCGCACATCCATGAAACCGGACAGCCAAATCAGCAATACTCCCGTGCCATTCATGACGATTAAGCCAGATTCAAACAAACATGAAATTATCCGGATTAAAGCCACGGATAAAACCATGGAATCCTGGCTGGTTATTCAGAGTAGAGAACCGGGAAGGCGGACGGTGATGGCTGAAGAGTTGGAAAAGCTGGGCAAAAGGTTTCTGAAGGATTTTAACTGGAAAATGTGCAGGGAGAGGTTGAATCTCAGCTATTATGAGGATTCTACCCCTGCTTTGGCTGCAATTTACTGTCGGGAACATAAGATTCCGATGCCGAAAATCCATTCCTGGGAGGATATCAAAACGAAACTGCCCGGTTATTACGAGCAGGCGGTTAGAGAATCGCAAAATAATTATTACAATGCAATAGCTACAGAACTGTTTGCACCCATAGAGGGAGATTTAGAGGGGTACGTCCTCGAGGATAATGCTTATAAAAACATGGATGAGTACAAAAAAAGGTTGAACACTATTTATATCGCCCCGGAACTGGTAGTCAGCATTCAGAATATCTCCAAAGGCAATATCGGGCACCAGAGGCTGACGGATTACTATTTCAAGGATCTGGCCTATGGTAACAGCCAGCGGATCCCATCCATAAATGCTCGAACAGACGGCGAGCATGGCCGGTCTTTCATGGTTCTGCACAAGAAACTTTTAAATCAGAAGGAAATCAAACCAGCCTACTATGCCATAGCCTGGTAGCGGAGGGACGGATGCCCAACTTAAATACGCACTGGCTAAACCCATGCTCACACAGAGCTCACAGCGACACAGAGAAGTTGTTTTTGCTTTTCCTCTGTGTCGCTGTGAGCTCTGTGTGAAAATCAGTTTTCAGCTAACAGGAAGTGAAAGGAATATTTATATGCGGAAAAAAGTAAAGCAACTGATCGGCAGTTTAGTTTTTTTATCGATAGGCGTCATTGTGGCAACCCAGTTTTTTTCAACTAATCAGACCTTATCAATTACACAGGCAGGAGCGACTATGAACACATTGACAGCAACACGACTAGGCAAAGTTGACGCTGGAGAACAATCAGACGGAAAGAATAATCTTGCTGCGCCTATAGTTCTCTGGGGAAAGGATGCAACAGGCAGTGCTCTGTACGTGAGCTCTGAGACCACACCAATGACTGGATCGGGGAAAATGGCTATAGATTACCTGGAATCCCCGGCAAAAAACCTTAAAGAACGTCTGAAAAATTTGTCCGGCGCATATCCCATTAAAGATAGTGTACAGGGAATATTTACAAAAGAAGACGTTAAAAAAATGGACGGCATTGATGAAATTTACACAAAAGACATCAATGGCGATGGGATTGACGAACTGATCCTTACCCGCAACAAGGGTGGTATTGAGATTTATGACCGGCAAAAGCAGATCATGAAATACAGGCCCAAATCAAACCCCAAACAATATGACTACAAAATGGAAAGAAATTTCATCAACGTAGGCAATCATGATGAAATCTTTTTTACAGTGGAACAGTCCCCTTACAACAATGAAAAAAGAACTGGACGCGACACCTGGATTGTGCGGGTAAGCCCCTCAGGTATCAGTGAAATTCATCCGGTTTTTCCCGACCACAGCGAACCGGAAACTATCAAAAACGTAGTAGGTATGAATCGTCCTGGTTCAAAAGTGGTTGATGAACTGGTTGTAATCAGCGGAATCAAAGGTCTGAAAGGAGATTATCTTTCCCGTCATCATCTGGACGGCACAGGCATGGACACACCTCGTGAAATATATACAGGCTATGGCATCTATGGCAACGCCTACGGACTTTCCGGATCAAACCAGTTAATTATTCAAAACGCCCAGAATCAGATGCTGTATTTTGTCACCCCTGATAAACCTGTCAACTGGATCAAAACCATTGATGAGAAAAAACTGTTTGGTAAAGACACAAAAGCAAGAATTATCGGTGAAAGAGTAATCAACAATATGGCAGTGCTGATTCTGGAGGGTCAGGGCAAACTATACGCCCTTGACGCCTTGGGCAAGTTCCATACATCCATGAAACCTGACAGCCAAATCAGCAATACTCCCGTGCCATTCATGACTATTAAGCCCGATTCCAACAAGCATGAAATCATCACGATCAAACCGGCTGACAAAACCATGGAATCCTGGCTGGTGATTCAGAATAGGGATCCGGGCAGGCGGGAGTTGTCACTTGAAGAACTGGAAAAGGCTGGCAAGAGGTATTTGACGGATCATGACTGGAAAATGAGTAGAGAAAAGTTAAATAAGCTAAAATACGATGATTATATGCAAAAAGAGATTGGGTGGTATTGCGAGGAGAATAAAATATCTATACCCAAAACAGATTCATTGGAAGATGTCGAAAATAAATTGCCAGGTTTTTACAAAGCAAAGGTTGCAGAAATACGAGGGAATTATCGTAGTTCCATAGAGATAAGGCTACTAGGTTCAATAAGTGATGATTACATTCCAGAAAACAAGAAAAATATAGATGAGTTCAAAAAATGGCTGAGTAGTATTTATATCTCTCCCGAACTGGTTGTCAGCATCCAACATATTTCAAAAGGTAGCATCGGCCACCAAAGATTGACTGATTATTATTTCAAAGATCTGGCCTATGGCAATGGCCAACGAATACCATCCATAAACGCGCGGACCAACGGTGAACATGGGCGGGCATTCATGGTGCTGCAAAAGAAACTTCTAAATCAGAAGGAAAACAAACCAGTTTACTACACCATAGCCTGGTAGGGGAGGAGCGAATGCCCAACTTTAACACTCACTGGCTGGTTGCTTTGAACTGCACCATAAATGGCGGATTACCTAACTCGATTACTAAAGGGTTTGAAAAGTATAAAAAAGAAACACGAGACTTTTATGAAAATATTAAACACGAAATTAATAAAGTTGGTGATCAAAAAACATGCGAAACATTTTTTAAAACCAACGAAGGTGGACTTGACAATGCTCTTAAAGAATACAATAAACAGCTTGTAAATGCCGCTAACTACGACGACATAACCTGTTTTTCCGCCTACATGCTGGGTGCCTGCGGCCCCGACTTCTGGACGGTTACATCTCCCCCCAGGAACAGCCTTAACCCGGTGCCCGACACTGCCGGCAAACATTTTGATCTGGGGCATTACAACAGGACTCATCACCAGTTCCAGGTGGCTATTAAACGCTGGCAGAAAATGGAGAAAGAACCGGGTAATGAGCTGCAGATAAAGGTGGAACAGGCCTATTTTTACGGTATGGCCACCCACATTGCCGCAGACTGCGTGATCCACCAACTGGTCAATGTGTCTGCCGGGGCCTACAACCTGCTTCAAGAAAAATGGGATTGTGAACAGACAAAAAATCCCAAATTATGGAATATGCACAACAAGGTGGAGCATTACTGGGATTCCTATGTGCGCTACAGATATGTGGGGGATGTGAAGAATATTTTCCCAGGCCAGGCCGGAGTGGCAAATAACGGGATGATTGCCCTTGGTTTTCCGACTGTTGAAACTATCATTGACGGACTGCCGGAGAAAAGTGACATCCGGGATGATTTCATCAAAAAATTAAAGGACGAAAAGAACAAAAGCAAAATAGAGCTGCCCTTCATCCTGCCCCGCGTCTTCTGTGACCGGATGAATACCAAAGGCAGCGGTCTGAAACCTTTTTTGCATGAGATTGTGGTCAATAAGGACACGGGCGCCTATCCGGGCAAAATCAATGAAAAAGGCGTTCTGGAAGGGTATGTGTTCAAGGCAGCCATAGAAGAAGCAAAATCTTTTCAAATGCAAGCCGGCAAAGATGGAAATGGAAGCGTGATTTACAGTGAGCGGAAAAAACTCGACTATTTTACCGCTGCCACAAATACCAAGACTACATTTGTGACAGGTTCATTTGAACCCACCTGCTACAACTATCTGAATTATTACGTCTGTCCAAGCCTGGAAAGATTGAGGAAATTTGGTTATGACAAGTTTTATCATACCAATGCACTTGAACCCTTTATTGATTCAGCCATGAAAGCCGCAAAAATTTTCATTATTTGCCTTAATGACGGAATTAAAGACAAAAAATATCAAAACATCGGCCGTCTCGGCAAGTTCTGGAACCTGGACACCGGCCTTGGTCTGGAGGTCAAATCCATTTCTTCGCATACGCCGCACGAAGTAATCACCGAGTTGAATTTTATCCATATCAATAACAATACAGTTACAAAATCAGTGACCTATGAAAAAAATGAGGAATACCTGAAGGCATTAAAAAAGACCAAAGAACCTTATCCAGATACGGCAGAGATCACCGCTTTTAAGACCGAATCGGCATTGAGCAAGGCTTATATTGAACACATCACAAGCCTGAAAGATACGGAAGACAACACCTATACTGACCGTCTCCTGCTGAATCCCAGGGTCGCGACCCCTTATCCGGTCAGCAATATAGAAGGTTTTTTTGTGGAACGGAAAGAGACTAATACAAAACCAATGGTTGTAAAAACAGCACAACAAACACCAATTAATAAAATCCAGATTCATGACATCAAGCACCGTCTGAATTTGATGATGACTGTGCCGATAGCCGATTTCAGTCCTCACGGAAAGTATGATGAATTTGGATTTGAGCTCCGGAGTGACGGCGAAAAGACATTGAAGGAAATGAAGCCTGCAGCTGATACGGAAACAAAGAAGTGGCTGAAAACATCAAAGCCAATCGAACGATTCAAGGCGCCAGCCGGTGTCAAATCCGAGCCGGGGCGTTTTGATCGGACCGACGTGGGCATCTGTATTTTTAATACCCGACTTCTTCTTAATCTTGAAAAAAGCAAGGAGCTTAAACAGAAAAGCGCCAAAACAAAATCCAGCAACGTGATTGATTATGACAAAAACGAGGCGCTGTACAGTCGCAACTATAGTATCGGCACCGGCCGAAAAAATGTACTTCATCCCACGTCATTTTCTGCAATGAATCATATGGGCACAGCTTTTGATGCAACAACTGACTTGGCAAAATATGTAGATATCTCGCCTACGGAACAGGTTTTCTTTTCCATTTATCTTGTGATAAGGACGCATGATTCATGGTATGACATGCTGAGTAAAAAGAATGTGACAAAAGATCAATTGGAGAAACTAGTCCGAATAGATTCTCTGGGCTTTGTGAAGATTGTTATTTTTTATGAGCTTACCAAAAATGGTGCGGCACAGTTGGCAGAATGCTATGTTGATGGATTGAAAGTGGATGTAGTTCAGGAGCATGGAACGTGTTAACTTGTAATTGATTTAAGATAACGTTTAAGGCATTTGAGTCTGCAGCACCCAACGAGGCAGTAGCAAGTAGTTGGCGTAGTTTCCCGGGAACAGGTCATTTTGGGGGAAATCCCCTGGTTCTAAGGAAAATGTAAATTCTATCCTTCAAAGGCTCGCTCATATTCAATTCTGAGCGGGCCTTTTTCTATTGTGGTCAAAATATCCCACGGCAATACTGCATCCAGCGGAATTGTCCTGTAAACCAAGGCATCCGTATCCACCCCGCAGTTTCTGGCCGCTTTTTTTAGATTGCTCCCTTGTGCCATTTCTTCCAGCAGGTCTGAACAGCGTCTGTCACCACGAGACAGCAGCGCCTGCAGGTAGCACCCCTTCAGGCTTTCCACTTTCAGGTTCACATTGGCAATACTCCGCAGGCTGTTTTCCAGGAACTTGACCTTTTTTTCCAGTGACGGTAGCGGTTCCATGCCGCACCATTGCAGGGGGGTAAAAGGTTTGGGGATGAATGGATTGACGGAGAGTGTGATTTCGCCCAGTCGTTTGTTGATGCGCGCCATTTCCATGACCCGCTCACGTATCGCCTTGACCAGACGGATCATCTCTTCCAGGTCTTCTTCTGTTTCAGTTGGCAGGCCGATGATGAAATAAAGTTTCAGGTTGAGGATGTCCCGCGAGATCAACATCTCACAGGCATCCAGGATCTGCTGTTCGGTCAGGTTTTTGCGGATCAGGTCGCGCATGCGCTGTGAGCCGCCTTCCGGGGCAATTGAGATGGTCTTGTGTCCGCAGGCCACCAGTGCATCCACCATTTCCAGATCAAGCCGGTCGATACGGAGCGATGAGACCGAAACCTTGGCCCCCTTATCCACAATATACTTGCAGAGTTTGCCGATATCCCGGTAATCGGAGACAGCGGCGCCGACCAGCCCGATTTTGTTGCGATAGGCCAGTCCGGCGTCCACGGCTTTGACTATGCTTTCATAGGGGTGCTGGCGGAACGGGCTGTAGATGAAGCCGGAGGTGCAGAAACGGCAACCGCGTGGGCAGCCGCGACTGACTTCTATCAGAAACATGTCTCCGAATTCCATGTTTTCGGTCAGAATTACGGTCTGGGACGGCTTTAACTGCTCCAGTGGCGGGCAGGCGCGGATTATCTCACCAGGGATTCCAGGTGAGGTTTCAAATCCGCTCAGTAGTCCGTCAACATAAACCGGCTGATGAAATATGGGGACGTAGATCCCGGTCTGGGCGGAAAGCAGACGCAGCAGGCCGGGCCTGCCACCGGATTGGGGAGATAGCAGGGCTTCAATTACTCCCGGCAGGATCTGTTCCGCTTCGCCGATGCAGATCATGTCCATAAATTCGGCCACAGGTTCCGGATTGATGAAGAAGGCTGCACCACCGGCAATAATCAGCGGGTCGGATTCACCCCTGTTTTTTGAACGAACCGGGATTCTGGACAGGTTGAGAATCTGGGGGATATGGAGATAATCGGGTTCAAATGAAGTTGAAAAGGCAATGATATCAAAATCAGCCAGAGGACGTTTGTTTTCCAGGGAAAGCAACGGCTGGCCGGTGCGGATCAACTGTTCCAGCTCACTTCGTTCAGGCAGAAATGCGCGTTCACAGAGAATATGGGCAGAAGAGGCTAACAGTGCATAAACAGTTTGAAAACCGAGGCTGCCCATACCGGTGGAATAGCGGTTCGGGTAGACCAGGCAGATGCTGAGCTGGCCGCCCCGCCCGTGGCCGCCAGGGCAGAGGTTTGTTTCGTCGGCAAGCAGGTTGTTCTGTGTGCTCTTTTTGTCGCGTTTCATAGTTGAACACTATGGTTGAAAGCGGATTATCTTTCAACTGATTTCATCTTTGGTTTTTCTGTGTTATATGGTGTCATGTTCCAGTAGCAACTGAACCTAACTCCCCCCAACCGCCTCTTATTTAAGAGGGGGAGCAAAAGCCATCCAGATCACTTAGTACGTCTCTCCCCTTAATTAAGGGGAGGACAGGTGGGGTTAGCTGTAAAAGAAGTGTTCAGTGGTACTAGCTTAAAGACAGCAGACAGGAGAAAAACGATGAACAATCTAGATAGCGCCTTTAGATCACTCTTTGAAATAAATATGGGTATCAAGCCTGGCGAGCGGGTTCTGGTTTTCAGTGACCTGATCCGTGGGGAGGAAACAGTTTCGGAAGGTGATCGGGACAGACGTACCCGTCTGCATCTTGTTGCTGGGCAGGCCGCAGAATTTGCCTCAAAAGTCTGGGGGGCAGGTACCTTTGTTGAGTTCCCGTCCACCACAGCATCTGGTGTTGAGCCGCCAAAGAACCTCTGGCTGGCCACCTTCGGAGACAACGCTGTTAGTGAGCTCGATGCTGCAGGGCTGTTGGGCAAGCTGCTGGCCAAAGCGGCTACACCTGATGAATTTGCCACAGCCCGGCAGATTGTTCAGGCCCGCAAGTCAGATGTTGCCGAAATAATCATTGCCATGAGCAATAACTCTACCAGCCATACCCGTTACCGGGCCCTGGCCAACAGTTGTGGAGCACGTTTTGCCAGCCTGCCGCACTTTGACCCGGAGATGTTCCATACATCCATGAATGTGGATTGGAAAGCGCTTGCGGGACGCACCGAACGACTGGTGCAAGCCGTTAATAAGGCCGAATGGATCCGGGTGACCACCCCCAATGGCACTGATATGATGATCTGCAAGCAGGGGCGCCATGCCGGCGGAGATGACGGCATGCTGACTGCGGCCGGCAGCTTCGGCAATCTGCCGGCCGGTGAGGCCTATCTGGCCCCTCTGGAAGGGAAAAGCCACGGCACCATGGTGATCGAATGGGGACCGACCCGCAAGTTGGATCAGCCGTTGCGCCTGACCATTAAAAATGGTGTGGTTGTTGGGATGGAAGGGGATACTCTTCATCGCGGCAAGCTGGAGGCACGTTTTATTGAGGATGTAAACTGTCGCAATATTGCCGAGTTGGGCATCGGAACCAATGATAAGGCCAGCCGGCCGGACAACGTGCTGGAGGCGGAAAAAATCCTTGGCACCATCCATATAGCACTTGGGGATAATACAGGTTTTGGTGGTAAGATCAGTGCTCCATTTCACGAGGATTACGTGTTTTATCAGCCGACCATGACCGCAATTTGGGCTGATGGCAGCCAGCAGATTATTATTGATTCAGGAAGGTTACTGGCATGAAAGAGCTGACTCTCGGGTTTTCACCCTGTCCCAATGATACATTCATGTTTTATCCCCTAGTTCATGGTCTGGTGGACACATCCGGTCTCTCCTATCGGGAAAGGCTCGAAGATGTGGAAACTCTCAATCAGCTGGCACTGAAAGGGGAACTGGATGTGAGCAAGGTTTCCTATCATGCTTTTGGGCACATTCGCAACGAGTACGCACTGCTCCGTTCCGGCAGTGCTTTGGGGCGCGGTTGCGGACCGTTACTGGTGGCTGCTGATAATATTGCTCCTTCAGACCTGCGTGGAAAGACCATTGCCGTGCCTGGCCAGTACACTACTGCTCTGCTGCTGTTGCGTCTTTTTGACCCAACTCTGGAAAATTTTCTGGTGATGCCGTTCAATGAGATTATGGATGCGGTCTTGCGCGGCGACGTGGATGCGGGCTTGATCATTCACGAATCACGTTTCACCTATCAGGGATATGGTCTGCACAAGTTGCTGGACCTGGGTGAATGGTGGGAAGGGGAAACAAGGCTGCCGATTCCTTTGGGCGGTATAGTTGCAAAACGATCACTGGGCGTGGAGACAATAGTTGCTGTTGAAAAAGCACTCAAGGATGGAGTTGCCTATGCCCGTTCAAATCCTGCGGAAGCCGCCCACTATATCCGTGAACATGCCCAGGAAATGGGCGAAGATGTCTGTCAGGCCCATATCGGGCTCTATGTGAACGAGTTTTCAGCCGATCTGGGAGATGAAGGCGTCAGGGCGATAGAGAACCTCCTGACACGGGCTGAACAGGCCGGTATCTTACCAAAAAGTAAAGCTTCACTGTTTATCTAGGAAGTCTTTTAGAGCCAGGTTGATTTGAATACAAAATGGTAAAAAATTACAAATTGATTTTAAAGGCCACTTTTCTTAGAAATGTGGCCTTTTTTATTTGCTGTAAGGCAAGCAGTTCAATGATGTCAGTATGGTTTTAGATGTGTCGACAAAACTAAACAAATAGACACAACTATCGACACAAAAACAGATGGGAGTTGCCTATAGTTAAGTTTGGAAGATGAACAAAGCAAATAAGATGATTCTGGATGATAACAGGATATTTCAATATGTTAATTTTTGACATGCTTATCAGAATATTGAGTTTACTAATCATGGTTATTCTTGCCGGTTGTGTCGTGGGTCCAGATTATCGCACCCCGATCCTGGATACGCCCGCAACCTGGAAAAACCAGGTGCCTGCCGGAACAAAAAATGAAGTCGGGGAAGCTGTACAGCTTTCGCAGTGGTGGAACACTCTTAACGACCCTTTTCTTACCCGGCTGGCAGAAGAGGCGGTGTCCAATAATCTGGACCTTAAACAGGCACAGGCCAGGCTGAGAGAGTCCCGTGCGCGTCGCAGTGTTGCTGCGGCTGATCGCTATCCAACACTGAAGGGCGGTCTGACAAATAGCGTTAACCGTTCCAGCGGGAAAACGGGTACAGGCGACAGTCGGGCATCGGATAGCTATTCGGCGCAGCTTGATGTGGGGCTGGATATGGACCTGTTTGGTGGAAATAAGCGTGCGCTTGAATCAGCAACAGCGACTCTTGAAGCTTCAGAGGAAAATGTGCGGGATGTGCAGGTAAGTCTGATGGCGGAAGTGGTCCTGACTTATATAGATATTCGTTCCAGTCAGACACAGATACTGAACACACGTAACACTATTGTCAGTCTGCAAGAGTCGTCTCAAATCACCCGCTGGAGGTCACAGGCCGGGCTGGTCAGTCAGCTTGACGAGGAACAGGCCCGCATGAATCTGGAGCAGACCCAGGCACAGTTGCCCACACTGCTGAACAAACTGGAACAAGCCAGGAATAATCTTGCCCTGCTGCTTGGACGTTCCACCGGAAGCATGGATGAGCTGCCTGATTCGGCATCGATTCCGTTTGCCAGGGCTGAAATAGCTATTGGTGTGCCGGCTGAGACACTGCGTCAGCGCCCTGATATCCGTCGGGCAGAACGTCAACTGGCAGTTGCAACTGCCCAGGTGGGCAAAGCGGAATCGGCCCGTTATCCAAACTTCTCTTTATCAGGTACCATCGGGATGCAGTCTGAATCTCTGGGGAACCTGCTTAATCCAGGTGCCTTTATGTACTCTCTGGCAAGCAATGCAGTTCAGACAATCTTTGACGGTGGTCGTTTGAAACAGCAGGTGGAGATACAGAACGCACTTCAGGAACAGGCCTTGATAACCTATAAGTCAGCCGTACGAAGTGCCTTGCGTGATGTGGAAAACGCCCTGTCCGCATATGCCGGAGAACAGAATCGGCGTCGTTTTCTTACGGCTGCCGTAGATGCAGCCAGGAATGCAGTGGCGCTGTCTACCAGCCAGTACGCAGCCGGTCTGGTGGATTACTCAACCGTACTGGACAGCCAGAGGTCTCTGCTTTCAAATCAGGATCAGCTGATTCAGAGTGAGGCTGCCGTAACCTCGAATCTGGTACGCCTTTATAAAGCGTTGGGTGGAGGGTGGACCCAGGTAAGCGGAGAGCCTGCAGCAACCAGAATAACTTCACTTGGAGAAAAAAGATGAATGAAACAATATTGTCCGGAGCGGCGGCTTCTGTCGATGATGTGACGAAAGCTTTGGGGCTCGATAAAAAGAAAGTCAAGACGTCCCGTAATAAAATGTTTTGGGTAGTGGGGGCCGTTTTGGTTACTGCTATGTTTGTAATGACTATGTTAGGCAAGCGCACTGCGGATAAACAGGTTGCCTACCAGAAACAGGAGGTTGTTCAGGGCACACTCAGTGTGACTGTCTCGGCAACCGGAACATTGCAGCCGACCAATCAGGTTGATGTTGGCAGTGAGATTTCCGGCACGATCAAGTCTGTTGAGGTGGCTTACAACGACCGGGTCAAGCGTGGCCAGATTCTGGCACGTATTGACACGACCAGGCAGGAGGCACAGGTCAAGCAGACGGTCGCCTTACTTGAGGCGGCCAAGGCAAAAGTGTTGCAGGCCAGGGCGACTGTCAGTGAAGCAAAGGCCAGATTGGCCAGGTTGATACAGGTGCACGAGGCCAGCGGCGGCAAGGTGCCATCCAGTACTGAATTGGATGCTGCCCGTGCAACTTATGATCGAGCGGTTGCCGATGAGGCAAATGCCAAAGCGTCGGTCATCCAGGCGGAAGCATCTTTGGAGGCCCAGCGGATCGACCTGGCAAAATCGGTTATCCGTTCGCCGATAAATGGCATTGTTTTGAAACGGGCTGCAGAGCCTGGACAGACCGTGGCGGCATCATTGCAAACACCGGTATTGTTTACACTGGCTGAAGATTTGACCCAGATGGAGTTGCAGGTCGATGTGGATGAAGCTGACGTTGGTAAGATGAAACAAGCACAGGATGCCACCTTTACCGTAGCAGCCTATCCTGACAGGATCTTCCCGGCAAAAGTCAGTCAGGTGCGCTTTGGTTCCAAGACCGTAGCCGGAGTGGTTACATATACAACCGTACTCAGGGTGGATAATTCCGGGCTCCTCTTGCGCCCCGGCATGACCGGTACTGCCATCATTGGTGTGCAAAAAGTTGACAACGCCCTGATGGTGCCGAACATGGCGTTGCGCTTCATGCCTCCGGCAGTGGTTGGTCAGGAAAAGGCTGACAGTGGAAGTTTTGTCAGTAAGCTGGTTCCCCGTCCACCCAAATCAACTTCAGGCCAGCCGGACAGCGCACAGGATAAACAGCCCCATGTGTGGCTGTTAAAGGATGGTCAATTACAAAAAATGGCAGTTACAACCGGCATGACCGATGGTGTCAGGACTGAAATAAAAAGTGGATTGTCAGCCGGTATGTCCGTGGTGGTTGATGTTAATGAGGTAAAGAAATAGCCATGGGTGAAACTTTTACACATAGCAAGCCGACACAGCTGGAGTTCAGGAATGTGGTTAAAATCTACGGCAGCGGCACGGCGCAAATGCAGGCTTTGCGAGGTGTTGATCTTGAAATTGAGTCGGGAGATTTTGTTGCGGTCATGGGGCCATCCGGTTCCGGTAAAAGTACCTGTATGAATATACTCGGTTGTCTTGATACACCCAGCAGCGGCAGTTACCTTTTTCAGGGTATCGAGGTTGGAAATCTGAGCCGTGATCAGCGTGCGCTGCTGCGAAAGCGGTATCTTGGTTTTGTGTTCCAGGGGTTCAATCTGCTCAACCGGACTTCGGCCATTGAAAATGTGGAGCTGCCACTCATGTATCGTGGTGAACCGGTTCACGTTCGCCAGAAATTGGCTGCAGATGCTCTGGAAGCTGTTGGTCTTGCCGGCTGGGAACATCACACACCGGGCGAACTGTCCGGCGGTCAGCAGCAGAGGGTCGCCATTGCACGGGCTATCGTCACCAGGCCGGCAGTCCTGTTTGCCGATGAGCCGACAGGAAGTCTTGATACTGTAAGGAGTCAGGAAATCATGGAAATCCTGACACAGCTTAACAGGGATCAGGGGATCACTGTTGTTATGGTTACCCATGAAGCAGACATGGCAAAATATGCACGTCGTACGGTTCTGTTTCGCGACGGGCTGGTTGTGACAGGGCAGGAGGAGTCTCACTGATGATCTGGAATGCTTTTCTACTGGCAATACGTGCAATCAGACGCAATGTTTTACGTTCGTTTCTGACTATTCTGGGAATTGTCATTGGCGTTGCGGCGGTGATCGTAATGGTGACGCTTGGTGATGGAGCTACCGCCCAGGTTACCCAACAGATCGCCAATCTCGGCAGCAACTTGCTGATTATAAGCCCCGGCAAGCGGATGGGGCCGATGCAGTCATCCGGTGCCGCATCATTCACAGTGGATGACGCCGAGGCGATGCAGCGTGATATTTCGTCACTGGTCGCTGTCGCACCGATTGCATCCAAGGGGATGACTTCGGTGTACGGTAATTCCAACTGGTCGACCCAGGTCAACGGCAGCACGAATGACTTTTTTATGGCACGCAACTCCAAAGCCCAGGCTGGTCGATTGTTCAACGATAGTGAACTTCGCTCCGGTGCCGCCACCTGCGTGATTGGCGGGACAGTACGTACAAAGCTGTTTGGCAATCAGGACCCGATTGGTGCCACAATCAGGCTGCAGAATATCTCCTGTCAGGTGGTCGGCCTTTTGGAATCAAAGGGGCAATCCAGTATGGGCACGGATCAGGATGATCTGGTTGTGATACCGCTACGAACATTTCATCGCAGGATTTCAGGAAATCAGGATGTGAATCTAATTCAGGTTTCGGTTCGTGACGGTGTTTCTACTACAAGAGTGCAACAGGACATTGAACGCCTGATGAGAGAGCGCAGACATCTGTCGTCCAGTGACGAAAACAACTTCAGCGTCATGGATATGAAAGAGATCACATCCATGCTGACGTCAACCACTAAAATCATGACCGCACTGCTGAGCGCCGTCGGTGCGGTAAGCCTGCTGGTGGGGGGCATCGGCATTATGAATATCATGCTGGTGTCGGTAACAGAACGGACCCGCGAAATCGGTATCCGTCTGGCAATCGGTGCTTTTGAGCGGGAAGTGTTGATGCAGTTTCTGGTGGAGGCGGCTGTGCTTTCTTCGTTTGGGGGGCTGGTTGGAATAGTGCTGGCCATAGTCAGCTCAGTTGTGCTGGCATCGATCCTTGGTTTACCTTTTATTTTCAATGCCCAGATTGTTGCAGTAGCTTTTATCTTTTCTACAGTAATAGGGCTGGTTTTTGGTTATTTCCCGGCAAGAAAGGCGGCCCAGCTGGATCCGATTGAGGCGTTAAGGTATGAGTAGTCGGAACTGAGTAATTTAAAATGACACTTTTAAAAATATGCAGACAACCAGCCCGCCATCCTGAGCATTCTCAGCAAGAACCGAACCATGGTGAAGCAAAACCGCTCTTTCCGATATTGCAAGGCCCAGACCGGTTCCGCCGGTCTGTCTGTCACGTGATTCAGAGATTCTGTAGAACGGCAGGAATATATTTCTGAGCTCACTGCCATCAACACCTGGGCCGTGGTCTCTGATTCTTATTTCAACCGTATCATTCATATTTTTAGTTACACTGATCTCTACTTCTGTGTGTTCAGAAGTATGGCGAATGGCATTTCTGACCACGTTTTCAATTGAACGTTTCAACAACTCCTGATTCCCGTAAATGCAGCATTGATCGATTGTTTTGATTTTTACGCCACGGTTGCTCCCCTGGGCCTCAAAGTCTGCATCTTCAGCTATTTCCCCGACTAGTTCAGAAATGTTTACCTGATCCATCTTGATGTTGTTGCTTCCGCTTTCAAGGCGGGTCAATGTCAATAGCTCACCGATCATTTCGTTGAGGTCGTGGGCTTCCTCTTCAATACGGTTTAAAGCATGTTCTGCTTCAGAGCCTGTTTTCTGTCTGGCTAAATCAAGGGCGACATTAAGTCTTGCAAGAGGTGAGCGCAGCTCATGGGAAATGTCGCCAATCAGCTGTTTCTGGAGGGTCATCAGTGATTCGATCCGTTCCGCCATTAAATCAAAATCCCGGGCCAGGTCTGCTATTTCATCTTTTCTGCGTCCAATCCGTGAACTGATTCGTACAGAGAGTTCTCCAGCGGCAAAACGCTTGGTGGCATCCCTGAGAAAAATTAGCGGCATGACTAGGTAACGGGCCAGCAGGTAACAAGCGATTCCTGAAAGTACCAGTATAGTTGTGATACGGATTGGCATTCTTGGGTGGCCCATTTCGGGAGGTGGCAGAAAACCTTTTCGTTCCAGAATTCCAATGATTATATATGGTTTCCCATCCGGGCTATTTACCGGACGGGCCAACAGGACTCTGTCGTCGCTGCGTACATGCTCTGGTATACCGCTTTTGAAAACTTTTTCAGCGATGTCAGTGATATCCTGTGGCGCCTGAGTGCCATCAAATCTTTTTCCTGCAGCGTCCATAAGATAGGCATCCATGCCGCTGGTTGTTTTGAACTGTTCAGTTAGTTGATTTAAGGTGCTGGCAGGGGCTCCTGCCAGCTGAAAAGCCAGCGTTGCCTGACCAAAAAGAGTGAGAGACGACTCAACCTGCTTTTTCATTCTGTTGAATGGGCTCGATCCGTCAATTTCGTCCAGGGCTACCTGGCTTATGATTACCACGATAATTAGTAGAAAAAAGCTGAGATAAATTTTAACAAAAATGCCGTACTTAAGCATGGTAGTCCCTTAAATGTCCTTGCTGGTCAGCGCATACAGATAACCAACGCTGCGGATGGCTTTGATGCGTTCGTTTCCTGATACCTCGTGCCCTAGTTTTTTTCTTAGTTTACTGACATACCCGTCAATGCTGCGGTCGTAAGCTGTCAACCGCCGCCCCAGTACCTTAAAGGTAAGATCTTCACGGGAGACAAGCTCTCCTGCGTTTCGTAGAAGATATTCCAGCAGATTGAATTCCACAGACGTGAACTCCACCGGAATGCCGGAACAGATAACGTTACGTGTTCCCAGATCCATTTCAATGTCACCTACCACGAGTTTTTTTGAAGATGATGCAACTTCTTCTTCATCGCGGTCCGGTTTTGCCCTGCGTAATACTGTACGGATGCGTGCCACCAGCTCTCTTGTGTTGAATGGCTTGGGCAGGTAGTCATCAGCTCCCATTTCCAGTCCGATGATTTTATCCACATCATCGCCACGTGCCGTCAGCATGACAATCGGGGTGTTAATTTTCGAGCGAATCTTGCGCAGGACTTCAAAGCCGTTTTCACCGGGCAGCATGACATCAAGAATGATCAGGTCATAGTTTCCGGTGATGGCTTTAGCTACTCCGTCCTTTCCATCATGGGTTGCTTCAATTGTGAATCCTTCCTGTCCCATGTATTCCGAAAGCAGATCGCAAAGTTTTTTATCGTCATCAATGACCAGCAGTTTTTTCATTATTTACTCCATGTTTCAGATAGATGAAAAATAATATACCCCATTTAGTTAAAGTCTAATGTGATTTTTTGTAACTAATCAAGGAAACGTAAACACATTTCTCTACAAAACTCGAAACAATCTCTACAAATATGCAACACATGTAATCCTTCAAATGCCGATAGTGATAAATAGAACGGACTTTAGTATTGGCTGTGAATTTTTTCAGGAAGAGGTTTGAGGGTCACTGTACTCAAATCTATTGAAATCTAATGTTAGGACGCTTCCACGGAGGCGCAAATTTCAAAGGGGGTAAAATATGTCAATTTCAGCGATTACATCAAACAGCAGTCAGTTGCAGGTGAATGGAAATAGCCAAATGGCTAAAGTGAAGCAGAGTTTTGATAGTCTTGGAAGCGCCCTTAATTCGGGTAACATTGATGATGCAAAAAAAGCTTTTGCGCAACTGGAAAAGAATGCGCCTGGCAAGGGAAATGCTGGTGGCACGGAGTTTGAAGACCTCAAGAAATCCCTGGAAGCCGGAGATCTTAAGGGTGCCCAGGAAGCCTATTCCAAAATTCAGGAAAAGATGTCTCAGGGACCTCCTGCTGGTGCTCCAAGTGGTGGTACATCCAAAGGAGCTGCGCAAGATACGGTGCAGTTGAGTTCGGCGGCTAAAGGTGACAGTAAGACGACGTCATCTGAAAACAAGACCTATGACAAAATGGATTCCAATAAGGACGGTTCCGTGACTGCTCAGGAGGAATTGATTTATAAGCTGACCCATCCCAGCGACACCAGTTCAACTTCAGTCTTAACAACAGATACAACGAAGCAGAAGTCAGAAGTTGATGCCTATGTTTAGGGTGTTTGATACACAATTGCTTTAGAGAAAAATAAGCTGATCTGCCCGAGGATACTGTGGATAAAGAAAATACACATGTCGATAATACTGATGCTGGTGAAGAAATGGGCGACCGTTCAGGAACTCTCTATAATAAATGTGTAGATTTTATACCTGAGGAATTGGCAAGGCAGATTCTTGAGGAAAACCCTGAAGCAATTGAAGCTTTTGAGTCACTTGAAGATATGATTGCTTATATACGCGAAGCAATGGCAGCTAATTACCTGTTTGAATCAAAGTCGGGTGCTGAGGACTTGACTCTGTAAGCTAAGACAGATTCATTTATGATTATATCTTTCTGAGCCTATGACACTCGTAGATTTTATGGTGCGAGTGTTTTTTTTGAATCGTGTAGTAAATCATGGAGCAACTAAGATGAGTAGCGATTGGCTTAGCACCAGTACTTCTGACACATTGGGCCTCAGAGCGGCTAATCAGAGTGGCCAGTCAAGCCGTGCACAATATGCACAGTATGCCATTTCTGCAGCATCTTCAGCAATGAGTGACGGAAATTACGACAAGGCGATTACTTCATTTAAGCAGGCTGCTGCGCTCGACCCGAGTAATACGACTGCCTACAATTACCTGGGTAAAATATACCTTTCACAGGACAAAACCGATGAGGCTATCAAGGCATATAAGCAGCTTGTTCGTATTCAGGCAAATCAGTCCACTAAGGATACATCGTCTAATGCCCCGACTTTGGAGGCAGCTACGCTCAGTCTTGGAAACGCCTATTTACAAGCAAAAAAATATGATCAGGCAGAACAGCAATTCAAGGCCGCAGCCAAGCTGTCCCCACGAGATCCGGTTCCTTCATATACATTAGGTCAGCAGTATCTTTCTCAGGGAAGACTCAGCGAGTCGCTGACTCAGCTTTTAAAGACGAAGGAGCTGTCACCTAATGATGGTAACGTATATTATGCTCTGGGGGCAGTCTATAATGCCCAGGGAAACTACCTTGACGCTGCAGAGGCATTGCAAATTTCTGTTCAGCTGAAACCGGATTTTCCTTCTGCAAACTATGAGCTAGGTGTTGCATACAACGGGCTAAATTATACTGAAGGAGTAAAGGAACAACAGGAAATATTAAACAGCTCAGATTCTTCTCTCGCTTCACAACTGTCTGCAATTACCAAGCCTCAAATAATTGGTATTGATACGGAGAGCAGTCTAAATACTTTTAATTCTGGACTTGGTCCAAATACTCAGCTTTGGGTTCTGGATTCTTCTTTTGTTACCCCAGGTAGTTCAAAGGAGGTGTCTACAGTAATTCAATTCAGTAAAGACATGGATTATGAGTCTGTTACCAATGTAGCTAACTGGTCTATTTCTCGAGGGATGAGTACAAAGTCTGGTTTTTACAATTATACAATTCCCGTGTCCAGCAAAGACGTAAAAATTACTCCCATGCCAGTGTCAGTGAATTATGATGTAACAAAAGGAGAAGCGATTGTAAAATTCCGCCTTACTCAGAATAGTACCAGTGATGCGATAATTGATCCCAAGCATCTGGTTTTTACTTTCTACGGCAAAGATGCTTCAGGACAGTCTATGGATTTGACAGCAAATGCTATTGATGGGTATGCTGAGTCGCCTTTTGGATCAGTGGATACATTGGTGTAGTTGTTATGTGTTTTTCAAATTGTCGGAGGTATTGTTGAAACAAAATATTATCATCAGTGGTTGATTGACCCGCTAATTCATAAAAATAAGAGTTGATACTAATGTGAGTGAAATTTTACAATATTATTCCGGATAATTACCGCTAAACTGCTGTACCAGCGCTTGTGTCTGCTTTTTCATTTTATCCTTCCATGGCCCGACAGCAACCAAACGCAGGTTTTCCGGTGCAAATACCAGGCGCGCCGTCTCCATGATTTCTATTGCGGTTATGCTTCTGGCTTCATCCTGATCCGCCTCAATGCTGCGGACAACGTCCATCAGTTCGCCCCATCCGTAGCGCCCCCCCATTTCATAGGCTGAATCCCGGCTGAACTCCAGATCAAAGATGTAGGCCTGTTTGACCCGGTCCAGTTCATCTTGAGGAATCGGTTCTTTGCAGACACGCAGTATCTCTTCAAGTGTGACGTCGATAGCCTGGTTAAGCGTATCCGGTGATGTTGAGAGGTCAATGGAGATACAGCCGGTTTCGTCGTAGGCACCGAGGGCTGCTTCAACGGAATATACAATCCCGAGTTTTTCACGCAACCTCAGGTGAAGTCTGGAGCTGCCGCCACCGGCCAGCAGTCGCCTTAACAGACGTAGACCCATAAAACGAGAATCACCTCGTCGTAGTGCCAGAAATGCGATCTGCAGGGCCATCTGACTGTCCGAGTCTCGTACAAATTTAATTTGAGGCCTAGTCTTTTGTCTGGTTGCAAGATTCAGAGGTTTTGGCTTTTCGCCCAGCCAGTTTCCGAAAACAGCAGCAGCCTCTTTAAATACGCTGTCACTCTGAACCGGTCCCGCAACAACTACTACAGCACTCAATGGGATGTAGTGAGTTGATAAATGTTTTTCAAGATCCTCACGGTTTATGCAGGCGATGCTTTCCAGGCTGCCAATAGTTGGCATGCCGAGTGGGTGTTTTGGCCAAAGCATGCGGCTGGCGATTGTGTCCGTATTTATTTCTACACCCTGTTCGTTGAAATCCTCACGAGCTTCTTCTGTGATGATTCGTTTTTCAATTTCAATTCCTTCCAGTTTGGGGCGCATCAACATTGAGGCAAATATTTCCATGCCCCGTCGAATAAAATCAGGATGTATTCGTGAGTAGAAACTGGTTGACTCGGCATCGGTTGAGGCATTCGGCATGCCGCCGATTGTTTCAAAAGCTTTTTCGATCTCAAGGGAAGATGCAAAATCATCTGTTCCACGAAAAAGGATATGCTCCAGGAAATGAGATAGTCCTTCTTTACCCGGGGGATCATTTCTTCCGCCGACCTTGAGGTAGATGGCCAATTCTGCTGAATGTAGGTGCGGCATCTCTACGCAGACAACACGCAAGCCATTGTCGAGGGTATGTAAAAAAGATTTGATCATTAAATAGCCTTTCGAATCATTGAAATGCGTTGTGTGTATTCTTCTCTGGTTAGTTGGAGCTCCGTGTGCGGTTCTGACCAAATAGGGCGTGGCCAGAGTGGATCGGAAGAAAATCTGGGAACAATATGCCAGTGCATGTGCGGCACCATATTCCCCAGTAGCTCGTAGTTAATTTTGTTTGGTTGAAAAACGTTGTAAAGAGACTCGGCAATACGGCTGATTTCTTCAGTCAATTCTGACCGAACCGTTTTGTCCAGATGGAAAAGTTCCGTAACATGGTCTTTTGTGAAAAGCAGTGTATAGCCGGGGAAGAACTGATCTCGATTGAGTACGACATATGAATGTGTCAGTTCAACTATTTGTAGGTCGTTGTCCTGTTCCCATTTTTGACACATTATGCAGTTGTGTGCATTTTGCATTTTATTCAGCGTCCTCAGTCACGGATTTATTTTTTCCAGCGGGTGCGCAGACGAACAAGTTCCCTCTCATCAGTCTTACTGCAGATCTGATGCAAACAACAGGTGATATCTCCCGATTCGATGATTGAACAACGTGACGTAACATATTCTCCG
The DNA here is from genome assembly GCA_964509295.1 of uncultured Geobacteraceae bacterium. Taxonomy (GTDB): domain Bacteria; phylum Desulfobacterota; class Desulfuromonadia; order Geobacterales; family Pseudopelobacteraceae; genus JBGSQR01. The sequence goes on along the minus strand of CAZDWS010000009.1, from coordinate 31,988 downwards.
TAAAGCGCCTCCGCACGGAAGGAGGCTTCCAGTTCAATCAGGGTTCCTGATGCAACATTGTCTGGTACTGTTTCCAGGGCCCAGGACATGTAGATGACATTATTTACATGCTGGTTGATATCCAGGTCGGTACGAAGGACGCGAAACAGGATTTCACTGCAAGGGTTCTGCTTTGGAAAATCCGGCAAACTTTCAAAATCAGTTTCAATAGCACGGGTGGAAAGCATTGGATAGAGTGGTAGATATTGATCCAGCTTAACCGGCCGGCGTGTTGCTAGTTTAACTGCCGCCCATGATGTAGTTGCTCTGGCTGTGATTGCTCCAGATGGATCAATCACTTCAAATTCCCTGCATGTAAAAAGCCCTTGTCTGGTGGATGGCCAGGTTCTGATCAAAATTGATTCTTCTGCGCGCTGGTAACTTTCTGCTTTTAAGTGTAGTCGCGAAAGGACCCAGGTAAGACCCTGCTCATGCAGGTCTTTAACGGAAACACCAAGCTGGGCAGCGTGAAGCCCGGCAGCGTCTTGTAAGCAGTGTAGCAGGGCGAGTGGCTTCAGGCTGCCGTTGAAGTCAAGTTCATGATATCGGACCGTAAATGATTTTTCGAATGCCTGGGTCATTAAACGGATCCTCCTGTAATTAAATATAACTACTTAATTACATAAAAAATAAGAGAAATGGTATAAAAAAAGCCCCGAATCCGAAGACCGGGGCTTTTTAGGTGTACGCCCATCGCAATAAAGCGACGGGCTAACTAGGGCAACCCTCTTTGCAGTGGGACACCGGACGAATTCTAAATCTTTCAATCCACATATTCAGGGTCTCCTTTCAACGTGATGTAAAAACAAATAGGACTGTTTTTATCTTAAACCAACGGCAGTATTTGTCAACCAAAAAAATAATATTTTTTAGGTCAAAATTTATATTGAGAGCACCGCTTACTGACTCCAGGCTACATCAAAACTTTTCTTGACCCTTCCGGGTAGAATTGTTATAGTGCCCGTCGTTCCTTTTGTTAGATAATAATAGTGGTAAATCAAGTGTTGCATCTAGGGGAGTTTCAAGTGCTGGAACGTGGTTGTGTGCAGGTATATACCGGCAACGGCAAGGGAAAGACAACTGCTGCACTTGGTTTGGCGTTGCGAGCTGTTGGTAGGGGGTTAAGAGTCTGTTTTTTTCAGTTCATAAAGGGTGGTGGGCCTTACGGCGAACACCTGATTGCTGAAAAGCTGGCTCCTTTGTTGACCATAGTAAATACCGGCCGGCCAGGCTGGGTTAATGTCAAGGATATAAGTGAAGATCGGCGAGTTGCTCAGCAAGCGTTTGAGCAGGCCAAAGAAATACTTTTGTCAGGCGATTATGATTTGATAGTGCTTGATGAGATAAATGGCGCAGTCGGTTTTGGTTTGATAGATGTTGAGCAGGTACTTGAGTTGATTCATATCAGACCCGAAAAAGTTGAACTTGTTCTGACCGGTCGTAATGTTTCTGATAAGGTGATTGAAGCGGCTGATCTTGTAACAGAAATGTGTGAAATAAAACATTATTACAAGGCGGGAGTGCCAGCCCGTACCGGAATAGAAATGTAGCTGGCTGGTTGAATAGAATTTTTTGTTAATAAGTAAGCAGTGCTTGATTTGGTGTAATAAGCGTCTATTCGGTGCATTAGATGCAATCATGCAGTAAATTATTTTTTTATGAAAAAAGGAGATTTCAATGGCAAGAAAATTACGCGTACTTGTTGGTAAGCCAGGACTTGACGGACATGATCGTGGTGCTAAGATTGTTGCTCGTGCTTTCCGTGATGCTGGTTTCGAAGTAATCTATACCGGCCTTCACCAGACTCCTGAGCAGATTGTTGCTGCTGCAATTCAGGAAGATGTTGACTGTGTTGGTCTGTCCATTCTTTCCGGTGCACATAACACACTTCTTCCACGTGTAACACAGCTGCTGAAAGAAAAAGGCGCAACCGGAATCAAAGTTTTCGGTGGCGGAGTTATCCCTGAAGACGATATCCCAGGCCTCAAGGCTGCTGGTATCAGCGAAGTCTTTACTCCAGGAACTTCAACAGAAGATATCGTTAAATGGGTATCCTCAACAATTACTACCAGAGCTTAATCTGATAGGCAGTAATACTGCCAAAATTATATTATTAAAATGAAACCGGGTCGGGTCTTAAGTGCCCGATCCGGTTTCTTTTTTTTCGACAGCATATATAGTCCTATTCGATCTTCCGGGTGCTATTCACACTTCGCGAAGACATCGGGCCGATAATCGAAACACCTTCTGATGCCTTCCTGTTGTATATCTGTGATTTTTGCCCTCTACCTTTTTGATCGAGTTCGGCTTGTAACCTCATTGGCTTTATATCCTAAAAACGAACAGGAACAATTCTATGTCACTTGCAGATATGGTTCTTACAGGCGATGTACGATCAGCAGCGATGCTGATGCGTGATATTGATGACAATATGCCGGAAGCGATTACAGAGCTGAAAAAGCTCTACATCCATACTGGTAAAGCTTACATCATTGGTATAACCGGTCCTCCGGGAGCCGGCAAATCAACTCTGGTTGACCAGTTGACAGCCTCTTTTCGCAGTCGAGGTAAAAAGGTCGGTGTTGTTGCTATTGACCCGACAAGTCCTTTTACCGGTGGTGCAATTCTTGGCGACAGAATCCGCATGAATCGTCATGCTACTGATGAGGGTGTCTTTATCCGCAGCCTGGCAACACGTGGTGCCCTGGGAGGTCTTTCGAGATCAACAGCCGATGTCGCACTTGTCATGGATGCCATTGGCATGGATATCGTCATCATTGAAACAGTCGGTGTTGGTCAGGATGAGGTGGATATCGTTAAAACAGCCCATACTACCTGTGTTGTTATGGTTCCTGGTATGGGGGACGATATACAGGCTATCAAGGCCGGTATTCTGGAGATTGGCGATGTATTTGTAGTCAACAAGGCTGATCGTGATGGTGCAGATCGCACCGCCAGAGAGCTCGAGTTTATGCTTGAAATGCGGGATCCCTGTGATGATGGCCGCTGGAATCCAAAGGTCATGAAAACTGTTGCCCAAAGAGGAGCAGGTATTGAGGAGCTGGTGGATGAAATTATGACGCATCGCGATTTTCTGTTTTCAGGCGATATGATCAATGAATTTCTTCGAAAGCGAAACGAGGTGCATTTCCTGGATATCCTTCGTGACAGCCTGATTAAAAACGTCATGGCTTTTATGGATCTTGATGGAACTCTCGACAAGGTTGTGGACGGCATGGGTGATCATTCAAAAGACCCATATACGGCTGCAGAAGAGGTGATTGTAAAGTTGCTTGGTAAAACCTACTGATATTTAAAGTGCTTGAAGCCGTTTTAGTCTCTTTGATAGTTGTAAGTTTTTGCCCCTTGTATCTGGCATCTTCATGGATTAATTCAATTGAATTATTCAGGATTTGATTTATACTCAATTGACTCCTTTTTCGGGAGTGATTGATCAACTGGAGGTATAAATGACATTTACTGATTTTGCGATGATTGTCATTGCGGCATCAACTGCAATATTTGTATTAACGCTGGTACCTACATTGCTTGCCATAAAAAGAACAGCATTGTCAGCAGGTCTTTTGACTGACATGATTCAACAGGAACTTAAGCCAACTCTACAGGAGTTGACGGCGGTTCTGACTGAAATGAAAACCATTTCCAGGGGTGTTGCAGAAAAAACCGATGATTTGAATTGTTTTATGTCTGCGCTTGGTGAAACTGGAAACAATCTCAATACGATCAACCGTACAATTGGTACGGTCTCAAATGTTCTTAGTGTTACCTCGGTCTGGGCAACTGGCGCCAAGGTAGCTGGTAAATACATGCTTCAACGTTATCTTAATATGCGGGGAGGAAAATGACCATGTCTGATGAAAAAGGGATATCCGCCGGAACAGTTCTTGTGTCTTTTGTTGCCGGAGCAGCTATAGGAGCAGGATTGGCTTTACTTTATGCCCCTAAAACCGGCTCGGAAATGCGTGAAACCATAACTGATTTCACGGAGGATGCGGTTGATAAGATTAAAGAGTACACAAAAGAAGCACAGGAAAAAATTAAAACTGCAATAGATGACAGCAAGGAAACTATTGTGGAAAAGAAATCAATTCTTGCATCTGCCATTGAGGCTGGCCGCGAGGCTATGCAGAGAGAAAAAGAGCGCAGCTCCGCTTCTTGATTTATTACGGATAAAACAAAAAAAGCCCACTTCGGTGGGCTTTTTTTATAAGGCGAGTGTTTTGGAAAAAGCCAGGCGACTATTTAATATTGTCTTATATCTGACACGAAAGTTTAACAGTGATCGCTGTATGACCCACGCGTCAGCCCTTGCCTTTTCAAGTATGTTTTCAATCGTACCGTTCCTGGCGATAGTTTTTTCAGTGCTGAAGATGATGGATCTGCATAACAGTATGACCCCGGTTATTCTATCCAATGTGTCCGCCGGTTCGCATGAAATAGTTGTCAGTATTATGAAATATATCAGCAATACCCATGTGGGTTCTCTGGGGGCGGCCGGTCTGATTGCCCTGTTTATGTCGGTCATGTTTACTTTGGACAATGTGGAAGACGCTTTTAACCAGATCTGGGCGTTGGACAGGGGTAAGTCTTATCATCACAAGTTGCGCGACTACCTGATAGTCATTATAGGAATTCCACTGCTTATTGCAATGGCAGTAAGTATTACAACAGCATTGCAAAATCAGGATATTATCAAATGGTTTTTTAAGGTGCCGGTCCTGGGGCAGATGTTTCTTGCTGTTTTTAGTTTTGTGCCTTATCTGAGTGCCTGGATTGCCATGTTTTGCCTGTACATGTTCATCCCGAATGTGAAAATAAGAATTAAACACGCAATTATTGGAGCACTTGTTGCCGGAACTGTCTGGCAGGTAGTGCAGTGGACATTTGTTCATTTTCAGTTGGGGGTTTCCAGGAAAAATGCAATTTATGGAGCTCTTTCCCTGTTGCCGGTTTTCATGGGCTGGATTCTGGTCGGTTGGATAATTGTACTGATAGGTATGCAATTGGTCTGTTATCTTCAAAATGAGGAGATGGCGTCCAGCAAAACACAAGCTTCGGATAATGAAGAACTAAATAGCTAACAGTCTAAAATTTAACAATTTAGCAGTAATTGACATTGTTTGTGTTCTCCTTTATAATTTCCGGCCTATGAATAAAAAAGTCAGCCTAAAATTGCTCGGAACCATTGCCGGATTAATGATATTAGTTTGTCCTGCATTTGGGGCAGAGCCTGCTCAGGCACTTCTGGCTGAATTGACCCGCCCTGGTGCAGTGTCAGTAAAAAATACCAAGTCTTCCAATTCCATATTGAATGAGCTGGCTGGCCGTACCACTCCGGTTGAAGGTTTTGATACTGATGCACCTGCGTTGCTGCCTAGTGATGCTCCCCTTATTGAAGAGAGCATAATTGAGCCAGCAAAAGAGTTGTTTACGCTGGATGAACTCAAGGAAAAGACCGTTGCTGACGGCGAGTTGGATCTGTCGGATGTAGAATTACCTTTAGCTGATATTCCGCTTACATTAAATAGTTCGGTTGAGTATTTTATTTACAACTTTCAGACAAAAGGTAAAGTATCCTTTTCCCGATGGCTTTCACGTTCAACTCGTTATATTCCTTTGATGAAAGAGATCTTGAAGCGGGAGGGGATGCCGGAAGATCTTGTTTACGTTGCGATGATTGAAAGCGGTTTTCATCTGAATGCACGTTCCTGGGCCAGCGCTGTCGGCCCCTGGCAGTTCATGTCCGGTACCGGCAAGCGTTATTCCCTGCGCATCGATCAGTGGATTGATGAGCGTAAGGATCCGGTCAAAGCTACGACTGCAGCAGCTTTGTATCTGAAGGAACTTCACGGTATGTTCAAGGGTGATTGGTATCTGGCCGCTGCCGGATACAATGCCGGAGAAAATAAGATTCTGCGTGCAATTGGCATGTATAACAGCAGTGATTTCTGGGAAATTTCGCGTGGTTCCTATCTGAAACGCGAGACAAAAGAGTATGTTCCCAAATTGCTGGCAGCGGCAATTATCGCCAAGGATCCGGCAAGATACGGATTTTCTGACGTAGCCTATCTCCCGCCAATCGAGTTTGAAACGGTAAAAATACCATCCAGGACCGACCTGGAGCTGGTTGCAAAATTGTCAGGTACGACTTATGACACGATCAAGGACCTGAATCCGGATTTGAAACACTGGTGTACACCACCCAACTATCCTGATTTTGAACTGAAGCTGCCAAAAGGTACGAAACAACAATTTGAAGCTGGATATGCAAAAATAGCTGAGAATCAGCGTTTTACTGAGAAAACACTTTATACCCGCTATCAGGCTCGAAAAAAGGATACTTTAAAATCCCTTGCACCTCGTTTCGGGTTGTCGGTTGATGAACTGGCCGAGCTGAACGGATTGACAAAAAAGAGTCGCATTGCCGGCAAGACAATTATTGTGCCTGTAAAGCAGACAGTCAATTTTGTCAAGGAGGGGCGTTCCGCTGCTGCAACTTCAGCCACTAAAAAACATGTTAAGTATTATACTGTGAAAAAAGGTGATACGCTGGCATCTCTAGCCCGTCAATTCAAGGTCTCTTCAAAGCAACTATCGTCCTGGAATAATATTAAAGGCAAAATAGTGCTAAAACCAGGTCGCCGATTAGTCATCGCCCGGTTTGTTGAAAAAAACGGGGAGATGGTTCCCTCCTGAAATAATTGATAAATAAACACATTTTGATGTGAAATAATGATGAAAGGATTACTCGATGTATAATATTTTAATTTCAGCAGGAGCAGCGATTGCTGTGCTGCTGATCCTGGTTTTTGGTTTTGATATGCTTTGGTGGGGGGCTTTGTTGATTGCACTGACCGTAATGGCCGGTATTGTCTTTTTATTGATGCGCAATGCAATGCAGAAGTTGACGAACCTCTTTGAAACCGCCGGCAAGGATTTGCAGGCACAGCGTTTTGAGAAGGCAATCAGGGATTTGAAAGATGCTAAAAAAATGGGTAAGTGGCAGATTTTTGTTGAAAGCCAGCTCAACTCTCAAATCGGCATGATTTATTATATGAAACGTGACTTTTCCAATGCATTCCCATACTTGCAGGATTCATTCTTTAAAAACTGGGTTTCTTTAGCGATGCTGGCAATCTGTTATATGAAACGTCAGAAAAAGGATTTAATGGTTACTACCTTTGAAAAAGCGCTTAAGTGGAGTCCGAAAGAGCCATTGCTTTGGGGTATTTATGCCTACTGTCTGAATGAGTGCGGAGAAATAACCAAAGCAAAGGAAGCTCTGGAAAACGGCATTAAAAAGCTGCCGAGTGACCAGATCTTGAAAGCCAATCTGGAAAATCTGCAACAGGGAAAGAAAATGAAAATGAGAGAATATGGCGACATGTGGTTTCAGTTTCATCTGGAAAGCATGGCGGCCCTGCAAAAACACCAGATGGCAACAATGGGCGGTCGAATGAAACACCGCGCTTCAGCCAGAAGATAGTTTCTAACTCATAATAAAACTGGGAAAAGCCGTTGCGAAACGGCTTTTTTTCTTTGCCTGAGGCATATCTGCAGGTATTATATCAGCCAGTTTGAGATAAGAGGGACATATATAATTATGGGCACAGAAGATCAGAAAAAAGAAAAACTGGCGAAGGAATTACAAGGCATGGCCCTGGCATCGCTAGGAGTCTTTATTCTGCTATCATTTCTTACGTTCAATGCTGCCGATGTCTCCTGGAACAGCTACTCCAATGAGGGCAAGGTATTCAATCTGGGAGGACGCCTTGGTGCCCAGGTGGCAGACCTGTTTTTTAGCTGCTTCGGGTTGGCATCCTATCTGATTCCGCTGGCTCTGCTGTATATGACATATACACTGTTTCGCTTTAAGGAAATCAGGCTCCGTTCTTATAAGCTGTATGCATCGTTCGGCCTGATTTTTTCCTTAAGCACACTGTTCTCGTTTTTCAGGGATACAACATCATTTTTTGGTCAGCAGGTTTCTACCGGTGGTGCTGTGGGTAAAATCTCAGCAGCGTTTCTGAAAAGTACGGTCGGTATTACGGGTGCGATGCTGCTGATTCTCCCCCTGCTGGCCGCTTCTATCATGATTCTTTCCCACTTTTCCTTCCTGCTGTTTTTCAGCTGGTGGATGGAAAACTTGAAAAACAAATTTGCAGCCTGGAAACTGCTGCGCTCTCAGGCCAAACGGGAAGATCTGATTGAAAAGGCCAAACAGGAAGGCGCTGAAGTCCCTCCATCTTCCAACGGTCCGGTTATAAAGCCGGCAGCAGTTCCGCCAGCCCCGCTAAATGTCTTTAAAAAGGAAAAAGAACGTAAGAAGGAAGCAGAGAAGACAGCCGCTGTTCAAGAGTCATTCGAATTTATCAAGTCTGAAGGTGATTTCAAAACGCCACCCTTTTCACTGCTTGATACACCGCCGGTATCCGAGAAAAAACTGGACCGCGATGCCTTGACAATGAATGCCCGGCTTTTGGAAAAGAAACTTAAAGATTACGGTATTGATGGGGAAGTTGTGGAAATTTGTCCCGGCCCGGTCATAACCATGTATGAATATGCTCCTGCACCGGGTGTCAAGATCAGCCGGATTGCCGGACTGACCGACGACCTGACTATGGCCTTGCAGGCCATGTCTATCCGTATAGTTGCACCCATCCCGGGTAAGGGGGTTGTCGGTGTTGAAGTGCCGAACCGTGATCGCGACATGGTTTACCTGAGCGAGATCTTTAACTGCGAAGAATTTCATCATAACAAAATGAAACTGCCGCTGGCTCTGGGCAAGGATATTGCCGGTATACCGGTTGTAACAGACCTGGCCAAGGCGCCGCATCTGCTTGTGGCCGGATCAACCGGTTCCGGTAAATCGGTTTCTATTAACACCATGATCCTGTCACTGTTGTACATGTTTGAACCGCGCGATGTGCGCATGATCATGGTTGACCCCAAAATGCTGGAATTCTCCATGTATGAGGGTATTCCGCATCTGCTGCTGCCGGTTGTGACCGAGCCGAAGAAGGCTTCTCTGGCGCTGAAATGGGCTGTTAATGAGATGGAGCGGCGTTATCAGCTTATGTCGGCCAAGGGTGTAAGAAATATAGACTCATACAATAAGAAACTGGCTGGTGAACTGCTGGAGCAGGAAGAGCTGAACAACATACCGGATGCTGAAATTATTGAAGAGCTGGAAGAGATAATTGAAGAGGATGATTCTGCTTTAAATGAGCCGCTGCCTTTTGTGGTTGACGAAGCTGAACAGCTTGAGCATGTTCATCTCCCGTACATTGTAGTAATTGTGGACGAGTTGGCTGACCTGATGATGGTAGCAGGTCGCGAGGTGGAAGAGCATATCGCCCGCCTGGCACAGAAAGCACGAGCCTCAGGTATTCACCTGATTCTGGCGACTCAGCGTCCGTCTGTGGATGTTATTACCGGCCTGATTAAGGCCAACCTGCCGTCCCGCATTTCTTTCCAGGTTACATCCAAGGTTGATTCACGTACGATCCTGGATTGCAACGGTGCAGAAAGTCTGCTCGGTGCTGGTGATATGCTCTATATGCCGCCTGGAACATCACGTTTGAATCGAATTCACGGTGCCTTTGTTTCCGATGCCGAAGTGCAGCGGGTCGTGGATTTCCTGAAAAAACAGGGCAAGCCGATCTATGAAAAATCGATCCTTGAAATGAAGGACACGGATGATAAGGGCGGGGTTGGTGACGAAGAGGAACTTGATGAGCGCTGGGAAGATGCGCTACGATTGGTGGCAGAAACACGACAGGCCAGTATTTCAATGGTGCAGCGTCGTCTGCGCATCGGCTACAACCGTGCGGCCCGTATGGTAGAAATGATGGAGCGCGAAGGTATGATCGCCCAAAGCGATGGAACCAGTAAACCGCGTGAGATCTACATGGATGTGGTCCATGCCTACTTGAATTCTCAACTGACGAGGTAATTTGAGTTACGTCTCAAAATTGTCAAAACAGCTTTTCACCGTAGCCAGCCTTGAGAGGTGTTAAATGGCAACAGTTAGCATAAAACGCCAGAAATACGGAGAACTAATCACCACAGAAACGATTGAGGGGGTTGTTCAGGCGATTGTGCAAAATTTTCATCCGCGCAAGGTCGTCATGTTCGGTTCATATGCCGGAGGCAAACCAACTCCTGACAGCGACCTGGATCTGCTGGTGGTTATGGAGTCCGATCAACCTCTCCGCTATAAACGCTCGGTACCGCTGCATATGCTTTTTAGACCTAAACCATGCCCGATGGATATTCTGGTCTATACTCCGGAAGAAGTAGCTTATTGGAAAGGAACGGTAAATCACGTCGTAACAGAAGCATTAAAATCCGGAAGGGTTATGTATGAAAGCTGAAACGCAGGTAATTAGGGACTGGATTGCGAAGGCTCAGCATGATCTCACCTCGGCGCGAATCATTCTTGCTTCTGAAGAAGGTCCTACCGATACGGTATGCTTTCATGCTCAACAGGCGGCTGAAAAAATTCTAAAAGCACTGCTGATTGTTCGTTCAATTCCTTTCAGTAGGACTCACGATATTGACATTCTGCTCGACACGCTGAATGACACGGAGCTTGATGCCGCCTTTCGCGATGTAAGTTCCATTTTGACGAGCTATGCCGTTGAATCCCGCTACCCTGGAGATTTTGTTGATCCTGAGCGGGAAGATGCGGCCGAAGCTTTTCGAATTGCGACGGAATTGTTTCACCAGGTTTGCCAGAAAATAAATACAGAGACAACTCCATGAAAATCAACGCGGCAGCAATACAGTTCAATGTCAAACAGGGTGATGTGGATGCCAATCTGGATTATGTCCGGAAAGCGCTTGAACGTGTTGCTGAACAAGGTGCGCAGTTGGCTGTCCTGCCAGAGATGTGGTCATCCGGTTTTGCCTACAGGCAGTTGAATGAGCTGTCGACTCGCACAGCCGACATAGTTGATGAGTTGCTGGAGTTGTCCACCAGACTCAAGCTGGTGATTATCGGCAGCATGCCTGAACCGAACGGTGATAAAGTTTTCAATACAATCTATGTGATTGACAATGGGAAGCTGGCTGGTGTCTATCGTAAAATGCATCTTTTCACTCTGCTGGGTGAGGACCGGGCTTTTTCCGGTGGCGACCGCTGGCTGCTGGCAGAGACAAGCATCGGCAAGGTTGGCGTAATGGTCTGTTATGATATCCGTTTTCCTGAACTCTCACGTCGACTGTCACTGGAGGGGGCTCGGATAATTTGCGTGCCTGCTCAATGGCCCAAGCCGCGTGACGAACAGTGGCGAACTCTGATGCGGGCCAGGGCGATTGAAAACCAGCTCTTCGTAATTTCAAGTAATGCCTGTGGACAGATCGGCAAGCTCGATTTTTTTGGTATGAGTATGATTATTGATCCGACCGGAGTTGTTCTGGCAGACGCCGGTGAAAAAGAATGTGAAGTGGTTGCCACACTTGATATGAGTGTAATGGAAAATTACCGGGCGCAGATCCCGTGCTTTGCAGATCGTAAACCAGAATATTACTGAATTGATAAATATAATTGATATGGAGAAAAAGATGTCATCAAAAGTTTCCTTTGTCGGTGCCGGACCGGGTGCCGATGATTTAATTACCATTCGCGGTGCTCGGTTGCTGCGCCATGCCGAAGTAGTCATTTTTGCCGGCAGTCTGGTGGATCGCAAACTTGTTGAGCGTTATGCCACTAATGCTGACATCTATGACTCAGCCAGCATGACTCTGAGTGAAGTTATCACGGTGATGATGGACTCAATCGCTGCAGATAAAGAGGTTGTCAGGTTGCATACCGGCGATCCGTCCATATACGGTGCCATTCAGGAACAGATGGAAGCGCTTGACCGGCTGGGTATTGAATATCAGGTTGTGCCTGGTGTAACCAGCGCCTTTGCCGCTGCAGCTGCTTTGAAACAGGAACTGACTTTGCCGGAGCTTTCCCAGACCGTTATCCTGACCAGAGTTGAAGGGCGTACACCTGTTCCTGAACGGGAGAGGCTCAGCCAGATTGCCCGTATCGGTGCCACCATGGTCATCTACCTGTCAGTCGGTATGATTGAAAAGGTTGTTGAACAGCTTCTGGAAGGTGTTTACACGAAGGATACGGCAGCTGCAATAGTCTGCAGGGCCTCCTGGGATGATGAGCAAATAATTCAGGGTAGTCTTGGTGATATTGCAGAAAAGGTGCGGGAGGCCGGTATTGACCGTCAGGCGTTGATCGTTGTCGGCGATGTGCTGGCGGCCCGCCGCGAAGGGTTGAAAGCAAAATCTCTGCTTTACGATGGTGGTTTTGCACACGGTTATCGCGGAATAGTTACCTGATATGCGCATTGCCGTCGTTGCCATAACCGGCAATGGAGCCCGATTGGGGTGCAAACTTCAAAATGGCTTGACCGGCTCAGAGCTCTATGTTTCCAAGCGCTATGCTGGTCAGGCCGGTTCTGTAAGACATGTCTTTGAGCCGACCGAACTGAGAGAACTGATTGGTTCACTCTGGCACAAGGTAGACGCTTTTATCTTTATCATGGCCACCGGCATTGTGGTTCGTATGGTTGCCGAACATCTTCAGTCCAAGCAGACCGACCCGGCAATAGTTGTCATTGATGATGCCGGAAAATTTGCTATTTCCCTGCTTTCCGGCCATCTGGGCGGTGCCAATGAACTGGCCCGCCGCTGCGCTTTCATCTGCGGTGCTAATCCGGTTATTACAACCGCCACCGATGCCAACGATCTCCCTTCTTTCGATATGCTTGCCAAAGACAATAACTGGGTGATCGACGACATCACCAGGATTAAGACACTCAACAGCCTGCTGCTGGATGACAAGGAAATAGCCGTTGTCGACCGCAGCGGTAAGGTCCGTAGTTGGTTTCATGGTCGTGGCAAACTTTCCTTTTATGACACCTTTGTAGAGGCGACCAATAGCAGGGCCGACGGCCTGCTCTTAATTACCAACCAATTTTTTCCGAATCAATCTCAAAACAAAAATCTGCTGATACTGCGTCCTCGTGACCTGGTTCTTGGAATCGGTTGCAACCGAAATACACCGCTGGAAGAGATCGAAGAGTTTGTCGATACGCAGCTGCGTCGCTGTTTTGTGTCCTTGAAGAGCGTAGTTGGTATCGCCAGTGCAGAGGCCAAGAGTGATGAAGCTGGTCTGATTGCCTATGCTGAAAAGTATGGTCTGGGATTGACTTTTTATTCCAGCGAAGAGTTGAACCGGGTTTCGGTGCCCACTGAACCGTCACAATATGTCCTGGCCGCTATTGGAGCAAAAGGAGTTGCAGAACCGGCAGCTGTGCTTGCCAGCGGTGGCGGCAGGCTGTTGTTGAAGAAGGTGAAATCACCCAATGTGACCCTGGCTATTGCCCAGATTTGCGAGGCTGGAAATGAGTGATCGTTCAATCAAACCGATAATCGCCATTACCATGGGTGACCCTTGTGGGGTCGGGGCGGAGATTGTTGTCAAGGCACTGAGTTCCCCGTTGGTTGAACAGTGTTGCACCCCGGTTGTGATAGGTGATCTGGCGACCATGCAAAGGGCAGTTACGGTTTGTAACTCATCACTTTCCATACAGGTGATTTCCGCCGTTGAACAGGCACATACCGTTCCTTCCGGTTCAGTTGCCCTGCTGGAACTTTCTACGCTTGGTCACAGTGATATGATTTACGGTAAACCGACTGATGCCAGTGGAGATGCCGCCTACCGCTACATTTGTACGGCCGCCAGGTTCTGTCTGGATGAAACTGTAGCCGCAATGGTTACTGCACCAATTAGCAAGGAGGCTCTTAATCGGGCCGGTCATCACTATCCCGGTCACACAGAACTGCTGGCTGAGCTTTGCGGGAGCGATGAGTATGTGATGATGCTGGCAGGAGATTTGCTGAGGGTAAGTCTTGTTACAATTCATACGGCGCTAAGCGATGTGGCGGATCAGATAACATTTGAACAGGTGCTGAAAACGATCAGGATTACCGAGGCTGGTGTCAGACAGCTTACGGGCTTTGAACGACCTCGGCTGGCTGTGGCGGCACTGAACCCGCACTGCGGTGAGGGCGGCATGTTCGGCAATCAGGACCAGCGAATTGTCGAGCCGGCTGTTGCCGCGGCCCTGCTTGAAGGAGTGGATGTGGTCGGTCCGCTTTCGGCGGATACGCTCTTTTATTTTGCACAAAAAGGGCAATATGACGGAGTTGTTGCCATGTACCATGACCAGGGGCTGATACCGCTGAAGATGCTGCACTTTGACGATGCGGTTAATGTGACGCTAGGGCTGCCGATTGTCCGTACTTCTGTAGACCATGGTACCGCCTATGAGCTGGCCGGAACAGGCCGGGCTTCTGAAAATAGTATGCTTGCCGCTGTCAAGATGGCGGCAAGCATGAGTAGAAAATTAATAATATAATTTTAGTGTTATTTTAATAATCAGTTTGTCAGCGCAATAACCTCTCTGACACATTTCCCTATTCCTTCATGTACTTCTGATACCGTATTGGCCAGCATGTAGGCCGGTGTGGAAACAATTCTGTTTTCCCTGTCTACAACAACATCATTAACCGGGCAGTTCCTGTGTATGGCGCCGGTCTTCTCAAGTTCTGCAGCTGTGTCGGTGTCCGTGCCGATGGTCAGTGTCGGTTTCAAATCCTTACCAAGTACGGTGGCAATCAGTACCGGTGCGATGCAGATGGCACCGATCGGCTTCTTTGCCTGAGCCATCTCTTTTACGACCCTGGTCACTTCCGGATGGACTGAAGCTGCTGCCCCCCTCATGGCAAAGTCACACAGATTCTTGGCCGCCCCAAAACCGCCCGGAAAAATGATGGCATCCAGATCAACTGCTTTCACCGTGGCCATGTCACGGATATTACCACGTGCTATGCGGGCCGATTCTACCAGAGCATTACGTTTGGCACCGGTTTCCTGCATTTGCAGATGATCTGTTTCCGGGAAGTTTGCATTTGGTGCCATGCAAACCGATTCCGCTCCGCATTGGCTGATGGCCAACAGGGTTAGAACGGCCTCGTGGATTTCACTTCCGTCACGTACACCGCAGCCGGATAAAACAACGCCGATTTTTTTCATGATTTATTCCTCCAGAAATATGGATTCAGCAGTTAACTGCTTTTTGATTCCTTTAGTGCCTGTTGAACAGCCTGATCGTAGGGGGTCAGTTGTAGTGGAATCAACTCCTTGATCGAATTGTCCTGACAGATGACTTCATTGCTCAAACCTTCGATCAGCGGCATAGAAACTGATGGTTTGATTGGACTGAAGAGTGCTACCCAGTATGAAGAAAGCCTTGGTGTAAGAACCGGAACCGGCAGGATCCATAATCGTTTTCCTTTTATGGCAGCGAATCTTTCCATCATATAACGGTAGGTTATAATGTCAGGACCGCCTATATCAAAAACGTGACCAGCGGTTCTATCGTCTTGCAGGCATCCAGTTAGGTAGCCAATCACATCACTGACAGCAATCGGCTGACAACGGGTTGAAACCCAGAGCGGGGTAATCATTATGGGTAAGCGTTCAACCAGTCCGCGTACCAACTCAAACGATGCACCCCCAGCCCCGATGATCACGGCTGCCCGCAGAACAGTGGTCGCAAAGGAACCGCTTTTCAGTATGTCGGCCACCTCTCGCCTGCTTTTCAAATGTTCTGACAGGTTGTCTCCCAGTTCACCCAATCCACCCAGATAGATAACTCTTCGCACATGGCACTGTTCGGCAGCAGAGACGAAATTTGTGGCAGCGTCCCGGTCACGTTGTTCAAAACCTGCTCGTCCAGCAGCCATGGAGTGCACAAGGTAATAGGCTGTGTCTACTTCCTGCAGGGCTGCCATCAGAGAGTTACGGTCAAACATATCTCCTCGTACGATTTCAACCCCTTCTGGAAGATGTGGTGAATCACCACGCACAAGACATCGCAGATCATATCCCTGTGCAAGCAATGCAGCTGTAAGGCGACGACCGATAAACCCTGTAGCACCTGTAATTAATATTTTTTTGGTGTTTGGTTTCATGATGTTCCTTTTTATATAACTTCTCAGCGTTCTTTGTAATTATAGCCTTTTTTACTTCAAAAGACATTTATAACTCCCATATCGAACGATGATTCATCACATGGATAGAAGCTGCCATATCGTAAAATTGATTGCAATATCAAATTCAGCTGTCAAAATAGTTGAATTGATTTGAAAGTTAAGATCAGGGCGGAGGCAAATCATGGTTAAGTCGGGTGCAGCCTTTTGGATCAAACAATTGGGATTGATCCGCCATCCGGAAGGTGGTTGGTTCATTGAAACTTATCGTTCCATGGAGTCGGTCCCCGGTAGTGCTCTGCCTGAACGTTTTTCAGGTGCCCGTTCTTTCTGTACTGCAATTTACTTCCTGCTGGAACAGGGTGACTTTTCAGCGTTGCACCGCATCAAGTCCGATGAATTGTGGCACTTCTACGCCGGTGGCCGATTGGGTATCGAAGTGATTTCTCCGGCAGGTTTGTATGAACAGAAAATATTGGGCAGTGACCCGGCCAGTGGTGAGAGTTTTCAGGCTGTTGTTTCGGCTGGCAGCTGGTTTGGAGCTGAAGCTGTTGACGAATTTTCACTTGTTGGTTGTACGGTTGCACCAGGTTTTGATTTTAGCGATTTTGAACTTGGCCGCTGTGAAAAGCTGATTCATCAGTTCCCGCAGCATGAAGAACTGATCAGGCGGATGACGAGGATATAATGACAGCTTCCCGTGTGCAGGAGATAGCCTGTCAGCAGGTTCTGGTTGAGGACTCTTCGGTGTTTTCCATCCAGTGGAGTGTCTTCCCCATAGAGCTTGCCGGCGATTTGACCGCCGAAAATCTTGTTGAACGTTATCTGCATTATATCCGGGCTTTCACCGCTAGCGTCATCCGGCCGGAGGTTGTTTCTAACGGGATCAGATTCAGGCTCTTGTCAAGCGGGGTAAGTCTGATTACATTTATACCGTTGGTATTGAACAGCGATAAAGATGGAAGTTCTGCTGTCATGCATGTCAGTGGAGGTCTGCTTGTGCAACCGAGAGAATGTGATCGTGGTGAACTGCTTTTCAAGGTGGAAAATGTAGAGGGCGGGGTCAGGGTTTCTTTGCAGTTGTCTGATTTTTGTCCACTTTTGCTTGGCGGCCCATCTCCTTCTTTTGTCAGGCGCTGGCTGTACCGTTTGACTCAGGCCGCCATTCACCGGTTGGTTACGGTCAGGTTTCTGGGGCTGCTTTATCGTAGTCTGGGTGGGCCAGCAAAAAAAATACGGATCGTCAGGGTCAGTGTGCGCGAAGGGTTGCCTGTGTGAGGCTTTAATTTTATACAAATTGTGATATAGTAATTTTCTACAAAACTTCAAAAGGATTAATATCAAATGCCATACGTAAATATAGAAATACCTGAAAAAATGCCTATTTATCAGCAAAAGGAGATGGTCCCTTTTCCTTATATGATCTTTCCGGTTTTTGTTGATGACCGTCAGCTGCAAATTTTCAAAGAGGCTGATAATTACGACAAGCTGGTGGCGGTTGTGCTGCAACGTTCAGATACGGAAAACAGCGATCAGCCCGGTGATTTCAGGGAGATCGGTACACTTTGCAAAGTCAATCTTATTAAAAAAATAGCCGAAGGTAAATACAAGGTGACACTGGAGGGGCTGAATCGCCTGCGTATCCTTGAGCTTGATACATCTTCTGCTGTTGTTTTGGCACATTGTGAACTTGTTCGTGAATTTGTGGAAAAAAGTATGGTTTCCGACGCACTTGTTCAAAGCCTGAATGCCCTGCTTAAAATCTCCCTCTCCCATGGTAAGCCGCTGCCTGACGACGTGATGAAGATGATTGACTACATCGACAATCCGGCCCGCCTTTCCGATCTGGTTGCGCTGTATGTGAGTCTGCCGCTGGCAGACCTGCAGGATCTTCTGGAAACCGTTGATCCGCTGGAACGTCTCAAAAAGGTGTATGTGCATCTGACCAATGAAGTTCAGCGCATGCAGGTCAAGAGCGAGGTGGCCAACGAAGTCAACCGCAAGGTAGGCAAAAATCAGAAAGACTATATCCTGCGTGAACAGATGAAACATATTCAAGATGAGTTGGGCGAGGAAGATGCTCGCACTTCCGATATTAATGAATTGCGAAAGCGGATTGAAGACGCTGAGTTGCCGGAAGATGTGCGCAAGATTGCCGACAAGGAGTTGAAAAGGCTGGAGCGGATCAATCAGGCTTCTCCCGAGTATACGGTTTCCCGCACCTATCTGGATTATCTGGTCGGCATGCCATGGAATAGCTCTACTGCAGACAGCCTGGATATGATCAAGGCTGAGGAAATCCTCAACGAGGATCACTACAACCTGAAAAAGGTCAAGGAACGTATCCTTGAATTTCTGGCGGTTCGTTCACTGAAGGATAATATGAAGGGGCCGGTGCTCTGTTTTGTCGGCCCTCCAGGCGTCGGCAAGACCAGTCTGGGCAAATCCATCGCCCGTTCCATGGGAAGAAAGTTTATTCGTATTTCACTGGGCGGCATGCGCGACGAGGCTGAAATCCGTGGGCACCGCCGCACCTATATCGGAGCCCTGCCGGGCAGGATCATAAAGGAACTTTATCGTAGCGGCAGCAATAATCCGGTCTTTATGCTGGACGAGATTGATAAGCTGGGCCAGGATTTTCGCGGCGATCCGGCCTCGGCCCTGCTGGAGGTGCTGGATCCGGAACAGAACTTCTCCTTCCAGGATCACTATCTGGATGTTCCCTTTGACCTGTCAAAGGTAATGTTTATTACAACCGCCAATCAGCTTGATCCGATTCCGGGACCGCTCAAAGACAGGATGGAAGTGATTCGTCTGGCCGGTTACAGCACGGAAGAGAAGCTGCATATCGCACGCAATTTTATCATCAAACGGGAAATTGAAGAAAACGGTCTGAATGATATGCAGCCGGTCTTCAATGACGATGCCGTTGAAAAAGTAATTTCCGAATATACCCGTGAGGCCGGAGTGCGTAACATGCAGCGCACTATTGCATCAATCTGCCGTAAGGTCGCCAAGGAAATTACCCAGAAGAAACCGCTGCGTACCCCGATAACACCTGAGGTGGTTACGGAACTGCTGGGACCTCGAAAATTTCATAATGAGGTTGCAGCAGAAGATGATCGGATCGGTGTCGTTACCGGCATGGCCTGGACAGAGTCCGGCGGGGATATCCTGTTTGTCGAAGCCACCAGCATGCCGGGCAAGGCGGAGCTGATCCTGACCGGTTCATTGGGAGATGTGATGAAGGAATCGGCACGGGCCGCCCTTTCTTACATCGAAGCCCATGCCTCTGATTTCGGCATAACCAACGAAGCCTTTGAAAACAGGGTCATTCATATTCATGTACCTTCAGGAGCAATTCCTAAAGACGGCCCATCAGCCGGTGTCACCATGGTTACCGCTCTTGTCTCGTTGTTGACCAATAAACCGGCCCGGCGTGGTGTCGCCATGACCGGTGAGATTACTCTGACCGGTCGGGTGCTTGCAATCGGCGGGCTCAAGGAAAAGGTACTGGCGGCCCATCGCGCCGGAGTCAGAAAGATTGTTGCTCCGGACCGCAATCGTGATGATCTTGAAGATATCCCGGATAATGTGCGCAATGAACTGGAGTTTATTTTTATCAACGAGGCCCGTGAAGCTCTGGCCGTGGCATTAAGCTGAGGAATCTGGAAATGAACTACTGGCTGTTTAAAACCGAACCGGGCTGTTTTTCCTTTGATGACCTGAAGAACCGCCCGGAGATGACGGAGCATTGGGACGGTGTCCGCAATTATCAGGCCCGTAATTTTCTACGAGATTCAATCAAGTTAGGTGATTTGGTACTGTTCTACCACAGTAGTATTCCGGAACCGGCTATAGTTGGTCTGGCAATGGTTGTACGGGAAGGGTATGCGGATTTCACCGCCCGTGATCCGGAAAATGAACATTTTGACCCTAAATCTTCGCTGGATAATCCGATCTGGTACATGGTGGATGTCCGCTATCTGAAACCTCTGAAAAAGGAGGTTACTTTGGAGCAGATCAAGGGTAATCCGCTCTTGTCCGAAATGCCTTTGGTAAAGCGCAGCCGTCTTTCAATCCAGCCGATATCTGAAGAAGAGTGGAAAGTTATTGCTGCCATGGGACAAGTCGATCCGCAATAAAAATAGTCACAACATAATGAAACATGAGGATGATGAATGAAAAGAATCATATATATACTGTTAGCTTATACATTGATAGCAACATCCGTTTTTGCTGCCAGCCTGGATGAAAAGGTCATAGAACATACCATGAAAAACGGCATGAAACTGCTGATGGTGGAACGTCATACCTCCCCGACGGTTTCAGCCTGGATACGCTTTCGTGTCGGCAGCGTGGATGAACGAAGCGATGAGCGAGGCATCGCCCACATGTTGGAGCATATGCTTTTCAAAGGGACCAAAACGCTGGGAACAAAGGATTATGCTGCTGAGCAGCCATTACTGGAGCAGATCGAGAAGACGGCCCAATTACTGCTGGCAGAAAAGGCCAAGGCTGACAGAAAAGACAGTGACAAGGTTGCGGAGTTGGAAAAACAGTTGTTGAAGCTGGAAGCAGAAGCATCAAAGTTTGCGATTAAAGACGAGTTTTTCGAGCTGTATGCCAAAAACGGCGGTTCCGGTTACAATGCTTTTACCAGTCGTGACGGAACTACCTACCTGATCAACCTGCCTGCCAACAAACTTGAACTGTGGGCCGCAATAGAATCGGACCGTATGCGAAATCCTGTACTGCGTGAGTTTTACTCAGAACGTTCCGTGGTTATGGAGGAACGCCGGCGCTCATACGAAACTGATCCGGAAAGCAAGTTGTGGGAAACATTTCTTGCCTCAGCCTACCTGTCTCACCCCTATGGTCAACCGACAATCGGCTGGATGTCGGATATCGAAAACCTGACCCGCAGCAAAGCCGAACGCTTTTTTCGAAGCCACTATGCACCAAATAATGCCATCGTTGCTGTTGTTGGTGATATTCAACCCCGGGCTGTTATTGCCATGGTGGAGAACTACTTTGGAGATATTGCACCCGGAGCGGCTGTGCCCAATGTAACTGCTATTGAACCCAAGCAGTCTGGTGAACGCCGCATTGAACATGTTGCAGAGTCGGAACCGACCATTATCCTCGGTTTTCATAAACCATCCATTTCTTCCCCGGATGATTATGTGTTTGATGTCATTGCCAGTATTATGGGGTCCGGTCGTACGTCCAGGCTGTATAAAAAACTGGTCATAGAAAAGCAGGTTGCTGCCGACATCGGAGTTTTTGATGCGCCGGGCAGCCGTTATCCCAACCTGTTTGTGATAAATGCCAATCCCAGGGCGCCCCATACGATTCAAGAGGTTGAAAAAGCGATCCTGGACGAACTGGAGTTGTTGAAGAGAGAGCTGGTTAATGACCGCGATCTGCAGAAGGTACTCAATAAAATTGAATTTGAAGAGTCCAGGCGAATGGGCACAAATGGCGGATTGGCCCGTAATCTGACCGAATATGAGGCGATTGCCGGAAGTTGGAGATATATGATTGAGTATCGCCAGAAAGTGGCTGCAGTAAAGGCCGCTGACATTCAGAGAGTAGCCAGGCAGTACTTTACAAGAGAAAACCGTATTGTGGGATTCATTACCAAGAAAGGAGGAGAAAGCAAATGAAACGTTTTGTTATCTTACTCCTGATAGTGTTTACAGCGTTTTCATCAGTTTTTGCAGGTGAAAATCCAAAGAACGATCCACGCCGGATGACTTTTCCTGAATTAGCATACCAGATACCAAAGGCTGAACGTGTTGTGCTGGATTGTGGTATGCCGGTATTTCTGCTGCGTGATACGGAGCTTCCGATCATAAATTTGACAGCTATGATTCGCACCGGCTCGGTTTATGAGCCGGCTGACAAGTCCGGCCTGGCTGGACTGACCGGATCTGTTATGCGTAGTGGCGGAGCTGGTGGAATCACACCGGAAAAGATTGATGAGGAACTGGAATTCATGGCCTCATCTGTGGAGAGTTCTATCGGCAGAGATATGGGGAGTGTGTCTCTAAGCACATTATCCAGAAATTTTGGCCGCACCTTGAAGATTTTTAGTGATGTGTTGCTGCACCCAGACTTCACCCAGCAACGGGTTGAAATTGCACGTAAACAGATGATTGAAGGGTTGCGTCGGCAGAACGATGATCCAAAAGAGGTTGCAGGACGAGAATTGGGTATGGTTCTTTATAAAGGTCATCCATTAGGCGTAGTTCCAACCTTTGCCACTGCTCAATCAATCACCCGTCAGGACATGATCGATTTTCATCGTCGCTTCTTCAGGATTGATAACCTGATTCTTGCCGTTTCCGGAGACTTTGATCGCGATGATATGGTGCGCCAATTGAATGCCCTGTTTGGCAAGCCAGAAAACCAGGAAGCACTTAAACTGCCTGTAATCCCTCAACCAGAATCGGTTTTTATCCAGGAAATACTGTTTGGTAGAAAAGATGCCAGCCAGTCCGTGATCCGTATGGGGCATTTGGGCATCACCAAAGACAGCCCGGATATCTATGCAGTGCGAATGCTGGACTATATTCTGGGAGGCAGTTTTACATCCAGGTTAATGATGGAGGTGCGAACCAACCAGGGGCTGGCATATAATGTGGGGAGCCATTTTGATATTGGCCGCCACTTTACCGGCAGTTTTATTGCTGAAACAGAAACCAAGGCAGAAACAACCGTAAAGGTCATCAGCCTGATGAAGGAAATAATAACAGGAATGACCAAAGAAGAAGTTACTGAACAGGAGCTGTTCGCTGCCAGGGAATATATCATTAATTCATTCATGTTCGGCTTTACAAGTCCATCTGCAATTGTAACGCAGAGAGCTCGACTTGAATTTTATAACTATTCTCCTGATTATCTGGAAAAGTACCGGGATAATATAGCCAAGGTTTCAAAGATCGATATTCTGAATGCAGCAAGAAAATATCTCAAGCCGGATCAATTTAAAATTGTTGTAGTCGGTGATGCGTCAAAGTTTGATAAACCTTTGGCTACGTTGGGCAAAGTTAAAATACTGGATGTTAATAATGCTGCAGCAGGCAGGTGAAATTAAAGATTTGCGGGTAAAATGCCGATGGGTGAATCATGCTGCAGAAAGATGCAATCATCGGAGCACTTATGAAAGTAGAGACAACAGTACAAAATCAGATTTTGACCAAAAACCAGATGCAAAACAACATTGCTGAACCGGTTGGACAGAAAACTGCATCACAAGAAAAAACTGATGCCGTCAATGTTCAGATCTCTGAAAGGGTGAAGGAAATGATGGCTGCAGTACCAAGCGAAGATGAAGTTCGGCTTGATAAGGTAGCTGCAATCAGAGAACAGCTGGCAAAGGGGAATTACAATATCAGCGGCAAAGATGTTGCCGACAAGATACTCACGGCTCTAAAGAGCTGAGAAGGGTCGCCTCACCGGAAACGGTGGGGCTTTTTAAATTTTAAAAGAACTTTCCGGAGCTGACTTGAAAATAATCATTTTTATGCTGTTTGCAGCCACAACCGCTTTTACATACTGGTTGCGGTATATCAACCTGAGGCACCTTAAAAAGTATGGCACAAATGTTCCGGCAGGATTTGAAGGTGCAATTGATCTGGAAAAACTTCGTAAAAGTTCCGCCTATACTCTGGACAGCAGTCGCGCCGGTTTGTGGGAATCGATTTTTGATAATGCTATTTTGATAGTATTTTTGTTTGGTGGGTATATAGCGTTCTATGACAGTCTTGTTTACGGTATTACCACCTCGTTTGTTCTGCATGCTGTTATGTTTTTCCTTTTTTTGACCTGGATTCTGACAGCTCTTGGAATCCCATTCAGTCTCTATGGTACTTTTTGTGTCGAATCACGTTATGGGTTCAACACTACTACACCCGGTTTATGGTTTACGGACTTTATTAAGTCCCAACTGATATCATCGCTGCTGCTTGTCATAATTGTCGGTGCGGTATTCTTCCTGATTCAATGGAGTCCGGAACACTGGTGGATCTGGGTTTGGGCCTTTATGGCGATCTTCAGCCTGTTTATGATGTTCATCTCTCCATATGTTATTGAACCTCTGTTTAACAAGTTCGAACCTGTCTCTGACGAAAGTCTGAAAGAGGATATCCGAGTAATGATGGAGAAGGCCGGTTTGACATTGGGGAAGGTGATGCAGATGGATTCCTCCCGGCGCAGTAAACATTCCAACGCCTATTTTACCGGTATCGGTAAAGTTAAAAGGATTGTTCTGTATGACACATTGATCAAGCAGATGACTCATGGTGAAATAGTTGCCGTACTTGCCCATGAAATAGGGCATTGGAAAAAGGGGCATATCTGGAAGAGGTTGCTGGTTGCTGAACTGGTAGCTTTAGTTGCCGCCTGGGTTGGCTATCATGTCCTGAACTGGCCCGGATTGCCAGGCTTGCTGGGTTTAAATGCAGACCTATCCCTTCCTGCAAAAATGTTGCTGCTTGGATTCCTGTCATCGCTGGTATTATTTCCTGTGACACCCTTTTCCGCCTGGAGGTCACGTTGCCATGAGCGCGAGGCGGACCAATTCGCTTCAGAGTTGACCGGCAGACCACAGGATCTTGCTGATGCACTTGTAAAACTGTCAGTGGAAAATCTTTCCAATCTGTTTCCGCATCCATTTTATGCCGCCTACTATTATTCGCATCCTCCGGCTGTGGAGAGGGTTCGGTTGTTACGTGATTGGTCGCAACAGAAAACATCGATAATGCGGGTTTTGTAGGGATAAATGAGTCACCATGGAAATTGAATTAGGTTGACAGAACAGCTAACCATAGTTAATATTTCAAAGTATTTTAAGATTTTAAACTACATTTAATGCGACTTAAATCATATGAAATATAAAATACGACATCTAATTTATACCTTCATCTGTATTCTGGCTTTTTCTTTTACTGTTTCATGTGGCAGTAAAGGCGATTCTCCTCATTTTTTTGAGTCAAAGCGAAAAACCGGAGAGGCTGAGCCGCCTGTAAAAGATGTGCCGGCTGATATTCTTTCCACCCAGAAAGCCTTTAGCACTGTAGCCAAAAAGGTTACTCCCAGCGTTGTTAATATATCTACGATCAGTAAAAAGAAAGCGGTGCAGCCGTTTTTTGAAAATTCACCATTTTTTGATGATTTTTTTAATGGTCGTCAATCCAGGCGGGACAGGAGTCTCGGTTCCGGTTTTATTATCAGCAAAGACGGTATAATCGTAACTAATGATCATGTGGTTAGGGATGCAGAAAGTATCCAGGTCAAACTGTCCAATGATAAGGTCTATGATGCCAGGATAATTGGCGGTGACCGTAAGACAGATATTGCAGTCATCAAGATCAATGCAACGGATTTGCCGGTTTCAGTTCTTGGCGATTCGGACAAGCTTGAAGTTGGTCAATGGGCGATTGCAATCGGTAATCCGTTTGGTCTTGACAGGACAATGACGGTAGGAGTTGTCTCTGCAACAGGACGTTCCAATGTGGGCATTGAAACATATGAAAACTTTATCCAGACAGATGCCTCTATTAATCCTGGCAATTCCGGTGGACCATTGCTTAATGTGTATGGAGAAGTAATCGGAATTAATACGGCGATTGTTGCGGCTGGGCAGGGGATTGGCTTTGCCATACCGGTAAATATGGCAAAACCCATTTTTACCCAGTTGATCAGCAAGGGAAGTGTCAGTCGAGGATGGATGGGAGTCTCTATTCAGCCGGTTACGGAAGAACTGGCCAATTCCTTCGGTCTGAGCAAGGCGGGTGGCGCTCTTGTGAATGGCGTAGCAAAGGGTAGTCCGGCAGATAAAGCCGGCATACGTCAGGGAGATGTAATTGTTTCATTTAATGGTGTGGAGGTTAAGGACTCATCTCATCTGCAACGGATTGTAGCTGAGAGTGCCATTGGTAAGCCGAGCAAATTAACTGTTTACAGAGATGGCAAATCGTTGGATTTGACAATTACACTTTTAAATGCTGATTCTGCCACACAGCAGCCCAGGGAGCCAGGTGCTGGAAAACCTCAGGCGCAGGTAGACCAGCTTGGCCTGATTGTTGAGGAAATAAATGGTGAGGGTATACAGGTTGTAGATATAGCTCGTGGAGGTGCGGCTGCCGAAGCAGGCATCAAGCGTGGGGATGTAATTGTCTCGATTAACCGAAAACGGGTCAATAATGTTACTGATTATCAAACTATTGTCAGCCAGGCAAAGGGTGGTCGTATGACAATTCTTGTCAGACGAGGCGATTCAAGTATATATTTTGCAATAAAGCTGAAGTAGCATTTTTCGTGTTATAACTTGTATAAAAATTTCTACGGCTGAGGTGAAAAGCATGAATATGATTGATAATCTTGAACAGGCTAAGCGTCTGGCGAGGGCCATTGTCTCTGACGTAGCTATTTACAACCAGGAAAAGGTTGAAAACGGAATCAAAAATGACGATATTTTTGATACACTTGATGAACAGTTGGAAGAAGGTCGTCAGCATTTCTTTTCCAGAGTGTCAGCTGATTTGAATCCGGAACAGCTGTATAATATTGCTGTGGTGGATGTACTAATCAAGCGTGCAGGGAAAATTGAGTCTTCGATCTGGTAAACATTTTTTATTCTTTTGACTGGACACTGGCGTGCCTTTTCTTTTAAGGCGCGCTTTTTATTTTTCTGCTTCTGCAGAAAGCGAACTTTAGTATTTAATGGGGTTGTTTATGATAATTGTTGTTCCTTTTGATGCAGAGTCTGTCAGGCTTGATCAATTTCTCAGTCGAGAGTTGGCAGGTGAAACCCGCTCAATGATCCAGAAGCTAATTGAATCTGAAAATGTTTTAGTTGACGGTAAACCTGCCCGCTCTTCTTTGAAATTAAAAGCTGGGCAAAACATAGATGTCGAAATTCCAGAACCGGTCGCAGCTGAACCTTTACCTGAGGATATTCCGCTGGATGTACTTTATGAAGATAGTGACCTGATCGTAATCAATAAACCGGCTGGTATGGTCGTGCATCCGGGTGCAGGAAACAGCGATGGTACTCTGGTTAATGCATTGCTGGCGCATTGCAAGGATTTATCCGGTATTGGCGGTGAGTTGCGTCCCGGAATAGTGCATCGTCTCGATAAAGGGACCTCCGGAGTGATGGTGGCTGCCAAAAATGACCGGGCTCATCAGGGACTATCAGCCCAGTTCAGTGTCCATTCAATCAAAAGGCTGTATCAGGCGCTTGTATACGGGAATCCACAGGATGATTCCGGTAAAATAGAGGGTGTTATAGGAAGGCACCCGACTGAGAGATTACGCCAGTCAGGAAAGGCCCGTCATGGTAAACATGCTGTTACCCGCTGGCGGGTTAAAGCCAGATACGGTAGAGTTACACTGGTTGAGTTGCGTCTGGAAACCGGCCGGACACATCAGATCAGGGTGCATATGAGCGAATCCGGCTTTCCGGTAG
This sequence comes from uncultured Geobacteraceae bacterium, assembly GCA_964509295.1. Taxonomy (GTDB): domain Bacteria; phylum Desulfobacterota; class Desulfuromonadia; order Geobacterales; family Pseudopelobacteraceae; genus JBGSQR01. The sequence continues at coordinate 4,384 of CAZDWS010000009.1, read as the reverse complement.
TGGGTGACCCACTTTACCCGGATGGTGGACGTTTCAATAATATTCCGGACACCCAACTGCGTAAACGAATATCATTATTGGGAAGGCAGGCGCTGCACGCTGCCGTGCTCGGGTTTATCCATCCTGTGACTGGAAGCTATATGGAGTTTACTGCCGATTTGCCGGTAGATATGGCTAGTCTGGTTGAATATATGGAGAGTGTTGCAGCTAAGGTGGCTTGAGTTGAAACTGCTTGAAATAGCCCGTTGATATGAGCTATTTTGCAGAGACTAATTAAGAGTTTTAGTATAGTACTGAATGTTATGGATGGAGAAATGATTCAAATAGGGGAAATTTATGGATAGAAGAGCGCCATCACCAGAAAAAAAGAAAAGTCTCGCCGGTACATTCATACTTATTGGCGTGACACTTTCGATACTTGCTGCACTTGGTATGGCCGGTTATGTTTTTTATCTGGTAGCCCGACTACCGCGAGTCGATAATTTGGCATATTATAAGCCGCCGATTGTTTCACAGGTTTTTGGCGATGATGGCACTCTGGTTGGGGAGTTTTACCTTGAAAGGCGAATCGTTGTTCCAATCGACAAGATGCCGCGTAAGCTTATTCAGGCTTTTGTTGCAGCAGAAGATGCTAATTTTTATTCCCATAAAGGTATCGATTATTTCGGTATTGTCCGGGCTGCTGTAAAAAACATCATCTCCATGAGAAAAAAAGAAGGCGCTTCGACCATAACACAGCAGGTTACCAAGTCCATGCTGCTGACTCCGGAAAAAAAGTTTTCCCGTAAGATTAAGGAGGCAATTCTGGCCAAGCGCATGGAGGAAAAACTTACCAAGGACGAGATCCTGTATCTGTATCTCAACCAGATATATCTTGGTGGTGGATCTTACGGTGTTCAGGCTGCTGCTGAAACTTATTTCGGGAAAAATGTTGACCAGTTGAATCTGGCAGAAATTTCAATGTTGGCAGGTCTTCCCAAAGCTCCCAATACATATTCGCCTATAAAGCATCTGGAACGCGCCAAGGAGCGTCAGACCTATGTGCTGGAGCGGATGGTCAAAGAGGCTTACATCACCCCTGTAGAAGCAGAGCACGCCAAAAAAACACCAATTGTTATTTCGTCCATGAAAAAAGTAAATAGCACTCAATCGGCTTATTTCTTAGAGCATCTGAGGATTCAGCTTGAGGAAAAGTATGGTGAGGAACAGCTCTATAAAGGTGGACTTAAAATATATACCACCATGAATGCAGGCATGCAGCGGGCAGCATATGAAAGTGTCAAGAACGGACTCAAGGTCGTAGATAAACGTCAGGGGTTCCGTGGCCCTACCAAGTATCTAAAGGAAACTGATGTTGAGGATTATTGTGAAAAGATTGAAGACGGCATAGATACAGAACAGCTTAAAACTGGTGAAACCTATTTGGGCGTTGTTGTCGGATTCATTCCGGCAAAAGGGGATGTGCTTGTCCGGGTCGGCGACCGGACCGGGATTCTGAGCAGGAAAAACCTGTCCTGGGCCGGACGGGTCGGTATGGTTAATCAATATGGAAAGCCTGAGAAGGCGAATAAGTCGTTAACTCTCGGGTCTGTGATCGAAGTCTCTGTTATTTCTCCAGAAACCAGTAAGGAGAAAGATGGAGCGCAGTTTGCCCTGGACCAGACACCTGAGGTTCAGGCTGCCTTGGTAGCTATAGATCCGCGTAACGGTGGAATCAAGGCCATGGTTGGCGGTTATGACTTCAGAAAGAGCCAGTTTAACCGTGTTATTCAGGCAAAGCGTAATGCCGGTTCCGCTTTTAAGCCGCTCATCTATGCAGCCGCTTTAGATAAGGGACTAACACCAGCCACCGTAATTGATGACTCAGAAGTAGAGTACCCGGACGGCACCGGTAAAATGTGGCGACCTAAAAATTATGACGGGATCTTTCGTGGCCCTGTTACCATGAGAGATGCTTTGACAAACTCGATTAATATTGTCAGCGTCAAGATAATGGAGCAGATCGGTGCTCCTTATGCTGCCGAATACGCTCAAAAGCTCGGTTTTACTACTCCGATCCCCGCAAACCTCGCATTAGCTCTCGGTGCAGCGAGTGTTTCGCCGCTGGAGCTTACTTCAGCCTATGCTGTCTTTGCCAACAAAGGGATGTTAGTGCCAAGAAACGTAATTATAAAAGTGACGGATAACAGTGGCACAATTTTGCAGGATACTCAGCCGGCAGTACCTGTTCCAGTCGTTTCACCGGAAACTTCCTATGTGATTACAAACCTGATGCAAAGTGTTGTTTCCAGCGGTACCGGACATCGGGCATCGGTGATAGGGCGTCCTGTTGCAGGTAAAACCGGGACAACTAATGACTCAAAGGATGCCTGGTTTGTTGGATATATACCGCAATTAGTCACTGGTGTATGGGTGGGGTATGACCAGGAACGCTCTCTTGGGGCAGGTGGATCAGGTGGACAGGCTTCAGCTCCGATCTGGGCAGAATTTATGCAGAAAGCTGTGATTGGACTTCCTGTTGAAAACTTTGAAATACCTGAAGGGGTCAGTTTTGTCAGGATCAATACGAAGACCGGCAAACTTGCTAAAGAAGGGGCAATTGGCTCTAGCATGGAGTGTTTCATCAAAGGGACAGAACCAAACGCTTATGAGTAAACGTTTCTGATAGTTATGGGATAAAATAAGGGCGCTTCTGATAGCAGAAGCGCCCTTATTTTATGATGTGCAGCTTGGTTCTAAAGGGTAATATCTTCTGCAATGCCCGCCTTCTGTTTTATCACCGACCTGACTTTATCCCAGTTTACACGATCTGAAAGTTTCTGTTTCTCTATCAGCTGTTTAGCTACCTGATGCAGTGCAGCGCTCTTGCCGTATACATCATTATGCACCTCAAGGAAAATACGACCTGTTTCAGTGTTGGTCAATTTAACGGGCCGATAAATGATTTCACCTGGTGTATTAACTGGAACTTCGCTAAAAAACTCCTCCATGTGCTGTGGATATACTCTTATGCATCCGTGGCTGGCAAAACTGTAGATTGATGCCGGTCTGATTGTACTATGGATCAGGATACCTGGTAAAGACGTCTTGAGTGCATATTTGCCCAAGGGATTTGTTGGTCCAGGAGGAATACTTTTTATGACCTCTTTGCCGTCATCTTCCATCTCTTCCTGTATGGAAGGTGGAACAAGCCAGGTCGGATCCTTTTGTTTCGCTACGATCTTGAATTTGCCTGTAGGAGTCTTCCAGTCAAACTTTTTGGTTTTCGTAGCAACACCCAGCGCTACAGGGATCGATCTGGTAAGCTTCCCACCCTTAAAATAATACAGAGTTTTTTCGGGGATATTTATCACAATACCGTTTCGAATTTTTTGGGGTATGATTTTTCGGTTATTATATCGAATCAATTGCCCGACTTTTAGTGTGGACTTTGAATTAAGTTTATTCAGATCCATTAAATGCTGGCGGGTGACTCCTAGTTTTGCGGCAATAAGCCTGATAGTATCATTTTTTGCAACAACATATGAACTGGGGTTGCCGACCATGAATTCGGATGCAACCGTTTCAATCAGAAAATTATCTTCATTTTCTTTATTATCAGCTTGTGTTGCGGTTTTTTCATCAGCAGGGGGCGCTTCTATAACTGTAGGCTGATTATTTGTGGACCCGCTATTTAATACAACAGGTTCAGGTCTAATTGCCGGAGTCTCTGGCAAAGTAATGTTCGCTGGATTTAGAGCATTTGTCGAGTTTATCTCTCTGGCATGTGCATGTTTTTCTGAAAAAAGAGAATTAAGGATTTTTGCCTTTTGAATGGTAAGCAGATAGTATTGTTCCGCAGATTCAATATTATTCTGTTTGAAGTACTGCTCTGCAACAGAGTAAGTGGTTTCAATACTGGCTATTTCATCAGGTGTGTTCTTGGTACTAATAGAATGCCTGAGTTTATGTACAGCTTCTTTCGCCTCACTTCTGGTGTCAGCGTAAGCAGTAATAGAAAAAGCGGTAAGGCATATTGAAAGAATAAGTATGCGAGCTAATGGGATTTGATGGGATATATTTATGTTTTTTTTCATTTCATACATTTACAATATGCTTTGACTTCAGCGCAAGAAAATATTTGCTAAGTTAGCTGTTTGTGTTCGTTTTTATGATTTTATCATCTCGTTATGGCAGCCTTACATCTAAAGACAAAAAATAAAATTATCCCATGTCTGTTTTTTTTATTGACAGTTTGAAGTTGTGGTGTTAAAAACTGAGTCCCTTTTGAGACACAGCTTTTTTGTGTCGGCGGGGTCCAAAGAGATACTAGTGGCTTAATATCTTTGTCGGGTTGCAGATCTGGTCTTTGAAAACCGAATAGCATTTATTTGTATTGATTGTG